>NZ_CP182573.1:1473750-2947500 GCF_054301215.1 Schinkia acidoalkalinis
ATCTAGATAATAAATAAGGCCTGCTCTCTCTAACCTCATAGGCACGATTTAATACGCGAATGATTGCATTCACTCCATTAGATGCCGACCAGATCGTTGCAATCAAACCAAAAGACAGCAAGCCCCCTTTTGGTCCTTCAAGAATTTGCCGCAAATTAGTTTCAATCAAATCCATTGCTTCTCCAGGAGCAAACCGGCTTACAAGTCCTAATAAATCCTCTTGGGAAATCGGTAAATACCCAATAAGCGTAATGAGAAAAATTAAAAACGGAAATAAAGATAACAAAAAAAAGTAAGCTAGTTCTGCGGACAAGCCGATTACTTCATCTTGATTAAATCGTCTAAATAATTCTTTAATAAAGCCTTTTAATGTAGTGACATTGTTTTCCGACATGGAAACCTCCCACTAAAAGTTCATTTATTAATAATCCTCTTGTTTTTCTCCTTCCTCGCTATTAGGAATGAGCAACTTCTCACTGGACTGTTTGATATCATTTACTTTATCAACTATGAAAGCGATATCTTCGGATACTTCTTCTACCTTATTTCTAGTTGCCTCAATTTTATTAGATACATTTTCAATGAAGACAGATGGATTTTTACTAAAATTCCATATTCTTTTACTACAATCCTTCATTTGTAAGATCGTTTTTTCCCGTGTTTCACGGTCTAACAAAGATACAGCTGCGCCTACAGCAGCACCGTATAGCATCCCTCTAACCAATTTATTTCGTTCTCCCATTACTGACTCTCCTTTTATATGTATATCATTTCATCACATTTTTTATATACGTATGATTTATCTTTATTATAGCCAACAAAAACAACCAAAGAAAACGAATTGCCGAAATATTTCTGATACCAAGATTAAAAGCAAATTAACCCAAATTTGGTGCATAATTAAAAGGCTGCAAAATTGCAGTCTCTTTTTCCGTTATGTTACGATGGACTATAATTAGTGTGAAACAGAAAGGGGAAACGGGTATGGACTTAACGGTAAAATCAAAAGAGAATATTGAACATATGGTTGATGCGATAAAAGAAAAGCTGAAAATGGTTAATGTTGGCGCTTTTAAAGCTGATCATTTTAATGAAGAAATGTTCGAAGAATTAAAAGAAATATATGAAATGGTGATCAATAAAGAAACATTTAGCATCAGCGAAATGCAGGCCATCGCTGCGGAGTTAGGCAATTTGAGAAAATAAAAATGATTTTTTGCAAAAAATGCTTATGCGAGCTTTAAGCTACACATAAGCATTTTTTAATTTTTAATTTATTGCTGCTGTTGAATTTTCGGTAGGAATGACGACTTCCGTTGAAGTCTCGTCTATTTCCTCTAAAGAAGCAGTATCCTCTTGTACTGTTTCATCAGTTGTATCTTGACTTGCTGTCGTTGTTGCTTCCTCATTGGCACTTGCATCTGTTGACTCTTGAGTAGGCTCTCCAGTTCCAGTCTCATCCGTTGCGTCGTTATCTACGATAATAACACTATCTGTTTCATCTTCCCATTGGACTGCGGCATCAAATGCTTCACTAATAAATCGCAATGGTACTACAATTCTACTGTTGATTGATGTTGACGGAACATCTAACTCAATTTCTTTTCCATCAACATATGCCTTTAGATCATTCAATGTTAATTTGATTTCGATACCATCTCTCACAATTATTGCTGTTTGCTCTTCTTGATTCCAAGTTACTTCTGCACCTAACGCTTCAGAAATCGCCCGAATTGGTACTAGGGTGCGCCCAGATTTAATCACTGGTGGTACATCAAACTTAGGAGACTTTCCATTCACAAAAGCCTTGATATCTTTTTTTCCACTCTTATCCATTAATTTAGCTAGTTTTTTATAGCGATCAACATTTGTTAAATCTTGCTGAACTGCTTCTTCTTGTGTAGTAATCGCCTGCTCGAATTCACCTGCTTGATCTAAAAGATCCGCTGTAGTTTCCAATAACTCAGCTTTTTCCTCACCCTCAACTGTGGCTTCAAGCTGTTGGCGCAATTCTAAAGTACGAGCTTTTAGCTCCGATAAATTATCTTTATATTCTTCTAATAATCTAGTTTTTTCTTTCTTAATATCCTCTATAGAAGTTTTTTTACTACTACCATCGTTATTTTTCTTTTCAGCATCATTTTGTCCAGTTTTAAGGGCATCATCATTCTGAGTGATTTCGGAAATAGAATTATTTTGCGAGCTATTGCCTCTATCGCTATTACTATGGCTGCTATTGCTGCTGCCACTACTACTACTACTACTACCACCACTATTTCCATGACCACCCTTTTTAGCGACAAGGAAATCCCCCTCAAAACTGTGCGCAGCATTTGCCAATGCTGGTGAAGAAAGTAAAGATAAAGCTACAGCAACTCCGACAATTTTCTTCTTCATTTAACATTCCCCTCTCAAATAGTTATTTGGAGGATATGCTTTTTTAAAATAACAAAAAAGCTTATCCTATATAGACCGAATAAGCTATGTATGTAATCATTACACAGATATTTATTCGGTAGCTGGCTGGCATATCTTTTCGACGTAGCCCCTCTAGCTTTGCGTCGCCATTTTTCAATGACTTTGCCTTTTTCGATTCTACTATCATTATATTCTATGAATATTTTGCATACAAGGTAGTAACAGACTAGAACTACTAGGTAATTAAAACCTATTTTTTGTCATTTTTTGCAAAAAGCAATAAGTGTGGAAAGGCTCTTTTCCACACTTATTTCCCTCGCTATTATCTTTTTAACATTTCTTCTATTTTCTTAACTTCACTTCTGATTTCTTCGCATTTTTTTTCGACCACACTAAAGTCCATCGCTTCTTTGTAAATATCCTCCAGCCCATCACGGAGCTGTTTGGCCTTCGCAAGGAAAGATGTTGCTTCTGCCATTTTAGCAGAATATCTTTCTTGTATTTCACTTATTTCCGCAGCATATTTCTCATCTGTTCCTTCTTTAATCGCTCTTCTATACATGTCGATGATTTTGTCTGTTTTTCGGTCTGGAAAATGTTCATGTGGTGCTGTGCTATCAAAGATGGCAATTCCAATTTCTCTTAGAATCACCATATCTAAGCTTCTTGGGTCAAAGCCACAGTGATATATTTCCACATCATAGCCAAGGTTTTCTGCTGCTGCGGCAATTTTTTTCAACATCGTTGATTTTCCAGATCCCGGGCGTCCCTTAATAAAATAGCGATGTTCAATATCTTCTGTTAAATTTTGAATAAAATCAACCGGGCCATTTGGTGTTGCCGCCCCTAGAAAACGATGTTTAACATCGGACTTTTTATTTAACTTCACACCTCCGAAAAACTGTTGAATGACTTCTTCTGTTAAGTTATTCGCTTCCTTGAAGTCCATATTCTTTATATAAAATACTTCCCACTCATCGTGAATTTTTAAACCTTCAGCAAACAATTGATAAGCTCTTTGAAATGAGTTAGATATTTGCTCTGAGAGTTCTAGAATTTCTTTTTTATGGACTGCGAGCTTTTTAGAATCCCATGCTTCTCCTAAATTTACATATTCCTCAACAGCACCAGGTGCTTTTGGCTCAATCACATGTGGAGCTGTGCCATCAACGATTCCAACCTGCAATTCCCTATTGATGACACCATCAATGGATTGATTATCAGATGAACAGTGTAAATACTCAATACCATAACCTTTATTTACCCATTCCTCGCCAACTTTTTTCATTAAACTTGATTTTCCCGTGCCAGGTCCTCCTTTTAAAATAAAGACCCGTTCCAAATTATTTAGGTTTGAATCAAATAAGCTTTGGAAGCCTTTGGCGGTGTTGCCTCCAGCATAATAATTTTTAATTTTACCTACCACTAATGCCACACTCCCAGTAAATGGATTTTAAAACACCTTCTATACTGAATACAATATGTAGCAGGTTAGATTTAGGTGAATGCCTATTTTTAGTATTCATTTGGAAAAAAGTTTTCTTCCATCCGACGGACCTGTCATATATAATTTTAATTTGGGGGTTTGATGGTTAGGGATTAGGGAAATTAATGTTTTAGTTTATATTTTTATTAATAAATTCTTTGAATTAAATATATATTTATTAACCGGAAATGGAGGAAATTATGAGTATTTTAACAGTTAAAAATTTAAGCCATGGATTTGGGGATCGTGCCATTTTTAATGATGTTTCCTTTCGTCTTTTAAAAGGGGAGCATATTGGTTTAATAGGTGCGAATGGCGAAGGTAAATCCACCTTTATGAATATTATTACGAGAAAGTTAGAGCCTGATGCAGGGCAAATAGAATGGTCAAAGAACGTCCGTGTCGGCTATTTGGATCAACATACTGTGCTTGAAAAAGGTCTAACGATTCGCGATGTACTAAAAAGTGCATTTCAATATTTGTTTGATCTAGAAGCTGAAATGAATCAAATTTATGAAAAAATGGCTGAGGCCACTCCAGAGGAGCTTGAAAAGCTATTGGAGGACGTTGGCACCATTCAAGACCTATTAACAAATAATGATTTTTATATCATTGACGCTAAAGTCGAAGAGGTAGCCCGCGGCCTTGGCTTGCAGGATATTGGGCTTGAACGTGATGTTACTGATTTAAGCGGCGGTCAACGGACAAAAATCCTACTTGCTAAATTATTGCTGGAAAAGCCAGATATTTTACTTTTAGACGAACCGACCAACTATTTAGATGAACAGCACATCGAGTGGCTAAAGCGGTACTTGCTTGAATATGAAAATGCTTTTATCTTAATCTCGCATGATATTCCGTTTTTAAACAGTGTTATTAACTTAATTTACCATATGGAAAATCAAGAGTTAAACCGCTATGTTGGTGACTACGATAATTTCATGTCTGTTTATGAAATGAAGAAGCAACAGTTAGAATCTGCTTATAAAAGACAACAACAGGAAATTGCAAAACTAAAAGACTTCGTTGCTCGTAACAAAGCAAGTGTTGCCACAAGAAACATGGCGATGTCCCGTCAGAAAAAGCTTGATAAAATGGATGTTATTGAATTGGCGAAGGAAAAACCAAAACCAGAATTTAATTTTAAAGAAGCACGTACGTCAGGCAAGGTCATCTTTGAAACGAAGGATCTTGTTATTGGTTATGATGAACCCCTTTCAAGACCATTGAATTTAAAAATGGAACGTGGCCAAAAGATAGCCCTTGTCGGCGCAAATGGAATTGGTAAAACAACATTATTACGAAGCATTCTTGGCGAAATCAAGCCGATTTCTGGTAATGTTGAACGCGGTGATTATTTGCATATTGGTTATTTTGAACAAGAAATTAAAACGGCAAATAACAATACTTGTATTGAGGAAGTTTGGAATTCGTTCCCACACTTTAGTCAATATGAAGTCCGGGCTGCTTTGGCAAAATGTGGTTTAACTACAAAACATATCGAAAGCAAGGTTGAAGTATTAAGTGGTGGCGAAAAAGCCAAGGTACGGTTTTGTAAGCTCATTAACACAGAAACGAATTTGCTTGTATTGGACGAGCCGACAAACCATCTTGATGTTGATGCGAAAGATGAGTTAAAACGCGCTCTTAAGGCTTATAAAGGCAGCATTTTATTAATCAGCCATGAGCCTGAGTTTTATAGAGAAGTTGTAACGGAAGTATGGAATTGCGAGTCTTGGACAACGAAGGTGTTTTAAACCCCACATGTATTTAAAGTCCTTCATCATTGTGATGAAGGACTTTTTTTATGGTGGTGCTACCTTTAAAGAGCAGCGCCTTATCATCCAATCTTAAAATAGCCCGATAGCTTTTCCATCTGCATCAACATCCATGTTTAATGCGGCCGGTTTCTTTGGTAAACCTGGCATAGTCATGACGTCGCCTGTCAACGCAACGAGGAAGCCAGCTCCGATTGAAGGACGCAATTCTCTTACGGTAATCTTGAAGCCTTCTGGTCGGCCCAGCTTGGTTGGATCATCTGACAGGGAATATTGGGTTTTTGCCATGCAAACCGGTAGCTTATCCCAACCAAAGGCTTTATACTCTTCTATTTGTTTTTTCACCTTTGGAATGAAATCAACGCCAGCAGCGCCATACACCTTTTTAGCAATCGTCTCAATTTTTGCTTCAATGGAGTCATTTACATCATATAATGGCTTAAAGTTGCTTTCATGTTTATCTAAAACCTTTAGAAGTTTGACCGCTAAATCAATACCACCCTCGCCGCCTTTAGCCCAAACATCTGATAACGCAACATCGTAATTTTTCTCTTCACACCATTTTTCGATGGTTTCGATTTCCTTTTCGGAATCTGTAATGAAACGGTTAATAGCAACAACAAATGGCAAGCCGAAGCTTTTTACTGTTTCAATGTGCTTTTGCAGATTCTTCATGCCAATCTTTAAGGCGTCTACGTTTTCTTCCGTGAGATTGCCTTTGTCAACACCGCCATGCATTTTTAAAGCACGAATCGTTGCCACAATAACAACGGCCTTAGGATCAATATTACCTAGCCGTGATTTTATATTTAAAAACTTTTCTGCGCCGAGGTCAGCACCAAAGCCGGCTTCGGTTACCACAAACTCGCCAAGCTTCGCGGCAAGTTTTGTCGCAATAATACTGTTGCAGCCATGGGCAATGTTCGCAAATGGGCCGCCATGAACAATGGCTGGTGTATTTTCCAATGTTTGTACTAAATTTGGCTTAATTGCTTCCTTCAATAATAACGTCAGAGCACCTTGTACACCTAAATCCCGAACAGTTACCGGCTGTTTAGCAATATTGTAGCCAATCACAATATTGGATAACTTTCCCTTCAAATCAGCAAGGTCCTTTGCCAAGCAAAGAATAGCCATTATCTCAGAAGCAACGGTTATATTAAAGCCATCTTCCCTTGGGACACCTTGTAACGGTCCGCCGAGGCCAACAACCACTTGCCTTAAAGCACGGTCATTTAAGTCAACGACCCGCTTCCATGTAATTCTTCTTGTATCAATTTGCAGTTCATTTCCTTGATGAATGTGGTTGTCTATAAATGCTGCAAGGGCATTATTTGCCGTCGTAATCGCATGGAAGTCACCTGTAAAATGGAGATTAATATCCTCCATTGGCATCACTTGAGAGTAACCGCCACCGCTGGCTCCCCCTTTGATTCCCATCGTCGGCCCTAGAGAAGGCTCCCGCAATGCAACAATGGTCTTGTGGCCAATTTTATTCAACGCTTGTCCAAGCCCAACCGTCACCGTTGATTTCCCTTCTCCTGCTGGAGTTGGGTTAATCGATGTAACTAAAATGACCTTTCCATCCGGCTGGCCCTGCAGCCGTTTCATCACATCCAAAGAAATTTTCGCCTTATACCGTCCATATGGCTCCCATTCATCTTCTTGTAAATGAAGCTGTTCGGCAATTTCTTTTATAGGCTTCATGAATGCTTCTTGAGCAATCTCAATATCAGACTTTACTTTTTTTGACTGTACACTCATAGTAGTCTCCTGTCTTTTTTTGTCATATTTTATATTCTTATTTTATCGGAAATTGTATAGAAACTCATCCTATCTAAGGAAAAATTGCTAAATTTGAAACTTTTTGCTTTACTTTTTGGAGGATAAGGCAGGACATGACCCTGCCTTTTAGTGAAAAGCTTGCCAAAACTCTCCCTGGAAATTTATGATATCCTTGATCTCTGTGAATGGAATTGTAAACGTAGGAAAACCAGCGGCATATGGGCCAATTTCATATGGCTCAAAATATAGATAAAGATTGTTAGCATCAATGTAAAATAATTGATCTGCACTAATCCCTTTATAGGCATTGGGGAATACATAAGAATATTGTTCATCCTTTTCAATCTGCTCAGCTATAATCGTACTCAATTCTTTTACATAATCGCTATCCTTTCTAAATAAATCCGCCAATTCGTAAATACTTCCAGTTACTAAGTTGATAGAAGCATACACCCGGTACGGCATTCCATGGGCAGCACCAAAAGGATAGTCATAGCCTTCAATTTCAATAACAAGCAACTGCTCTTTGTGAAATTGGATTGCAAAATCCCCAGTGTAGCTGGAATCTAATTGAACTTCAGCTTGGATTGGTTTAACCTGGGCCAATTGTTTCAGTTCCTCATTTACTTTTTGCTGAGCGCTCACACTGGCCATGCCTTCCACCTGTGGATAATAGACAAGATAGTCTTTATTTGGCTTATATTTTTTCTCCACTACCTTATACTGTTGATTTAATGGGATCAATCGATTTTGTCTCCAAACAAGAGCACCTGAACGGTTATAATAGGATAACCGCTGATCAACATTTGCCTTTACTAATTCCCCTTCTAATGTTAAGGTTCCCTCTCCTTTAACTACTGGCAGGTCCTTTGCCATTTTTCCATTTCTCAACATAAAAAAAGTTTCCATTCCCGTTGTGGCTGAAGCAACGCCCTCTTTGAAATCTAGTATTGTGAAATACTTATAATCTGTAAAAACCGTCCCATCAATTGTTGCCAAAGCATACTTTGAGCCATAAAATGGGGATTCTTCTTTGATTGCTTTCCCTACTGCGACGCGGTTTTTTCCTACTAGATGAATATCATTATATGTGGGGGCAATCATAAACTTACCTTCCTTGTTGATAAGCCCATATTGTTGTTTATAATCCTCGCCCTTATTAACAATGGCATACCCTTCTTCAAACGGCATGGCTATCGTGTATTGCGGCTGAATGATGATGGTGCCTTTTACATCCATATAACCAAGCTTGCCATCTTCATTTTCCTTAAACGGTAAAAGTCCATCCCCGAGATTTCCCACAAATGGATAAGGATATTTATTCAAAATTTTCCCTATCCGATTAATGATGGCATATTCATTTGCTGACAATTGGACAACAGCCTTGTCGTTTTGAAAGTCATTACCATTGATAAACTGTGCCGGAATGACCTCTTTTCCTTGGCGGTCTAAATAACCATAGCGATGCTGACCACCTTCAGTCGTTTCAGCAAACAAAGCCCGCCCACTTTCATACGCTCCAATAAGGCTATAGAACTTTGAGGTTAGTACTTTACCGCTCGTATCGATTACTTTATAATTGCCCTTATCAATCACTTGTGCCCGTCCCTCTGAAAAAAGAGAGATCATTTCATACCTAGGCTCGACAACAAACTTCCCATTATGATTTATTACACCAAAGTGGTTATTCAGTCGTACAACGGCTAGACCGTTTGTTTGAAACTCCATTGCCTGATCATAGTCTTGTTTTATTTGCAGCTTTCCTCGAGAATTGATATAGCCCCATTTCACCCCGTCTGCCGTTTTCGTCGAGACTGGATATAGGCTTGCAGTAACCTGGTAGAACAACCCCTCGCTTATCCAAACACTCATAATATTCTCCCCAGTTTTTTGTAATTATTTTATGGGAAATAGCGGAATTTGTTCCTGGTTAAAGAATGGATTCATAAGTGTAGTAAGAGGCAATTTTATTGTAAAAGTGATTTAAGTTGATTAATCTCTTGTTCAGTAAGTTCCCGCCACATGCCATACTCTAAATCTGTTAATTTTATATTCATAATGCGGATGCGCTGGAGGCGAATCACTCTGTAATGCAACTCTTTGCACATTCTCCGAATTTGCCGATTCAATCCTTGCGTCAAAATAATTCGAAAGGTTGTTTCATTAATTTGATAAACCTTGCAAGCTTTTGTAACTGTATTCAGATTTGGGATTTCAACACCGTTTGCCATTTTTTCGATAAAATCATCCGTTATCGGTTTATCAACAGTTACAATGTATTCCTTTTCATGATTATGCTCTGAATGAAGTATTTTATGGGCAATCTCGCCATCATTTGTAAGCAAAAGTAACCCTTCGGAGTCCTTATCCAATCTCCCAACTGCAAAAATCCGCTCCGGAAAGTGCATATAATCGGCAATATTATTCTTAACAGTAGTGGCGTTTGTGCAAACCACCCCTACCGGTTTGTTCAGTGCAATATAAATAAGGCGCTTCTTAACGGGTAATGGCTTGCCCTCGATGAGAACCACATCGGTTGGCGTGATCATATAGTTTTGTTCCGGAATTTCGCCGTTGACGGTTATTTTACCGGCACGAATTAATCGTTCAGCTTCCCGCCTTGAGCAAAAACCCGAACTGCTGATAAATTTGTTAATCCTCATGGGAGGTTTCCCTTCTTTTTGGTAGTATGGTTGAAGAATATTTTAGCAATTCCTTTGTTAAAATTAAAAAGGGGCTCAGTGATCCGAGGCCCTTTTCTAGCATTTTATCAAATTTTTATTTAATGGTACAAATTACTTACTTCCTTACTGTAAACATTGGTATCAAGCAAATGGATTTATTGACAGTATCAGTGTGGCACTCGGACTCTCTTCGCTCATTTCACACCTGTCCTGTCCAATTCGCACCTCCATTGGGACTTTCTTCACCGATTCCTTGCCCAAAGTGTCCGAATCAATACAGTTTCCACACGCAATCAAAATCGCAATCAGTTTGTACAATAAAACAAACAACCTGATAAAACAAAGTTTATCAGGTTGTTTATTAACAAATTAATTTTTACAATATGCTACTAAAAGCATATCTTGCACCTAAACTAAAGAGAACTCGTCATTACAAGCTCTTATAGTCATTAGCCTCAAACAAGTCAACAAGCTCAACATCCTTATTTTTATCCTGGAAATAACGAAGTGTAAAGTCGTTTTCAAATAAGACGGCATATCGTTCGTAGCGGTCTTGAACGAGCAAGCTTCTTGAGTCAAACAAGCGACGGTCCTTCGGCTCTCCAGTCAGCCATCTTGGAATTCGATCGCCTAAATGCGTAAACTCGATATCGACATTGTATTCAGCCTTCATTCGGTATTCAAATACTTCAAACTGCAATTGACCGACTGCCCCCAGAATAATATCATCGTTCGAATCTTGTTTGAAAAGCTGAATCGCACCTTCTTGAACAAGCTGCTCGATCCCTTTTTTAAATTGCTTGGACTTCATTACGTTTTTCACACGAACTTTGCGGAACATTTCCGGTGGGAACTGCGGCAGTTCACGATAATGAATGTCCTCTTTACCTGCTGTGATGGTATCGCCAATTTGATACATGTTCGGGTCATATAATCCAATAATATCCCCGGCATAAGCTTCATCTACTGTTTCACGGCTGGAAGCTAAAAATTGCTGGGTTTGATTAAGATTCATCGTTTTATTTGTTCTTGTTAAGCGTACATTCATGCCCCGTGTGAATTTGCCTGAACAAATACGCAAAAACGCAATCCGGTCACGGTGGGCAGGATTCATATTAGCTTGAATTTTAAAAACATAGCCGGTAAATGTCTCTGAATCTGGGCTCACAAGGCCATCGTCCGTTTTTCTTGGCTTCGGTGCCGATGCAAAACGAATAAATGTATCAAAAAATGTCCGTACACCAAAATTGGCAAGCGCACTTCCAAAAAAGACAGGCGTTAATTCTCCCTTCGCAACACGTTCAGCGCTGAATTCATTTCCTGCCTCATCAAGCAGTTCAAGTTCATCAAATACCGATTCCAATGCAGGGCTTTGCGATTTATCCAATTGTTCTAGAGATGTCACTTCTTCTTGTTCGTCCCCTAAGAAGCGCACAAATTTGTTATTAAAGCGGTCGATAATACCTTCAAATCTTTTTCCCATGCCAACCGGCCAGTTCATTGGGTAGGATTCGATGCCTAGCACCTCTTCAATTTCTGATAGAAGTTCGAGCGGCTCTTTCCCTTCTCGGTCAAGCTTATTAATAAATGTAAAAATTGGAATTCCTCTCATCCGACACACTTTGAAGAGCTTAATCGTTTGCGGCTCAACACCTTTTGTTGAGTCGATGATCATCACAACACTGTCCACAGCTGTTAGTGTACGATATGTGTCTTCACTGAAGTCCTCGTGTCCAGGTGTGTCCAAAATATTTACGTAATAATCCTTATATGGAAAGCTCATTACACTTGAAGTAACGGAGATTCCCCTTTTTTTCTCAATTTCCATCCAGTCTGATGTTGCATATTTCCCAGTCTTTTTCCCTTTTACCGTACCAGCTTCACGGATGATATTTCCGAACAGTAGTAGTTTTTCCGTCATTGTTGTTTTTCCGGCATCCGGGTGGGAAATTATTGCAAATGTCCGTCTATTATTAACTTGTTCTTTTATACTCATCGTTCATTACCCCTCTTATTTTTCACTTTTTAACTATAACACACTCAAATTATGAAGGAAAAGAGCAAATACTGGTCGTTTCTCGTGAATGCACATAAAAGCACCGTTTTACAACAAACGGTGCTTTCCAAACAACTATTTAACAAGGGCAACTGGCTGCTCCTGGTGCTGTTTTGCTTTTACACGTTTCCGTTCTAGCATCGTCAATACCATGGCTATAATTAAAAACAAACTGGATATTTGAAAAATAGTACCTAGGTCGATAAACTCAGCCAAAAAGCCGAATATCAACCCGCTAATTCCAATCCCTAAGTCCAACGAAGAAAAAATCATCCCATTCGCAACACCGCGGCGGCTATGGGGTGTAAGCGAAAGTGCCCATGATTGCAAAGTTGGAATTAAAGTCCCAAACCCGACTCCGAAAAGGATCCCTGATACCACAATCAATGAATTGGAATGGGCAAAAGAAAGTACCCACATAGCAGCAAATGTAAATAAAATGCAGCATAATACAAGCCCAATCGGACCGTTTTTATCAAACCATTTCCCTGTTATCGGCCTAACTAAGGTTGCCATAATTGCGTTGCATAAATAGTAGAGGAAAATTTGATCAATGCCGCGTTCCTCTCCAAAAATAACGATAAAAGTAACAATCGTCCCATATCCAAAGGTTACCATTAGCATAATCAGTGCTGGTAGTAAACTTGTTTTTTCAATTAACGAGTCTACATAAGAAAAGCTCAGTTCCTTTTTATTCGCATTTTTCACAGCATCTGGGGTGTTATAGCGAACAACGGCAAACATGACAACAGCTAATACTCCTAGTATGCCTGATATGTAGATTAAATTCGTGAATGTAGTAACTTGATAAAGATAAATGCCCACACTTGGGGCAATGATCATTCCTATCGTTGTTGAAAGTCCGAAATATCCCATTCCTTCACCAAGACGGGAATTGGGAACGATATCGACAGCAGCTGTTCCGTTTACTGTAGTCGAATAGCCCCAGGCTATGCCATGAAGTAGGCGTAGAGCCAGGAATAACACGACAATTTGTGTCAGTGGATAAATCAAAGTAATCACCAATAAACAAATTGCAGAAGACAGCACCAACGGTCTCCTAGACTTATATTGAAGTATATGTCCGATAAAAGGTCTGCAAAAAACTGCCCCTACAGAGAAAAGCGTTGTTACCAACCCAATTTCCAAACCTGATGCTCCAATTGATTTAATATAGGGGGGCACCGTTGGAATTAACATTTGAAATGACATAAACAGAAAAAAGTTGCCAAGCATGAGCATGATAAAGGATCTTGACCATAATTGTTCTTTACTTTCCGAATTCATTTTTTCCCACCTTTTTTATAGCCTCCCAAACTTATTGCTTTATATTATCATAGGAGACTTTTCCATTGAAACAAAATGACTTAATCCTCATCCTTAACATCGATATCTTCAGGAATCGGCTCATTATAAATTTCATCTATTAATTTTTTATACTTCTCCAATTGTTCAAAATGAGTGTTAAATTGTTCTTTATTAATTAGATATTGTTCACCATCATAAATGGACCGTACTCTTTTTTGTAAAATTAAACTTTCTACATGTGATATGGGTATTGATAGTAATTCAGCTGTCTCTTTTACTGTCAAATACATTCTATTTCCTTCTTTCATTCTTCAATAATTATATGAATCTATGGTAGCAAATTGGACATTTATTTTTCTAAAATTATAGTATGATAGCTTGTCAGCCAATTGCTAATTATACCTTAATTATATATAATAAACATGCAAAAAGAACAATTTCCCAATAAGTACTTGTTTAAGCAATAGAGGTGGAACACTGGAATAATTCCATGGGTACACTTGTTTTTTTTGATTTTAAAATGGAAAGGGTGCAGGAACGAATGACAACTAAACGGTGGCTTCCCTCCCGCTTCAATGCAATGTCACAAGCAGATAATGGCGAACTTATTTTATACAATAGCTATACAGGGGCCATAGCCTCCTTTACATTAGAAGAAAAGCCAATTGTAATGGCAGCTTTAAAAAGAGATGGTGTATCGGGAGAATTATCTGAAACACTACAAGCATTAGTTGATTCAGGATTTCTCGTTCAAGATGATGTTGACGAAGATGCAAGAGCACGCTTTTTCCATCAATCACTCCATCGTACAGATACGATGCATCTAATTGTAATGCCAACTGAGGCATGTAACTTCCGTTGTACATATTGTTACCAGACTTTTCCACAGGGCAATATGAAGGCTGAGGTTCGCAACGGATTAAAAGAATTTATTGCCCAAAAAGGGAAATCATTAGACCATCTAAGCATCAGCTGGTTTGGCGGTGAGCCGATGCTGGCACTTGATGTAATTGAAGAGCTTAGTGAATCCATTCTAACTACTGTCCGAAAATACGATATAAACTATACAGCAGAAATGACAACCAATGGATACTATTTAACACCGGAAAATTTCCGCTCGTTACTCAGCTGGAATGTACGCCGCTTTATGATTACACTTGATGGAATGAAAGAATATCACGATTCAAGGAGATTTCTAACAGGCGGTGGCGAAACATTTGACACGATTATCGGAAACTTGAAAGCTATCAAAGAAATCGATGAAGAGTTCGAGATTTATATTCGCATCAATTTTGACGAAAGCAATCTTGCCAATGTGGAGCCATTTCTTGATTACCTTAGCGGCTTGTTTGGCAATGATCCACGTTTTCAAACATTTTGTCGTCCGGTAGGCCGCTGGGGCGGTGAAAATGACGGCGATTTGCCAATTTGTGATCATCGTGTAGCCGAAACTAAAATTTGGGAGTTTACCGAATACGGTTTAGACAGAGGGCTTGGTATGAGTTCCATTATCGAATCTGCCATCATGCCGTCCGGTTCCGTTTGTTATGCTGCAAAGCCGCATTCATTCGTCATCGGAGCCGATGGACAGCTCTATAAATGTACTTGTTCTTTCAATGAGGAATTTAATCATGTAGGGAAGTTATTGCCTGATGGTACGATGGATATAGATTATGATAAAGTTGCTTTCTGGGTGACTTCAGGCGAAGATAAAGATACAGGCTGTCAAGCGTGCTTTTTCCGACCAGCCTGCCAAGGAAACCATTGTCCTTTATATCGTGTTAGAACAGGCAAACGCCCTTGCACATTTGAGAAAAAGAAAATCAAGCAAGTACTCCGCCTTATTTGGAAACAAAATACGATGCTAGAAAACCTAGAAAACATGGAAACTATTGAAAGGAGTTGATAAACATGCGTATATTGAAGCCAGCTGTTTCACCGCAACAAGCTGCAAATTCAGGCCGACTTTCAAAATCAGTTCCTGGAAACTTAAAGTAAGCAAAAATAGAGGCTGACTCAGCCTCTATTTTTTTTCTTATGGCCAAAAAAAGCATCAATTATAACCATTCAGCACTTTGAAAAAGTCCCTTAGGAAATCATAAAATACTTGTTCAGTAGGAAGTAATTCCCGATCACTTGGGGTAATAATACCAACCGTACGGGTCACTTCTGGGTCAACAATAAATAATTTCTTTGCTGCACGCGGCTTAGAGTCTATTAAACTAATTTCAGGTATCAATGTTACGCCAAGGCCTGCTGTTACCAATCCTTTAATAGCATCAATATCCTTGCCCTCAAAGGCAACCTCCGGCTGAAATCCATTTTGACGGCAAGCATTAACTACCAAATCATGCAAACCAAATCCCTCTGGAAACAACACAAATGGATCATTTCGCAGTTGGTTTAATTTAATTTGTTTTTGTGAAGCGAGGGGATGGCTTTCTGGTAATAAGGCGACAATTTTTTCTAAAAAGAATATTTCCGTCTTTAATTTCGGATTATTCTTCGGCAGTGGGCCAATCAATGCCATATCCACTTTCCCATTAATAACAGATTCAATTAAATAATTATAAGATCCTTGTCTAAACTTAAATTTTACATGTGGGTGCTTTTCGCGAAAGGCAGAGATGCATGTAGGCAATGTATAGTTTGCCATACTGCTCGGAAAACCAATCCGAACAGTTCCTTGCTCAGGATCTAGAAATTCATCAACTTCTCTTTTCGCTTTTTCAAGGACAACCATTGCCTCTTCTATATGATGCAAAAATACTTCTCCAATTGGTGTTAGTTTAACATTTCGACCTTCCCTTACAAAGAGGTCTACCCCGAGCTCCTGCTCCAGATTAAATATCTGCCGGCTAACAGCGGATTGTGCTACATGCATGGCATTGGCAGCCTCAGTAACATGCTCCCGTTTGGCAACTTCTATAAAATATTGCAGCTGTCTTAATTCCATATTTTTCACCGCCTTTCCCTAATACATATCATTTCGGCATAGGTATTATCTAAATTATATATTGGATTAGATTAATTTTCGAGTATAAAATAAAACCATAGAGATTGAAATATTCAAAAATTAGTTACTAAATAAAAAATTCAAATAAAAATATATTTTAAAAAGGGGACTGAACAAATGTCAACATTACAACAAACTACAGCAAACGACACTCAGGCAAAAAATTATGTAAACGGCGTACTTGAAACTGTAAAAAAACGTAATCCAAATGAACCCGAATTCCACCAAGCTGTACAAGAAATCCTTGATTCACTAGTACCAGTTTTTGAAAAAGAGACAAAATACATGGAAGCTGGAATCTTAGAAAGACTTGTTGAGCCTGAACGTCAAATTCTATTTAGAGTACCATGGGTTGATGACAATGGTAAAGTACAGGTTAACCGCGGATTCCGTATCCAATTCAATAGTGCAATCGGACCTTACAAAGGCGGTTTACGTTTCCACCCTTCTGTTAACGCTAGTATCATTAAATTCTTAGGTTTTGAGCAAATCTTGAAAAACTCATTAACTGGTCAACCTATCGGTGGCGGTAAAGGTGGATCTGACTTCGATCCAAAAGGAAAGTCTGATGCTGAAATCATGAGATTCTGCCAAAGCTTTATGTCAGAGCTTTACAGACATATTGATCAAGATACAGATGTACCTGCAGGGGATATCGGTGTTGGCGGAAGAGAAATCGGCTACCTATTCGGACAATTCAAGAAGCTTCGCAACCAAACTCAAGCTGGTGTTTTAACTGGTAAAGGATTAAGTTATGGCGGAAGCTTAGCAAGAACTGAAGCAACAGGTTATGGCTGTGTTTACTTTGTAAACGAAATGCTTAAAGACAAAGGTGAAAGCTTCGAAGGCAAAACTGCAGTTGTATCAGGTTCTGGTAACGTTGCAATTTATGCTATCGAAAAGCTTACTCAACTTGGTGCTAAAGCTGTTGCGTGTAGCGATTCTAACGGTTATGTATATGACAAAAACGGTATTGACCTAGCTCTTGTAAAACAATTAAAAGAAGTTGAAAGAAAACGTATTTCTGAATATGTTAAACATCATCCAGAAGCTGAATATCATGAAGGCTGCTCAGGTATTTGGACGATCCCATGTGATCTCGCATTACCTTGCGCAACTCAAAATGAAATTGATGAAGAAAGTGCAAAAACACTTGTTTCTAACGGCGTAATCGCAGTTGGTGAAGGTGCTAACATGCCTTCTACACTAGAAGCTATCGACGTATTCTTAAATAACGGCGTACTATTTGGCCCAGCTAAAGCTGCTAACGCTGGTGGTGTTGCTGTATCAGCATTAGAAATGGCTCAAAACAGTGCAAGAATTGCTTGGTCATTTGATGAAGTTGACGGAAAATTACATGACATTATGGTAAACATCTATCAACAAAGCAAGAAAGCTGCTGACGAGTATGGTCACCCAGGTAACCTTGTAGTTGGTGCAAACATTGCTGGCTTCTTAAAAGTTGCAGATGCAATGCTATTCCACGGTATCGTGTGATCATAAAAAACACCTTATTTTGATAATCGTGTGCAATACAATCCTTCCAATTATTTAGGAGTGGCTAAACGGAATAGCCACTCCTTTTTTTGCGCCAATTAATGAATGATTTTACTTTCTTTTGCCTTTCTCGCAGTCTCTTCTGTAAACTTGCTTAATGGTTTCTTCAAAAGGACTCCCAATACAAAAGCAGAACAAAGGAAAAGCACTAAATAAGTAATATCACGCATGACAACATCCAATATACTCCCTCCTACCGCTTCCCTCATTAAGCTTATGGCATATGTGAAAGGTAAGAAAGGGTTGATGATCCGAAAGAATGTTGGCGCCACCTGAATTGGAAAAGTTCCCCCTGAGCCCGATAATTGCAGGACAAGAAAAACAATCGCCAAAGCCTTTCCAATATTTCCAAACACGGAAACAAAGGTATAAATAATCGCCATAAACACAAGGCTGATTAATACCCCATACAATACAAAAAGTAGCTTATCGGAAACATAAGTACCAAGTAAATACATGTCACCCATTGTTACAATCAATGCCTGGAATACGCCGATTGTCATGAATGTGAAAAGCCTTCCGAAATAAATCTCATGGCTTTTATATAGCTCCTGATTCGAAACATCGAAACGGAGTAATGAAGCTAAGATTAAAGCCCCCACCCATAATGCAAGCGTTGTGTAAAATGGCGACATCGCTGACCCGTAATTTGGAATGGGGAACATTTTTCGTTCTTTCATAAGCACAGGATGGGCTAAAAAATCGCTCTCCTCTTGAATATCGTTCTTTAAGAGTGTAATAATTTGCCCAATATTTCCTGTTTGTTGGAAACGTCGAATTTCCCTTGCCGCTTTAGCTAGAGCATCCTCCATTTCAGGCAAATCAGTACGGATTAGATTCGCTACCTTATGCATATATCCCTCCAATTCCGGTAGTTTAGTTTGGACAAATGTAGAAACCCTGTGGACATCATCTATCGCCCCTGGCAAATCGTTGCGAATAAAATCAGCAGCTTTGTGAATTTTCGGCTCCAACTTTGGAAAATCATTTTGAACAAAATCGGCTGCGCCATTTACTGCTTTTATAAAACTACCCATCTTTGCTTGAATTGTAGTAGCGACCTGATGCAACCTATCTTTAATTTCCGGAAGATCCCCTTGTAATTTTGTTAATTGTTCCACAGAAAAAGATGCTACTTTCGCTAAATCAGTTAAAATTTTCTCAATATCCGGTAACCTTTTCTGTGCACCTTCAAGCACATTAGCTGAGTTTTTTGCTGTTTGTCTAATATCAGCTAGCGCCTGATTCACTTTAGGAACAATTTCCGTATCATAGCGTGAAAGAACTCCGGCTAACAGATCACTTGTTTGGTTTGAGAGACTACTCAAATCATCAATCAATGCCGTGACTGGTCGATTACCGTTTGCAATGTCTGTTTGAATTTTCGCTAACATATTTTTTTGTTTTGTAAAATTTGCTGCTAACTTATGTAAAGAAGCAATATTATTGGTAAGAGGATGATTTGGCAAATCATTATTTAATGTCGTTATCAAACTTTCCGTATGATCAATCACCCTTAAACCAAGCGTTAATTGACTTTGAAGAGCCGAAATCATATTAGCGGCTAGAACCGGGTCAAAATTAACTTGCTGGAGCACCCCTGTTATTTGTGATACTGCATCTGCCGTTTGCTGTAAAAGATACAGATTTTGCTTAATCACAGGCGCTATCTTATCAAAGGCACCCTCATTTTCCGACAAGAAGTCATTCAAGGCGTTTATATATTGGAGGCTTGAATTGGTGATTTGCTCAATCTTTGGCAGCGCTGCTAATGCCTCATTAATAATATTCTCAGCTAGTCTTGCATCATCCAAAGCATTAGAAAGCTCTTGTTCAACCTTATCAAAATTTTGATCAATTTCAACGATGCGATTAGCAGCTTCCTCTATTTCCGGTAGCCGACGCTGAATAGCTAAAATATCATTGCTGGCATTTTTGAGCTTTGGAATATTATCTTCTAGTAAAAGAATCTTGTCTCCCGCCGCCTCTACCTCTGGAAGATGTTGTTCAAGTGCGACAATCTTCTGTGCTTTCTTATTGATTTCCGGCAATTTTTTTTCTAATTCCAGCGCCTTATTGGCTGCTTGATTGAGATCTGGTATGTGCTCGGCAAGCTCTAGGATGCGATGCTCAATTTTGCGGATGGTCGGCAGTTCTTTTTCAAGCTCAATCCCAACCCGATTAAAAACCGTAAACATAGCTTTAGAAGCTGCTTTTATAATATTTTCATTCACCTGCGATACAACGCCGGAAGCACCGCTTGCCGTAATCTTTGGGGCAATTGCATTTACTTTTTCATTCACCGTATATTGAATTTCAGGTTTTATCGGCTGATCACTTATAATTGTTGCTACCTTTTCAGAAAAATCACTTGGAATGAACAGACTGGCATAATAATCACCTTGAATGACACCACGTTCCGCTTCTTCACTAGAAACAAATGTCCAGCCCAGCTTCGTATTCTTCCGTAAATTATTGACGATTTCATCGCCGATATTAATCTTTTCATGAATATCCCTTACGTTTAAAACCGTTCCCGTATCCTCATTTGTCACCGCAATTGGAATACCCGCTGTATTGGAATAAGGATCCCAAGCGCCAATCAAATTGACCCAAGCATATAAAGACGGCAACACCATTAAACCAATGATGAGCAGAGTCGCAATGGGAACCTTAAAAATATTGAGCCAGTCCGTTTTATAAATATGTAAAATATTCCTCATTACATCACCACTTAGTAGACAGGTTACATCTTAGTATGTACTTCGTGGGATTTAATTATTTTTTATATAAAAAAAGCCAGAGGTGCTTAACCTCTGACTTTTGTCACACAATTCTCGGCTTACAAGCTATCGCCGAAATCCGCTCTAAATTTTTCAACTAGCTTTGTCTCCCAATCATTCGTTGTGTCGAGTTTACCAAAGAAGAAACGCAATACTTTTGGCTCATCCACGAATTTCAAGCCGCCAATTAAATGACGGTTTTCATATAGCCAAGTAATGCGATCGACAGCATATTTCACATGGGAAAGCGAATAAACGCGGCGCGGCATCGCTAAACGTAAAAGCTCCATATGGGACAGGATTTCATTCCCGTCTTCATCACGTTGCTCTGATAACGTTCCACGCTCCATGCCGCGGACACCGCTGACAAGATAGAATGCAGCTGCAAGCGCTCCAGCAGGATATTCAGTTTGTGGAATATGATCAACAAATTCCATCGCATTGATATGGCATCCTAATCCCCCTGCAGGAGTTACGACTGGAACGCCTCTTTCCACAAGCTCTTTTACCATATATTCAATAAATTGCGGTCCTTGATTAATCATATGCTCATCCATTGTTTCATCTAAACCAACGACCATCGCTTCCATCTCGCGGACAGACATCCCGCCATAAGTAAGGAACCCTTCATATAAGGTAATTAACTCACGCATTTTCAGATAGGCTTCTTTACTGTTTGTACAAATGCCGCCGCCACGAGCACAGCCAAGTTTACGGGCTGAAAAATAGATAATATCAGCTAAGTCGGCAATCTTCCGTGTGATTTCACGAATGCTCATATCTTTGCATTGTTCTTCACGAGTTTTAATAAAGTATAAATTATCCGCTAGTAAACTAGCATCAAAAACTAACAAAATGCCATACTCGTCACAAACTTTACGCAGTTCCTGCATATTTTCAAGTGAGTGTGGCTGGCCGCCGATTAGGTTTGTACCGGACTCAAGACGAACGAAGGCAATTTTGTCAGCACCGTTTGTTTCAATTAAGTCTTTTAATTTATTAAGATCCACATTCCCTTTAAATAGAGCATCACTAGTGATCTTTAATGCTTCATCTGTAAAAATTTCTTCAACCCGGCCGCCGTTTAAAACGATATGTGCCTTTGAAGTAGTAAAATGGTAGTTCATCGGTACGATTGTTCCAGGTGTCACAAACGCCTGCGAAATGATATTTTCACAAGCACGTCCTTGGTGTGCAGGAAGATAATAGTCCTTGCCAAAAATCTCCTTTATTTTTTGCTCCAATTTTGTGAAAGTAACAGAGCCGGCATAGCTGTCATCAGCTTCCAACATTGCTGCCTGCTGCTTATCACTCATGGCATTTACGCCACTATCCGTTAGCATATCCATAAAGATGTCAGTGTTTTTCAGCAAAAAAGTATTGTAGCCTGCTTCTTTCATTGCTTCCAAGCGACGCTCAATTGGTTGAAGATTGATTTTTTGTACAATACGTGCTTTGTGCATCTCCAACGGAATATTTTCACCATAGAAAAACTTTACAGTAGCCATTTTACCAATACACTTCCTTAACTATTATTCAAAAATAACTTACCAAAGTGCCCATATATACTGAATATTCTTTTTGGCTACAGGGATTATACAGACTATTTCGACAAAAGACAACAAATTTAATGAAATTGGGTAGAAATTTGCTAGTTATTTATCAATTTAACACCAAAACGCTTTTATGCATTAAAAATTTAAAACGTCTACTCAAAAAACTAGAATAATAATAAAAGGAGAGCATAAGCGCTTTTAGGGCCTAAACTCTCCTTTTTGACTACCATCCTTTATTCATTTTCTCAAAATACTGTCGTGCTATCGCTGCAATTTCCTCCGGCGTTCTGAATGAAAGCGGCTCCTGGTGTAAAGCCTGAAAGGAGTTTATGTCACTCGTATTGAGCATTCCGATTGTTAATCGAGGAATAAGATGTGCATAAACTGGCTGCCTGGATTCCCGATCAAGAGAAACATTCAGCATCATATTAAAGCTTGCAAAACCTTGTTCATGTAAGGAAGCAAACATTACTTTGATCCCTTTGGCAAAATTCAACCAATCCTCTTCGCTTACATCAAAAATAGAGTGTGCTTTTGGGAAAATGGCAATATAGTCATGATGGCTTTTCGGTGCAAAGGCATGAAGCCACGCTACGTTCCCTAACTCACCAATCCATCTTTCACCAAGAGATTTTTCAGTTTCATACAAGCTTATAAAAAACTCTTGTCCTGTTTCTTGTTCATATTTCGCGCCCTCTTCATTTATAAGAGCTTGATAGTTTGTCGGAGATTCTGACACGATAGGCTGAATATGCGGGTGAAGGATGCTTCCACCTGATGGTGGTAAGTAGTTCCAGTTGATTGAAGCGTAATCAGCCTTCGAATCTGTTTCCGCAACATTTTGTATGTATTCCTGCGCTGCTAAAAAGGCGTTTTTTATCAATTCCGCGGTAAATTCTTCTAGTCGTACATAATGCTGTCCGGAAAAAATGACGACAGCGTTATGCTTGCTGTATGGAAATAAATTTGGGAATACAACGGCTTCCCCTTTCTGAATTCTACCATCTTCCGCTATCTCATTAGGGAACACCGGGGTCATCTTGTATAAATTGTCCGGACAAAACGGGCACTTCACCCCAGCTGTTTGTTCAGCTAACTCTGTGTAGTCTGGAGGTGTAATAACCATCCCCGAATCAAAAATAAGTCGAGAAGATTCACCTGTAAGCGGGTCAAACCGCACTTCAGTCTTCCTTTCGATTAAATTCCCCTGATTATCATAGAATGTAAACGATTCATCTTTTTTTCTAAACTCCATAGCTATTATTCTCCCCCTTTCTATTGAATATATCATTTTATAAAAAAATTGTCAGTATATTCAGATTAAAACAAAGAAAACAGTGGGGACGGTTCTCACTGTTTTCCTAACTTATTCCAATCGATAGATTAAGAACCGCTCATATGGGTCATTTTCATATAACCCAGGCACAAGGATTTCCTTTTGAAGTTCAAAAGCAGTATGATTTTCTAAAAAATAGACATAATCCTCTGAAGCATAATATAAAACCAGTTCTATCACTCGTTGCGACTCTCCGACTGAAAGCAGAATATTGATAATCACAGCCATAAAAATTTGAATAGAAAATGGGTTAAAAAAATAAAAGCGGTTATCCAAGGAACCGATTTCATATTCTTCTGCCAAACAACAATGAAACTGTATTTTCTCTTTATTCTTTTTATATTTTTTTAGGTAAGTTGTTCTATTGTCAATTGCTTCCTGATAAAAAGCTTGATTCATTTCAATACCCTTGACAGAGGCATGAAAAAAATAATGAATATAAAAGTTTAAGCGGCCTTTCCCACATCCAAAATCAACGATATGATCACTCGCTTTTACCTCGTAATCGTTAAATAATGCTTCCAGGGCAATGTACGGTGTCGGCTCATAACGGTGATAGTGAAGGGATGCATTATCATTCTTTTGCAGGCCCACTGTTTTGATGTTCAATAATTTATCATAATAATGTTCTTTCATAGACATGAATCTCCTCATTTGCAGCGGTACTTCTCTTTATGGACAAAAAGAAAAGTGGGACTAGGACTACTGTAAGTCCCATCGTCCCACTTCCTTATTCTCCTAAATCAACATTGTGATACACACGTTGCACATCATCTAAATCTTCAATGGCATCAATCATTTTTTCAAATTGGGCTTGAGAATCTTCTGGTAGAGTCACTTCGTTTTGCGCAAGCATTGTGATTTCAGCTACAGTAAACTCACTAACGCCTGCATTTCTAAATGCTTCTTGGACACCTTGAAATTGTTCAGGCTCAGCATAAACGATAATGGCTTCATCCTCTTCGATAATATCACGAACATCGAGGTCCGCTTCCATTAAAATTTCAAGCGCCTCTTCTTCTGACTTGCCTTCTATACCAATAACAGCTGTTTGATCAAACATATAAGCGACAGATCCGCTCACGCCCATATTGCCGCCATTTTTTCCGAAGGCTGCACGTACATCTGATGCTGTACGATTCACATTGTTTGTCAAAGCATCCACAATTACCATTGAACCATTTGGTCCGAATCCCTCATAACGTAACTCGGAATAGTTTTCATCAGAGCCGCCTTTTGCTTTATCAATGGCGCGGTCAATAATGTGTTTTGGTACATTATATGTTTTTGCCCGTTCAAGGACAAACTTTAAAGCTTGGTTTGCTTCTGGATCAGGCTCCCCTTGCTTTGCTGCAACATAGATTTCCACGCCAAATTTAGCGTAGATGCGACTAGTATTGGCATCCTTTGATGCTTTCTTGTCTTTAATATTGTTCCACTTACGACCCATCTTGTTCCACTCTCTTTCCCATCGTTTATAACTCTATTATTATACATGAAAAGCGAATATTGAAAAATAAAAAAAAACCGGCAATGAAAATATCATTCCCGGTTTCATATGGAAGTTATACTGTTTCTTCCACTTTTTCTTCTATTTTCGGCTGCATTGTTCCATATTTTTGTAAATTTATATGCCATGATAAGGCTTTTTCTAGTACGTGTGGAGTTTGGCCACCCCTTGTCAAAGCTTCAGTACAATAGTCCCATAACTGTGCTCGGTACATTGGATGTACACAATTTTGAATGATGACTTCAGCACGCTCTCTTGGTGCTAACCCACGAAGATCAGCATAGCCTTGTTCTGTTACAACAACATCAACATCATGCTCAGTATGGTCAACGTGTGAAACAAAAGGTACGATACTTGAAATTTTGCCATCTTTCGCAATTGATTTTGTAACAAAAATTGCTAAACGAGCATTTCTAGCAAAGTCACCGGAACCGCCAATGCCATTCATCATTTTTGAGCCCATTACATGGGTAGAGTTCACATTTCCATAGATGTCGAATTCTAATGCTGCATTAATGGAAATCAAGCCTAAGCGGCGGATGATTTCCGGGTTATTTGATAACTCCTGTGGACGAAGCATGATGCGGTCACGATACTTATCAAAATTGGAGTATACATCATCCATTTTAGCTTCTGATAAACCTAAGGAACAACTAGATGCAAAGGTAACTTTTCCGGCATCCATTAAATCAAACACAGCATCCTGTAATACTTCTGAATACAGTTCCAAATCTTCAAATTCTGATTCTAGCAAACCATGAAGTACTGCATTCGCAACAGAACCTACACCTGATTGCAAGGTTGGAAGCTTTGCTGGTAATTTTCCTTCTGCAATTTCCTTACGTAAAAAGCCTAGTAGATGATTTGCCATTGTTGCTGTTTCATCGTCAGGCGGTACGGTTGGTGATGGTGTATCAGGATAATGCGTAAATACAATTCCCTTTACCTTTTCAGGATCATACGGGATACCAATTGTTCCAATTCGATCAGATGGTTTCGTCAACGGGATTGGTTGTCTCTTCCCTTGTTCACCTGGATCATAAAAATCGTGTAATCCTTCTAAACTTAATGGAAAAGCATCATTTAGTTCAATAATTATATTTTTTGCATAATTTGCGAATACATAGGAGTTGCCGCCAGATGTAGTTGGGATAATCATTCCATCCTCTGTAATGGAAAGGGCTTCAATAACGGCAAAGTCAATTGGCTCAAGCGCCTGGTTACGAACTAATTCAGCAACATGGGAAAGATGAGCGTCGACAAATAGTACATCTCCTCTGTTAATTCCATCTCGCATTGTTTTATCAGCTTGATATGGAAGGCGTTTTCTAATGATGCCTGCCTCGGTAAACATCTTATCAATATTTGAGCCAATAGAAGCACCAGTAAATAAATTGACTTTAAAGGCTTCTTTCTCAGCACGTTTAACTAGTGCAAATGGAATTGCCTTTGCATCACCTGCTCTAGTAAAACCACTAATGCCAATTGTCATTCCGTCCTTAACCCATGATGCTGCTTCTTCTGCTGTTACTACCCGATCCCTTAATCTAGGGTCTCTAATTCTCTCTATATGTGTTTTCATACTTCTACCCCACCTTAATGGTTTTATATAGTAATTATAACTTCAAAATAGGGTGAATTTTTAGTTTTCCGACACAAAACGAATCTTTCCGACAAGCTAGCTTTTTACTGTACCAAAACAGATTTTTTTTTCTTCGTTGTTACTGTAACAATTAATACAAAAAAATAGAGATTGATCCAAAAACAGGAGCAACCTCTACCTTTATTTTTATGAGTTGTCTTTCTTCTTACAAGTAATGATTAAGAATGGCATGACTCATATCTTTGTACACATACAAAGAAACTGGCCTACCGATTCCATACGTGATATTTTCCTCCAGCACCTTTATTTCCTTTAAAAACTTCAAATACTTTCCTACTGATACCCTTGAGATTTCAGTCTTCTCTGCGATATTTTCTGTAGAAAATGGGACTCCCCTCCCCATTTCTTCTATAGCTGCCACAATAATTTGCAATGTACTTTTTGTCAATCCTTTTGGCAGTGAGTACAATGGTTCCCTACTGATTGTCTTTTGTTCCATGCTAAGAATCATTTCATCTAGTTCTTTTTGGTTTACCTTACGTTGATTATGTAAAAAAATAAATTTTTCCCGATAAGCAGAAAGAGCATAATTAAACCGCTCAAATTCAAAGGGCTTAATTAAATAGTCAACAACGCCATATCTTAATGCTGTCTTTACTTTTTCAACATCAGATGCTGCTGTAATCAGAATGACATCCATACTTTTTTCTTTCTCTCTAATGTAGGCCAAGAGATCTAAACCATTTTTTCCAGGCATATAAACATCTAATAATAAAAGGTCAATCTCTTCCTGGTCTATATAAGGAAGGGCTTCACTATAAGAATGAGCCAGGCCAATCAGTGAAAAAAACTCAATTTCCTCTAAATAACGCTTATTAATTTCTGCGACCATTGGATCATCTTCAACGATAAGAACCTTTATCATGACCTTCCAGCGCCTCCTATTTTCGTCTCAAATGGTATAACGATGATAATTTTTGCACCACCAGTTAATCTTGAATAAATGCTAATCTCACCGCCAAGTCGATTTACACTTTGCTGCACCAAGTAAAGTCCATAGCCCCTGTTTTCTCCTTTTGTTGAAAAACCTTTATCAAATATATGATCCATATTCTCTTTAGAAAATCCCGGACCCGTATCTGAAACGTTTATTTCAAGTTGGTTTGCAAAATAATGCATGGATACTTCTATATCCCTAATCGCACTTTCTTCCATAGCTTCGATTGCATTATCAATAAGGTTTCCCAAGATTGTGACTAATTCATGGGTTGTAGTTAAATTTTTCAACTCTGGTAGAACGGTTTTAATATCAAAGAATAAATTTACGTTTTTTTCTCTGGAATAGCTAAGTTTCCCCATGATAAAACCGGCCAGTGCGGGATCTTTAATATTTTTAGTAACATTATCTACTTCATGATGGCGACTATCTACGAGAGTACTGATAAATTTCGTTAACTGCTCATACATCCCCATGCGAACCATTCCTAGTATGACGTGAAGCTTATTCATAAACTCGTGGGATTGTGCCCGTAATGCTTCCGCATAGGATTTAACACCTGTTAGCTGCTCAGCCAATTCATCAATTTCTGTCTTATTACGAAATGTCGCGATTGCACCAACGACTTTTTTATTGACTATAAGAGGTACTTTATTTACGAGAATGGACACCCCGTTAACCGTATACTCTTCATCCAATTCTGACTTTCCCGTTTTTAAGACGTTTTCCATATAAAATGTGGGAAGTAAATCCTGTATGGACTTACCAAGCGGGATTTCTGATAAACCAGCCATATTAAAAATACGCTTTGCTGATTTATTTACAAGTGTAATTGTAGAATCTTGATCTACCGCTATGACTCCTTCCCGCACAGACTGCAGCATGGTATCCCGCTCTTCAAGGATTTTTGCTATGGCAAGAGGCTCCAATCCAAACAAGATTTGTTTAATAAATCTAGCAACAATAAAAGCACAAACAACCCCTACTAATAGGCCGATATTAGTTGCAATTAAAATATTTCTACGGCTTAACTGAATAGCTTCATCCACTCGTTCCAATGAAATTCCAACGGAAACGGCTCCAATCTGAACATGATTTTTATCATAGATTGGTGTAAAGGCTTTTAAAGAATTCCCCATCGTACCTTTTGAAATAGATACATATTGTTTTCCTTTTAATACGGCTTTATGGTCCGGTGTACTATATAACCCGCCAATCCTTTCTGGAATCGGATGAGATTTACGAATTCCATTCATATCCATGACAACAACATATAAAACATCTGATGCTTTTAAAATTTTATTGGCATAGTCCTGAATATCCTGTTCATGTTCCACATGTATCAATCCATTTTTTACTTCTTCTGAGTCTGCAACAACATTTGAAAGAATGATGGCTCTTTCCTCCAAAGTCTTAACAATGTACTTATTGATGGTCGTACTGAATAATACATCTGTTATAAGCAATGATACAAGAACAACAAGACAAACTAATGTAGTAATCATCGTGCTAAGTTTTAGTTTTCGAATAAACATATACTCACTCCAAAAAATGCAAGAAACTTTAATCATATTATAAAACAAAGTTGGTAATTCTAAAAATAAGGTAGTAATCGTTTGAATTTACTGTTAATAAACTTATGAAAGTAACAAAACTTTTTTAATCAGGTTTTCACAAACCATAAAAAAGGCTGTTCTGTAGTAGAACAGCCTTTTTACCTAATTTATCCATTAGATCTGTTTAATTAAGCTGAAACTTCTTCTGTCTCCTTACCGGAAACCTCAGCTAATCCAGGATGAAACTCGCCTTCCATCTTCGAAACAACTACTGTTGCAATACCATTACCAATTAAGTTTGTGACAGCACGAGCTTCTGACATGAAGCGGTCTACTCCAAGAATTAATGCAAGACCTGCAACTGGAACGGATGGGAATACAGCAAGTGTAGCTGCTAATGTTACGAATCCTGATCCTGTTACACCTGCTGCCCCTTTAGATGTAAGCATCAATACTCCAAGAAGTAATATTTGATCTCCTAATGAAAGATCTACACCATAGGCTTGGGCAATAAACAATGCTGCCATTGATAAGTAAATAGATGTTCCATCAAGGTTAAAAGAGTAACCAGTTGGTAATACAAGACCTACAACAGATTTAGAGCAACCATACTTTTCAAGCTTCTTCATCATTGGCGGTAATGCTGTTTCAGATGAAGATGTACCGACAACTAAGAAAATTTCATCTTTGATATAATTAATGAATTTGAAAACATTAAATCCATAGAACTTACAAACTGCACCAAGCACGAAAACGATAAATAAGAACATTGTTGTGTAAACTGAGCCCATTAGTTTTCCAAGGTAGATCAATGAGCCAAGACCGAAATTACCAATTGTAAAGGCCATTGCACCGAACGCAGCTATTGGAGATGCCTTCATAATGATATTTACAATACCGAACATAACTTCAGAAATTTTTTCAAAAAGATCTAGGATTGGTTTTCCTTTTTGACCTAATTGAGCAAGGGCAACACCGAAAAGTACTGCTACAAATAAAACTGGTAATAATTGACCGTTTGTAAAAGCTCCTAAGAATGTATCTGGGATAATTGATAAGATAAAGTCCATTACGCCATGACTAGACTCTGCTGCAGCTTTTGTATATTGAGCAACTGCATCTGCTGATGCAGCACTAGTATCAAAACCTTTACCAGGCTTAAAAACATTGGCGATGGTAATACCAATTGCCAAGGCAATTGTTGAAACAATTTCAAAGTAAAGGAGCGTCTTCCCACCAATTCGACCAAGCTTTTTCATATCACCCATACCGGCAATACCAACAACGATTGTTAAGAAAATGATTGGAGCAATAATCATTTTAATCATTTTAATAAAGATATCGGCAAGTACTTTTAACTCTGCACCGAACTTTGGAAACAATGCTCCACAAATGATACCGAGGATGATACCGGCTATTACTTGAAACGTTAGACTTTTGAAATTAAAAAAGTGCTTCATATTTCCACCCCTTGTCTGGTTTTTTTAATGTTGTAAAAGTTCCAGCAAATGAAAGCGTAATCATCTGCTGTTGTATAATAGGATTATACGAGGTCTTGTCGAATCACGAAATATTATGTAACTATGTAAAACTTTTTGTAATTAATTTAAGTGCGTAAATTAGGAAAAGTCGAAAAAATCAAAGAAAAGAAGCAAAGAATTTCCTTTGCTTCCTCCCGTTTCTAATTTTCAACTAATTTAGGCACTACTTTTTGACCGGTTTGCTTACATGCATCCGGATCCTCAGCGGGTTTCGCCTTTTGGATAAAGAATGATAGAACGAAGGCAAGCCCGGCAATAAAAGTCGCTATTAAAAATGCATAGTTAATCCCTTCGAGCATTGCTTTCATTTCAATTTGTTGTCTTATCGCTGCTAGCGCAGACTGCGTTGGCTGGCCTGTCATACCTGCTTGATGCATGGCATCTGTAGCTAATCTCTCTCCAGCGGATGTCGCCCGGTTTGTCATGATCGTTATCAACAATGCTGTACCAATTGCACCTGATACTTGGTTTAATGTATTATTCATGGCCGTTCCATGCGGATAATAACGCACCGGCAATTGATTTAAACCATTGGTAGATACAGGCATCATCACCATTGACATTCCAAATGCACGGATCACATATATCGTGATTAAGTAAGTATTGGTCGTTTCCAACGATAATTGACTGAGATAAAAGGTTGTTATTGTTAAAATAGCGAGACCGATAACCGCTAGGATACGGCCACCAAACTTGTCAAATAAACGCCCTGTAACCGGCGACATAATCGCACTAATAATCGCACCAGGTAGCAGCATTAAACCTGCATCCATCGGAGTAATCCCACGTAGTGTTTGCATATAAATTGGAAGCAGCAGGATTCCTGAAAACAAAGCCATATTAACTACCATTGTAATGGCTGATGACAGGGCAAACATCGGATATTTAAATACTAGAAAATTTAGCAACGGACGTTCTTTCTTTAACTGACTCGTGATAAACCATATTAGAGCAACTACACCGATGGCAATCGGTAAATAAACCTGTGGACTGTCCCAGCCCTTATTCCCTGCAGAGCTAAAGCCATACATGATTCCACCAAAACCTATGCTTGAAAGCAGCAGCGAGGCAAAATCAAGGCGGATATTCACTTTTTCTTTCTTATCTCTGAGTAAGAAAAAGCCGAGGATTAAAACGAGAGCAGCAATCGGCGTGACAAAATGGAATAGCATTCTCCAGTCATAATGTTCGACAATCCAACCTGATAAAGTTGGACCAATCGCAGGGGCGGCCATTAAAATTAATCCGAAAACCCCCATGGCCGCTCCCCTTTTCTCAACCGGAAAGCTAACCAACATTACATTCATTAACAGCGGCATCATAATCGCAGATCCCGATGCTTGGGTCATCCGCCCAGTTAATAGGATGGGGAAAATATGGGCAGTGCCAGCGATAATTGTTCCAGCTGTAAATAAACTCATTGCCACTAAAAACAGGCGCCGAACCGAGTACTTTTCAATCAAAAATGCGGTTATCGGAATTAAAATTCCGTTCACTAACATAAATCCAGTTGACAGCCATTGAACGGTTGCAGTATTAATTTTTAAATCCTTCATTATGGAAGGCAATGCGATATTTAATAATGTATTATTTAAAAATGCGATAAAAGCTCCAATCATTAAAACGGAAAGAATGCCATATGGTGACTTCGACATGTTGTTTTTTATCGCTTGATCCATCCCTTTTCCTCCTCCAAAATATTGATTTCCTACAAAACACAAAAAACCGGAATATGACTTTTTATAGTCTTACTCCGGTTTTTATTTCTATACAAATCTATTCAGCCAATATTGCTATAAACTCTTCGCCAGTAATTGTTTCCTTCTCTACAAGGTACTGGGCTAGTTCATGCAATTTTTCTTTATTCACTTCTAAAAGCTCTGTGGCACGCTGATGGGCAGTTTTTATTATTTTCAATACCTCGGCATCAATTTTGGCAGAAGTTTCAGCAGATACTAAAAGGGTTGTATCGCCACCTAAATATGGATTATTTACTGTTTCGAGTGCCATCATATCAAATTCATCACTCATGCCAAATCTTGTCACCATATCTCTTGCGATTCTAGTTGCTTGTTGAATATCATTTGACGCTCCAGAGGTTATTGATTGAAAAACAATTTCCTCCGCTGCCCGTCCACCCATAAAGGTAGTAATTTTATCTAGAACTTGCTCTTTTGTAAGCAACACCTGCTCGCCTTCTTCAACCTGCATTGTATAGCCTAAGGAGCCGGAAGTCCGTGGGATAATTGTAATTTTGTGGACGGGTGCAGAGTGATTCTGTTTAGCCGCTACTAATGCATGACCGATCTCATGGTAAGCAATCTTCAATTTATCCTTCATCGGGATAACGGCATTTTTTCTTTGATAACCGGCAATGACAACTTCAACAGATTCCTCTAAATCACTTTGCGCAATATGACTTCGCCCTAGTCTAACAGCACGAAGGGCACCTTCATTAATGATATTGGCCAAATCAGCCCCGGATGCACCTGGGGTGGCTCTTGCTATTGCATTTAAATCAATATCATTGCCTAGTTTCACTTTACTGGCATGAACATTTAAAATCGCTTCACGGCCCTGCACATCAGGTAATTCAACAGGAATTCGGCGGTCAAATCGCCCGGGTCTTAACAACGCCTTATCCAGTGTTTCCGGGCGGTTCGTGGCAGCCAAAATCACGACACCTTTATCAGCATCAAAGCCATCCATCTCAGCTAATAACTGATTAAGCGTTTGTTCCCTTTCATCATTACTGCTAATCCCCACTGAATTTCGACTTTTACCAATAGCATCGATTTCATCAATGAAAACAATACATGGTGCTTTTTCTTGAGCTTGTTTGAATAGGTCCCTGACACGTGCAGCCCCCATCCCGACAAACATTTCGACAAACTCGGAACCTGAGATTGAAAAGAACGGGACTTTGGATTCCCCTGCCAACGCTTTCGCCAACAATGTTTTTCCTGTACCTGGAGGACCAACCAACAATACGCCTTTCGGTATTTTAGCCCCAATTTCTTTATATTTCCGAGGATTATGGAGAAAGTCGACAATTTCCTGCAACGCCTCCTTGGCCTCATCCTGCCCGGCAACATCAGCAAAGGATTTTCCTGTTTCAGCTTTCACATAAATTTTTGCGTTGCTTTTACCAATACTTAATGTCTGACCAGCCCCTCCCACTTTACCCGCCATCTTCCGGATAAACATTTGGCTAATCCAAATAAATATAATGAGCGGCAAGATCCAAGTCAAAATAAAGTTAATAAGAGAGGAATCATTACTTTGTATGATGGATGTAAAAGGAACCTTTGCCCGGTACAAACGATTGACCAAGTCGGGGTCGTCCATCCGTCCTGTTATATAAGAAGACTCCTCACCTTTTTTATTAAGAGCTGTATAAGAGATTTGGGTCTCTGTTATTTCAACCTCTTTTACTTTACCTTTATCTATTTGTGTTAAAAACGTTCCATAGTCGACTTCTGTAATTTTATTATCTACTATAGTTGGTAAAATAATGGCATTCAGCACAAGTACAATACTCATGGCAATGAAGAAATAATAGATCATCGGCTTTTGAGAATTTCTTTGTACTTTCATAATTATTCCTCCCTTCAAGCCAACTCTACGTATCTACACCACATTCTACCATTAAAGGTTATATAGTCCCTATCACAATGTTGTCCTTTATGTGAAACTGTTCCAATTTCTTGTCATTGAAAAAATCCTTAAAAAAGTGAAACTTATTTTATTTTGCAACGTAAATACTATAGAATGATTGTAATAGAAGAAACATGGAGGGAATATTTAATGAAAAAATTATTGGCAGCTGTTCTTACAGCAGCACTTATTTTTACACCCGTTGGAACTGCAATCTTCCAAGATCAGCCAACAACAGTTGATGCAAAAAGATACAGTTCGGGAAAGAAAAGCTTTAATTTTAATAATAACAGGACAAACAATAACAATTCCTTTTTCCAAAATAAAAAGGCCGATTCACCAACGACAAATAAATCAGCTGTAACACCAAATCCAGTTAAAAAAGGCGGCTTTATGAAGGGATTAATGGTCGGTGGTCTGGCAGGATTACTTTTTGGTGGTCTGTTTGGCAACATGGGATTTTTAGGCTCAATTCTCGGCCTATTGGTTAACGTCTTTGCAATTATCGTGTTGATTTCTCTTATCCGCGGGATATTCACTTATTTCAAAAATAAAAAGAAAAAAGAAGATGTTAATCCATGGAGAGGTTAATCATTCCCGAGCAGGATATTATCAATGCAACCTGCCTTTATATTTCTCAGAAAAAGCAAGTAAAGCCCGAAGAGGTTGAGGTAGAATTAATTTATGATGATGACTACGGCTTTTCTGCTGAAGTTTATGCAGGTGGTCGAATGCAGGTGTTAACGACCGGAAACTTAATTGAAGCCCTTCGCATGTGGATTGGGGAAGTTCTAAATCGTGACCCTTATGCCGGTATCGAGCTGGTGCTTGACGATGATGAAGGCATAATTGCAGTTATTAATTAGAAAGACACATACTATCAGTATTAACAGAAAACAGTCCTACATTTACGCAATGAAGGACTGTTTTTTTATCTACTTTTTCTTCTTACTCATTCTTCCTAATATAAAGGCAGTTGCCGTTAAACCAAGTACAGTATTTGTTTTCTTGTTAAAAATTGATTTAGCAACAAGATTAATATTTTGTGGTCTTTCAGCCAAACGTCTCATAAAATAGCCGTACCAGTCACTTCCAAAAGGTACATACGTACAAAAGTTATAACCTTCCTTCGCAAGCTGCAATTGAAGTTCTTTTCTAAATCCATATAGCATTTGGAATTCAAATTTGTCTTTTGGAATATTATTTTGTTTGATGAACTTTTTCAAATGATTAATAATATGGTGGTCATGTGTTGCAATAGATGTAAACTTTCCATTTAACAAATGCCATTTGGCTATTTTAATATAATTTTCATCAATATCATTTTTATCCTGAAAAGCAATTTCTACAGGTTCCTTATATGCCCCTTTTACAATGCGGACACGAAGATCTTTATATTTTTCAACATATTCCTGGGCCTTGTATAAATAAGCCTGAACAACTGTACCAACATTATCAAAATCCTTTAAAAGCACATCAATCATATCGTAAGAGGGCTGTAAGTGTCCTGAATCTTCTATATCGATATTTACAAACATATTGTAACTGCTAGCCTTTTCAAGAATTTCTTTTACGTTATCCAATGCGAAGTCAAAATCTATATCTAAACCCAACTGTGTTGGCTTTAATGAAATATGGGCATTTACATTATTTTCATGAATGGCGTCCATTACTTCTAAAATATTTTTTTTAGCCTCTGTTGCATCTTCTTTTTTAGTCACGAATTCCCCCAAGTGATCCACTGTACATGAAATTCCATATGCATTTAGTTCCTTAATGCTTTTCATAACTTCCGGAATATTTGTACCCGCTACGACACTTTGCGCACCTAATTTTAAACCATATTTTTTTGCTGCACTATTTAAACATTGGTTTTGCGAAAGGCTAATAAAAATATCTTTTAACATAGCGTTTACTCCTTTTTAAGACCACTGTTCGATTTCTTTTTGATACAACTCATGCAACGTGAGATTTTCATTGGTATTAACGATTGCTTCCTTTTGCTGGGATAAAATATCGGTAGGAATTTCAAACAGTGGCTCCATATTGGTAGGAATTGCTTGGTGAGGGACTGAGATTTCAGGAAGTGTAGGTTCAATCTTTTTATGTGCTGCTAAATGAAATCCCCATAAGCCAAATGAAGGAACAGTAACACTATAAGCAAGTGTGTTAAGTCCAGTTTCCTGAATAGTTCTCCCAATACTCCAATAGGTTATAGGAGCATCCTCTGCGGAATTGGATTGACATACTAATGCTCCATCGTCTGATAAAAGTTCAACAACTTTACTAAATAACTCTTTCGTATATAAAGAACTAATAATTGAATCCACCGGGTCAGGAAAGTCAATAATGATCACATTGTATTGTGTCTGATTTTTAGTTAAATATTGTTTAGCATCTTCAATGTGCACATGTACCCGCTCGTCTAAAAATGATTGACTATTTTGCATTAATAATGCTGGCTCAGATTTAGAAAGCTGAATCATCATTGGATCTATATCCACTAAATCTACGTGCTTCACATTCGGATACTTAAGTACTTCGCGCAAGGCAAGGCCATCTCCGCCGCCTAAAATAAGGATTCGTTCATGGGTTGCTGCCGTCTCCATAGCAGGAAAAACCAAGGCCTCATGATAATGTCGTTCGTCTAATGAACAAAATTGCAGCTCTTGGTTTAAATATAGGCGGAGATCATTCGCCTTCACAAGTAATATATCCTGAAATTCACTTGACCCATGGTAAAGAACATCATGTTTTCCATTACCTACTATTTCTTTTAGCTGCTTCATATCCCAATCATTGCCACGGTCAGCTCGTAGTTGAAACAGCTCTTTTGAGTCTTCCATTTCTTCATTCCGTGTATCAGATTCTAAGTTAATTTTTTTCATAATTGGGGAAGTTCTTTCTTCATTTCCGCGGGAAAGATCATAAAGTGTAGCATGCTTTGCTTCAATTTTAAAAAGAATTTTTTCTATTGCAGGCCATAAATCTTGTTTGCCACAAGTATACAAATCAAAAGCAGCATACCCATGTTCCGGCCAAGTATGAATAGAAAAATGGGATGTTGATAAGCCTATTAACCCTGTTACTCCCTGCGGGAAGAAAGAATGAAAACTGGTGGATAAAATCTCCATATCCAATTGCTTAATGGTTTCTTTCATCAATTTTTTTATACTTTTTGCATCATTAAGAATACCAGAATTACAGCCATTGGCGTCGATAATAAGATGCTTGCCCCTCGTATCCATTGATTCACTTCCTTTTTTCATTTTATTTACACACTATATGTCATATTCGTTTTTTTAGGTTGCACGAATATACTACCTGCAATGAAAACAGGTAATCTACCCATTAAAAAAAGCAACCACTTCTAGTAGTTGCCTTCTTACTCTTATTATTCTTCCTCTGGAACCGTTTCTTTCACACTAACCTTTACTTTTACGATTCGCCTATCATTCATCTCTTCAACAGCAAAGATGATATTTTTATATTCAATCGCTGGTCGTTCATCGACACCTGGAATATATCCAAGTTGACCAATCATAAATCCGCTCAATGTATCATAATCATGTAGTGGCAAGTCTATCTTGAGGGTATCCTCCACTTCATAAAGGTTGATTGTTCCAGCCATGATATAGTGAAATTCATCGATTTCTTCTATTTCGTCTAAATCCAACTCTGGCTCATCGTATTCATCAAATATATTTCCAACAATCTCCTCTATCAAATCCTCAATTGTAACAATTCCGTCTGTTCCGCCATATTCATCAATAACAATCGCCAAGTGGGTATTGCTCTTTTGCATGTCCCTAAATAATTGGTCAATTTTAATGGATTCCAACACATAGTAAGGTTCGCGCACCATATTACGCAGGTTAAAATCAGCTTGATTTCCGCTCTCAATAAATTGGAATAAGTCCTTAACATGCAAAATCCCTATAATATGATCAATATTTTCAGTTTCATCATACACAGGTAGTCTCGTATACTTTTCAACATTAGCGATATGAAGTGTATCTTTTAAACTCATATCAGCAGGAATAGCAACAATATTCGTTCGATGAGTCATGATATCAGAGACAGTCTTATTATCAAACTCAAAGATGTTATTAATCATTTCTTTTTCAGCTTCTTGAATCGTTCCCTTTTCCTGACCTACATCGACCATCATTCGGATTTCTTCCTCTGTAACATCCTCCTCATCAGCATTAGGGTCTAGTCCAAATAACCGTACCATGATATTGGTAGACATTGTTAAAAACTTAACAAAAGGGGAAGTAATCTTAGACAACACCGTTAATGGTGTGACTGCAAAAAACGAAATCTGTTCCGCCTTTTGTAAAGCTAATCTTTTCGGAACGAGTTCCCCCAACACTAATGTGAAATACGATAAGGCCAATGTAATAATAACTGTGGAAAGTGTTTCAAGGGTACCTTGATTAAGAGGCACACCGATATGATAGAGGAATTTCGCCAACCTTCCTGAAAAACTGCCTGCAGCAAAAGCACTGGCTAAAAACCCGGCAAGTGTTATCCCAATTTGAATTGTCGCCAAAAAGCGGCTTGGTTCCATTAAAAGAGATTGAACCAATTGTGCCTTTTTATGGCCGCTATCTGCCATCACCTTTATCTTATTATCATTCAATGATACAAGTGCCATTTCAGATGCAGAAAAAAATGCATTTAATAAAATCAGTACAAGGAGTACCAATATTTCGGCGCCCAAAAAATCTACCTCCAAGGAATTAATTATTTTTTTACAGTTATTACTTTATCAAAAATTTGGTTATTTGCATATGAATAACTATTATATAAGGACAATCTTAGTTAAAATTCTGCATTTTCATAAGTAGTCTCCCACGATACAGATTATATCATTCCCCTTTGATACCAGAGCTTTTTTATGGAAATCCTATATTTAAAAATTCATCCGCGATTGTCCGCCATCAACATTGATGCTTGCACCAACAACCCAAGAGGCTTTATTTGATGCTAGAAAAGCCACGACATTTGCAACTTCATCAGCCATGCCGAAACGTCCAGCTGGAATTTCATTTTGAACAAATGCTGTAATTTTTTCGGGATTTTCTTCAAGCCTTTTCTTCCAATTTCCCGTGTCATGAAGGATGCTGCCTGGGGCAACACTGTTAACACGAATCCCATAAGGTATCACTTCATCCGCCAAAGCCTTTGTAAAGCTAATAAGAGCTGATTTAGCGTTATTATATGTAACCTTCCCTCCGCTTTCCCGACCATAGATTGATGTTATATTAATAATGGACCCACTCCCCGCTTCCTTCATATATTCCACAGCCAATTTGCTTAAATGAACAGCGGAAAAATAATTCAATTCCATCGCTTCGTAGAATAGTCCGAGCTCGGTTTCCAAAACGGTGGAACCATTACTTCCTCCGGCATTATTAACTAAAACATCAATAGACCCCTTTTTTTCCACAAAAACTTTCAACAGCCTTTCTCGTTCATCAGCTTTTGTAATATCTGTCTGAAAAATAGTAACCTTGCCTTCGAACTCTTCTTTCGCTTTTTCTAAAAATTCAAGATTACGGGCAGCAATTGAAACATTCGCACCTTCTGCGATTAATACTTTTGCAATCGCTTTTCCTATTCCCTTTGAGCCACCGGTAATTAGCACATTTTTTTCTTGTAATTGCAAATCCATAAAGAAACCCTCCATAAATACGCTTTTTTTCTTTTTATAATTTACTCTTCCTATTATAATTAAGTGTGATTTAAATCACACTTTCAAAAAAATACATAATGGGGAGAAGAATTTATGTGGTTTATTTTTTCGCTTTTAACAGCATTTGCCTGGGGAGGTGCTGACCTTTTTTATAAAAAGGGATCTCATAGCAATGATAAGTACAGTCATCTTAAGATTGTCACAATTGTCGGCTTGGTCATGGGGCTCCATGGTACAGTGTATATGCTTATTAAAGGAATCGCATTTGATCCGTTTGATATGGTACGGTATTTTCCTGTTTCCGCACTTTATATTTTATCAATGACGATTGGATATATTGGATTAAGGTATATCGAGCTTTCGATTGCATCTCCTGTACAGAATTCATCCGGAGCGGTAACTGCTATTTTATTATTTATTTTTTTCCCACAGGATCTAGGTATTATTGATATTGTTGGTGTTGCTATCATTACCTTTGGCGTTGTCAGCCTTGCCTACCTGGAAAAGAAAGCAGAAACAGAGGCCCTTAAAATAAACGCCGTTCAGATTGATAAAAAATATCAAATTGGCTTCTTGGCAATCACGTTCCCAATTTTATATTGTATTATCGATGGCCTTGGGACTTTTGCCGATGGAATTTATCTCGATGAGATGAAGCTTATTAGTGAAGATTCAGCACTTCTTGCCTATGAATTTACTTTTTTTATTTGTGCTGTTATTGCCTTTATCTTTTTAAAGGGAATCAAAAAAGTAGAGTTTACTATTTTCAAAGAGCGTGATAAAGGAGTAGCGGCCATTTTAGAAACAACAGGTCAATTCTTTTATGTATTTGCCATGGCTAAAAATGCGATTATAGCTGCACCGCTGATTGCCTCCTACAGCATCTTTTCCGTTATCCTTTCACGGATTTTCCTAAAAGAAAAACTAAGCAAAAGTCATTACACTGTCATTATCGTTGTCATGCTAGGTATCATTTTGCTTGGAATTGCTGATGAGCTGTAACAGTACAAAAAAGCGACCAGTCATACTGATCGCTTTTTATTTAGTCTTAAACCTTAAATTTACTTAATAAATTCTGTAATTCTTCTGCCATATTGGCCAATTCTCCGGCTGATGAGGAAACTTCCTCAATGCTTGATAATTGCTCTTCAGTAGATGCTGTAACCTCTTGTGTACCTGATGCGGCTTCTTCGGCAACTTCAGAAATAAACCGGACAGATTTAACAATTTGTTCTGCACCATAGGCCATTTGTTTAACAGCCGCAGTAACTTCTTGGATTTGTGCAGTAACATCATTAACGGAATGCTCTATGACTTCGAATGTATTTCCTGCGGTATTTACTACTGCAATACCCTCATTCACTTCATTTGAAGCTGTTTCCATTGATTGAACGACTTGTTCTGTTTCTTCCATAATCGAAGAAATTAATCTTGAAATTTCATGGGCTGATTGTGCAGACTGCTCTGCAAGCCTGCGAACTTCCTCTGCAACTACCGAGAATCCACGTCCATGTTCTCCGGCCCTCGCTGCCTCAATCGCTGCATTTAAGGCTAAAAGGTTAGTCTGTTCAGCGATTCCTGTAATGACTTCAATGATTTGCCCAATTTCTTTGGAACGTTCTCCTAAACCTTTTACCATTCCAGATAACCCATTAAAAGTTTGATTTACTAAATTCATTTGCTGCACGGCATTTTGAATTGATTGCCCACCATCTGCTGCCTTTTCAGAAGCATCAATTGCTCTTTGCGAAACACTTTGAGCATTACTGTTAATTTGCTGAACACCCATTGACATCTCATTTACAGTTAGTGAAGTTTCCTCAACATTCTTGAATTGTTTCTCTACACCAATGGCTACCTCTTGCATTGTTTTAGCAATTTGTTTCGTAGTATAGTCCGATTGCTCGGAACTTGTCATCAACTGGATTGCAGAGGAAGAGACCATATCACTAGTGAATCTTATTTGGGAGATTAACTCTCTAAGATTCTTGGCCATGAAATTTAATGCATTTGCTAAGTCACCAACTTCATCTTTACTTTTATTTTCTATTTCCGGATCTGAGAAATCTCCATCCGCCATTTTTTTCGCATATCCAATTAATTGAGAAATAGCTTTTGTTTTCCTTCTAATTAAATAAATCGTAATGATGCTGGCAAGCACCGTTGGCAACAAACCTAAGATGAAACTATCTTTAACAGATGCCCATGTTCTCTCTTTTACAATTTTTGCGTTGAAATCAATAGCATTTAAAGCAATGATTTCTTTATTAGGATCGTGATCTTTAAAGATTGGTGCATAACCAGTAAGACGTTTCATACCACCATACTCATAAATTGAAGAGTAGTGAGGGTGCTTGGTTTCTAAGATCATTTTAACCGCTTTTTCATCTATATAAAATTTATCTCCAGCTTTAAATCCTTGTTTTTTTATATTAAAATCTGCCGCTAATATCGTTCCATCAAGACTTAGAATATAATGGGAATCAAAAAGACGTTTATGCTCAGTCGTCCAATTAATCGCGTTTTCTATCCCTTTTGTTTTTTCTTCATTTCCGTTAATCGCTTCCAAAAGATCGCTCGGATTAACGAGTCCAGTCGTAATATTGGCACATCCAACCGCTTCAATACCTGCAGCTTCTGTTGTTTTTTTATAGCTTATAAAATAATTAGATAAAGATGATATCATCATTGAAACGAAAATTATACTGATAATGATTATACCAAGTTGCCATGTTAAGCTCCTTCTCATTTTCAGCCCCCTGAGTAAGTAATGTATTATTTTGGTATATTTTATCATATAAAGTTTCATTACCACACATTTAAATATGTATATTTTTTTAATATTTACTTAATATTCACGTTATTAATGTTGTATTTTTCATAAAACATGATATTTGTCATCTTTTATACATGACAGCTATGTCTGCACAAATCCTCTTCCATTCTTTATTATTAAAATTAATAAATCAAAAAATCTGGAAAGGGATTTGATTATAATGTTACAAACGGAGCAAAAAATCTTACGAAAACAAGTTACCCCCTATGAAAATTCAGACAAAAAGAGCAGTATTTTTCAGCTTTCAAATACGATTTTACCTTTTATCGCTGTATGGTTTCTCGCTTACAAAAGCTTATCGATATCTTATCTTCTTACATTAGCTCTGGCCATCATTGGTGCCGGGTTATTAACAAGGATTTTTATCATTTTTCATGACTGTTGTCATTATTCATTTTTTAAAAATCGAAAGGCGAACGATATCCTCGGCACAATTACCGGCATTTTAACGATATTTCCATACAGAAAATGGCAACATGACCATGTTGTTCACCACGCTGCAAGCAGCAATTTAGGTAAAAGAGGCGTAGGCGATATTTGGGTACTTACGGTTGAAGAGTATGTAAGTGCATCATTATGGACGAAAATCTCTTATCGGCTTTATCGAAATCCGTTTATTATGATTATGCTTGGACCTATTTATGTATTTCTCCTGAAAAACCGCTTTAATCGTAGGCAAGCTGGTGGCAAAGAACGTATAAATACGTATATTACAAATATCATTATCGCTCTCATAGTGGTACTATTTTGCCTTACAATTGGCTGGAAAGACTTTCTTTTAGTGCAAGGGCCAATCTTTTTAATCTCAGGGTCAATTGGGGTTTGGTTGTTTTATGTTCAGCATACTTTTGAAGATTCTTATTTTGAGCAAGATGAAAACTGGGACTTTGTAAAAGCAGCTGTGAAAGGAAGTTCTTATTATAAGCTCCCTAAAATATTGCAATGGTTTACGGGGAACATTGGCTTTCATCATGTACATCATTTAAGCCCAAAGGTGCCTAATTATAAATTAGAGGCAGTCCATAATAACACGACCCCTTTACAAAATGTCCCAACCTTTACATTAAGAACGAGCCTGAGCTGTCTTAAATTTCGGCTTTGGGATGAACAGGGGAAAAAGTTTGTAACCTTTAAACATCTTAAAAGATTATCAGAATCAAAAACAACAATGGGGCAATTTACTGTACAATCTAAATTATAATGGTAGCAGGTTAGGACTTTTATGATAGGATTAAAGTAAAAAGAGGTTTATTTTCATGTTCAAAAGGTATTTAACCTTTCACAAAAATAATGGGATGTCCCCCTACATTTGGACGATTCTATATATCTTACCATTTTATTATCTTTTTCAATTAACATCCACGACAGAGATAGTCGTAGGAATCTTGCTTACAGTCGTCTTCTTTATTATTTATCAAATTGCTTTATATTCAAAAGGATGGCTCATATATATATGGACATTTATTTTAATTGGAATTTCTGGTGTATCAACGAGTCTTTTCAACTATGTATATTTTGCATTTTTTCTAGTGCATTTTATCGGGAACATAAAAAAGCGCTCGACATTCCTCATTCTTTATTTTGTTCATTTAATCAGTACGACCGTTTCCATTAATGTAAGCATCGTGCAGCACGGACAATTGTTTTTAAAGCAACTGCCATTTGTCATTATCATTTGGATAAGTGTCATTCTTCTACCTTTTAGTATTCATAATAAAAATGAGCGTGGACAGCTTGAAGAAAAACTTGAAGATGCTTATAAACGAATCGCAGAGCTTAGTAAATTAGAAGAACGGCAACGGATCGCTCGCGACCTCCATGATACATTAGGACAAAAGCTTTCATTAATCGGCTTAAAAAGCGACCTAGCTAGAAAACTGATTTTTAAAAATCCTGAACAAGCTCAAAAGGAACTGAAGGATGTCCAACAAACAGCAAGGACAGCACTTAATGAAGTACGAAAATTAGTCTCTTCAATGCGAAATATTAGTTTAAAAGAGGAGATTGTATTAGTTACTAAAATTCTCAATGCTGCCAAAATTAACTTTGAATGTGCCAATGATTTCAAGCTGATAAATGTTTCGCTGCTTACAGAAAATATTGTAAGCATGTGCTTAAAAGAAGCTGTTACAAATATAGTCAAGCACAGTGGTGCAACGTGCTGCACGATTTCCATAGAACAAACATGGAAAGAAGTCATCATGACCGTAAAGGACAATGGCACTTTTAAAATTCGCAACGACAAAGATATAAAAGGGGCTGGATTAGCAGGTATGAAGGAACGTCTCGAATTTGTCAATGGAAGTCTTGAGATCTTAACCGATGATGGGACAACTCTAATTATTCGCGTCCCGAACGATGTTAAACAGGCTGATTAGAAGGGGTGTATCATGATTACTATCGTTATTGCCGAGGATCAACAATTATTGCTTGGTGCCTTCGGATCATTGCTAGAGCTTGAGGATGATATGGAAGTTGTAGGGAAGGCTTCCAATGGTGAAGAAGCCATTGCCCTCGTTCAAAAGTTCCAGCCTGATGTATGCATTATGGATATTGAAATGCCTGGCAAATCAGGACTCGATGCTGCCGAAAAGCTTAAAGATTCTAGTTGCAAAATTATTATTTTGACTACCTTTGCTCGCACAGGTTACTTTCAACGGGCATTAAAGGCAGGTGTGAATGGCTATTTACTGAAAGATAGCCCAAGTGACGAGCTAGCAAGTTCTATCCGCAGTATTGTCGCTGGTAAAAGAATATATGCGCCAGAACTGATTGAAGATGCCTTTGGCGAAGAAAACCCGCTGACTGAACGGGAAATCAAAGTATTAGAGCTTGTTGCTGACGGAAAAAACACAAAGGAAATCGCGGATGAATTAAGTATAAAAACGGGAACGGTCCGAAATTATATTTCTACTATTCTTGATAAATTAGAAGTAAAAAATAGAATAGAAGCAATTAAGCACTCCAAGGAAAAGGGCTGGTTTAAATAGACGTAAAAAAAATGCCTAATCCTATAACACAAAAGGAATCAGGCATTAACATGTCCATAATCTATTTCAAGCTACGATTCAAGAAAGCTTTTGTCCTCTCGAATTGAGGGTTTGCAAAAAGTTCAGTTGGGTGACCAGATTCAACAATTTCACCATTATCCATGAATAAAACGCGGTTTGCAACTTCTCTAGCAAATCCCATTTCGTGAGTTACAACAATCATCGTCATATGCTCTTTCGCAAGATCCTTCATAACTTGCAGTACTTCTCCAGTTAATTCAGGGTCCAAAGCTGAAGTTGGTTCATCAAATAAAAGAATCTCCGGATTCATCATAAGTGCGCGGGCAATTGCTACCCTTTGTTTTTGACCGCCTGATAGCTTTGCCGGATACGCTTTTGCCCAGTTGGTAAGGCCAATTTTCTCTAACAGCTCCGCACTTCTGCGCTGGATACCATCAACAGACTCACTTTTCAATAATTTTGGTGCCATCTCCAAGTTTTCTTTAACGGTCAGATGCGGAAAAAGATTGAAATGTTGAAAGACCATCCCCATTTTGGCCGTGATCCGCCTTATATTTTGAGGATTTGAATACAATCCATCCTTAACCAAATAGTCACCATCAACACAAATACTGCCGCCGTTAATTTCCTCAAGATGGACGAGACTGCGAAGCATCGTGCTTTTTCCGGAACCTGATGGTCCAATAATTGCAACGACATCGTTTTTATTGACATCAAAAGTGATTTGCTGCAATACTTCTAATTTTCCATAAGATTTTTTGAGGTTGGACACATCGATTATAGCCATATTAGCACCCCTCTATTCAAACCGAAATCGCTGTTCAAGCCATTTAAAGAAAATAGTCAACAACAGCGTCATTAGTAAATAAATAATACCGGCCACGAAGAAAGGCACGATTGTAAAATCACGGTTTACCGCTGTCTGAGCAAAGTGCAGTAATTCAGGTACAGCAACAGCATAGAGCAGCGCAGTATCCTTGACAAGTGTAATTGACTCATTTGCCACTGCAGGGAGAGCAATACGGAACATTTGCGGCAAAATGACTCGTACTGTTGTCTGCCACTTGCTAAGCCCTAGAACTTGGGCCGCCTCATATTGGCCTTTATCAATTGCTAGAAGCCCACCGCGGAATATTTCTGCAAAATAGGCGGCATAGTTCAAAACAAAGCCAATACAAGCTGCCACAAAGCGATCAAAAACCAAGTATTCTCCTACAACAGGTAGCATTGGTAAACCGAAACAAATAAGTAAAAGTTGCAATAACAATGGTGTACCACGCATTACATAAATGTAACCGTTGGCAAGCCATGATAAAGGCTTAAAGCTGCTCTTTACAGCAAGTGTTAATAGGAAACCGAATGGAATGGACGCCACAATCGCAATCACAAACAAAAGGACGGTCATTTGCGCCCCTTCAAGCATCGGCTTTAGTATGTTGATTAAATAATCCATCGACATGTAAGGATCCTCCCAAGAAAAAAAGGGGCAATCTCATCTTGTGTGCAGGCACCACATACAATATGCAGATGCCTTGGCACCCACGTGGATGCCAGACACTTCTGAGACTGCCCCTCTACCCTTTTACTTTAATACTTTATCTTCACCAAACCATTTTGTTGAGATTTCAGCTGCAGTGCCGTCTTCGTTCATTTCATCAAGTGCTTTTTGAAGCTTATTTAAAAGGTCTTCATTTCCTTTTTTCACACCAACTCCATATTCTTCTGGAGCAAGTGACTCATCAAGAACTTTGAATGTATCTTTCTGTTTTGTCATGTAGTAATCAATAACAACTTCATCAATGACAACAGCATCAATACGACCACTTCTTAAATCATTCAAAGCTAGTACATTATCTGGGAACTCAGTAACTGTCTTAATTTTATCCTTAATCGGATTTGCGTTTAATGCATCAGAAGCCGAAGAAAGTGATTGAAGGCCGACAACTTTACCCTCTAGATCAGCTAGGCTTTTTATTTTTGAATCAGCAAGCGTAACGACTACTTGCGCATTTGCTAAGTAAGGTTTTGTAAAAAGAACCTTTTGTTTACGTTCATCTGTAATAGTGTAACCATTCCAAATAAGGTCAATCCGTCCACTGCTTAACTCTGATTCTTTTGTAGTCCAGTCAATTGGTTGGAACTCCACGCCAACTCCCATTTTTTCAGCAGCAGCTTTTGCATAATCAATGTCAAAACCTACGATATTATTGCTTTCATCGCGAAATCCCATTGGTGCGAATTTATCATCAATACCAATTACTAATTTGTCTTTACTGCCCTCATTCGTTGTATTTTTATCTTGAGTTGCAGAAGAATTGTCCGCGTTTTCTGACGGTGCAGATTTAGACGAACAGCCTGTTACAATCATAAACATTGCAGCAATTACGAGAATAATGGAAGCAAACCGTCTCATATTATATACCCCTTTTTCAATTATATTTTACTTTAGTACGCTACCACATTATAACACTATAATATTATCGAAACAATAACTTCTAGGCTTTTAGGCAAAATAGTGAAGTTTTAAATTCTTCCATTCGTGATAACCGCCCTTTTTAGATTAGACAATGAACCCACCCATGGGTTTTAACATAACTTAGGTTAGAAACTTGATAAGCGTGGTCAATTCAGTAATTTTTTAAAAAGGAGAGGTAGTTTTGAGACGGTTGGTTATCCTTGCTTTAATCGGTTTAGTAGCACAGTTAGTTGATGGTTCTTTAGGTATGGCATATGGAGTTACATCCTCTTCATTATTACTGATGTTCGGAATTGCACCGGCAGTTGTCTCAGCATCAGTTCATATGGCTGAAGTAGTAACAACCGCTGCATCAGGTGTAGCACATATTCGCTTTGGAAATGTTGATAAACAAGTAGTTTATAAATTAATTATCCCTGGATCAATTGGAGCTTTTCTTGGTGCCTGTTTTTTAGGCAGCATTCCAGGTGATATCATCAAACCATATGTATCTTTTTTTCTGCTACTTTTGGGGGCTTTTGTAATATACCGCTTTCTTTTCAAATATAACCAACCAAAAGAATTCTCAAAAACTACAACAATGTCAAAAAAGCAATTTATTCCACTAGGCTTTATTGCCGGATTTTTTGATGCAACCGGTGGAGGTGGATGGGGGCCTATTTCCACTCCAGTTTTATTAACGAGCAACAAAATGGAGCCAAGGAAAGTAATCGGTTCGGTGGATACAAGTGAATTTGCTATTGCCCTTTCCTCTACATTAGGATTTCTTATAACACTAGGATGGACGCAAATCAATATCCAGTGGGTCTTAGCCCTAATCATTGGCGGCGTGATTGCAGCCCCTATTGCAGCTTGGTTAGTCAGAATTATTCCAACAAACTTATTAGGCACACTTGTAGGCGGCATCATTATTATCACAAATATCCGAACTTTATTAAGTGCCTTAGATGTTTCTTTTACTGCAAGCCTTTATACTTATATTGTACTTACAGCATTATGGGTGGTTGCCGTTGGAAAAGTAATTTGGAAAATGAAAAAGAGCAGCAATAATAACCAACAAAGGCGACTAAAATCATTATGATTTTGGTCACCTTTTCCTTTGTTTTTTAATTTACTTTATGTGTATTCGTGACGAGTAACTCACCACTCTCTTCCTCTCTAATCATTATAGCCCCGATGAACCCCATTAATGAAAAGACAACCGGAATGATAAAACCGTAATGGTAGCCAATATTGCTTGTCGCCGTATGAAAGTGGTCAAGCACCTTCCCAAATAGACTAGGCAAAAGAACAGCACTCAAAAATCCACCTGTATTTGCGAATCCTGATGCTACACCAACTTCTTTCATTGGAAAAGATTCACGAACAAGTGCGAATGTTAACATATTTGCACCATTGCCAAAACCGATAAGAAAGAAAAAGATAATTGCCATGAAAAAAGGCGGCTTTCCTCCAAAAATAAAAAAGGCAAACCAACTAAGCAAAGCAATTCCATGTGCAACAACATAAGGGCGTTTGATTGAATCAATCCTGCTCGAAAGCGAGCCAGCTAATGGGCTGCCGATAATAGCTCCTACTAGACCAACCATTATAAGCTGGCTTGCATCGGAACGTGTCAAACCATATACATGCATTCCGTAAGGCACAGCCCATGACCCAATGAAACCAACATATGTTCCAACTATACCAAAGTGGCACAAGAACGCCGCCCAGGCCTGCCGATTTGATATGATGCCCCGTAAAATGGTCCACGTTTTTTCGCGTTTTTGCTCTAGCTTTCCTGAGGTTTCTGCAACTTCCTGTTTTATAATTTGTTTTGGCTTTTTCACTAGTACATAGTAAAGAAGCATGCCGAAAAAAATTAAGATGATTCCCACCGTTAAAAAGGGAGCCCTCCACCCAGCTACAGCAATCCAAGTCGAAAAAGGAACAGTTGCTAATAAAAAACCAAGGCTCCCGCTCATCCCTGCAAACCCTAGTAATCTAACAAATTCACTTGGTTTAAACCACTGACTTAAAATGAGCACTAAGTTTATCCAAATTGTTGCATCACCGATCCCCACTAGTAACTTAGCAATCAAAATAACATATTCATTTGTTGCAACACTATAAAGAATCGTGCCTAAACCGTTTAGCAGCGTACCCGCAATAATAAAATAATTGGGGCCAAAACGATCCGACAAAATCCCAATCGGTATTTGCAAGCCGGCATATGCCAAAAATTGAATACTCGTTAATAGTCCAATCACCGAGGCCGATATCTCAAAGTCCTTCATCAGCTGGTCCGTAATTAATCCCGGAGCCGTTCTTTGACTTACTATTAAAAAATATACAAACAATACTGATCCAAAAACAATCCACCTATGCTTACTGTTTTCTTTTTCCAAAATAATTCTTCTCCCATTTAAGATTATTTTCCTATTATACTCCTAAGTTTAAAAATGGGAGATATTTTATTTCCCTTGGTAAAAATTGCTCGATTGAGTTTAATTAATCGACAAATAAAATTTATTTATTATAATTATAACGGAAGTTTATAATATATATTGTATTAGTTACAAAGGAAGTTAGGTAAAGGGGGACACAAAAAAGTGTTAAAAACTATATACAATAAGCTATTTGGTCAGTATTGGAACCCATATGTCGCAGTAGGGCTTGCTGGTGTGCTTAGTGCTTTTTACTTTGCATTAACAGGAACGGTTTGGGCGGTAACTGGTGAGTTCACTCGATTTGGCGGGCATATTCTACGGTCTTTTGGGATCGACATTTCAGACTGGGCTTATTTTAATCTAGTGAAAATGGATGGAACAACGTTCACCCGTACAGATGGCTGGATTATTATTGGAATGTTTGCCGGGGCGCTGATTACCGTGTTACTGGGGAAGAATTTTAAAATCCGCGTTCCACAGCAAAAGCGTCGCCTTGTGCAAGCATTTATTGGAGGTATTATCGCCGGATTTGGAGCAAGAATGGCTTTAGGGTGTAATTTAGCGGCTTTCTTTACTGGAATCCCGCAGTTCTCATTCCACTCATGGATTTTTATGGCTACTACAGCGATTGGGACATTCTTTGGTGTAAAAATCATTAACACTTCTTGGTGGCGTGGGAAGCCAAACTTACAAAAGAAAATGTCAGTAGCCAAACCTGCTGCTCAAAAGGTTAATAAAAATAGTAATCTTCAAATATACCTAGGTATCACTTTAACTATTGTCTTTGTTATTATTCTCGCGATTTATGCGATGAATGGCAAAGGGCTCCTTGCAGCTGCTGCTTTATTTGGCATTGGATTTGGGATTCTTATTGAAAGAGGACAAATATGTTTTACATCTGCATTTCGTGATTTATGGGTTAGTGGACGCGCTGTGATGACAAAAGCTTTAGCTATCGGCGTTGGTATAAGTGTTATTCTTACATTTATCTTCCTTCAATCTGGAATGGAGGCCATCACTAAACCTGCAGCTCCTAGTACGGTGATTGGTGGACTTTTATTTGGTCTAGGAATCGTCCTTGCTGGCGGCTGCGAAACCGGCTGGATGTACCGAGCAATGGAAGGTCAAGTGCTATTTTGGGTTGTTGGTGTTGGCAATATTATTGGTGCAACTGTATTAGCCTACGCTTGGGACCACCTTGGTTTCTATACTGCATTGACAGATGGTTGGCCAAAATTAAATTTAATTGAAGCTTGGGGACCATATCCAGCCCTAATAGGAACTATTGTAATGTTAACTGCCTGGTTTTTCTTATCTGATTGGTGGGAAAAGCATTATCGCTATGGTAAAGGCTTGAAGGTTGAAGCAAAAGACAGATTTGTTGCAAAAGAACAATCCGTTAGATGATAATAAGTTTAAGTTATTTACTAAGATCAAAGCAGTTTGAGGGTGAAATAAAGTGGCTGAAGAACAAATCGATTATATTCTAGATATCCGCGGCGAACCTTGACCATACCCGGTTATGTATACGCTGGATGCGTTACAATCAATGAAAATTGGCGAGACCTTACAGGTAATCGCCGACTGTCCACAGTCGTTCCGAAGTGTACCAGAGGAAGTTGTAAAGCACGGCTATGAGTTGTTTAAAGAGCCGGAAAAACGTGGCGCTGATTTGTATTTTTATATTCGTGTACAAAAATAATAATTTTATCGGCGGGTCATTTGCGACCCGCCGATTTTTGCGACCCGCCGATTTTTGCGTTGGAATAGTTACCGGAATTAGGGCTAAAGCTGAAAAACACGGTCCATTTGCTCTCAAAAGTGGGGCATGCCTAATTTGGTGATGATAAACTTGGTTTATCACCAGCATTTGCGCCCAAAGCCTAGTTTGTTGATGATAATGGCGGGTTATCACCAGCAACTGCTCCCAAAGCCTAATTTGGTGATGATAAACTCGGTTTATCACCAGCATTTGCGCCCAAAGCCTAGTTTGCTGATGATAAGGCTACGTAAACCACCTGCAAGACCCAAGTCAGGAACTACTCCACAAAATACGCCCCACCATCTCAATCTTTCCCCGGTATATATGTCCACCCATATTCACCATGATAAATCATTTGCTTCGACATCCCACCGTCAATGGTAATATTTTCACCGGTAATGAAGCCGCTATCTTCACTACAAAGAAAGAGCACCATTTTGGCTATATCAAGTGGATGACCCACCCGTTTAACAGGATGCTGCATACTATCTTCCTTCGTAAGTTCACCAAAAGCACCGGTATCAATCCAACCCGGACTAATTGCATTTACCCGGACCTTGCCAGCTAGACTGATGCTAAGTGCATGCGTTAAAGCGCTAATTCCACCTTTTGCAGCCGAATAGCTTTCCGTATCTTTTTGCGACATGAAGGCTCTTGAAGATGCAATATTGACAACCGCGGCTCCACAATTAAAATGGTCCAACAAAAGCTTCGTTAATAAATATGGTGCACTGACACCAATTCTTAAAATGTAATTAAAATCATCAAAACTGCATTCTGACAGGATTCCTTTACGACTAATGCAAGCGTTATTGATTAAGTAATCCACTTGCTTAAAGTGGCCTATCACTTTGCCCACAAAGTCCACAATTACATCTTCATTCGCGATATCCCCTTGGAAAAACAAGAGCTTGTCTTCATTACCATACTTAGCAACCAGCTTCTCAGCCGCTTCCGCATCGATATCAATAAAGGCAACCTTTGCCCCAGCGTTTAAAAATTCATCAACAATCGTACGGCCAAGTCCATTCGCGCCGCCAGTTACAATACATACTTTATCGGTAAAATTCATTCCAACACATCCCCCTCCCATTCCTCTATCAAAAATGGGCCAAACGAACCGTCCCCGTGTTCCACTTACTAATGCTTTGCCTTTTTAGCTGACTCATACATTTTCGTAAATCTTTCTTCAACTTTTGCAAAAATCGTATTCGAAGGATATTTCCCCTGTTCGTTACGAATATTTCCAGCACTGACCCCTGTCAAAATTTCAAGTCCTTCGGCAATGTGGCTAACCGCCCAAATATGAAAACGTCCTTCTTTAACCGCCTCAACGACCGTCTCTTCAAGCATTAAATTTGGCACATTTTGCTGAGGAATGATGACACCTTGGCTGCCTGTTAATCCACGTTCATTGCAAATATGGTAAAAGCCTTCAATTTTTTCATTCACACCGCCAATCGGCTGAATTTCTCCCCATTGATTGACTGAGCCCGTAACAGCAATCCCTTGATTAATTGGCACCTCTGAAAGCGAAGATAGTAATACATATAGCTCGGTGCTTGACGCACTATCCCCATCAATAGGTGAATAGGTTTGCTCAAATGTAATGCTCGCTGACAGTGGAATTGGCCGGTTTTTTGCAAATTCACCAGAAAGAAATCCAGTTAAAATCATCATGCCTTTATTATGGATTTGACCACTTAAGGCCGCCTCTCTTTCGATATTCATGATTCCACTTTTTCCAACATAGGTTTGGGCTGTAATCTTTGTGGGGATTCCAAAAACGGCATCCCTTGTACCCAATACTGCCAAACCATTAATTTGACCAACCCGTAAACCAACTGTTTCAACCATGATCGTTCCATTGTTTATCATTTCCCGATACTGCTCTGTAACATGATTGGAACGATGCGTTTTTTCTGAGATTGCTTTTTTGACATGTTCCTCATCCACAACTGCTTGATTGTCTACCTTAGCCCAATAGCTGGATTCTACCAAAACCTTAGTAATCTCATGAAAATCCGTTGATAGTTTGGCTTGTTCGTCTACTAAACGTGAACTATAATCAATAATTTTCGCAATGGCTTTGCGATGGAATGGAAGCAGACCATCCTGTTCTACAAAATTTTTAACAAAACGAGCCATTTTCCAGCTGTTTTCTTCATCCTTGTCCATCACTGTTACAAATTCAACTTTGACTTTAAAAAGCTTGTGGAAGTCCTCGTCCAATTCAGATAGAAGGTCATATAGATAATAGGAACCGATAATAATGACCTTGATATTCAACGGGATTGGCTCTGGCCTAATTCCACTGGTAGGAATACCCCCGCTATCTTCATACGAATTCTCAATTTGGATACTCTCCATTTGTAATGCTCGCTTTAAGCGATTCCACGCATTTGGATGCTGCAATAACTCTGTAGCCTGGAGAATTAAGTAGCCGCCATTTGCTAAATGCAATGCTCCCGGTTTAACCAACGTGAAATCTGTAACCCAGTTTCCCAGTGTACCGCGATATTCTACTTTTCCGAATAAATTATGGTATGTCGGATTTGTTTCATAAATAACTGGAGCACCATTCAAGTTTCGATGGCTGACAAATAAATTCACCGTATATCGCTGCAGGTATTGTTCTTTTGAGCCCATCAGTGCATTCATAATATTTTGCTGCTCATCCTGCTTCCCTTCGATAAAGAAAGAATAATGGGCAACAACATCATGAAAATAAGCTTCCAAATATTCAATGACCTTCTTATTTTCTTGATATGTTTCTTTAAGAGGATGGAAAAGCCCTTCTATAGCATTTGCAACAGTTCCCATCATAAATTGGCTAATATTTTTCCCTAATTGGTCTTCTATTTTTAAAATTTGATAGATTGTTTCATCGATCTTATTCTCTACAACATTTTCTCTTTCTTTCACAATTTTTTTGTTGGCCTCAGATAGTTTTTCAAACTCTTTCATTTCCATTGGCCTACCAAAGTACAAAGGAATGGTCTCTATTCCTTCCTGAGTCCGCATAATTTTAATTTGGTTTTCCAGTGCAAATGCGTCGGTTTGTTCCCAAAGACCTTCTATTTTTGTACGATAGTTATCAAGTATTTTTCTTTTTTCTTTTTCAAAGACCTCACTCGTCAATGAAGAGCGGATTAGTCGTTCTACATCAATTAACAAAACTTCTATTTCACGCTGAAACTTCTGTCCCTGACCATCCGGAAATGAAACCACCAAAGGTATGTCCGGATTTTCAAAATTATAGACATAACACCAGTCATTGGGAACAGCTCGTTGTTTTGCTACTTTCATCACACTATCTTGAGTGTAAGTCATCCTGCCGGTACCCGGAGGGCCAACGACAAACAGATTATATCCAGACTGTTCAACCGCGAGTCCAAAGTCCATCGCCTTTTCGGCGCGGCTCTGTCCAATCATTTCATTTGGCACCTTTTCTAAATCCTCTGTCGTTTCAAAAGGAAATTTTTCCCAATCAAACTCTGAACGCAGCTTGGAAACAGGTACGCGGTGAATCGATAAAACATTCTTATATTCTTCTAAGTTCATGTATAGTCCCTCACTTTCCTTTTCCAAATTCTATCATATTTCAGCATATTTAATGTGCATATTATGAAAAATGCCATGAAGTAGACAAAAAAAGATGGATAGCTATCTTAAACCATCCACCATTGATAATCGTTCCATATGAAATTGCAGCCATTGACGCTTTCTTACCTTTCTCGGAAGAAATTTACGAATATCATCCTCATTATAGCCAATCACCATCTTTTTATTGTCGATAATAATGGGATTACGTAATAATCCAGGATGTTTCTCAATAAAACTAAGTAATTCTAGTAAGGATAAATTGTCAAAATCCAAATTAAGCTCTTTATATATATTCGATCTTTTTGCGACGATTTCATCTGTACCTTCAGCTGTCAATGCCAGAACCTCTTGAAGTTCATGAACAGTTAACGGATTTTTAAAAATATTTCTCTCTTTATACGGGATTTTGTGCTTTACAAACCAATCCTTCGTCTTACGGAATGACTCACTAGGGGATCCATAAATCGTTGCAGTCATAAGCAAACATCCTTCCTGTTCGTAATTTTTTATTTGTTTTCAGTTCTTTTCAATAAACCTTTTTTGAGTAGTTCCATTTCAATTAGGTAGCCATCCATCGCTTCCTCAATTGTTAAATTTTGCGCTAGTTTTTCAACTAAGTTTCGAAATGTAACTGAAATTACAATTTTCATAAGATGCAACAATTCTTTATCACTCGTGATGTTTAAATTACTTCTATCAAAAAATAAGCTGATATTTCGAAACTCCTCAAGGCCCCCATTAGCATTGAATATATCATTGAATTTACTCTCAATTTCATGGGTCATATTCAAAAATGCGTTTTTCAAAAAGTTAATACTTTCACCCTTTGACAGCTCGATGATTGTTATTTCATACATTTTGATCATCGCCTGAAACAGATCACCATTATTTTTTTGTAGGCAGAGCGCAAAATTTTCTTTGGATTCTCTAATTTGTTCGCAGAGTAAAAAGAAATAAGCATCCTCTTTATCTTCAAAATATTGATAAAAACTGCCGCGTGGTATTTTGGCTTCTTTCACAATATTCGAGATGGAGGCGTCATATAAGGGTACTCTAGAAAATTCCTTTTCAAGTGCCGCAATTAATATTTTTCTTTTGTCCGCCGCTAAATTAAAAAAAGTTACTTTAGGCAACCCCTGCACCTTCCTTTGTAATGTTGGAGGCACTAATAATAATATATAGTGCGAAAAAGTCGTGATGAAGTCGAAACCCTTCAAATTTTAAAAATATGTGTTCTTCGATATAAAAATAGCTGTAATGCATTAATAGCTTGTTCTTGAATATGTGAGTTATACTGCACATTTTTATACTTTGCGACATGATGTCATACTATTATACTCTTATATTAAATGACATCGTGTCATTAGTCAATAAAAATCATGACAAGTTGTCACATACCCTCTTCCTATCTCTTCTTAATCTTTATTAAGAACTTCATATTTTCAACACATTTATTTCTTAAATTACTCACAAGATTTACAAATACTAGACAATTTTCTCGCGAAATCCGTGATATTTTTCATGCTCTTTATAGTACTTAAGTTGTTAAAGTTACTTACAGGGCATATGTGCAGAATATGTGCATTTTATATGCGGATTCTGTGCAATACAATAATCTGGAGGTAAATAGATATGAAAAAGGCTGTAGGAATTTTAGTTAGTTCAATGTTAGGAATGTCGCTATTATCAGCTTGTGGATCTCAAGATGCTGCCAATCAAGTAAAGCAAACAAAAGCAGATGTTACACCAGCACCACCACAATCTCAGGTTATTCAACCACATCAAGGCTTAAATCAAAAGCCGACACCATTAAAGGTGGAAAGAGTTGGCGAACATGAAGTGAATGTTGAAATGACAGCACAAATTACAGATATTGAAATTGATAAAGGAAAAACATACAAAGCTTGGACATTTAACGGACAAGCCCCAGGGCCTCTAATTATCGTAAATGAAGGGGATATGATTAACTTTACTTTAAAAAACATGGACCCGGCGATTCCACATAGCATGGATTTTCATGCTGTGCATACTTCACCATCCAAAAACTTTACAGATGTCAAACCAAATGAGTCAGGTACATTTTCTTATCCAGCTACAAATCCGGGAGTGTTTATGTATCATTGCGCAACCAAGCCTGTCCTTTCCCATATTGCGAATGGTATGCACGGCACAATTATTGTAAAGCCAAAAAACGGCTATCCAACAGATAGCAACATCGATCGTGAATTTGTGATTGATCAAAACGAGTGGTATAAATACAACGATTTAGAAGACTTTACAAACGGCGAACCAAGCCAAGTTGTATTCTCGACGAAAGCGTTAAAAGATGGGGATCGCAATACAAATGGTGATACCTTTACTTTAAAAGAAAAGCCTCTACTTGCCAAAGTTGGTGACCATATTAGGATCTATTTTAATAATGTTGGGCCAAATGAAGTAAGCTCTGTCCATGTTATTGGAACTGTTTTCGACGATGTTTATCTTGATGGAAATCCAGCATCCAGCAACCATTTAACCGGAATGCAAACCGTGATGATACCAGCAAGCGGTGGTGCAGTTCTCGAATTTACAGTTAAAGAAGTCGGTAGCTATTCCATTGTTACACATCAATTTGAACATGTCCAAAAAGGTGCTGCTGCCATTATAAAGGTAACAGAAGATGGATTAGATGATAGCAAAGCTACAATGAGTCATTAAACCTACCTTCAAATAGGCGCCCTTCTAATAGGTTGGGCGCCTTCTGAAAAAGGAGTCAGTTATGAAATGGCAAACTTTCTTTCTATTAATAATAGCGATATTCTTTTTTAGCGATAAAGCGAGTGCCGAGGACATCATCGTTACCAATGAAAATGAGCTGCAAACAGCGTTGGAATCGGCTACAAAAAATGATGTAGTAACCATTAAAAAAGGAATTTATAATGGGAATTTTACTGTAAAAACACCGATGGTAACCGTAAAAGGCGAAGAAGGTGCCACCTTGAAAGGGCCTAATAAAGGCAACGTCCTGTCTATAACAGGCGATGATGTAACAATTGAAAACCTACAAATCGAAGGAAGCGGCTCACAAAACGCCGGCATTTATGTAACAGGAAACCGCAGTATCATCAAACATAATAAACTTTATAACGTCTTTCATGGGATTGAAGTCAAAAAAAGCTACGGACATCAAATAGAAGATAATGTCATTACAAGTTATATTAATCCGAAACTCTATAAAGGATTTGGGATTTATTTTGTTGAGGCACCCTATTCATTCATTAGAAACAATATCATTTATCATACAAATGATGGCATCTATTTATCCTACTCCAATCTATGTGAAATCAACGGGAATATTGTTACAAAAGCACGCTATGGAATCCACACGATGGATTCAACTGATGTTGTTATTTCTCGAAACAAGGTATCACAAAGCCGTAATGGTTTAATGCTTATGCAATGCTACCGCCTTTCCGTTAAAGAAAACATTCTTTATGAAAATACAATGGTTGAAGGCGCAGGCATCTTTTTATTTGATACCTTTGATTCAATAATTGCCACAAATATCATTAAAAAAAATAATCAAGGCATGTACCTGGAAAATGGCATTAGGAATGATATTTCCTTTAATGAAATTACCGACAATGATAAAGGGATGGAAATAGGAAAAGACTCCAATGAGAATAAGATTTATTTAAACAATTTTTTAAGTAATAACCAACAAGTGATCACTGATAAAAAAAATAATAATCTATTTAGCGTTGAAGGATATGGGAACTATTGGGATGATCAACATCATTTACAATTGGATCGAAAAGAACCCACTATTTATGCATCCGTTTGTACGTCCAATCCTGATAAACTGCCGCAATATAATCGGAAGGAAACCAATGCCTATGCATATAAAAGCGGAGATGTTTTCTATCATTTAACAACAAATGAGCCTTATTTACAAATTTTCGCAGGAAGTCCTGCCGTTCGTTTATGGAATACAATTGAACAATTTGTACCAATCCCATCAAAGCAGTTCATTGTTGATCAATATCCCATTCAGCAACCGGTCGTCATCGATCTAAACGCAGATAATAAGGAATTAAAAGAAAACCATTTGACTACTGTAGATATGAAAAAATCCGGATTATATTTTGGATTTATATTCATTAGTTTTGTTACTTTATGGATGGTAAGGAGAATGAAAAATGCGTAGTCTTTCTATAATCACACTGATTTTATTGGCTATTTTAACTGGTTGCTCCTCACACAGCGCTTTTGAACCAATACCAATTGATTCAAAGGTTGATAGCTGCGATCAATGCCATATGGGAATACAAAGTATAAAAAGCGCAAGTGAAATCATTATGAAAGATGGCACACCTAAAAAGTTCGACGATATCGGTTGCATGGTTTTATTTTTAAAAAATCAACAAGAACAGGCTACTACTATTTTTGTTCATGATTATGCAACGAATGATTGGGTTGAAATGAATAAGGCTGTTTTTATCCAAGGCAGCAAAAAAAATTCCCCGATGGGTTATCGATTTGTCGCTTTTTCTTCAACTGCTGAGGCAAAGTCTTTTCAAAGTGAGAATGGTGGAACGTTTTATACTGCTGAAGAAGTATTAAAAGCTGATGTTCAAGCATTAAAAAAAGCTGGCCATGGCTCTGAACAAACTGCTGAACATAACAGTGTGCAGGCTATGAATTAAAATGCGATTTCCAAGCATAAGTTCGGATAAAAAGGATGGCTGAACATGAAAGTATTACAAAAACTAAACACAATGATTATATATGAATTACGTCTTTTAATACGAAGCAAATGGCTCCTAAATTTTATGCTGTTACTGCTGTTAATGGCGGCATTGTTTTATTTTTATGGTCTAAAATCATTAGAAGCCGACCCACACGAAGTAAACTATGGCCTCGCTTCCGTTGGAGATAATATCGATACAGGCACCGTCGACCCATCCTATTTTGGATTAAAGGAGATGCCTGCAGATAACACAGGTGCAACAACAGATGAGAATGCTGGTTATAGCCGTGCGATTTCGATGTTAATGAATTTATCACTATGGGTCTTACCCATTATTTGTTTAATTTTTGGGACAAATGCACTTGTCGCTGATAAAGAAGATGGGCGATTAAATCTTTATCGAACCTATCAAATGCCTTTTTACTATTATTTAATTAGTAAATTTATCGCGCTTTGTCTTTCATTACTAGTGGCATTAGGGATTTCATACGGATTATTCGGAATCGTTGTTACGTTAACAACTAATGGAGCGGAATTCGACTATTTTACAACCTTTTTCTTATTAAATCTATTTCTCATTGTCATCTTTTCAGCCTTATCAGTCCTAATTGGTTCGATTAGTACGACTAGGATGCAAGGATTATCCTATGCATTATGCGTGTGGAGCTTTCTCGTTTTTGGCTATGAATTTATTATTTTTTCAATTATCGATGTAGTTCCATATGCGTACAAATTAAATAGTATGCTTTTGTTAGTTCTATCCAATCCTATCGAATCTTTGCGTGTCTGGTCCATCACCAAATTAAATGCCAATTATATTTTTGGCCCGGAATATTTGCTTATCGATAAATGGGGGCAAAATGGCAGTTTAACAAATTATATAATTTTATCAGCATGCCTAATGATTGTGATCGCCTTACTACTCGCAAATGTAACAATCAAAAAAAGGAGGGAGCGACTTGGCTGAGGCAAATATCGTTCTACAAGCACAAAATTTGACGAAATGGTTTGGTAAAAAACAGGTATTGTCATCAATAGACCTTTCTATAAACAAAGGAGAATGTGTCGTTTTTTGCGGTGGAAACGGAGCAGGAAAAAGTACTTTAATTAAATTATTAACTGGTATTGAAAAACCGTCATCTGGTTCAATCCAATTCCAGACATCTAAAAAGAAATGGTTTGGTTATATGCCAGACCATATGAATTTCCCTTTTGAACTGTCCCCTATAGAAGTTTTAACTTATTATCGAACATTTGTGGATGAATGCAGAGTAACTATCGAGGATGTCATAAAAAGAGTTGGCTTATGGGATTTCCGCAACCAAAAAATCGGCTCCTTCTCCAAAGGGATGTCACAGCGTGTAAACCTAGCACAAGCTCTCCTTGCTGATGTTGATGTTTATATCTTTGATGAGCCTACCAATGGATTAGATCCTTATTGGGTTATTGAATTCAAAAAAATAGTGAAAGAATTAACAAATGCCGGTAAAACCATCATTTTAAGCAGCCATATTATGAGGGATGTCGCTGAAATTTCCAATCGTGTTTTTATCCTATTCGAAGGTCAAGTGAAAGAAAGTGGAAGTTTACAAGAAATTTACGCTAAGTATCATACTAATACACTGGAGGATGTATTCCTAAAACTAAATAATCAGCCAAACAACGTAGCATGATAGGTATGGGGAAGATAATGTCCCTATACTTTTTTTTTTGCCTTCTCTTAAACTGTCACAATTTTCACCATTTCCTACTATTAATCTATAAATCATCTTGGTAAAATTATACTAATATGATTCTATCGCAAAAGGGGATAAAGGAATGAGCTTTCAGGGAGTTAAACTAAAGTTTGCGATAAGTATATTAGTAATTTTTGCGGTTTGCTGTACAACAGCAATAAACTGGTATTTGTCTAATCAAGCGTTAAAAAATACACTAACCGACAATTTCCTGGAAAATAATTATCGTTATGCAAAAAAAATCTCTGTAAGTACGAATGATTTACTTACTGATATGCAGCAAAATATGAGTACTTTAGCTAAGATCATTGGTCATCAGCCATTCACCCAAAACGATTTGGATAATTGGAAGGCTGGAAATAGCAGCTATTATAATTCACTTTTTACAACTGATGAAAACGGGGTTGTTCAATTAATGAGTCCTATGGCAATCCCTAATAATAAAGGTGGAGTACGACCAGGAACGAAAATCACATCAAAGTTAATGGAACAAGCAATAAAAAACAAAAAGCCATTTATTTCTGACCCATATTTAGCACAAACCGGAAACCTGGTCGTACTTATTTCCTACCCTATTTTTGATGATAATGGCAACTACAAAGGTGTTGTTGATGGTACAATCTATTTGCAAAGTGATAATTCGTTAAAAAAAATTCTAAATCAAGATGAATTTTTAGATGAATCATCCATTTTTGTCGTGGACCGCACAGGCCGAATTATCTATCATCCCGATCCAAGTCGAATCAACGAATCGCTTGCAAATCATCCTCTTGTCAAAAATGTGTTGCAAGGAAAAAGCGGTTCTGCCCAAATCATCAGCACCAAAGGGAATGAATACTTCACAGGCTATGCTTATGTGGAGAATACAGGTTGGGGGATCATTGCCCAAACACCTACTTCTGTAATTGAGAAGCCCGTCCGCAATTTAACAATCAAAACTATCGTCCGGTCACTGCCTTTATTAATACTAATCTTATTGCTTGCTTGGCTTTTTACGAATCCTATCTCTAAGCCGATTAATAGATTAGCTAGATATTCAGCTGAAGCTATATTACCTGAAAATGAGTCAAAGTCCATTCAACGTTTGGAAATGAAATCCTATATATATGAAGTTCGCCAATTATATAAACATATTCAAAATCATTTTCAACTTCTTACGAATCAAATTCAACAGGATGGCTTAACAGGATTAGCCAATCGAAGAGCGTTTGATATTGAGATTGAAAAATGGGTAAGACAAAAAATCCCATTTACACTGATTATGCTGGACATTGACCGCTTTAAAAAAGTAAATGATGTTCATGGGCATTTAGTAGGTGATGATGTATTACGTTTTCTTGCAAAAATGCTGCATGATGTTACTCGGGAAGAAGATTTATGCTATCGCTATGGTGGCGAAGAGTTTGCCTTTCTCTTAAAAGGGAAAAATGAGGAAGAGGCCTTTGCCTTGGCTGAACGACTGCGGATTAAAATAGCTGAAACACCAAGTCCTACAGGGGCTCCAATTACCATTTCTTTAGGAATTTCATCTTTTCAAAAGAAGGACCTTGACCCTGCAATGGTAATTAAAAGAACCGATTCAGCCCTCTATCAATCAAAAAATGAAGGAAGAAATAAAACAACCATTTATAAAAACGACGGGTGAAAAAATTGGACATTAAACATTTACTATATTTTATTGAAGTCGCTAAAGAAAAAAGCTTTTCTCGTGCTGCTGATAAATTGTACATCACACAGCCCACGATTAGTAAAATGATTAAAAACCTTGAAGACGAATTGGGAATTGCTCTTTTTGATCGCTCAAAGAAACAATTAGTACTGACGGATGGAGGGAAAATTATTCTCGAGCAAGCAAAGTTAATTGATTATGCCTTTCATAATTTAGAAACAGAATTGGACCAACTATTGGGGCTAAAAAAAGGGCATATTCGGATTGGCTTGCCCCCTATTTTCGATGCCTATATGTTTCTCAAAATCGTCAGCGACTTTCATGAAAAATATCCTGGGATAACCTTTCAGCTTGTCGAAGAAGGCTCAAAAAAAATTGAGGAAAGTGTGGAAAACAATCTTCTTGATATAGGAGTCATCGTTCTGCCGACGAAAATCGAACAATTTGAACATTTTGCTTTTATGGAGGAAGACCTTAGACTAATCCTGCATACCTCCCACCCACTCTCAGACAAAGAAGAAGTAGATTTGGCGGAGCTCTCAAATGAAGCGTTTATTTTATTTAATAATGATTTTGTATTAAATGACCGCATCATTCACTCCTGTAAAAGCGTCGGTTTTAATCCAACAATTATCGCCGAAAGCTCGCAGCGTTCTTTTATCGAGAACATGGTTGCATGGAAACTCGGCGTTGCCCTCCTGCCGGAAGGTGCATGTCGTGACTTAAATAAAAATATTAAGTCGATAAAAGTAATAAATCCAATAATCAGCTGGAAGCTTGGGATTATTTGGAGCAAGAATCAATACCTCTCCTATGCAGCAAAGGAATGGCTGCAGTTCGCAAAAGAAAAACTCATTGGAGCATAATCAAAATACATTATGCATGATTGGAACCCTTTTCATAGATTTTATCTATAGTACAGATAAAATCTAACCATTTTACTTTGGCAACCATTAGTTATACAATTTTCTTATACAAAAGACTCAAAATAATGTAACAATTTGCAAATAAAAAAGGAGGGATAATGCATGATTATTTACGCAAACCTAGATAAATTAACAGCTGCCAAACGAGACATTGAAAACATCAAAACAAATTATCCAGTCCTTTTTGAAAAACTAGTAGAAGCAATTTACTTAACACGTGCCCTACAGTTTAAGTATCACTTTATGGGGTGCTTAATCATGGACAAAGATCCAGGAGTAGCTACACCAAAATTCGTATATGACTCAGTATTGCGCTTGTATAAAAATGAAATCCAAAAGCTAAAAGATGACGCGGATTTCCCTATACTAAAACAAGTTATTTCTAAAATCAGCAGTTCCAACTTCTCAAAATTATGTCTGTTAGTACTGGGAAAAAAACCAGAGTCATTAGTTGGCGTATCCAATGTAATATAGTTGAAGCGGGACATGGGGACAGGTACCATGTCCCATTATTTTTTATCAGGTAGGGACATGGTACCTGTCCCTATGTCCCACGGCCTCTTTTTCTTTCATTTCCCGCTCAAGCTGCCTTAAAAACGCTATTCTTGCTGCATCCTGTTGATTTGAAACGGATGCATACATACTAGAACTTACCCTTCCAGACAATTGCTTAATCAAACGTAACATCTGATTCATTACCATAATAAAACACCCTTTACATAAAATGTTTTACCTTATTCACATTTTAAATAATGTATGACATTTTAAATAGAAATAGACCAGATGATTTAATAGGGACATGGTGCCTGTCCCCATGTCCCACTATTTATCCTTCTTCATTTATAATGACGCTTCGACCTCTCATTTTTAAAATAATTGGGATCAACATCCATAATGCCGCTATAATTAAGAAACTTAGAGATAACGGACTGTGTAAAAAGATCATAAAATCTCCGTTTGATTGCGTTAATGCACGGCGCATATTGTTTTCAATCATAGGCCCTAATACAAGTCCTAATACTAGCGGTGCAACTGGATAGTCATTCTTGGTTAAAAAGTAACCAAACACACCACAGCCAATAAGAAGCAATAAGTCAAATGTTGTATATTGCACAGCATATACACCAAAAATGGAGATAGCAATAATAATCGGTAATAAATACTTTTTCGGTGTTTCAATAATTTTTGCAAAAACTTTAACAAGTGGCATATTAAGAATGAGCAACATCAAGTTGCCAATAAACATACTAGCAATGAGTCCCCAAGCCACTTTGGGATGATCAGAAAATAATAATGGACCTGGCTGAACATTATACATAATCAGTGCACCCATTAGGATAGCAGTAGTACCTGATCCTGGGATGCCAAGTGTTAACAATGGAATCATCGCTCCACCAGATGCCCCATTATTCGCTGATTCAGGGGCGGCCACGCCTTCAATCGCACCTTTACCGAATTTCTCTGGATTTTTGCTTATTTTCTTTTCAGCAATATATGAAAAGAAAGATGCCAGCGTTGCACCAGCTCCAGGAAGAACCCCAATGAAGAAACCTAATAGAGAGCCGCGTAATATTGGTCCTGTACTATCCTTCATATCTTTTTTTGTTGGAAAAATTCGGCCAACCTTTGCAATTTTGCCTCCATCCTCTTCTTTTTCAAGAATCGTTTTAAATACTTCACCTAAGGCAAATAAGCCAACAGCAACGGTTAAAAATTCTAAACCTGAATATAAGACTGGGATATTATACGTAAAGCGCGCTACCCCTGAGACATTATCCATTCCAATTGTTGCTAACAACAACCCCACGACTGTCATGATCAGTGCCTTTGTCATTGATTTCCCGGCAAGACCACTAACGGCACAAAGGCCAAGGATCATTAACGAAAAGTACTCTGCCGGCCCGAAGGACAAGGCAACATTTGATAGTGGCTCGGCTAGAACCACAAGTCCTAATAAAGCTACTACGCCAGCCACGAAGGAACCAATCGCTGCGATTGATAAGGCAGCACCAGCCCGACCGTTTTTCGCCATTTGATAGCCGTCCAAGGTCGTTACGACAGAAGAAGATTCTCCAGGTGTGTTTAATAGTATCGATGTAGTGGATCCCCCATACATCGCACCGTAGTATACACCAGCCAATAAAATAATCGAACTTGCCGCCGCCGATTCGGGATCCAATCCAGAAGTCATCGTTGCTGTTACAGGTATTAACAAGGCGACCCCACTCATTGGGCCAATACCCGGTAACACCCCTACTGCCGTTCCAATTAATACTCCTATAAATGCAAATGCGAGATTATGCCACTGCAGGGCAATCGCAAAACCATCACTTAAAAATTGCAACGTTTCCATTATCCTTCACCCCCTAGCTGAACCATGTTGGAAACCCTGGTAAAGTACCATCTAAAATCTCTACGAAAAGGAAGTAAACCCCATAAGAGAATACAGCTGAAATCAATAATGATTTCAACCATCCACCCTTCTCCATAACCTGGAAGCTTATCACTAAGAAGAGGAAGGTTGTAATCACGTATCCTATTTTCTCAAGTAATAAAGCATATAGAATTGCAGAAACTATAATTATAAGAAAGCTTTTATAATCAAGGGCGTCTTTTGATTTTGCCTTATTTGCATATTTAAAAGTTTCATAGAATAACCGACAGCTAAGCAAAACTAAAATTGCTCCCAATATTTTTGGAAAAATATCCGGCCCAACATTACTGCCATAGGCAGTTTGTGAAATTTTACTGCTTTCCACTATAAAACCAAGTCCTAAACTCAAGAAGATTACACTGGAGTAACGGTCAAAACTCTTACTCATCTTCATTACTCACCTCCGCTGAAAAGATATGGAGAAGAGAAAGGGCTCTTCTCCATGTTATGTTTGATTAGTACCTTATTTTTGCATTCCAAGTGCAGTCAATAATTCAACAATGACCTTATCTTGTTCTTCTAAGAATTTTTTGAAGTCCTCGGAATTTTTATATTCGCTTGCCCAACCATTTGTTTCAAGTTCTTTTAACCATGCTTCATTTGCTGATAATGCCTTAAACTTTTCATCCCAGTATTTTACTTCGTCAGCCTTCATTTCTTTTGGTCCAAAAACACCGCGCCAGATAGTGAATTCAGCATCAATTCCTGATTCTTTAAATGTTGGAACATCCGCTAAATCTCCACTTAAACGCTCTGTAGAACTAACAGCTAGAACACGAACCTTGCCAGCCTTTACATATTCACCAACGGAAGATGCATCTGTTCCAATTAAGTCAGCATTGCCGCCTAGTAATGCAGCAATGGCTTCCCCACCACCATCATAGGAAACATATTTTACAGATTTTGGATCAATACCATATTTAAATGCTGGTAGAACTGCTACAAGGTGGTCCATTGATCCAGGTGCAGAGCCTCCTGCTACAATCACTTTTGTAGGGTCAGCTTTCATTGCATCAAGAGCAGATTTTAAATCTTTGAATGGAGAATCTGCTTTAACAACAATTGCTCCATAATCGCGTGTTAATTGTGCCAATGGTGTTGTATCTTTATAGCCATATGGGCTATTTCCTTCTTTTTTATCATTGTTGATTAGGATTGGTGGTGACCATACACTTAGTCGATATGGATTCGCTTTATCCTTTGTTGCATATTCGGCCATAAATACGGCTCCACCGCCGCCAGGCTTATTTTCTACCGTAATCGTTTGATCAACCATTTTTGTTTCAGCAAAAACCTTGGCTACAGCCCGTGCAGTTAAATCCCATCCCCCACCTGCACCAGATGGAGCTACAATTGTAATTGGTTTATCCGGATAAGTCGAAGAAGCTCCTTCAGATTTAGTACCGGTACTTGCCTTTTCTCCTCCGCCCCCACAAGCGGCTAAACTTAACGCCAACACACCCGAAAGAAGTACTGTTGATAATTTTGTAAGTTTCAATGTTAATCCCCCTTTGTTTACTATTGTTTTTTTGTAGAAAAAAGACAGCGTTGTAAGCGCTGTCTTAAAATTATCAGAACATTATCTATATTTGAAGTATTTGTCCATAAGTTAAATAAAATTTTTAAACGCCATTTTGTTCATAAAATTCACAGAAGGGCACGAAAATATCGCCGCTCTGGTCGGCCGACATTTCCATATATAAGCTCTGCAAACACTCTTTTCTGAGCTATTAAATATTCAAGATACCTTCTAGCAGTGGAACGGCTTACACCAGACTCCATGCTCAACGCTTCAGCTGTCATCCCTTCTTGTCCAATGGTATCAATGCATTTTAGAATTTTTTCTAAAGTCAGCGGGTCTATTCCCTTTGGGGCGCTAGTTACTTCACCTACTAATGCTTTGGTCCCCCGATTCCATAAACTCTCAATTTGTTCTTGCGTTAACTCCTTATGCTCTCTTAATTTCGCAATCTTTTGCTGGTAGTTCTCTAAACTTTCTTTAAATCGATCGAAGGTTAATGGTTTGATAATATAATCAAACGCACCACCACGTAAGGCATGGGTAACAACATCTACTTCAGATGCAGCAGTAATCATAATTACATCGATTTGCTGAAAATTTTGCCGGATAAATCTAATCAACTCTATGCCCTTCATATCAGGTAAATAAACATCCAACAATACTAAATGTGGCTGCACTACCTCCAACCACTCTTTTGCCTGCTCCCCTGTTGTTGCTGTTGCAATCACCTTAAACCCCTCTATTTTTTCCGTAAAACGCCGATGAATTTCGGCAATACGCGGATCGTCCTCAACAATTAAAACTTCAATTATCTCTGACACCCTTAGTCCCACCTTTCCTTCGGTATTGCAATGATAAACAAAGCTCCCCCCCAGTCGCTTGTTTCAATAGCAATCGTTCCCTTTAAGTCCTCCACTAATTCTTTCACCCGTGCTAGTCCATAACCACGGTTGCCCCCTTTCTTCGTTGAAAAACCTCTGCAAAAAATACTAGAAATCATATCGTCGGCAATTCCTGGTCCTGCATCCTCCACTTCGATTAGCAAATCTTCTCCCATATCAGTAATAAATAGTCTTACTTTTTTATTGATTGGGTCATTGTTCAGAACAGCCTCGAAAGCATTCGTAATTAGATTCCCAAGAATGGAAACTAAATGACTTTGATCAATGTTATTTGGCATATGCTGCAGGCTGCTTTCACGGTCAAGAATAAAGTCAATTTTTAATTCACGGGCGCGATTATAAAACCCTACTAGAATTCCTCCTAACCATGGGTCATTCAATTTTTCCATTATAAAATTGGCAAAACCTTGCTGAACTGTCGTTTCATTATGAATTAGGTCCATTGCCTCATCATAAGCTTCAAGCTGGATTAATCCTGATATCGTATATAGAAGATTATTAAACTCATGGGTTTGCGAACGTAACGCTTCGGTATACCTTTTTACTTGGGATAGTTCCTCCGTTAATTGGTCGATTTCCGACTTCAGGCGGAAACTCGAAACAACCCCAATTACATCATCCCCCACCTTTACAGGCAATTGATTCGCAATCAGTTTTTTCCCATTTACATCCACTTGTTTATCTAGTTTTTCTTCTCCTGTACTTACGATTTCCAACATCGTCGTAGTTGGGATCACCTCCAAAACAGGCTTTCCAATCGTTTGTCCTTGATGAAGTGATAGCATATCATAGGCCACACGATTGACTAATACGATGATTCCTTCTTTGTTGACAACAATGATTCCTTCCCTGACAGACTCAATAACAGCATTACGGACAGTATATAAAGATGAAATTTCTTCGGGCTCAAGTCCAAACATATTCTTTTTAATTCTTTTAGAAAGGTAGATGGACCCTGCGGTGCCAACGAACAACCCCACTAAAGAAATCAAAATAATGAAAGGTACATATTCCTTCACCGATTTATTGATATCCTCCATCATAAAACCAACGGATACGATACCAATAATGTTATCGTTTTCATCAACAATTGGCACCTTGCCACGAAGCGCCCAGCCTAGGGAGCCTTTTGCTTTCGAAATATAGGACTCTCCGTATTGAAGCGCCCGATCATTATCCCCTCCTACCATCATTTTTCCAATTCTTTGAGGAATGGGATGAGAATAGCGAATCCCTACTCTATTTCCAACAACAATATATTCAGCACCTGTCTCTTTACGTATTTTTTCTACCTCAGGCTGGATGATTTCCCATGGTTTATCTGTAAAAAACGCATTGCGAATTTCCGGCATGGCTGCAACAGTTGAGGCCACATGCAAAGCCCTTTCACCAAGTTCATCCTCAATCGATTTAGAAAGTATATAAAAAAATAACAAGCTCGTTACTATAATTATAAAAAGTATGAGTGTAAGTGTGAAAATGGTAATTCGATATTGGAGTTTCATATTTTTCAGTCTTTTCATTCAATCGATCACCTTCTGTTATTTTAAAATAGCCTTTGTTATTTGAATTGAAGAGTAGAACTCCTCCTCTACCCTTCACCTTTTTTCGTAAAGTACCATCCATTCGTCAATTTGATGGGATTGTACTCGACCATCGCTAATGATAACTGAAAAATAATTTTGAATTTCTTCATTCGTAGCTACTATATATTGTTCGACTTTCTCCATCTGTTCCTGACTGTCAGCTGTCCTTGCCACCCACGATTGAAATTGGAAGGTTTTTTTCCGATTTAGTGATTGCAATTCTTGTAAGTTGGCAGCCTTAAAATGGTTTCTCCATTCATTTACTGTTAGACATCGGACATGGCTTTCGTCTCTTAACTTTTCAACAGTATTCATAAACACATCTAAATTTTCTTCTTCAGGTGCAACATTATCAATTAATAAAAACTTACCACCTGGTTTTAATACACGAGCTACCTCAAGAATAAATTCTTTAGGGTTTGGAAAATGATGTGGTGCAATTCTGCATGTAACTGCATCAAATGTTCCTTCTAAGAACGGAAGATTTTCAGCATCGGCAATAACATAAAACATATTTTTGTAGTCTTCATTTAAATGCTTCCTTGTATTGCTGAGCATTTGCTCGGTAAGGTCAGTAACAATAACTGTTGCTACATGTGGGGACAACGTTTTGGCTACATGTCCACCGCCGGTTGCTATATCTAAAATAACCCAATCCTTTTGTGGCTGTAACCATGAAGCTAATAATGAAAGATCACCCCCTTTTGAATGGCTTTCACTCGTAACATATGCTTCCGCGTTTTTTCCAAATACATCTTTCACTTTCTGCTTAATTTGCTTATCTTCCATATATCCAGACCCCCTTTTCCATTAAGTATTTCGCAGCAGGACATTCACTGCAAGTAGAATCTGAATTCCCTATACACAGAAAAGTTCGAATATTTTTATAGAAAAATTATACTACATTTCTTTACTGTATCCAAAAAATGATGAGATAACCATTACCTGCCTCTTGTTCTTCAAAAGTATCAATAATTTATAGATACCTAGTTTTGTAATAATCACAAAAACCGAACTTAATAAATTGAAAATTTTGTATATGGACAGTATAAAAGTGCGATAGATTGGAAATCCTAAAAGTAGAGCGTAGAGCAAAAAATAGATTGGGGGAAGTAGCAATGATACATACAGATTTACTGCCAGAGCAATTACCGGAAACTCTTGAGGAGTTTTTGATGCTACTACATGAACTTATAACTAGGGGGGCATAGGGACAATGTACCTGTCCCCATGTCCCATTTGACCATTTGACGAGCAGGATAATAAGTGCTAAAATAGCTTTTATATTTTAGAAGTATAGTATATTGAGATAAAACCAAATAATAGTTTGCGATGAACGCTATGGATCACACTATAGCTGGAGCGGCTTCTGGAGAGACTGTACATTGTACAGCGCCGAAGGATTCACAATCTCAGGCAAAAGAACAGAAGAGTAACGAAATAATAATTGTTATTCTGCTATTCGATGAGATTGGAAACTTCCAATCTCATTTTTTGTTGCCTAATGTCCTTGTGAGTGGTGTCACATACTATTTAATTTAGTTTTTCTAGCAAACAGAAAAATTTACAGGGGGCGCAAAAATTGGCTACAAAAGAATTAAAAAGGGATTTAAAAAATCGTCATGTCCAGCTAATAGCTATTGGTGGGACTATCGGTACAGGTTTATTTTTAGGATCAGGAAAGTCAATACAATTGGCGGGTCCTTCCATCATCTTTACGTATTTACTTATTGGAATTGCAGTATTTTTTGTAATGAGAGCTTTAGGGGAGTTGCTTTTATCGAATTCCGGCTATACATCATTTACTGACTTTGCAACCGACTATATTGGGCCTTGGGCCGGATTTGTAACCGGATGGACGTATTGGTTTTGCTGGATCATGACCGCAATGGCAGATATAATCGCTGTTGGTGTCTATATGCAATACTGGTTTGATATCCCACAGTGGGTACCTGCTCTTATCTGTCTTGTCATTCTGTTGGGATTAAATTTATTAACTGTTAAATTATTTGGTGAACTGGAATTTTGGTTTGCCATTATTAAAGTTGTCACAATTGTTGCCCTTATTATTGTTGGCCTTGTCTTATTGGTCATCGGTTTTAAGACAAACTCGGGGGCGGTTTCAGTTACAAACCTTTGGAGCCACGGGGGAATGTTCCCGAACGGAATTTCCGGCTTCTTATTTTCACTACAAATGGTTGTATTTGCTTTTGTTGGTGTAGAATTAGTTGGGGTTTCGGCTGCAGAGACAAGAAACCCACAAGAAAATATTCCGTCTGCTATTAATAAGATTCCGGTCCGTATTCTACTTTTCTATGTTGGAGCCCTTTTTGTCATTCTATGCATCAACCCTTGGGATCAGTTAAATGCTTCGAGCAGTCCATTTGTAGAAGTATTTTCATTAATTGGCATCCCTGTTGCCGCTGGAATCATCAATTTTGTCGTTTTAACTTCTGCTGCATCAGCCTGCAATAGCGGCTTATTTTCTACAAGCAGAATTTTATATAACTTAAGTGCGAATAAGCAAGCACACCATAAACTTTCCGAATTGAATAAAAACCATGTTCCTGGAAACGCCCTAGTTACATCGGCTATTGTTCTTTCTATTGGTGCGTTATTAAGCAAAGTAGTGCCGGAGCAGGCTTTTACCATTGTTACAACAATTAGTGCCATCTGTTTCATTTGGGTGTGGAGTGTGATTTTGGTTTCACACATTCGTTACACAAAAAAACGTCCGGATTTGAGAGCCAAGTCAACGTTTAAAGCCCCACTTACGCCGTTTATTAACTATGTTGTTTTGAGTTTATTCGTGTTTATTTTAATCGTCATGCTGTTCGCTGACGATACACGAACTCCATTATTGCTGACACCGATTTGGTTTATTTTCCTAGGTGTAATCTATAAGTCTTTGAAAAAGGCATAAGCAAAGCAGGGAACCTTTGGGTCCCCTGCTTCTTTACATTATTCCCATCTATTTAATACAGTGATTCCAGGGGTTTTAAACTCACCCATATCAACTAAAATTTCTGCCGCTTCTTCCAAATTAACCGTTTTTGTAATCATTTTTTCCGGCTGAATCATACCGCTTTCCACCATGCGCATCATATCTGGGAAACGTGATACAGGCATATTGGCGGATCCAGTGATTTCAAGTTCTTTTACAACGATTAAATCGATTGGCAGCTCAATTTTCCCTTTTTCCTCTTGTGATGTAAGGCCTACTTGTAAATGTCTGCCCCTTTTTCTTAAACTATTAATTGCGTTTTGGCATGTAGCTGTAATCCCTAATGCATCAACAGATACATGGGCGCCTCCACCGGTAATCTCGATAATTTCCTGAATAGCATCCTTTTCACGCCCATTTATCGTAATATCTGCTCCAAATTCCTTTGCCAATTTCAATGCTTCATCATTAATGTCAACCGCAATAACTCTTGCCCCGATTGCTTTCGCGATATGGACAAGGGAAAGACCAAGACCGCCGCTTCCATGTACTGCCACCCATTCACCTGGCCGTACTTTTACCTGGTCTACCAGACCATGAAATGCCGTCATAAAGCGGCAGCCAAGGGCAGCTCCAGCTTCGAAGCTTACATTATTCGGTAGTTTAACAGCATTACGGTCAGCATCAGGAACATTTACATATCTTCCATAACCGCCCCAATATGTTGTTCCCGCTATACTTCCATGGTCACATATATTCGAATGGCCGGTTAAACAATACTCACATGTTCCTTCACCATGCGCATGTGGGACCACCACTCTATCACCTTTTTTAAACTTCGTAACCTGACTTCCCACTTCTTCAACAACACCGGAAAATTCATGACCCAAGACATGTGGTAATGGAACCTCGAGTCCAATCCAACTCCAGTCCCCCATCATAAAATGCCAATCGCTTCGGCAAATTCCGTTCGCCTCTACACGAATGATCACGCCGGTATCAGTTAATGTTGGGTTTGGCACTTCTTGAACTTCCATCTTTTTGCCGTACTGTGTCAATACAAGTGCTTTCATCATTATTCCCCCTAGTTTAAATAGTTTCAATACCGTTCTTAGCACTTTTTAGACAGCGCTTACAAATAAATAAGAAATGACCCGATTAATCCAAATTAACCCAAACATTTTTAATTTCTGTATACATATCAATCGAAGCTGCCCCGTTTTCACGTCCAAGCCCGCTTTGTTTATATCCCCCAAATGGTGATCCCGGCTCTGTGATATTGTACGTATTAATCCAGACGTTTCCGGTTCTTAAGGCATGTGCAACTTTATGAGCCTTTCTTATATCAGTTGTACAAATTCCTCCGCCTAGGCCATACTCAGTTCGATTCGCCTGTTTAATAACCTCATCGATGTCACTAAATGGTATAGCACCAACTACAGGGCCAAAAATCTCCTCTTGGGCAATCTTCATATCATTATGAACATTTGCCATGATTGTCGGTTTCACAAAGTGGCCTTTTGCTAAATCTGCTTCCGTGGCATCCCCACCTATGATGATTTCAGCGCCTTCCTTTTGACCGATTTCTAAATAATTCATGACGCGTTTTTTCTGTTTAGCTGAAATAAGTGGACCGATTACAGTTGATTCATCAAAGCCATTGCCAACTTTGTAATTTTTTGAATAAACAGCAAGGTCACTCAAGAATTTATCGTAAATTTTCTCTTCCACAAATAGCCTTGATCCAGCAAAACAAACCTGGCCGGTATTGAAAAAGATGGCATTTGCTGCATTTGCCAGCGCTTGTTCATAATCAGCATCCGCAAAAATGATATGGGCTGATTTCCCGCCTAATTCAAGCGTAACCTTTTTCAAATTTCCAGCACTATTCTGGACAATCTCCTTCCCCACTGCCGTTGAACCAGTAAAAGCAATTTTGTCTACATCAGGATGGGTCGAGAGTGCCCGGCCAACGGTTGGACCATACCCTGTCACAATATTAACAACACCATCAGGGAACCCTGCTTCTTGAATGAGTTCACCTAAACGCAACAAACTAATCGGCGTTTCCTCTGATGGCTTAATAACAACGGTATTCCCGACAGCAAGCGGCGCTGATATTTTCATGACTGCATTGATTAGTGGCGCATTCCATGGCACAATCCCTGCACATACTCCTACGGCTTCACGTCTTGTGTAATTAAAAATATTACCTGGAGTTGAGGATGGAATCGTTTCTCCCGTTATTTTCGTGGCCCAACCAGCATAATAACGAAAATTCTCTGCAGATGCACCGGCAAATCCTTTTGTTAATGAAACAGGCTGACCATAATCAAGCGTGTCCAAATGTGCTAATTCTTCTGCATTTTCTTCAATGAGATCAGCTAATTTTAAAATTAACCTTGCACGCTCATTCGGTTTCATCTTTGGCCAAGGGCCTTCTTCAAATGCTTTTCTCGCAGCGGCGACCGCACGGTCAACATCTTCTTGATCACCTTCAGCAGCCGTCGTGATTAATCTTCCATCCGCAGGATTTCTGATTTCAGTTCTTTTCCCAGAAACAGCATCTACCCATTGACCACCTATAAACATTTTTAAAGGCTTTGATGTAAACTGTACCGCCTTTGGATGCAAAGCAATTAATGTTGACATATGAATTTCCCCCTCTAGTTATTGTTGAAAATTACCAATAAGTAACATTGGCCAAGTAGCTTTATTATAAATAGTTTACAAAATATAGCCAATAATCAAATTTTCAGAACTTGTTCAAAAATAGACATCCTTACGCATATTGTTTAGTAATAACAATTTTTTCGTGAAGGCGGATGATGATGACCAAAAATGCTGATAAGCGTGTAAGGCGAACAAAAAAGGTTTTTCAACGAACAATGTTGTCCTTATTGAAGAAAAAACATTTTGATGAGATTACAATCACTGAAATTGTGAAGAATGCCGAGTTTAACCGGGGAACTTTTTATATTCACTACGAACAAAAGGAGGATTTATTACGAGAAATTATTGATGATGTCTTGAGCGATTTGCTCACCGCCTTCAGGCATCCTTATATAAAATTGGAAAAGGAAGTTAACATTGTCGATCTCTCCATTACTGCCATCTTTGACCACTTTATTGACAATAAAGAAATCTATCAGATTATGTTAGGTCCGAATATCAATGAATATTTCCAAGAAAAGATGATAAAAACAATGAAAAAACACTTTAAAGAGGATATCGTGTTTCTTTCAAATGATGCTGATGACAGCATCGACTTGGAACTCTTTTTTACATACCGTGTGCATGGTATCATCGGTATTATTATCGAGTGGATTAACAACGATTGTCACCATTCAAAACATTATATGGCTGAACAAGTTATGAAAATCGCCACCTTTCATACAAAAAGGGTTATCATTAAAATTGAAGAATGAACTATCAAAATTTTTTTAAAAAACTATTGACTGATAGTTTGTAATTTTGCTAATATAACTTTAAACAAAAAATCAATGACGAGAAGAGTAAGATGAAATTCCTGTTCCACAGAGAGTCGATGCTTGGTGAAAATCGACGTTCAGACTTTATCCGAAAATCATCTCTGAGATGCAAAGCTGAACACAGTAAGCTTTGACGGGTTGTCCGCCGTTACGATGGAACACGTATGATGGTACGTTGACTGAGTGCCGTATATTTTTTTATATGCGGAATAAGGGTGGTAACGCGAGCTAGAAACTCGTCCCTATTTTTAGGGACGAGTTTTTTTGTTTTTTAAAAATAACAAAAGGAGAGATTTGTAATGAAAAAACTAGACACTTTATTTATCGGCTTTATGTTATTTTCCATGTTCTTTGGAGCTGGAAATTTAATCTTCCCACCATTTCTAGGTTCAAGTTCTGGAACTAATTACTGGGTCGCGATGGCAGGCTTTATCGTAACCGGTGTAGGTCTTCCTTTCGTGGTTCTATTCGCCATTTCACTTGTAAAAGGCGGCGTACAAACAATCGGAAATCGTGTTCATCCTGTATTTAGTACAGTATTTACAGTTGCTGTTTATCTTTGCATCGGACCGTTCTTAGCTATTCCAAGAAATGCAAATGTGGCTTTTGAAATGGGGGTTGCCCCTTTCTTTAAAGGATCTATCAATACAACATTGCTATTATTCTTGTTTACTGTCGTATTTTTTACTCTTGTCTATGTTGTAAGCTTGAACCCTACTAAAATGGAAAAATATATGGGGCGTTTTATTACTCCTGCTCTATTAGTTGCAATGGTTGTCTTATGTGTAGTTGGATTTGTTAAACTCCATGCACCATTCCAAGCACCAGCTGAAGCATATCAATCAGGCGCTTTTTTCAAAGGATTTCTAGAAGGATATAATACAATGGACGCCCTTGCTTCTTTAGCATTTGGGATTGTCATTCTTTCGGCTATTCAACAGCGCGGTGTGCAAGATAGCAAGCAATTACGGAACTATACTTTAAAAGCAGGGTTGATTGCTGGCCTTTTACTATCAATGGTTTATGTTAGTTTAGGTGTAATTGGTGCAAGAATGGCAGGGACTGGATCATTTGAAAATGGAACGGAAATTCTTTCTGCTACTGCCACTCTTTTATTAGGTCAAAAAGGGTTGGCACTACTTGGCTTGATTTTCACACTTGCTTGTTTTACGACAGTTGTTGGACTCACTACTGCATGTGGCGCTTATTTTTCAAAGCTACTACCAATGGCCAATTACAAAACAGTTGTTTTAACCGTTACTTTAGTTGGTTTTACGCTATCAAATTTAGGCTTAAATCAAATCTTGAAAGTATCAGTGCCATTTTTAGTAACATCCTATCCATTAACCATTGTCTTAATTGCATTAACTTATTTTAACCGCTACTTTAAAAATCCAAGAAAAGTATACGGCAGCGCAATGTTGTTTACAGGGGTATTCGCCGTCATCAGCGGCTTAAACGCAGCAGGCCTTGATTTAGGACCAGTGCAAACAATGAAGGACATGCTTCCACTTTCATCTGTTGGCCTAGAATGGGTTGTCCCAGCTCTAGTTGGTACCGTTGTTGGATTATTGCTTAGCAAAGTTGGTACAAAAGCTGAAGCTTTGGAGGAGTTGGAGGCAAAGGCTTCTTAGTATTAGATGGCAGGACGTGGGACAAGACCCGCGTCCTGCTTGTTTTTGCATCGCCATTTCGGGCTTGGGCTCCGTTTCGTGGGGATAAACTGACTTTATCATCACCAAACTTGGCGCGGGCTTCTTTTCATGATGATAAACCACCTTTTTCACCACCAAATTTAGCTTGGGCTCCGGTTCATGGCGATAAACCGGTTTTATCACCACCAAACTTGGCGCGGGATCCTTTTCGTGATGATAAACCACCTTTTTCACCACCAAATTTAGCTTGGGCTCCGGTTCATGGCGATAAAACGGTTTTATCACCACCAAACTTGGCGCGGGATCCCTTTTGTGGGGATAAACTGACTTTTTCACCACCAAACTTGGCACGGGCTCCCTTTCGTGATGATAAACCACCTTTTTCACCACCAAATTTAGCTTGGGCTCCGGTTCATGATGATATTCTTCCTTTATCATCACCAAATTTAGCCCGGCCTCCGGTTAATGGCGATAAAACGGTTTTATCACCACCAAACTTGGCACGGGCTCCCTTTCGTGATGATAAACCACCTTACCTTTATCATCACCAAATTACGCTCGGGCTCCATTTCGTGGGGATAAAACGGGGCCCCTCCGAAAAGGGCCACCACCTTGGCTTATTTTTCAATGGCCTTATGGACCTTTAATTGCTTACCTTTAACAGTTGTTTTTTTCATAGCCTGCAAGACAATTGGTCCTTTACCATTTAAAATTTCAACAAATGATTCATTTTCTTGGATTGTTATGATTCCAATATCCTCTGTAGATAAACCTTCGATTTTTGCAATTGTACCCACAAAGTCTACAGCTCTAATCTTCTTTTTCTTTCCACCATTAAAATATAACTTCATAATATCTTGATTCAATTGCGCACTTTTATCTTTTTTAGGAGTTGGTCTTGCCTTTATTTTTTCTTCAAAAGCAGATTTTTCTTTTCTGACCTCCTCTTTTGAAGGCGGATCAATGATAGGAATTTCAAAGCCTACATAATTTTCAATTTCAGTTACATACTTTTCTTCATGATCCATCGTAAATGTGATGGCTTTCCCAGCTTTACCAGCACGCCCTGTTCTGCCAATGCGATGTACATAGCTTTCTTTTTCCAACGGCATATCATAATTCACAATAAGAGTAACATTTTCTATATCAATTCCTCTTGCTGCTACATCTGTTGCAACCAAGTATCGGAAAGTTCCCTTTTTAAAATCATTCATAACCGCAAACCTGTCCTCTTGATACATGCCTCCATGAATCATATCACATGGATAGTTCATATCATCCAACCTCTGATATAAAAGATTGACCCCTTCCTGCGTTCGGCAAAAAATAATGCAACTATCAGGGTTTTCAATAGTTAAAATATCCTTTAGTAGAGAAATCTTATCGTTTCCCCGTACTTTCAAAAGAAAATGGTCTATTTTTTCTGTCGTTATCCCCGTTCCTTCTACTTTTACTTCAACCGGATTTTTCATATATTTATGGCAGAGTTTTTCGACGTCATCTGGTAATGTAGCTGAAAAAACACAAGTAATACGGTCTACAGGAAGCTTATTAATAATGGCTTCAACCTGATCGATAAACCCCATAGTAAGCATCTCGTCCGCTTCGTCGATAATAAGGAATTTTAATCTTTCAACAACAAGTGTACCTTTTTCAAGATGATCTAACACCCGCCCAGGGGTACCAACTACGACGTGGGATTTTTGTTTTAGCTCTAATTTTTGCTTTGCATACGATTGCTTTCCAAAGATGGAAACAGCCTTTATTCGTTTAAATCTACCAATGTTCGTTATATCCTCTTTCACTTGGGCTGCAAGCTCTCGTGTCGGGGTGAGGATTAATGCTTGTGGCTTATTTTCCTCCCACTCTACCATTTCACAAATGGGAATTCCAAACGCTGCTGTTTTTCCACTGCCAGTTTGTGACTTTACAACCAAATCCCGCTTCATTAACGCAATCGGTATAACTTGCTCTTGGACTTCTGTAGGTTTTTTATAATTCAAACTAGTAAGGGCTTTTACAATTTCTTCACTTACGTTATAGTCCTTAAAGCTACTATTATTCATTTAGATACCTCATTTTAATTCAATATTTCCTTCACTCTACCAACTACACCGTTTTCAAGCATAACCTTAATACCACGAGTGTGTATTGGTGAGTTTGTAAGTATTCTCAAAACCACACCCTCTGTAAGTTTTCCTGAACGCTGATCCTGTTTTTGAACAACTCTCACTCATGTTCCTTGTTTTATATTTTCTCTTTTAGTTCCTGGCATCATTGTTCTCCTTTAGATAGAAATAGGTTTTGTACCACTTTTTCATCTTAATTATAGGCTTTCCTTTTCCCATTTGAAAGCTAGGGAAATAGACATTCTGACACTTACGTGCTAATTTTAAGATACCTTCAGACAAAACGATAACAGAATCAACATATATACAGGGAGAGATCATCTTGAAGAAGTATAATACCTTATTTTTTGATGCTGATGATACACTTTTAGATTTTGATGCTGCAGAAAGTTCAGCATTGCGCTTGCTTTTCAAAGACCAAAACATACCTTTAACAACTGAAGTTGAAGCTTATTATAAAAAATTGAACAAAGATTTATGGAAGTCTTATGAAGCTGGAAAAATAAATCGTGATGAGCTGTTCAACTCCCGATTTTCTACTCTTTTTGATAATTTAGGACACGCTGTTGACGGAATCTTAATGGAAAAGAAATACCGGCATTACTTGCAGGAAGGGCATCAACTCATTCACGGAGCCTTTGAATTAGTGAATAATCTTCATAAGGACTATGACTTATATATTGTCACAAATGGGGTTTCTAAAACTCAGGATAAACGATTGCGCGCTTCAGGTCTGTATCCCCTATTTAAAGGTATTTTTGTTTCAGAGGATGCCGGCTATCAAAAGCCAAGGAAGGAATTTTTCGATTATGTTTTTGCCCGAATTCCTAATTTCACTGCGAAAAAAAGCCTGATTGTCGGGGATTCACTAGGTTCCGACATTAAAGGCGGCGTACTGGCTGGGCTTGATTCATGCTGGTATAATCCAAAGGCGGATCCCAATGATACGGATATTGAACCGACCTATGAAATCAGAAAGCTACAGGAGCTGTACCATATACTAGACCATTAAATAGCATTTAACATGTGAGTAACTCCTTAGAATTAGTGAAAATATGAATAGCAACTTAATTGTATTTGTCTCATGTAGACGTTCATAGTTCCAACTCCCTATTAAAATTAACAAAATCGTGACAAAAATCATGTTACCTAAACAATAGTTATGGTATATTTATCCTGTTTATAAAAAATATGGGAGATTAAGTACTGTGATTATTGATAAAAATGAGCTAAATAATATTGAATTTGATATAAATAAATTAAAAGTAAAACTAATAAAATGTGGTATGGAAAAAGGATTAACACATCCAACTACAATTGCATTAAGTCAGAAGCTTGATAAGTTACTTAATAAGATCCAGTCTTTTAAAAAATCCACATAATAATCTCCGTAGCTAGAATGAGTCTATACTAGGAACAAAAAAGACACAAGTAGCCATCCGCTTTCTACCTGTGCCTTTTTTCACGCTCTATATAAAAATTTTTATAGTGTTTTGGGGCTATTTAAAAAAGGGGTACCTTCCTCCATTCTTTGATGGAACTCAATGAAATTTTCCCACATTGAAAGAAATAGGTCTAATAGATTGGGGTCAAAGTGGTTTCCGCGTCCCTCTATCATAATTCCCTTTACTTTTTCATGTGGAATAGGATCTTTGTAGGCTCTTTTAGACAATAGAGCATCAAATACATCTACAATAGCTACGATTCTTCCTTCTATTGGTATCTCTTCACCTTTTAATTGAAGCGGGTAACCCTCCCCATTCCATTTTTCGTGGTGAGTTGCTGCAATTCGTGCTGCCATTTCAATAACAGGTAATTCTAGCTTTGACAAAATTTGGTAACCAATTGTAGGATGAGTTTTCATAGACTCCCATTCCTCAGGAGTTAATTTGCCCGGTTTATTTAAGATAGCGTCAGGAATACCTACTTTTCCTACATCATGGAATTTTGCAGCTAATTGGATATGACTAATAAACTTTTCATCAAGTCCTGCTAGCTGAGCTAATTTACCGGATAACATCCCGATTCGTTCGACATGTGTCCCTGTCATATCATCTCGTAATTCCGCTAACTCTAGCAATCGTTCAACCATGTTAAAGATAATAAGGGATTCCTCTGTTACATCCTGACTAACAAGTAGACTATGACTAAGTCCACCCACTTTAGACTGAGGTAACTGCCATGTTTTAAAATAGGTCCTAACCGCATCCTTTTCATAAGAGGTCAAAAATGCCTCAAAGCTGTTATTTCGGACCGGGCACCCTCTACATGGGAAAATACGATCATAAAATAACTCAAAACACCTTTTCTCTACAATCTCTTGATTTCCCAACCCTCTAGATTTTAATAATTGTACCGTATTTTCGTCAACCCAAGTTATTTTACCGAAATCTATTTTATCGATTTCATATGAATAAGTTTGGAGGAATTGATAATCTTTTAAAGAACGATACGGAATCAAAAGTTCACATATTATAGCCAATGTAAATCGGGAAAGCCGTTCAAAAGATGCTATGAAGACATAATAATCACTTTCTAGTTTATCCCCATTTAATAAGAACGTATCGCGCATAACTTCATTTAATGTATCTATAATAGCAGTTACTTTTTGATCGGATATATTTCTATTAACCATGACTCCAACCCAATCACGAATAATTCGATAAAAAACTGCTTCATCTTCATAAACCTTTTCTTGAAAAAATTGTAAAAAGAATCGTTCCAAATATGGCATTAGTAACTTTATATCTGAATCATTTCTTTGTAGTAATGCAGATTTCTGTAGCAATTTTTCCATTAAATTAGACAGAACCTCATGCAGGCGGAAGGTAAAAAGACCACTGTACTTCTTCAATATTTCGATATCAGATTTGTTGAATCCTGATTTAGATTGTAGATGCCTAAATTCATATCTTAAAGGGAATTCGGCTTTTTTAATTTCTACTTTATTATAGGAAACAACAATAATTTGCATATCAAAATTAATAACAGAATTAATACAGCTGGTTAATGTTAGTGCCTCTTCTGGAGGGAGAAACCGATTAAGGTAGCTTGATACAATTAGAGAATATTGTTGAGTTGTAGCAATAAACCAATTCAACTCTAACCCGACTCTAGAATGAGTTTCACCAATTTTATAGCGATTTTGAATATATTCATCATCAATGATAGGTGAAAAGACTTGTTTTAAATACTCTCGTTGTGTCACTTTTAATCTATCCAAAGTAGTATACTTATCAATTATTTTTTTTAAATAATCAAGTTCATAGATTTTTAGGTAAAGCTCGTCTACGATTGAATCCACTAAAGGGAGTAACCATTCTTTATAGCTATGAATTCTTTCTAGAGAGGATTCTGAAATACCTGTAAATAATAGAGGGGATAATCCATCTGCTTTTTTTATCCTTATGTAGGGCATAGAAAACACGACCTTTTTCAAAATTTATAGCACGTGATGTGTATAAAATAACTTATTTTGGTATTATAGTCCTATTTAATACCCATCATTTGGAGGTTGTCAAGAGGACTAGATGGTAGAATAACTTATAGCAGAATATTGAAGGTATTCAAAATAGAGAGCGAAAACCAAAGAAGTTAACGCTCCCTTAACCTAGTCACCTATTATTGATGCCAGTGTAGTCAGAAATGGTTTCAGATAATAATGTGGCCGTACTCGCAACTTCCTCACTTGCCGCAGAAACATTAGATAACATGTCTACTAATCCTAAAATTTCAGATTCAATAAGGCTATTTTGCTTGTTACTTTCTCTGGCTTCTTTCAATATCTGTTCTAATGATTCACTTACCAACTCAGTTGTTTTCACACATTTTTGGACAATTTTATCTATGTTTTGTATGGATGCTTCAATAGTCCTAATCTGATGATTTGTTTTTCCACTTATTTCAGATACTTTGGATGAAGAACTTTTAGTTTGATCTGCGAGCTTCCTAACCTCATCAGCTACAACTGAAAACCCTTTCCCAGCCTCCCCTGCACGTGCTGCTTCAATAGCCGCATTTAATGCTAGTAAATTAGTTTGATCTGCAATATCTAAAATAATATTTACTATTCCGTTTACTTCTTTAGCGTTATTATCCAATGTCTTAGCATTTTCAACTATGCCGCATACACCTTGTTTAATCTCTTGGATTTGTGCCCTTAAATTTTTCATACTCTCTGATCCATCTTGAGATTTTCTCTGCACTTCATTTGACAGTTTTTTACCTGTATTTGATGCATCTTTAATAATTTTTGACTGATTGGACATTTCTGAAGTGCTTGCATGTGTTTCCTCAGCTGTTGCAGCTAAACGTACTGCACTCTTACCTACATTTGCTGCCAATTCAATTTTGGCATTCCTGTCTACTTCTTCACGTAATTGCTTCTCTCTGTCTTCATATGCTGTTAAAACAAGCTGCTGCTCAAAATTTAGTATCTTATTAACTGCATTGGTTGCCATGACACGCTCTTCTGGATGATTGAAATGCTCATGAATGATATTTTGAGATATTTCAAATAAAACATTAAAAGCTGCCATATACCATTTGGGCTCTAAACCGATTCTTACATGAACATGAGCAATCCTTTCCCTTTTTGAAACAAATACATCATTGATTTGACCATCAAACATTTCTATAAGGTGTGATTGAAGTGTTTGTTTTAATCTATTAACACTACTATAACTATTTATAATATCTGTTAAATGAGGTACCTCCATAACACGATCATAGAAACCTGTCGTCATTTTATCAATATTTTCTTTAATAGTTGGTTGCATCAACTTTAATATTTGTAAATCTCTTTCTTTTAGTTGAATCATTTCCAACTGGAACCGGATTTCTTTTGGTAAATTACGGTCAATTTCCACAGGAATGTAGCTAAGCTTTTCTTCAAAACTTGTCAAATTAAAACGTGGTTGTTTTTTATTTTTGATGCTTAAAATCATTATAGTTATCCCTGGCCCTTCTTTTAACTTATTGGCCGGCTGAGCCTTTTTCCTTTACTTTTTAAATTTCACCTTTAGGTTAGTTTTTTATTTACATATAATACTTAATTAAAATGAAATTTAAATGAATTTCTATAAAAATTCTAACAACTACAAATGAAATTATTACCAGTAGAATATTTCGGTAAAAATGATACAATATTTCTGAATATCAAAATTTATAAATATATAATCATTCCGATAATAGCAAACCTATCTAAAGATAGGGACGCAAAGCCACGGGCCTAAAGCAGAATAAATGCTACGGTAGCCGAGCCGCCGAAGAAGTAGTAATATGTCTACTCTCTTTTTGGGTAGACATTTTTTTATCTTTAATAAAGGAGATGTTTTGTTTGGATGAAATAATAAAACAGATAAAGCAATTTGAGAAATTGTTATCGCAACGGACTGATAATAGTGCAAACACCTTCGAATTCTTATCTTTTTTTAGAAAATTAGTTAGAGTTAAGTCTAATACTCCAATCCCAACTATTGAATTAGGAACAATTTTAAAACATGAGAAACCCCTTATTTTTCAAGATTTTAAAAAGCTGTCTGAAAACGACCGATTAGTAGACTTTATTACTAATGTAAATATGGATTATCAAGAAGCAATCAACCGGGTAAATAGCTTTAAAATTAAAAATTTAGATTAATTTGGATTTATCCCCATTAATGATTGACATACTATTTTACAATAAAAATAACATACCAAATACAATGCGATTTGGTATGTTATTTCGGCTGTAAATTTAGTTTTTTTCTCTTCTACCAACCTATTTTCTCAAGCGGTTCAAACACTGGAATAAGTGAATTCTTAAAAACTTCTTTAATATGGGTTGCAATGTCATCTTGTTGATAGATTTCAACAAGTTTCTTGTAGACTTCTTTATCCTTGTCAGCAGCACGTACCGCTATAATATTAATATAATCTGTCGCTGTTTCATCTTCAAGAAAAATGGCATCTTCAACTGGAATGAACCCAGCTTCTACGGCAAAACCATTGTTAATCACTGATGCAGCTACGTCTGGTAATACCCGTGGTGTTTGTGGTTCAGCAATCGGCTCTAACACAAGTTTTTTTGGATTTACTGTCACATCTTCGATGGTTCTAAATCCCTCGAAGTTATCCGGAAAGCCAATTAATCCGGCTTTTTCTAAAACTAATAAAGCACGATTCATGTTCGTTTCTTCCTGCGGAATCGCAATTTTACCTCCTTCTGGAATTTCACTTACATCTTTATATTTGTCAGAGTAAATTCCCATAGGAGCCATTAATGTAGTAGCAATTGGCACTAAGTCTAAATTATGCTCTTTAATAAAAGCATTAAAATATGACACTGTTTGGAAGGCATTTAAGTCGATATCACCATCTGCCAATGCTAGATTTGGACGAACATAATCACTGAATTCGATCAGTTCTAGCTCTATTCCTTCCTTCGCTGCCTTTTCTTTCACCTTTTCCCAAATAGGAACGCCTGAACCATTTAATCCAACTTTTAAAACAACTTTTTCTTTAACATGTTCTTTTCCTGAATTTTTTTGAGTAGCTGTTTCTTTACTGCCACAACCACCAAGGATGCTTCCAACAAGCAAAATTAAACTAAGTATGATCCATAATTTTTTCATCTATTTTCCTCCAAATTCTGTACCTTTCTTCTATTCCCCTAGCCTTTGCAGCTCCAAGCGTTTCAGCTCTCTTCTTAAGATTTTTCCGCTGATTTTTGTTTTTGGTAATTCATCTAATATTTCAATTTCACGGGGAGCCGAGTGGGCAGCAAGCTTTTTCCTTACAAACAGACGAATTTCTTCTATTAAATGGGAGCTGGCTTCATAGCCTTTTCTTAATACAATAAATGCTTTTACAATTTCTCCACGCAGTGGATCGGGCTTACCGATGACACCGGCTTCAGCAACTGCGGGATGTTCAATCAGCTTACTTTCAACCTCGAACGGCCCTATTCTTTCCCCGGATGAATTAATCATGTCATCACTACGGCCTTGGAAAAAGATGTAGCCGTCCTCATCAATCGTTGCTAGATCACCTGATATGTACCAGTCGTCAAATCTAAAATAGGAATCGTATTTCTCTTTATTTTTCCATACTTCCTTCATGATTCCTGGCCAAGGAGCTTTCACCGCCAAGTGGCCAACTTCGCCAGGCGCAAGAATCCCGCCATCCTCATCGAGTACAGCTATATCAATTCCAGGAAACGCCCTACCCATTGACCCCGGCTTAATGACCTCTGATGGGAAATTCACAATTAATTGGGCGCCCGTTTCTGTCATCCACCAAGTATCATGGATTCGTTTCCCTAAAACTTCCTCACCCCAATAGATAACCTCGGGATTAAGCGGCTCACCAACACTTAGCAAATGACGAAGCGAAGAGAGGTCATATTCACGCACAAGATCATTTCCTTCTGCCATTAACATTCTAAAGGCAGTTGGCGCGCTATACCAAACCGTTGTCTTTGTTCTTTCAATTGTCCCATACCAGGAATGGGCATCAAAGCGTCCTCCATTAATAACGATCGTTGCCCTATTTAACCATGGTGCAAAAATACCGTAAACTGTTCCAGTCACCCAGCCCGGATGGGCCGTACACCAATAGACATCATCCTCTTTTATATCAAGGACCCATTTTCCTGTTAAATATTGATGGATCATGGCTCGATGGGCATGGACGATTCCCTTTGGTTTACCAGTTGATCCACTTGTATAATGAATGTTTAAACCATGTTCTAAGTCAACCCATTCTAGTACATTGTCATCTTTTTCTGTATTCTTTAGCTCCTCTACTAACGAAATTTCACCATTCAAGCATTGATCCACATCTTCCGTATAAAAAATCTTTTCTAGAGTAGGCAGTTCAGCTCTTGGAACACGTATCCCTAATTCAAGATTTGTGATAAGAAATCTTCCCTCACAATCTGCCACTCTATCTTTTATAGCATCCTCCATAAATGCCTCAAATAGCGGCCCGACAATTGCACCTAATTTAATAACGGCCAGCGTCGAAATAAGACAATCAGGATGTTTAGGTAAAAAGACAAAGACAATATCGCCTTTTTTAATTCCATGTTTTCTCAAAACTGTTGCGAGGTGATCTGTTTTCTCCTTAATTTCTTTAAATGTATAAGTAACTTCTTCATCTCCATTGACATAATGAATAGCTGTCTTGTCACCAAAGCCATCTGCTACATGGCGATCAATGCACTCATATGCCATGTTCACATGATTTGTTTCATACCAGGAGAATTGCTTCTTTACTTCCTCCCATGAAAATTCTTCTCTTGCTTTTTTATAATTAGAAAGATTATAGTCTCCCTCTACTGGATTTAGATATTTTAATTCTGCTGTAGTCAATGTAAAAACTCCTTTACTCATGTTTTGATAGGTCTAATAGATGTAAAACTTCATCCTTTAATTGTGCAAGCTTTATATCTCCACGCGCCCTAGGTCTCGGCACATCAATTTTTAATTCCTCATGCACGATGCCGGGCTGTCCTCTTAAAATTAATATCCGATCACAAAGATATAACGCCTCATCAATGTCATGGGTTACTAAAATAAACGTTGATTTATATTCATTCCAAATCGAAAGCAGTAAATCTTGCAGCTTCATCTTTGTAAATGCATCCAAAGCGCTGAAGGGTTCATCTAAAAGAAGTATTTCCGGTGCGGAGACAAGCGCTCTTGCAATTGCCACGCGTTGGGCCATTCCTCCCGACAAATCCTTTGGATATTGATTCTCAAATCCGGATAAGCCTACAAACTCGATAAATTGTTGCGACTTTTTCTTTCTTTCCGAAGGATCCTTTAAACCAAATCCTACGTTTTCAATGACGGTCAGCCATGGCATTAGACGTGGCTCCTGAAAGACCATGCCAATTTTTTCGTGCACAGAATTGATAGCCTCATTGTTTATTTTGATAGTCCCTTTATAACCTTGATCAAGGCCCGACAATACGCGAAGCAATGTGCTTTTGCCACAACCGCTCGTTCCTAGAATGCCAATAATTTCTCCTTTATTAACAGTTAAATGAATATTTTTAAAACCTGCCCCATTTTCAAACGTTCTCGTTACATTTTCAATCGCTAACATTTTTTCACCCTCAATTCTTTGCAAAGGAATCTTGCCAATGTAGTGCCTTACCTTCGAGTCCTTTTAAAAGAGAATCGGTTGTCTTTCCCATAATGGCAAATAAGACAATACTGGCAATGATCAGCTCCGGTGAATACGTATTTTGACCATAAACTAACAAGTAACCAATCCCTTTACTTGCTCCCATTAGCTCTGCCGCCACTACAAACATCCAACCTAAACCGAGGCCACTGCGGATCCCTACTAAAAAGGATGGCAATGATGCCGGTAAAATGATTCTTTTAACTAACTGAAAGGTTGTAAAATTATAAATTCGTCCAACCTCGATAATTTTGCGATCAACCCCTTGGATACCGGACACAATATTTAAATAAACTGGGAAAAACACACCTACAGCAATTAATGTAATCTTTGACGGTTCGCCTATTCCCATCCATAAAATAAACAGTGGAACCCATGCCAATGATGGAATCGAACGAAAGGCTTGAAAAATTGGGTCAAGCAAAAGCTCCGCTTTTTTTAAATAACCAACAAACGCCCCTAATACAACAGCAAAACCTACGCCAATTAAAAATCCAAAAAGGATTCGGTATAAGGTAATCCCTAAATGGCCCCATAGCGTTCCATCTTGTGCCATTTCAATAATTTTTTGAATAATGATAGTAGGAGCTGGTAAGAGATGCTTTGGAAAGACACCACTTTTACTTAAATACTCCCAAGCTGCAATTAAAATAATCGGAAGGATACTTCCCCAAATAATTACCTGTACTTTTCCAGAAAGTTTGAACACATTTTTCTTTTTAATTGCAATATTCTGAACAGCGGAAACACCATTTCTCTCCATCCCATAAACTCCCCTTTCAAAAGGGCATTGTTAAAGTACCCTTTACTTAATTACCTCTTTCGCAAATGCTGGATTAATAAGCTCATTTACAAGTTTTTGTACATCTGTACCTTTATCAATAATCTCGCTCTTTTGTAAAATTACACCGGCAGCATTTAATGCTTCGATTTGTTTTTCACCAGGGACAGGGTCAGAGAAATTGTTGCGCTCTAACTGCTTCTTTGCTACTTCTGGTGAAATTTGTGCATTTTTTTCAAGAATCTCAGCTAATTCCTTTGGGTGTTCAATCGCCCATTTTCTAGCTTTCTCATAAACTTCAATAACCTTTTTCACTTGTTCCGGATATTTTTCAGCAAACTCACTGCGAACGTTTAACGTTCCATATGTGTTGAAATCTACATTTCTATAAAACAGATTTGCATTTGTTTCAACCTCTACTCTTGCCATGTGCGGGTCTAGCCCTGCCCATGCATCCACTTGATTCGTGGTTAATGCAGAAGCACCATCACTATGCTGTAAATTAACCAGTTCAATGTCTTTCGCAGATAGGCCAACCTCATCCAATGCCCGCAGTAAGAAAATATACGGATCCGTTCCAACAGTAGCAGCTACTTTTTTCCCTTTTAAATCTGCTACTGATTTAATAGACGAATCTTTTCCTGTAACAAGTGCTGTCCATTCTGGCTTTGAATAAATATAAACAGATTCAATTGGAGCACCTTTGGCTTTTGCCATTAATGCTGCTGCACCAGCTGTTGAGCCGAAATCTACGCTTCCACTGTTTAAAAACTCAAGTGCTTTATTACTTCCCTGACTTAAAACAAACTCAACTTTGATATCATCTTTAGCAAAAGCTTCTTCAGCCCATCCAAACTCTTTAAGTACCAGGCTTGTTGGTGAATAGTAGGCATAATCTAAAACAATTTTTTTCGGTTTATTTGATTCACCAGAGCCTTTCTTTCCCGTTGCACCCGATGAACTTGAACAGCCAACAACTCCTATTAATAATAGTGCACTAATCAAAATCCCAATCCATTTTTTCATTTCTCTTATTCCCTCTTTCTTATTAAATAGATATGAATACTTTGTTTAAAAGTAAAATCTCTTCTTAAAAATTGAAAAACCCCTCTTCATAAGAAGAGGGGCCGGTGCCCTCCTCTTATCTTTCAGACATATTTGTCTGCAGGATTTAGCACCTTGCAAGCTTTGCTTGCGGGTTGCCGGACTTCTTTGGGCCTGTTCCCTCCGTCGCTCTTGATAAGAGATGATTGCTATATTTAATTAAATTAGTATTAAAGTAAAAACCCTTCATCCAATAAGGATGAAGGGCATGTAAGCATCATTCAACCTTATCTTTCAGACATAAATCGTCTGCAGGATTTAGCACCTTACAAGCATCGCTTGCTGGTTGCCGGGCTTCTTTGGGCCTGTTCCCTCCACCACTCTTGATAAGAAATAAATCATATGAAATTACTAAGATTACTTGGATTATAATACAGATTTTTACTATTAGTCAACAGTTTATTTTAAAAAATATTATTATTTTTCAAAATAATGAATCAGCTTACCCAAAAGTGATCATCCCTTGGGTAAGCTGCTTTACCTTCTTCTTTAAAATCGTGTATGTCAGTTTTTCCAAATGCAATTATTTGAAACTTATGTTTTCCTCTCGCATTACAGATTTTTGCCATTGTAATTGTTTTTGTTCTTGTTCTTTCATGTGTGACTTGATCGTTCTAATCACTAATTTATTTAGTTTCTTTTTAGTCATATTACACTCCTCCATTTTCTCATCTATGGGATTTTATTACTTCACTATCATACTTTTTATAACCAATAACTTCCGAAGAACATTTTACACAAACATCCAACCTATCATTCCTCCTTAAAATTTTTGATCCAGGAGTAATATTCGATAACCGGCTTGCTTAACGTACAAATTTGTCCCTAAAGTTTTGCATCAATATCTTTTACAGTGTTGCTGTTACGTAATAATGTGCAATTTGGAAATAAACCCATAGATGATAAAGAAGAAGGTATTAGACAAATTATATTAAATTATTATAATTTTCTCAACATGTTTTTTGAAGATTCAAACATTTTTCATTTTTGGGATAGGATGTAAAGTCCGATCCCTTTGTCTATCATTGTCTTGGGCCTTTATTTGGCATCTCTACACCAAGTTCTGCCATCTTCTTTTGAGCCTCTTCCCTTGTAATTGTACCGGCTCTTTCTTGTTCCATAATGGTTTTTACCTTTTCTCTTGTTGCTTCGTCCAAATTCTTAAACATATCTCCCGGATTACCACCAGGACCATGACTTCTGGCTGTTGTTACTCCAGATTCATTTAACCATGTTACTGAGTCTGAAATCGTAAAATCGACAATTTTTGTTCCACCTTGAAAGGTTTCATCAGAGTAGAGGCCATCGATTTCTTTGCCATTGGCTGTTCCTCCTGTAAATAGAGTATAGGAAGAACCTTTTGCTAGTTTAGGTGAACTTATAAATACAGATTGATAGTCTTTTATCGGTGCATACGTCACAATTGATTTTCCATCGCTACCCTCTAAATGAATCATCGTCCCAGCTTTCTGCGTTTCTGGATAGGTCATTAATATAGAGTTTTGTGATGAATCTTCAGAAGCTGCCTGAGCCATTCCTGAGCTTCCAACCGCAATTAACAAACCACCGCTCATTTCAAAGCTGCCATCATAATCAAGCGGTCCATTCCCATTCGACGTCGGTCCGTTCACAATCACTGTTCCACCGGTCATCGAGATGGACCCATTTGCGTCAAGTCCATCACCATTCGCATTGACAGTGACATAGCCACCATTGATTGTTAGCATTTTTTCCACGTCATTGGTGTTGGCATTTGATTTACTATCTGGAGCTGCTTGTGGCGGCACCCCTAATCCTGAACCATCGTTACCCCCGCCAATATTTATTCCATCATCACTGGCGACTACGTGGATTTCACCGTCGTTTAACGTGATGAGTTGGCTCTCTACACCTTCATAGCTTTTAACAATGTTGATTTTTCCGCCGCTTATCACAAGCGATGTGTCAGCACGAACGCCATCATCACCCGTTGCTATTGTGAAGTTTCCTCCCGCTATGTTGATGCTATCATTACTATGCACGGTGTCGTCGGAGGAATCGATAGTAAAAGTACCGCCCCCTACGACAATTTCCTTGGATGCTTTTAAACCTTTGGTGCTTTCTATATTAGTATCCTCGGTGCTTGTGGTTTCAGCTTGAACCTCCCCAGGTCCAGGCGGCATTCCCTCCTCAACATTCTTAATCATTTCCGGACTTCCACCGCCACTAGTAATGTTGTAAGATCCATCTGCAATCCATAATGATGACTCAGCCTGTATTCCATCCTTACCTGATGCTATGGTAAAAATACCATCTTCAAGGGCAATGATTCCTTTGGAGGCATCTTCATCATTGGAAGACTTTAATCCATCACCACCGGCATCAATCGTAATAATACCTTCCTTCACAGCAAGTAAATCGCGGCCCATTATCCCATCATCAACTGCTTTTATTTGAATAGTTCCTCCGGTAATTTTTAAATCATCCTTGCTGGCAATACCATTATTATAATTACCTTGGACAATTAATGTTCCTGCACCATTGATAGCAAGATCATCTTTACTAAACAGGGCTGCATTCGGCTCATCTTCGGATGAATCCTTAAAAACATATTGTTTTCCATCGGTAAGATAATTTTTCGTTCCCTTCGGTAGGGAAATTGTCGTTTTTTCAGCTTTTCTTACATAAATGGCTGAGCTGTTGCCGCAAGCAATTTTCACACCATTTAATACGAGCCGAACTGTACTTTTATCCTCAGCATCTACCACTATCTGACCATCTTTCAATTCACCGCTAATAACATAAGTGCCGCCCGCCTTTATCGTAACAATATTATTCTTAAAAATAACAGGGGCTGTTGCATCAAAGCTTGCATCGCTCCCACTTAATTTAATACTAATCGGATTCTCACTTTCCCAATCATGATAATCATCATCGTTGTCGTATTTAACCTTTTTGTCGATAAGATTCCTGACATTTATAACGCTACTCTCGGCTTTGGCACTCTCGCTTGTTCCAGATGAATCTGGATTGTTGCTGCAGGCAACCAAAAGCATCGAACTTAAAAGGGCAGCTGAAGCTTTAAAATATTTAGATTTCCTTTTCATTCTACTAACTCCTTTTTCAATTCCATCTTGGTTTACATTATGATTGAGTAACCTTAACGAAAACTTAAAAGAGAAAATTGGTTGCATTTGCGACAAATACTCCTATAATCGAACATATCAATGATAGATGCTTGGAATTTTAAAAGGAGCGGTTTTCATGAAGTTACTCATTATCGAAGATGACAAACATATTTCCGAAGCAATAAAAGAAATCACCCAAGAACTATTTGAAACAGAGCATGCTTTTGACGGCGAGGAAGGATTGTTTTTGGCTGAGCAAAATATCTTTGATGTAATTATCCTTGATATTATGCTACCTGGAATGAACGGCTATGAGGTATTACAAAACCTAAGAAGCAATAATATAGCAACACCGGTTATTATGCTAACTGCAAAAAGTGGAATTGATGATAAAATTAAAGGCTTCAAAGTCGGAGCTGATGACTATTTAGTAAAGCCTTTCCATCGTGAAGAGCTTTTATTGCGTTTAGAAGCTATCGTCAGAAGAGCCGGAGGAGAGTTTAAAGAAAACGGCATTACCTTCAAGGATTTAAAAATGAATCTTAAAAATAAAACTGTTCACATTGGTGATGAATTGGTGAAATTGAATGGAAAGCAATTTGACCTTCTGGAATACCTGATTAACAATAAAAATACCATTCTAACAAAAGAACAAATTTTTGATCGTATTTGGGGATTTGAATCAGATACATCCACAACGGTTGTTGAAGTTTATGCCAGCAATTTGCGAAAGAGTTTAAAAGTCTCGGGCTATGACCAATATATTAAAACCTTTAGAGGATTGGGTTATATGTTATCAGAAAACGGTGAAGGAAATGTCTAGACGAAAGATTTTTAGAAAAGAGCAGCTTCGATTTATGGTTTTAAATCTGATTGCATTTACTATTATTTTTGCAATTTTCGGCGTCATCATTTTTAGTGGGGTCCAAAATACATTATTTTCAAAAACTGACGAGGAACTACTGGGTTTTAAGGATAAGATCCTAAACGGAAATCCGTTTAGAGAAACAAGGCCACATCCTCCTGGTGAGGAATTTGAGCGAGATGATGCTTTTAAAGAAAGAACAAGACCAAATCCTCGAATTATTGTGCTGCATTGGAATAAAAATGGAGAAATAGTAAATCAAAATGAAATTGGAACATTGTTATATGAAAATTATTTACAGGATTTCACCCTTGATGTAAAAAATGTAGATACAATCACTAATTTTACAATTAATGATCAATATCATTTTCGTTATCTTCTCTTTGAAAATCATAATGCTACTGATGATATCGCCTATACACAACTATTGATGAATATCGATGCCGAACAAACCATCATTAATAATTTTGGAAAACTAATCATGCTTTGTTCATTTATCTTTATCATACTTTCTATCTCCGCAAGCTTCATCTTATCGAAAAAAATGATGCAGCCTATTATCGCGGCATGGAATAAACAATCTGAATTTGTTGAAAATGCTTCACACGAACTACGAACACCATTAACTGTCATTCAAAACAAATTAGAGCTGTTGCTCCGTACACCACAAGAAAAAATCGCCGATAAGTTTGAAAGCATTGCGCTAAGCTTATCCGAAACTAGGCGCCTATCAAAGCTGACATCGGATTTACTTACTTTAGCTCGGGCCGATTCAGCCGAGACACAGCTAGTAACGAAGTCCTTTCAAGTCGATGACTTTGTTCAAGGAGTTTGTGAACCCTATATGGAAATTGCCGAATCACAAGACAAACACTTATGGTTAAGCCTAAACTGCAAAACTAACATAAAAGCAGATAAAGAACGCCTTCATCAGCTTTTAGTCATTTTGCTTGATAATGCTTTAAAATATACAAATGCACAGGATAGCATTGGAGTTAAAACTTATATAGAGGATCAAAAGATTGTATTTGAGGTTACTGATACAGGAATTGGCATAAAAGAAGAAAATATCAAAGCTATATTTGAACGCTTCTACCGTGAAGATAAAGCACGCTCAAGAGAAACAGGTGGTGTAGGATTAGGGCTATCCATAGCCCAATGGATTGTTGAAAAACATAATGGAACAATAACAGCCATAAAAAATCAACAAAAAGGCACAACTTTTAAGGTGAAATTACCAAAGTAGGAGATCGCAATCCAGCGGTCTCTTTTTGTGTGCAAGTATATTGATTCCATCAGCTGCTTATTGCGACCAAGTTTGATTGGACAACATAAAAATCTAACGGTTACATAGAATCCTAAGTTTTTATGCGGACAAACACGAATATAGTCTCACTTCCCCGAACTACCCAGATGTTTACTCGTGTCCGCATAAAAACTTGCTCTAATGAAAACGTGCGGATTGTCCAATCACTTTAGGAAGCAATAAGCAGCTGATGGAATCTTATTTTCAATTTTAAGGTTTGTTTAAGGTTTCCCGACAATAATGTGAATCAAGGAGTTAATAACCTTACCTAGTAGGAGGCTTAAAAACGTGGAAGCAATGGATGTAAATGGTGTACATGGTCGCCATGAATTAAAACACGAAATCACCCAAATGGATTGTTACCTTCTTCGAAGTAAACTACAGCATGTTATGGAAATTGACCCTCATGCTCATAACGATGGAAAGTATCTGATTCGAAGTGTTTACTTTGATAATTTTGATAATAAAGCTCTTTCTCAAAAAAAAGAAGGTTTACTTGAACGAGATAAATACCGTGTAAGATTATATGACCATAAAACCGACTTTCTAAATCTGGAGAAAAAAAGTAAACGAAATAATCTTACATACAAGCAAAAATGCCCTATAACTGCTCTTGAATATGAACGAATCCGTGCTGGTGATATTGCCTGGATGGAAAATGATTCAAGGTCACTAATGCAGGATCTCTATTTACAAATGAAGCTCTTTCAACTAAAGCCAGTAACGATTGTTGATTATGAAAGAGAAGTATTTATTTACAAATATGGGAATGTGCGCATTACCTTTGATAGCGCAATTAAAACAAGCTTCCGAAATAATGATGTCCTTAATCCCAACATCCCGATGATTGAAACGAATCCCAATGTCGTCGTCCTTGAAGTGAAATATGATGAATATTTACCAACTTTAATTAAACAGTTACTCCAAATTGGTAACCGTCAAAAAGGAGCGTATTCAAAATATCAAATGAGCAGAATGTATGGTTAATTCGTTAGGAGGAAGTAAAGTGGAAAATCTAAATTTTAACGACATTTTTAAATCTAGTTTTTTGGAAAAGACTGCTAGTTTTTCTATCATTGATTCACTAGTGGGATTATTAACAGCGTTTATTATTGGATTATTTATTTATTTTATTTATAAGAAAACATTCTCAGGTGTCATATACTCTCACACCTTTAATATTTCATTAATTGTAATATCCATGGCTACTGCCTTAATCATAATGGGAATTTCCTCTAACGTGCTGCTCTCCCTTGGAATGGTTGGTGCTTTATCGATTGTCCGTTTTAGGACCCCTATTAAAGACCCTATGGATATCGTCTATATTTTCTGGGCGATTGTTTCTGGCATTTTATGTGGTGCAGGCTTCTCCCTGCTTGCAGCAATTGGTTCTATTCTAATTGGATTAGTCTTACTTATTTTTATAAACCGGATCGTAATTCAAAATCCTTATTTACTAGTAATTAAATATACTGATGCAGGTATTGAAAAATCAATTGGACATGTGATCGCTGAACATACCAAAAAGCACTCTATTAAATCTAAATCTATTTTTCCGGGTAATAATTTTGAAGTAACCTATGAAGTCCGGATGAAGGATGATGAAATGAACTTTTTAAATAATATCTCCAATATGGAAAGTGTTTCGTCTGCAGTGATGTTAAGTTATGACGGTAATTTTACAGCTTAAAAATAAGAAAAGGAGATTCAGAACATGAAAAAGAGTATGTATATTAAATTTGGATTGGATATCATCATGGCCGTTATTTTCGTTTTACTTTTTAATAAAAGGGTTTTAGGAGGACTAGCCTTTCACGAAATTGCCGGTCTCGCTATGGCCGTCATTTTCTTCACCCATATATTGCTCAATTGGAAATGGATAAAAAATGTTACATGGAAATTATTTGACAAGAAATTAGCTTTTAAAATAAAAATAGGCTATTTATTAAATGTATTGCTGCTCATTTCAATGACTTTTATTATCATCAGCGGTATTTTAGTTTCTAAAGTTGTCTTTCCAAATATTGAAATTGCAAATGAACAATGGTTTAAAATTTCTCATATAACCATTTCTTTTATAGTGCTCATTTTAGTAGGAGCCCATGTTGGTCTGCACTGGAAATGGGTTGTCAATGTTTTTAAAAACATCTTTTCGGTAAAGGCACCAAAACGAGTTTTTGGTATTTTAGCAAAAGTCGCAGCAGTTGCTTTCTTAGTGTTTGGTGGTTATCAAATGGTCTCAACGAACTTTATCATGCACCTGCAAGGGGTTCCAAGCGTATTTGGCTTTTCATCTGCGCAGTCCGAAGAAAGCTTTGGCGGGGGCGAAGGCCATTTTGCAGAACATAATTTCCGAGGCGGAGGCTTTGGAGATGAAGACCATTTTGAAGGCCTCAATCATCCCGATGGCGACCAAGCTTTCAGGGGTGGCCAATTCGAGGAACGTCATTTCCCAGATGGTGACGGTGGCTTTAGAGGAAAGGATGGCCACTTTGGAAGCGCAAATCCTTTAGGGGTCATCGTGACGTATTCCAGTATTATATCCGTATTTATCATTATCATTTACTATTTAGATAAATTGATTGTAAAAAAAAGAAGAAGAACAGCCGTGTAAAAAAGTCTGCTTGAGTTGTCCGCTTGATGACTTCTATCGGACTCGATTAATTGTTTCCTAGCTTACGCTGTCCGTTTGATGGCTTCTATCGGACTCGATTCGTTGATTACTCACTTATGCTGTCCGCCTGATGACTTCTATCGGACTCGAGTTGGTGATTCCTAGCTTGAGTTGTCCGTTTGATGGCTTCTATCGGACTCGATTCGTTGATTACTAGCTTATGCTGTCCGTTTGATGGCTTCTATCGGACTCGATTCGTTGATTACTAGCTTATGCTGTCCGCTTGATGACTTCTATCGGACTCGATTAATTGTTTCCTAGCTTACGCTGTCCGTTTGATGGCTTCTATCGGACTCGATTCGTTGATTACTAGCTTACGCTGTCCGCTTGATGGCTTCTATCGGACTCGATTCGTTGATTACTAGCTTACGCTGTCCGCTTGTAGGCTTCTATCGGACTCGATTCGTTGATTACTAGCTTAAGTTGTCCGCTTGATGGCTTCTATCGGACTCGATTCGTTGATTACTAGCTTACGCTGTCCGCTTGATGGCTTCTATCGGACTCGATTCGTTGATTACTAGCTTACGCTGTCCGCTTGATGGCTTCTATCGGACTCGATTCGTTGATTACTAGCTTACGCTGTCCGCTTGATGGCTTCTATCGGACTCGATTAATTGTTTCCTAGCTTACGCTGTCCGTATAATCTATATGAGCCTACACAGCGACTCCCACTTTAGCATACGAAATAGCAGATTAAGAATTTTTGTTCTCAACCTGCTATCTTCAATGCAATTTATATGGCCAAATAATGAGAAGCCTGATAAATCAGCATTTACCAGGCTTTTTCATTATTTTAACGTACGTTTTAAAAATTCCTTAGTCCGCTCCTGCGTTGGATTATTAAAGATTTGCTCTGGGCTTCCTTCCTCTGCAATTACGCCCTTGTCCATGAAAACAACGCGATCGGATACTTCCCTAGCAAATTCCATCTCATGGGTTACGATTAGCATCGTTAACCCTGACCCTGCAAGTTCCTTCATGACTTTCAAAACTTCACCAACCATTTCAGGGTCCAGTGCAGAAGTCGGCTCATCAAAAAGAATAACATCCGGCTCCATTGATAGTGCTCTGGCAATTGCAACACGTTGCTTTTGACCACCAGATAATTGCTTTGGTTTCGCATTCACATACTTATCCATGCCCACAACTTTTAAATATTTCATTGCAATTTTTTCAGCCTCGTCCTTTGAACGTCGTAAAACCTTTACTTGTCCAACAACACAATTGCTTAAAACATTATGATTATTAAACAAATTAAATTGCTGAAATACCATGCCAAGCTTTTGACGATAGGTTGGAATATCATGCTGATCATCTAAAATATTTTCGCCTCGATAAATAATTTGACCTCCGCTAGGTCTTTCTAGGAGATTCACACAACGAAGCAGTGTTGATTTACCTGATCCAGAGGACCCGATAATACAGACTACTTCCCCCTTATTTACTGAAAAATCAATATCTTTTAGGACTTCATGGGCTCCAAAGGATTTGCTTAAATGTTGAATATCAATTATTTTTTCCACTTTTTCTCCCCCTTCGCCTTATTATTTATTCCCATTATATTTATCTTCTCTACGGATAGCATCCTCCGCCGTTTCAACCTGCATTTGATTACCAGGAACCATCATGTAATTATCAGGGCCTTCAAGTTTTCGTTCAACAAAGCGGAGAATTCGGGTTACTGTGAAGGTCATAATAAAATACAAAATACAAGCAACAAAGAATGATTCAAAGTATCTAAAATTGTTTCCAGCAATTGACTTAGTCGCGAAGTATAATTCTGATACAGAAATTACGTTTAAAACAGAGGTATCCTTAATGTTGATCACAAACTCATTACCTGTTGGAGGTAAAATATTGCGAATGACTTGTGGTAAGACAACATTCATCATCGTCTGGATATGGTTCATCCCAATAGCTTGGGCCGCTTCAAATTGCCCTTTATCTATTGAAACAATACCGCCGCGAACAATTTCAGACATATAAGCACCAGTATTAATTGCTACAATAAAAATAGCGGCAGCAGTCCTGTCTACATCCACGCCGAACGCTAAGGCTGATCCGTAATAAATAACCATAGCCTGAACAATCATTGGTGTTCCACGGAAAAATTCAATATAAATAGAAAGAATAGCGTTTATAATTTTAAGTAAAACCTTTTTCATTCCCCGTTCAGGCGTAGGAATTGTTCGTATAACTCCAACCATTAAACCTATAATAGATCCAATAATCGTACCTATAATTGATATATAAAGAGTAACTCCAGCACCCCGAAGAAACATGGGCCAGTTATCCCTTATAATGTTTACAACCCAATCAAAGGTCATAATTCTCCTCCTACTATTATAAAAGAGGCTCTCTCGAATCGTGTTAAGCACCACTGACAATGCAGGTTCTCTGGCATCCCGAAAGACGCCAGACACTTTGAGAAAACCTCTACATAATTTTTATTTTGCAGCTGGTTGGTTTTTAATAGCTGCATCCATGATTTTTGTTTGTTCGTCCGCTGAAATACCTGCTAGGATTTCATTAATTTTTGTAGTAAGTTCACTGCCTTTCGCCAAACCGACAGCGATTGATGTATCATCATCTGAAGTTACAAATCCATCTTTAAACTCTACCATTGCAAAGTTTTCATTTGCTGATGAAGCACTAACTGCTTCTGGACGTTCTGAAACATAACCATCAATTACACCAGATTCAAGCGCTACTCTCATTGCCGGGAAGTTATCCATAGCTGGTTGTTTATTTACGCCTTTAATTTGGTCGATTACTGAATAGTGGAATGTATTTAATTGTGCGGTTACTTTTGCACCTTTGAAATCCTGAATAGAAGTTGCACCTTCATATTTACTGCCTTTTTTCACAACCATAACTAAGTTTGACTTGTAATAGTTATCTGAAAAGTCGATTGTTTTTTTGCGTTCTGCTGTTGGCGACATACCCGCAATAATTGCATCAATTTTACCTGAAGTTAAGGCTGGTACAAGACCATCCCATTCAGTTTTCACAATCACTAATTGTTTTCCTAAACCTTCCGCAAGTTTTTTGGCAATCTCCACATCATACCCGCCGGCAAATTCGGAAGATCCATCAATTGGAACTGCACCGTTGGAATCATCCATCTGTGTCCAGTTAAATGGTGGATATCCTGCTTCAAGTCCTACCTTAAATGTATCCTTTTCTGATGATGCAGGTGTTTTTGCTTGTTCACCTTCTTGTTTATTTCCAGTGCCACACCCAGCTAATAAAACCATAACCGAAAAAGATATCGCTAATAATAATGATAATTTTTTTCTCATTTTACCCCTCCGTTTTAATACTTTTTTACTAAAGTATTGCTCGTTTTACTAAGGTCAATACATTTTGACAACTAAATGTGATAAATAAAAGCGACCTGAGATAAACTCAGGTCGCGCAATTTCATTCGTTGCCCAAATTCCTCTCTACTTCCCAAATGAGATAGCACACCTCAACAAACCGGGAAATTGTTTATTGAGACAGTCCTGCAACTCTTAATTACAGACCCAGCATGTAATAACTGAGGATTATTACAAACTTCGGCGATATTTCCTTCTCGTTAGTATCATCGCTCCTCATGCTCCGCTAAAGACTGTTAAATATCGCACCTCTACCCCACTTATTGCATAGTGAGGTTATTATAATATTATAGTTTATATATATAATATTCCTTCCAATATGTCAACTACGGAAAAAACTGGCCTCCAATGGACAGCCAGTCTTATTAAATATTTTTACATTACGCTGCATTTTTAACGGATTCGTAATATTCCTTACTCTTCTTCTCGTCAAAGCGACCTTCCCATTTAGCCATCACAAGTGAAGCTAATGAATTACCCATTACGTTAACAACTGTACGAGCCATATCAAGAAGTCTGTCAACTCCGGCAATAAATGCTAATCCTTCAATCGGAATACCTACTGTACCTAAAGTTGCTAATAGTACAACGAAAGAAACTCCTGGTACGCCGGCAATACCTTTTGATGTAACCATTAATACCAACACTAACGTAACTTGTTCGGCAATACTTAAATTGATACCATACATCTGTGCAATAAAGATTGCAGCAATTGCTTGGTATAATGTCGAGCCATCTAGGTTAAAGGAATAACCTGTTGGAACAACAAATGATACAATATCTTTTGGAGAACCGAACTTCTCCATCTTTTCAATAATTTTTGGCAACACTGTTTCTGAACTTGATGTCGAATACGCCAGAATAAGTTCTTCCTTCAATACTCTCATAATATGGAAGATATTGATACCAACTAACTTAGCAACGCCACCCAATACAATAAGGATAAAGAAAGCCATCGCTACGTATACAAGAATCATTAACTTACCTAGTGGTACTAATGATGCTAGACCGAATTTTGAAACGGTTACACCGATCAAACCAAAAACACCGATTGGAGCAAATTTCATAATAAAGTTTGTTACCCAGAACATTGCATCTGCTACACCTTCAAAAAAGGCAAGAACTGGTTTCCCTTTTTCACCAATCGCCGCAACTCCTAAACCAAAGACTACGGAGAAGAAGATGATTGCAAGCATTTGCTGATTAGCCATTGCATTGACGATATTCGTTGGAACAATACTAACAATGATGTCAAAGAAACTATGGCCCTGACCTGAAACCTGTTCAGTTGTTTCAACATACTTACCAATATCGGTTTTAACAAGCGAAGACATATCAACGCCCAAACCTGGTTTGAAAACATTTGCTGCTAGTAGACCAATAACGATCGCTATGGTTGTAATAATCTCAAAGTAGATTAATGTTTTACCCCCAAGTTTACCTAGCTGCTTAATATCGCCGGTACCAGCTACACCAATAACTAATGTAGAAACAATGATTGGTACGACAATCATTTTAATCATATTTAGAAAGATAGTACCTAACGGTTGTAAATAGGTATCAACCTTTGGGTTCCCATAAAAAATTGCCCCTACTACAATACCTAAAATTAAACCAATGAGGATTTGGTAAGCTAAAGAAATTCTAAATTTTTTCTTCATCAATAAGTCACCCCTTTTTATTTTAGAAAACGTTTGCAACTTTAAGAGTTAGCTTATATGTTTATAATACGGGCAACCTATCCAATCCGACGAAATCCGACATTTATAAAATTATCTTTTTTTATTTTTTTATACTTCAGTTAAAGTTTTTTGTATTTTCCCATCGTATTAACCTTGATTATATTTTTTCATCGTTTCAAGATATAACACTTGCAAGAATTTACGGATATTGATTTTTACTTTTGCATGGTCATTCCTACCTTCTTCAACATTCATCATCTGATTTCTTACCTCTTGAAATTCAAAATATCGAGGTGCATAGTACTCAAATTCCGAATTGGTATAGTCAATGGCCCCTAATGAAGCTAAGTTATTAATTGCCGCAAGAATTGTTCTACGAATGCGTTGTTCAATTGCTTTGCTTTCCTTTATTATATCCGCTTTATCAGATTTCATTTGCACTGCCACTGCTTCGTATAAATCTTTTAGAGGCGGTAATTGAGCCACCTTTTCTCCCTGACTCATTAAGAATTCAATGATAGAAACAATGTCGTCACTTCCGACCTCACCAATAATTCCCATGTCATTTAAAATCGAAAAAACAATTTCTTTTACTGTTTTCGGCTTCTTACTTCTATCTAAACCAATACTTATTAATGATTCCTGGATGGCAAGCAAAGAATTTTTTAAACGGAATTGCTCTGAAAACTTTTTCAATATGCTTTGAACTTCAATCCGATTAATCGGCTTATGTATAAAAAACTCAACACCTTTTTCATATGCCTCCGCCACCATTTCTTTGTTAACAACTTGTGAGATCATAATAAATTGGCCCTGAAAATCTTCCTTCTTTAACTGTTCAATCGTCTCAATTCCATCCAACTCAGGCATTAAAAAGTCTATTAAAACTATATCAGGCTGCATCGCAATGATTGACTTCAGGCTTTTCGCACCACTTTCGGCCTCACCAATCACAACTCCAAGGTCACTTTCCGTAATGATGTTTCTCAACATTGTCCTACTTGCTTTATCATCATCAACAATAAAATAGCGCAGTTTTATTCAACTCTCTTTCGTAAAATTTTCGTTGGAATATCGACCCGAAAAACAGTCCCTTTTTCAGACGCATCAACTCGAATATTCCCCTCCAGCATACGGGTAATCTCCAGAACGTGGGATAAGCCAATACCTGTTGCTGCAACACCACGATCATTGTATTTAGTCGTATATCCCGGTTCAAAAATGATTGCGACTTCTTCCTCTGGAATACCTTTACCCGAATCCTTGATTATAAAACAAGTATTAGCCCATTCCTCAAATAATTCAATATGGATTTCCCCTTTTTCAACAATTGCTTCAACAGCATTTGCTATTAGATTATTTAATATGGCGAGAAGTGGTATTTGTTGATCCGTTTCATAATCTACAGCAATTGTTTGGTGGATAAAAATTTTTTTCTTCAGAAGATCACTATAATTTTCATTTGCATGAACAACAAGATTTAGAACGTCTGAAAGAAAGAAAACATTGTCGATTTTTTTATCGGTTATTTTCGTCAGTCCAGATAAAATCCTTTGTGAATCCTTTTTAACCTCATGAATTTCTTGAGCGATGTGAAGGGCTTGTACACTTAATGGTTTCATCTCACTCTTTTTTAACTTTCGATATAAATCATGACTTTCAGCAGTTATCTTTTCAATATGGTTCATTGATTTTTGCAAATACAGTGTTTCCCCATACAATTCAGAACCAACTTTAAGTAATTCCTGAACTCGTTTTTTTTGTTCAGACACTGCGATGGATGCATATAATCCTACGACAAAATAACTCCTTAGCAACGCAACTCCCGCAAGTAGCGCCCATTCTGGAAACCCCAAAAACGTTTTATGCAATAAAAATTGTCGAAGTGTTTCTTCTATACCATTACCGAGAAATTCATACAAGGAGGCCCAAGCCCCCAGGATAAATGGAAATGTTTTATACTTTTCAATCTTAATAATGTGTAAACCAAGGGCAAAGATTAAATAATAAAAAAAGGCTGGGACATGATTGATTAAAGTCGTGGATCCATAATCATCATAAAGGACAATATCCTTTACAATGCGGAAGCTAACAGCTGTAATTCCAGTCACTACACCTGACCATATAATAGAAACGGGCGGAAGTATAAGGATAAACAGAAAAAAGGCAATACTCCCTAATCCAAAACGAAAGGTTTCTCCATGGAATGGCACCACCCGAATTTCGCTAGCCAATGTTGTAAGGAGAGCAGTAAGAATCAACTGAAGCAGAATGGCTGCTTTCTTGTTTTCTTTATTTAGTTTTTGCAAATAAAAATAGATATTGTTCATTTTTTGCTCCATTCATATTCTAGCGCTTAACGAAAAGCCTTTGCAATTACCCCGATCACAAGAACAACGATTATAGCACCAATTAAGGCAGGAACTAACGAAAAACCTAAAAGATACGGCCCCCAAGTCCCGAATAAATAATGACCAAGCCAATCACCGATCATACCTACCACTATTGCTCCTGCCCAACTACCAGGAACACCAAAAGGTGTTACCTTCTCCGCCAACAGACCAATTACCATCGCCATAATAACATAAAGAATGAAAGAAAGAACACTCATGCAAGAAACTCCCTTTTTGTCAGTTTATGCAAGTCACTTAATATGAGTTCTTTTATAGAAGGGCTATAATTTCCAAAAAATACAAAAGAGGATGAATCAAAAGGAGTCAGCCCTCTTTTGAATCAACCTCTTTATTTTACCTTATTTATTTGAATTTGTTTACGTTAGCATAAAGTCCGCCACATTTTGCTGCTATCTGCTATTGAGCTTCTCTCGATGATTTCATATGCTGCATTTGTGATTGCTTGTGCTAATGTCTCACCAGTGCCTTTTGCCTCATTAAATGAAACCTCTGAAGCCCCATTTGTTTTATACGTAAATCCGAACTTTTGTAACCTGTCAACAATAAGCATTGCATGATCAAGATTGTGTTCTGGTTGGAATTCAGAGTCATGGATAAAAACGCGTTTCTCATGATCATACCATCTGTCCCAACGGTTTAACTTCCAGCCTAAAATTCTCCGTGCAATCGAGTCAATTTTTGTCATATCCGTTTAACCCCTTTTCTTTTTTTAAGTTATATTTAATTCCTTGTTGTTATATAACAATTTGTTTTATTGATTTTAATTATATAACAGGTTAAATGGAATTGCCACCATTTTTTTCATAAATAAAAAAAGAAGCAAGAGAGCTTGCAGAGCCCCCTTGCTTTAGTTAAATGGATCCAAACAATAAATCAAGTATTTTATCATCTGCCTTACGGTTCTTCCCCTTATACGGATAACAATGGATATGGATGGCTGGATTAAAATTAATTTCAATAATACCGTAATTCATTACCCCAGCCTCTTTTCGGCTATCATCAATGACCATATCAACACCACAAAAGACTGCACCTGCCGCTTTAGCTGAACGGATTGCAATTTGTTTATAAGAATCCGGTATCTCGTCTGTAAAATCGATACTGTCCCCTCCTGTACTTATATTGGAGTTCTCCCTTAAATAAACCGTTTCACCAAACTTTGGAATATCATTTTCACACTTTCCTTGATTTTTCAAAAACATTTTTTCAACTTCACCTAATTGAATGAATTCAAGTGGTGTTTTATAGCCAGACCCGCGTAATGGGTCTTTATTTTTTTCAGAAATCAGCTGTTTAATCGAGTGAATACCATCACCGACTACATTGGCCGGCACTCGATGCAGGACGCCCACCACCTCATCACCCATAACAAGAAAGCGGTATTCTTTCCCTGTAATAAACTCTTCCAGAAGAACAGTTTTATCGTGTTCAAAGGCCATTTCAAATGCCTTTTGATAATCTTCTTTTGTATAATCACTTGTAAAAATAGTAATCCCAAGCCCGAAGTTCGTTGACTTTGGCTTAATCACAATAGGGGTTCCGTGGTGGATATAAAAATCCGTCATCGCCTCAGCCACGTTGTGATAGACATTTCCATCAGGGACACGAATACCATGCTCCTTAAGCACCTTCTTTGTCACGATTTTATTTTCCATGATCAAAACAGTGACATAAGAATCCAGTGAGGTTTTCGTGGCTTGCTTCACGTATTCCTGATGGCCGTCTTTTTTTAATAAGATAAAATTATCTTCCCGGTCTATGAGCTCAAATTGAATGCCTCTTTTCATGGCCGCCTTTAATAATAGCTGTGTCGACAGCTCCAAGTCTTCATAACCTGTAAATTTATACCCGGTATTTGTACTTTCCACTGCATACTCACGGGCTTTATCCAAATGATAGGTTAAAAAAGAAAAATTTTGAATTTCCATTTTTAAGCGCTCTGCAAAGCTAAGAGCCGGATCTAATAATATCCCTTTTGTATGTTCAAGCAGGCTTATATATTCGTCAAGGTGGCTTGGTGCAAGTAGTTGAATCAGATCTTTCATGTTTTCAACTACCTGAAGACCTGTCTCTTGCATCGAAACATTACGGTTATCCTCTAATTGAAGTTTGGTCGTGATTCCATCCATCGTTAACGCATCTTGATTTAATTGAGCTACCCTTTGTTCTTCTTCACCAAAAGGCTCGTCCTTGATGAGGAGCATATATATAAGAAATAAATGAATAAATGACATCGTGTCTTTGCTAATACCTATTTTATAAAATGGGTTAAGGTCGGTTGTTCGCAATTCCAAATATGCAATGCCATGTTCAAGCAAACCTTGGAGCTGATCTTTCTCCCCGGCTACTTTCAACCTTACTGCACTGTAAAATTCTTTTGCACTTAATAACTGCTGCGAACGAACCAAATTCTCTATGTCTTGAACATATTCTTCAATCGAATGGAAGGAAACATAAATCGGTTTTTGGTTTCGATAGCCGCATTGACTATTACGCAGCGAATTCATATGCGGAAAGTAGTAGCTTTCATCATCAAAATGTTTTCCTATTTGCACACATTTCTCAGCATAGGTTTGGTGAAAAATCGGGCTTACCCCTGTCAAATAAATTAATAGCCATCGGTATTTCAAGAAATTTCGGGCCACTTTCAAATAAACTTCATCTTTAAAATCGCGAAAGCTTTTCTCCCCATCATATAATGTTCGTAAAAATAACTCTGAGAAAGAAAAATTAAAATGAATTCCGCTTACCAACTGCTTCTTACGGCCGTATTTTTGTGCTAGGTTCAAACGGTACTCGTTTTCTTTATCGTCCTCCATATCAGCAATTGGAATTTCATCTTCAGATGGCAAAATAGGCGGGTTGCTGCTAGGCCACAAAAATTCATTTTGTAGTTCAAGCTCAAGCGTTACAATATCATGAAGTGTCTCCAAAAAATTATAGGTCTCTTCAATCGTATCAAAAGCCGGGGTGATCATCTCAATTTGACTCTCAGAAAAGTCCGTTTTAATATAGGGGTTTGTTTTTTTACTTCCAAAAGCCTTTGGATGTGGTGTAAGTGCAAGTTTTCCCTCTTGGTCCACCCTAACATTCTCTTTTTCCAATCCAAATTTCCCTTGAAAAACCGCTTCATTTAAATTTCGTTCCATTAATTTATTAATTAAATTCTCATCTAATAAATTCATCTTTATTTCCCGCCTTCAACTTTGATCGCTTTGCACTCACAAGCCGCCCCTTAAATGGTGGAACAATCTGAAATGGTAGGATGCCTATTCATTTTCCGAAGGGACCACATAAACCAACCGACAAGTATGATCCCTTTTAAAACACTTGTACCAGCAATCGCCATCCACACACCATTTAATCCAAAAAAGCGGGATAACAACAGTGCAAGTGGTATTCTTAGTACGGTTAGCACGATACTAAATACTGGAGGAATATGGGTTTTGCCGATTCCATTAAATGCACCTACTGTCATAATTTCTAAACACATGAACAGCTGTGAAAAGCCGATAATTTGTAAGTAATGAACACCTAGATTCAAGCTAGTTGAATCATTTAGAAATAATGCAAAGATTGGTTCAGGAAAAACAATAAACAAACCTGAAGTAAAAATTCCGAATACCGTTGTTAACAGAAGTGCCATTCGATAGCCGTTATAGATTCGGTTCCATTTCCTTGCACCATAGTTTTGTCCAATAAAAGCAGCAATCGCTCCTTGAAGGCCGGCGACTGTCATATAGGAAATTGATTCAATTTGTATCCCAACTTTTTGAACAGCAATCGCTTCTGCACCCCATTGAACAATAATCTTTGCCATAATAATTGAAATCACCGTAAAAGAAATCCTTTGGATTGAGATTGGCAGACCCAATGTAAGAACTGTTTTCATTTCTGGAATATTAATGGAATATGGCTTTGAAAATAACGGGACATTCCTCATATTTATAAAAAATAAAATCGTTACAATCATATTCGCTAATAGCGTTGCCAGTGCCGCCCCTAATACACCTAAACCCGGAATGCTACCTACTCCAAAGATAAATATCGGATCAAGAACTAGATTGATAAAGAATCCAACCATATTGATTTGAAGTGGCTTCTTGCTATTACCTAGTGAATTTAAAATGATGCCAAATAAAATAGTAAAGAAGTTAAAAATAGTCCCAATCATCGAAATGACCAAATACTGTGAGGCCATTTTTTCGATAGAAGGTTTACCGAGTTCAAAAAAGCCAATCAAATCATCTTTCATCAAGAAGATTAAGATTATATATCCAAGGCCAAGAAACAGTGACATTAAAAAGCCATTATGAATATACTCTTTGGCTTGTTCCTCGTTACTTGCCCCCACACTATGGGCAACCTTTACACCACTTCCAATCGAAATCATTGCAAAAAGGGCAGCCGCTAAGTTCACAAAAAAACTAGCCGTACCAATTGCAGCTACGGCACCGCTACCTAGCCTTCCAACCCATATCATGTCCACAAGTCCATAAATGGTTTGTATAAAATTAGTGGCGATAATGGGCCATGTCAATTTGAATAAAGTAGATGCAATGGGAGCTTCTGTTAGATTAATGCTTCGAGCCATATGTAATCATCTCCCGTCTTAATCTCAAGTATACAGTATACCCCACCTAGTAGGATGTGACTAATATTTAACTCTTTCTGAACTTTCTAAACAAAGGAAAAAAGCATGGTAATTTTGCGTGAATCACCATGCTTTTTGTCATCCTTTATGAAAAAATAGTTTTATCGTTAATTTTTCGCAAATCCTCAATAAAAGCCACCACTTCTTCCTCCTTTGTTGCCCATGAGGTAACAAGGCGAATGGCAGTGCTGTCTGAGTCAACTTTTTCCCAAATTTCAAATGCATACTTGTCTCGAAGTTTTGCAATTAATGAGTTAGGCATAATTGGGAAAGTCTGATTCGTTGGGGAATTTGCTAAAAACGCAAATCCAGCCTTCCCGATTTCTTCTTTTAATATATTTGCCATTTTATTGGCATGGGTGGCGAGTTCAAAAAACAAATTGTCCCGGAAAAGTTCAAGAAACTGTATACCCAATAGTCTTCCTTTTGCAAGGATCGCCCCTTTTTGCTTCATATGAAAACGAAAGTCTTCTTTAAGAGAATCACGACAAATGACCAAAGCTTCACCTAGAAGTGCGCCATTTTTTGTTCCCCCGATATAAAAGGCATCCACCAGACCAGGAAGATCACTTAATTTCAGGTCACTTTCTTCAGAACAAAGGGCTGACCCTAGTCTTGCACCATCCATATACAAAATTAAATTATGCTCCTTGCAAAAATGATGTATTTGCTCCAGCTCACCCTTATTATAAATGGTGCCTATTTCTGTAGAGTTTGATATATAAACAAGCTTAGGCTTCACCATATGTTCATCTGTATGATAGTCAAGAACTTCTTGTAAATGTGTGGGAGTTAGTTTACCATCTGCAACATTTACCGGGATAATTTTATGTCCGGTTGCTTCAATCGCACCTGTTTCATGTGTATTGATATGCCCCATACTTGCTGCAATAACAGCTTCATGCGGTCTTAGAAAAGCTGATAATGCTGTAAGATTTGTTTGGGTCCCACCTGTTAAGAAATGAATATCCACATCAGCCCGCTCGAGACATTGCTTTATTACCTCTTTTGCCTTTTGTGAGTAGCGGTCATTCCCGTACCCTACCTCCTGCACTAGGTTGGATTCAAGTAACGCATTCAATATTCTTGGATGCGCGCCTTCACTATAATCGTTTTTAAAGCTGTACATTCAAAATCCCCCTTCCATTATTTTTATAATACATTGGACAGAAAAAAAGCAAGAGTTCGACCCTTGCTTCTTGCTTATGATAAATCTTTTTGTAAGCTTTTCAAACATTCTTGAGACAATGTCGCTGTTGTTGTTAATTGAGGATGATTAAGATTTAATGTAACGTTTAACGATTCAGAGGATTCGTTTAATAGATATTGTTTTGCAGTTTCAGTCAATGGGAATTTTAAATAATGAACACTGGTAGTAAACTCACGATCATCATGTACTTCTTCAAAAACAGCTGGAATTGTTTCATCACCGACTACAAGTGATAGATGATGCTCAATACCCTTTAGCTTCTTTAAAAAATCCTGCAGCTTCAATTGATCATCCAATTCAATGAAAAGGGTTGCTGATAGTTCATTTTCATTTGGAAGCATTCCGGAATAAATCTCAATATATTCATCAATTTCTGCTTGGTCTTCTAAGTCTTCACAATGCATTAACTCTAAAATTTGAAATAAAACGGTGTTTTTGTTTTCAAACAATAATGTAATATAGTCATCTAAGCGGACACGACGTGCTTTTTTATAGGGAATCATTTTTTGTAGGTAATCTTCTCTACCTTGACGGTAAGTATGTAAAGGGATGATATCTTGTCTAGTTATGGTCATCGTCATTATTAATCCACCTCTTCTATTTTTGATAGGGACTTTAAAATCAAAGGCTGGCTCATTAGGAGCCCGACTAGCAATCCGGCTCCTGTGCTTTCTGAGTTCGCCTTTACTTAAATTAGTCTTCTAAAGAGTCAAGTAGCTTTTGGAAACGTTGAGCATGTACACGCTCAGCCTTTGCCATTACTTCCATCCACTCGCCAATTTTTTCAAGTCCTTCTTCGCGGGCAGTAGCTGCAAAGCCTGGATACATTTCAGTATACTCATATGTTTCCCCTGCAATTGCTGATGCAAGCATTTCTTTAACAGTTCCTACTGGAAGACCTGTTGCTGGGTCACCTTCGCCATTTTCACGTAATTGATCAAAATGTCCAAAAGCGTGTTTTGTTTCACCGTTAGCAATATTGCGGAATAAGCTTGCAACCTCTTCAGCACCTTCTAAATCTGCTCTTTCAGCAAAGTAAAGGTAGCGGCGGTTTGCTTGTGACTCCCCTGCAAATGCTGCTTTTAAGTTCTCTGATGTTTTAGTTCCTTCTAATTTCCCCATCCTTTTTTCCTCCTAAATTTTTATTTAAAATGAGAAAGACAGCAGGTATTCTAATAAATCTTTCATCATTTTATAGCAAACTTCTTTTATTATAATAATTATTAAAAAGAAGCAAATATCTCCATGTAAGAGGTATTATAATATAATATTAAAAAATAAGATTAAAATAATCAAATTTTAAGGCTCTTTACATCATCTTATTTTAATTTACTATAATTTTCCATAATTAATTCTATCAAAAAGAATAACCTATTCTAGCAAATCCATCACATAATAATAGATTATTCCCAACTCAGACAAAAAATAGACTTAAGTTTAAAACTTAAGCCCGTCATTTATCTCTCTTCTCAATTATGCCATCCGCATATCGCGCAAACCTTCCAGCATTCCGTTCATGTACAGGATCTAATCTACCCCATTGCCAGCCGCCAAATTGAGTTTTTTGGTATTCTCTAAATGTATCCCGTATTTCTTGTTCAGATGTCATTACAAAAGGTCCATATTGCACGACCGGTTCTCCTATCGGTTCCCCCTCAAGTAGTAAGAAATTGCTGCCTTTTGCCCCGTTCTTAATAATAATTTCCTGATTGCCCGCTAGTTTTACCCGATGGGAAGACAAAATCGTTTCCCCTTCTATGGAAACTGAAGCTCCATTGTAATAATACAGATTCCGATTTAAAGTTTTTGATACAGCCGGCAATACAAAGGTTGCCTCAGACTCCATATGAACATGGATAATGCCTACATGATGATTTCTATCTTTTGCCCAAGAGGCATCGTTTGGCTCCAAACTATCCACTCCTTGAGCACTGCCTGCTATTAATCGTATCGTAGTTTTCTTCCCATCGGCATTTACTGATTCAACTACAGGAATATCTTCAGTCCAAAGCATTTTATAGTCAGGCTCCGCCCTTTTACTCTTCGCCGGGAGATTAAGCCAAATTTGAAAAAGCTCCAGTGGGTTTGGTTTATCTTTATATACAAGAGGAAACATCTCTGTGTGCTGACAGCCTCCGCCAGTTGTAAGCCATTGTACATCCCCATCACCGTAACGGCCTGAAGAGCCTTTTGAATCAAAATGGTCAACAAATCCTTTTAGAACGACAGTCACTGTTTCAAATCCGCGATGCGGATGCGCTGGAAATCCCGGTACAGTTGTCCCATGATACATTCGAAAACCATCACGCAACGTAAAATCTTCACCAAGATTGCGGCCAGCCAACGATACATTCGGCCCCTGTTCGTCATTTCCCTCCGGATAATCGTCCTTATGGTACATCGTTACAAGAAACGGGTCCTCCGCCTGCCATTGAAAACCTAACTTTTGAATGCCAAGAATTTTCTTTTCTGACATACTCATAACCTCCTGTCATATGGGGTTTCTTTATCCTCCAGCCTACTATAAAACTCCTCAGCTGCACTATATCCCTGTTGCCTTAAATACCAGTTATTTGCAGCCGCTTCAATCAGACCTGCGACATCACGCCCGGGCTGGAGCTGAATCTCGATTGAAGGAATTTTAATACCTAAATACTCTATATACTCCGGCTCTCGTTCCAATTCGTTATTCAAGGCGTCCTTCTGCCACTTCGTCAAGTGAATATCAAGGGTAATTCTTGTTTCATCTTGGAAGGCTTTTCGGCCATACATGCGGACCACATTCAACAAACCAATGCTACGCAGAGCTAAAAATTCCTTTGTCTTCTTGTCGTGTGTACCAAGAAGTGTTTGTGAACTTAGCTTTTTTAATACAACAATATCATCAGCCACAAGTCGATGCCCGCGACCAATTAACGTGTGTGCCGTTTCGCTCTTTCCTACTCCTGAATTCCCACGAAGTAAGATGCCAATGCCCGAAACATTCATACAGACCCCATGCAATGTCATTTCCGGTGCCAGCTCTTTTACCATATAAGCATCTATTTTCAAAATAAATTCTGAGGTGATTTCAGGTTTGTCCGTCAATAATAAAGGAATTCCTTGTTCGATACAATGATGCTGTAGATACATTAGACCTTCTTCGCCAGCCGTCACAATAAAACATGGCGGGTGGTAGCTGACAATATTCCCAATGCGGATTTTACGTTCCTCTTCAGTCAACTTATGTAAGTAGTTAATTTCCTTTTTCCCTAATATCTGAACTCTTTCTGTTGGAAAAAAGTCAAAATAGCCGACAAATTCCAATCCCGGACGATGTACTCTAGGCTGTGTGATTGTTTTTTGAAGCTGGCCTTCACCAGCCAACACTTTCAATGAAAACTTCTCCACTAAGTTTTCAACGGTTATTTTTTTCTCAATCATACAGGACCTCCACCAAATCTCTTTCTATAGCCGCATTTCCTGCACATTTCCTCCACTGCTTCTCTTCTAGAAAAACCATCGTAGAGATTATTCGCCCTTTCTCCTTCTACTATTTCGGAAAAAGGCGTTTGATAGATATTTCCTAAATTTATCACACCTTCTCCATCAAGACAGCAAGGAACGACCGTGCCGTCAACAAGAACGGCTGCCTGCGTGCGAAGGGCATGACAAAATCCTTTACCGTCATCTTCTGGTGCCAATAAACTTGGCCACTCGAATTCATAATCCTGGTTAAGATAGATTCGATTGGCAACCTTTACTCCACTACCTGGCACCACTTTTTCCTCTATTCTATAATCGAGGTTAAATTCCTTCTCAATCATTTCCAAGGTTTCTCTATTTCTTCGTTTTTCATCTGACGTTATGTTTTCATGTTGTAAATTCCATAACCGAAACGAGATGATGACGCCTTGCTTCGCCGCCTCTCGTGCAAATGATAGAATAGTAGCCAAATATTCTTCTCTATTTGTTGAGCCCTCATGTCCATCAAAGCTATGAAGAGAAAAGTTCATCTGCCGAAGTGCGGATTTCCCTAATAGTTTTTCTCGATTCTTGTGAATGAGCGTCCCATTTGTCGTTATATTTACCTTAAATCCTTTAGCATGACTGGCATCCAGCAATTCATCAATATGCGGATGAAGAAGCGGTTCCCCTTTAACATGGAGATAAATATAACTTGTATGTACTTTAATCTGATCAAGAATATGATTAAATTCATCAAGTTTAATAAAATTAGCTGTTCGTTTCGTTGGCGGACAAAAACTACAAGCCAGATTACAAACACTCGTGATTTCCACATAAACCTTTTTAAATGTTTTCAAAGCTCCCTCACCCCTTTTTTAGTTTAAATATAAAGGAAAAACAAAAAGCAGGGAAGCATTACGATTCCTGCTTTATTTTTTCATAAGATAATAAGGTTTTGGTATTATGGATTAATATTTCTCATTCGATTCAGAAGAAGCCCATCTGAGTTTTTATTTTCACCTATCACAAAATCAGGCATATACTGTTTGACATATTTCCCGTAATCGATATCAGGGACTGTTTTCAGTAATTCTTCCACAAAGAATACACCATAAGGTATTGTCTCCAGTAACAATGTGCAAGTTGCAGCATATACTCCGCAGGCAACTTGTAGATAGGTCCCGTTTATTCCAAATCTTTTATTGGTAGAGTCATTATCCATCACATTATATATAAACCGTTCTTTATCCTCGTACACAAGGAGAACCCCTACCATATCCTGTCCCTCAAGCTCAGCTTCTTTCGGATCTAACACTTTAAAATCCCAATTCCATAACTCATCTGCTACATCAAGGTTTTCAATAATGCTTTGTGTTGTGTAATCATTTACCTTATAGATAAAGCCTGTTTCCATGTTATATAAAGTTCCTAAGCTTAGAACTTCCTCATGTGGCATTAAACACCCATAAAATTGGATATCCCCCAGTGTAACCTTAAATTCTTTATCATACACGTTATTATACAGAAAAACAGGGACCTGTTCCTTAACAAACATTGGAAAGTTCAATAATGCTTCATCTAAGAAGCATTCTGGTGACCACGTAGAGTAGATTGTCTTTGGCTGGACAAATGTCGGATCTTTAAAAAACGTTGTATCTCTTTCAACAATATAGCATGCTAATGGTTTTTCATTCGGGTGCAGCGTCATTAAAGTATGGGCCATCCATTGCACAACCCCAGGATTCATACCCGAACAGGTAATGCCCTTCATATTTGTAAATGTGTCCTTGACATAAGAAAATCTGCTAAAGCGCTCAATTAAAGTAAAGCCCTCCAGACTTTCATCGTCGTCCACATCGACGATTTCTAACGCAGTATTCACATAGGAGATTCCTAAATCATTACATATAGCGATCATATCAATGGTATCTGCCCAAGAAAGGTCTATTAATAATGTTGTTTGGGTTGCGTATAAATGATGGCGGACTCGGTGTAAATCTAAAAAGTCACACTGATAAAGGCTAATACGATTACATAAATCAGGGCAAATTTCTTCGTAGTATTGAAGATTCTTTTTCTTTTTATCAAATAAGTGGAGCTTACTTTTGCCGATTATAGGATGCAGTGGGTCATTCGGGTCTGTTGCTGACTTGTTGAGCAGTGACAATACTGCCCTTGCAACGCCGCCTGCACTTCCAAATATAGATATTACTACTTCCTCATCCCCCATTAGATTCATCCCTTTGCACATGTATTTTTGTTTCATTTTATGTACAGAACTTTAAACCGTGAGGGCACATATCAAACCGGGAAAATCGGACCAACTGTCATTTTTTACCACGCAACTGGATAGAATATTGTTTGGGAGGTGTTTCATTTGCTTATTTTTATAAAAAACTATTCACATGATTGCTTGAGAAGCAAATTGTTAATGCTGTATATACTTAACGTTACAGATTTAATTTTTACACAAATTCTTCTTTCTTCTGGTTATTTTACGGAAGCAAACATTTTTATGTCATCTGCCATTCAAAGTTTTTCGGCAAGCTTTATGTTAAAAGTCGTAATGCCGGCATTATTGTTACTCTACCTATATTACCGCATACAATCCGCTTCAGAAGGGCAGCTTAAACGAGCAAATATGATGGTAAGTGGAATAACGGGCATTTATTTAATAATTAATGTTTCACATCTTATCTGGTTTACGATTTTGCCATTAATTATAAAACTCTAATTCAGAAATTCCTAAATTCGCTACAAAACCCACATTCCTTATAATAATAATTCGGTATAATGAAAGTAATAAGGGAAAGTACGGATTGGGTGTGAAATCAATGGAAGAACAGTATTTTATAGAGTTTTTTAGGAACTCCCCTATTGCCTATTCATGTCATAAGGCTATATTTAATAATCAAGGAATGCCCAATGACTATGAATATCTTTTAGTGAATAGTGCCTTTGAGAAACTTATGGACCTCCACGGTGCAGATATTATTAATAAGACATACTATCAAATATTCCCGGAAGGTTGGGAAGGCGAAAATCAATGGAAGCAATTCGTTCAAAATGTTGTCCTAAATCATATACCTGCTAATTTTGATGTGCATCTAACACAAATTCATAAATGGATACGGATTACAGTATTTCCATTAGGCCAAGAAACGATTGGCTGTATCTACCATGAAGTGACGAATGAATACATGCTTGATCACGAAATAGAAGGGTTTTTAAGGGTAAACATTGACATGCTTAGTGTCGCTGATACTGATGGAAATTTCCTTAAAGTGAATAAAGCATTTGAACAAGTCCTTGGTTACAAAATGGAGGATTTGGAAGGGAAAAACTTTTACTCTATTATTCATCCAGAGGATATACCAGCCAGCATAGAGGCAATGAAAAAACTGAAAGAACAAAAAATGATTTCGAGTTTTGTTAATCGGGTTCGTGGTAAAGATGGAGCATATCGGTATATAGAATGGCATTCCAGACCGAATGGGGATTATATATATTCTTCAGCAAGAGATATTACGGAAACACGTAAATTGCAGATTGAATTATATAATAATAATCAGCAACTTACGGAATTAACGAAGGCGCTAGAAAAAAAGAACAAAATCTTAAATGATCTTGCCATTAGGGACGAACTAACAGGGCTCTATAATCGTCATTTTTTGGATCAATGCATCGAAAAGGAAATGGCTCGCGCCGACCGTGAACAGAAACCTATCTCTATGATTATTTTAGATTTGGACCATTTCAAGAGTGTCAATGACATTTGGGGGCATCCAATTGGGGATGAAGTATTAAAACAGACTGCCTTTATTGCAAACAGTCACATCTGTGATCCGGATTTTCTAGTAAGACTAGGTGGCGAGGAATTTGTGATTATCATGCCAGGGAGCTGTGCAATGCAAGCTTATCGTACCTCTGAAAATATTCGTAAAACAATGGAGGAATACAAATTTCCAATCGTTGGACATGTAACAGCAAGTTTTGGTGTTGCCGAGAGAATGACATCGGAATCGTACTATAGCTGGTATAAACGGACAGATAAGGCTATGTATCGTGCTAAAGAAGGCGGTAGAAATCGTGTTTATTGTTCCGAGGAACAAGATCGTTTGCTAAGCACACCTATGAAAATCGAATGGAAGATGGAATGGGAAAGTGGCAATCCAGAGATTGACGAAGATCACCGTGAATTAGTAGAAAAAGCAAACGCTCTAATTTATTTCTCCCTATCCAATGCAGAATATGACAAACTTCTTCATCAAGTGGATATTATTTTAGACGATATTATCAAACATTTTCATGATGAAGAGCAGATATTGATAGATGTCCAATATCCAGATTATGAAAAACATGCTGACATTCATCGCACCTTATTAAATAAAGTATTTAAATTTAAAAATGCTTATCAAAATGGAGATCTCCAAATCACCGAATTCTTTTCATTTATTGTCAACGATCTTATTGTCGGTCATATTTTATATTCAGATACAGAATATTTTCCATATACACAAAGTAATGCTGAAAAAAGGTGAAATATGAACTATTTAAACCAGAGGATTATAAACTCTGGTTTTTTATTTTTCGGATGAATTTTAGCCCTGGCGCGTTGGCTTCTGTTTTTTCACTCCTTTTCCACCAAAAAAGGTAGAACCTAAAACAAGCACACCACCAACGATTTGCATAAAACCCATACTTTCATTTAAAAAAATCGCTGCAAAGATCACTGCAGAAATTGGATCAATATAGCTTAAAACTGCAATTGTTTGGCCTTTTAGTTCTTTTAGGGCACCAAAATATAAATAGTACGCAAAGCCTGTATGAATAATACCTAGTATTAAAATGAAGATAATAGACTGATAGCTCAGTTCTGTAAAATTGATGGCACCTTCTTTCATGAACACATAAGGTGCCAACACGATGGACGCCATCATAAGCTGAATGAGCGTCGTTTCAAATCCGGATAGATCCTTGATAAATTTATTCATTAAAATTACACTTGCATATAAAAGAGCCGCCGCTAACCCATAAAGAATTCCAACGGTGTGATTATAGGCTTCATTTATCGTGTGATCTCCATTACTCATAACTAAAAATAAGCCTAGCATGGCCGCAATAATGCTGCTTACCTTACCCAATGTTAATCTTTCTTTTAGAATCAAAGGTGCAAGCACCATGACAAAAATCGGCGCAAAGTAGTAGCTTATTGTTGCATTGGAAATGGTAGTATACCGATAAGCTTCAAATAGAAAAATCCAGTTAAAGCCAATTGCTGCCCCTGATAAAATTAATAGAATTCCATTCCCTTTTATTGCTTTTAGAGAAAGCTTTTGTTTTACTAAAAAACTAACACAAATTAAAAATAAACTCCCAATCGTTCCTCTTAACAGTGCAATCTCACTTGAAGATAAATTTATACTTTTTACAAATATGCCAATGCTCCCAAAAATAAGCATGGCCGCAATTAATTTCGATTGCCCCTTCACGATGATCCCCCTGGTACTAAACGGAATATTTTATTATTTCTTAAAATTAATTTTATCATAAAAATATATCTTTGCACCGCAGCCTATACAGGACTATTTTACAAAGGATAAAATCTGTTGAAACACTTCATTTGGACGCTCTTCTGAAATCAAATGGCCGGTCTTTTCATATGTTATGAGCTTGGCATTTGGCAAATCTTTTACTAATCTATGCCCGACTTGGACTGAAACGACTTTATCATCTTCCCCCCACAGCAATAATATTGGGGCCAAAATCGTTTTTAATTCTTCACTTGATAAATCCCCTTCACGGTGCCTGAGTAATCGGAGCAGTGAGATATAAAATCCCTCCTCCTTGAGCGGTTTTCCAAATTCATCAACATGCCCCTTCGTAATGAGGGAGTGATCGTAAAATACATTTTTTAACACCTCTTTTACTTCTTTTTTATTAACTTCCCTTTTAATAAAGTATTTAAAAAATGGGAGGTAAGTACAGTAAATAACGGCCTTGTTAGCCCGCTTTAAATAACCCGAACTTGCTAACAATACCAACTTATTTACTTTTTCCGGAAATAATTTTGCGGTGAATAAAGCAATTTGGCCACCCATGGAGTGACCGACAATATTTACATTTTTCAACTTAAAATGCTCAATACAACCTGCTACAATTTCAGCGTAATTTTTAAACGAATATACGAAGGATCTTGATTTCTCACTCATTCCAAATCCAGGCAGATCAATTGCAACAATAGAAAAATGCTCTTCCAATAAAGGAATCAGCTCATTAAATGTATAAATTGTCGCGGCGACACCATGGATGAGGAGGAGCGGCGGCTTATTATTAAGAGAATATTCACAGTAAACTTTTACATTGTTAAGTTCAATATACTTTTGTTTCAGTGGCATCTATTATTTCTCCAATATAAGTAGTACAAGATATTTTGTGCTTATCATTATATTAAAATTCCATATTTGTCAAATATAAATCAATGCATCCTTGACAATTCTATGAACATTTTGTATATTGTAACCAACCAAATAAAAAAAGCAAGCACAAAATGGGGAGCACCACCGAAAGGGTGTTGGGGCCATTTTGTGCTTTTTTTATGAATTTTTTTAAAAGGGGTGGAAAATGTGAAGGTAAATGGGAGCATTATTGAGCTGGAAAATGGTATGAGCTTGTTTGATTTTTTATCAACAAAAAACTATGATATGGGCTTAATTGTTGTTGAACACAATGGCGAAATTGTTTCTAAAGATACTTATAAGGATGTACTGCTGACAAACGAGGATACACTTGAAGTAGTGACCTTTGTTGGTGGGGGTTGATCTATTATACTCGCAGCAAATGTTTATTCGGGATTGCAAGATTATATGGGAGAGGGTTTTAGAAAATGAACGATATATTAACAATTGGTGGACATGAATTTCAATCCAGATTTATTTTAGGCTCAGGAAAATTTTCTTTAGAAATTATACGAGCGGTAATTGAGCATGGCGATGCTGAAATGGTGACACTTGCTTTGCGACGGGCAAATACCGGCGGCGAAGAGAATATTTTGAATTATATTCCTAAGAATATTACCTTGTTACCTAATACTTCAGGGGCAAGAACTGCCGAAGAAGCCGTAAGAATTGCGCGCCTTGCAAGAGAGCTTGGCTGCGGTGATTTTATCAAATTAGAGGTCATTTCTGATTCAAAATACTTACTGCCTGATAACTATGAGACTATCAAAGCAACGGAAATTCTTGCTAAAGAAGGATTTATTGTTATGCCATATATGTATCCTGATTTATATGCAGCAAGGTCATTAGTCAATGCTGGTGCTGCCGCTGTTATGCCTTTAGGCGCACCAATCGGCAGCAACAAAGGTCTTAGCACGAAGAATTTTATTCAAATATTGGTGGATGAAATAAACGTACCGATTATTGTTGATGCTGGTATCGGACGCCCTTCAGAGGCTTGTGAAGCGATGGAAATGGGTGTTGACGCAATTATGTGCAATACTGCCGTTGCTACTGCTGGTGATGTGGCATTAATGGCGAAGGCATTCAAGCTCGCTATTGAGTCAGGGCGCGCGGCTTATCTTGCCGGCTTAGGGCGCATACTAGATTTCAAGGCAGAGGCATCTAGTCCTTTGACCGGATTTTTGGAGGACTAATCATGAAAAAAGTAAATCATATGCAATATATGCCAGGTATGGAAGTCATTGAGTCTGACATTATGGAAAAGGTGTTAGGTGCTGTTGAAAAATTTGATTACAATCAGTATACAAGCCGGGATGTTGAGGCGGCTTTAAATAAGGACCACCTTTCCATTGATGATTATGGGGCTATCCTATCTCCTGTTGCCTTGCCTTATTTAGAAGCCATGGCAAGAAAAGCCAAAGTAGAGACTAGCAAGCATTTCGGAAATGCCGTTTCCATTTTTACACCGCTATATATTGCTAACTATTGTGAAAATGAATGTGTTTATTGTGGCTTTAAGGCGACGAATAAAATTCAACGGGCCACCCTTTCTAAAGAGGATGCAGAAAATGAACTTAAAGCAATTGCAGCAACCGGATTGGAAGAAATTTTACTACTCACCGGGGAGTCTCGTTATAAATCCGACGTTCAGTATATTGGTGAAACAATCAAACTGGCAACAAAATACTTTAAGACCGTAGGTATTGAAATTTATCCATTAAATTCAGATGAATATGCCTATTTACACGATTGTGGGGCGGATTTTGTTTCTGTCTACCAAGAAACCTATAATCCAGATAAATATGCAGAGGTCCATTTATGGGGCTCAAAACGAATCTTCCCTTATCGTTTGCATGCCCAAGAACGGGCCATATTGGGAGGAATGCGTGGGGTTTCTTTTGGAGCGCTGTTAGGGCTGGATGATTTCCGCAAGGATGCCTTTGCTGCGGGTTTACATGCCTTTTTAATTCAGCAAAAATATCCGCATGCCGAAATCGGCTTCTCCGTTCCGCGTCTACGCCCTTTTAAAAACAATGCGGACAATAATCCAAAGGATGTCCATGAAAAACAACTGTTGCAGGTTATGCTTGCCTACCGTTTGTTCATGCCTTATGCCGGCATTACCATTTCTACGAGGGAACGAGCAGGATTTCGTGATAACGTAATTGGATTGATTGCTACAAAAATGTCTGCTGGGGTAAGCGTTGGCGTTGGCGGTCATGATGAAGAACAAAAAGGCGATGAACAGTTCGAAATTTCCGATGAACGGACTGTCGAGGAAGTTCATCAAATGATTGTAAGCAAAGGATTACAGCCTGTTTATACAGATTATATTAGGGTTTAGGTTGGTATAAAGGATGTTAATTTATGTTACAAACCGCAAGCTTTGTAAAGAGGACTTTTTCCATCGAGTGAATCAACTAGCCAAAGGAAAACCTCATGCAATTATGTTAAGAGAAAAAGACTTAAACTTAGCCGAATACGAAGAGTTGGCTGTAAAAGTAAAAGAGATTTGTTTAGCACAGCAAGTTCCATTAATCATTAATCAAAATATATCAGTAGCAGCCAAACTTGATATTGCAAATATACATTTATCAATGGCGAATTTAAGAAACTATCATGATGAAATACAGCCCTTTTCTGAAGTTGGCGCGTCCGTCCACTCCAAAGCTGAGGCTCTAGAGGCTTGTGTGCTGGGTGCCACCTACTTAGTTGCCGGACATATATTTTCAACAGATTGCAAAAAGGGAGTTCCCCCAAGAGGGCTCCCCTTTCTAAAAGAAATATGTGACGCTGTTTCTGTTCCGGTATTTGCAATTGGCGGTATTTCAAAGGATAGGGTAAATGATGTTAGGGCCACAGGCGCCAAAGGCGTGTGTATTATGTCGGAGACGATGACATGCATGGATCCTGTTGGACTTGCGCGGGGGTTTTGGGTTAATTAGAAGCCCCTTTTTGCTTATTTGCTCAGTAGTAATCCGACTAAACCTGCACTTTGAACTGAACACTTATTAAGTTAGAATACGGGCTGTTATCTACCAGCAAATTGCGCACGGGCCCCCTTGATGGCGATATATCCGCGATTTCACCATCAAACTGCGCTCATGCTCCTTTTGGTGGTGATCATTCAGCGTTATCACCAGCAAGCCAAGCTCATGCTCCCTCTCGTGATGATATATTCACTTTATCATCAGCAAATTGCTCCCGGGCTTCCTTTCGTGATGATAAATCCATTTTATCACCACCAAACTTCGCTCGAGCTCCCTTTCATGATGATTATTGCTCTTTATCACCAGCAAATATTGCTCGGGCTCTTTTTGGTGGTGATATATCCATGTTATCATCAGCAAATTGCACTCGAGCTCCTTTTGGCGTTGATATACCCTCGTTTTCACCAACATACAGAGCACAGGCTTCTTTGGTGGTAAAAAAGCAGGTTATCCCCTAGATAACCTGCTTTTCATTCAACGCTACATCCTCACTAGTCACAGTCTTATCTGCTCGTCCTTTTTTTTTAACAAAAGAAAGAATAATAAGTGCTGCTAATGTAATTAAACATACTGCTGTGCCGATAATATTATCTTTATTAAAAATAAAGGCGATAAAAATCCCAAGTAACGATAGAATCGCAACCCAAGTTGTGTACGGAAACAATGCCACACGGAAACCTGTTAGCCTTTTAGCATATTGCGGGCGAAGCTTCAATTGAGCACAACAAATACTAGCCCAAATTAATAAAACGGTAAAGCCTGGTATCGTCATCAAGTAGCTAATAACCTCATCCGGTGTCATATAAGCTAAAAATACACCAACTAAAATAAAGACGGATGTCAAAAGGATCCCATTGAGTGGAATTCCTTTTGTTGTTATTTTCAGGAATCGTTTAGGAGCTTCCCCGTTTTGCGCCATCGTATACATCATTCTTGATGTCGCATAAATTCCTGAATTTGCAGCTGATAAAACCGCTGTTAAAAGCACGAAATTCATAACATTAGCTGCTCCCGGTAATCCGGTAAGGCTAAATACTTGCACAAAAGGACTATCCTGAGAAGTCACTTGGTTCCATGGAATAATGCCGCAAATAATCAGCATCGGTAAGACGTAAAAAAGAACAACGCGCCATACCGTACTTTTAATGATCTTTGGAATTACTTTCTCGCTATCCTTCGTCTCTGTAACGGCTACACCGATTAGCTCTGCGCCCCCATAGGAGAACATTACGACTAAAAATGCACCAAGCATTCCGCTCATACCATGTGGGAAAAACCCTCCATTTGCGGTTATATTCGAGAATGAAGCCGTTGAGGTACTAGGGAAAACGCCAAATAAAATAAGCGCTCCCAAAATAATGAAGGCAATCAGTGTGATGATTTTAATGCCTGCAAACCAAAACTCTACTTCCCCATAGTGCTTTACTTGAAATAGATTAATGCCAACAATAAAGGCACCACAAATAATACTTAAGAGCCATAGTGGTACATCTGGAAACCAATATTTTAAAAAGCTGCCTGCTGCAAGTAGTTCGACAATCGTAACGATAATCCAGTTAATCCAATAAAGCCAGCCCACAATAAAGGACGTTTGAAACCCAAAGGCTTTATGAATAAGGTGTTGCACATTTAATTTCGGGTAAACAATCGCCATCTCACCAAGGGCCGCCATTACGATAAACAATAATAGACCACCGATGATATAGGATACGACAACACTTGGACCAGCCATATTTAATGTATCAGAGCTTCCTTTAAAAATCCCTGTTCCTATCATTCCTGCTAAAGCGATAAACTGAACATGTCTCGGCAATAAGCCCCTTTTTAAATCCTGCTGATTTTTTTCCATGTTTTTCACACCTTATTATTTTTAAATATTATTTTTTCTAAAATTTCAGAAATATTATCTTTCTTATAAAACCCTATTTTATCAATCTTCTTTTTTAATTAAACGCTTTTTAGCATTAAAGTAATACTCTTTTAATATATCATTTTTTACAGAAGTGTCAATTTGAAATTATCGACATTTGACTAAATTGATTAATATATCTAAAAATTTTCACAAAAAAAGAAGCGAGGTCGAATCCCCCTTCAGAGGACTCGATTCTCGCTTCTACTAACTAGCTCTTCTTCGGTAAAGTATATAGCTTCTTTTAAAATAATTTAGCGGCACACTCCACACGTGAACTAGCCGTGTAAACGGCCATATTCCAATGAGAGCAAAGGAAATCAGCACATGGAGTTGAAAGCCAAGCGGCACTTCACTCATAAGGTATGGGTCGGGGGTGAACATTACCAAACCCCGAAACCACGGACTTATCGTCTCTCGATAATCAAAGTGTGGATGTAGTTGATTGCCAATTGCTGTATTGTAGATACCAATTACAACAATAAGTGCTAGCACTATCACCGTTACAAAATCGCTGGGATCACTCGTATCCCGAACCCGCTTGTTCGTAACACGGCGGTTTAATAGAAGTAGAATTCCAATAAGGGTGATTAACCCAGCTACTCCCCCTCCGTACACGGCCCCTGCATGGTACAAAGATTCACTTAAGCCCAGTTTCTCCATGACAAACTTCGGAATCAACAATCCAACGACATGACCGGCAAAAACCATAAGGATACCTACATGAAACATCATACTGCCCCATCTTAAACTTTTTTTCTCTAAAAATTCACTAGATTTTGCAGTCCATGCCAATTGGTCTGAATGATAGCGATAAAAATGCCCGACGAGGAAAATCGTCACCATTAAATAAGGAAAGATCACCCATAAAAATTGTTGCATTCCTTCCCCTCCCCTCCTAGTAAAATATAATCTTCGAGCGTTTTTAAATTAGCTAGACAAGCTTCTAGTAATGATGCATAAGGGCTTTTTTGCGTCTCCAATTCATTTTTTAATTTTTCAATTGATTCATTGAAGCTTCCCAACAAGTTTGCGGAAATTTGCAGAGGAGCCACTGACGCAAACTCTAATACAACCGGCAAATAATCAGAAAGCTCTTCCTCTGTCATTTCATAGCCATAGCTTTTATACATTGCCTTCAACTCTACTAAAATTTGCCCTCGTTCTCTTTGTTCACCAGCTTTTAAATAACTCAATGACAGAGCGCAATTTGAATTAAAGTCAAATAGATTCACATAATGCTGTTCTAGATCATCTAAAGAGAGCTTGCCAATTTCCTCGAGAAAAGCTAAAAACGGCGCTCTAACATAAGGATTATTAAAAGCCTCTGCTTCCTCGACTAGTTCCTTCCAGTGCAGCCATCTTTTATCCGGATACTGTAGAAGATAGGAAATCAGCTTACATGACTCTCGTATTTCTTTTTCAATATTTAAAGAGATGGAATTGGTCATTTGTTCCATCATACCCACCTACTTTACATGTATTACAATCAAAGCTATAGCCCGTTGAGCCTTGTTGATCATAAAGGTCTGCAAATTCTTCTTTATGGGCGGTTGGAATAACAAAGCGGTCTTCATACTTTGCAATGGAAAGCAAGCGGTACATTTCTTCAATTACATCCGCCGTCATTCCAATTTGTTTCAACTGGTCGAGGTTGGTCTGTTTTCCCAATGTCTTTTCCCGCATATATTGACGCATGACAATCATTTTTTGCAGGACATTTTTAATAACCTCCGTATCGCCTGCACTAAGTAGGTTTGCTAAGTATTGCAACGGTATTCTCATGAGACTGATAGACGGAAACATCTCTTCAAGCGTATTGTACGCACCTTTTCCTTCAAACATGGACGTAAACGGACTTAACGGCGGCACATACCAGACCATCGGCAATGTCCGATATTCCGGGTGAAGTGGAAGTGCTATTTTATATTTGACAGCCATTTTGTAAATCGGTGACTTTTGTGCCGCTTCCAACCAATCATCAGAAATACCGTCTTTCTTTGCCTGCTTTATTATTTCCGGATCAAACGGGTCAAGAAATAACCCCAATTGTTCCTCATATAGATCTTTTTCATCCGGAGTAGAAGCGACTTCCTTGACACGGTCAGCATCATATAAAAGAATACCAATGTAGCGCAGGCGGCCTGTACACGTCTCCGCGCAAACCGTTGGCAGACCTGCTTCTATTCTTGGAAAACAGAATGTACATTTTTCCGCCTTTTGTGTCTCCCAGTTAAAATAAACCTTCTTATACGGACAGCTTGACATACAGTGTCTCCAGCCTCGGCATTGCTCCTGGTCAACTAGAACTATGCCATCCTCATCGCGCTTATACATCGCACCTGATGGACAGGAAGCCACACAGCCCGGATTTAAGCAATGTTCACAAATGCGCGGTAAATACATCATAAATGCTTGTTCAAACTCCAGCTTTACCGATTCTTGCATACTTTTCATATTCGGATCATTTTGCCCTGTCACATGGGAACCAGCCAGGTCATCCTCCCAGTTTGGACCCCATTTAAGGTCCATTGTTTCTCCAGTTAACAATGACTTTGGCCTTGCCACCGGCTGGTGCTTCTTTTGCGGGCTGTTTGTTAGTTTTTCATAATGATAGGACCAAGGCTCATAATATTCATCGATTGTCGGTAAATCTGGGTTGTGAAAGATTTTCCCCAACGCCAATTTATTTAACTTATTGCCGGACTTGAGCTCCAGTTTGCCATTTTTTAACGTCCAGCCGCCTTTATGTTTCTCTTGATTTTCCCATTCAATCGGATAACCGACCCCTGGCTTTGTTTCGACATTATTAAACCACATATATTCTGCACCTGGACGGTTTGTCCAGGTATTTTTACAAGTGACACTGCAAGTGTGGCAGCCAATGCATTTATCTAAATTCATTACCATCGCAACTTGTGCCTTAATCTTCAAGCCAAGGTACCTCCTTCATCTTCCTTACGGATACATAAATATCACGTTGGTTTCCAATTGGACCATAGTAGTTAAAACCATAGCTAAGCTGTGCGTAACCGCCGATGATTTGCGTCGGCTTTACATGGATTTTTGTTGGACTATTATGTGTTCCACCACGTTCGCCAGTAATTGTCGTCCCTGGCGTGTTAATATGCTTATCCTGAGCATGATACATATAGAGGGTGCCCTCCGGCATCTTGTGGCTTGTAACAGCCCTTGCTGCAACAACACCATTGCGGTTATACACCTCAACCCAGTCGTTATCTTTTATCCCGGCTTTTTCAGCATCTTTTTCACTCATCCAAACATTTGGTCCGCCACGGAAAAGGGTGAGCATCATTAAATTATCTTGATATGTGCTGTGAATATTCCATTTTCCATGCGGTGTTAAATAGCGCAGCGTGATCTCATTTTTCTCCTTGCTTGGCACTTGGTCCCGATCCGCAAACACCATTTCCGGCAATGTTGGCTTATAAATCGGTAAGTTTTCTCCAAATTCCGTCATGATTTCATGGTCAAGATAGAAATGCTGCCGCCCTGTCAAAGTTCTAAAGGGCACGAGCCTTTCAATATTGATTGTAAATGGTGAATATCGTCGGTCCCCTTTATTTGCCCCTGTAAAAACTGGCGTTGGGATGACCTTTCGCGGTTGCACCGTGATATCATGGAAGGTTTGATGGACAGCTGCTTGGTCTTCAGCAATATCCTTTAAGGCAAGACCTGTTTTCGCTTCTTCGGCCTCCCAAGCCCTCATTGCCACTTTTCCATTGGTAGCACTGGATAATGTCATCATTGCTTCAGCTGCTTGCCGTGCACTTTCAATACTTGGCATTCCTTGAGAAATACCTTCAACCTTAATCGTTCCGTTCATATCCTTTAGTTGCCTATACTCTTCAGCAACCGAAAAAGAAATCCCATGAGCGCCAACTGGATTCTTTTCGGCTAAAGGACCGAGGGCAATAAACTTTTCATAAAGCTTTGTATAATCCCGTTCAACGAACGTCATTCTTGGCATCGTCACGCCCGGTACAGGCTCTATTTCTCCTTTTTTCCAGTCGAGAACCTTACCAAATGGCTGGGCAATTTCATCTTGGGAATCGTGTTGAAGTGGCATGGTCACAAGGTCCTTCACTGCTTCTGGTAAATGTTTTTCTGCCAGCTTCGAGAACGCTTTTGCAATTCCTTTAAATGTATCCCAATCCGATTGCGCTTCCCATGGCGGATTAATCGCCGGATTGAACGGATGAACGAACGGATGCATATCCGTACTGCTAATATCATGTTTTTCATACCATGTTGCCGCAGGTAAGACTATATCTGAATACATGGCATTACCTGCCATCCGGAAATCGACACTGACAAGAAGGTCTAGTTTCCCTTCACCAGCCTTATCGCGCCATCTAATTTCTTCTGGCTTCATCTGATTATTTTCTTCCCCGAGTAAACCATTTGACGTACCAAGGAGGTGCTTTAAGAAATACTCATGACCTTTTCCAGAGCTGGAAATTAAATTAGACCGCCACACAAAAAGATTTCTTGGGAAATTTACAGGATTATCGGGATCTTCAATCGCAAACTCCAATTCCCCTTTTTTCAATTCCCTGACTATATACTGAATAGACTCTTCCGGCGTTTTCGCCCCAGATTCTCGAGCCTCTTCAAACAATTCCAGCGAGTTTCGATTAAATTGCGGATAGGAAGGAAGCCAACCTAGGCGTGCCGCAAGAACATTGTAATCGCCTGAATGCTCGTACCTTGCTTTTTTTACAAGCGGTGAGGCTAGCTCATTTAGCTTTGTTTCCTCATAACGCCACTGATCTGTTGCAAAATAGTAGTAGGACGTTGCATTTTGCAAACGTGGCGGCATTGACCAATCCCGACCAAAAGCGATTGTTCCCCAGCCTTCCGGGACGCGGCATTTCTCTTGACCGACATAATGTGCCCAGCCTCCGCCATTGACTCCTTGCGAACCTGTTAGTAACACAAGGTTTAAGATGCTCCGGTAAATGGCATCACCGTTAAACCAATGGTTAATACCTGCACCCATAATAATCATCGAACGCCCTTTGCTATCAACCGCATTTTGGGCAAATTCTCTTGCCACTTTAATCACTAACTGCCGATCAATCCCTGTATACTTTTCCTGCCATGCTGGTGTATATGGTTTGTCATCATCATAGGATGTTGCACCGTCACGAAGACCAGTGCGGCCTACTCCATAATGGGCAAGCATCAAATCAAAAACAGTTGTCACAAAGATTTTTTCTCCTGATGCTTTTGTCACCTGCTTCACTGGCACGGAACGAGAAATCGTACTTGTACCCGTACGGTCAAAATATGGAAGCTTAATTTGGAGAATAGAATCCTCCTGGCCTAGGACGGTTAATTCCGGTTCAAAATCATTTCCGTTTTCATCCTGTTGAATGAGATTCCACTGGCCTTTATTGCCCCAGCGATGACCAATGCTGCCGTTTGGAATGACAATTTTCTTCGTCTGTTTATCTAGCACAGCCGTTTTCCACTCTGCCTGGGCGCAAGGCATCCCCAAATCGCTTGCCATTAAAAACCGATCTGAAACAAAGCTGTCACCATCAGATTTCAACGTAATCAAGTATGGAAGATCTGTATATTTCTTGGCATATTCATAGAAATACTCTGTTTTTTGATCAACATAAAATTCCTTCAAAATGACATGGGTCATCGCTTGTGCGAGTGCTGCGTCCTCACCCGGGTTAACTGCAAGCCAATCATCTGCAAATTTCACATTTTCCGCATAGTCCGGGCTAACTGTTACAACCTTTGTTCCTTTGTAACGAACCTCTGTCATAAAATGAGCATCAGGCGTTCTCGTCATTGGCACGTTGGAGCCCCACATCATAATGTAGGTTGAATTGTACCAATCACTGCTTTCCGGAACATCAGTCTGCTCACCCCAAATTTGTGGTGAAGCAGGTGGCAAATCTGCGTACCAGTCGTAAAAGCTTAGCATCGGTGCACCAAGCATTGATAAAAAGCGGGCGCCAGCCGCATAACTAACCATCGACATCGCTGGAATTGGCGTAAAACCGGCGACACGGTCTGGTCCAAATTTTTTTATCGTATAGATAAGCGAAGCAGAAATGATTTCATTAACTTCTTCCCGAGTAGCGCGAAGAAAACCACCTTTTCCTCGAGCAGATTTATACATCTTTGCTTTCTCAGGATCCTCAACAATACTTGCCCACGCTTTGACAGGGTCCTTTTCATTTTGAAGTGCCTCTCGGTACAATTTTAAGAGTGCACCACGCACGTACGGATATTTCACGCGAAGCGGACTATAGACATACCAGGAAAAGCTAGCTCCACGAGGACAGCCTCTTGGCTCAAATTCCGGCATGTCTGGGCCACAGCTAGGGTAGTCTGTCTGCTGATTTTCCCAGGTGATAATTCCGTCCTTTACAAACACCTTCCAGCTGCAAGAGCCCGTACAATTGACCCCATGAGTCGTCCTGACCACCTTATCGTGCTGCCAGCGCTGACGATAGACTTTTTCCCATTCGCGATTCCCTGCAGATAGCTGGCTCCAGCCATCTGACATTGTCTCGATTGGTTTAAAATAGCGAAGTTTTTTAAATATGTTTCCAGACTTTGTTCCCATAAAGATCTCCTTTTTCCATGTTTCTTAATTTGAAACAACCTTTAAATCGGCAGCAGGCTGTGCACCCTCGCTTTTCTTCCAAGCATTTTGCAGCCAAACAACCATAATAAGGGCCACAAGATAAGTAGCACCAATCCACCAAAATCCGAATGAATAGGATCCGGTAAGCCCCTTAAATGTGCCAAGAATATTTGGTAAAAAGAAGCCTCCAAGACCGCCAGCAGCTCCAACAAATCCCGTAAACAAGCCGACTTCCCTTGGGAATCTTGTCGGGATTACTTGGAACAATGCTCCATTGGCTACCCCAAAAATCAGCATGGCAATAATAAAGAAGGCGAGTGCCACATAAAGAGATGGAAGGAAACCGACTAAAACAAGAACAATCGCTGCCAAGCCAAATAGTTTAAGTAAGAGATTCATGCCGCCCAATCTGTCTGCAATATAGCCACCAATTGGCCGTACAAAGCTTCCAGCAAAGACTGTAAGCGTCACAAAATCGCCGGCCAACACTTTACTAATTCCGTATTGATCAACAAAGAAAATGGATAAATAGCTCGTTAATCCGACAAAGCCGCCGAATGATAAACTATAAAAGAAACTAAAAATCCATGTTTCCTTCACTTTAACAATTCCTAAGTACTCAGAAAGCTTTTGCGGTTTGGCAGTAGTTGGGCTGTCTTTAGCGAAAATGACGAAAACAATAAAGGCTACTACTAAAGGAATTAACGCCAAGCCAAACACTGCATGCCAACCAAGACTTTCCGCAATTCGCGGGGCAAACAATGTTGCCATCACCGTTCCACTATTACCCGCACCGGCAATCCCCATGGCCAACCCTTGATGCTCCGGTGGATACCAACGGCTTGCAAGCGGTAGAGCTACAGAGAAGCTAGCTCCAGCGATGCCAAGCAAAAACCCAAATGCCTGCACTTCTGTTAATGAATTACCATATTGCCAACCCCATAAAAGTGGAATCATTGTCAAAATCATGCCAATGATTCCCATCCGCTTTCCACCATAGCGGTCAGCAAGAAGGCCCATCGGAATCCGTAAGAGTGATCCGCCTAATACCGGAATCCCGACCATCAACCCTTTTTCCGCTGGTGAAAGCCCAAAATCCTGAACGATAAAGGTTGATGTCGCACCAATCATAACCCAAATCATGAAACTGATATCAAAATAGAGAAATGATGAAAACAATGTAGGTAAATGTCCGCTCCTAAAGAAGCCTTTCAACGTGCTCATTTTAGTCCTCACTCCTATCCATTATTCTTCCAACTATAACCCTATTAAATTAGCATTTTACTTCAGCATTTTTGCGTGAATAATAATACCAACAAACCACAAGGCTAATTACGTAATATGCAATAAATAGGTAAAGTGCTAAATTTGCGCTGCCTGTCCCAGAAATGGACCAGCTGAAAATCTTTGGAATGATAAAGGCTCCATATGCAGCAATCGCACCTGTAAAACCAAGAACAGGTGATGCTTGTTTTGGCTCAAAAATAATGGGAATCATTCGGAATGTTGAACCATTGGCAATTCCTGTTGTAAAGAAAAGAATAATAAACATAAGTAAGAAGCCGGTAAAATTCTGATCATTTAAAAAGTAAATCACACCAAATGTTGCTGCAATCATGACGATAATATCCCAAAAAGTTACGATGGCACCGCCTACCTTATCGGCAATCCAGCCGCCAACTGGTCTTACTGAAGCACCAACAAGTGGTCCAAGGAACGCTAATTGTAGCGCATTTACTTCAGGAAACTCGGCTTTGATTAATAACGGAAAAGCAGCACTATATCCGATAAAAGAGCCGAAGCACATTGTATAAAGCCATGACATAATCCACGTATGCTTGTTTTTAAAAATAATCGATTGTTCCTTTACGGATTGCTTTGTATTTGGAAGATTATCCATACCTAAAAATGCTAAAATTGTAACAATTGCAATGGGAATGACCCAAATAAACGCTGCATTTTGAATCCACATTTCTGTGCCATCCTTCGCTACTCGAGACCCACCCATAATGCCTGCAAAGGCCCCGGTTGCAATCACGATTGGAGTCAAAAACTGAACAGCACTTACACCAAGATTTCCAATTCCTGCATTAATACCATTTGCAGATCCTTTTAATTTTTTAGGAAAGAAGTAGGCGATATTCGCCATTGAAGATGAGAAGTTGCCTCCGCCAATACCACATAAAGCTGCTAAAATAGCCATTGTTGTAAAGGGGGTTTCAGGATTTTGGACTGCGATCCCAATCCCAATGGCAGGTAATAAAAGTAATGCTGTACTAATAACAGTCCAGTTTTTCCCGCCGATAATCCCTGGCATAAAAGTAAAGAAGATTCGTAGCGTCGCCCCTACTAAACCTGGCAATGCTGCGAGTGTAAAAAGTTCACTTGATGTAAAAGCAAAACCAACATCATTTAGTTTTACCGCTACAATTGACCAAATTTGCCAAACAACAAAAGCTAAAAAGAGAGCAGGTACCGATATCCACAAGTTTCGATTAGCATGACGCTTTCCTTCAGATATCCAGTACGTATTATCCTCTGGATTCCAGTATTGTATTCGACCTTTTCCCTTGGATTTCCCTGAATTATGATCCTCAGGAATCCACTGTTTTGCACCTTCCATACGCTTCACCCTTTCTTATTTCTGACTTCATTTTAAGGGGTGGCGGTTTTTGTTTATATAAGGGTTATCCCGCAGATTGGGTATGGGAAAATACAGATTTATGTATGGTGTGTTAACCGTTTGTTCACAACTTGTTAGAACACTCTAATTTCATTAACATATAAGCATGAAAAAAAGACCGATTCAGCAATGTGAATCGGCCTTTCTATAGATGGGACTCATCCCATAGTTGATCACCAACTAACAGGTTCAGAAAAATATTCATCGTTAACACAGTTCTTTCATTGTCACTGGCAACCTCGATGCTGCCGTTTAATTTCCTCACTTTATTCGCAAGGGACGAGAAAATATCCGTTGAAATCTCCATGTTCGTTCGGGTGTCAAATTGGATGGCAACTTGCTGATCAGATTTTCGTTCGATGATGACCTTGACTTTTGAATAATCCGTCATGCCGGCGGCACGGTCGAAGAGAAATTCAAAGATGGAAATCAAGCTTTGTTGGATTTCATCTGATAGGAGTGTGATTCTTTGGTCCAACAGGATGATTTCTAGCTTTGCTCCTCTTTTTGATTTCTCATCCACAAAATAACGGTAAAGAGCTGACGATTTTATTTCACGTTTTTCTTCCTGATTGGATTGTTCCGCTTCCCGCTCTTGGATGTATGACAGGAGCATTTCAGCCCCAGCATCTTTTATACATTCAACTTCATCAGTATTGAACTGTCTACAAGTTCTTTGTCCCAGGAGAAGAACACCAACCATTTGCGTTTGTAAAAGTAATGGTACTGCAACTGCCGACTTCAGTTCTTCGATAATTAAGATTGGAAACTCAAGGGCCTCATCTTGGAGCTCCTCCGGAAAATTCGTGATGATAAATTCTCGTTTTGTTTTTAGTGTCCGTCCTGCTATACCTTTTCCACTTCTTACAACGATGCTTGTGTAGCGATTATTGAGAGATCCGACAGCAAGACGCCACCGAAATTCAAGATTAATAGGATCATAAAAGGCAAGCGCCGAAAAGTCTGCATTCAGCTTGGAAACTAATGATTGCATTTTCATAGTAAGTATTTCTTTTAAATTTAATTTTTGATTTGTCATCATCCACACCTAATTCTCAAGCAAACCTCTTTTTAAGGCAAACTGCACGAGGTCCCGTCTTGTCGTTAATTGTAATTTTTCCATAATTTTTGATTTATGTGTTTCAACCGTTCTCGGACTTATATTTAAAAGCTCTCCTGTTTCCTTATTTGTATAGCCTTTTGCGACAAGGCTTAAGATTTCTTTTTCACGCTCTGAAAGAAGATCAAACGAATCATTGTACTCATCCCCTGTGTCATGAAAGACGTGTTCAATGACCTTTTTCTGAGCTCCCGGATAAAGGTAGGCCTGACCGGAATACACCTGCCGAATAGCTGTCACCAGCTCCTGTCCAAGCGAGGATTTCAACAAAAACCCAGATGCTCCTACTTTTAATGCCCGAAACAGTGAATCCTGATCATCATGCATTGAAAGAATGAGAACTTTTATATCCGGGAAGCTTTGGATTAATTCGCTCGTTGTTGGCAGCCCATCTCTTCCATTTGGCATGCTTAAATCCATAATCACGACATCTGGTTTAATCTGCGGAATTTTCAATAATGCTTCATTTCCCTCTGCCGCTTCCCCAACTACAACCATGTCCGTTTGTGCATTTAAAAGTAAATAAAGACCTTCACGCACAACGGCATGGTCATCAACTAAAAAAACTCGAATTTTGTTATTCATCTTTACCACCTTATAAAATAGGAATAATTACTTGCACTTTAGTCCCTTTACCAATTTCTGAGGTAATCAAAAACTCCCCACCAAGCATAAAGGTCCTCTCTTCCATACTGTAAATCCCCACTCCATTTCGGGTTGAAGGATTTAGTTCGAATCCTTTTCCAAAATCTGTAATCGATAATAAAACCTTCTCTTTCGTAACATCAATCAAAATATCAATCCGCTCAGCACTTGAATACTTAACGGCATTAATCAAGGCCTCCTGAGCGATTCTATACAATGCCGTTTCAATCGTCGATGGAAGTCGTTCATTGCTTCCTTTACAGGTTATATTAATTTGCATACCAAACTGGTTGCCTAAATCGCGGATAAAATTTTTTAATGTTGTAATAAGTCCATGATTATCAAGTGTAGAAGGTCGTAACACGGAGGATAAATTTCGAACATCTTCAATCGTTTGTTTCATCATCTGTTGAAGCCTATCGAGATGGGCTTCCATCTCCTCTTTCGTTTTCGGAACTGATTTAATGACATCCGTCTGAATCAGCATTCCAAATAAAGCTTGCCCGATTCCATCATGCAGCTCTCGAGAAATGATTTTCCGCTCTTTTTCCTGAGCCTGAAAAATAGAATGGGTAATAATTTTTTGTATTTGTTTATGCTCCTCTTTTCTCTTTTCGCTGATCAATTGTAAAGTTAGGACTGTCCCCTTTTCTTTTTCTGGAGTAGTATAATAGGAAGTCGTGGCGACTACCGGAATCAGTCCTTTTTGTGGATTTTTTATATATAACTCCACCGGGTTTTCCTCTTCGTTTGCCAAAAAGCATTTGGACACATCGCAAATCTTATCTGCACCGGGATAGTTTGAACACAGTTCGCAAAAGTTTTTTTGCTCATTCTCTTTTAACCCAAGTAGATTTCTTCCAGCTTCATTTAAACTAATAATCTCTTTGTCTTTATTAAGAATTAATAAACTTTGATTACTATTTTCGATGACTGCCAGCAACTGCTCTTGTTGCGAGCGAATATTTCTATCCTGCAGGAAGATAATCATAAAAAAAATAGTGATTATAATAAGAACGAACAAAAATAATGGCAGTTTATCCGCATAATCAATGTCTATTTCAAGCATGTATACTGAGGATTGGACAATCACAAATGATACGAGAATACTGATGAGTCCATTCTTCAGATGAAACAATAAAAAAGGATTCGTGTTTCTACGGTTGTGTGAATTCATTCGGCTCCCTCCCTATTTTCTTTTTACGCTTTTCCAAATTCCTGCACCGTGATGAATTTCACACTCCACTTCTATGTTTCTTACTTTACTGTGAACATCGATTCATACTGCAATTTACTGTTTTTTCGCACAAAAAAGGAGCTCTTTTTCATGAGCTCCTATCATAAATATTCTATTGGTGTATAGAATAATGGAAAGAAGTATCTATTTTATTTCTTAACATATTTATAATAAAATTTCTCGTCACTTGATGTCAGGTAAATAATTCCTTCAATTAAACCAACAAAGGCAGGGATATATGTCCAGCAAAATAATATGTAAATAATTCCCCACCCAATTCTCCCTAAATAAAATTTATGAATACCTAGACCACCTAATAAAAGAGCTAGTATACCGGCGGTTGTCTTATTTTTACTAGTTTGATATACGGGTACACCTTGTGGTTGGATATATTGCGGTTGAATATTTTGTTGTGATTGCTGCACTTGATACTGTGGTACTTGTTGTGGCGTCTGTATAGTTATTTCAGCCCCACAATATTTACAATTTGTAGACATTGGATCAATAGGTGCACCACATTGAGGGCAATTTTTAGATTCTATGCTTGGCATGATAAACACTCCTTTTCCACTTATTATTAAGTTAATAAAGTTATATTAATGAAGCATTAGTCTTTCACGATCTATTATTAGTTCTTTTATATTCTGAAACTCCTGTGCAATATATTTGCATTTATTTTGGTTATTCTCTTCAGACTTTAATAAAGTAATCTCATTTTGAAGTACGGATAATTTTTCTTTGATTTGTGTTTCCATATCCAAAACCCCAGATTTACTTGTTCTTCCAAAAGGTGTAGAAGCTTTTAATCTTTCGTTCATATCATGAAATGAATGATTTATTATGATAACGTTATCATCACTTAAAAAATCCTTACAATAATTTATACTTTCATTGATTGCTCTTAATAGTAAATTTAAGTTCATAACCTCTTTTTGTTCTATTACAAGACTGTCTGTATCCCTGTTCTTATGAATACTAGAGACATATAAACCCGAAATAATAGAAAAATAGACTAACGTACCAATAAGAATTGCAATAAGGTATCCCATTGTTGATATATCATCATACGTTGCCCCAGTAAAAATCATAATATAAATATAGTAAATAAGGGAGCTAGATATAACTCCAGCATAGGACACAATTCCATATATTTTCATTATTTTATCTGAAATTATGATTGCCAGGTTAATAAAAATGAGGGATAGGATGGTTACAGAAAAAGCCCACGGAAATATTGTAGTACCTTTAATCTCCCAAACTGACAAAATAAGTACAAATGTAATTATGTTTAATAATAGTAACGATATTCCTCTTAAAATAAGTGACACTAAATTATTAATCATAGATTACACATCCAATCTCGTCCCGCAATTTTTGCAAAATTTCGTACCCATTTCATTTTCAGTATTACAATTTTTGCAATTTACCTTTTTTATTGTAGGTGTCCCACAATATATGCAAAACCTAGCATCTTCAGCTAATAGTTCCCCGCAATTTAAACATTTTATCTTTGCTGGTACCAAACTATATCCACATTCACCACAAAATGATGCATCTATAGCATTTGCTTTCCCGCACTTTGGGCAGTTCTTGGATGTTTGTTGTGGTATAGATGTATTTATATTCGATGCTAGCCCAGTTGCTTGATTACCAGTTCCAAAACCTACTCCAAGTCCAAGTCCAGCGCCAACCATTGCACCGGTAACCCCACCTTCATTCCCCGCAGCCGTTTCCAAAGTATCAAACGACCTTTTCGTTACGTATCTTTGATCCCCCATAATGTCAAAGGATGCCTTATCACGTAAGATTTTGTTTATTTCTTCAAAATCTTCATCAGGGAAATTAATGGATTGAATATAAAAGTTTACAACCTTAAAACCAAAACGATGAAATTCACTACTAATGGATTCCTTACAAAAGTCAGATATTTCATCTATAGATGCGGATATTTCCAAAGAAGATACTCTGTTTCTAATTATCGCTTGTGAAATAAGTGACTTCACTTTCATAACAAGAATACCTTTAAAATAGTTTATCATTTTAGCATAATTGACAACTTCTAGCGGATTTAAAGTCCCAATAAGCTCTGTTAGAAAAACTCTATAGTCTTCAACCTTCATCCCGAATTGTCCAAAAGCCCGTATCCTAAGTTTTATATTATATTTAGGGTCTATCAATTGAATTGGATCAGTTGTTCCCCAGTTAACATCTAATTTAGTAGTTTTATTTATAAAATAAACCTCAGCTGTGAATGGTGTTTTACCACCAAAGGGCAAGTTGATAATAGTTTGAAGTAGTGGGATATTGGCTGTAGACAATGTGTATGTCCCAGCTGAAAAGTAATCTAACGCTTTACCACCCTTTACGAAAACAGCAACCTGACCTTCCCCAACAATAAGTTGACTTCCAAGAACAAAGGATTCCCCTGGGTAGCGATAAACGAGCCACTCCTTGCCATTTCTCATCCCGTCAAATTTTATTCTATCTATAAATGCCATGTAAATTGCCCCCTTCCATCAAATACTTCTTTTTAATGACTTCTCATTTAGTGATTTGTCCAATGGTTTAGATACAACAAAACCGTTGTTGGAAAATACCGGTACAGACTAATCATACCTATATAATTGTTGTTTACGACCGAGGCAACCATTCTATGTAAATATGACATTTTTTATAGAAATATCCATTTTTTCCTCCATTTTCATTTTATACTTTTCCAAAAATTTGCACCGTGATGGACTTCACGATCTACTTCTGAGATTCTTACTTTATTTTGTATTTGCGCAAAAAAGGAGCCCCATTAAATGAGCTCCTGTCATAAATATTCTATTGAACACCCGCCGCAATTTTTATTTGCTTCTGATGGTCATCATCAATTTTATCATCTAAGTGGCGTGTACTATTTTTAAAATGAATATCAAAATGGCCTTCAAAATCATTATCCATAATGGATTCAATACTATGTGGCATAAAGGTCATTGAAGCAGCTATCGTTCGATCCCCCACTTGGACAAGGACTGCCCGTCTGACCCAACTAAAGCCGTCCCATACATCTTTCGCTTTGGCTGTATCATCAGCTGTTACAGGCTCGCAATCAGCATGGTTTACTCCGTAGCTACGGCGAACTTGGAAGGAAACGCCGGTTTCAAAATCTGTTACCGTCGCAATCTCGCCAATTGGAAATAAATATTGTGCTTCCGTCCACCAATCTAAATATTCACCATACTCGTCGCTCACCTTCGAGGCAACCGGAATCACTCTCTTAGGCAAAAGCAGCTCATCCCCAATATGAATAATAGATGACTCTGTTAAATCATTTGCGGCTAATAAATCCTTTAGAGAAACTTTATATTCTGAGCTAATCTTGGAAAGATAGTCGCCTTTTTGTACAGTATAGGACGTATATTCAAAAGGAGCCGTTCCCTTTTGTACCGTTTGTTTAGTGGGTGTCTCTTGATTAACAGACTCTTTATCATCATCGTTTTGCTGTGGTCGAGCGGGTGCTGGATCCAGCTTATCATCGTTAATGATTTTAGGCACTTCCTTCTGTTTGGTTTCCTCTGATGCCGCAAGGCTCGGTTTTAAATACAGAACTTGTCCAATTCGGATTTTGTCATCTTTCAAATTATTGATTTTTTGGATTTCCTCTACTGATAACCCGAACTTTTTTGAAAGCTTATAAAGGTAGTCTCCGTTTTGAACTATGTACTTATCGTAGGTTGTTAATGTTATATTTTCCGGATTCCACTTGACATTCATATTAAGTGCTTCCGCTATAAAACGAAGCGGCAAGTAGGATACGCCCTCTTTTACAACAACTGGAGAAGTAGTAGTAGCCTTCCCATTTACTTTAGCAGTGGATTCCCCCATTTTAATTGAAATCGTTGTTTGATCTTTGTTTATCGTTAACGTTTTATCACGATTATTCCAGGTCACAGGAGCCTTTAATTGATTTGTAACCATTGTCGTCGGAACATAGCTTATGCCACTTTGATTTAGTACATTGGTTGTCTGTAAAGTAACTTCCTCTGCCCCTACTTCATGGGCACCAAGTAGTAATAAAGCTGCTATACCTAATCCCTTTACTATTTTCATATTCACCATCCCCTGTTAGACTATTTGGTTAATCATTAGTATATAATTCTATTATAATAGCTAAAATTAACCAACTCTACTAACAATTAGATGACAATTTATAGTAAGTATCGACACTGCAATGCATACTATTCTGTTATTAAAATAGCATTGCTTATTTTCCTACCAGGTTGCGTGATATACTTTCCATTATAGTAGAGACAGCTTGATGCACCACCGTCTAAGTTCATTGCATCATAGGCACCCAATAATTTCATCACTTCCGCTAATTGCGGGATGGTTGCCCCTTTTGTAGTTACTAAGATAAGCTTATTATTGCTCGTAATGCCGATGGCGCTCCTTGCTCCGCCATTCGTTAAGATTTTGGGATCACGATGGCCTTCACTTAGCGGGTCTAATGAAATCCTTCCGCCATTTACCAATGTTGGCCCCGCCTGAATAGCCCCTTTATATTTCTTGTCATACATGATTTCTCTGAATGCTTCACCACCATGAATAGACACATTGTTATCCTCATCAATTGCAAATACGGCTCTTTTATCGCCGCTGCCACTAATTAACTCTTCTCCATTAACGAAGACAAGACCATACGGTTGTTTATAGGAACTATCTGTATAGGCATTGAAAAACGATGCGTTGATTGCAACTTTTGCATTATTTCGCTTTGCAATACTGGCCAAATCCTCAACGGAACCTACCTTGTTATTTGCTAGTCCAATTTTAAAATTAAACTTCCCTTTGTTCAGGTCAACAGTGACCACATTAGCCTGTACTGTAGCACTGCCAACTTTGAACTTCTTTGCAGAACTTGTAATTGATTGCGATTGATTGGCCTTCGGCACAGCGGCTGCAGCCTTTTGACCCACATTAAATGAAAGAACAATAGAAATAGATAAAACAAAGAAAAACATTAATCTAAAATTCACTGCCTCACTCCCTTTTCACTTTTACGAGATAATAATAACATCATTTCCCAACATATGTCATTTGGCATATAAGCCCATTTGTCAAAAGTCCTTCCGGTTCTAGCAAAAATCAATTTTAATGACAGCTTACTCTTTTCAATCAGATTTTTTTTGCTAAAAAATGATAAAAAATCGCCTAATAATTTTCGATTATTAAACCCTATTTTTTTAATTTTAAATGTATAATATTAATATTCTAACTAGGTATTTTTTCCTAATCAAGGTAAGAATTTTTGTTCCAAGAGGGGAAGATGATAATAAAAATGAAAAGTATTAGAATAAAGGTTTTATTTCCCATTTTTTTTATGTTTATCTTTTTTACATGTGTAATGATTGTCCAAATTATTTCTATTAATAAAAGTTTAGAACAAATAAACGAAATCACGAATACCTCTTTTACCACACTATTAAAAGCAGATGAATTAAAGCTTAGTGTTGTTCAGGTTCAGCAATGGCTTACAGATATAAGTGCTACCAGAGCCACAAAAGGGTATGATAACGGTTTTGATGAGGCTGAAAAATACTCACAAAATGTACAAAGTCTACTTTCAGAACTAACCAAGATAAATCCGCAAAACGCACAAACGCTTGCAGAAATTAAACAGAATTTTGATAACTATTACGAAACGGGTAAAAAAATGGCCTATGCCTTTATTGATGGCGGCCCATCAGAAGGAAATACAATGATGGGGGAATTTGATAGTACAGCAACAGCTATTAACAATAGTGTTGATTTATTTGTAAAAAATGCTGACCAAGTAGTTAACGAAGACATAGCGAAAATAAAGAAGTCAATTTTTAACACCATCGTCTTAACCATTGCTGCCATCGCCATATCTTTGCTCATTTGTCTAAACGCATGGGGATTTACAACAAAGAAAGTGATCAAGCCAATCCGTTTGTTATTAGAAAAATTAGAAGACCTTTCAAATAAAGGCGGCGATTTAACCCAACAAATTGTGATAAATAGTCAGGATGAAATCGGACAATTAGCGAATGCAACAAATAAATTTATTCATAATGTCCGTACAATCGTTGCAAATGTTAAGGAAAATGCAACCCAAACTGCAGCTTCCTCACAGCAATTGGCTGCCAGTGCTGAACAAACTGGACAAACGACAAGTCAGGTTATTGCTATGATGACAGAGGTTTCTGATGGTACAACGAAGCAAGCCAAACATGCAAAAGATATTTTGCATATGATGGAACGTGCTGTTTCGGACGTATCAATTGGGCGTGAGCAAACAGAAAAAAATCTAGCAAATGCCAAAAATTCTACTCAATTTGCACTTGAAGGTGAACAAGCTATTAAAGAAGCGGTTACACATCTAAAAACAATTACACAAATGGTAACTCAAGCAACTGAATCTGTGCAAAAGCTCGGGAAACGTTCGGAGGAAATTGGCGGAATCATTACTGCCATCACCAACATTGCAAACCAAACAAACTTACTTGCTTTAAATGCTGCGATTGAGGCGGCGCGTGCTGGCGAAGCAGGAAAAGGATTTGCCGTTGTAGCAGATGAGGTACGAAAGCTAGCAGAGCAATCTAGACAATCGTCTGCGCAAATTACGGAATTAATTCAGCAAATTCAAGCTGAAACTTTGAGCACTGTCCACTTAATGGAGGACAACGTAGTCGCGGTTAAAGAACAAGTGCAAATCATTGAAAAAGGGCAAAATTCCCTGCAACAAATCGTCAAGGCGGTTGAGGAAACAGAGGTTGAAACAGACATTATCAATAAGACGTTCCTTGCACTAAACGAAAATTCAGCAAAAGTTCTATCAGCTATTCAAGATATTTCAAATATTATTGAACAACTGGCAACAAGTGGGGAAGAGGTTGCATCCGCCTCCGAAGAACAAGGGTCTACTATCGAAGAAATCGCTGCAAGTTCATCAGAACTTGCCCATGTTGCGGTGCAATTACAAAACCAAGTGAATAAATTTACTGTTTAAAGCCAACGAGGCTGACCCATCTTGTCTTTGGATCAGCCTTGTTTTTTATCATACAAATTTATTTCAATGCAGCATATCATTTTTATTATCAATATATAATGTTCCATCTTTTTGCACTTCTGCATAAAAGATATCAGAGATTGAGTTTATACCAGATAAATGTAGTTGTTCCTCCAACCATTCCCTATCAAGGTTTAACTTATTTAAATTACTTTCGTTTACGTTCCCATCAGTAATAATGGCAATTGGAATGGGATATAGGTCAACATTAGGCTTTTGAATATTCATGTCGCTTTTCGTTAAAGGCAGCTTCATTTCCTTTTTCATTACCGAGAGAGTACCGTCTATTTCAAAAATTGCATATTCTACGTCGGAAGCCGAAAATATGTTTTTCTTCCTCAAAAGTGCATTTAGAGAATCCATATCTAATCGTACTTTTCGGAGTGCGTTTTCCATGATTTGGCCCTGCCTAATCAAAATGATAGGCTCCCCTATAACTGCTTTACGAACAGTTTTGGATTTTATATCCATAAAGGCCATAAGGATGGTAAAAGCACTCCAACCTACTAATGCTATCATTCCATTTCGGATGCTAATGGATTGATCAATTGCTAAAGACGCCCCAATCGTGCCTATTGCAATGGCGGAAACAAAATTGTAAAACGTCATCTGTGATATTTCCTTTCTCCCCATTAGCCTTGTTAAAGTCAATAACGTAATAAAAGCAATTGCGAGCCTAAGAATAAGCACCGAAACAGACATATAAAAAAACCCCTTTCAATAAAAAAATCCATAGGATACTTTTATTATTCCGGGGTTTTTGATTAAAATGTATATATTCTATCCAATATTATGTTTTCTCCAATAATCATAGATTGCTTCCTTAAATATATCCGCTAAATCCTTGTTCTTCTGCTTCTTTAACCATTCTGTTTGCTCAATTGGCAAATTTAATTTTAAGGTGATCTTTTCATCAGGCATCTCGTATTTTCTTATTTCCTCTAATGTAATTCCTTCCTCAACATTTGGAAACGTAAGATCGTTTTCATTTACAATGTAAAAATCTTGATAGTCATCAATATCATTCAATTCACAGTATAGATTAAGCTGCGGCAATCCTCCTGACAGGCTTTTTAGATTCATATAGGAAGTTATCAGCCTGCCATCTTGCAATTCAATCTCTACAATCAAGTTTTCTTCATTTTTATATTTTTTCACTGTCACTTCGCTTACAACCATATCCAATTCCAGGGTATACCCTGCACTGGATTCAAAAATATAGATTGCACTATTAAATATATGGATCGTTTTCCCATCAATTTTTACCGTTTTAACCTCAACCATAAAAATCGTCCCCTACTTTTCCCTTAAAATACCTAATAAAGCAGGCTCATCATTATATTCAATGATAGCAACACTTACCTCGCCTATGCAAAAGCTTCCATCAGGCTTTAAAAATCTATATTGGGATGTTTTCTCTAATTTGTTATCACTTTGAAATCTCATCATTAAACGATAAGCTGCATTGACACGGTCATCTGGATGAATGAAGTCAAGCATTGTCTTTCCTAGAATATCTTGAATATCGTATACGCCAAGAAATTCAACGGCTTTATTATTTACAAATTCTATTTTATCCTGGCTATGAACAAATACCACTTCTGGATAAAGATCAAGCAAACTTTTATATCGTTGCTCACTTCTTAGCAAATCTCTTTCAGCGTGTTTTTGATTGGTTATATCTTGTGCAATCCCAATAACCCCAACCATTTCCGCATCAATGATAAGTGGGACTGCAATAACACTAATTTCAATTATACTGCCATTTTTATGAAGGATCTTTGTTTCAAAGCTTAAAGACTCACCATGTTTAACTGGTTTAATTTTTTCTAATGTTTTAGCAAGCTCATCTTTACAAAGCAATGGTATGAACATTGTTCCAAGCAGTTCGTCTGTACGATAGCCAGTGATTATTTCGGCATTATTATTAACATCCGTAATATGTCCGTGTAAATCAACTATAAAGCTAGTTCCGATATTATTTTCAAACAATGTTTTATATTTTTGTTCGTTTTCTGCCAACTTTTCGAGAATTTTCTTTTCCTCTGTTATATCTCGAAAAACGGAAGAATACAATATTGGTTCATTATTCTCATTATAAATAACATTGATTTGAGTTCTTTGAACGTACAAGTCTCCGTTCCTTTTTTTATTTATAAATTCACCTTCCCATACACCCTTTTCATGGATCACACTCCAAAGATGATTATAAAATTCCTTATCATGCTTTCCGGACTTCATCATACCCGCTTTACGGCCAAGCACTTCTTTGGGACTGTATCCAGTCATTCTTTCAAAAGATGGATTCACATAAATAATGTTGCACAGTAAATCGGTGACTAATGCCCCGTCCAATGTATTATCTACTACACTTTTTGTGAGTTGAAGTTCAAAATCTATTTTCAACTTTTCTGTTATATCCCTTATATTTACTAAAACAATCCTATCATTTTCTGTTTGAATTAACGTTGCTCTAACTTCAACATCAAGAATTCTACCATCTTTATGTATATATTTCCGTTGTCCAACAAAATATCCGTTCTTTTTTAAGACAGTTTCTACATTCTCATTTACAGAGTTAGAATCATGACAAATGATTTGAGAAAGGGATTTCCCAATCATTTCCTCCTCTCTAAACCCTAGCATTTCATTAAAACGTTGGCTAGATTCAACCACGATCTTCCTTTCAGGGTCAAAGGCATAAATTCCTTCGGTCGATTGCTTCATCATGGAACGGTAACGCTGTTCATTAAAAAAGATCTTACGCTGCAGTTTTTTAATCTGTTCTAGTTCAAGTTTTAATTGCTTCCTCGTACTTTCATTTATTTTAGATTCAGAGATTACAATTGTGCAAAACAATGAAAAGAAAAGAATGAAATAAACCAAATCACTGGACTTCCAAATTGGGAAATAAAGATGCCCATATTTTATAAAAAAATATGAAAAGGCAGACAAACTTAATAACGTGCTTAAGACAATGTTTTTCCAATCTCGGTACAGCATACTAAATATAGGCGGCAAAAATAAAAAAATAAGGTTGATGTAATCAACATTATTAAGATTAAGAATAAATAATGTACTTACAAATAATAATGTAATTAAATACATCGTTACTTTCGTGTATTTCTTATAAATAACTAAACACGTAATGGTTAATAATGGAATAAAAGTAACAAGAATAATTCCGCTAATAACTTGAATGTTTGAAAGAATCATATTAATTGTTATATCTACCAAAAAAAAGCCCCAAAGTATTTTTAGCATCAATTTATTTCGATCATGGACGTTATCATTCGCTTGCATGCAATCACCTCTATGCTGTAAAAAATATCTATCACCACGTAGAATTCAAATGAAGAACAGGCATACACCTGTTCTAAATACTCATGAATGTTGTAGACAGTAAACTCTATTTCGTCCATTTTCTTTCGCCCTATATAGCGCATTATCGGCGACTTTAATTAATGATTCATAATGTAGATTTTTATCAGGTATAACTGTTGCTACACCTACGCTAATTGTAACGACTGGCTTTACTTTTGAATGTTCGTGCGGTATACAAAGTTCTGCAATACTGGAACGAAGTGTTTCGGCCACAAATGCTGCACCGCTTTCATCTGTTTCTGGAAGAATCACTGAGAACTCTTCACCACCATATCGAGCTATAAAATCACTAGGACGATGTAATACGTTTTTCAAGGTGTTGGCCACTTGTTTTAAACAAGTATCACCAATCAAATGCCCATATGTATCGTTATAAACCTTAAAGTAATCGATATCCAACATAATTAATGAAATCGGTCTAGCATATCGGACAGCATCCTTCCACTCCTTGCTAAGTATTTCCTCATAATATCGCCTGTTTGGAATTTCAGTTAATCCATCAAGCTGAGAAATCCTCATTAATTTATCATTTGCTTCCTTCAGCTTTAACTCTGCTTCCTTACGTTCAGTTATATCATGAATGATTCCTAACATTGCCGGCTTACCATTATAATCAATGATTTTGGCCCCAACATTTGTTGTCACAATCGTACCATCGGATTTAACAAACCGTAGCTCATTTACCTCATGGGTGGAATAACCAAATTTAAAAGCTAGTGTCATATTATAGGCAGCGATTTGTCTATCATCAGGATGCAAAAATTCAAAAACGGTTCTTCCAATAATGTCATCTTTATTTTTTACTCCAATAAATGTGAGCGCACGATCATTTACAAATTCTATTTTTGTTTTACTATGGACAAAAATGACTTCCGGAGAAAGGTCAATTAAACTTCTATATCGCATTTCACTTTGTAGTAATTTGTATTCTGCTTCTTTCTGTCTTGTAATATTATGGGCAACAGCGATCACACCTACAGGCTTGTCATTAATAATGATTGGGGTGGCATTCATTTGGAAATAGGTAGGATCCCCATCTTTTCGAATAATTTTTGTTTCAAAGGTGATCGATTCCCCATTTATGACCTTATTAAATTGTTCAATAGTTACATCAACATATGACTTACTAACTAACGGTATAAAAGAAGAACCAATTAACTCTCTCTTCCTATAACCAGTGGCCAGTTCTGTCGATTTATTTACATTCTTAAAATGCCCTTTTATATCAACCGTAAATGTAGCACTATGATTGTAATCAAAGAGCGATTTATATAGTTGCTCACTTTCAATCAATTGAATTTCAATTTGTTTTTGCTTCGTAATATCTCTTAATGAACCAGTGGTGCCTTTAATCTTATCATCCTTTGCAAACATTAATCTTGCATACACTTCAATCCAGCGATAGTTACCGTCCTTCGTTTTAAAACGGACTTCAGTATGGTAATGATCAACTTCTCTATTTATTAATTGCAAAAAAAGCCGATGATTGCATTCTTTATCATCTGGATGAATAAATTCTATAAAGTTCATTCCAAGGCTATTGTTAATAGAAACTCCTGTAATTTCATTCCATGCCTTATTTAGAAAAGTCCAGTTTCCCTCGTGATCAGTGGTGAAGATAACTTCTTTCACAGTGTCAACAACCAATTGGTATTGCTCTGTGAAGGACTTATAGTTTTCTTCGCTGTTCTTTATTTTGAGCTCGTATTCTTTGCTTTTCGTAATATCTCTAAAATGCCAAATTTTACTGAAAGCTATCCCATCTTCTGATTTTATCGGAATAAAGTCTCTTTCTAAAACTCTTCCATCCACTAACTGTAGTTGTTCACCAACCACAGGCTCATTTTGCGCCACAATTTCTTGTTTTCGTTTAATAAAAGCTTCTCCATCAACAAACTGGTCCTTTGTCTCCAGTTCAAGCTGATTTATATCTTCATTAATGAGATTAATTGATTTCGGGAAATGAAATAGGTTATAAAAACTATCATTTGCTAAAGTAACCCGTTGCTCTTCATTTTCAACAAGGATGCCATCCTGTAAATGATTAATAAGTGTATGAAACCTTGAGTTTGCTTCTTCCAAATTGGAATTTGAATCGATAAGTTGGGTAAACAATTTGGTTGCATCATCAATATATTTAGCAACAAAATAAGCGAGCAGCCCCCCGCTGATTGAAATAAACCAATGATAAGATAGAATTTGTTTAAGGATGTCTTCCCCTTTTGTAAATATGGTGAGATTTATATACAAGGTTACGTTGATTAATAGTATTGAAACTATATTCATGACGAAAAATTTATAGAAGGACCTTACTTTAATTTTCGTTAAAATCGAGCATATTATACCTATCAATATCATGCAGAACATAGCTAAAAGAGATACGTTATTTATTCCAAAAAGAATCCTAGTTGCTCCAATTAGAAGTGAAGAAACGATGGCGGCAGGTGCACCAAAGAAAGTAGCCGCAAGTACGGTAGCAATATGTCTTAAATCAACAATCACCACAGAATTCACTCTAATGCTAAAAACCATAAGTAAAAGCCCAAGGAAACCAAAGACAACACCGGCAATTAGTTTGGTTTTAACGCTTTGAACGAAGGAAGTATAATCAGATCTTGAATAAATAAAGCGAGATAGGATTCCAACTAAGAATAGAAAAGAAATAATGATCGTAACATTCAATAATAAGTCTTTTAGCACAGGTCTCACATCCTATCAACCAAGTATTCTTTCATAATATCAAATGCAGGCACCTTTTTGGAATAATTACTGGAAAATACAATAAGTTGCCAAAAACCTTAAATTTATTGTTAATTCCTGTATATTTTCACTATTTGTGAAGGAAATAGTTGGAATTTGTCGAATGTATATTAATTAAGTAATGGAAATTCATTAGGAGGTGTTAAGTAATGGAATGGTACTTGAAAGTTATTAAAAATTATGTTGGGTTTCAAGGCAGGGCGCGGCGAAAGGAATATTGGATGTTTACCCTATTTAATTTTATTTTTGCCGTAGTTATTGGTATTGTTGAAGGAATTTTTGATCTTCCAGAGTTTTTATCTGCTATTTATACTTTAGCTGTTTTTTTACCGTCTTTAGCTGTTGGCATTCGTAGACTACATGATACTGGAAGAAGTGGTTGGTGGCTTCTAATTAGCTTAATTCCTTTAATTGGTGCGATTGTATTAATCGTCTTTATGTGTGAAGATAGTAAAGAAGGGGACAACCAATACGGCCCCAATCCTAAATTGACTTTTAGTTAAAAAACAATGGGACGCTTTCTTTGTTGGTATGTAGACCACAAAGAAAAACGTCCCATGTTTCATGTTTATCCTTCTGACAGCTGTTTCTCCTTTTTAAGTAATAACGTTCCCGCTATGAGTAGGGCAGCTATCGCCAAAATCACTAATAAAATAAACACAGTATGCAAACTCGCTGCTAACACTTGGCCCTTTAGCTCGTCACTTAACCACAACCCGGAAACTGCGATTCCAATGGCTTGTCCTAAGTTTCTCATTAGATTATTTGAGCCTATAGCTGCTCCGCGCAATCTCCAATCAACTGCAGATTGGACAATGACTGTAAATACCGTTAATGCCAGGCCAAAACCAAATCCCAGAATGGCTGTCGCAATCATCATGACCGGCATCGTTGTGTTTGTCTGGAATAAAACTAGGCCAAGACAGCCAACAGTATTAATTGAAATACCTGTAACCGCTAAACGACCAATATTGTTTTTCCTCAGCCATTTACCCGTTAAAAATGCCCCAATTGGCCAAGTTATAGACATTGGCATTACAGTTATTCCTGATAAAGTCGCATTTAAATTGGCAACCCCTTGTACCCATAATGGTATATAAAAAGTAACGGCTACAAGGATAAAACCTAACAAAAATCCTGTGAGGTTTGCTACCATTATAGATTGAATCTTAAATAAAGAAAGTGGTAGCATCGGCTCCTTTCCTTTCGCTTCAACCCAAAGAAAGATCCCTACACTCACGATTGCAACTATAAATAGAGTTAAAATGCCGCTTGTCATATGTTTTTCTTGTTTCAATAATGTTAAGGCATACAAAAAGGTTGTCATACTGATTGTAAAGGTAAGGATACCGACATAATCGATAATTTGTTTTTTCTTTTCCACATGTTCGTGTAAGGAAACCGACAAAAGAATAAATGAAACGATACCAAATGGAAGATTCAAAAAGAAAATCCAATGCCAAGAGATTGCGTCAACAATAAAACCACCTGCAAGCGGTCCAACAATACCTGCAATTCCCCAAACACTACTGATCATACCTTGTATTTTCGCTCGGGCTTGTAATTCAAAGACATCACCAATAATGGTATACGGAATGGTCGTCAAGGCTCCCGCACCAATACCTTGAATTAACCGAAATACGACTAACTGTTGCATCGTCTGCGAAAAACCCGAAAGCATGGAACCAATTAAGAAAATGATAACGCCAATGGTAAACATCTTCTTTCTTCCATACAAATCCGCTAATTTACCAAAAATCGGCGTACTAATAACTGTTGCTAATAGGTAAATAGAAATAACCCACGTATACAAATGACTACCACCAAGGTCTTCAACAATTTTCGGCATTGCTGTACTGACAATCGTTCCTTCAATTGCCGTTAAAAACGTTGCAATTAATAAAGCAATCACAACGGATTTCTTATTCGTATTAGATGTTGCATTCATAAAATACCCCCTATTCCAAGAACATCAAATAAGCATACCTTATCTAATTTAATATGCTTTATATAGTTTAGTCAAAAGAAACATTGGAAACATTGGGGACGGTTCTCGCTGTTTACCTAATATTTCCCAAAAAATAAAAAAAGCAACTACAAAATTGGTGTAGTTGCTTTAAAGTACATCCTCTTCCTGGTAAAATGCAAAATCAGCCGTTCTTCTTGGATAAGAAATAAGCAGTAATCCATTGACGTGCTTTACACTTAACAAATGACTTTCCGTAGCTTCCGCTAACTCAATTATGCGTTCAAATTCCCCATAAACCCGTTCCTTTTTTACCTCAGTTTCAGCTAAAAAAATAGGCTTAATTGAATATTTTATCAGCAATTTAGTACTAGTGACTAATTGAAGCAGTATTTCTTCTTTAGCGACTCCAGGTGTTTCAATTATCATAAAATTAAAATATTCGTTTTGATATAGGTCATAAATAGGTCTACAGCTGTCCCCTTTTTTTAAAAAATCATCTGGTGTTTTTTGCTTTAGAACACTTGACCAAAAATCACTTTCCCGATATTGATTGGTTATTTCAAGCCATTTCCTGATCTTTTCGATGTCCATGTTCTACTCCTTAGATTTGGTTTGCGATTGGCATCGATGGATTCGCAATTTGATCTTGATCGCTTACATCAGGGTCTAAAGATGCAGAATTTATAACTGATGAACTAGGAGCGATGTCTCCTAGCGAAAAATTGGCCCCATAAAATTTCGTATTCGCTGTATGGCTATTTTGGACAGTTGATCCAACATCAATATTTCCATTTTGTGTAATACCATTTATTTTTATATTAACAACATTAATTTGAAGTGGCATGTAGTCCTTACCCCCCTTTATTTAAAAAACTGGTGGAGCCGGTGGAATTGGCGTATTAACAAAGGCATTATCGGTAGTTCCAATGGCGGTTTGATCATTCACATCCGGATCATTTAAAAGATTCTCCATAATGGTCTCCGTAGGAGAGGTGTCCCCAAAGGATGAAGTAATGCCTTGTGACTTGTTATTAGTTGTGGGGCTGTTGTAGGCAGCTTCACCAATCGTAATCGATCCATTACCAGAAACGCTGTTAACTTTTAGATAATACAAATTAATGATAGTAGTTGCCATCGTTTCAAACCCTTTATCTTTATAATATTTAAGATTAGGGTATGCCAGCATTCACCCATATGTTACCGTTTATTTGTCCACTTCTTTACTCATTTCGTAATCCAGCAGCTCCCTATTCCTACCCAAATAAATTAATATCCAGTTTTCTTGGCAATTGAAACCTCAAAGAGGGGAATCTTTATTTGCATAATAAAAATCCATTTCATACAAAATAAATAATAATCATTCATTGGTAAATATAAACAGTAAAAAGCCAAATGAAGCTAGACTTGCATTTTTATTTGTCCATGCTGGAGGCCATCATGTTAAATCAATCGATTTCAAAAACACTAGATGAAAAAATAACATTCATACAAACAGAGCTGCGAAATAGTAATGACCTTTATATTCGTAAATTTAGAACCAAAGCTGGCCAGGATGGTGCAATACTTTTTCTGGAAGGATTAACAGATCAGAATGTTGTTAATCAAAGTATTTTCCAACAGATTTTTTGTCTCGGTAATGAAAAACAGATTACTGAAGCAGCCATAATCGAAACGTTCCCCTATAGTCAATTAGAGACGACTGCAAAAAAGGAGGATATTGTGAATGGTATCCTCCTTGGAAAAGTAATTTTAGTTTTAGCAAATATGCAAAGCTATTGTTTATTTAAAATAGGTATGTCTTCTAAGGAAAAACCTGAACCTCCTGTTATTGAAACGACAATAAAAGGTACAAGAGCGGGATTTGTTGAATCTATCCCAGTGAATATTTCCATCATTAGGAAGTATATAAAGGATCCTTCATTACATATAGAGGAAATGAAAATTGGTTCATTATCAAAAACAAATATAACAATTTTATATATTGAAGGTATTGTTAACAAAGATGTATTGCAGGAAGTAAAATATAGGCTAAAAACTATAAAGACCGATACAATCATATCTGCCAGTGAGCTGGAACAATGGATTGAAGATAATACCTGGTCGGTATTTCCGCTTATTCGCCTATCCGAGCGTCCCGATACGGTGGTGGAATCTTTAAATTCTGGAAAAGTCATATTGTTTGTAGAGAATTCTGCCTTTGCTTTACAAGTGCCGCTTACCTTTTTTGAAAGCTTGCAGAATATGGATGACTACTATGAAAAATGGTATGTAAGCTCAATGGTTCGTATAATACGGCTGGTTGCAATGCTAATAAGTGTATTTGTTCCTTCTTTATTTGTTGCCTTAATCCATTATAACCCAGAGCTAATTCCAACAGATTTATTAATCTCGATTGCCCATACCCGCATACAGGTCCCTTTTCCTGCCATTTTGGAGCTACTTCTGATGGAACTTATGATTGAAATTTTTAGAGAAGCCGGGATCAGGTTACCCAAACCATTGGGACAAACAGTGGGTATTGTTGGGGGAATCGTGATTGGAGATGCTGCTGTTCAGGCCAATATTGTTAGTCCTATAACCTTAATTGTAGTTGGTATCACCGCAATGGCATCCTTTAGTACGCCACATTATTCCATGGCTTTTAGCTTTCGGCTTATTCGTTTATTGCTTATAATCGCGGCTGGATTTTTAGGCTTATATGGATTAGTTTTAGGCTATATTTTTATACTAGTTCATTTATGCAGCCTTAAAAGCTTTGGTGTTCCTTATCTTGTACCTTTTGCGCCAACACGTTTCCGAAACTGGGTTGACCTCTTTATTTTATTTCCACTTCGCTGGAGAACAATAAGGCCAACTTATTTATCCAATAAAGAAAAACAAAGAACATGGAAGCCATTAAAAAAAGGATAGGTGCAGAATATGGCAGAAAAGAAATTTACTTTCTCCCAAAATCAAATTTTTTGGCTTATTATGGCCAGCGCACCAGTTGGAATCACCACATTACCAAGAGAGATTAATGAATATTCGGAGCAAAGCGGCTGGATTTTTATCTTTTTGTCACTTGCTTTAATCCTGCTTGCTATAAGAATCTTACTGGTACTTCCTAAACGATATCCAGGTTGTTCCATGCTGGAAATCTTAGAGCAGATAATCGGCAAACGGGGGGCCCGTTGTATCTTTTTTTTCCTTGCTGTCCTTACAATTGTCGGGACAGGCGTTAGCGTTCGCTTATTATCAGACGGGGTCATTGTTCATATATTATTTCATACTCCCAATTGGATCATCATTTTAGTAGAACTCGTACTTGTCATGTATGCTGTTACAAAAAAAGAAGAAACATTGGCGCGATTTAATGAATTGGCTCAGCCGCTGCTTCTTATGGCGGTTTTAATCATTTGTTTTCTTGTTATTAATAAAGCGGACTTTTCTTATTTAAAACCAGTCATCGCAAGGGATATTGATTTTAATCAAAGTTTAATCATATCTATGTATTATTTTTTAGATAGCTGGGTCTTCCTCTTTTTTTTACCTTCCATGTCCAATTTTGACGCACTTAAAAATGGAGTGTTGCAAGGGTTAATTTTCTTGTCTCTCATCACGGCATTTTTATTCATATTATCGATTTCATTATTTGGACCAGTAGAAATTAACTTTATCGAATATCCGACCATTGATATGGCTCGTTTGGTTGAAGTGCCTATTCTAGAGCGTATGGAAATTTTATATTTAACAAGTTGGATTGTATTTTCGTTTACACTTAATCATCTCACATTTCTAGCTGGATCGGTTGGCATGAAAACATTGTTTCCTAGAAGTAGTTTTTTGATGTGGGTCGGAATTATTGGCGTAGTCGTTTTCATAACCGCAATTTATCCGAAGAATATCGAACAAGTTCAAGCTTTCTCTAGAATTCTACAGTTTGGAACCATTATCATAATATTTTCTCTGTTTCCTTTAATCGTTCTGATTGATACTGTGAAAAAGAAGGTGAAACAAAATGGGGCGGTTTAAGATACTGATTTGTTTTATCTTGATAACCTTCTTATTAAGCGGCTGCTGGGATTTTCAACGAATCCGTAATCGTATGTTTATATCAGGAATTGCCATTGAAAAGGAGGACAAAGGGTATATAGTCGGGATTGAAAGCTTGAATCTACAGAGTGGTGGCCCAATCGGTCAACAACAAGGTGGCGGTCAACAAGCAAAAGTTACAATTAAAAAGGTCAATTATCCATCAATAGAGATGCCACTTCATTCTGTTCAAACGAAAGTAATCGGCGAACCTTTTTATTCTAATATCCAAATTTTAATCATTGGAAAGAAGCAGGCAGAGGAAGGCATTGCAGGGATCATTAGTCATTTTCTTCGAGACCCTGATATGAGAAGAACGACACCGGTCGTGTTAGCGGAAAATCCAATCGATATTCTTAAAGTAAGGCAAAAGGATGAGCGGTTTATCTCTCATTATATAAAGAAAATCATAACTTTAACGGAAGGTACAGGTAGAACTATTGCAACTGATATCGGCGGTGTTTCTAGAGCGATTCATGAAAATAATATCAATTTAATCCCCTATATTAAACTTGGTAAAAATAAACAGGATATTGAGGTTTCAGGAGTCTCCGTATTGAAAAAGGGAAAAGTGGTCGGCCATTTAAGTGAAAAAGAATCGATTGTAGTAGCTTTTATACAAGAAATTGTTGAGTCAGGAAGTTTACGGATGGATTGCCCTGACACAGGTTCAGGCTCCGTAAGTATGGATATCATTCATACATCTACCTCATTAAAACCAAAAGTAAGCAACGGAAATTTAATCATTGGCGGGAATGTGAAAGCAAAAGGGTATTTGGCTGAATATACATGCGGGGATGGAAATTTAAAAGGAACTACCTTACATCGATTAGAAAAGGATTTTACTAAATTACTGCAAAATAATGTTCAAACACAACTATCTGCGATTTATGAAAAAACTGGGGAAGATGTTTTAAATGTAAAGTCAATTTTGAAAAAGAATAATCCGGATGAATGGGAGAAAATAAAATCAGAATATGATAGTCTAGTGAAATCAGCTATTATTGATGTTAAAGTATCTGTGGAATTAATTCTTAAAGGGACTGAAACGTGAGGGGAAACAAAGGGGACGGTTCTCTTTGTTTCCCTAAAATTTACCAATAACATTTATATCTGGCAGATATTAGGGAAACAGAAAGAACCGTCCCTACTGTTTCATATTCCTTGTTAATATCCAAATTTGAGGGTTGGTCGCTACTATTAAAATAGGTTAAAATGTTTTCCTTGACGGATTGTCCTAGCTGTTCCATGCCTCTTCCATTTATCTTATATAATTGCTTAAAGAGTACTTTGTTCCTGTTAATTAGAAATATTTTCAAATTGGCGCTATCTACAAATTCAAATACTACTATGTTCTTATTATCTTTTGTAAATTCGATTACCTTTTCTTTTTTCAAAAGGGATTTTATAGCCTCGCTATAATCTCGAAGCTTAGCTGCTTTTTCAAAATCAAAATCTTGGGAGGCCTGAGTCATTTTTTGTTCCATTTCTACAAGGATACTTGTGTCAGTTCCCGAAAATAAAGCAATAACTCTCTCTATAATTTGCTTGTATATTTCTACAGCTGAATAATCAAAACACATGCCAATACACAATCCCAATGAATAATTTAGACATGGAGTATGTTTATTGGTAGGATTGCTACATTCAATTTTAAAATACTCTTTTAATCCTTTAATTGCCTTTTCAACAGTACTTTTACTTGAAAAAGGACCAAAATAGCGACTGCCTTCCTTTTCATCAATATGATTGACCAGTTCTAGTCGATTAGTCCCGTTATTCATTAGAATCCTAATATACGTGTATGCTTGTGAACTTTTCATCAATTTATTATAAAGTGGTTTTATGTCCTTTATTAATTGACATTCAAGCATAAATGCTTCAAATTCTGTATCTGTTTGTATAATGTCAAAATCTTTTAAATGCTTAACGAGCTTGAGAACCTTACTAGAATGGTTTCTTGAATTTTGGAAGTATGATTGCACTCGGCTTTTTAAGTTTTTCGATTTCCCCACGTAAATGATGTACCCTTGAGAATCCTTCATTAAATATACGCCTGGAGATGCTGGAAGCTTTTTTACCTTTTCTTTAAGATTCACCTCAAGACACCTCCCTGCAAAACTTATTCACAATCAAAAAAGTACATGGTAGAATCATATCATTGTTTTCGTTATGTTAAAAGTTGTCGGTGGTGGGCTATGAAAGATTCTGTATTCATTCCAACTAAGAAAAAAATTAGTGTGAATTTTAGCTTTTTCAAAAGAGACAAGGTATTTACAATCTCGCTCTTATTGGCAATCGCAAGCTGTTTCATTCATCCTCCAAAACTGGAGTATATTAATATTTCTGTATTGGTCAGTTTATTTAATCTTATGCTCGCTATTAAAGCGTTGGATGAGCTTAGATTATTAGACAAAATAGCCATTAGTATCTTAAATAAATGTAATAACAGCAAATCTGTTTCAGCGATACTCATTTCCTTATGTTTTTTTAGCTCGATGTTCGTCACGAACGATGTAGCGTTACTTACTTTTGTGCCATTGGCTCTTGTGATCAGTAAAAGGACAGGTTTGCCTATGATGGAGACAATCATCCTTCAAACCATTGCTGCGAATCTTGGCAGTAGCTTAACTCCCATGGGAAATCCGCAAAATTTATTTATCTATTCTCACTACGGATTAAACCCAAGGGCATTTTTTATAACTGTTTTCTTCATGGCAATCCTTGGGGTTATTTCCCTATTTTTTTTGATTCATAGACTTCATAAAAGGGAATTGAAAGTGGAACTTCCTTCAATAAAGGTAGAGAATCGAAATAAGGTAGCAGTTTGGGGACTTGTGTTAGCAATCATCATTTCCTCTATTTTTGGAATCATAAGTTATCAAATTGCGTTCGTCATCACCTTGATAACCGTACTTCTTTTAAATAAAAAATTATTAATAAAAATTGATTATCTTCTGCTCCTAACTTTTATTTGTTTCTTTATTTTTATCGGAAACATTTCGGATACAAATGTAATTCAAATATTGGCAAGTGAAAGCCTGAAAGACTCAAGTTCCGTCTTTTTCAGTTCCATTTTGGTAAGCCAATTGATTAGCAACGTCCCTGCTTCAATCCTTCTCGCTGAATTCACTGAGAATTGGAAGCCTTTATTAGTAGGAGTGAATATTGGGGGGCTTGGAACCATTATTGCTTCGATGGCGAGCGTAATCTCTTACAAACTTTTTATTCAAGTAAACCCAGAAGAGACTAATAAATATTTACTGACATTCAGTATCTATAACTTTTCTTATTTGGCGTTTTTTACGCTCATGCAGTACTTTTTTTTGAAAATCACAGGAGTGTTTTAGCGGGACTGGGACGGAGGGACAGGTCCATTGTCCCAAAATAAATGGTGGGACACGGTGCCTGTCCCTGTGTCCCTGCCCTTTTCCTCTACAAAAGGAATCCTTTATAACCAACAAACAATTCTCCACCATAATGATCAAGTGTAGATTGAATGAGTGAAATTAGTTCAGTTTTATCATTTGTATTCATGTACGTTTTTGTATAACTAACTAGTTTATTACACATATCTTTATCATATGATTTAAGGTTTCTGGCAAACCACTTTCCTACACCAACCCAATTGCCATTTGCCCTTAAAATCAGTTCAGTTAACAAATCTATTAACTTATTTAAAATAAATAAACTTTCTCCAAAGTCTTCTGAACTCCTAAAGTCTGACAACAAATCTGTGATTTGATACCTTGCTTCATTTATTTTATCCTCACCCCAAAGCTGTGGACCTTGTTCATAAAGTATTTTTGCCTCCCTTTGGAATTCCCTTCCATCCCCTTGTTTATCTTCTATAAGTAGACCTTCGGCACACATTTTAATAATGGTGGGCATCCCTCTATATCTAGCTGTTTGAAATTCAAACTTCAGAGATAAAGCCGTATAAATAAATGCTTCTATTTTCCATCCAAGAAATTGATAACATTCAATTCTTGGTGTTTCTGTTTCATCGATTATAATTAAGTCAATATCAGATTCTGTTGTTAAATTTCCATAAACAGTACTTCCACCTATCCAGACTATTTCAGATTCAGGATAGTGGGAAACGATAAACTGTTGAGCTATTCGCTTGATTGAGTCTCTCATATGAAACCCCTCCCATATTAGGATATTAACGTAAATGATTAATGTTACAGAATGTAGGAGCTATCTATAAGGAACTTCATCCTCTGCTTTTTATGTAAAACAAAAATCCAAAAGAATGACACCTTTTTAACAATACACGGTCTGCTTTCATTTGGCTAATCACCCGATTATATTATATCTAGGCTATGCTTGGATTAGTGCAGGTTGGCATAAAGTAACCGACCCAAATTGGACAGGTGGAAATTGAGGTGCATCTGTTGCAGGTTTTGTACAGGGGGCATTAGGAAAAGCTGCAGAAGGAAAAGATGTAACCGGCTGGTACGCTTCATTCTTAGAGGAGTGAATATTGGGGGCTTGGAACCATTATTGCTTCGGCAGTACATTATTTTAAAAATTGTGGAAGTGTTTTAGGACCATAGGTGAATTTTAAAATTCACCTATAGCCTATAGGTTTATAACTGGAAGGAATTAGGGAAACAGGAGAACCGTCCCTAGTGTTTCCCTATACAAGTTTTTTAAAAATTACCTCAAGTTCCATGGATTTCTTTAAAGTATTGTAAACAGGTGAATTATGAAGCGCCAAGTTGCAGAAATCAAAAAACTCACTTTCCTCAAGATCAGCAAATAAAAAAACGGTGACAGTTATTTTACTGATAGACGGTTCTTCATCATAACCTCTTACACCCAGTAAGGTGAGAGGGTTTACCAGTGAAAGGTTCAAGACCCCTTCAATTTCTTCAATAATTGAACCATTTTTTTTCGACTGTTCTAAAAGCGTTAATAATATGCTACTTAGAACTGATCCTGCAAAGTATTCAAGACTGCTGATTTGCTCGTATTCCGAGTCAAAGCTTATTTGTTTTTCTATTTGAAAGCTGTTTTTATTTGTGTATATTTTTACAGATGAAAGGTCGTTTGATGTTCCCCTAAAGTTCATATCAAAAACCTTGGATTCATATAATGTGTTTATGTCATTTTTTGGCTGATCCATCGTATTTACTCCTTAGTATTGCAGCCGCTTCAGTGACTGAACGTATTTTGCCCGAGATATTTTCAAATATGTTAACAGGACTGCTTGAGAAGGTTGCAAACCCACAGTCAGGATTTAGCCAAATTTTTTCCTTTGGATAATATTTCATTGCCTCCTCCGCTCTTGAAAGGATTGAATCCACTGTCTCAATATCATCTGTACGTGGATTGATCACTCCTAAACCAAGTGCTGTTTGTTCACTAATCCTTGAATCAGTCAATAATGATCTAAGCTCTCCTGCCCTTGGAGTTGAGAATTCAAGGGTTAAAAGGTCGGGGTTTACCTTTGCAAATAATTCAATAAGTGGAGTATAGGGCCCTGTCAATAATATGCTCTCATCCTTGCTCCAGTTCCCTCTGCAGACATGTAGGGAAGCAACTGTTTTTGTTCGATCAATATACTCCATCATCTGTCCAATCAAGGAGCTGGCGAATTCTAGCTCTTCTTTTGGATCCTTTCTTTCAGAAAGCGCAGCACACATAAACGACCTTGGTTTTCCATCTGTGAAAACAACCTCGGTCAGAACCGGTTCATCAAATTGAATCACATCGACTCCAATATCAATTAGATTATCTATCTCTTCCTTCATAATCTTAATAACATCTTGCCCAAGCTCTTCCTTACTCCCATAAAACTTACCAGAGAGATTAGGTAGCCACATCGATCTAGTAAGAAGATACGGACCTGGTAATGTTACCTTAACGGGTTTATTGGTAAATTTCTTCATAATCTTAAGCTCGTCTGCAACAATACCACCATTGTATTTAAGCTTACCAACACAAATTGCATTTTTAATGCTGACCGCTGGAACATCCAACGTCGTCAAAATATTTTCAAAGGCTTTTTTATCATCAATATAATCGAGCATTTCACTCATGCTCATCATTGTAACACCGCCGATTTTATTAGAAACGAAGGAGACGTAGTTATCCCGTCCAATCTCTCCACTTGTGATTATGTCAATCCCAAGATCCTCTTGTAACGTAATGACTTTTTCAGTTTCCATCTCGATAAGCTTGTTGAAGTCATTCGGATCAATTGCTCCTCTTCTAATCATTCTTAAAGCTTTAAGAACTTCTTTGGATCTAGGCATACTTCCTATTAAGGAAGTAGGAAATAACGGTAATGATCGTTTCATGTTCTCATCTCCCAAAGTAAATATAAAAAGTGAAAAGAGAAGCAACGAAAAAAACATGCTTCTCTTATTAATTGCTATTTTTATGATTCTTCAAGATTACCTATTAAAGAACTTCAGATAGTCATTGGCTTCACGTAATTGCTGAAATCCTGTGATTCTTCCTTCAACCCATTCCTTCAAACCTTCCATATCCATCATCTTCTTATGTGCTTCATTGTTATAGTCCATTCTATGAAGCACCTCTTGCCATTTTAAGAATCTATCTGTTGGAAAATCAGGGTGTGCTACGAAAATACAGTGGTCAAACAAATCCGTTGTATCAATGCAAACTAATTGATTTTCATCAACGGTGCCATCCCTCTTCCAAGCATCCCAATTCAAATCAAGAGTTACAGCGGCGTCTACAGTTCCTTCCATCAATGCTTTAACAGCATCCAGTTCTCCGCCTACGTGGTCCCCATGAAGGCCGACACCAATATCAAACCTTTTCTCCTTGTAGTCTGCTCCAAATTCAAGTCCATTTTTGTGCAAATGGTTGATTGGTATGAGTCTAGCTTGTGGAGAGTCTATCGCTCCAAAGCCAATCGTCTTCCCCTTTAACCCATCAAGGTTCGTAATGCCACTGTCTTTTCTAACAATGAAGCATGTTTTTCTATCTCGGTCGGTATCTCTCATTGAACCCATCTGGCATTTTCCATCAGTTCTCAAATATGCATCAAGCCATGCTAGAGGGGAATTCCAAGCAATGTCTATTTCCTTATTCAGTAACCCGTCAACCTGTACTTCGTAATCTTTATAGAAGACACATTCTATTTCCAAGCCTTCTTTTTTGAAAAAATCAGCAATAATTTCCCAGATTACCGTTACCTTCGGATCATAGATAACAGCTCCTACTTTTACTCGTTCGTTATTCAATAATCTCACTCCTTACTTTTTTATGGAATCATCTGGCCTGTTAATGCTTTTCCAAGCCAAATAGTCAGAACGTCGACGCTAGGTGCCATAACTTGACCAGCATATGCATCTCTCAGAAGTCTTTCCGTAGGTATAGCCTTATTGTAAGCTTTTCCTCCACCAACTCTCATTGAAAGCCTGCCGCATTCGATTGCAGCCTCTGACGCCACTATTCTTGCAGCTAGTATCTTTGCAAGTGCATCAGCTTCACCATTGGCTCCTGCACTTGCAGCTTCTAAAGTCATTGCTCTTGCAGCAGCTGCATGTTTGTAAATAGTACCAACGTGGATTTGTACAGTTTCAATATTTGCTAGTGAACTTCCATCAGGGTATTTCCTATCCACCACATACTTGTTTGATATCTCAAACATATGCATGGCAGTGCCGCTGTATACCGCTCCTAGCCCTGTGATAAAAAATGGAGCTACCACGTTGAATACTTGCTCCGCCCCTGAACCTTCTGATCCAATACGAAAAGATGAGTCTAAAGTCACATTTTCAATATGCATTGGACAAGACGAGTTCCCTCTCATTCCAATACCTTGCCATTTTGACTTTTCAAATGTTAAACCTTCTGCCTCTAGTGGAAATACCCAGTTGTTTATTTTTCCCTCTTCTACAGATGGGGCAAGAACAAGATAGTAGGAGGCATACGTTGCAGATGTTACCATACTCTTTATTCCATTGAATGTAGTGCTGTCACCATAAACCTCAGCGTTAATTTCAGGTTTATAGAAGTGTGTACCCGTTCCAATTTCGCTGTAGGCTAATGCCATGAATTTACCTTTTTCAACGATGTCTGTAAAAATCTTTTTCTTAAGTTCGTCACTGCCATGTGTAAGCACACACATTAAGGCAACATTATGCATCATATAGCAAAGGGCAGTAGTAGAGCAGCTCTCAGCAAATGCGAGACAGGCCTGAGCATGTTCTACAAGTCCTTTTCCATATCCACCGTATTCTTCAGGTACAAGCAGCTTTAAAAAACCCTTTTCACCTAATTCCTTAAAAGTTTCTTCTGGAAATTTAGCATCCTTATCAGTTAATTCAGTGTAAGGAAGTATGTAGGACTTAGCAAAATCCTTACCTTCTTGGTAAACATTGTTCATATTGTCCTCCTTGTTTCATTATAGAAATTATGAAACTATTATAATTAAAATTTATATTTATAATAATATTTTATTATATAAAAAACAACACACGCAAAAAAAATTCCCAAGGTTGCGAATATCAAAATAAATCCACGGCATTAAAACTTATTGATATAAAAGAAAAAACTTTGCAGACAATAAAGATGTAGTGAGTATTTACCTAATTAAAATTAAACAAAAAAGGAAGTTATCATTTATTCAGAAAAAAATAAAAATATATATTGAAATAATAATTTTATCCGGTTATAATGACAAAATATTGTGTATTTAACTCTTATATAATTCTTTTAAGAATTATTATTTTTCTGAAATTTTAAATTTATGTTATTTCATGGAGGTTTTAACTTGTCTAACAAAGTACCGTTTTCATTTATAGTAATTATTGGTTTAATGTTATTCGCTCTATTCTTTGGGGCAGGAAATTTAATATTTCCACCAATGCTTGGTCAATCGGCAGGTATGAATATCTGGATAGCTAATGCAGGGTTTTTAGTAACTGGAGTTGGATTGCCGTTACTTGGTGTGTTAGCATTTGGTTTTTCGGGGAAAGATGATTTACAGTCGTTAGCAAGTCGTGTACATCCTGTTTTTGGTATCGTATTCACAATCGTTCTTTATTTAGCAATTGGTCCTTTATTTGCTATTCCAAGAACAGGAAACGTTTCTTTTGAAATAGGTGTCAAACCCTTTTTGTCTGAAAACTCAGGCCCTGTACCTTTACTCATTTTTACAATTATCTTTTTTAGCATTACGTGTCTTTTTTCGCTCAATCCCGCGAAAATTGTCGAAATAGTGGGGAAAATTTTAACTCCAATCAAATTAACGTTTATCGGAATCCTAGTAGTAGTTGCTATTATTCATCCAATTGGTGATTTTCAAGCACCCGTTAAGAGTTATACAATTCAACCATTTTTTAATGGGATTAAGGAAGGCTATTTAACAATGGATACTCTTGCATCTTTTGTTTTTGGCATCATTATCATTAATGCTATTAAAGAAAAGGGTGCAAAAACAAAAAAACAAATTTTGATTGTTTGTGGAAAAGCTGCTGCCATCGCTGCCTTTATCCTAGCAACCATTTATACAGCTCTTTCTTATATGGGTGCTTCAAGTGTAGAAAAACTTGGACTTTTAGATAACGGAGCTACTGTCTTAGCAAAAGTATCGGATTACTACTTCGGGACTTACGGTGGGGTATTATTAGGAGTAATGATTACAATAGCTTGTTTAACAACGAGCATAGGGCTTGTTTCATCCTGCTCTTCATTCTTCCATAAACTATTTCCAAAAGTTCCTTACAAAACAATTGCTATTAGTTTAAGTATTTTTAGTGCAATAGTTGCTAATGTTGGACTTACACAGCTAATTGCTATTTCTGTACCTGTATTAACAGCTATTTACCCATTAGCTATTGTATTAATTTTCTTAACGTTTTTTCATTCTTTATTTAACGGGAGAGCTGAAGTTTATCAAGGAAGCCTACTTTTTACATTTATTATTAGTTTCTTTGATGGATTAAATGGAGTTGGTATACACCTTTCTTCTATTAATAATTTCTTTAATGTCATTCTTCCTATGTACGAGGTGGGACTAGGGTGGATAATCCCTGCTATTGTTGGAGGATTCTTAGGGTATGGCAGTAGCATATTACGAGAGAAATTTGGTCTTACTCATCAACTCGATTAATTGGATAAATAATGAACTCATCAACTAAATAACGTAAAAAAACAGTGGGAAGCATTCGTTTCCTACTGTTTTTTATTTTTTGGGTATCATTTTGTAAATAAATGGTGGGACATGGAACCTGTCCCCCTATAAGAAAATATTAGACAGGGCTTGTACTCCTGTTAGGAAAATTCCTATTATAAAGCCACAAACTGCTCCATTAACACGAATCCATTGTAGATCTGTTCCTATTTTATTTTCCATCATATCAACCAGTGTGTTATTGTCTAATTTATCTAAATTCTCTTGTACTAAATTTCCAATGATCTCATGATTATTTTCAACAAGAAATATTATTTGTTTCTGAATCCAATGATCAATGTTGTTGTTATTTTCTTGTAAAATGTCTATTAAATGATTCATCAATGGAACAAGATAAGCATTGATAAAATCTTTATCATCTACGAGATCTATTATCTTTTGTTGTAGCTGTTGTAAGCTTTCTGTTATTGTTTGATCAGGCTCCCATTGTGATAGAAATTGGCGTTTCCATTTCTCTACTCCCTCTACTAGCTGAGTATTGCCACTTATACCTTGTATCTCTTTTCGAATATATAAGATTAAAGCTTCTCGATTTGGTTCTCCCTCGTGTTGTAAACTCTTTATAACACTTACTAATAGGTTTTGCACAATATTTCCAAGTTTTTCCTCACTAAGTAGACTTTGTATAGATTTTAGAGCAAACTGTAGCATTCCATCTGCTTGAATGTTTTTAATTACATTCATAGAAACAGTACCTAGTCGGTCACTGGTTTGTTCTTGTCTTATCCAAGTATCTGCTTTTTCCAAAACGCGATCCAAAACTTTCCTATCAAACTCCTCATTAAGTAGCTGTACGCTTATTAACTGAAGAAGTTTTCTCATTTCAACATTATAAAGGGTCGATCTTATTTGTTCCTTTATAAAAGGTGTAATCTTTTCAACGTCTATGTAACCAATCATTTTCTTGATTAGTTTCATAAGATTTTCTCTAAAAGAAACCGTTTGTTGCTGTCTTTTTATGAAGGCAATTAGTTTTTCTGTAAAAGGAATGTGTTTCACTTTTTCTTGGATGCTTTCCTTAGAAAGCCAGTCATTTTTTAATACCGAAACTAGTGCATTTGTCATTCTTTTACGATTATTGGGCAGCAAGGCTGTATGGGGGATTGGTAATCCAAGAGGATGGCGAAACAGTGCCGTAACTGCGAACCAATCTGCTAATCCACCAACTAGCCCCGCTTCAAACCCCCCATTTAATAAATCAATCCATACTGAACCTCCAAATGGTGTGGTTGCAACATAACCTAACCCCATGATAATTAGTGAATATCTAGCTATTTTTTTTGACGCTTTTGTTTTATTTGACATCGTATTCCCTCTATCCTTAACTTATATATATCATTTACTATAACCAAATTAGACTATTTAAAAATAAGGCCCAGTCAAAGACTGAGCGGATCATTTACATTTTTATTTTTTGGTGCCTGTGCATCGCGATCCTAAAAGTAGACAATATAAATATTTAGGGATTCCTCCCATTATTAATGTACCATAATTATTCATTTTAAAATATATACTGAAACATAAACGAAAGAAAGTCCCACCTGCCTAAGCCCAGGCCGATGGGACATTCTTTTTATTACAAGATTTCTATATATCCTTCCGTTCCGTTTACCCGAATTCTTTGCCCATCTTTAATCAGCCTTGTAGCGTTTTCCACACCTACTACGGCCGGAAGGCCATATTCTCTGGCAATTACAGCACCGTGGGTCATCATCCCGCCTACTTCCGTCACCAAACCTTTAATGGATACAAACACCGGTGTCCAACTAGGGTCAGTATATGCAGTGACTAAAATATCGCCATCCTCTATAACAGTATCTTCCATTCTTAAAATGACCCGTGCCCGGCCTTCTATAGTTCCCGATGAAACGGGTATACCCGCCAAAGCACCATTCGGGATGTTACCTGTATCGTATTCACCGGAAATAACCTCGCCTTCTGATGTCATTATTCGAGGAGGTGTTAGTTTCTCATAAATCTCATATTCTTCTTTTCGCTTCGTTATCATGCTGTAATCCAGCAGATTTGTACGTACGACCTCCCGAAGCTCATCAAAAGATAGATAGTAGATATCCTCCTTCTCCCGGATTACCCCATTTTCCACGAGCTTTACAGCCTCCTGAAGGAGTGCCTGCTTAATGATCCAGTAATACCCAACCATAATATATTTCGGGTATTCCCGGTAACCAACAAAATTACGCATACGGTTAATCATCATTCTAGTCTTTTCGGCCTTTCGCTTTCCACCTAGCAACTGTTCCAAACGCTGTAGAAGATCTTGTTCCTTCTGTTGCGCTTCCAACAATCCCCGTTCGAATACAGCGTCATGAGCTTTCGCCTCAAAGTTCTTGATATTGGTGAGAATCACGGGGACAAGGTCGGTCGGTTGTTCACTGAAGCGGGGCTTGGTGATATCAATTTCACCGGAACAACGCATACCGTATTTTTCAAGATACGCCCTTATGGATATGCTGACAGCATTGCCGCCTTCCAACTTTGCCAAGTCCTCAAAGAAAGTCTCATTATCGGCGTGTTGGAAATACTCCATCACAGCCGGGTATTGCCGGACGACGTCAGCTATATCCAACAGCGCCAGCCCCATTTCAGATGTAACATTGTTGGCGACCGATTGGGAAAGCAAATCTGCAACACTCTTTTCTCCCAACCACTTTTCCATATTCTTATTAATCCAACTTGTTGCATAGACTCCGACATAAATCGCTGCCATGCTCTGTGGATCATACATAGCTTCTTTTAAATGGCTCTTAGCCTCAATAATAAAGGCAAACAGTTCATCTCCGGATAGTTTTGCAATCCTTCGCTTAAGCTCTTCCATAGAAGCTTCATTCTGTGAAATTAGAGTTTGAACAAGGGTTTCGTCGTTGTTGTGGTATATCTTGATAAACTGAATGGGTAGCATCCACGAAAAATACCCTGAACCGATACTAAAGGCTTTTTTGCCGTGCGCCAATAATTTCATAAAGTCTTTTCGTTTCAGTAAGCTCTTGATGGCACTATCCATGAGAGGGTCGATTTTGCCCATAGCGCTGTTTACTATCAATCGTCCTGTAAAAGTAGACAAATCATGTGCCAAATCGATGAACAACCTTCCGCCGGCTTGTATTAAGGGAAAATCGTCAAATCCTAACTGAAAAAACGATAATCCAAATGGTTTCATGGCATCGGTCATCATTTGTTGATGGCTGAAAGACATATACACATGGTTTTTCCCATCCTGCACGTCTGGTATAGGGTATAAAGTAGTGATAGGACGGCTTTGGACGATATAGAAGTTATGTTCATACAGGCACCACTCGATATCCTGAGGACAGCCAAAATAGGTCTCAATCCTTCTGCCCATGTTCTCAAGCTGTAAAATCTGTTCGTCTGTCAACGTCTGCATATTCTGACGTTCGACTTCAATCCTCTTCTCCTCCGTTCCACCTTCTTCTAAGGCATAAATAGCCAACTTCTTAGTGGATATCTTCTTTTCGACGATTCTGCCGTCACAAACCTTATAGAGATCTGCATTTACCAGGCCGGAGACCAGAGCTTCACCGAGCCCAAAGCTTGCATCGATGGATGTAACCTTCCTATTGGAAGTGATGGGGTCGGCGGTAAACAAAATCCCTGCCGCCTCAGGAAAGACCATCCTCTGGATGACGACGGAGAGGTGGACCTTGCGGTGATCGAAACCATTTTGGGTGCGATAGGTCACTGCTCGGTCTGTAAACAGCGATGCCCAGCACTTGCTGATGTGTTTCAGGATAGCTTCCTTTCCTATAATGTTTAAATACGTATCCTGTTGTCCTGCAAAGGAGGCTGTTGGCAGATCCTCTGCTGTAGCGCTGGAACGTACGGCAAAAGCATTTTTTTCATCAAATTGAGCAAGATGATGGGCAATCTCCGTTTCGATGCCTTTCGGAATAACTATTCCTTCGACGACCTTACGAATTTTTGCGCTGATTTCACCAATGCCTTCCCTATTGTCTGCTTTTAGAAGGGACAACCGATCCAGCAATGAATTAAGCTCCTCGTTATTCCCAAATATTTCTTTATACGCTTCGGTAGTCACGCAAAAGCCCTCTGGTACTTGTATCCCTTTAATCCTGGATAGTTCCCCCAAGTTGGCTCCTTTTCCCCCTACCATCGCAAGCTTAGTTTTATCAATTTCCTGAAAACCTAGGACATATGAATTCATACATAATCTCCTATCTATTTTACGCGTATTTAAATAAAGGGTTATGAGTAAACAAATATAAGCTATAGGTATTTCTCCTTATAAAAATTCCTTTGAAATAGATTTATATATTCCTCGAATTCCTCCCATAAGGCATCAAGGTCAATCTCCATTTTTTGCATTTTACTTAAATACCCATCAGTAAGCAAGGTTAGTAGTTTCATGACTAACTTTGGATCAATATCATCTTTAAATTTTGAAGTGTCAATGCCTTCAAAGGCTATTTTACTTCGTAAACTTTCACTTTCACTATTTGCAAGAATAGCTTTTATATCCGCTTTAACTTCATCATCATTTTCAAAATACACACTGTCTAAAAAAGAAAGAATCGCAGGGTGCTTTTTCATAACCGAAATTTCAATGCTTGTTGCAAGTTTAATTCTGGAAAAGAAATCAGTAACGGCATTATCAAACTTTTCATCAAGTTCCTCCACAATCATATGGGTGCATAAGTTAATCAGGTATAAATATAAAGCTTTTTTTGTGCCAAAATAATGAAATACTAATGCTTTGGAAATACTCGCAGCAGCAGCGATATCACTAACGGAAGTTTTTTTATAGCCGTTGGTACCGAAGCATATAAGGGCTGCATCAATAACTTTATTTTGTTTTTCTATAGGTAAACTTAAAAAATTTTCCAGTCGACTCACCCCGCAAATACATATATTAACCGATTCGGTTAATAGAAGAATAACTCTATTTACCGATTTGGTCAACATAAAAAAAGCGGCAGCATTTTGTTTATAAAATGCCACCGCAATCACGTTAAACTCGATTTCTCGTTAAAACACTTATTATTTCATCATTACTCATTGAGGAGTTTAATTTATATTCGCCAATTTGTATATATTTTTCGCCATTCTTTGATCTGAGAGTTTTAATAAACTGTGCCTGGTTTTTAATAAGGCCGTTTTTCTTCAATTGATAGGCTACATCACTACTTACCATACCCTTAGTAATATTAAATTGTTGATCATCCTTAGGAACCTGTTGCTCCATATCTTTTTCATTGTCCATTGCCATTTGAGAATGGTCATACTCAGAGCTATCGTTTTCCTTTGTTGCACTATGATCACTTTGTTCTATATTTACTGGTTCTTCTTTAGAAATGACCATTAAATTATTTTCTTCTAGGTACGAAGTCACAGTTTCTTTATCTAGTGCAAAAGCGGGCTTAAAAACTAGTAAGATAATAGCTGTAAAAAATAAACCGATTGCTAGTCCACGTGCAGTATGTTTATCCACGAAGATTACTTCCTTTCTCCAAGTCCTTGATTTTATCTTTTAATTCTATAATTTCGCGCATAAGGTTAATATTCACATTAGAAACTTGTTTCGTAATCTCAGATTGATAATCTTTTGCAAAAAAAGAGTAAATAAATAAACTAACACTCACTAGTAATAACAGTGTAATCAAAAGTGTCATGTTGGACTGAACCTCCTTCATTTTGTACGATATACTATTGTATCATATGTTCGTTAAAACTTCGCTATAATATGACATTTTTCGCACACTTTATCTTACCATATTTTAAATAATTTATTATCAATCTTAAGACCCGAATTTTTTGACCTAACACATAATAAAAACCAACAAGTCAGAGTCTTACCTGTTGGCTTCTAATGATTATTCTTTTCCAAAGTTATCAAGCAATGCGCGCACTTCATCTGTAGATTTCGTGTTCATCAATCGATTTCTTAATTCAGCAGCCCCAGGGAATCCTTTGACATAAATTTTGAAAAAGCGATGAAGCCCTGTGATTGAACGTGGTAGTACTTCCATATATTGATCTTGAAGATCAAGCTGCAGTCTTAAAAGATCAAGGTATTCTTTACTGCTATGCTCCTTTGGCTCTTTTTCAAAAGCAAATGGATTCTTAAAAATACCTCGCCCAATCATAACGCCATCAATACCATATTGTTTAGCAAGCTGCAGCCCAGTTTGACGGTCAGGAATGTCTCCATTGATTGTTAGTAGCGTATTGGGTGCGATACGGTCACGTAATTTTTTGATTTCAGGAATTAGCTCCCAATGCGCATCTACTTGGCTCATTTCCTTTCTTGAACGCAAATGAATAGAAAGGTTTGCAATTTCCTGATTTAAAATATGCGTTAGCCACTCCTCCCACTCATTTACATCATTATAGCCAAGTCGTGTTTTCACGCTTACAGGCAGTCCGCTTATCTTTGCTGCTTGAATAAGCTCTGCCGCAATGTCTGGACGCAGAATAAGGCCGCTGCCTTTCCCTCTCGATGCCACATTCGGCACAGGACAGCCCATATTAATATCGATGCCTTTAAATCCTAACTCTGCCATGCCAATACTCATTTGACGGAAATATTCGGGATGATCCCCCCAAATATGGGCCACTATTGGCTGTTCATCTTCTGTAAAAGTCAAACGCCCACGCACACTTTCCTTGCCCTCTTGATGACAATAGCTATCAGAGTTTGTAAACTCTGTGAAAAATACATCCGGTCGACCGGCTTCACTTACTACGTGACGAAAAATAAGATCTGTCACATCCTCCATTGGGGCAAGCACAAAAAATGGTCGTGGTAAATCACGCCAAAAATTATCTACCATTTCAAACTCAAATCCTCTCACTATGGGGCACGGGGACAGGTTTCGTGTCCCACCTACTCCCAGCTGTTTCACCTATAATTTCTTAAAACTCTTGGACCACTCCTTTTATTATAATAGAACTTCAACTTATTTTTTATTTAAAAGAAAAACCCAAAAATGACACCCTTTTTAACATTTCCCATAATATGTATTGTTTTCTTTGAAAATAGAAAATTAGAAACACCTTACAAAAGGGGGATTTATAAAAATGAAAAACCAAACGATCCTTATTCCTGAAAATCCAGTATCTTCATTTTTATTTAACAATACACGGTCTGCGTTCATTTGGCTAATCATCCGATTATATCTAGGCTATGCTTGGATAAGTGCAGGTTGGCATAAAGTAACCGACCCAAATTGGACAGGAGAAAATGCAGGTGCATCTGTGGCAGGATTTGTACAGGGGGCATTAGGAAAAGCTGCGGAAGGAAAAGATGTAACCGGATGGTACGCTTCATTCTTAGAAAATTTCGTTTTACCGCACGCCACTACATTCTCTTACTTAGTTGCTTACGGTGAAATATTAGTTGGTTTAGGATTAATCTTCGGTCTATTGACAGGTATTGCTGCCTTTTTTGGCTCCTTAATGAATGTAAGCTTCCTCTTTGCAGGAACACTGAGCACAAATCCATTATTATTTATACTTGCGACATGGCTAGTGTTGGCCTGGAAAGTGGCAGGTTGGTACGGCTTAGACCGCTGGGTACTCCCACGTTTAGGGACACCCTGGGATAGAGGGAAACGGACCGTTATGAAATCCGATACAAATGGCTAAAAATTTAGTGAACAGTAACGGCCCGCTATTGAACGAACTTACTTTTTTTAAAATTTAAGACCTTCTCGTTTGCTGTGAAGCACGGTCTAAATAAGATGTACTTGCGTTTGGTGTAGCAATAATAGCACCATCTCCATATTCTACATCCCATTCATCTTCATCCCAGTCTACATCAAGTTCTAGTTCCTCGTTAGTAGTCGCTAAAGAAACTTGATTGTTATTTAAAATATTTTCTGTTTGTGTAGGAACGGCAACATCATTGTTAGATGCGATTTGACCACTTGTATCAATGGATTGTAAAAAGAGTGTAAAAGCTGATACCCCTCCAAAACCAATAACCCATTTTAACCATTTATTTTTCATAACTTACTCAACCCTTTCTAATTGAATTTGACTTTTATCTACTTTATTTATTGATACATGGCTATAAACATTTGATACAGTTATAGGAATTTTTGTTTTTATCCCCTTCACAGTTATTATCTTAGCTAGACAAACTGAAAAAAAAATGATAAATTTTGTTTTTTACAAAAAAACATCCATAATCATGTGCTTTCGTTCAGCCCACTATGAAAATAATATTCCATCAGCTACTTATTGCTTCCTATAAGTGATTTGCCATAAAAAGGAACCCTCACTTCTCTTTGCCGAAGTGAGGGTTTTATTATTTATGGTGTTTGAAGTTAACAATTTAGTACTTAATAAACACCCCTTATTTATTTTTTGTAATTGATCTAACAAATTTCAGAATTTCGGATTTTTTCATTAACGTTACTTGTTTTTTGGATACCGGACCAAATAACAATTGGAATAAGCAGTAATGAAAACACAGCACCAGCAATTGAAAGGGCTGCATAACTAGATTGGGCCACAACCATTCCAGATAGGCCTCCACCTAATGCACCTGACAAAGCAATCCACACATCTACAGAACCCTGCGTCTTAGCCCGAGTAGAGGGGGGTGTTGCATCTACAAGGATTGCTGTGCCACTAATTAAACCAAAATTCCAGCCAAGGCCAAGTAAAGCAAGCGCTGTAATGAGTACAACCATTGAATCCGCAGGTCCTATAGCAGCTAGAATCCCAGAAGCAAGGAGCGTAATGGCAGAAGCAATGGCCATAGTTACACGACCAATTTTATCAACAAGAAAACCAGTTACTAACGAAGGTAAAAACATAGCACCTATGTGAATTCCAATTACAAGCCCTACTTCTTTCAAATCATATCTATGGTGTCCCATATGTATGGGTGTCATCGTCATAATTGCCATCATCACAAATTGGGGTAGAACCATTACTGCAGCTCCTGCCAAAACGCCCCGCCTATTTACCGATAATAAATTAGAATTCTCCTTTAAACGTAAATTACTGGTTGATCTTTGAGCGTCCGATATTGCTTTTGCAACAATAAAGGGATCCGGACGAAGTAAAATGAATAGAACTAAACCAGCAAGTATATACGCTGCGGAAGCTAATATAAATGGACCAGCTAAAACAGGAATTCCTATGGATATCGCAAACTCACCCATTACATTCACCAGATTCGGGCCTGCAACAGCACCGAATGTAGTGGAAACCAAGGCCATACTAATGGCCTTTGCCCTTTGGGTTGAGTTGGCCAAGTCCGTTCCTGCGTAGCGTGCTTGTAAGTTTGTAGCTGATCCGGCCCCGTAGATTAGGAGTGAAAAAAATAAAAGTAGAATGCTATTCGTTAATGCTGAAATGACTACCCCAATGGCACCGATGCCTCCGGCTATAAATCCCGCTGCAAGTCCAGAACGACGTCCAAATCGCTGAGAAAGTCGTCCTACAAGCAGTGCCGCACCTGCTGACCCTAAAGTGAATAACGCCGTAGGAATTCCCGTTAAACTATCTGTACCTAACATGTCTTGAGCTAGAAGTGCCCCGACTGTTACTCCTGCTGCAAGTCCTGCTCCTCCAAAAATTTGGGACAGAACCACAATCATTAATGTTCTCTTATATAATTGTTTTTGTTTTTCTGGAGAACTAATATAGACTTGTAACCAAGCTGATTGAACGTCTAACTTTTTTGCGCTATCTTGTAACACAATCTAACCTACCTTTCTAAAAAGCTATTCTTTATAAAACCTCCAACTAGATTTCAAACATCATAGCATGCGTAAAAAAACCATACAATAATATAATTGTATGGCAGACAATTTTTCCAATCGCTTCATCATCTTTGATAAAATAATAATAATAATAATTATTGTGAACTTCGAATTACTTTCACTTTCATCGTTCTTCCACCCTTTTTAGTTATATCTTAAGCCACACTATAAATTTTTACTTCAGGGTTAGCACTCCATAATGGCTTAAGACCAACAAAAACATCATTATTAAACAGTTCACTTTTTAGATAAGCTTCTGCATTCTCAACACTATCAAATCCATGAAGAACCTGAACATCTTCATTTCGAATTAGAAGTTCCTTGGAAACGGCACCTTTGACTTGTGTTAAAAAAGGTTCGCGGTAATCAGTGTATACCTTAGCTGCTGCCGGACGGTTTGCTTCATCAATAAACATTGTAATTTCTAAATAAACTTTTGTACTCATGTTATCAACCTCCAAAATTTTATTTGTACTGAATTAACAATTCCATATTAGCACCCACAAAAAGGCCATACAATATTGAAATTGTATGGCGAACAATTTAGTAATCGTATATTAACTAATATTGGGTAAGGTTATTTAGTAAGCCTTTAAGAATAATCAATCCTTGCTCAAGCTCTTCAAGCGTTGCCGGTGCACAGACAGCAACCCTTACAGCCCTCTCTGGACAACTATTTCCAACTACAAAACGTTCAGCTGCATACACTTGTACCCCCTGCTGTGCAGCTAACGATTCAAATTCAGCACCTGTAATCTTGCCTGGTAATAGCAACCAGCGAAAAATGCCTGTCTCAATACCTAAACACGTAAAGTCTTCCAAATATCGATTGAAGACTTTGTTTCTGCTAATATTTTGTTCTCTATGGTACTTAATTAAGACTTCAAATTGATTTGATACAATTGTACGTGCTGCTAGTTCTGCTAGTAACGGGGAAACAGATACATTTAAATTATAAAGTGCCTTTGAAATAGACTCCTTGAATTGACTCGGAACTGCTACATAGGCTAGTCGTAACCCCGGTGCTAATGATTTTGATAAACTTGCAATGTAGATAACCTGATCAGGTGCAAATGATGCGATTGCTGGAAGTGGCCTTTCACTTAGGAGGTGATACGACGCATCTTCAATTATGAACTGATTATACTTTTTGGCCATTGCTGCAATCACTTTTCTATTCTCGACAGACATAAAAGAAGCTGTCGGATTATGACAATCTGGGATCAAGTAAATACCTTTAATATTGTCATTTTTACACGCATATTCCAAGGCAGTTGGACTCATTTCATGGTTCTCTGATTTTATCGGAACTAATTGGATACTAAGCATAGCTGCAACAGTTTTTAAGCCAGGGTAAGTATGATCATCAACACCAATGCGATCTCCTGGCCTACATAGACTCGCCAGTGTAGCGGCAATCGCATTTTGCCCCCCATTTGCAAATACAATGTGATCAACTGTTGTTTCAAACCCACCTCTTCGGATTAGCTTTACAGCGGCATCCTTTTGCCAAAGGCTTTCGCCTGCTCGACCATAACCAAACCATTTTTCATAATCTGTCTCTTGCAACATACTTTTTAGTTGGAGTAACAATGGCTCGTAAGAAGCATTATCTGGAAGTGTTGCTCCCATTTCAATCAAGTGCTTTGGCTTTTTATCTTCAAGTAAATACGCATTCGATAAAGCATCATACGATACAAATGTGCCACTCCCAACAGTCGCGCTTAACAAGCCATTTAACTCACACACTTTAAATGCTTTTGAAATGGTACTCAAATTTAAATCTAAATAATCGGCCAATTCTCGCTGCGGAGGAAGTTTTGTTCCAGGTAATAACACTCCGTTTAAAATATCCTGTTCCAATTGCCTTGCGAGTTCTTGATAAATAGGCTTTTTCGTTTTATCAATTAATGGCTTCCAGCTCATCGGGTAGTTTTCAAAAGAATTAATCGGCATGATACTCATCCTTTTTCACACAATTATATGATTAAATCTTGTGCCTGTCACTTGTCGAACCATGACACTAAATAAAAAGAAATAGACTCTCCCCCAAAGGTTAAGGTCTATTTCAAAAGTCTGATTACCTATAGAGATTTCATAAGTTTATTATAGTAACTGTACTACTGTTCCTATCTATTCAATGCCCTAACAATAATTACTGCCGACTCACCTCTAGTTGTGTTACCTTGCGGCCTAATAGTGCCATCCTCGTAACCTCCGATAATTCCCTCAGCAATTGCTGTTTCTAACGATTCCATCGCCCATTTTGATGTTTTTGATTCATCATTAAATGTGTTTAATGGTTTAGTATGCTCTAATTTAAATGCGTTCACAATCATAGCTGCCATCTGTTCCCTAGTGATTGGATCGTTTGCTCCAAATATTGATTTGTTATATCCATTTATTATTCCATGAGAATGTGCAGTTGCTATTGCCTGTTTAGCCCAATGTTTTTCAGTATCATTGAATATTTTTCCATCATCAACTTCCTTTAAATGTAGTACCTTCATAAGAATGGATGCAAATTCTGCTCTAGTTATCGTTTGATTAGGTCTAAATGTTTGATTTGGATACCCACTAATATATTCTTCGTTAACTAATTGCGTAATTGCTTTTTCAGCCCAGTGACCTCTAATATCACTAAATTGAACCGCCGTTTGTGCTTTCGATTTATCTTTATCCTCAACTGACTCAAGAGTTTCTTGTTTTTGTTCTTCCTTAACAGTAGCGATGACAGCAAATTTTGTAAAATGGATAACCTCTCCACTTACCTTTCCACTGTTTACATCTACTTCCACATTGTCAAGCGCAACCCATTTGTTCAATACTTCATTATACCAAAATACACCAATATTATAGTTTTCGACATCGTACTTTGATTTGTCAAAAGGTAGAGTAATTGTTACCGCTTTATCAAAGTCCCCTGACTTATCCTTTGTAATCTCATAAACATCACTAATCATGTTACTATTTTCAGGTATTACTAGACTGGAAGTGTTAGTCATCTTCTTAATCGTTACTTTAATACTACTTGTATGTGCATTGGCTGGGATATCAATTTTTGCGCCTGCCTTTTCAATTGAGCCTCCATTTAATGCAGAAATCTCCTTTACGTCTGAGGAAGGACCTCCACCACCTCCTCCACTACCACCAGTGGAGCTGCCGTTATTACTTACTGTTAAAACGGCTTTTACAAGATTTGAATATAGAAATTCGGTACCATCCTTAACAGCTGAAATTTTATACCAATAAGTAGTATTCGGTTGCACATTACTATCTATATAAATAGTATCTTGGGTTGTTAAGGTAGCAATTGAATCAAATTCGCCTAGTTCATCTTCACCTTTACTTCGGTATAACGTATATGATTCGGCTGCTGCTAGAGAATTCCAAGTTAGTTCGATAGAGTTTCTTTTTGAAATAGATGTTAGCTCAATTTTGTCAAGTTCCTCAATGGGAACTTCTACAATATTTTGGGCATTCAATGGGTCTATTAAAAAGATACTTACAATCTTTTGATAATCTCTTATCTCCAAAGCCACAGTAACGTTATTCCACTTTCCTGCCTCCGCTGAACTTGAGCTTCCAGCCGTAAGAGAACCTTCTGATATTTCCCGTCCATCATTTAAGACCCATTTAGATAAAAAATCTGTTGCCAACCAACTCACTTTATCTTTCGGTTCTTCTTCAATCCATACATCCATGTTTATTTTTGCAAAAGTAAAACCTTCATCCGCATGCAGGGACCCAAAACTATTATCATACGAAATGGTTTTTACATTTATTTTAGTCTTTGGAAAAGATGCACCTTTTTCTACCACTTGAAGAGCTATTACTTGAGCAAATGAAACTTTTTCTTCCGTCACTTTACTGTCCAAAGGCACAATATGTACCTGCAGTTCACCACGAAATCCATCTATAGTTACCATCAATGGGATATAAATAGTCCTTAATTTATTTGTTTCCTCCTGAATTTCTACTTCAAGAGTTTGATTATCAATAACCGTTCCTTTTTCATTTTTTAAAAAATCAACTACATCACTATTCCACCTTACGCCAGAAGGCAGTTCTATTCTAAATGTATCACCACTGGTGATGGTATAAATAGTAGATTCATCAATCCTAAGCATAGAGGCATCTTCAATTGAAAATAAATGGTCATTATAGACCGTTTGTACTTTGTCGACTCTAGCAAACGTTTGACCAACACCTACAACAGCGATTGTGTATTGGCCACCAGATAGCGTTGAATCCCTAGGATCGATAGTTAACTTAATCTCTCCTTCCGCTCCGTCTACTTCAAAGTATAACGGAAGTTTGATTTCTTTCTTAGAATCTCCAACTAATTTACTTGGGTCAACGATTTGTAGTTCTAAGTCACGAGTAGTAGCAGATACTATTTTAATAGCTTCATTAGATTGATACTCATCTTTTAACCAATTAACACCCGAAGGTAAACTTAGTCGGAACGTATCCTCAGTTGAAAATGGCATATCATCTTCCCTAATAATGATATTATTTTCAGCTTTTCCTGAAACTGATTTATAATCGTCATCAACATATAATACTTTATCAACGATATTTTTTGTGTTAGCAGCCTCAACAACTGTTACACCAATTGAAGCCACAACAACAGCCAATAACACCGTAATAAACCAGGTAAATAAATACCTCTTACTTTTCCCCACACAATCCCCACCTTTATTTATTAGTTTTATCAAACTCTTATTTTTATAGTTAAATAGTACCATAAATGGTATATAATTTCCTGAAATTGTCTGAAAACATTAAAAATTTCGCTTTTATTATTTTTATTAAAATAAAAAATCACCCCATAGAATGATGGAGTGAAAAATGATTTAATATTGGTTTGGTTATTAGTGCCCGCGCAGTTGTCTCGAGAAATAATCCAAAAATTAAACATTAGTTAGTTATGTTTAATTTTTGGATTAGCCATTCCAATTAAGCATGGTTTGAACCTTCAATTGCCCGTTGAATCGCATAAATAACTCCCGTATGCATTCCTTCATGATGTAAACTAAAAACAAGGATTTCTCCAATTGTTTCCATCTTAAAACCAAGCCGTACAAAAGGTTTTATTACTTTTTCCTGCAGGCGATTGCCGAGAGATTCCTTGATATAATCAGTTTGCTTTTTTAATTCATAGGATAAGGTTTGAATCGTTGGAGGTTCTACGTTCCATTCGCTTGGTCTTGTCCGATTGCCAAATAGGGTAACAAATTCTGGAGAAAGTTGTGACGGTAATCCCGCAAAGTTCGAAGCAAGCTGATCCTGAACAATTAAAATATGACCAACGTTCCAACGTATTGTATTGTTAAATCCCTTAGGCATAATATCAGCCACATCTTCTGTAATAGATTCCAACTTTTGAAGAGTAATAGCTCGAACCACTTCTACTTGTCTCAGCACCATATCGTCTGTCATAATATTCCACCCTCTTAATACGATTTCAAATTTTGTGTATTATACACCTCTGAGGTTTTGTTTAAATTTCCGTTTAACGCGAATCCTCTCGTTATCCTCAAACCTCTCTTTCATCCATTATACTCTTATGTATCCAAATAGCTGCCGCAGAACCTTTGTCACCTGTTTCGAATGAGCAACCACATCACCCGCTGACTATACATTAAGTATATTATGTTTTCAAACCACTTCCAACGCTGATGGGAGTGACCTTTTCTGATTGAAGCTTTATTTTTATCTAGTATCCTTTGGGAATTTGTATAGGTTCAATATATTTTTCCATCATATCTACTCCAAAACTAAAGAAAAGACAGAAGAGCAAGGTACCAATAATAATATTTATTAAAGCTTTCCAAATAGTAAAATGTTGTACAGTGCTTATACATCCTGTTATAATAACCAACGCCCAAATTAATGTAATGAAGTTGAGTAATAAAAATAAATTGGGGTTATATATATCCTTACCATTAACAAATAGGATCAATTCTATAATCCATAACATTAAGATTAATAAAAAGGGCATACAGGCAGCTGATACACAATAAAAGATGGATATTAGTGATGCTTTCCCTCTTAAAATCTTTCCAACACAAAATAAAAATAGACAAAATATAAATAATATACATAATAAACCAAGTAACTGCACAGAATTCAATATTAAATTGCCTTTAACGCTAAACCCCACATGTACTTTTGGGTGTCTTAATGTTAATAAAAAGGTTAAAAATAAAAAGGATTGAAAACTTATAAAATATCCTTTCCAATTTGATAATATATATTGAAATGTTTTCCTAGGGGAAAATAAAATTGTAATCCATGGATTAAATAAGATGTTCCTCAACTTTTTTTCTCCTTTCAATATAATATGGTGCCTTTTCGATTGCTTCAACTAGGCAAGTTGTTTTTATCTGCTTTTATGGTCGCTTATATACTGTATAGTCAAATGCAAAATTAATCTTTAACCATATATATTTTAGACTTTTCTTTTTCATCTTTCGACACACCAACTGTAAATTCCTTCCTAAAAATATAGGGACTATTGACACCCAAAGCAATGGATAATAAACCAAAATCAGGAAAAGGATACGGTTAATCGTTATTTTCTCCGTCACACTTGACTAGAGCTGATAACGATTAAAAAATCACCCCTTCTCCGCCACATTGGCTAGAGCTGGGGTGATTTTGTTTTGTTTTTTTTTAAAGTATCAGGAAAATTGTCCCATGTAGAGCTATACACCACTAATTTTTGGTGCCTGTTCATCGCGACCCTATAAGTGGACAATATAATTTCCCTTATATACATTTGCTTTGCTGTTAATATGCTATAATTCTTGCAAGTACAATTCAATTCCATACAGCTTGCGAGGGCGGTCAGCTCATCCCCAATAGAGAGGGGGTGAGACTATGGTGTCATATGATGCAGCAAACTTACCATTAAGTTTTGGTGTATTTACATTAACATTAATCATATACCACAAAGAAATAACACAAATCATTTATTAGTAATGCTACTTTTCAAATTTCAACACTGCAACATTTTCCACGTGGCTTGAGTGGTGATGGCAGACATATTGAGCTAGTGGTGTTTACCTTAAAAATAGCAAAATCTAGGCTTTATTGTTTAATTTCCTCAACAAAAATATTGCAAGCAGAATCGATATCGCCACAACAATTACATTAAAAATCACTTTCAAGTTCAAGCCTTTTAAATGATTTGTTTTAGCTGTGTCTTCATTTAAAGGCACCGCACTATCCAGGTTCAAAATATCTTGTTTTTCTTTTTCAATATAGCCCTGAAATTGCTTCAAATCATATTGAGGCAATTGTGCTTGTGGATTTCCGTAATACAAACGATACGGAGCTTTCCCATTATTCTCGAAAACAATTTTATCAATGTTATAAACAACATTAACATCCTGAATATCTAAAGGCGGGTTATCCCGATTCGCAATTCGGATTGTAATCTGTTTATCAGAAATCGGATATTGAGCTAATGAAATGCTAGTATTAGAAATTTGAATATCCTGAAAAGAAAGATTATACAACTCTTGAATACCTTCCATTTCAATCTTTCGCTGTTCAGAGCCAAATAGAAGGTAGGAACGTTGAAAATTCCCGCTTACTTCCAAGCTGATTTCCTTAATTTTTAATTGTTGCGGATTTTCCAGTTGAATAATTGTTTCCTTATCCTCATTCTTAATTTCATAACTAAGCCTAGTACTTTTTTGATAATCTTGCCATTCTGAGGATGTTTCACTATAGATTAATTCAAGTTTGGATAGTGAAATTTTCTCTGCATTGTCGACAATTTCGATACGATAATAACTGTATTTGTATTCCTGTTCAAGTGGTACTTCATTTTTTTGTAAACGGTCAGTTCGAAAAATATAATCACGACCAACCTGTTCCCAATGGTTTCCGTCAAAGCTCCCGTAAATAACAAGATGCTTCAAAAAGTTTTGATCTGGCAAGGAAAACACAAGTTTATTCCCGATAATATCCTGACTTTCACGTATCGGATTAATTTTATAATCAAATAACGAGTCATTATTCTTCTGCATTTTAGAGATTAGTATTGAGTCGTGAACAATTCTATTATTCTCGGAATCTGTTTGTCCGTTCTGAATATAATATGGAATCGCAGTTCCTTCGTTATCAATAATGCGTAGATCTGCTAAATTAGGTAATGTATGCTCATAAACTTCTTCAGTCATATAAACAGCTTTGTAACTGCTGCTTCCCTCAAGCTGGATAGGATTGTATAAGCTCCAATCCTTCCACGAATTTTGTGTAGTAGCTGCTGATACGTTACGATCCGGAATACACCAAATCATTATGGCCACGATAATAGCTAACAAAAGGTTAATTCTTATCCGCAATGCGTTGACCCTCCAATTTCCTCGAACCTTCTAACATGTTCGAGACTTTTTGATATATAAATGAAATTCCGAGCAGGACCAAACCAAAGCTAAAATAAGCGAAAATTTTGCTGCCTTGCGTCAAAAACGACAGATCAAATAAGAATAGCTTCGTCGTAGAAATTAATGAAAGTGCCAAGCCTATTCTTCGAATATAAACAAAATGCCTTTTGAAACCGTACAGAATGAAAGCAATCGCTAAAAGCAAATAGGCAATGCTTAACCATAGATTTTCTATACCAAGCCTGAACTGAACAATCATAAATGCAGTAATATTTGTAAGTAAATACAGACTGATAATAAGAGGTAACATTTCGATATTTTTAAAGTTTCGTTGAATAAGCATTTTGATCAAATCAATCGCGCTGAATAAGACAAAGATATGAAAGCCTATTAATATTCCCATAGCGAAATAATGATAAAAAGCGTTATCAATGAAAGGAATCTCCAACACTGGGATGGATAAGGTGATGTACAAGCAAATGAAGTATCCGATGACATTTAAGAACATTCGATAATACGTCACAATCCGGTCCTGAATCAAAGGAATTTTGGATAATAAATAAGCCGTTCCAATTGTGATAAATGCAGCAAGAATAAGCTTGTAAAATTCAAAATGATAAAATTGTACTGGTGCCAAATGGTCATATAATTTCATTCCTGTATAAAGCAAATAGACCCAAACATTACCTAATGTCACATATTTGAAAAAGGATATATTGTCGCCGATTACACTATACTTATATTTCTTATTCTCGGCCCTCTCACGCAAATAATAGAATGTAACAGTAAGCATCGCCAATGTAACTGCTGCATATTTCAAATGAAGATCTATACTAACCGCATACTCTAGGAGCATCTGAGTAAAATCCAGCCCGTAAAAAACAACTATACTGATAAGAAATAAGCTCCAACCTGCTATTTCCATCCGTTTTATTTTGCTTCGATAACCATATATAAGTAAGATAACTCCCTCTATTAACCATCCAAGCGACACCCATTGAGCACCGAACTGAAATGGCACCATTAAAACGGCAAAGGTGAAAGAAGTTGCATAAAACATAAGCATTGTACTTTTTTCTTGAGCCATCACTTTTTCAATAAATTGTCCCAATCCAATATAAACAATGGCAAAGAGAAGCGCTAGCAAGCCACGGAATTCAACGTATCCTGCCTTTTCGAATAGAAGGTACAAAATAGTGCAACTAAGAAAAGTATTTATACCGAGTAAAACAACATCCATTGTACGAAGACCCTGCTTCTTTTTAAATGGATAAGCCAACGTAATCGTCAAATACATTACAAACGTTAGTAGTGAATAGATCATGCTAATGATTTCGTTAGGTGCTTCGTACACAAGATAGACAAGCGACGGAAGATGAAAGATAAAGCTAATGTAATTGACAACATTCCATTTTCTCGAGAATGAGATGAGTAAAACAGAAAGGTTTAATAGTAATAAATAGCCCATCACTGCATAGTAATCAGCGCCTGTTAAACCAAAAACAAATGTATAAGAAAAAAACGGAAGGTAACCACCTACTAGACCAAATGAACAAATCGTTCTAGATTGGTAACGAAGTGAAAGAACGATAGCAACAATGGTTACCACTACCGAAAGTAAGATCCCCATCAACATATCCAAAATGTTCAATTGGAAGTAACTGTAGAAAATGGCAGCGTATAAGACAGAGATCCCCCCACCTAATAAGCCAGTGGCAAAGATTCTTTTAGACTTGCGATAAGCCCACTCTCCACCCACTAGTAAAAGCCCACCGAGCAGGAAAAAGAAGATGCCTTTCATGTAGTCATTAAACCATGTAGAATATGTATACTTCGAAGCTGCACCCACACCGAAAAGAATGAGTAAAATCCCAAGTTTATTTACCCAATTAAGTCCAATCTTCATTTCGATTTGATTTTCCTTAATTCGTGCTTTGACAACCTCTTCATTGATTGATTCTGAACCAAGATTATTTAAGCCTTCTCTTACACTTTCAAGAAGTTCTCGTTCTTTTAGTTCTAGTTGATGGCGTTGGAGGGAGAGCTTCTCCTCAAGCTCTTTTGATACTTCATCGATAGCTTGAATAATCGCTTTTTTGTCAACATCAACAAGCTTTTGAGCCTTATTTCTTAGACTTTGGATTTGTTTTTTCATTCTTTGTTCGAAAGTATCGAGCTTGTTTCGAGATTTGTCGGACTCACTACCAAAATACGTTTCTAGTTTTTTCTTCGATAATTTAATAATATTTTGCTTTTCATCCCAGATTTGCTCATGAAGAGCAACTTTTAAATGTCGATTTTCCTCCATCGTTTTTTCGTTAAGCTGCTCCAGCTCCCGATGTTGCAACTTAATCGTCTCGTATTGACGCTTTATTTCCTCGTTTTCCTTTAAAAGATTTATAGATTCATACTCAGTGACGATCGATTCGTATTCAGATGTAAGTTCCTTTTGTTTGTCCCTTATAGCTCGCAATCTTTCCTTTAAATCTGACATTTCAAACAACTCCTTCCAAAACAATAGAAACTTTCCTCTTTTTTCCGGCCATTATAACATTATGTATATTGGTTGAATCGAAAAATAAAACTATCCTAATGAAATTGACTGCTAATTAATAGGAAATTTAACCTAAACATATTTTATGTTCATTCTACCATATTTTCCATTTATCACCAAAAAAATCCTATAAAAATAGGATTGTGAAATCCTTGACTGCATATTGCAAAATTAAAATGAACTAAAAATAATAAAAACTGAGTGAGGAAAACCACCTCACTCAGTTTTTAAGTACCGCTATACTTTTATTTATTGATTTTATTGCCCTTAATGGAATTTATTGCCTGTCACTTAAAACAACATGCACCTATTATTTCAGTCTATCTTAATTCAATCTTTACAACTGCCTCGCAATGTCATGAGACGTTGAAAGGGATATAGAAGCCATGTTTTTATTTATACTAATCACTATAAAAGGAATTTGAAAAATTTGAGTACTTCCTTAAGAACTCTATATTTTGCATTTTCTCTATTAGAGGATTTAAATTACTAACTAATATTTCAAATTCCGCTTCAGAAATATTATTTTTAGTTCTATGGTTGTCTACAAATGGTAAGATACATCTTAGAAAATCATCTACCAGAGAGCTTGAACTTTTAAAGGGATGATTCTTTAAAAAATCTATAATATATTTGATAACTTCTTGAGAAGTGTTTCCTTGTAAAGAGTGTCTTAAACCTAATTTTCCCAAAATATAATCATACTCGTTTAAAACTAACTCTTTTTTTATTAAACAAAAAATCAATGCTTGTTTTAAACTTTCAAATTCTTTATCAGTAATACTTACATTATTACTCATATAGAACATCTGTAAGTCGTTAATAATAGTTCTTCTCAATGTTTCCAATTTAGATTTTATATCATAGTCATCAATATAGTTTTCGATATTATCAAGCTTATACTCTTTACTTATTTTAGGTAAAAAATCTTCTATTAACCATCTGTAAGCAGTTAATGCACCCCAAATGTTTTTTTCGTTATATTGTTCAAGTTTAGTATCATGGTGCATAGACATATTCAGGTTTAATACAACCCAAACAAAATCGTCAATAATATCCTCAGTTTTTTCAACATTAAAATATGCATGTTCACCTTCATCAAATCTTGGATTATGCGATATTATTGGAGAATATATATGTATACCAGACCAGTTTAATTGAAAAATATGCCACTTACTATCTCCATTTAAATAATCATGTTCATTTGCAAATTTTTTCATAAGATTCCACAAATGAAATTTAACTTTCAATATACGAATCCTTAAAATCCCTTCCTTTGATTCATCAAACTTATCAATTTCTAGAAAGGAAATAATATTCTTTAGCTCTCTTATATAGTAAAAATAGTAATTATCCATGATAAATAACAATTCATTAACTTCTTTTTTAGTTAGTTTTAAAAGGATATTAGAAAGAAAAAAATTAAATTTATTATTGCCAGCATTATACTTTTCTGAAATGAAGTAATTTTTACCTTTGATTTGTACTTTTTCAAAAAAAGAAAAAATTTGTTTGTGGTTATATGTTAATAAAATATCTTTAATATCATTTCTTTTAAATTCTATTGAGCAACTTCCTACTATACGATCTGGAAAATTAGGCAAAAAGCCATTAAAGTCTATGGTACTCGTACTACATTTGTAGGTAGCACTTGCATCATTATAATATTCATTAACGCTATTTTCACTTCTAGTAATTTTAGAACTACTATTATTTACTGCTTTTAATTTTTTCACTTCCTTATAAAGGTTTTCTGCAAATGATTTATCCATTCTAACTGTATTGAAAAATTCATCATATAAATAATTTTCTTTTAAAAGTGTAATAATTTGCATTTCATCGTATAATTCAATTTCCTTAATATTCGTATTTTTACCTTTATAATCTTTTTTTATTTTACACCACCATTCATGTTCATCGTGATTAAATGTACAGGGTACACATAGAGTCCATTTATTTATTGAATGATTTTTTAATGCTGTATTAAGTGACTTTTTAATTTGTTGCTTTCGTGAATCATCAAGACCTTCACAAAAAAACTTACACTGATATATATCAGGAGAAGCATTTATATCTCCTATAAAAATATCTACTCCTTTATCTCCTTGATGTGGCTCTACAGCGAATGCCTTACCGTTATTAATTTTTTTTAATAAAACTCCCATTATTTCCTCAAATTTAGATCTTGCGCCTTCAACTCTATATTGATCAATTAAATATTTAAATCCTCTATCCATAATTTGTATTCCTTTCAAAACATACATAATTACTTAAATCCATTATAGAAATGTCCCTACTATTATATATCGGTCAACAATTAACATTTCCTCTTTTTTAGAGGAATTCCTGCATTTTTCTACAAAATATTTTCCACCACCCTCGCCCCCACTTATTTATACAAAAACAAAATGCGTTGGAGAGAGAATTTCAATCTTCTCACCAACGCATTGAATTTGACGTTCAATTAATTTTACTTTTATCATACTCATTACATCTGTAAATCCCATTCCGCTTTAATTGTATTATCTTAATCAATATATTCCATTTCTTTCTCCTCATATTTCCTTTTATAATACTTGTAATAATCGTAAACTAAATTTTTTAGTTGAGATACATACATGTCATCTTCCGATATTTGAAAAGTAGTTTTCCCCTTCTCAACTTTGCCCTCAGCAATAAACATTGTTAATTGATGACTTATTCGATTGAGCCATTGGACGACTTCTTTAAACTCTTCTTTACTTACTTGTTTCCATTTTACTTTATTAAATAAAATTTCTATCTTTTCTTCGTTAATTAATCTAATATCATTAATTAATCTTGTAGCTTTTTCCCTTTTTTCAGGTTCTTCTATTGAATTTAAATATTTAATCACTTTTCTTACTAGTATGTAAAAATCCTCTCGTTTCATTTTAGATCACCCTCCTAAATTTTTTATTGTTAATTATAGGCAAATGTTTCGGTTAAAATATTAAATATTATGTAAATACAAGTATTTGACTATCATAACATAAAGTGTAAATTCCACCATATTAAAATGAATTGTATTTATTAATTTTTTGCTTGTATTTCTTCCTCAACTCTCATCCCACTCTTCAATACAAAAACAAAATGCGTTGGTGAGAGAATTTCTATCTTCTCCACCAACGCATTGAATATTCCATCATCAAATTGTTCCATCAAGCCTTCCTTTTGCTTGAATACTTCTATAATCTCTTTCACTCGTTCCTTATACTGCTCCCTTGTTTCCTGAACTTTTTCGATTTCTTGCTTTTGCTCTCGAAGCTTATCTAACTCAGTCCCAATTCTCACTTGCTCTTCTTGATACACTTCGGCATCCATGTTTCCTTTTAATTGTAGTTGCACCAATCCCTTTAACTCTAGTTTCCATTTTTCAATTTCGGCATCAATTTTCTGCACTTGTGCCTCATCCACTTTTTTCAACAATACCTTTTCAATATTTTCATTTAATCTTTGAATAAACTCACCCTGTCCTTCTTTTATACGGTTAAACACTCGGACAAATGCATCTTGTAATACTGTTTCATCCACCGCTTTAGCATCACATGCATCTTTTCCATCCATCACATACGTTTTACATTGCCAGACCACTTTCTTCGATTGATTATTGCTGTTCCATGTCCTGCGTTTAAAGATGTTATTGCAGCATCCGCAAGTTAATTTTCCGCTGAATGGGTATTTACTTGTATAGCGGTGTGCGTTTTCTTCTTTATAGCCCTTCATTGTCGCTCTCCGTTTCTTTTCAGCTTGAACTTGTTCAAATATTTCTTTTGAGATAATAGGGTCGTGGTTATTTTCAAGAAAATATTGATCAACATGCCCATTGTTTACAACTCTTTTCTTGGTGAGGAAGTCTACGGTGATGGTCTTTTGTTGTAGTAAGGCTCCATAATATTTTTCATTCGTTAAAATTTTGGTGATAGATGAATCCCACCATTTTTTATTACCCGTTCCTGTTGGAATCCCATGTGTTTCTAATCCCTTGGCTATGGCTTGATAACTTTTACCTTCTAAATATTCTCGGAAAATTCGTCTTACAATTTCTGCTTCCTTTTCATTGATGACCAATTCCCCATTTTCATCTTTGTCATAACCAAGAAATCTTGTTGTATTGCAATATACTTTTCCTTCCTTAAATCCTTGCACAATCCCCCACTTACAGTTTTCCGATATATTTCGGCTTTCATCCTGTGCAATCGAACTAAAGATTGTTAGGAATACTTCTCCAGCTGATTCTAGTGTGTTGATATTTTCCTTTTCAAATACAATGGCAATTCCTTTCTCCCTCAATTCTCTTACTTTTTCTAATAGGACAACCGTATTCCTTGAGAAGCGTGAAATGGATTTAGTCAGGATCATGTCAATTTTTCCTGCTTTGGCATCCTCTATCATCCGTAAAAAGTCAGGTCGTTTTTTATCACTCGTCCCTGAAATCCCTTCATCCGCATAAATATCAACAAATTCCCAATTCGGATTACTTTGTATTTTTTGAGTATAGTGACTTAATTGATTCGCATAGCTTTCCTTTTGTTCCTCTGAATCCGTACTTACTCGGCAATATGCACAAACTCTTAATTTCTCAGGAATTGCCATACCTTCAATTTGTGATAAGGGCTTCGCCTGAATTACTTTTACAGCTTTTTTCGCCATCTCTCATTCTCCTTCCAAACATATATTCTTTATCGTGTCACATGATATAATTGGTGAAGCCAACAATCAACTCATATTTCCGACTTTCTTCTATAATAAATGTTTTCTGATTTAACGCATCAATTTTGCGGTATTCTTCCTCTGTAATCAGCTTCTTTTCACGCAGTTCCTTCAGAATATGTACGCTTAATAAATAGTTCACTGTATGTAATTTCATTTAAATCTTCTCCCCTCGTATTCTCTATTTCTATAAATCAAAAAGGCTTACTCAAATGAGCAAGCCCCTAGAATATTCCTTTAATTTGAATAGTTTTCTCCACTTTTATGTTTGGATCACCGACAAGTGTGCAGCTTAAAATTATGTATTTGTTTGAGAAACGCTCGGCTTTCACGGTCACACTATTTCCAGTCAATGCCGTTATCGTTGCATATGTATTGGTTGTTCCATCTTGATTTCTAATGCTCCATGTTCCTGATTGGTCAAATACCTCTGTCCCATTATCATAAAATCTAGCAACAAAGGATTTACTTGAACTAACAGTTATTGTGGAATCCCCTTCAATCGTAACGGAATAATTATGTACTACTTCTTCAACGGTTGTAATCGAAATTGTATCAACAACTGTTGAATTATATGTAAGTCTGGCAGTAATAGTCGCTTGTCCACCATTGATGCCCATCACTTTCCCTGAATTATCAACGCTAACAATGGATGGGTCACTTGATATGTATGTAATGGCTGGATTCTCAACATTCTGACCGTTATCGGTTACGGTACAATTCAGGTTTATTACATCATTAATTAAAACATTGGCTGAATTGCCATTATCAATCGTAATTGTATATGTATGGGTTGTCTCATATTTCCAGCGGTCAGCAATATTATTTTCAATATCATCATATGAATTTTTCGCATCAATTTTACAAAATAGCTTAACAATCCCTTTACTTGAATGGTCTTTCCCAACTACCTTGAGCGAACAGTAACAGTGACTGTTCGTTAATGCAATCCTAATATTACATTTCTATCAGCAGTGCCATCTTCTAGCACAAAACAATTAAGAGGAGTCAGTATCGTGGCACTGAACTCCCCTTCTGAATTGATATAATGCAATTCGTAACTTTCACCGAATATTTCACTTTGCTTCCGAAGCTGAATATTATGTTCCTTATCCCAATGGCTCATTTCATAATCAATTTTATAAATGATTTCCGCATCATCCGTTTTCGATATGTAGTTAACGGGTTTTCCGAGCAAATAGCCTGTTTCATTATCAACAAACTTACGAGGGTAATTGAATATTAGTTTGCGGTTGCTTCGGCTATCTTGCATGGCATAGTCCTTAAGAATTTTATGATTTCCTTCATAGTAGTCCTTGTAGTGTTGCTTGGATAATGATTGTTTGTTTAGTTCGTTAAGACATTCTAAAATTAATTGGTCGGTAATTTCCATTTAGTCACTTCCTTTCTGAAAAATAAAAAAGAGCCTATACCTTAATGGCATAGACTCGCGCGTGTATTTTATTATATAAGTATAACAGATAACCTGATTTTTAATGGGTTATTTTCCTGTACTAATGCCCCTGTTAGTTGAGGAACGGAATTACTTTAAAGGAACTATGGTTTTTCATAACGTATGTTGCCCATAATTATATATTTAGTTTTTCCTATTGTAAGTTGTACTTCTCTATCACTCAATTTCATTGAATAATCGCTTGGTTTTTCCCAATAATAATTACCTTTATCTGTTTCAATTAAAAAGTACCTTCTTAAAATATTGGGAGGTTCATCAGCGTGAAAAGTGCCATTTATTGAAATTTGATATAAATTTTTATTAGTACTTTTAATCTCAATTGAGTTAAATTTATACTCACCTTTTTGCTTTGCTTTATCTATTAAAGTGGAAAAATCTGAAGCTACATAGACTTCACGCCATGTTGTATTAACATATTGTTTATCTAAATTCTGTTCCTTAGATTTTAGTTTCTTTAGAAAAGATGTTTCTTGCTCCGTAAGTATAGGTTCAATGTTAAATAGTTTGTTATATACAGTTTGATGGTCAATTAAAAAATAATAATTATCTGTAAAATCCCCTCTGTATTGGGTAACTTTTGAAAGTTTATCTTTTGATGGATTTTTCACAAAGTCATTAGCCACTATTTGATATTGATTAAAACTTTCCAAGGTTTCCTTATAAGTAACATCAATGTCTTTTGTTTTTCCTCGTAAAAAGATAATTACCATAAATGCTAAAACATATATAAGTACAATTCTTGTAATACGTTTCATATCTCGCCTCCTTTCCAACTCTAATTAAACGACTTAATCCCTGCATAATTTCAAAACTTTTACATTTTAGGCACAACTCTTTCTTCAACTACCCTGACCAATAGTGGAATAGCGACTGCTCAAATTTGAACAATCGCACCCGATACTTTAAGTACAATAGTTCACAATCTTATTTCTTGAGTTTACTAACTACTAATTTATCCTAAAAAATTCCTATGAATTATACATAATAAATAAACCCAATATTAGTAATATAGTTGTACTGATATATTGCTTTGAATCCTTTATATAAATAAACTCCATAATCGCCTGAAAACCAAATAATAATGCTAAATAGGTCATCCAATACAACTTCAAAATATTTTCCGAATCGTTTGTAATCACAAACCATTGTGTGCTTAAGAAGATGACAAGTATAATACCTCTACCCCATCGGTCTATATTTTTACCAGGTGTTTCCGAAATTTTTTTCTTTTGTTCACCAAGTATCTTATTTGTTAATTTTTCTATTAAAATCAGTAGAACTATTAAAATTAAAATCAATACTAACTTCATCCAATTCTCCCTTAGTATCTTAAATTTCTGAATTTTATTAACCTGCCTCTTTAGCACTAGAAGCGAATGCCTTACTAAACAATCGCACCCATTAGTTAAGTACTTAGGAAATTAAATCCTGTATCCTATTCAATGAGGTAATAATTTGAGGGAGTGGGATTATGACACTAAGAATGATATTACTTTCGAAAATTGCTTTCCAAGGTTTCAATCCATTGCGAAGTTTATAAAAAAGCAAAAATATAGATACACTCACTGCAGTATATAGAAACCATAAAAACTCCTTTTGTCTATTTACTTCATAGTTTATTTCATCAATCCTCCAAGTGTCTTTTTCAGAAAAAAATACGGCTGTTATATCCTTTTCAGCTCCTAATAAATTGAATGATTTTAGCGAGATACTATCTTTTTGTACTGCAACAATGTCATATCCATTTGGCAAGAATGAAACTTTGTAAATAATAAGATATGAAGCACAAGCAACGATACTTGCAATTAATAAAAAGGCTAAAAATTTCTTAACCTTTGTCCTAAAAGTAGTATTATTCATTTATTGAATCATCCCCCTTAAACCTCACCACTTTACCATAAAAAGCCAACATCATTGTTAACTATTCTGATCTATTAATTGAATAACCCTCTGATAAAGAAATGCAATATTCCTTACCTTGGTAAAATAACCTATTCATCCTTATCTGTTAAAACAACAACTTCCTATCATAAAACTTCAAACTCTTTACTGACTGCACCAACTGAACAGCTCCATACAAACTATCTGGAGCATCATCGTGTTTACAATGTTTGTTGTAATCCTTTATTTGGTTATTATACCTTATATTTACAGAATTGAATAGGATATGTCCCCTCTTTACATCTGGCTCTAAACTTATTATTCTCTCATGTTTCTGCCCTTTCGTTTGCACACTTTCAATCAGCAAATGAATCTTAGCTTTCCACAATTCCTCCTCAAATTTCTGCTTCATATAACTTTGTGATTGGTTTGTTTCAAAGCCAATTTTCTCAACAGGATATGTGTTCAATTTATTAATAGCTTCTTGAAATAAGTCATCAGGTAACATTTTATATATACTGCCATCTACAACATATCGTTGCTTGGTTTTCCGATGCTGTCCTAATATTGTGATTGCTGAGTAATCATTTTTCTTCCCAGCTTTAATGGCTGGGTCAATATACATAACCACTTCCATTTCTTCAAACTCAGGTAACTCGCTCCAATACTCCAAGTTTTGAATTATGTATTCATCCGTAGAACGTGGATCATTCTGCATTTCCTTGTAAAATGACTTGTCTCCCATCGCTTGTTTCTTTTGCATTAAATAGTAGTAATCTAAATATTCATTCCATAATATTTCTGTCCCCTCAAGCATTTCTTCTTTATATGCATTAAAAAAGGACAGAGCTGCGTTAATCCTGTCCAAGTCCGATAAATCATTATATTTTTTCTCCCACTCTGACCATAAATCATCACGTTCTGACCATTGAATAATCGCTGCCTTTTTAATACTTCTAACCCCAGGGATTCTGCCTTTTAACAAATCGGACATTAAATCTTCTTCGTGTAGAATTGTACCGACAACAAGAATATTCGTATCCCTTGTGCCAATTGGAATCACTACATCACGAAATGTTGATTTAACTTGCTCACGTTTTGATTCCGATTTTGCGGTATCATCTTTAAGCAAGTCATCAAGTAAAACTAACGTCGGCCGATGTTGCTTATAATGGACACCTCGAAGCGAGCCATCAATACCACGAATCATGATACAACTATCCAATCCACTTCTCGATTTAATCCAAATTTCATTATTGTTCCAGCGGTTGCCTTTCTGAATACCAAAATCCTCAATAAGTAATTGATTATTCTCAAGCTCATCCTTAATCATATCGAGGAATGGTAATGCAATTTGTTCTGTTGCTGAAATAATTAATGTGAATTGTGATTTATCATAAATTGTTGCATATAACGGAAATAAAAAAGAATTAATCGTTGACTTTCCGTGTTCCCGTGGGAGACCGAAAGCGTTGATTAATCCTTTGTTATCTAACATATATCGTAATTCCGTGAATAGTTCCTGATGGAATTGACCAAACTGGCGGTCAAAGTATTTCGGAAAATAGCATAGTGCGAAAAATTCAATATCTAACTCACCGAGTAGTTTACGGAGTTCTGAGAATGAAAATTCTTCGATGAGTTGTTTGATTTTATCATTGCTGAAATGCTTTTGAAGATAATGCTTGAGGAGGTTGTATTCGCTCTCCTGTTTTTCATTTATTGATTTTATTTTAATCCCCCCTTTCAACTTTTCCTAATATTGCACCAATCCTCCATTGGTTCCATTGATTTTTCTTAACTGGTCTCCCAGGGACAACACAATAATCTGAAATAATAGTTTCGTATCCATTATATTCAATAGAAATGTTACTATAATTCTCCAATACATAATTAGCAATCCATCTTCTAGCAGACTGAATTCCTGTAAGATTGTTAATTAACCGTTCGTTTTTTTGATTTTCAACTTTATCAACTGTATAAATTCCAATCTCTCTACTACCAGTAATAATAAAATATAAGTTATCTTCTCTTTTGTTACTGATTATTTGAGGTGGCATACCTGAGCTTCGTCTTTTTTCTCTGAAATTTTGACTTACTTCAATAAATTGTTCAATCAAAAAACTATATAATAAATTATTAGCTATATTACATTTTTCTAAGGAATCTAAAACATCTTCCCATGTTATCCTGATGACATCTGAAGGATTTTTTAGTAATTTTCTATGTGCCGATATTTGATTTTCATCTAAATATCCTCTAATTTTAAACTCTAGTAGTATATTAAAATTCTCACCACAAATCCAAGCATCGGGGATAGAATCTAAATTTTCTTCTAGTTTATTATGTTCAGAAATTGCATTTTCATATGGGGCAATTCCAATAATAAACTCAAGTTTTTGATGTTCCTGAGGGCAATATTTTTTTCGAAGATATACATTGATATTTTTAAATATTAGACCATCTACTCGATCTGCTATTAAATTCTCTAAAAATGGTTCAACTAATTGGCAATCATTCAAAGATAAAATATTCATTAAAATATTTGTATAGTGATCTTCTTCTTGTCCTTGATATTTAAAAATATTCATTTCTAACCTCCAATATTTTTCCCATAATTTTACCACAAATTTTTCTGCCCCTGTTGCTACCAGCCCATTTTTTCAAAATAGAAGCACCCCTCCCCCTAGAACAACAAAAAAAGAGTGGCTTGTTTACCACTCAATATGCTCCAAGGCTTGTTCAACTTCTTTTGCTGTTGTTACTGTGTATATATTCGTTTTTTTGTATATTCGAATGTCCAAATATTTGCTGAATCGTGGTTAGTTCTACTTGTTGTTTCATCAATGTATATCCAAGCGAATGCCTTAGCTGGTGCGGAGTTACCTGAATATTTGTCCTCTCACCGTAATCTTTCAATATTAGGTTTATAGCATTTCGTTTCAATGCTCCACGTTGACCGATCAATAGGTGTTCTTCATCTGTTATCGCTCTAACTGCTAAGTATTTTTCAATGGCTTTCCTTGCATCTTTATTTAGCGGAAGTGTTCGTTTAACATTCCCTTTCCCTATTACCTCAAGTTTCCCTTTTCTTTCGCCTATTTCTATATCAGAAAGCCTAATATTGACCAATTCGCTTACCCTTATGCCTGTTTGAAGCAACAATTCTATTATACAAATATGCATTGGATTCCCTGCTCGGTGTATTTCTTTCCGCAGTTTCCACAATTCCTGTTGCTCAAGCCCTTTATATTGGACTAAATCTCGATTTCTTATCGGTTTCACGCTTATTTCTCCGTTCAAATGCCCTGCTTCCTTCATCCATTCCAAGAATACATTCAAACTGGCGAGCTTCCGATTGATCGTTATGACTGCTTGTTTACTTTTTTGAAGATGCTTTTTGTATTCAACCGCATCCAATTCAATTACTTTTTCAATGCCATGCTCCGTTTTCGTTTTGTACCAATCTATAAATTGCTTTACATCCCTTGTATAGCAGGAAATCGTGTTGTCACTTCTATCCTTGCTTCGTAAATAATGCTCAAAACCACTGATATACTGCATAAATAGTACCATCCTTCCCTTGTTGTGACACATCATATAATTAATGTCAAAGGAAAGCAACTCAATACATAACTATCATTATGTTGTGTTATTGGCTATTTTTTTGCAATATTCAGGGCATATATGGGCATTTATCTATCGGAAAACTCAATACATAACATTATGATTCCTATTCATCAGTAGTTTGCACATCCAACCTATATTCAGCTTCACCGCCAGCTTCCTCATCTATCTCCATATATTCACCTTCAAGCACGTTATCACCGGCATCATCCTCAATCATTTCTAGGAACAATCGCTTACGTTCCTCCTCATTTTGCTTTGTATCTAGAAATACTTCTCTGCGGTCATTCCATTCATCCTTCTTGCGGTTCTTCAACCAAAATATCATGGCTGTTGGGTTTGGTGGTTGATACCTTTTTACTTTTTCCACCCTCGTTTTCTTTTTGCCATTTTTATCTTCTTCAATAATTGTTTTAACTTCTTCAAACTCAAAACCGAGTGCAGCCCGTAATAAAGAATTTTCCACGTGAGAATCCATAACAGACTTGCCCAGTTTAACTAACTCAGCAAGGGTAGGATGTTGATTAACATATTCATACCAAGTCGCTTCTGAAATGCCTAATTTGTCACAAATGACATCATTGGTTAAACCTTGAGTACACCATCCATGAATCTCTTGTAATCTAGGTTGGACATGTGTATCCCACTTAGTTGGGCGATAAGATGCTTTGGCGAACTTAGGATATTTCTTTTTATATTCATAATACGTTGTTATATGTAGATCTAACTCATCCGCAATCTGTTCATCAGTCCAGCCATCAGCAACCCATTGTTTTATTTCATCCAGCCTATATACTACATTCGTATCATACTTAGTTGGCTTTGCATTTTTACTCATTTCACCTCACCTCCAAATAAAGATTGATTAAAAAAATAAAAAGACAGCCTAAATGACTGTCTTAAATATAGCAATGTTAAATTATTAATCTTGAATATATTCACTTAATAAATTATAAACTTCTTTATCTCTTTTGAACCATATTTCATTACTGTCTTCAATAGAGGCAATATAAATTGGGTATTTTTTAACAATTTCTGTAAGCCTTTCGATTAAATGGTGATTTTCATTAATATTTAAAGCATCAAGTTTTTTTACCAATTTCAAATTCTTACCTTCTAACAAACCAAACATATCTGACGGTGCCGACTCATATAGAGAGCTATCGATGCAATTCATAATTGTATCTAATTCCTCAATGGTAAACATTTTAATCAACCACCCTTTCAGCAATATTACTTATTTTATTACTTCAACATTATATTTGTCCATTTAATTCACTCTTAAAATTCAAATTATTACACATAACGAAAAAGACACCACAAATCAATGTGATGTCTTTTCCTACTATTATGGGTAGTCACAGTTTAGTTGGACTACACCTTGCATAAAGCTAATTATCATTTGGTTACTATTATTGTAATACACATTTCTTAAAAATGCAATAATTTCCCTATTTTTGCAACTGACTTTTTAATAAATCATTTTCCTCTTTTAAATTATTTAACTCTTTAAAAATAGTTTGATTTTTAATATAAAAGTCATTAAATATTGTTTTAAATAAAGATTCTCTGACTTCTTGATATATTGAAGTAGGAGCAGAGATATCCTCATTAATTCTACCTTTTCTTTCCAATAACCTTCCTTTCCTAATAACCATAGGGCTATCTATTATAAGAGCAGATTCTGTTTCAAAACCATCACTTTTGTAAACCTTTCTATAATTTGTATCTCCAGTTGTATTACTTGAAGGATGATATGCATTACTTACTTTCAAAGGGGTTGAAGTTACAGGTAGAACTAATACTTTATCTCCTATATTTTCCAAAACTAAAACAGGATGAGAATATGCCGTTTCATAACTTAACCCTAAATCAGCTATAAAAATATCACCTTCATTCACTGATGATACTGTTAATTTTCCATCAGAGTTCTTTTCTTTATAATCCATAAAATCTTTTCTAGTTATCCAATTTTGAAGACTTTTAGTTATAGAAGCTGCTTGATCCTCTGTTTGGTGAAAACTATGATTAATAAAATTATGATTTGCAACTAAAAATTCTCTCCAAACTAAATCAGATTTTCCTGCTTTAGTCGTTTCTGATAAATTCTCTAATGTACCAAATTTAGGTAATACCATTTACATTTCACACCCCCAATCCCACTCTTTAACATTCGACAAGATTAGAGGTAATTCCTTCAATATTCACCTTCCTTTCTACAAATTTATCCATTCCCACAATCAAAAAAAGCAGCTGATCTCTCAGCCCCTTCTCCTAATCTTCCAATTCACCTTCATAAAACATCTCAATATCATCAATCACTTTCTTCAACAATTCAACATGCTCCTTTGCTTCATCTTCCCAGAATACGCACACCTTTTCAATCTGCATATCCTTCAAGAATCGAATGACCATTTCAACCTTAGCTTCTTCCATGCGAATCAACTCCTTATTAAGTTTGTCCCATGTTCGCTCTGACCTCGGATTAAGTCAACCACTTTGAACATTGCCCCCACATTCGCCACACGTTGCCCTATATAGCGGTAATCATTCCATCCTAAACTCATTCATCCACACTCCCATTCTAGCCAACACAGGCAAAATAAAAAGGGGATGTTACTCCCCAGCGGTTGTTTCCTTTTCAGGCTTACCATATCGAAATGCTGAATTACCTCTTAGGTTTTGCAATAATATTTTCCTAGTTTCCTTGTAATCACCCCAACATTCCTAATCGTATGATCCAAACTCGGAAAGTGAATTTTTCGTTATCGGTATCCTTTACTTTTGCCGAAGCATATCTTTAGCGAACAGTAACAGTGACTGTTCGTTATCTAAAAATGCGTAATAAAGATTATGCTCTGCCTGAGTTTGGATATTTTTCTTGTCTACTATCTTTCCAGACACTAAATAATTTCTTAATACAAGTGAACTATCATGATTAGTTTGAATTAAAATTAAGCGACTATCACTATCTTTAACAAGTAATTCATCTAATTTATTAATATCCTTTCTAAATCTAACATCACCAATAGATTCTAACTTTTTATGTATTGCTTTCATCAAAATAATTAATGTTGTTATCCTCTGTTGTCCATCAACAATATCGAAAATTTCAAATAATTCTGTTCCGTGTTTTTCTTTCCTCTTTTTACTACAGCATACTACAGTAGCTAAAAAATGAGTTCTATTTCCATCATCATAATCATCATAACTAAATAATTTTACTATATTGTTTTTGTCAACAATGAATTGAGCCACTTTAGGTAATACATTTCACTTAGGGGGAGGGTTTGGGTGTTTGGGGGTTTTGCCCCGGGGAGGGGCAAAACCCCCAAACACCTCGCGTGCCCCAACTACTCCTTGCTTTCTTCCTTTTGTTTCATACTTTGGCGAAAGCGATAAGATGGACCATTCATTAAAAGGATATGTGATCGGTGTGTTAATCGATCTAGTAGGGCAGCTGTCATTTTTTCATCCCCAAATACATCAGTCCATTCAGTGAATTCAAGATTTGTCGTGATAATCACACTAGCGTTCGTATCGACTTGAAAAGAATTGAAATAATAGTTCTGCGCCTGTTTTTGAGAAGGGGACGTAACCGAGCTCATCTACGATGATCAAATCGAATTTGAGCCATCTTTTTTCAAAAGCCCCCAGCTTATGTTCTTCATTTGCCATCAATAGTTCTTCAACTAATTCGGAGGCGGCGGTAAATTTCACTTTATAACCATTTTTTATCATTTCAATTCCAAGTCCGGTGGCAAGATGCGATTTTCCAGTACCGCTATTCCCCAAAAATATAATATTCTCTTTATTTTCCACAAAACCGCCTTTAGCCAAAGTCAAAAAACGATTCTTATTTAAGCTAGGCATTAGGCTAAAATCGTAGGTGTCTAATGTTTTTTGAACTGAAAATGACGCTTGTTTTAGCCGCCTTTGCTTTTGGTTTTCGTCTCTCGACTGCGCTTCGGCTTCTAATAATGCTAACAAATATTCTTCAAATCCAAGGTTTCTCTCCTCAGCCTCTCTTGCGAGTGATCGGTAGTGTTTACCGACCATGGGCATTTTTAATTGCTTAGTTAAATGGTCTAATAATAATTCTGTTGTCATCCTTTCTGACCTCCTGTTAGTTGTCCATATTGGGCTACGTTTGACTTTTGAATCTTATAGTCTAATAGATTTATAGGCGTTTTTTCGTTTGATAGATTCTGGACAAGTAGCTTGTTGTTCGTAAGCCTCTGGATGATTTCGTGTACCACTTCATATCGATACACTTGTGTCTGCTCAGCTTCTCGTAAGGCTTGCGTTAGTTTTTCCATTCCTATCTCGCGATGCAGAAGAAGTAATCGAATAAATTTCCGATCACCCGTAGCTCCTTCTTGATCTCTCATCTTACGATGAAAACGCCTGAACACATCAGGAATGTCAGAAGAATGAAACGCATGTGCATCTCTAATTGCACGTGGCTTTTTAAGTAGTACTTCAAGATAATGGTCAAGAATTGTGATCATTTGGTATCGCTCATAAGAGCGAGGATGTTCGGCGATCACTTGGTTTTGAGCCACAACGATCACTCGATCTACAAAGATTTTTGCCCATACAGCTTGACCAACGTAGCTGCAAGGGACGGAATACTGATTGGTTTCTATAGTTATTAATGAAGTCTTATTGACTTGACATGATACAAGTTTACAAGCTTCAAATCTTTGTTCTGGAAGAGGATGAAAGTACTGCTTTTCTTTTTCCCACATCTCAGCTACTGTTTCCTTTATGTGGGGAACCTTTTTATTTGCAGTCTCATTTAAGCACCATTCCAAAAGGTAATCATTTAATTCATCAATGGATTGAACATCCGGAATAGGAACAAGCGCGTTTCTTCTTACATATCCAACTGAACCTTCCACGCGTCCCTTTTCATTTCCAGATCGTACATTACAAAATTCTGCTTTAAATAGGTAATGTGCCTGTAAAGCAATAAATGATTCCTGTTCCAGCCGATCCCTTCCTTGGAGGATTTTAATCACAGCTGTTTTCAAGTTATCAAACAGCCCTTCTGTCGGTACACCGCCAAAGAACTCAAACGCATGGACAAAGCCATCTAAGAAAGCCTCTTGTTTTTCATGAAGGTACGCTCTTACAAATCGCACACGACTTGCAGAAAGCTGTATGTAAAAGAGGTAAATGCGTTGTTTTCAACCCTGTAGAATAATATCCGCCTCTCCCCAGTCGAATTGGAATTGGTGGCCGAGTTGAAAATCAAGTGGAATAAAGACTTCCTGTAGTTTTTTCTTACGTTTGGCAACAACCTTACGGATGTTGGATTCGGATCCTTTGAACTTATATTCATCTACTAATCTTCTAAAGATTCTGGCGGCAGTATGTTGTTGTTTTCCCCATTGTTTCAAGTCATCCTCAAGCCATTGGTCAATGATTGGTAATACTCGTTTCGTTTCATCAGAAGACTCTTTAGTTCCAAAAATTTGTTGTCTACGAATAGTTGTAGGAGGTTCATCTAGTCTAAGATATTTGCTTACAGTGTTTCTTGATATTCCAAGTTTTGTTGCAATTTGTCTTTGAGATAGTCCTTCTACCTCTTTTAGGTATTTGATATTATAATATTGAGCCATTTCAATCATCCTTCTGTAATCCTCTCTTTATGTAGATTGTTTGGTCACTTTCTATCATAAAAGAGGTTATGGAAATTGGGAATCAGTGGCTCATTTTTTATGTGATCGAATCCCTTAAAAGTGGCTCATTTCTAGGGTTCTTACGGTAAGTTGGTGAAGTCTCAAGTCTAGTAATTTTATAGTATAATAAAACTAGAGATGGAAGGAGGAATTTATCATGATTGAAATCCTTTACCAACTTGATGAGCATTTGCTATTTATATCTAGTTATCAAGAAGTAAACCAACTTACGTTTGTATTGAAACGTGAAACAAAATCAGCATCTTGTCCTCATTGTGGTCACCTTTCACATCGCCCTCATAGTACTTATATTCGCACTATTCATGATCTGCCTGTAGGTGGTCAAGCAGTCATACTTATTATCCAATTACACAAATGGTTTTGTAATCAAACTGATTGTACTACTAAAATATTTACAGAAAGAGTGCCGTGGCTGAGTCCCTATCGCCGAAAAACCAAACGATTAGAAGACACCTTACGTACGATTGCATTTTCTATGAGTTGCTTACAAGCTGAAAAAGTATGTCAACGTCTTCATATGCCCACTAGCCATGATTACTTACTAGATTTGATAAAGTATACATCGGTCACTGAAATTGCAGATACCTCTCCCTTTTGTGGCCATTGACGATTTTGCATTTCGTAAAGGCAGTAATTATGGAACATTGATCTGCGACTTAAATACACATCAACCAATAGATGTACTTCCCAATCGAACAAAGACCTCTGTAACAGATTGGCTAACTATGCATTCTGAAGTTGTGCTGGTTACAAGGGATGGATCTAATATTTATCGAGCAGGTATAGATGCTGTTAATCGTCCAATGGTACAAATCATGGATCGATTTCATTTGATTCAAATTCTGTATCGTTGGATGTTAGCTTCGCTCCAACATATCCTACCTCATCAATGGTCATATATCTTAAATTTTTCTAACCCTCCAAATCAACCTGAAACTGAATCAAAAGCGGAAGAAATTCAAGAAATAAAAATAGATATGAAACCCAATCAGCAAAAGAAATGGGAACTTATTCAAGTAATAAAGAAACAACACCAAACTGGCCAATCTATCCGTTCTCTTGCAAAAGCAAACCATTTAAGCCGTAATACTGTAAAGAAATATATTGAATTAAAGGAACCGCCAACAATTAAAAGAAAACGCCGGTCAACACTTTTAAATGGTTATATTAACTTAATCATTATAGGGATAGAAAACAACCTATCATCTCATCGAATTTTTGAACAAATTAAACAGCAAGGATATAAAGGAAGCTATTCTATGGTTCGTGCTAAATTTACGGAAATCAGAAAACTTAAGAAAAAAGATATAAACAAGATCAAAGAACAAAGAGTTATTATTCAGCAGAAAAAGGCAATTTCACTTTACTGGAAACTAAATGAAACACTAACTGAAAATGAACGTAGAGATTTGAACTACTCGTTAAAAAAATTCCCGAAAACAAATGAACTGTATGCATTTGTTCAAACCTTTCGTGATCATTTCAATCAATTAAATTCTGTAGGCATACAACAACTTTTATCGGTAGGTAAGGACAGTTTGAATCCTGAAATAAAAAGGTTTAGTCAATTTCTTTATAAAGATTTACAACCTATATTAGCCTCAATTTACTATACCTATAGCAACGGTGTGATTGAAGGGCAAATTAATCGGCTAAAAACAATTAAACGCACGCTTTATGGCCGATCTAGTTTTGAGCTTTTAAGAAAAAGAGTTTTATATCACATGTGAACAGTATTTTGAAATAGCAAATTATTACTTTCATAAAGGTTGAGTTAATAATTCACCAACTTTACGTAAGAACCATTTCTAGATTATCAAATACATATATCACCAAATAAATCCTTTCTTTGTCGGCTAGTCCAGCTATAAGCCCGTTGGTAGTCAGGAATTTCAAATAATCTGCCTTGAAGAAATTCATCAAACGAATAAAATTTCGGATTGATTTTTTCCATTTTATCACCTATTTTTTAAAATTTTATAGAGTTTTTATTTAAACACTAACATAAATTGTTGTTATTTACATAGGAAGTAAGTGTTTACTACTTTTAATAAATTTTAAAAATGTTATTACAAGTTGCTAAATTGTATCTACTTGTTCTTGCAGTTGATTAAATTCCCCAAATTTCTCCTTTATATACAATATTACTAAAGTTACTCATAAATTTTTATTCCATATTTCCTTAAAATAATTTATAACACTTTCCATTACTGAAGGTTCATTTATAGGTACTATTGTGGTTGCTTTATTACCAAAGTTATTAATAGAAGAACCCAACAAATAAATTTTGTCGGAATCTACTATTAAATATCTATCATGTATTTTATCAGTTGTTTTCAGTTCAATTTTACCTCGTTCGTTCTGAAATTTTGGAAAAGAAATTTTTGTACCGCCTTGAAGCTTGTATGCCAATATTTTAATGTGTGTATCAGATTTTAACTGTTCTATTATTTGTAGCGTTGTATCATCAAAATATGGATCGATTATTATTAAACTTTTTTTAGCAGAATTTAGAAGTCTATAAATGTCAACACTATCATGCACACTTTTGCTTGCGTAAGGATGTACAAAATCACTCGTTTTCTTTCTCTAAATGATCCTTCAAACGATAAGAAGGCCCCACAATCGCAACGACAGTTGCGTGATGTAAAATTCGATCTAAAATGGCATTGGCAAGCTTTGGCTCTTGGAAAATCTCATCCCATGATTTGAAGTTTACATTTGTTGTTAAAATCGTACTGCGCTTTTCGTAACGCATATCAATGAGCTGGAAAAATAGCTTCGCATCTTCAGAATCAATAGGTAAATAGCCAATTTCATCGATAATTAATAGCTTGTATTTTGTATAATGTTTTAAGCGGCTCTCTAGGCGATTCTCAAGACGTGCCTTTTTCAGGTTTTGAATCAAATCATGGCACTTTATGAAATAGGTGCTTGTACGTTTCTTAGCTGCCGCAATTCCAATGGAGGTTGCCAAGTGGGTTTTTCCAACACCACTCGGACCCAAAAAGACGATATTCTCATTCTTCTCAATAAAACGAAGCGTTAAGAAATCTAAGATCTGTTGTTGATTAATGGTAGGTTGAAAAGCGAAATCAAAATCCTTAATTTCCTTTAAATGTGGGAACGCACCGACCTTCACCATCGATTGAACCATATTCTGTTCGCGTACATCTATTTCGTAATTCGTTAATTTGATGATTGTATCAATGATTGAAAGTTGATTGTTCACGCTGAAGTCTATGACTTCATTTAAATGCAATGTCATTTGCTTAAGCTTTAAATACTCTAAATTTTGTAATAGCTGTTGGTAATTCGTGGCCACTGGATTCATTATTGATACACCTCACCAATCGCTGCTAAATTTCGTTTTGCTAAATCATCAATATCAGGATAAGTAGGCGTTGAAACCCCTAAAGATTCTTGATAATGCGCTTCCTGATAATTTAATTTCTTGTGACTTATAGGATGTTGTGCGATCAGCTTCGTGTTATAATAAATCCATAATTGATCATCATACACTTGTAATCCTACATTCTTTCCTTGGTACTTCGCTGGTACCGAGTATTGATTGGATTTGTAGGAAATCATGTTGGAAGCATTGACTTTTACAAGCGTATGTTTGATGCGATAAGAATCTCTTATTTTGTCAGTTGGTAGCTGGTGTAAGAGGTTCTTTTCTTTTTGGAATTCAAGGATTGGTATTTTTCCTGTACCTTGATGCACCTCGTGATTCAATCGGTGGCATAAATCTTGTACAAATTGATGTAGTTCCTCTAATGTTAACTGACCTTGGTAAGCATGGATTTCATCTAATAATTTCATGGTGGTTTCAACTTTCCCTTTCGTACGTGGTCGCCCTGCGATACAAGGCTTTACTTTAAACCCAAAATCCTTTGCGAATTGTTCAAACTTGGCATTTATTTTCCCTGGAAAATGCTCTGTTCTTGCTTCATCCATTACCGTTTTCATGTTGTCCGTAACGAGCTCATCTGGTACACCCCCAAATGCTTCAAATGCCTCTGTTAAAAACGAAAATAAAACACTTTGAGATTTTGAAATACTTAAATAAAATGTACGTAACCGGGAGCACGAAAGCAGTAGTACCGCAACATTCACTTCTACTTGTTCCCCATCTTTTGTTTCAAATGGAATACTTTCTTTCCAATCTAGCTGTGCTTGCTTCCCAGCTGGTGTTTCAAAACGAGCGGTTCCTGTAGGGACTGCAATCGGCTTGTCTTCCTCAAAGTAGGCATTAAACTCAGGCGTTTTTGCAATATAGGCTCGAAAAGTAGAGGCAGCACAATCAAGACCATGATTGTCCTTTAGATATTGCCAAAGCACTCGACGGTAATAAAATTTCTGTTTGGAATCCTCTGAAAGAAGTGCGGCTATGATGGGATAGTACTCATCAATTTTGGAAGACTTCTCCCTCTTACGCTTCGGCATAAAACCATTTAGATATTTTTCAATCGTTCTCCGATCCACACCTAATTCTCTTGCTAATTGACTTTTATTGATTTTCATTTTTAAATGCTCCATTACTTGTTTAAATTTTGGTAAGTCTATAAGACTCTTAATCTCAAAATCTGTTTCAACATTTAAAGTTATGTACATACTAATCACCCCAGGATTAGTATGTAAAACAATGTCAATTTTGTACATAGTTATTCAAGCAAGAGTGTGCATTATTAAAATATCATTTTTAGAAGTCCAATAATTCTCTTAAATGCTGTGTAATCCTGATTATTTTCAAAAAACGTAGGTTCAATAATTACATCTTCTTCTGAAATTTCACTCCATAACTTTTCAAACCAATTACCTTCAATTGTTGACCATTGAGGATTTTTTATATTTTCATCAACTTCAACTCGGTCATACATTGGCTCCATTTCATTAATAATAATATCTCGGTAGTAGATTGCTACTTTATCTTTTATCAAAGAAAATCCATATCTTGATAGAAAAGAATCATTAACATTAATAAGTATCTTTTCAATAATGTTTGTAATACTGTTATAACCATATTTATGCTTGATTAGTAAAACTGGCCGACATTCAAAAACTGTAAACTTAAATTCTACGTATATACCGTTAAGCTCTACTTCATCGTGTAACAACATCTTTTTTTCCACAAAAATCTTTTTTCTAGAAGCCGATTCAATTCCATACCTTAATTTTGCTAAGTTGGATAAAACATAATGTTTTGAGTATGTATTCAAAATACCCTTTCTTTTTGTTAGTTCGTATGTTGCTCTTGTAATATGATCTGTATTTCTTAATAATTCTTCTTTGGTTAATGAAAGTAAAATTGGATCATAACCGTTATAAAAAGTGTTTATTAACCCCACTAGTTCAGTTAATTCTTTATCGGTGACTTTGGAATAATCCTCGTAAATCTTATTTAGTAATTTATCAATTTGATTCATAAAAATAGTCCTCCGATTAAAATATTTGGCTAGGTATAGGATACCAATTTTAACCATAACAGTATAGGAATATGTCGAAGATTGAATCAAAAAAGACCTCCGCTGTAGGAAGTCCTTCTTAATTTATTATTCAATTTGATAATCGTAATCACTTGTACCCTAACCATGCTATTCTTTTATGTTCCCATTTACAACTGTCAACCAGTTTTTATTAATAACGATGCCTTTAAAAGTTTTTTAAAGGATTAATATTTTAAGTCAATCTATTCTTCTATAGCTTTTTTTCACTGTTCCACCACGATTTTTTGTCCCACTAAGATTTTCTTTTACCGTAATTTTGCGGCATATTCTTAATACTTACAATCGACTTTATTAAACTTCTCCCCTCAAACCGCATTCTATAATAATCAAATATGACACATATACCGACCTCCATAACATATAGAATCTAGTATTCTATTGAGACTAGTCAAATGACCAATATGTGATTTCACTAGTATTCAATGATTTAAAATGACTCATATTATCCGACTTTATTGATATTGAATAATTCTTATCAGGAGCAAGTAATTTACTCAACTTCTCTCTATTATCTATATAGTTTGTATTTTGGTCGAAGACCGACACATTGCGATACAACGACGTATTAGTTGTAATTGTTACAGTTAACACAAATATTTCCACCCTTCCGTTAAAACTATTCTGTCATTTACTGATAAGGTCATGAATGCCTCTACATGCCCTAGCATATGATTATGAAAGAGCCATGGGCTAATAAATTTCTTTTTAGCTGTTGGATTAATCGTCAACTTAGGGCAAATAGAACCATGTTACTATAGCACTGTCACAACATCAGAATTTTAGGGATTGCAATCTTCACCCTCGAAACGTTTCACCTGTATTCTTCTGTACGAATAGTATGCTTAGTTGATGTGTTAGGCATCCTATTCAACACAATTTAATTAATCTCTGACAGCGAAATTAATCTAACATACTTTTGCTCCAAAAGGCTTAAAAAATCACCAAGAACCCTTTTTTCACGAGAGATTCTTGTTATGTCAGTAACTATTACAACATCCGCTTCATCAAGTGAATCATAAATATTTTCAAAATTATCATCAACCCGAATATCTAAATGGATAACATTAATCCCTTCAGATTGCGCATATGCTGCAATTTTTAATCTCTGTTCTTCGTGATTCTCAGTAATTGATGATCTAACAATTGCTATTCCCTTCATCTTATATAATCCCCTTTTCTTTGATTTTGCGTTTTTACTTCTCTATTAATCATTGAACCATTTCCCTCCTCAAAAATTCCGTGTTTTACTACTTATAAATACTTGATGTAGCCATCTCTCAGAAAAATACTTACTAATTGAAATTCACCATAAGCATCTTTAAACCACTCTACGTTATTACCTTCATGATCTCTGGATGTATATACGTCTGAATGATGATTTAGCGGCAAACTACCCTTATCATCTTTAATCACTACTACTTGTTTATCAATCAATGTTCTTTCGACATTCATAGTATCTCCCCACAAATCATGTAAAATCATGACTTTTATTCCACCAAAATTATAAAATTATTCTTTGTACCCGTTTAAGTAACCACTACCCAAAAAACCTTCTTCTGTTATTAATGCATATCCAGAGTATTCTTCATTATTTTCGCTTATTAATCGAACAGCAATGCTCTCAAGGCATCTTACCATCAACGAAGATAATTTATCAGATGCTCCTTCAATCACAACGTGCCAAGATAAGTTATCTTCTTCCACAATCAAAGTTGCCTCATTAAAATTTATGTAACCTTCCTCATAAACGTAAATACTCTTAAGGGTGTCTTGGAACATTTGCCCACCTCTTGGAATGAATTCTGAATTTCGCCACTTTAAGTATACCAATTTTAGACAAATTTATATACAAATAAGTCGAAATATACAGAAAAAGGGAACTCCTCTTCAGGAAGTCCTTCATTTTATTCTTATATTTAATCCTCCAAATATATCCCAACCACGCACTCCGCACTATCTCCTATTAAAAACTGAAAAATTTCCTCCTTGTTTTAAATATATGAGTCTGTAAGGATTATCACTTGGGAAATCAACAAGCTCTTGATCAATATATAAAAAATCGCCTATCTTAAAGTACATATCTTTTTTCCACTTTTCTATATAATGATGATTAAAGCAATAGTGCTTTAGTCCATGGTTTTCAAAGTAATAATATCCAATTAGTTGATGAGGAAATAACACATATTTAACCATAACCTCGTTGTGTTTATTTTTATACCAATCTATTCCCATACTCTTTAATTTATCTCTAACATAGTTAGCGTTTCTATATGAATCATTCTCTTCAGAAATGGGTACCCAATAATCTAAAATAATATATTTTTTATTTACTGTTCCTCGATCTTTATATTTAAAATTTTTAAGATTCCCAAGCCCATATCGATATGCAATATCATATCTTCTATTGCCCATAGTGGTTGAAACCCAAGGACTAATTTTACTAAACTCTCTATTTCCGCTGGTATGTAGTGCAAAACATAACCACTCTTTAATGAGTTGTAAGTCGTCAAACGATTCTGTTTTTTTGATAGCTTCCTGTATTGTGTTTATTACTTTTTGGGAATTTACGCTATTTCTAAACTGATGAGGATATCTGTAATAATGATATTCAAGTTCCTCTTCATACAAATTAATAAACCTAAATAATAGTTCTTTACTAACTTTATTTGGTTCCAAAAACTCTCTAACCTCAGAATTTTCTAAATAAGAGTGCATTGATTTCTGTCCCCAATCAAAAATAATGTTTGGGGAACCAATAATTGAATCTAATATCTTTTTTCTCCCTTCACCACGAGCCAATCGCAAGATGTTATTGTTAGATTCCGACAATAGTAATTGGCTCTTCAAAAAATTATTATCTAATCCTATTAAATCTGAATTTTGAGTTGTAAAACACGGTATAGTATTTATTAAATTATTTGGTACTAGATTATTATAAATCATATTCACACAATATCTCCCAGTTCATTTCATTCATAAATAATTCATGGACGATTTATATAATATAAACTCATCATAAAATGAAATATATGTCAATTCTTATATTCGTTAACTAATAAATTATAGAAAAAAGACATTTACATTAAAGTAAATGCCGATTATAATTTAATTTATTTTAATCCTTCAAATATATCCCAACCACGCACTCAACATGCGCCGTATGCGGAAACATATCCACAGGCTGCACTTCCACCGTTTTAAACCCACCATCTTCCAGTATTCTTAAATCCCTGGCTAGTGTGCCTGGATTGCAGGACACGTAGACGACCCGCTTCGGTTTCATCTCAATGATAGTTTGGAGCAGCTCGCGATCACAACCCTTTCTAGGCGGGTCGACGACGATGACATCGGCTTGGATTCCTTGCTTATGCCATGCCGGGATGATATCTTCCGATTTGCCAACTTCAAAATCAACATTATTCATATAATTAAGCTTTGCATTTCTTTTTGCATCTTCGATGGCTTCAGGTACTATTTCGACTCCGTATACTTTCTTTGCTTTTTGAGCTAGAAATAATGAAATTGTACCAATACCACAATAGGCATCAATAACGGTTTCTTCCCCTGTCAAGTTTGCATATTCTAATGCTTTATCATATAAAACCTTTGTCTGCTCAGGATTAACCTGGTAGAAGGAACGGGCCGAAATGGCAAATTGGATATCGCCTATGGAGTCATATAGATATTCATCGCCCCACAATACTTTTGTTTTATCACCGAAAATCACATTTGTCCGTTTTGGATTAATGTTTTGAATAATAGATTTTACCTGTGGAAACGAACGATGAATTTCCTCGATGATGTGCTCTTTACGCGGTAGTTCTTCTGTTCTAGTAATGAGCACAACCATGACGTCCTTCGATTTGCGCCCATAGCGCGTTACAATGTGGCGTAGCGTTCCTGTATGTGTTCCTTCATGATAGGCTTTAATTCCATATTTCTCAGCAATCCCTTTCACACCTTGGACTACTCGATCGTTTACATCAGCTTGAATAAGGCATTCTTCCATATTTATAATGGTGTGGCTTCTTTGCTGATAGAAACCCGCTACTAAGCCACCTTCCATCTCACCAACTGGAACCTGCGATTTATTGCGATATTTCCAGGGGTCCATCATCCCAAGAACAGGATGGACCGTAATATTTTCAAGCTTTCCCACTCTTTTTAATACTTCTTTCACTTGTTTTTGCTTAAACTTTAGTTGCCCTTCATAACTCAAGTGTTGAAGCTGGCAGCCGCCGCATTGCTTATAAATTGGACAGGCCGGCTCAACGCGATCAGGGCTTTTTTTATAAAATTCAAGAATCCGGCCGTAGCCATATCCCTTTTGTACTTTTACGACCTTAATTTGTGCCTGTTCACCCGGCAAACCGCCCGGAACAAAAATTGGATAGCCGGAAACCTTGGCTACACCTGCTCCGTCATGGGTTAAATCTTCAAATGTTACATCTAGTACATCATTTTTTTGTATTGGTGCTTCTAGTTTCGCCATATTCATTCTTCCTTAATTTTTTCGTTATACTATCTATCAAATCATATTATGGGGAAAAACAGAAAAAGGCAAACCAATTTTTGGTTTAGCCTCTTTTTCTTACGGTACAAAAACTTCAATATGTTGATATAAATTTACAAATTCCGCCGGCAAAACGCCACCGAATTCTCCATCGAGATTGAGCTGAACTTTTTCATCAGAGGTGACTTTGATGCGATTTGCCTTCGTATAAATAACAAGGTCGTCGTTGAGATGTTCGCCTCTTAACACTAGTGTTGCAAGCCGTAAAAAGTCAGCCATGTTCGCTTTTTTTAGAATTAAAAAGTCAAATAACCCGTCATCCAAATCAGCTCTAGGGGCTAATCTTTCAAATCCGCCGACCGAGTTAGTATTGGCAATTAAAAACAGCATGACTTCCCCTTCGAAAAGCTTGCCATCATAATCAATTTTTACAGGTGTCGGCTTTAGTGTTGGCAGCATTTCTACGCCTTTAATATAGTAGGCAAGCTGACCTAAGACCGTCTTTAATTTACTAGGGACCTCATAGGTAAGCTCCGTCAAGCGGCCACCACCGGCAATGTTAATAAAATACTGGTCATTCATTTTTCCAATATCAATTTTTTTCGTATGACCTCTTGCGATAATATCAACGGCTTTATCTATCGAGCCATTCGCTTTAATGGCACGAGCAAAGTCATTCGTTGTCCCAACAGGAATAATCCCCAGCTTCGGTCGCACTTCATGCTCAGCTAGTCCATTTATAACTTCATTAATCGTTCCATCACCACCGGCTGCGATGACAACATCAAAACCTCGATTAGCTGCAAGGCTTGAGGCAACCGTTGCATCCCCAGCAGCTTTCGTTGCATGACAAGATGTTTCATAGCCTGCTGCTTCAAGCTTCATAAGAACTTCAGGAATATGTCGTTTAAACAGCTCTCTACCTGCCGTTGGATTATAAATAATGCGTGCTTTTTGCATGTTTATCATCCTACCATTACTTCAAATTAGAATCCACTATTTAACATGATAACGAATTTCACATTTATTAGCAATTTTTCAGCCACAGATTTTTTGGAATTAGGGGACGATTCGTTTATTCCCTTTCCAAAACTTTTTTACTACATGGAACGTCTTATAGATAGAATGCAAAAGAGGGGGTGCTTCCGGTGAAGAACAAAAAACTTGAAAACATACTGACGGAGTTAATAGTAGCGGAGAAAGAGAAGTTTTATAGAATGGCCTTCACTTATATGAAAAATAAAGAAGATGCGTTGGATATTGTTCAGGAGTCAATCCATAAAGCACTAAAGACAGTACATACGCTAGAACATCCAGATGGTATTAAAAGTTGGTTTTATCGAATCGTAGTTAATACTTCGCTGGATATGCTACGCAAACAGAAACGAGAAATTATAGTTGATGATGGTACTTTAGAATCTGTTGGTCCAAAGAGCAATGATTGTTATGAAAATGTTGATTTAGCAAGGAGCCTCGATGAGTTGCCACCAAAATATCGGATCATAATTATCCTTAAATTCTTTGAAGACTTAACACTTCGAGAAATATCGGAAATATTACATGAAAACGAAAACACTGTTAAGACTCGTTTATATAAAGCTCTTCAAATTCTCCGAATCCAAATCACGGACGAGGATAAATTCTAGTTAGGAGGTTGGCGATCATGGAAAAAAGAATGGAAGAATGGAAGAAAGATTATGATAACATCCCTATCCCTGATGAATTAGACTTTATTGTCAAGAGAGCACTAAGGCAGAAACCACGAAGAAGGAAAACAACAAAATGGGTGGCCGGAGTTGCAGCAGCGGCTGTGATATTCATTGGAGGATTAAACGTAAATGAAACGTTTGCGAAAACCATGGCCGAGGTACCTATAATTGGTAATCTTGTGAAAGTATTAACCTTTGTAGAATTTAAAGTAGATGAAGAAACCTATAACGCTGATATAAAAGCACCTGCTATTCATAACCTTAAAAATAAAGGGCTACAATCTACTTTAAATGAAAAGTATTTAGAAGAAAGCAAGGCATTATATGAACAGTTCAAAGCTGATATAGAAGAACTAAAAGCAGCAAATGGTGGACATTTAGGAGTAGATAGTGGATATGAAATAAAAACTGATACTGATCAAATTCTATCAATTGGCCGCTATGTTGTGAATACAGTCGGCTCATCATCAACGACATACCAATTTGACACAATTGATAAACAAAAAGGCCTACTGATCACATTGCCAAGCCTTTTCCAAAATGATGCCTATATTAATGTGATTAGCGAAGAAATTAAAAGACAAATGCTTTCGCAAATGGAAAAGGACACTTCCATCATTTATTGGGTAGATAATCCTAATAAACAAGAAGAAGATCTCTTTGATCCCTTTGAGAAAATAAAAGCGAATCAATCCTTCTACATTACTAAACACAATAAATTAGTGATTGTGTTTGACAAATATGAGGTGGCTCCGGGTTATATGGGTGTTGTTGAGTTTACAATTCCATCTGAAATTTTGACGGACATCCTTGTCAGCCATGAGTATATAAAATAAGGTGGAACAAGGGGCGGTTACTTTGTTCCACCCCTTGCTCCATTAAATGAATTGCAGCTCTTTAACTTCCTCTGGTTCTTTTACCTGTGCGATTGTTTTTGCATGGAACTCGTCATCCACAAAGACGACGTGTTTTTCATCAAATTGTTTTGGTGATGTTAAGCCTGCTGCTGCAGATAACATGAACAATTCTTCGCGAAGTGTTGTCATATAGTTTGTTACTCTGTATCGCTTTTCTTCTATTACTAAAGCTTTTTGTAGCTTAGGATCGGTTGTAGCAACACCAACTGGACATTCATTGGAGTGACATTTTTGTGCTCCGATACAACCCACTGAAATCATAAGTCCTCTAGCAATTTGAACAACGTCTGCCCCTAGTGCCAAGGCAACAGCAATTCTATCAGGGGAGAATAATTTACCACTTGCAATAAGGGTGACTTTGTCACGCATTTTGTATTTCTTCAATACTCTTTGTGCAATTAATAATGCCGGTTTAATAGGAAGACCTACAGAATCAGCCATTGCTTGATAAGTAGCACCTGTACCACCTTCACCGCCATCAATCGTAATGAAGTCTGGATGGCGTTTTGCCTTAGCCATAAATGCAACAAACTCTTCAAACGTTTCTTCACTGCCAATAACAAGCTTAATACCCACTGGTTTTTGAGCGACATCTCTTATATGTTCAATGAAATCCATCATTGTTTTCAAATCATGAAACTCTTCAAAACGATTTGGTGAGTCAATCGTTTTGTATGGCTCAACCCCACGGATTTCAGCAATTTCAGGTGTAACCTTTGCACCTTCAATATGACCACCGCGAATTTTTGCGCCTTGCCCAAGCTTTAATTCAAAGGCTTTAATTTGTGGATTACAAGCTTTTTTACGAAGTTCATCAAAAGAAAATGAACCGTCCTTTTGTCTAAATCCAAACTTAGCTGGTCCAATTTGGCAAACGATATCCGCTCCACCTTTTAAATGGTGATCTGAGACACCACCCTCACCAGTGTTCATATAGGCACCAGCATCTTTTAATCCATAAGATAAAGCGGTAATCGCATGATCTCCTAATGCACCATAGCTCATCCCACTCATTGCTACAGGGCTTTTTACTTTAAAAGGATAGCGGCAAGTATCTTTTCCGATAACGATGGCATCCTGCTCTGTATACAACCAAGGTTTAATCTGCGCTTCCACACTATGTTCATGTCGAGCAAATAATGTATCTTTATCTGTCACATATTTTTGTGTGTCAATTAATTTCTTGTTATCCGCTTCTAAATCCGCAATTTGTTTTGCAAAAAAGGCATTGCGGATATAAAATCCAGGTTTATCGAAATCCCGTTTACTACCAAAAGCAATAATCGTTTTTGCATATTTCCCTGCCTTTACGATAAATTGAAAATCTAATCGAGAAAAAGGCTTCGCTTCATGGTCTCCTTCAAAGAAATACTGTCTAAGTTCCGGACCGATATGTTCAGAGATATAGCGAATGTGCGAAAGAACCGGGAAATTCCTTCTAATTGAATGCTGCGTTTGCTGAATATCCCGTTTTTTCATTACCATGTATAAAATAATTCCTGCTACAAGTAAGGCAATAATAATGAATAAAATGAGTGCAACACCAAGCATAACGAATACATTAATATTTTCCATAACTTTAATCCTCCCTGGCAATCTTTGAAATTACCAAACCAAGTTATTTACACCGAAAACGGTGGATTAGGCCGCCGAGAGACCAATAAAGCGTTTCCATATAGCATTCGACAACCAATATGCATTATAAACCCGTCCTATAAAATCCGATAAAATCCAATAAATTTTAATATTTTTCTTATGTTTTTTTGCTGTAGAAATTTAGAAAACTAAATATTTACTACTAAAGAAAATAAGAGTATAAATAAATGTATAATAAATGTATATTATTCTAAAAAACTATAATTGGGAGGCATCATATATATGGATGAAATTAATTTAGGGATGTTAGCTTTCCTAATTATATGCGGCTTTGCGGCAGCCTTTATTGATTCAGCAGTAGGCGGAGGCGGACTTATTTCAATTCCAGCCTTGTTATTTACCGGGTTGCCACCTTCAATGGCGTTAGGAACTAACAAACTAGCTGCTACAATGGGATCTTTAACAAGCACAATTTCTTTCCTAAGTTCTGGAAAGGTCAACAAAAAGTTGGTGCTAAAATTAATACCGTTGTCGATTATCGGATCTGGGATTGGGGTGTATGTTGTTCATTTAATCCCCGCGGATTTCTTAAATAAGCTAGTCTTAATTATGCTGATTTTAGTTACGATCTACACAATCTTAAAAAAAGATTGGGGCGTGAAATCACAGTTTAAAAAATTATCATTAAAAAAGATAATTTTCATCGCCTCTATCGCCTTGATTTTAGGATTTTATGATGGAGTGTTGGGAGCAGGCGTTGGGTCGTTCCTCATTTTCTCATTTCTATTCTTAGGATTTGACTTTGTAGAAGCAGCTGGCAATGCAAAGGCTTTAAACTTTGCCAGCAATATTTCTTCTCTCATTATCTTCATCTTATACGGCTCCGTTAATTTTCATTACGGTATCCCGATGGGACTTGCGATGGTCCTTGGAGCATTCGTAGGATCTAAATTAGCCATCAAAACAGGCGTTGCCTATGTCAAGTTGCTGTTTATTGCGATAACGGTCATATTAATTGGAAAAAACATTTGGACTTATATGCATAAGCTGAATATTATTTAATCATTTTTCTAATCTAAGGAGGCAGTGGATGATTCCACTGTTTCCTTTTTATTTTTTCTTACATTCTTTGACAAAAAACCCCAATTCCCTCAAAAATTCAACACTTTTATAAGATAACCTTTATTACAATCATCCAAATTTGCTTTTTATTTAAAAGTATGAATGGGGGAATTATTATTAGAAATCCATTTGGTCGCACTATTTTTGGCTTTTTACTTTTATTAATCGTATCGTTTAGCTTTACCATGGGAGCTGGTGCTTATAAAACAGCTACTACGAATGAGAGTGCACAATTCCAAGCTGATGTAACATCGCTGAACAATGCGCCTATTTTATTAGACTTGGCCAATCAAGGTTTAGCAAAAAGCTTCATTCAGCCCGGACTTGTCCAAATCAGTACTGGTCATGGCGGTGGTGGTATTACCAACCAGGGAGAAGAGCCCCTTCCTATTCAAGTCAAACTGGTGAACTTTCCTGATGATACTGAGCTTACACTCCAAACGGCTGCAGATAATAAAACCGGAAAACTCTATGCACCACTAGCGCCAGGTGCCCTTTTTGGGATGGCGATTGTCACAAAAATTCCTAAAGAAGATCGGCAGCAACTAATTTCAGTCACTGGTGAGATTCAATTTTTACACGCTGATAACGGCTCGTTGCTTGGAAAAGTACCCGTCTACATAGTGAATTCAAAATATGGCAATCCACAAGAAAAGTTAGGAATAAAAGAAGACAATGCCAATCTTGAAAAAACGGGACAACCCCAAGGAGGATGCCACTAATATGTTTTTCAAAAAGAAAAAGCTCAGTAAAATCAAAAAACAATCAAACCGTTATTTGCTTAAGCGTGCTGGATGGTATGGATTGGGTCTTCTCTTGTTCTATGCCCCATTTGCATTTTTCAATAGAGCCTTAAACTGGCTGCTCGGAAATGGCACAGACGGAACGATTCATGGAACATGCTTTCGGATTCCTATTGCGAATTTATTAGGCGGTAAAGGAATTGACCTTGGTTCTGTCTGGGGGATTAGTTTACTTCTTTTACTAGGCTCAGCCTTTCTCATTGGACCATTTTTCTGCAGCAAACTTTGTACGGTAGGCGCAATCACAGAATATATGAGCCGAATGATACCCGATAAGTGGAAAATCGACTGGACAAAAATGGTAAACCCTGTACCGATTCGCTACGGATTTTTGGCTGGCTTTGTTATTGCTCCCTTAACAACCGGGGCATTAAACTGTTCCTATTGCAGCTATGGCTTTTTTGAAAGGATGCTTACTGGCGGATTTTGGGGCGAAATCGGCGCATTATCCTCCACAACCATTATTACTGCTCTTTTATGGATTGTTTTGTTCGGTTTATTTACTAAAGGAGGACGTGGCTACTGCAATTTTATGTGCCCAGTTGGTCCACTACAAAGCTTAATGCATAGCCTTGGAGTATGGTTTGGTTTTACCTATAAACTTAAATATAAAAAAGAGCAATGTGTATCCTGTAAGACATGTGTGAAAGAATGCCCAATGGGTGCCTTACGTTCCGGCAACGACGGCAAAATTACATACAGTATCCACCATTGTATAACCTGCCGCCAATGCGAAGCCGTCTGCCCAACCAATGCCATTACTTACGGTCGCGGCGACAGTGATTGGAGTCCTGCCTTAATGCCAATCAAAGAGAGTGTTGTTGCTGAAAAAGCTGGGAAGGAGGTTTCTTAGGATGGGGTTTGCCACTGAAAATATGAAGAAGAAAGCCCTAACTTTATCCACAGGGATAGGAGCAGCAGGAATAACAATCGGTAGTTCCTTAACAGGTCATGCGACCGCTCTCTGTACAGGCGCATGCGGGTCATGTGGATTTGGATGCGGATCTTTAATTTCCGCTGCAGGCGTAGGAGCAATAGCACTAATAAGCGGTCGTAAAAATAAAAAGACATCTTGAAATATAAAAAGCCTTATTGAAATTTCAATAAGGCTTTTCTGATGTTTAATGACCTAAATACGCTTCCTTAATGCTTGAATCCTCTAACAATTGTGCTGCTGGGCCTTCGGCAACCACTTTCCCGGTTTCCAGTACATAGCCATAATCAGCAATTTTCAAGGCTTGGCGGGCATTTTGCTCCACGATTAAAACGGTTGTTCCAGAATCTTTTATTTCTTTTACAATCCGGAAAATATCTTGAACAATAAGCGGCGCTAATCCCATTGACGGCTCATCTAATAATAGGAGCTTCGGTTTGGACATGAGCGCTCTTGCTATGGCAAGCATTTGCTGCTGTCCGCCTGACATTGTTCCTCCCAATTGCTTTTTACGTTCACGCAAGATTGGGAAGCGGTCCATTACTGCTTCCAAATCATCCTTCACTTGATGATCATTACGATGATAGGCGCCCATTTCAAGATTTTCTAATACAGACATACCTGTTAAAATAGCACGGCCTTCCGGCACTAGAGCAAGTCCTTTGCGAACCAATTGGAATGGCTCCAATTTTGTAATGTCCTCACCACGGAAGAAAATCTTGCCCTCTTTTGGGTGCAACAAACCGCTGATTGTATTCATCGTTGTCGTTTTACCGGCACCATTGGCTCCAAGGATTGTGACAATGGTACCTTCCTTTACTTCCAATGAAACATTTTTCAATGCTTGAATTTTACCATAATAGGTGCTAATCCCTTGGACTTTAAGCAAGATCTTCATCCTCCTCTCTACCAAGATAGGCTTCGATTACATCAGGATTATTTTGAATTTCCTGCGGCGTACCTTCAGCAATTTTTTTACCGAAGTTAAGAACAGCAATCCGATCACATGCCTTCATAACGAGAGGCATATCATGTTCAATTAATAGAATTGTTAAGCCTTTGCTTTTAATTAAAAAAATTAACTCGAGCAAATCCTGCGTTTCTGTTTCGTTCATCCCTGCAGCAGGCTCGTCTAAGAGTAATAGTTTTGGCGAACTGGCAAGGGCACGGGCGATCTCCAAACGACGTTGTTGACCATAGGAAAGATTCTCAGCAATCGTGTCCTTAAATTCCAATAGTCCTACCAATTCTAATAGGCGTTCTGATTTTTCACGGATTTCTTTTTCTTCTTGTTTTTGCGACCTTGGACGTAAAACACTTTTCCATACGCCTGCTTTTGTGCGGCAATGGGTACCCACCATAACATTTTCCAATACAGTCATCTGCTGGAATAGGCGGATATTTTGAAATGTCCGGCAAATTCCTTTTTCCGTTATTTGATGTGGCTTTAAGCCTGCGATATTTTCATTTCCAAACTTAATTTCACCCAATGACGGCGGGAACATGGAGGTAATGATATTAAACATTGTTGTTTTTCCGGCACCATTTGGGCCGATCAGACCGAATACTTGGCCGTCCTCGATTGTGAATGTAACATCAGTTAACGCTTGGAGACCACCAAAGCTTTTACTCACTTGTTTAACTTCAAGCGCCATGGTCAGCACCCCTTTTCACTGAAGTTTTACCTTTACCAGATCGATTTCGTTTTCTAAACCACTTCGGGTCAAGAATACCTTGTGGACGGAAAGCCATCATTGCTACTAATATCGCGCCGTAGATCATAAAGCGGTAATCGGCAATCCCCCTCAAAAACTCTGGCAATGATGTTAACAAGGCTGCACCAAATACCGGACCCCAAATAACCTCACTGCCGCCAAAAACAGCAAAGATTAAAATTTCAACCGCTTTATGGTACGAAAAGTCAGCCGGGCTGATATAAGCTGTTACATGGGCATACAAAGCTCCAGCAAATCCAGAAATCATAGCTCCTTGAACAAATGCTAAAATTTTGTAATAGGTAATATTAACACCCATTGCTTCCGTTGCGCGCTCATCCATTTTAATGGCAGCAAACGCGCGGCCCACCCGTGAATTATTTTGACGGATAAAAAACCAAAGTAACAGGATCACAATCAATAGTAATAGTATAAAAATAGATAGACTTATAAATTGATTGTTTCGAAGGCCAAAAGCAGCTGGCTCTATTCCCCAACCTTTTGCCACAGCTAGAATTTCACGTCCAATATGTGGGATTCCGGAAATACCAACGGCTCCTTTTGTTAAAGACTCCCAATTAATAAATAGAACACGGATTACCTCACCAAATCCCAGTGTTGCAATCGCTAAGAACACACCTTGAAGACGTAGGGTTGGTAGCCCGATTAATAAACCAACCAGCCCTGCAACAATCGATCCTAGTACGATACCAACTACAATCGGAAGATCGTACTGGAGCGTGAGAATAGCTGAAGTATAAGCGCCAATCCCCATAAAACCGGCATTCCCTAATGAGATTTGACCAGTAGCGAGTGTAATATAGATACTGATACCCAAAACGATATTGATTAATACGAATGAAGCTACTTGTAGATAATATGGATTAATCATACTTTCTAGCATCTCATCACGGCCTTTCCGGTGCCGCTGATCCAAATAGTCCTTGTGGACGGACTAATAAAATAATGATGATCATGATAAACGCAATCGCATCACGATATCCAGAATCACCAAAAGCGACAACAAATGTTTCAGATAAACCTAAAATTAAGCCACCAACCATGGCACCGCGTACACTTCCCATACCACCTAAAATAATGATGGCAAGTCCCTTTAATCCCATGGAAAGCCCCATTTGCGGAGTAACCGAGTTAAACGCCATTCCAACAAGGATACCGGCAATTCCACCCATGGAAGATGCTAGTATAACCGTTAACGTGATTATTCTTTTTGTATTAACACCTAGTAGACTAGCAGCCTTTAAATTTTCCGCGCTAGCCCGCAGTGCCTTCCCTGCTTTTGTTTTCGATAACCAGTAGGATAGTCCCAACATCAATATGATAGATATAACAAAGATAACAATTTGTACAACATAAACAGTTATCGAGCCTACTTGTATACTAATCTCTGAAAAAGATGTACGAAACGGATGGTTTCCCGCACCAAACAGGTGGTGTGCTAGATTTTCTAGGAAAATAGATACCCCTATGGTACTTATAAGAGGAGCAAGGTGTGATACACCTTGCTTGCCACGTAGAGGCCTTAATGCGAAACGTTCTAGGAAATAACCCATAATACCTGTGATGGCAATGGCTACTAGAAACCCAACCCATAAAGGCAGATGATAAGTTTGAGTAACAAGTACTCCCATAAAGGCACCAAACATAAATATTTCACCGTGCGCCATATTGATAATATTTAGTACACCGAATACTAGCGTAAAACCTAGCGCTACGATTGCATAAATACTACCAAGTGTTATGCCGTTGATTAACTGCTCCAAAAACATGGTGCCTCTTCCTCCATTAATTATTATTCAAAAATTTTAAATTGACCTTGATCAATTACTAAAACAGTTGGGTCCATCACAATATCTCCAACTTTATCAAATGACATTTTACCTAAAATACCTTGGAAATCTTTTGTTGCAGCTAACGCATCGCGAACTGCATCACGATCATCACTACCTGCATTTTTAACAGCTTCAGCTACTAAGTAAAGGCCATCATAAGCTTGTGCTGCGAATTGGTCTGGATCTTTACCAAATTTCTCTTTATATTTTTTCACGAATTCTTGTACCTTTGCATCTTCCTTACCACCAAACCAAGGTGTTGCCACGATTAATCCATTTGCAGCATCACCGGCAATTTTGATTACTTCCGGAGAGTTAAAGCCGTTACCGCCAACGAATGGTACAGTAATTCCCATTTTACGAGCTTGGTCCATAATTACCGCGCCTTCATTGTATAAAGCAGAACAAAGAATTAAATCAGGATTTAAGCTTTTAATCTTTGTTAATTGTGCATTGTAATCTGATTGACCTTTTTGGAATGTTTCAATCGTTAAAACTTCTAGACCCATTTTTTCTGCTGTAGCTTTCATTGTGTCAAAACCTGACTTTGTGAATACATCGTCATTTCCGTACATGATGGCTACTTTTTTAACAGCAAATTTATCTACTGCTTTTTGCATCGCAGCTGGAATTGCTAAAGTCTCAGGAATAGAATCACGGAAAACATAATCACCAATCTCTGGAATACCTTGAGCTGTTGTTGAAGTTCCTAACGTTGGTACACCTGCTAAATCTGCCTCAGGACCAACTACGTTCATTTCTGTACTTAATGTAGGTCCAATTAATGCTGTTACATTATCTGAGTTGATTAACTTTTGAGCTGCAGATAAAGCTTGTTCCTGCTTACCTGCTGAATCCTCGATTACAAGATCAAGTTTAACTTCACCTTTGGCATTGATTTCTTCTTGGGCTAACTTAAGACCATTTGTAATTGCTTCCCCATAACCAGCGCCTGGACCAGTAATATAAGAAACAACCCCAATTTTCGCTTCTACAGCGCCAGAAGACTTTCCAGCATCTCCACTAGCTTTTTTATCACTGTTTGCAGCTTCGTTGCCACCACCGCTACAAGCAGCTAAGAACATTGCTAGCATCATTGTAAGAGCTAGCATTAAAATTTTGATATTCTTCACCAAAATTCCCCCTACTATTTTGTTTTTTTCTTTATACTATACTATTAAAATATATTTTCAGAATTTTGTAAATATATGAAAGCGTTTTATTTTTATCAAAAAATATTTTCTTTTTAAAAAATTTAAATAATCATAGGAAAGTTATAGGAAGTTGTTCTATTTTGTTTGCATTATCCCATAAATATGGAAAACCTCTATTTGATAGTGATAAATAGCACAGGGTGGAAAATACTTTTTCTTTATAATGATAATGATATTGTTTTAAAGACAAGGGGAGGAAAAAATAATGGTGATACCTGAAAAGTTTTTAGAGGTTTTGCAGCACGAAGGGGTCGCAACTATCGGAACATTTGCGGATGGTAAGATACACCTTAGCAATACATGGAATAGTTATATGCAAATTTCCGATGGGAAACTACTTTATCCAGCGGGCGGGATGAATACAACTGAAGCCAATGTCGAGAAAAATAATCAAGTTATGGTGACGATTGGAAGCCGTGAAGTAGAGGGCTTCCACGGTCCGGGCACAGGATTTAGAATCGTAGGAACAGCAACCTTCTTAAAATCAGGAGCAGAATTTGAAGAATTTAAGCAAAGCTTTCCGTGGGCGCGTGCGGTTGTTGAAATTACGATTGAATCTATTACGCAGACTTTATAGTACTTACAAGAACGGGTATGAACCCGTTCTTTTTTATGTCAAAGTCACTACTTTCGACCTAATAAATACCCACAATTTAATTATTTCGTCATACTTTTGCACAATTTTTGCTAATTTTCATGATACATTATGTTTATTACCAATAATTAAGATTGAAGGTGTGCCCAATGAATTCAATCTTTTCACCCGCTGTTTCTTTAATGAAAAAGTTAAAGTATCCTCATAAATTCGCTTTAATCGGGATTATCATTCTGCTACCTGTTAGCTTCATGCTGTACTACTTTTTCTCAGGGATGGAGGACAAAATTGCCTTTATTGAAAAAGAAAAAATAGGTATTGAATATAATCTTCATTTGAAAAATCTATTAGATGAATTACAGCAGCATCGTGGGATGACAAATGCTTACCGCAATGGTGATCAATCTTTTAAAGAGGAAATTTCCATCAAGGAGTCGCAAATTAAATTAGAAATAAGTGAAATTGATGCAATTAATAAAAGGTTGGCAAGTAAGTTGCAGACCAAAAAAATGTGGGATGATGTTAAGAATAACTGGATAAGCTTTCAAGCTAACGCTAACAATCTTACGGCACAGGAAAACCTAGAAATGCATACAAAGGTTATCGCAAAATTGGTCTTATTAATGAATCATGTTGGCTATACTTCAAATTTATATCTTGATTCAAGGCTAGAAAACCATCATCTTATTGCATCATATACAAAGATTCCTTATATGACGGAAAAAATTGGCCAAGCACGCGCAATTGGGTCAGGCTATCTGGCGAAAAAATTAGGAACGGTAGAAGAGAAAGAAAAACTGTTTGCGCTATCAATCTTAATTAGGGCAACTGCCGATGACATTAACGAAACAGTAAAAACTGTTTTAAATGAAAATATAACGAATAAACCATTAATAAATTCCTATCTTAACGAATCGGTATCAGAAACAGAGTTTTTTCTTGATACGTTAAACAATAAAGTCCTTGTGGCAACGAATACGATCATCACGCCTAATTATTATTTTCTCTTAGCTACGAAGACCATTGACAGTTCTTATAAGCTATATGAAGCAGAGGCGCAGGCGCTTTCACATTTACTTGATAACGATATTACCCATGCGAAAAGTCAAAGAAACCAAGTTATCTTTTTATTTGCAATTGTACTTTTTATCTTATTCTATTTATTCATCGCTTTTTACAAATCTGTCCGTGATACCCTTCTCACATTTGAACAAACTGCCGTTAAAATGGCGAATGGTGACTTAAAAGCTAGGGTGTCACTCGATACGAAGGATGAATTAAAGGAAGCTGGAGACTCGTTCAATATAATGGCGGAATCGCTGTGTGATAAAATTGATGAGTTAAAAGAGGCTGAGGAAGCGTTGCAGGAGCAAAAGGAGTTCTCAGATAATCTTATTTTAAATTCAACTACCGCAACATTTGTCATTAATTCAAAAGGCGAGATTACGATTTGGAATAAAGGGTTAGAGAAGCTCACAGGAATAAAAGCTGAAACAGTAATCGGAACGTCAAATCATTGGACAGCTTTTTACAATACAGTTCACCCTTGCTTAGCTGATTTAATAATTCACGAGGATCATAAAACGTTGTATTCTCTCGACTATAATCGGTCAGCTTTAATTCCAGATGCGCTCCATTCAGAAGGCTGGTTCGTTTTAAGGGATGGTGTTAATCATTACCTCTCATTTGAAGCGGCGCCAATTTATAACCGGAAAGGCGATGTTATTGCTGTTATCCAAACACTAATGGACATGACAGAGAAAAAGCGCACCGAAGATAAAATAAAATATAGGGCATATCATGATAAATTGACAGGCCTCTATAATCGAAGCTACTTGGATAAAGCGATTGGTAAAGCTTTATTACATGCAAAAAGTGAAAATCGCATAGTGGCACTTCTTTTTATAGACCTAGATGGCTTTAAGGAGGTTAATGACACATACGGTCATGATATTGGCGATTTCTTGCTTAAAATTGTAGCTAATCGTCTAAAAAAATATGCCGGAGACGATGATACCGTGGCCCGCTTGGGAGGAGATGAATTTGTCATTCTTCTTCAGGAAATAAAAAAACCAAGTGAGGCCGGGATGGTTGCTCATAATATTATTGCAGAAATAAATATGCCGATTGTCATTAATAACTACGAGTTGTCCGTTGGGGCAAGTATCGGTATCAGCCTTTTCCCACACAATGGCATAGACAATGTGACATTAACAAAGCATGCTGATTTGGCAATGTATAAGGCCAAACGGAGAGGAAAAAACAGATTTCAATTTTTCACTTCCTTAATGTGTGATCCTGATTGTAAATTAGTGAGCTGTTTAATAAAAAATTTACAAAAGGAAACGAGTTCTTAAAAAATACAGTAACATTTCTTTTTGGATGCAGAACAGATTTTTAGTAGCAAAAAAAAATCACGACAACTGTAGAAGCCTGATAAATATTAATTTATCAGGCTTCTGCTCATTTGATCATATATAATGATTCGGACACTCCAGATTAAGAATTAACTAATGTTGTCCGTTTGTCGCCTTCTTGCGGACTCTCTTGCTTAAAAAGCTGCTCGCGCTGTCCGTTTGTCGCCTTTTTTCGGACTCTCTTACTTGAAAAGCTACTCGCGTTGTCCGTTTGACGCCTTCTTGCGGACTCTCTTGCTTAAAAAGCTGCTCGCGCTGTCCGTTTGACGCCTTCTTGCGGACTCTCTTACTTGAAAAGCTACTCGCGTTGTCCGATTAACGCCTTCTTGCGGACTCTCTTACTTGAAAAGCTACTCGCGTTGTCCGTTTAACGCCTTCTTGCGGACTCTCTTACTTGAAAAGCTACTCGCGTTGTCCGTTTGTCGCCTTCTTGCGGACTTCACATGCGAAGTTTCAACCTTTGCTGTCCGTTTGTCGCCTTCTTGCGGACTCCACATGCGATGAATCTACTATTACTGTCCGAAAACCTCCTTCTTTCGTACAAGCCAAAATAGCAAAAGTGAACTCGCCCTTGCCTATTGGGCTGTATATCCTCCATCAATAACAACCGCTTGACCTGTCACTCCCATTGCTTTGTCACTTGCTAAAAACAAGGCATAATCAGCTATTTCCTTGACGGCTAATAATCGCTTCTGGGGAACTAAAGGATATAACACTTCTTCAAGTACTTTTTCCACCGGAATATTGCGATTTCTCGCTAAATCTTCAAATTGATTCCGGACGAGTGGTGTGTCCACATAGCCGGGGCATATCGCATTAACCCGGATCCCCGAGGCTGCCCCTTCTAATGCTGTCACCTTTGTTAAACCAATGACCCCATGCTTGGCACTATTATAGGCTGCCTTTCCAGCAAAACCGATTAAGCCATTAATGGACGCCATATTTAGAATGACGCCGGACCCCTGTTTTTTCATGGTTGGAAAAGCATGCTTTATTGCCATGAAAGGTGCCGTTAGCATAACTTTTATGATTAATTCGAACCTTTCAGTTGGAAAATCCTCGACTGAGGCAACGTGCTGCAGACCGGCATTATTGATTAAAACATCAAGCCTTCCATATTTTTCAACCGTTGCATCGATGGCTTGGCAAAGTTCTTTTTCATTAGTGACATCACAGGGAAGGCCAATACAATCATAGCCTTCTTTTCTCAAATTCTCTGTTACTTCAAGTACTTTCTTTTCATTCAGATCTGAAAAAGCCACTTTTGCACCATTTTGTGCAAAGGTAACGCCCATTTCATAACCAATCCCACTAGCTGCTCCAGTTATAAAAACGACTTTGTTTTCTACCATTTCATACACCCCATTACATCCACTTCGTTGTAATGACTTTTTTCCTTGTATAAAACTGCAGCCCGTCTTTGCCATTGGCATGAAGGTCGCCATAGAAGGAATCTTTCCAGCCGGAAAACGGGAAGAAGGCCATTGGTGCCGGGACACCAATATTTACACCAAGCATACCGGCATCAATACTTTCTCGAAAACGGCGGACACTGCCCCCGTCATTTGTAAAAATGCAGGCTCCATTTGCAAAGCGTGATTGATTGGCTAGCCCAATGGCTTCATCGAGATCTTTGACACGAACTATGGAAAGGACCGGTGCAAAAATCTCATCCTGCAAAATTTTCATTTCTGCGCTTACATGATCAAAAATGGTTGGACCTACAAAATATCCTTTTTCCACCGCAGCGGCATCTAAGCGACCGTCTCGGACTAGTGTTGCTCCTTCCATTTCGCCTGACTCGATATATTTCAGTGTGCGTTCTTTGTGCTGCTCACGAATGACCGGTCCAAGAAAGACGCCATCATCCAAACCATTGCCAATTTTGATTTCATTCGCTTTTTTCGTTAGCAGTTCGACAAACTGATCCGCAATTGCAGCTTCCACTGCTACGACCGATGCCGCCATACAGCGCTCCCCTGCAGACCCGAAGGCCGCATTAAGGATTTGGGTTGTGGCATTGTCAAGGTTTGCATCCTGCAGGACGATTGAATGATTTTTCGCACCTGCTAACGCTTGCACCCGTTTCAAATGATCTGTACCACGCCTGTAAACATACTCGGCAACCGGCTGTGACCCAACAAACGAAATAGCAGCTACTTTTTGGTGATCCAATAATCCATTCACGACATCATGGGCACCATGAATGATATTAAAGACACCTTTTGGCAATCCAGCTTCCTCTAGTAATTCCGCTAAACGATTGGCTAGTAACGGCGTGCGTTCTGATGGTTTTAAAACAAAGGTATTTCCCGTTACAATCGCCATCGGGAACATCCAACATGGTACCATCATCGGAAAATTAAAAGGAGTAATCCCACCAATAACGCCGATTGGATAACGGTATACACCTGATTCAAGATCCGATGCAACGGAGGCCAGTTGTTCCCCCATCATTAAAGACGGTGCACCAGCGGCAAATTCCACATTTTCAATACCACGCTGGACTTCGCCATAGGCTTCCGTGTAGCTCTTACCGTTTTCTATTGTTATTAATCTCGCAAGCTCTTCCCAGTTATCTACAAGTAGTTGCTGGTATTTAAAGAGAACACGGGCACGCTTCGGTACAGGTTCTTCTTTCCATGTTTGAAAGGCTTCCGCCGCAGCATTCACTGCCAGATTAACATCTTCTTCCGTTGATATAGGCACATAGGCAATTACTTCCCCTGTAGCAGGATTATAAACCGCTTCCCTTTTCTCGGTTTTCGCCTCTATCCATTCACCGCCTATATAATTTTTCACAGTTTGGATTGTTATTTTTGTCATATCCAGATCCCCCATATTTTATAGTTTCGCGAATTCCAGATTTTTAGAAAATCGAGTACAAAATAACCGCAAGGAGCATTACAAGAGTCGGTAAAACGACACTTAAATAGAAGATAGGTTTATAGGACCTCGCATGTGTTTCACCGCAAATGGCACGAACAGTCGTAACAACGTAGCCATTATGTGGAAGCGAATCCAAACCGCCAGATGCCAACGCAGAAACGCGGTGCATGGCACCAGGGTCCACACCCATACCCATATAAATTGGGGCTAAAATTGGTAGAGCAATACCTAGTCCTCCTGAAGCCGAACCAGTAATACCACAAATAATGGTTACTCCAATTCCAAGTCCTAATAGAGGCGACCCAGGCATATTGACAAGGCTGTTTACTAAACTTTCAAAGGCTGATACTTTTGAAGCAACACTTCCAAAGCCAACTACCGCACATGTATTGGCAAGGGCGACGAGCGCATTTTGTGCTCCTACTGAAAGTGATTCCCAAAATTCCTTAAGATATGATTTCATTGTGATACATGCAAGCGCGATGCCAACCGTCAAAGCAATTAATAAAGCAGTCGTAGGACTGATAAATTGGCCCAAAATATTTAGTAGAATTATAACGAGGGCGAGCGGTAAAATTGAAACGACAACATTAGGCAACGCATTTGCTGCATGCTGCTTTTTTCCATCTTCAAGACTTGCCGCCAATTCTGCTTTTGCCGATGGATGTGAAAAAACTTCTCCCTTTTGAACAGCTTTTCTAACCAAAGATCCTAGCCAAAAACCACCAACTACCATAATGATGAGTGCCATCAGAACGCCAATCCATCCACCAGCAGTTGGGGTTGTATGAAAAAATTGCGTAGGAATAATATTTTGAATTTCTGGCGATCCCGGTGATGTCATCGTAAAGGATACCGACCCGAATACCAATGCCCCTGGAATAAAACGATGCGGCAGGTTGGCCGCTCTAAATAATGACAACGCAATTGGATAAACTGCAAAACCAACAACGAATAAACTTACCCCACCATAGGTCATGATTGCCGCAGCAGCTACAACCGCAAACACAGCGCGCTTGGCACCAAACTTATTTTTAATACATTGGGCAATACTTTCCGCTGACCTCGTTTCCTCCATGACCTTTCCAAAAATAGCTCCCAATAAAAAGACTAAAAACCAGGAAGAAAAATACCCTGTAAAGCCCTTCATGTAATGGTCCAACATGGCCGTTTCTAAGTTCAAACCACCGGTAATTGCTACTACGATTGAGGATATGATTGCTGCGATAATAATATTAATTCCTTTCATAGTTAGAAAGATTAGCAGTGCAAGAGAAATAATTAACCCGAGCAAGCCTAGAAAATCCATATTATTACCTCCATCTCATCCTTTTTACTTATTTTCTAAAGAAAATTGATAATCATAGCAAATGCCGTAAAGCTCCTCTATTTCTTCCTTCGATGGCACCTTAGGATTATTTTGTGGACTTCCACTAGCGAGTGCATCTAAAGCCATTTTGCTGATAGCGTTTTCAAACATAGTCCGATCAATACCCCACTTCTTCATATTCGGAATATTTAATTCCAGACAAAGCTCTTTTACAGAAGAAACGGCTATGTCAGCAGCTTCCACATCGGAAAGGTTCTCTACACCCGAAGCAAACAATCTCCCTAAATCAGCCAGCCGCTTCACACAGGAATCTTTACTAAATTCAAGTACAGCCGGTAAAAGCATGGCATTTGAGAAGCCGTGTGGAACATGGAAGAGTGCCCCGATTGGTCTTGACATCCCATGGACTAAACATACGGAAGCATTCGAAAAAGCCATTCCTGCCTGCATCGCACCTAATGACATGGCTTCCCGGGCATCAACATTCTCTCCTTCCTGATAAACCTTTCGTAAGTTATTCACGATTAATTCCATTGCCGATAATGCTAATGTGTCGGTCATCGGGTGGGCACGCTTGGAAATATAGGCTTCGATCGCATGGCTCAGTGCGTCTACACCTGTAGCAGCCGTAACAGACTTTGGTGATGATATGGTTAATAAAGGATCCACAATCGCTACATCTGGCATAAAGGCCGGTTGTTTAATCATCATTTTTACGTCATTTTTTGTATTTGTAATAACAGTCACATCTGTTGCCTCAGACCCTGTACCAGCTGTTGTCGGAATCGCTATATGTGGAATAGGCTTGACCTCAGCGATTTTCTTCCTTCCCATATAATCGCCAATGTAGCCGCCATTGGTTGCAACGACGGAAATCGCCTTTGCCGTATCAATGCAGCTTCCTCCGCCAAGCGAAATAATCACATCACATTGCTCTTCCCGTAACAGCTCCAGCCCCTCATCAACATAAACGTCAATCGGCTCTGACTCCACACCTAAATAGACGCTGCTTCGAACCCCTTCTGCTAACAGAAGGTCTCGGCATTGATGAACATATCCCAGGCCTTCCATTATTTTATCGCTGACGATCAAGGCCTTTTTCCCCCTACTCGCCGTCTCCCTCCCTACCGTTTGAAAAGACTCCCTCCCATAATGAATGGTGTTTGGAGTAAGAAATACTGCATAGTTTTCCAACTTTGACCCTCCTTTTCCATTTTCAAACTTAATGTAGTACGCCAGCTAGAAAATTGGCTGACTGAGATTCACCTAGTTTCATAGGAAGCTAGGTTGTTTAATTAATATTCCGCTGGTTGCTTGAATATTATTAATTCATTTTTTCTATAAGAAAAAGCACCTGGTTATTTACTTAAATCGTTCCGTTTTGAGGTGCATATTGGTTAAATAACAATAATAATATAATAAAAAACGATATGAATTTATTGTAAAACGATAAATTGTATGCTAAAGTCGTATTGTCATTATATAAGTGAGGTGTTTTAAATGAATGTTAAACGAGGTTCTACCACTTTCTTAAAGATCATTATTTTTCTGGTTGGAATTGCAGTGCTTACCGTGTGTATATATTTTTTGCCTGAAGCAGCCAGAAGAGATGCGATAGAGCGCCCAGGTGATTATTCGCTATATCCACTTTTGGTATGTGCCTATGGAATATGTATTACGTTTTCTGTAGCGTTGTATCAAGTATTTATACTTTTAATCTATATCGAAAAGAGCAATGCTTTTACTGAGTTATCTCTTCAATCTTTAAAGGTAATAAAAAAATGCGCTTTTACTGTCATTTTCTTCATTTTGTTAGCAATAGTTTATTTAAGAGTATATGCTCAATTTACAGGTGATGATGCAGCAGGTCCAATATCTCTAGGTCTAATGGGGATTTTAGTAACTAGCGTCATCGTAGCTTTTGTGAACGTACTTCAAAAACCTATAAAGAATGTCTTGGATTCACAGCCAAAAAACAATTAACATTTTGAATATAATAGAGGTGTTTTTTATGAAGATAGCAAACACATTATTTTTGAAGATAGCTGTTATTCTTATTGGAATTCCAGTTCTCGCTTTGTGCATATTTCTGGTTCCTGAACTGGCAGTTGCGGTAGCGGATTTCTTAGGGTTTCATTCCATAAAATATATCATTTTCATCCTTTTATATGGAGGAGCATTACCTTTTTACTTCGCCCTTTATCAAGCTTTTAAATTATTAAATTATATTGACAAGAACATCGCTTTCTCTGAATTGTCCGTTCGAACTTTAATGAGAATCAAATACTGCGCCATTTCCATCTGTAGTTTGCATGTCTTAGGTTTGCCGCTATATTATTTCGTGGCGGATAAAGACGATGCCCCAGGTCTCATATTTGTTGGAATGGTCATTCCTTTTGCTTCGATGGTTATCGCCGTTTTTGCTGCTGTTCTCCAAAGACTATTACAAGAAGCTATTAATTTAAAATCAGAAAATGATTTAACGGTCTGAGGTGAGAAAATGGCAATAATAATTAATATTGATGTGATGTTAGCGAAACGAAAAATGAGTGTAACTGAGCTTTCGGAGAGGGTTGGAATTACTATGGCGAATCTTTCTATTCTGAAAAACGGAAAAGCAAAAGCGGTTCGTTTTTCAACATTAGAAGCGATATGTAAGACTTTGGATTGCCAGCCAGGTGATATTTTGGAGTACAAAAGCGACAAGGACACACAATAAAAATAGACAACAAATTTAATAAAGTAAACCATTTGCCACGCTTTTAGGTGGAGAATTTCCGGCTAATGTAAAATCCAATGATTTGGATCATATAAACGGAATTTTGCCGTTTATTTTTTAAACACAGTGAGGGAAATCAACTTCAGAGAGCCAAAGTCAAATAAAAAAATAGGGTGAGAAAATCACTGCGATTTCTCACCCTATATGTATTGAGATTTACTGTCCTGCACCTTTAAAAAGAATCCGTTAGTTATTTACCAGGTACTCTCTTATTTTAACTAAACACAACCGTTTTATTTTTATATGGAATAACACGGTCTTCTAAATGCCAAGCTACCGCTCTTGCTAATACACTGCGTTCGACAGAGCGCCCGATTCTTTTCAAATCCTCTGCGTTATGGCGATGATCCACACGTTGGACCCCTTGCTCGATGATTGGTCCTTCATCTAGATCATCTGTAACATAATGGGAGGTTGCTCCAATAATCTTCACGCCCCGCTCATATGCCCGTTCATATGGTCTTGCCCCAACAAAGGCTGGTAGGAACGAATGATGGATATTGATAATTCGATTTGGCTGGCTTGCGATAAATGCCGGTGAAAGGATTTGCATATAGCGTGCCAAAACTGACACATCGATATCATATTCTTCAAGCAGTTTTAATTGCCTTTGTTCAGAATCCTGCTTCGTGTCTTTGGTGACCGGGATATGGTAAAAAGGAATTCCAAATTGCTCGACAGTTGGCCCAAGGTCTGGGTGATTACTGATCACAACGGCTATATCTGCAACCAAGTCGCCAGCCTGCCATTGCCATAACAGCTCCGTTAAGCAATGATCTTGTTTTGATACAAAAATTGCCATTTTTTTGATATGATAAGCGTATGCGAAATGCCAATCCATCTTAAATTGTTCACCAATCACAGCAAAGTCCTCTTCAAGCTTCTGCTCTTGTTGATCAAGATTTGGCATTGTAAATTCAATCCGCATAAAGAAGAGCCCACCTTCAGGATCGCTTGAATATTGATCCGACTGGATGATGTTCGCCCCGTGTTCAAATAAAAATTTTGAAACAGTTGCTACGATACCCGGCTTGTCCGGGCACGATATAAGTAAGCGCGCTTTATCTTTGTTATTTTGTTGAAATAATTCTATTTTCCGTTGTCTTAAATCCTTCATGGTAACCTCCAGCGTAGATATAAATTCAATATTTTAATATGTAATGAGTAAAATTATACTATAAATATTATAATTTGCACCAATCTGACTAATTTTATCCATTCAATAAAAACAAAGGAGGTTGGTTTGTTTGGTTTCACAAATACAAATGGCTGGAATGATGACACAGCTTCTCATTTCTTTGGTATTTCCAATTATTATTCTTATATTTCTTATTCGTAAAAAGGCTTTATCGTGGAAATCATTCTGGATTGGAGCGTTAATTTTTGTTGTTTTTTCGCAAGTATTAGAAAAACTATTGCACATTGCTGTTATTGACCCATCTGGTCCTTCATTAAAGTGGACAGATAGTAAGGTCGCATTTGTAGCTTATGGGGCATTGGCAGCAGGTTTTTTTGAAGAGATTGGCCGTTATGTTGGCTTTACGTTTTTACTTAAGAAAAATCGAAGCTATCATGATGGATTGTCATTCGGTTTAGGGCATGGCGGAATGGAAGCCATTCTAATTGGCGTAATGGGCGGTGTCAATGCCATTGTGATGGCGTATTTGATTAATTCAGGCATGTTTGACCAAACCCTCGGGGCTGCACTGCCTGTTGATCAACTTGCCCAGATAAAACATCAACTTTTACACACAGGGTTTGGCATGTATGTCGTTGGTGGATTGGAACGAATTCCAGCTATTTTTATTCAAATCGCGCTCTCTGTTGTTGTACTCCTAGCTGTCCGGGAAAATAAATTTATTTATGTTTTATATGCCATCGGTTTGCATGCATTAATGGATGTAGCACCGGCATTGTATCAGGCTCACGCCATTAAGTCGGTTTGGATTGCTGAATTCATCATCTTACTTTACGGAATTTCTGCCGTTATTTTTATCATCAAAGCAAAAAAGCTGGTTCAAACTGAATAATGGAATGGATTAAAAAAGCACCCGTACCAGTGCATTGTATTGCACAAGTACGGGTGCTTTTGCATTTTACAGTTTATCAAGCTCTTCTGCAATCAGCTTGTTAACCAACTGCGGATTTGCTTTCCCTTTTGTTGCCTTCATAATTTGGCCAACGAAGAAGCCTGCCGCTTTTTTGTTGCCACTCTTATAGTCTTCAACAACTTTTGGATTGCCGGCAACTGCATCAGCAACGATACCGCGAAGCTCGCCCTCGTCTGAAATTTGGACAAGTCCTTTTTCTTCAACAATCTTCTCAGCATCGCCGCCGTTTTCAACCAACTCTTTGAAAATATCTTTGGCGATTTTTGATGAGATTGTACCTTTCTGAATAAGGCCAATTAATTTTGCCAATGCATCTGGTGTGAGCTTAACATCATGCAACTCTACATTATTTGCATTTAAATAGGCAGAAAGCTCACCCATAATCCAGTTAGAAGCCTGTTTTGGCTCTGCACCAGCGGCAACCGCTGCTTCGAAAAAGTCAGAAGTTTCTTTTGAAACTGTTAAAACAGCTGCATCGTAAGCTGGTAAGCCAAGCTCGCCGACATAACGCTCACGGCGTGCATCTGGCAACTCAGGAATTTCCTCACGAACGCGATTCATCCATGCCTCATCAATCACAATATCAACTAAATCCGGCTCAGGGAAATAGCGATAATCATCAGAGCCTTCCTTGACACGCATTAGAATTGTTTTCTTTTTCGCATCATCATAACGGCGTGTTTCCTGCTGAATGAAACCGCCGGACAAAAGCACCTGCTCTTGACGTCTTTCTTCATATTCTAAACCATCGCGAACAAATGCAAATGAGTTTAAGTTCTTAAGCTCTGTTTTCGTACCAAATTTCTCTTGGCCTACGGGGCGTAGAGAAATATTGGCATCACAACGCAATGAGCCTTCTTCCATTTTACAGTCAGAAACACCTGTATATTGAATGATAGACTTTAATTTTTCTAAATAAGCATAAGCTTCTTCAGGTGAACGCATGTCCGGCTCAGATACAATCTCAATCAGTGGTGTACCTTGACGGTTTAAATCCACTAATGAATGGCCGTCACCTGTGTGTGTCAACTTACCGGCATCCTCTTCCATATGGATCTGCGTAATCCCGATTCGTTTCTTTTCTCCGTTCACTTCAATATCTATCCAGCCACGTTTCCCAATCGCCTTATCAAATTGAGAAATTTGGTATGCTTTCGGATTATCTGGATAAAAATAGTTTTTACGGTCAAATGTTGTAATCGGTGTAATTTCACAGTTTAATGCCATCGCAGCTTTCATTGCAAAATCAACGGCTTGCTGATTTACGACCGGTAGTACGCCTGGATGCCCTTGGCAAATCGGACATGTATTGCTGTTAGGGGCTACTCCAAATTCATTTGGACAATTACAAAAGATTTTTGTATTTGTTTTTAGCTCAACATGGACTTCAAGTCCAATGACTGTTTCAAAAGCCATCTTTCGTCCCCCCTACAGATTCGGTCTTTGTCGTGTAAAATCTGTTGCTTGCTCATAAGCATGTGCTACACGATAGACCGTACTTTCATCAAAATACTTTCCAATGATTTGCAAGCCGATTGGCAAGCCATCTTTTGAAAATCCACATGGAACTGAAATTCCTGGTACACCCGCAAGGTTCACTGGAATAGTTAAAATATCCTCAACATACATTGTTAATGGATCATTTGTCTTTTCACCAATCTTAAATGCTGGTGTTGGGTTTGTTGGCCCAAGGATGACATCATATTTTTCGAATACTTTTTCAAAGTCATTTTTAATTAATGTACGAACTTTTTGTGCTTTTTTGTAATAGGCATCATAGAAACCTGCACTTAGTGCAAATGTTCCAAGCATAATGCGGCGTTTTACTTCATCACCGAAGCCTTCGCTGCGTGACATTTTGTATAAATCAATAATATTTTTCGCATTATCAGTGCGAACACCATAACGGACACCATCAAAACGGGAAAGGTTGGCAGATGCTTCTGATGATGCAAGTAAGTAATAGGTTGCTACCGCATATTTTGAGTGTGGAAGTGAAACCTCTTCCCAAACAGCGCCTTGAGCTTCCAACACCTTCAGTGCATTCATCACAGCTTCTTTTACATCTTCACGTACGCCTTCACCGATATATTCTTTTGGCACGGCAATTTTTAAGCCTTTAACATCACCTGTTAATGCAGATAGGTAATCAGGGATTTCCACGTTGGCAGATGTTGAATCCATTTTGTCATGGCCTGCAATCGATTGTAATATGTAGGCATTATCTTCAACGCTTCTTGTAATTGGTCCGATTTGATCCAATGATGATGCATACGCAACAAGTCCAAAGCGTGATACTAATCCGTAAGTTGGTTTTAAACCAACGACACCACAAAAGGCAGCTGGCTGACGAATGGAACCACCTGTATCTGAACCTAATGCAAATGGCACTTCACCTGCCGCAACCGCCGCTGCGGAACCACCGCTTGAGCCACCTGGTACATAGTCTAGATTCCAAGGGTTTTTCGTAGGATAAAAACCTGAATTTTCATTTGATGAGCCCATCGCGAATTCATCCATATTACATTTTCCAATAATAATAGCTTCTGCATTATGTAGCTTCTCAGTAACTGTTGCATCGTAGACAGGATCAAAGTTTGCTAGAATTTTACTAGCACAAGTTGTACGAAGTCCTTTCGTTACGATGTTATCCTTTACACCAATTGGCATCCCAAAAAGAAGGCCAAATTGATCCTTTTTATCCAATTCTTGGTCAAGCTTAGCAGCTTGTTCTCTAGCTGCTTCTTCATTTAATGTAAGAAATGCTTTTACTTTATCTTCCACTTCGCCAATTCGTTGATAAGACTCGTCAACAAGCTCTGTAACGGAAATTTCCTTTTTATGGAGCATCCCATGTAAATCAGAGATTTTGTTCTCAAATAAAGACATACTATGCCCTCCTCTCCTTATTCAATGATAGATGGTACTCTAAATTGACCATCTCTTTGATCAGGTGCATTTTTCAATGCATCATCTTGTGTTAGCCAATTGCGTGATGTATCTTCTCTTAAGACATTTTTAATGTCCAATACATGCGTTGTCGGCTCGATGTTTTCTGTATCAAGTTCATTTAAAAGCTCAGCATATTCAATAATTGAATCCAAATGCTTCGTCATTTTTTCAGCTTCTTCTTCAGTTATTGCCAAACGTGCTAAATGTGCAACGTGCTTCACTTCTTCCATTGAAATTCGTGACATACCGTTCCCCCCAATCTATGTAAAAATAATGTAGGATTGTCTCAAATTTATATAATGTTCAATGAAGCGGGAGACTTCTATTGAATAAAATTAATACAATACAATGATAATACCAAAAATTAATGCGATTGTTCAAGGCTTGGTACAAGGGGACGGTTCGTTTGTTCCAAAAGCGCCTCCCTTGTTCCATTTACCTAAAGATATGAACAAATGGCTTTTCGTCGCCGCCGTTCCAGCGAATCAGTGCTTCTTGACCGCTAATGGATGTGACATAAACCTGAACAGAGATATACGGTGGAAAATGATCGAGCACCAACCCTGTGATATACTCTGTAAAACCAATGATTTCTGCCTTTCCATAAAACTGAATTGGAATTTCAATCGTCAATTCCTGAAGCTGATCATCCACATAATAACCGCGTCCTACCACACCGACATAGTTCGGAAAGTACTGTTCAATATCACTTTTAAAATTCATCATTCGCGTATAGTCATCATAATATAAGTCTTTACCTTCTTGAGATGGGAACAAAATATATTTTTCATTAATATTTTCCCATTTAGAGATAGAACCGTCATTCGCACCTACATATGTTTTCGCGAAGTAATTACCCGGGACAACGGAGTCTCTCGGTTGTTCCTTAAATAATGCAATTTCAATTGGGATTCCATCTAATTCTTTAATGCTACGTAGTTTTTGCAGAACTTGTTGCGCTATCGCTCTCCCCTGCTTATTAAGTTCGGCAGCAGATATAGGCTCTTCTCTTGGATAGCCCTTTGTCGGCTCATTAAAATTATAGACTGACTTTAACGCAAGCCCGATAACAACCCCAGCTAATTCTACTTTGTTATTATCATTTTTTTTCAAATAATTTTGTTCCATTATATGTGATAAGTATTTTGGATTTTTTTGAAAATCCTCCGTAGTTGCTGTTTTTTCATTTAAAGGTGGATTCAACCCGTCCACATTTTTGTCGCTCTGTCTTCCAACCCAATCTTCGACCATAGCTGATGTTATATATTGGCCCTCTTGAAAATAGAAATCGTTCGGATCAAAGTGCTCTTGAGCGATTCTCATCAAACCCATTTCCATCTCATTTATATCTAAACGATTATATACCGTATAATTCACTAAACCTCTTGCCTTCCCGGGCTTATATGGCAAAATCGTCCGATAATAATCATCAGAAATTTTGTATTTTGGAATAATTGCCTGTTCCGTCGACTCTTTCGTTTGCTGTACAATTTCTTCATCTTTTCCAAAGTTAGGGGTACATGCAGACAGTACTAGTAACAGACCTAGTAACACTAGTAAACCTTTCTTCACTTTTTGGCCCCCCTTTTATCTCTTTAGTTCTTGAAGCATCCTTGCCTCATCCCAAACTTCAATTCCGAATTCCAATGCTTTCGCTAATTTAGAACCAGCATCTTCACCAGCAATCACAATGTCGGTGTTTTTACTTACACTCCCTGTTACCTTTGCTCCAAGTGCTTCCAGTTCCTTTTTGGCATCATTTCTAGCCATTTGCTCAAGTTTTCCAGTCAATACAACAGTTTTACCTGCAAAAACAGAATCAATTTCGTCCACATTTACTGCTTTCGGCCCTTTATAGGTCATATTGACGCCATAGAATGTAAGCTCATCGAGCAATTGACTAACTTCTGACTTGCTAAAATAAGCAACAATCGAATCGGCCATCTTCTCGCCAATTTCATTAATATTGATTAAATCTTCCATCGTTGCTTTTTGCAAAGTTTCTATCGTTTCAAACTGCTGCGCTAACGTCTTCGCCGCCTTTGCTCCAACATGGCGAATCCCTAGACCAAAAAGCAATTTTTCCAATGAATTTTCCTTAGATGCTTCAATCGCCTGTAAAAGGTTGTCAACGGATTTCGCACCCATTCTTTCAAGCTGTAAAAGTTCATCCCGATCCAATTTATAGATATCAGCAACATCTTCAATTAAATTCGCAGCAAATAATTGGGTGATCACCTTTTCCCCTAAGCCTTCAATATTCATGGCATTGCGAGAAACGAAGTGAATGAGACCTTCGCGAATTTGCGCATGACATCTTGGATTAATGCAACGAAGTGCTACTTCATCCTCTAGGCGGACCAACTCGCTGCCACATTCAGGACAACCGTTCGGCATCGCAAAATCCTGTTCTTCACCCGTGCGCTTTTCTTCCACCACACTTACGACTTCAGGAATGATATCGCCCGCTTTTTTAATAATCACATAGTCGCCGATTTTGATATCTTTTTCGCGTATCAAATCCTCGTTATGAAGGGAAGCCCGTTTTACTGTTGTTCCAGCAACACGGACAGGCTCCAAAATCGCGGTTGGCGTAATCACACCCGTTCTGCCGACACTGAGCTCAATATCAAGTAGCCTTGTCATCACTTCTTCTGCAGGAAATTTATATGCAATGGCCCAGCGCGGGCTTTTTGCCGTGTTGCCCAGCTGCTCTTGTTGTTCAAAAGAATCTACTTTAATAACAATCCCGTCAATTTCATATGGAAGTGTCGGCCGTTTTTCAGTCCAGTTCTCTATAAACTGCAGCACTTCATCGATGGTAGCACATCTTCTTCGTTCAGGATTTGTTTTAAAACCAAGCTCTTCTAAAAAATCAAGCCCATCACTATGGGAATCAATCGGTAGACCTTCGGTAGAGCCAATTCCATATAGAAAAATAGCTAAATTTCGTTTGGCTGCAATTTTCGGATCAAGCTGCCGTAAAGAACCTGCCGCAGCATTACGCGGATTGGCAAATAGCTCTTCACCATTGGCTTCACGTTCTTTATTTAGTGCCTCAAAGGAACTTTTCGGCATGTAAGCTTCCCCACGGACCTCAATATCAATGTTTTGTTTAAGCCTTAAAGGAATGGTCTTGATTGTCCGTAAGTTGGTCGTGATATCCTCGCCAACGGTTCCGTCACCACGTGTTGACCCTTGAACAAACAGGCCATTTTCATAGTGAAGTGAGATGGCCAGACCATCGATTTTCAACTCACAAACATAGGAGAACTCGTCGCCCACCTCCTGGCGGACGCGGCGGTCAAAATCGCGCAAATCTCCTTCGTTAAAGGCATTCCCAAGACTAAGCATTGGCACTCTGTGTTGCACTTTTTCAAAGGACGCAAGCGGCTCGCCGCCGACACGTTGTGTTGGCGAATCAGGCGTAACCAGCTCAGGATACTTTTCTTCTAAACTTAGCAGCTCTTGCATAAGCTTGTCATACTCTGCGTCAGGGACTGTTGGTTTATCAAGTGTATAATACTCATAGCTATATTGATTTAACAAATCCTTTAATTCGTCGATTCGCTTTGTATCGTCTTGTAACGTCATATCATACCTTCCTTAAATCTTTGTAATTGGTGCAAATTGTGCTAACAGCCTCTTAATGCCCGTTGGCTGTGGAAAAGCAATATCCAGCTCTTTATCCGCACCGTCTCCTTTTACACTTACAACTGTGCCAATGCCCCATTTTTTGTGTTCAACTTTATCACCGACACGCCAGCCTACTAAATCGCCGCCAGTATTCGTAGCAACAGGGCGAACAACCGATTGCTGAAGTCTCGGTTTTGACACACCAAATGGAGATGCTGTCGATGGTTTCCTTTGCGCTTGTTTCGCGGCTTCTTCCGCAAGATTTTCTACCAACTCACCAGGAATTTCACCGATAAAACGTGACACAGCGTTCATTTGTGTCCGTCCGAATAATGTTCTCATCCGGGCATTTGTTAAAAATAATTCATTTTCAGCACGCGTAATACCAACGTAAGCTAGTCTTCGTTCCTCTTCCATTTCTTCATCATCCATTAAGGAACGGCTATGTGGGAATACCCCCTCTTCCATGCCCATTAAAAAGACAACCGGGAACTCCAACCCTTTTGCTGAATGGAGTGTCATTAAAATAACAGCGTCTTGGCTATTTTCCTCTTCTTCATCCACTTGGTCAATATCAGCAATAAGCGCTAAATCTGTTAAAAATGAGACTAGGCTTTTATCCTCATTTGTTTTTTCAAAGTTTTTCGTAACAGATAAAAATTCATCAATATTTTCAAGTCGGCCTTCCGCTTCTAACGTTTTTTCAGCTTTCAGCATATCGCGATAGCCTGTTTTTTCAAGAATTTCTTCTACTAATTCGGTAACAGAAAGAAATTCCTGCATTTGATTCCAATTGCGGATTTGGTCACGGAATTCAATTAATGTATTTGTAAACCGTGCTGATAGGCCGATGAAGTCAACCTCGTTTAAGGCTTCATAAATCGACAAACCAGCCTGAACGGCATAATCAGCGACCTTATCCAATGTTGAAGCGCCGATTCCCCTTTTTGGAACATTAATAATCCTTGCAAGACTTATATCATCATCAGGGTTGGCAATTAAACGCAAATATGCCAATAGGTCCTTGATTTCCTTACGATCATAGAACTTTGTGCCGCCGACAATGGTATATTGAATATTCGATTTTAGTAAAACTTCCTCCATCACCCGTGACTGGGCATTCGTCCGATAAAGAATCGCCAAATCTTGCTGACTGTACTTTCCTTCGTCTACTAATTCTTTTATTTTCCCCGCTACAAAATGGGCTTCATCACGTTCATTGTCGCCGCGGTAATACACCAATTTTTTACCTTCATCATTTTCGGTCCACAGCTTTTTCGGCTTCCGATTGGCGTTGTTTTCAATCACTGTATTTGCTGCTTCAAGAATTCGTTTTGTTGAACGATAGTTTTGTTCAAGCATAATTACCGTTGCATTTGGATAGTCTTTTTCAAAGGATAAAATATTAGCAATATCCGCCCCGCGCCAACGATAAATTGATTGATCCGAGTCACCGACTACACATAAGTTTTTAAAACGAGCCGCCATCAGCTTTACCAGCATATATTGCGCTCTATTTGTGTCCTGATACTCATCAACATGGATATATTGAAACTTACGTTGATAAAATTCGAGAACCTCTGGGACGCGGTCAAAGAGCTGAATCGTCATCATGATGAGATCATCAAAATCCAATGATTGATTTTTTTTCAATCTGTCCTGATACGCGCTATAAACTTCAGCCACTGTATTTTGATAATAGTCACCAGTAGTTTTGGCATACTCTTCCGCCGTAACTAACTCATTCTTCGCTCCGCTAATAGTGCCTAGGATTGATTTTGGATCGAATTTTTTCGGGTCTTTATTTTTTTCCTTCAAAATTTTCTTAATCACCGATAGCTGATCCGTTGTATCAAGGATTGAGAAATTGCGATTATAGCCAATTCGATCAATATCTCGTCGCAAAATTCGTACACACATGGAGTGGAATGTTGAAATCCATATTTCTTCGGCAGTAGGTCCGACAATTTTTGAAACACGTTCCTTCATTTCACGTGCAGCTTTATTTGTAAATGTAATCGCAAGGATATTCCATGGGGCAACATCCTTTTCACTCATTAAATAAGCAATCCGGTGCGTCAACACTCTCGTTTTTCCACTGCCCGCTCCAGCCATAATAAGCAATGGTCCTTCTGTTGCACGTACGGCTGCTTGCTGTTCAGGGTTTAACCCACTTAATAGCCTTTCACTTGTTTGCAAAACGAAACACTCCTAACCTTTTTCAATCAACTTAGTTTTTTACTGCTTGTACGGTTTTTAAAGCTTTGGGGAGATCATCATAAATGCTATTGCCAACAATAATGGTATCTGCGTATTGGGCCATTTCTGCGGCTTTATCATCATCAGTAATACCGCCGCCATAAAAAAGCTGTGTGCGATGTAATTCTGCTTTCACTTTTTGCACAACAGCAGGGTCACCATATGTACCACTATATTCTAAATAAAATACAGGCAGATTATAAATCCGCTCAGCTAGATTCGCATAAGCGACAATATCGTCCACATCTAAATTCGTATTGGCTTCTGTTTGGACTGCAGCTTTTGACTCGGCATTTACTATGCAATAGCCTTCGACAAGAATTTCATCCCAATTCATAATAGCACCATATTCTTTTACAGCTTCATGATGCAAGCCAACAATCCACTTCGTATTCGTACTATTTAAGACCGTTGGGATAAAATAAAAATCAAACCCTGGTGTCAGCGACTCTATATTAGATACTTCAAGAACGCATGGAACAGTATATCTGCGAACCCTTGAAAGCATGTACACAGTATTATCAAGCGTCACTCCGTCTGTACCGCCAATCATAACCGCATCTGTTCCTGACTCACAAATTAATTCTAGATCATGATCTGAGATTTCCTTATTCGGGTCTAACTTAAAAATGTGTTTCCACTGTTTTATATCATACATTACCTTTGTCCTCCTGCTACACTCAACTAAAACGTATTATAGCAAATTTTTAATATGAAAACTTCCATACAAAAACAGAAAAAGCCGACTCACCTCGAGAAATCGACTTTGTTGTTAGCTTCTATATTATTTTTCAACTTCGGTATCTTCCGTTTCCTTATTGATACGGTCTAAAGCCATTGTATATGCATCATTTCCATAATTCAAACATCTTTTCACCCTGGAAATAGTTGCTGTACTTGCACCTGTTTCTGTTTCAATGCGATGATAGGTGAATCCTTCTCTTAACATACGTGCAACTTCCAGCCTTTGAGCCAAGGATTGAATTTCATTCACCGTACATAAATCATCAAAAAATCGGTAGCACTCTTCAATATTTTCCAAGGAAAGAATGGCTTCAAAAAGCTGATCAAGTGATTTTCCTCGCAGTTTATCTATTTGCATACCTATATCACTCCTTGTCTTCTATCTGAAAAGAAATCGTCTTTTCTAAACCCGGCTGAGTCGGAATGACATTAACCCATGTTTTGCCCGGAACGAGTCCAGCTTCGTTCCCATTTAAATATGGAATAATCCGACCGCCATTATTTTTCCATTCAATATCTTGGACAATTCCCCTTTGTATTAAATACCCTCTTCCACCGCCGTCTAATTCAATATCCCTGCGACCTGCACTATCGATAACATGATGTGGGGCTTCAATGATTAAAATATTATCAACGACAATAGGCGTTTCCGTTTCACGATCCTTACTTTGATCGCCATTTACATAGCGTTCGTATTTGGATAATTTGTCGTCATATCGATAACGAACTTTATAAGAATTGAAATACTTCACTTCAACTTCTTTTGCCTCTGCCCCGTTCATCGATTTTATTTCTTTTTCTGATAAAAATGTAAACGGCTTAACGTTCTGTGTTAAAGAGTAATGTCTCTTTTCAGCACCCTTGATTAAGTTTTCTTTTGTTGTATAGACATTGTGGGGAGCATTACGAAATTTTGCACGATAAAAAAATTGGTCATCTGCATAGCCTTTACGAACAATCCCACCAATATAGTCCGTAATCTCTCGATATTGAAGCAAGTCAAATGCCTCCGGACTTCCTCCGTAAGCAACATAAATCGCACCTAACCCTTTGCTTAAATAAATATAGTAATCCCTGGCACTACGAACAGGACCAACTACATCAGGAAGTTCACTTTGGAAAACGGCTAAAAATCTGGTAATGGAGCCTTCTGCTAATAGTTCATAAACAATATCTGCGTCTTGCAATCCTGATTGCGGCCTAGCCTTCGGATGATTGTTGATCATCACGGCAAAAGCACGCTGATTCACCTCATTATATGTACCAACACCGGTTAAAGGATAAAAGTTAGAAAACGGAATATCCGATTTCTTCAATATGTCACTCCTTTGCTCCGGGTCAATATAATGAATGGCAGGTTGTCCATCAGGCGTACCTGAAGTTTCCTTACTGCTGCAGCCAGTCAGCAGGATTGATGCTATGATTCCAACTGTGGATAATACTTTTATCGAATTCCTCACTTAACCCACAACCTCACGTAACAAAATTCCCCCTCGGAACATGCCCTCCTCCGGTTCGCATGTTCCAATCACAAGGGACGATATGATTCCGACTCCCACAATCAATTCCTTGGATTAGGTATTGGACTGTGGGATAAGTCATTTTGTTAGCATCTTTCGCATTCTGTTTTCCTTTATCAGTTTAACGCATAATCGAAGGGAAGAGTACTGTTTTTTTCATAACATCAAAAATTCCTTGCGGCGTCACCCGTATATAAGGTAAATGTGTTGATGATAGGAATAATAATGTGTAAACAGGGTCAATAAATTTATAGCCTCTTTCCTTTAATAAAGTAAACAGTTCATTTTCTTCTTTTATTAATTGTTCCAGATCTTTTGTTGACATAAGACCATTTAGCTGCAATTCGATTTCATAAATGACCTCATCATTTTCGACTAAAACAATACCGCCGCCAATTTCTTTCATTCGCTGAAATGCCTTCTGCATATCTTTTTTATTTTTCCCAATTAAAACAATATCACCAGTATTCGAATAGGAGCTCGCAAATCCGGCTACTTTATTTGCAAATCCCTTAATCAGCGTATTAATTCTCCATTTTCCTCTTTTATCAACAAGCATTAGGAAGCTTTCATCATGATCCATCGGCAATTCATCAACCGAAACATCAAATCCAATGGAATAAGGCTTCATAATGACGGAATTCATCATTTCCATTCCGAATGGCATCGAAAATTGCATATCATCCATTGTTAATTCCCAATCAAAGTTCTGAGGTTGGAAATCATACTGATCCCATGGAAAAGAATGTACATTTACAACTGGAACACCGTCTCTACGTACCCATTTCCCCTTGGCAATGACTGAAACTGGAGTTGGATTTTTTATATCGTCCAAGATATTGAGATGAGCAATTCTACCTGGTCCAATCATGCCATGAAGATGGTCCATATTATAATGCATAGCAATATTGTAGGACGCCATATTATACGCATCGATTTCCGGTATTCCTTTATCGATTGCAATCTTAATCAGTTTATCAAGTATACCATCCTTATAAAAGGCTGGCGGTGAACCATCGGTTGTTAACATCAAACGGTCAAATTTGTCAATGCCAAGTTCAAGAATTTCATCTAATAGTTTTGGCAAGTCAGGCCTGATCGATGAATGCCGCAATGTAGTTACATAGCCTTGTGTCAGTCTCATGAGGACATCTTCACCAGTCATTGACTCATGATCACAATCTACACCCAATAGCCTCATCTTTGTTAATGTTTTTTCCGATGCACCCGGAAAATGACCTTCGATTGGTTTCCTTTGATACTTTGTTTCAAGCATATAATGAAGCAGCAAATCGTCTCCATCCAAAACCTTTGGCCATGAAGTTAACTCTCCACCCTGCATCACTAAATCATGCTCAAGCCATTCTTTAATGTTTTCCGGAGAGAAAATTTGTCCCTCCCTAGGAATTTCCGTTTGCGAGTCATACCTGCACCACCAATACATAGAGCCTGGGAGTGTAGATAGTTCCTCTATCAAAGAAAACGCTTTCTTTTTTGGTAAGTGCAAAGCAAACATTAAGTTGTCACATATCAGTGTTGTCGTTCCCCATTGCGATGCATATTGCGCGAATGTATGGGGATTATATAACTGAAAAGGATGTACATGCGGTTCTATATAACCAGGTACAATATATAAATTTTCACAATCAACAATTTCAGTTTTATTCGTTTTTTCTGGGAGATTGCTTCCTACGTAAACAATGCGGTCATCGTAAATCCAAATATTAGCTTTCATCCATTTACGTAACGCTTGATTTAAATAGGTTGCATTTTTTAAAAGAATTGATGGCGACTTTTTCCCGTTTATAACAGCAATTTGTTCACGGATGAGCTTGGTCCTCCACCGATAACGATCAGGCATAGTGATCCTCCATTCTCATTACACATTCGTATCCTTATCGTATCATATTTCTTAATTTAAAGCACTAAAGAAGCTTGATAATTTTTACTAAAAATTATTATAACATTGGGAGGTAAATCAATTGAAACCAAATATAGGTATCGTCAACGCGCTTATAAGGATGACCTTTGGCTTTACAATGCTAGCATGGGCAACTGCAAAAATGGTAAAACAGCCATGGCGTGACTCCTTTTTCTGGGTTGCATTAATGGCGGGAATGAAAATTGCGGAAGGAATTACTAGATTTTGCCCACTGACCGCACTATTTGATCAATATCAAGAAAAGCAAGGGGACCAAGGAAACAGCAATAACAATAATAACCCAGATACACCGCTTGCCTTGGTCGAAAATATTATTAATCCTACTTAAAATGGCGGACGAGTATTGTATTAGAAGCGCACGACTTGCCGTCCACTATTACAAGAAAAACTAAACTGGCAAGTAGGACTCATACCTTTTCCTACTTACACAGTCTAGTTCACGAAAGCGCCCTTCATTACTTCAAAGGAGATGATTGTATTGTTTTGGGAATACTTTTTAGATATGTCGTTTGTTTATGCATCTTTAATCGGCGGAATTGTCGCCATTCTTTTCATTTATGTGAGAAGAAGACGCACGTAAATTTTTATCTAGTTTGACATCTGTGCAATTGCACGGTATCCAATATCCTTACGGTAGAAAAGACCATCACAATGAATTTTTTCCAGCTGTTTATAAAGAAGCGCTTGAGCCTCTCTAAGGTCGCTGCCTTTTGTTGCTGCTAAAAGTACACGGCCGCCATTTGTCATGAAGCAATCTTCCGTTTTCTTTGTTCCTGCATGAAAAACAAAAATATCGTCTGACATATTTGAAAGACCATGAATCACATGTCCTTTTTCATATTCATTTGGATAGCCTTTGGCAGCAAGGACCACACCGATGACAGCATCATTTGACCAATGCAATTCAACAGGCTTTTCATCTAAAATATCATTAATAAGCGCTGCAAAATCATTCTCAAGGCGTGGCAACACAACCTGGGTCTCTGGGTCGCCAAAACGGGCATTGAATTCAATTACTTTTGGACCGTTTGCCGTTAAGATTAGGCCAGCATACAAAATTCCTGTAAAGGAGCGATTTTCAGCAATCATCGCATTTGCAGTTGGTTGTAAAATTGTCTTAAACGCTTCATCTAGCACCTCTTCAGGAATTTGCGGTACAGGAGAGTAAGCACCCATACCTCCTGTATTCGGGCCTTGATCACCATCATAGGCGCGCTTATGGTCTTGAGAAATAACCATCGGATAAACGTTAGCACCGTTCACAAAAGCCATAAAGGAAAATTCTTCACCTTCAAGGTATTCTTCAATAACAACTCTGCTGCTGGCTGCGCCAAATTTCGCTTGATTCATCATTTCGTCTATCGCAGCAAGAGCTTCCTCTAAGTCAAGCGCAACTACTACACCTTTACCTGCTGCTAATCCGTCTGCTTTAATTACGATTGGAGCACCTTCAGCTTCAATATAGGCTTTTGCCTCTTCATATGAAGTAAATGTTTCGTATTTCGCAGTTGGAATATTGTATTTTTTCATTAAATCTTTTGCAAACGATTTACTTCCTTCGATAATAGCGGCCTCTTTGTGCGGTCCAAATACACGAAGACCTTCTTCTTCAAAGCGATTGACAATTCCTTCAGATAAAGGAGCTTCCGGACCAACAAAAGTTAATGAAATGCCTTTTTCCTTTACAAACTGAACAAGGGCATCATGATCATTTTCATTAATTGAAACTAGCTCAGCAACATTCGTCATGCCTGCATTTCCAGGTGCAACATACACTTTTTCAACATTTGAACTTTGGGCAAACTTCCATGCAAGAGCATGTTCACGGCCGCCGCGCCCTACAACAAGTACTTTCACTCGAGATACATCTCCTTTACTGTGAAAAAAATCATATAAACCAAATTGACCAAATTGATTATTGCGAGGACAAAATCACCGCCTCCACGCTTAACTTTGTCCGCAAAACGGTAATATGAGGACAAGATTGCTGCTTCCTCGCTAAGTCTTGTCCGCAAAATGCAAAAATGAGGACAAGATTCCAGTTTCCTTGCCTAGTCCTGTCCGCAAAACACGAACATGAGGACAAGATTGCTGCTTCCTCGCTAAGTCCTGTCCGCAAAATGCAAAAATGAGGACAAGATTTCAGTTTCCTTGCCTAGTCCTGTCCTCAAAACGCCAATATGAGGACAAGATTGCTGCTTCCTCGCTAAGTCTTGTCCGCAAAATGCAAAAATGAGGACAAGATTCCAGTTTCCTTGCCTAGTCCTGTCCGCAAAATGCAAAAATGAGGACAAGATTCCAGTTTCCTCGACTAGTATTGTCCACAAAACACGAATATGAGGACAAGATTGCTACTTCCTTGCACAGTCCTGTCCGCAAAACGCCAATATGAGGACAAGATTGCTACTTCCTTGCACAGTCCTGTCCGCAAAACACGAATATGAGGACAAGATTGCTGCTTCCTTGCACAGTCCTGTCCGCAAAACGCCAATATGAGGACAAGATTGCTACTTCCTCGCCTAGTCCTGTCCTCAAATTGTGGCCTATTCGTTATATTTATAGCAAATAATAGCAAATAATGAAAGAGGCGGAGCTATCCGCTCACACCGCCTTCACTATAATTATAACCAATTTATTAATGTTTAAAATGACGTACCCCTGTAAATACCATCGCAATGCCAAACTCATCACATTTCTTGATGGAGTCTTCATCGCGAATAGATCCACCTGGTTGAATAATCGCTGTTACACCAGCCTTAGCCGCTTCTTCAACAGTATCCGGCATTGGGAAGAAAGCATCAGAGCCCATTGCAGAGCCTTTGGACTTCTCACCCGCTTGTTCAATCGCAATCTTAGCAGAGCCGACACGATTCATTTGGCCTGCGCCAACGCCGATTGTCATATCATCCTTCGCTAACACAATGGCATTTGATTTCACATGCTTAACGACCTTCCAAGCAAGTTTAAGATCTTTCCACTCTTGTTCAGTAGGTTCACGTTTTGTTGGAATGGAGATGGTTGCATCATCCAAACCAAATTTATCTTCATCTTGAACAAGAAGACCGCCGTGAATGGATGTCATTTTTCTTTCAGGCTGTTTATCTTCTGCAAAAGATACAGTTAATAAACGTAGGTTTTTCTTAGAGGTTAAGATTTCCAACGCTTCTTCACTGAAAGAAGGTGCAATGATAATTTCCAAGAAAATTTCTTTCATTTTTAATGCTGTGGCCCCATCAACTTCACGATTCGTTGCAATAATACCGCCGAAGATTGAAACTGGGTCCGCTGCATAGGCTTTGTCAAATGCTTCCTCAACAGTTGTGCCTACGCCTACTCCACATGGATTCATATGCTTTAACGCAACAACAGCGGGTTCTGTAAATTCTTTAACAATGCTTAAAGCAGTGTCAGCATCATTAATATTGTTATAGGAAAGTTCTTTTCCATGAAGCTGATTTGCTGCTGCAATCGAAGATTCAGAGCTTAATGGTTTTTTATAGAATGTTGCTTTTTGGTGTGGATTTTCACCGTAACGCAAGTTTTGGCGTTTTTCGAATGTAACCGTTAATGATTCAGGATCGTCCTCGCCAACTTGTTTTGTTAAGTATTCCGCAATCACAGCATCATAAGCAGCCGTATGACGGAAAACTTTTGCTGCAAGCTTGCGTTTTGTTTCAACACTTACATCGCCTGTTTCCTTAAGTTCTGAGAGCACTGTGTCATAGTCAGCAGGATCCACAACGACAGCTACATCACCATGGTTTTTCGCAGCGGAACGAAGCATTGTTGGACCGCCAATATCGATATTTTCGATTGCGTCAGCGAACTCTACATTTGGTTTTGCAATTGTAGCTTGGAAAGGATATAAGTTCACTACAACTAAATCAATCGGAGTAATATTATGCTCTTGTAAAGCTTTTTGATGTTCTTCATTATCGCGAATGGCAAGTAATGCGCCATGAATATTTGGATGTAATGTTTTGACACGGCCATCCATAATTTCTGGAAAGCCAGTAACTTCTGAAATTCCGATTACGTTTACTCCATTTTCCTGTAGAGTCTTACTTGTGCCGCCAGTTGAGATAACCTCAACCCCGTTTTCAACAAGTGCTTTTACAAATGGTACGATTCCTTCTTTATTTGAAACACTAACAAGTGCGCGTTTAATTGCCATTACTACTTCTCCTCCGTACATAATTTTTGAATAACTTTTGGATACAATAAGTGCTCAACTTGATGGATTTTTGATTCAAGACTTTCACGTGTCTCATTTTCATCCATTTTTACCGCTTCTTGAGCAATAATCGGTCCCGTATCCATGCCTTCGTCAACATAATGGACCGTTACCCCAGTAATCTTCACCTTTGCATTAAAAGCTTGTCCAATTGCGTCTTTTCCCGGAAAAGACGGCAAAAGAGACGGATGGATATTAATAATTCTTCCTTCATAAGCTGATAACAACGTTGCACCAATCAAGCGCATATAACCAGCAAGAATAATGAAATCCACTTCATTAGCCGTCAAATGCTGCAAAACTTCCTGCTCATAATCTGCTTTAGATGCAAAATTCTTTGGTGAAATTGCCAAAGCCGGCACATCTGCTTTTTCCGCCCGTTCGATACAGAATGCGCCAGGTTTGTCACAAACAAGCAAGGCAACGTCGCAGTTTAGCTTTCCAGCCTTCACTGCGTCGATAATTGCTTGAAAATTAGAGCCACTGCCAGATGCAAAAACTGCTATTTTCTTCATTCTAAATTTCCTCCATTGAAGGAAACCCCTGCGCCAGTTTTAACGCGGCCAATTTTATATGCTTTTTCCCCAAGTGACTCAAGCGTTGCGATAACAGCTTCTGCATCACTTTCTTTAACTACTGCAACCATACCAATCCCCATATTAAAGACATTGAACATTTCTAGTTGCTTTAAGTTTCCGGTCTTTTCAAGCAAATGAAAGATTGGCAGAATTGGCCATGTATCATAATCGATTTCCACGCCAATACCTTCTGGTAGCATTCTTGGAATATTTTCAATGAAGCCGCCGCCAGTAATATGGGCAAGCCCCTTAATATCATAGTTTTTGATCAATTCTAAAACAGGCTTCACATAGATTTTCGTTGGTTGCAACAATTCTTCCCCTAATGCTCTGCTTAGGCCCTCATAGGTTGCATGAAGGTCGAGGCCGCCATCCTCTAAAAGCACCTTCCGCACTAATGAATAGCCATTGCTGTGGATTCCGCTTGAAGCAATCCCTACTAATACATCTCCTGCTTCAATCCCTTCGCCGGTAATAAGCTTAGCTTTTTCGGCAACACCTACTGCAAAGCCGGCAAGATCGTATTCATTGACATCATACATTCCTGGCATTTCGGCCGTTTCTCCGCCAATGAGGGCACTACCTGCCTGCACACAGCCTTCGGCAACGCCTTTCACAATCATTTCGATCCGTTCAGGAACAGCTTTTCCGCAGGCAATATAATCTAGGAAATAAAGGGGCTCTGCCCCTTGGACGACAATATCGTTCACACACATTGCCACACAATCAATGCCGATTGTATCGTGCTTATCCATCATAAAAGCGAGCATAAGCTTCGTGCCAACGCCATCTGTTCCAGAAATTAACACCGGCTCTTTCACATTCATTTTGGAAAGATCAAACATCCCGCCAAAACCGCCTAAACCACCAAGTACTTCAGGGCGGACCGTACGCTCTACATGTTTTTTCATGCGATTAACAGATTCATAGCCTGCTTCTATATCTACACCGGCATTTTTGTAAGCATTTGACATTTACTATTCTCCTCTTCTATTGATTAATTGCCACTTACAGTCTTACTTTTAGCTTTTGTCTCGCTAGGATAAATCTCCGTCGGATATTTTCCTGTAAAACATGCTAAACACTGTCCGCAATTTTCTCCAGCATCGCTTCTGCCAATAGCCTCGAGCAGTCCTTCTTTAGAAAGAAAGGCAAGTGAGTCTGCGCCAATTTCCTTACGGATTTCCTCGATTGACATTGAAGCGGCAATGAGCTCTTCTCTTGAAGATGTATCGATCCCATAAAAACATGGATATTCTATCGGCGGAGAACTAATACGAACATGGACTTCTGTTGCTCCTGCCTCACGTAGCATATTAACAATTCTTCTGCTCGTTGTACCGCGTACAATGGAATCATCCACCATAACGACACGTTTTCCTTCGACAACCCCACGAACTGGTGAGAGCTTCATTTTCACACCGCGTTCACGGAGCTCCTGCGATGGTTGAATAAAAGTTCGGCCAACATATCGGTTTTTAATAAGCCCTAACTCATATGGAATGCCTGAAGCTTCTGCAAAGCCAATCGCTGCAGAAATACTGGAATCCGGAACACCTGTTACAACATCGGCTTCAACCGGAGCCTCTTGCGCCATTTGCTTTCCTAATTTTTTTCGGGCTTTATGAACATTAATGCCATCCACATTACTGTCAGGTCTTGCAAAATAAATATATTCCATACTGCAAATCGTACGATTTACATTCCCCGTAAATCGCTCAGATCTAAGACCGGTATCGTCTATAATAATAAGCTCCCCTGGAAGGACGTCGCGCTCATATTTCGCCCCAATCACATCAAAAGCACATGTTTCAGATGCAATAACATAAGCCCCATCAAGACGCCCAATTGAAAGCGGACGGAATCCATTTGGATCAAGAGCTGCCATTAATTTTTTTTCAGTCATGATTAAATAGGCATAAGCACCCTTCACCATTTGTAAAGCGTTCTTTACTTGTTCTTCAACATTCATAAAGCCGCTTCGTCTAATTAAATGGGCAAGCACTTCTGTATCAGATGTCGTTTGAAAAATTGAACCCTGACTCTCAAGTTGATGCTTTAGTGCCTCAGCATTCGTTAGATTGCCGTTATGTGCCAATGCTAAACTGCCAGTTTGTGAGTTAAACAGGAGGGGCTGAACGTTTTCATAACCCCCGCCGCCTGCAGTCGAGTAGCGTACATGACCGATGGCCGCCTTTCCTGTTAAACTTTCAAGTTCGCCCATACCAAAAACTTCTGTAACCAAGCCTAAACCTTTGGATATTTTCAAAGTTTCACCGTCTGTCACAACAATACCTGCACCTTCTTGACCGCGATGCTGCAGGCTGTGCAGGCCATAATAGGCTAATTGTGCTGCGTCAGGGTGTCCCCAAACTCCAAATACACCGCATTCCTCATTTAAGCCTTTGATTTCAGCAAGCATGGTATAGCTCCTTTCCAAGCATCTTTCAGTTGTCTTGTTTCAGCAGACAACAACTCTACTTCTTTTTCATCCACAATTGTTAGTTTGCCAGATTCAGTGACCTCTCCTATTAAAAGAGCGTCTTTCACAATTGCTTCAAATTGCATTTGGTTTTCTTTTTTCACAGTTATAATAAAGCGTGATTGTGTTTCACTAAATAATGCTGTAACAGCATCACCTTTAATTTGGACATCGGCGCCCAACTTGTCGTTATTCATTAGGCACTCCGCTACAGCAACAGCTAAACCGCCTTCAGCAATATCATGTGCTGATTGAACAAGTCCAGATTTAATCGCGGATAACAATTGCTGTTGACGTTGCACTTCTACTTCAAGATTTAGTTCAGGAGCTTGACCTGCAATTTTTCCTTCTAACATTTTTTGGAGCTCGCTACCGCAAAATTCAGGTTTTGCTTCGCCAATAACATAGATTTGGTCGCCCGCTTCTTTGAAAGACTGAGTTGTAATATGCTCAATATCTTCAATTAATCCAACCATACCAACAACAGGTGTTGGATAAATCGCTTCTCCGTTTGTTTCATTGTAAAGGGAAACGTTACCGCCGATAACTGGTGTGCTTAAGGCAACACATGCTGCACTCATGCCATCTGTAGCTTTTTCAAGCTGCCAGAAAATTTCTGGCTTTTCTGGATTACCAAAGTTTAGACAGTCTGTTATAGCTAATGGTTCAGCGCCTGAGCAAACGATATTACGTGCAGCTTCTGCTACAGCAATTTTCCCACCAACTTCTGGGTCAAGATATAGATAACGTGAGTTACAGTCTGTTGTCATAGCCAACGCTTTTCTTGTACCGCGGATTCTTAGTACACCTGCATCAGAGCCAGGCGCAACAACTGTATTTGTACGTACCATATAATCGTATTGGTCAAATACGTATTCTTTGCTGGCAATCGTAGGCTGACTTAATAATTGGATCAGTGTTTCCTTGTAATCTGTTACAGTTGGCATATATGGAGCCATAGCTTGGAATTCTCCGAAAAAGGCAGGCTCTTTTGATGGCTTGTGGTATACAGGTGCGTCTTCAGCTAATGCATCCACGGGTACATCTGCAACGACTTCACCTTTATGATATAAACGAAGTTTCTTATCATCGGTTACTTTACCGATTGCTGTTGCTTCAAGTCCATATTTATGGCAAATATCAATAATCTCTTGCTCGCGGCCTTTTTGAACAACAAGAAGCATCCGCTCTTGAGATTCAGATAGCATCATTTCATAAGCTGTCATGCCTGTTTCACGCTGTGGTACTAAATCTAAATTCATTTCAATACCTGAGCCGGCTTTACTTGCCATTTCACTTGATGAAGATGTTAAGCCAGCAGCACCCATATCCTGAATTCCAACTAAAGCGTCACATTTAACAATTTCCAAGCATGCTTCTAGGAGCAGCTTTTCCATAAATGGGTCACCCACTTGAACAGCTGGACGTTTTGCTTCAGATGCCTCGCTTAATTCCTCAGAAGCAAATGTTGCCCCATGGATGCCGTCACGGCCAGTGGCAGCGCCGACATAAAGAACAGTGTTGCCGACACCTTTGGCTTGACCTTTCTTAATATCTTCATGATTGATTAAGCCAACGCACATAGCATTTACTAGTGGGTTTCCTTCATAAGATGGATCAAATTGAATCTCTCCACCGACTGTTGGAATACCAATACAATTTCCATATCCCGCAATTCCATGAACAATTTCTTCAAATAGATATTTCATGCGTGGTGTTGTCAACTCGCCAAAGCGAAGTGAATCGAGGATGGCAATTGGACGTGCTCCCATTGAAAAGACATCGCGGATAATGCCGCCGACACCTGTTGCAGCCCCTTGATAGGGCTCAATGGCAGATGGATGGTTATGGCTTTCAATTTTAAATACAACGGCTTGTTTGTCACCGATATCAACAATCCCGGCACCCTCTCCAGGTCCCTGTAACACACGTTCACCTTTTGTAGGGAATTTTCTTAATACAGGCTTAGAATTTTTGTAGCTGCAATGCTCAGACCACATAACTGAAAATAAGCCTAACTCTGTATAATTTGGAAGGCGACCAAGAATTTTTTCAACTAATGCAAATTCTTCATCATTCAAGCCCATTTCACGGTAAATACCTTCTTCTTTAATTTGCGCTGCTGTTGGTTCAAGAAGTAACGACATGTGCTTCCCTCCAATTTCTTAAAATTGATTGAAATAGTTTAAGTCCGTCCGCACTGCCAAGTAGTTCATCAACGGCACGCTCTGGATGTGGCATCATTCCTAATACATTTCCTTTTTCATTGATAATGCCGGCAATATCGGCTTTTGAGCCGTTCGGATTTGTACCATGATAACGGAATACGATGCGGTTGTTTTCTTCTAATTCTTTCAATGTAGCCTCATCACACTCATAGTTTCCTTCGCCATGGGCGATTGGGATTGTTACAACTTCAGACTTATCATAGCCACTCGTAAACATCGTGTTATTGTTCACGACTTCAAGTTCCACTGGGCGGCACATAAATTTCAAATTATTGTTACGTTTCATTGCACCTGGAAGTAAACCGGATTCTAATAGTACTTGGAAACCGTTACATACGCCTAAAACCGGCTTCCCTTCTTCTGCTGCTTTAATAACGGCTTCCATAATATTTGAAAAACGGGCAATCGCACCGCAGCGTAGGTAGTCTCCATAAGAGAATCCACCTGGCAAAAGAACTGCATCAAATCTACTTAAATCTGATTCTGTATGCCAAACGTATTCTACTTCTTCCCCTAATTCATCCTTGATTGCATGGTACATGTCGACATCACAATTGGACCCTGGAAAAACAATCACGGCAAATCTCACTGAGATACAACCTCCTCGATTTCATATCGATAATCTTCGATGACTGGGTTTGCTAGTAGGCGGTCACACATTTCTTTCACTGTTTCTTCAACATTTGCTGTTTTTTCATCAAGTGTTAGTTCTAAATATTTACCGATACGGACATCTGTTACATCTTTGTAAGACATGGTGTGTAGTGAATTTTTCACCGCTACTCCTTGAGGGTCTAATACACTTTCTTTTAATGTTACAAACACCTTTACTTTATACATGGGACGCGCCTCCTAAACGTTTTAAGATTTCTTCATATGCATCAGTTAAGTTTCCTAAATCACGGCGGAATACATCTTTATCAAGTTTTTGATTAGTATCTTTATCCCAAAGTCGGCATGTATCAGGGGAAATCTCATCGGCTAAAATCAATTTGCCTTCAGCAGTCACACCGAATTCAAGCTTGAAATCTATTAATCTTACATTTCTTTCAGCGAAAAATGGGACTAAAATGTCATTGACCTTCAAAGCCAATCCTTTAATTAGCTGTAATTGTTCTTCTGTAGCAAGTTCAAGAACTTGAATATGATCATTATTAATTAGTGGATCCCCTAATTCATCACTCTTATAGTAAAATTCTACAATTGTATTTTTTAATTCCGTTCCTTCTTCAAGTCCTAATCTTTTTGCAAGACTACCTGCTGCAACGTTGCGAACTACAACTTCAAGCGGAACAATTTTCACTTTTTTTACAAGCTGCTCTGTATCTGAAAGCTTTTCAACAAAGTGGTTTTCAATACCGGCAGCGGCTAATTTTTCAAACAACATGGAAGTGATTGTGTTATTCAGGCGACCTTTTCCGCTAATTTGCGCCTTTTTCTCGCCATTAAAAGCAGTCGCACTATCCTTGTACTCTACCCAAACGATATTTTCCTCTTCTGTTGAATAAATTCTTTTCGCTTTTCCTTCGTATAACAACTGCCCTTTTTCCATTTTAGATTCCCCCGTATTCGGAAATTTGAATGGGACAAGGGGACAGGTACCTTGTCCCTTTGTCTCCATTTTGTACCTTTATGAAATTGTATCTTCCGGGACAAGGTACCTGTCCCCTTGTCCCGCTTTTTTAATTTAAGCCCAATCGTTCAAAAATCATATCTACATGTTTGAGGTGATAGTTATAATCAAAGCAATCATCAATTTCAGCTTGGTTTAGCCTGCTTGTAATTTTCTCATCTGCTTCAACAAGTGATTTAAATGGAACTTGCTTCTCCCAGGATTCCATAGTTTTAGGCTGTACAGTATCGTAAGCTTCTTCTCTTGATAAACCTTTATCAATCAATGCAAGCATGACGCGTTGTGAATAAATTAAGCCAAAGGTTCTTTCCATGTTGCGCTTCATATTTTCAGGGAATACCGTTAAGTTTTTCACGATATTGGCAAAGCGGTTTAACATATAATTCAACGCAATCGTTGCATCTGGTAAAATAACGCGTTCAGCTGAAGAATGTGAAATGTCGCGTTCATGCCATAATGGAACATTTTCATATGATGTCACCATATAGCCGCGAATTAGGCGAGCAATACCTGCCATATTTTCTGAGCCAATTGGATTACGTTTATGTGGCATCGCTGATGAACCTTTTTGGCCTTTTGCGAAAAATTCCTCTACTTCTCTTGTTTCACTCTTCTGTAAGCCGCGAATTTCAACGCCGAATTTTTCAATTGAAGTCGCAATTAATGCCAATGTGCTCATATAATCAGCATGGCGGTCACGTTGTAATGTTTGTGTTGAAATTGGAGAAGCCTGTAATCCTAAATTTTCACATACATATTGCTCTACAAAAGGGTCGATATTGGCATATGTACCAACAGCCCCGGAAATTTTCCCAACGCGGATTCCATCTGCCGCCCGTTTGAAACGCTCTAAATTACGCTTCATTTCTTCATACCATAAAGCCAATTTCAAACCGAAAGTAGTCGGCTCGGCATGTACACCATGTGTACGTCCCATCATGACGGTTTTCTTATGTTCAATAGCTTTGTCTTTTAAAATAGCGATAAAATTCTCAATATCCTTCACTAGAATTTCATTTGCTTGCTTTACTAAATAGGATAAAGCTGTATCAACGACATCTGTTGATGTTAAACCATAGTGAACCCATTTTCTTTCTTCGCCAAGTGTTTCAGAAACGGCACGGGTAAAGGCAACAACATCATGACGTGTGTCTTGTTCAATTTCATAAATGCGATCAATATTAAATGAAGCATTTTCACGAAGCTTTTTAACATCTTCCTTCGGAATTTCACCAAGCTCTGCCCATGCTTCACAAGCTAAAATTTCAACTTCCAGCCATGCTTTAAACTTATTTTCCTCTGTCCAAATTGCTCCCATTTCAGGGCGGGTATAACGTTCGATCATATAACAATTCCTCCATTTAGTTTGATGTCTTTATGCTATCAAGGATGGGACACGGGGACAGGTACCTTGTCCCTATGACTCCATCTATTTCTTTATCAAAATTGTATCTGCTGGGACAAGGTACCTGTCCCCGTGTCCCCAAATATCTAGTGCATCATATTTTTGCAAGGCTTCCTCAACAGTATTCGCTAAGATATTAAGATGGCCCATTTTACGCTTTTCTTTAATTTCTGATTTCCCATACAAATGCAGCTTGCAATCTGAAAACTGGTCAATCTTATCTAAAACCGGATGAACATGCTCCCCTAATATATTAGCCATAACAACCGGCTTCAATAAGTCAGGCTTTCCAAGCGGCCAGTCACAAATCGCACGGATATGCTGTTCGAATTGTGATGTTTCACAGGCATTTAGCGTATAATGGCCAGAGTTATGCGGCCTTGGTGCCAATTCGTTTATATAAATGTCGCCATCATTCGTTAGGAACATTTCAACCGCTAATGTGCCAATCATATTGATGGATTTTGCAAGATTAATAGCTTTTTCAGTCGCCTTTTCAGCAATCTTGTTATCAATCCTTGCCGGAACAATGGATTGTGATAGGATATTATCAACATGAATATTTTCCGCTACCGGAAATGTGCTGACTTCTCCTGAAACACTTCTTGTCACGATTACTGAAATTTCCTTTTGGAATGAAAGCCATTTTTCCAACACACATTGACCCTGTGAAAGAAGTTTCTCGGCTTCGCTAATATCTTTGGCCTCTCTGATAACAACCTGGCCTTTACCGTCATATCCGCCTCTCGTTGTCTTTAAAACAGAAGGCATGCCAAGCTCTTCTAGTCCAGCCTGTAAATCTTCTATATTATTAACAAGAACGTAAGAAGCTACCTCTGCCCCACTTCCAACAATCGCTTTCTTCTCATTGGCGCGGTCTTGGGTAATCTTGATAAGTTTGCTGCCTTGCGGTAAATAAGCATTTTCTTCAAGCCAGCCCAGAACCTCGTGATCTACATTTTCAAATTCATACGTAATCACGTCACTAACTTCCGCTAATCTTTTGGCAGCCTCTAGATCCTCATAAGGTGCCACAATTTCGATATCAGATACTTGGGCACACGGGGAATCCTTCGTTGGTTCCATAACAGCAACTCGGTAGCCCATTTCCTTGGCAGCAATAGCCATCATTCGCCCTAACTGCCCGCCGCCAATGATGCCGATAGTCTGCCCCGGCACTATTCTTTGCTTATTCAAGCTTATCACTACTTTCTAATACAGCATCTCGAGTTTCAATACGTCTCTTTACTAAGCGTTCGTCAATTTCTGGGTATTGTGTTCCGAGGATTTGCGCGGCTAAAAGGCCTGCATTTGTAGCACCGGCTTTCCCAATTGCTACCGTTGCCACTGGAACACCACCTGGCATTTGCACAATCGAAAGCAATGAATCCAACCCATTCAATGCCTTTGACTGAATTGGTACGCCGATTACAGGAAGTGTGGTTTTTGCTGCAACCATTCCTGGTAGGTGGGCTGCACCGCCAGCACCAGCAATGATTACTTTAATTCCTCTTTCCTTTGCTGTTTCTGCATATTCAAACATTAAATCTGGTGTTCGATGTGCGGATACTACTTTCTTTTCATAAGGAATTTGACATTCATCTAAAATAGCACAAGCATGTTCCATTGTCGGCCAATCAGATGTACTCCCCATAATAACCCCTACTAAAGGTTGCTTCATGGAAAAATCCTCCTATTTATATATAAATAAAAATCCAGGGTAGATACTTTCGTTTTAGAGAAAGGAATCCACACCTGGACATGAATACATAAAGAAATTAAGAAATAGCCATTCCTTATGCGAGGTCAAGTCACTGATGAAATATACCTTCCCCATAGTCCGATTATTTACGGTAATCAGGTAGAAACTTTTGGGCCATATTCCCAATGATATATGAGGCGATGCTGGCTTTTCATTTTACTCATTAATTTTAACAAGCATTTCTTTAGACTGTCAACAAATATCGAACAATTTTATTTCCAATGATTTTAATGTTCGGGTTTTACCCGCATTTACTTGCTTCATTTTTACTATTTTAATTTTCCCTCAAAAATAATTTTTTGCCTATGAACTTGTTGAGAGACGTGGCTGCCCTCTTTAACTTCTATAAAAATTGGCTCTTCCATTCTTCTAATGGGCTGATAGCCTTCCAGCGCCATCCGGTCTAAACAGTCAGAAATTGTTTCACCATCTTGAACTTCAAACTTTTTCTTTTTTGGTTTTTCTGTCATCGCGAATCTCCCTTGAGGTTTCCTATCTTTTATCAAATACTATTATTCATTATTTTACAATATCTGACACGATTTGAAAAAGGTTCGCTCCTCTTTCTTTATTTTAACTGAAAAATTGCTCCTAAATAGTCCCAATTTGTCACAGAACTCTGACATTAGACATACACTTCTTTTCCACGTTTATCATATCGTATTCTAGATAAGTGTTGGACCAAAAGGAGGAGAAACCGATGGATCCATTCAAAAACTGGCAGGATTGGCGCAAAAACCTTGATTCCTTTTTAGGCGATGGATTTTTAAGCAACTTTGAAGGCATCCTTCAATATAATTATTTTCCCCAAGTAAACGTCTATAAAACCGATAATGAACTATTAATCTTGGCAAATATTCCTGGATTAAATGATATTAATAATGTTGATGTCTATATCGATTATCAATCACTTGAGTTAAAAGGCGATATCAATTTGCGTTATAAAGGATACAGATTAGTTCAAGATGAATTATTTAATGGCCATTTTGAACGAAAAATCGATTTACCGTTTCCTGTGAAGGAGGACCGTGTTGATGCTGTTTATCAAAATGGTCTATTGATTATTCACCTACACCGCCTCATTCCCGACGATTTGTATCGGCAGAAGATTTCAGTGAAGAAATTAGAAGAATAAAAGAGGCCGGCTCAAGGGAGTCAGCCTCTTTTTATGTTAACTTTGTGGGTGAACAATTTTTAGTGTATTTTTCGGGGACGCGAGATGGTCTTGCGTTTCCGGATACCGGCTCGGGTTCTACTTTTGGGCATGTGAGAGGCTCTTGCGTTTCCGGATGCCAGCTCGGGTTCTACTTTTGGGCACGCGAGGGGCTCTTGTATTATTAACTTCTGGCTTTTCTCCACCTATTTGAGGTTCACTCGGCTTTGTTAGTGACTGTGCTCTCGTTTTTCCTTTGCTTCTGGGCTCTACTTGGTCCTGTTAGTTACCGCACACTCCTTTTTCCTCTGCTTCCGGGCTCTACTTGGTCCTGCTAGTTACCGCATACTAGATTTTCTGTAGCATTCAGGCTCTACTTGCCCTTGCTAGTGACTGTTTACTTGCTTTTCCTCTGCTTTAGTACCTATTTACTGGTCTACTTTACTTTAGTAAAGTTGGCTTTTTTGTTAATTTAAATGCCGGTTACTGTTTAATGATCACCCTTATTATATGAGTAAAATAGCATATTTAAATAAACAACATAACATTTTTACATACAAAAAAAGAGTAGCTAATGTGCTACTCTTTTTTAATCGCTTGGCAACGTCCTACTCTCACAGGGGGACAGCCCCCAACTACCATCGGCGCTGAAGAGCTTAACTTCCGTGTTCGGAATGGGAACGGGTGTGACCTCTTCGCTATCGTCACCAAACAGTTATTTACTTGAAGGTTGTTCCTTCAAAACTAGATAATCTGCATTCATATTCACTTATTTGGTTAAGTCCTCGATCAATTAGTATCTGTCAGCTCCACGTATCGCTACGCTTCCACCTCAGACCTATCTACCTCATCGTCTCTGAGGGATCTTACTTCTTACGAATGGGAAATCTCATCTCGAGGGGGGCTTCATGCTTAGATGCTTTCAGCACTTATCCCGTCCGCACATAGCTACCCAGCGATGCCTTTGGCAAGACAACTGGTACACCAGCGGTGCGTCCATCCCGGTCCTCTCGTACTAAGGACAGCTCCTCTCAAATTTCCTGCGCCCACGACGGATAGGGACCGAACTGTCTCACGACGTTCTGAACCCAGCTCGCGTACCGCTTTAATGGGCGAACAGCCCAACCCTTGGGACCGACTACAGCCCCAGGATGCGATGAGCCGACATCGAGGTGCCAAACCTCCCCGTCGATGTGGACTCTTGGGGGAGATAAGCCTGTTATCCCCAGGGTAGCTTTTATCCGTTGAGCGATGGCCCTTCCATGCGGAACCACCGGATCACTAAGCCCGACTTTCGTCCCTGCTCGACTTGTAGGTCTCGCAGTCAAGCTCCCTTGTGCCTTTACACTCTGCGAATGATTTCCAACCATTCTGAGGGAACCTTTGGGCGCCTCCGTTACTCTTTGGGAGGCGACCGCCCCAGTCAAACTGCCCACCTGACACTGTCTCCCGCCCCGATCAGGGGCGTGGGTTAGAATTTCAATACAGCCAGGGTAGTATCCCACCGATGCCTCCACGTAAGCTGGCGCTCACGTATCTCAGGCTCCTACCTATCCTGTACAAGCTGTACCAAAATTCAATATCAGGCTGCAGTAAAGCTCCATGGGGTCTTTCCGTCCTGTCGCGGGTAACCTGCATCTTCACAGGTACTATGATTTCACCGAGTCTCTCGTTGAGACAGTGCCCAAGTCGTTACACCTTTCGTGCGGGTCAGAACTTACCTGACAAGGAATTTCGCTACCTTAGGACCGTTATAGTTACGGCCGCCGTTTACTGGGGCTTCGATTCAGAGCTTCTCCTTGCGGATAACCCCTCCTCTTAACCTTCCAGCACCGGGCAGGTGTCAGCCCCTATACTTCGCCTTACGGCTTCGCAGAGACCTGTGTTTTTGCTAAACAGTCGCTTGGGCCTATTCACTGCGGCTCTCTCACGCTTACACGCTACCAGAGCACCCCTTCTCCCGAAGTTACGGGGTCATTTTGCCGAGTTCCTTAACGAGAGTTCTCTCGCGCATCTTAGGATTCTCTCCTCGCCTACCTGTGTCGGTTTGCGGTACGGGCACCTTCTACCTCGCTAGAAGCTTTTCTTGGCAGTGTGGAATCAGGAACTTCGGTACTATATTTTCCTCGCTATCACAGCTCAGCCTTCACAATGAGCGGATTTGCCTACTCATTAGCCTAACTGCTTGGACGCGCACAACCAACGGCGCGCTTACCCTATCCTACTGCGTCCCTCCATTGCTCAAACGGTAAAGAGGTGGTACAGGAATATCAACCTGTTGGCCATCGCCTACGCCTTTCGGCCTCGGCTTAGGTCCCGACTAACCCTGAGCGGACGAGCCTTCCTCAGGAAACCTTAGGCTTTCGATGGACAGGATTCTCACCTGTCTTTTCGCTACTCACACCGGCATTCTCACTTCTAAGCGCTCCACCAGTCCTTTCGGTCTAGCTTCAAAGCCCTTAGAACGCTCCCCTACCACTGACACGTAAGTGTCAATCCACAGCTTCGGTGGTACGTTTAGCCCCGTTACATTTTCGGCGCAGAGTCACTCGACCAGTGAGCTATTACGCACTCTTTAAATGGTGGCTGCTTCTAAGCCAACATCCTGGTTGTCTGGGCAACTCCACATCCTTTGCCACTTAACGTACACTTTGGGACCTTAGCTGGTGATCTGGGCTGTTTCCCTTTTGACCACGGACCTTATCACTCGTAGTCTGACTCCTAAGGATAAGTCTTTGGCATTCGGAGTTTGACTGAATTCGGTAACCCGATGGGGGCCCCTAGTCCAATCAGTGCTCTACCTCCAAGACTCTTACCTTAAGGCTAGCCCTAAAGCTATTTCGGGGAGAACCAGCTATCTCCAAGTTCGATTGGAATTTCTCCGCTACCCACACCTCATCCCCGCACTTTTCAACGTGCGTGGGTTCGGTCCTCCATCCAGTGTTACCTGGACTTCAACCTGGACATGGGTAGATCACCTGGTTTCGGGTCTACGACCACGTACTCTTGACGCCCTATTCAGACTCGCTTTCGCTGCGGCTCCGTCTCTTCGACTTAACCTTGCACGGGATCGTAACTCGCCGGTTCATTCTACAAAAGGCACGCTGTCACCCATGAATGGGCTCCAACTACTTGTAGGCACACGGTTTCAGGATCTCTTTCACTCCCCTTCCGGGGTGCTTTTCACCTTTCCCTCACGGTACTGGTTCACTATCGGTCACTAGGGAGTATTTAGCCTTGGGAGATGGTCCTCCCAGCTTCCGACGGGATTTCACGTGTCCCGCCGTACTCAGGATCCACTCAAGAGGGAACGAAGTTTCAGCTACAGGGCTGTTACCTTCTTTGGCTGGCCTTTCCAGACCACTTCACCTACTTCATTCCTTTATAACTCCGTATAGAGTGTCCTACAACCCCAAGAGGCAAGCCTCTTGGTTTGGGCTGTTTCCGTTTCGCTCGCCGCTACTAAGGAAATCGCATTTGCTTTCTCTTCCTCCGGGTACTTAGATGTTTCAGTTCCCGGGTCTGCCTTCAATACCCTATGTATTCAGGTAAAGATACTGTCCCATTACGAACAGTGGGTTTCCCCATTCGGAAATCTCCGGATCAAAGCTTACTTACAGCTCCCCGAAGCATATCGGTGTTAGTCCCGTCCTTCATCGGCTCCTAGTGCCAAGGCATTCACCGTGCGCCCTTACTAACTTAACCTGTTCGACGAATGATAAGCTTCGGATTACTTTGTCGGCTTCGCTTCCTGCGGTCCTCATGTACCCTTTAAACGTACACTCCGGTCCTCAGAAGCTCGCCTCCGCGTACTCCTCGCTTCTAATTCGTCTCACTGCACTCTCTAATAAATAGTACAAGTGCTAATAAGAACTTTCTTACAGTAAATATGAATGTTTACGATTATCTAGTTTTCAAGGAACAAGTTTTGGTGGAGACTAGCGGGATCGAACCGCTGACCTCCTGCGTGCAAAGCAGGCGCTCTCCCAGCTGAGCTAAGCCCCCAAATAATGATTATGGTGGGCCTGAATGGACTCGAACCATCGACCTCACGCTTATCAGGCGTGCGCTCTAACCAGCTGAGCTACAGGCCCATAATCTTATTATTTCATATTAAGTTAAATATATTCATAAGAGAAATGAACTCTCAAAACTAAACAAAATGTCGAAGCGTACCTTATTTTCCTTAGAAAGGAGGTGATCCAGCCGCACCTTCCGATACGGCTACCTTGTTACGACTTCACCCCAATCATCTGTCCCACCTTAGGCGGCTGGCTCCAAAAGGTTACCCCACCGACTTCGGGTGTTACAAACTCTCGTGGTGTGACGGGCGGTGTGTACAAGGCCCGGGAACGTATTCACCGCGGCATGCTGATCCGCGATTACTAGCGATTCCGGCTTCATGTAGGCGAGTTGCAGCCTACAATCCGAACTGAGAATGGCTTTATGGGATTGGCTCCACCTCGCGGTCTTGCTTCCCTTTGTACCATCCATTGTAGCACGTGTGTAGCCCAGGTCATAAGGGGCATGATGATTTGACGTCATCCCCACCTTCCTCCGGTTTGTCACCGGCAGTCTCCCTAGAGTGCCCAACTGAATGCTGGCAACTAAGGACAAGGGTTGCGCTCGTTGCGGGACTTAACCCAACATCTCACGACACGAGCTGACGACAACCATGCACCACCTGTCACTCTGTCCCCGAAGGGAAAGTCCTATCTCTAGGATTGTCAGAGGATGTCAAGACCTGGTAAGGTTCTTCGCGTTGCTTCGAATTAAACCACATGCTCCACCGCTTGTGCGGGCCCCCGTCAATTCCTTTGAGTTTCAGTCTTGCGACCGTACTCCCCAGGCGGAGTGCTTAATGCGTTAGCTGCAGCACTGAAGGGCGGAAACCCTCCAACACTTAGCACTCATCGTTTACGGCGTGGACTACCAGGGTATCTAATCCTGTTTGCTCCCCACGCTTTCGCGCCTCAGCGTCAGTTACAGACCAAAGAGCCGCCTTCGCCACTGGTGTTCCTCCACATCTCTACGCATTTCACCGCTACACGTGGAATTCCGCTCTTCTCTTCTGCACTCAAGTTCCCCAGTTTCCAATGACCCTCCCCGGTTGAGCCGGGGGCTTTCACATCAGACTTAAAGAACCGCCTGCGCGCGCTTTACGCCCAATAAATCCGGACAACGCTTGCCACCTACGTATTACCGCGGCTGCTGGCACGTAGTTAGCCGTGGCTTTCTCGTTAGGTACCGTCAAGGTACCAGCAGTTAACTGATACTTGTTCTTCCCTAACAACAGAGCTTTACGACCCGAAGGCCTTCATCGCTCACGCGGCGTTGCTCCGTCAGACTTTCGTCCATTGCGGAAGATTCCCTACTGCTGCCTCCCGTAGGAGTCTGGGCCGTGTCTCAGTCCCAGTGTGGCCGATCACCCTCTCAGGTCGGCTACGCATCGTCGCCTTGGTGAGCCGTTACCTCACCAACTAGCTAATGCGCCGCGGGCCCATCTGTAAGTGATAGCCGAAACCATCTTTTATCATAAGACCATGTGGTCTTATGAGTTATCCGGTATTAGCTCCGGTTTCCCGAAGTTATCCCAGTCTTACAGGCAGGTTGCCCACGTGTTACTCACCCGTCCGCCGCTGAATCAGAGGAGCAAGCTCCTCGTCATCCGCTCGACTTGCATGTATTAGGCACGCCGCCAGCGTTCGTCCTGAGCCAGGATCAAACTCTCCAAAAAGTGTTTGATTGCTCAAAATTAAACTGACTTGTGTTGAACTTAATGTTCAACTTTATTTGCACGCTTGACATTTTGTTTAGTTTTCAAAGATCATATATTATTGCGTTGTCTTAACGACAAGGTTAATAATAACATTTCTTTTCGTAGAAGTCAATAACTTTTTTTAAAAGTCTTTTAAAATCGTCTTGTCCATTAAAGGGAACTTTAATATATTACCATGTTGCTAGTTTAAAAGTCAACACTATTTTATTTAAAAATAGAAAGGTCTCATTTACCGCTTGAATCAAGCCGCCATTCGCACTCTATTACCTATTACTACGCTTGCTCTGTCCAAATCATCTGAACAAACGTTCATAATAGTATACACTTTTAACATGCGAATAGGAAAACCGTTATTCCCAACAGCTTTCTACCTTTTTACAAATAAAAAAGTACCCAAAGCCATGTTTGGGTACTTTCAATTATTATATGTTCTTTGATTATAAGAAAGAAAATGTCAGCTTTTATCTTAAGAATAAGAAGTACGCAAGGAATAGTAGGAATAAGCCATACATAATCGGATGTACTTCCTTGGCACGTCCTTTTACAACCATTGTAATCGGATAGAAAATGAAACCAACTGCAATACCCGTTGCAATACTATATGATAAAGGCATTGTGATTAGTGTAAAGAAAGACGGAACAGCGATTTCAAACTCTCTCCAATCAATACTGCCAACAGAAGTTGCCATTAGTACGCCGACTATAATAAGAGCCGGTGCTGTTACAGCCGCTGTTACGACTCCTAGTAATGGAGAGAAGAATAAAGCTAACAAGAAACAAATGCCCGTTACAACAGCTGTAAACCCAGAGCGTCCACCAGCTGCAACCCCAGCTGTAGACTCAACGTAAGATGTTGTTGATGAAGTTCCTAGAACTGCTCCAAGAGAAACAGCAGTCGCATCTGCCATTAATGCTTTTCCGACGCGTTCCAACTTATTATCTTTTATAAGACCTGCTTGATTTGCCACAGCCACAAGTGTTCCAGTTGCATCAAAGAAGTCTACAATGAAAAATGTTAAGACAACGCCAAGCATTTGCGGTGTAAACACATTTCCTAAATGAGCGATTGCCGCTCCAAATGTCGGTGCAATACTTGGAACAGGGGCAATTAATTTATCAGGCGCAGATATTAATCCAAAAATCATACCAGCAACCGCTGTTACTACCATTCCGATAAAGACGGCTGCATTTACTTTTCTAACCATTAAAACGATGGTAATTAATAAACCAAAAAGAGTTAACAATGTATTTGGATCTTTTAGATCTGATAAAGCTACGAATGTAGCTGGATTCGAAACAATAATGCCGGCATTTTTTAAACCGATAAAAGTAATAAACAAACCGATACCAGCACCAACCGCGTGCTTTAATTCATTTGGTATGACGTTAATGATTTTTTCACGAATACCTGAAACAGAAAGAATGATAAAGATAAGGCCTGAAACGAATACACCAGCAAGAGCAGTTTCCCAAGGTACTCCCATTCCTAGCACAACTGTGTAAGCAAAAAACGCATTTAATCCCATTCCGGGCGCAAGGGCTAGCGGGTACCTTGCATAAACACCCATAAAAATAGATCCATAAGCAGCTGCGAATGCCGTCGCAACAAATACAGCTTCTTTATTAATTCTTAGCTCATTCGGGAAATCCTTAACCCCATCCAAAGCCAATGTACTTGGATTTACGAACAGAATGTAAGCCATAGATAAAAATGTTGTAAGGCCGGCAATAATTTCTGTTCTGTAGTTTGTTCCAAGCTGTTCAAACTGGAAATACTTTTTCATACGAAATCCTCCTTTTAATTTTGGCACTATAAAATCTTCCTGTGATTTCATGATGCGAAGCCTAATTTAAAAAAGTACATTCCTCGATAATAGAAATTCCGATAACGAAAAAAGCCCCTAGTACGGAAATACTAGGAGCTTAGACTATAATCGAAGAATACTTGAAAGGGGCATACTTCATCCCTTTCGAATAACCTCGTAGTCAAGCCATTTCCGGTAGCTTGGTAGAAACTCTCGGGCCATATCCCCGACATTATACGACGTTCTTTTACACTATTCCGCTAAAACTTACATTTCATATTGTAGCAGGAACACTAACTATCGTCAATAAAAAAATACGAACGTTTATCACAATAAAATGAAAAACATTCGTATTTAGATCAATAATTACTATTCCCACTCAATCGTTGCTGGTGGCTTACTTGTAATATCGTACACAACACGATTAATATGTGCTACTTCATTAACAATTCTAGTTGAGATTTTCTCCAACACTTCCCAAGGAATACGTGCCCAGTCTGAAGTCATACCATCGATTGATGTTACAGCACGGATCCCAATCGTATAATCATACGTTCTTGCATCACCCATTACCCCAACACTGCGGATATCAGGAAGTACTGTGAAGTATTGCCAAATGTCGCGTTCTAAGCCGGCATTTTTAATTTCTTCACGAAGAATGGCATCTGATTCACGGACAATTTCAAGCTTGTCCTCAGTAATTTCACCTAGAACACGAATACCTAGACCGGGGCCTGGGAACGGCTGTCTCCATACAATTTCATCGGGAATGCCTAATTCCGTACCAAGCGCACGAACTTCGTCCTTAAACAGTGTGTTTAATGGCTCAATCAATTTAAATTTCATATCTTCAGGTAAACCGCCGACATTATGGTGCGATTTAATCGTTTGCGCTGTTTTCGTACCACTTTCAATAATATCTGTATAAAGAGTTCCCTGGGCTAAGAAGTCGATGCCCTCAAGCTTCGCGGACTCATCGTCAAATACATAAATAAATTCATTACCGATAATTTTCCGTTTCTTTTCCGGATCAGAAACGCCGCGTAATTTTCCTAAGAAGCGCTCTTGTGCATCAATTTTAATGACGTTCATATGGAAGCCTTCACTGAATGTCTTCATAACGCTATCCGCTTCACCTTTACGAAGGAGGCCGTGGTCGACAAACATACATGTAAGTTGATCGCCGATCGCTTTATGGATTAATACCGCTACAACTGACGAATCAACCCCACCACTTAATGCACATAGTACTTTTTTATCGCCAACAGTTTCGCGGATTTTCTTAATTTCGAGTTCAATGAAATTCTCCATAGACCAATTTCCAGCGCAGTCACACACTTCAAATACGAAGTTTTTCAACATATCATTTCCGAACTCTGAATGGCGTACTTCCGGATGGAATTGAACACCGTAAAACTTCTTATCTTCATTGCTCATGGCCGCAATTGGGCAAGATGGATTTGTCGCATCCACTACAAAGCCTTCTGGAGTATTAACAACTAAATCGCCATGGCTCATCCATACCACTTGCTCAAGAGGTAGATCTTTATAAATTTTAGATTGGTTTTCAACTTTAATCGTAGCTTTTCCATATTCACGATTATTTGCTTTTTCTACTTTACCGCCTAGCTTATGAGTCATTAATTGCATACCGTAGCAAATGCCTAATACCGGAATACCCAATTCAAAGATTTCATCGTCGCAACCAAAAGAATTTTCACCGTAAACACTATTAGGTCCGCCTGATAAAATAATCCCTTTTGGATTCAACTCTTTAATTTTAGCAACACTAATTTCGTGGTCATGAAGCTCACTATAAACTCCAAATTCACGAATTCTTCGTGTAATCAATTGGTTGTACTGACTGCCAAAATCCAGTACTAAAATCATTTCATTCACTTGTTCTCTAATTTCCACTATATTCACTCCTAAAAATAAATTACTTGGACACTATGTAAAAAGAAAAGCTAGAATATTGCCACCCGTATTTCTCTTACGAATAAAAAGGCAGAATTCCAGCTTTACGTTAGTCTGCCTTCATAGTCAGATCATTATCGGTGATCCGGTAGAGACTCTCGAACCGTATTATCGAGGATATATAAAGGAAAGATGTATTCATTTTATTTTATCAAAACTTTTGTTTCAACAGTAATCGACATCATCATCGACATTTTCAATCCCTAAACAAATCCGGGTATTCCAAAACAACGAACATTCCCTTTAAAACAACGTCTATTATTCGTATTTATCATACCAACGACAAAGCCTTTGGTCAAGAAAATATCCTATTCGCTAATTTTTCCCATAAATCGCAGATTATTTTCAAGTCCTCAGATGATTGTTCTTTTTTAGAGTACAAAAGTTTTTCATAAACATCCATCATTTTTTTCATCTCAGTGCTTCCTAATTTGGCATCTACCCTACTCGCAAACTCTCTAAGCGTTTCCCCACCTTGAATTTTCAGTCCCCTATTTTCCAGCAACAAAAAGAGGGTATCCACCGCTCGTTTTGGGTCAAGCTTATTTTTTCGAATTCGATACATCAGTAATAGCCAATACGGATACCACTTTGGCTTAAGCCCAATTAATAATCCTATCAGCAATAACGCTACAACAGCGAAAATACTAATTTCTTTCAAAGGGACGTTTAGATTCTTAAAGGAAATGCCACTCATGTTATTTTTGGCATGATTGAATTCATTTGCCTTTTTCTCATTCTCTTTATTTTGTTTTTGCTGATTCACGTCTTGATTAGACTGCAAAACTTCCGGTGTCGTATTTACTGTAAATGTATTTGGATTTCTAAATCCTTGCGTCGGTTCAAACGGTACCCAGCCGATTCCTGGGAAGTACACTTCAACCCACGAGTGGGCATTTGAATTTTTCACTTCATAAAGTCCCGCTCCATTATCAAGCGTTTTAACACGCTCTCCTTCTGTATAACCCTTTACCCACCTTGCCGGAATATCAATCGACCGCAAGAGGACAACCATCGAGGATGAAAAATTATCACAGTACCCTTTTTGGGACTGGAATAAAAACTGATCAACATAATCCTGATCCTCACCTGGCATATCAACATTTTTCGTATCATAGATAAAGCCATGCCCAGAAAAGTAGGTCTCAATTGCCTTCGCTTTTTCATATCTTGTAGGCTTGTCTTTTGTAATCTCTTTAGCCAGCATTTCAATTCGTTCTGGAAGTGTCTCAGGCAACTGTGTATAGATTCCTTTAACATAGGCATTGTCGCCTCCATTGGCGAGTTTTAAAGCTTCTATTGAAAAGGTAGGCTCATCATAGATCACCTCATAGGTAAGAAGCTGCACTCTACCTTCATTTTTTTTCGCAAAAAGCTTTCCTGTAAAATGGTCAGCCATTAATTGCACATTCTCGTCCTGCGGTTGTAGTGAGCGAAGGTCTGCAGGATAAGCAATATGCGGGTAAGGACTGCTATTCTTAAAGGAAATCTTTGCTTTTACATTTTTTTCTTTATCCACATTTTCAAAAATACCTAGATTAATACGATCTTTATCAATTACGAGTTGCGGTGCTTTTTCGGATACAATCCAGCCCTTCCCGGTATAAAAATCCTTCGATTCCACTCGCCAATAATGGGACTTCTGATCCTCCGCAGTAAAAACGGTTGTTTCATCATTAAGGAACGAGCCCCCAAGCCTTGAATCATCGTCATCATAACCAATTTTCTGTACAACGCTTCCTAAAAACTGCCCGGTTGCAGCACTTTTAATAAAAGGAACTGGATCAGGCCATTGTGGCCCTGCTTTAGGTGCATGTATACCAATCGTGATTGAAAAGGCAATCATCAAAGCCAACGGAAACAGAAAGGCAGCACGTAGCTTAACGCCTTCCTTTTCTCTTAGGCGAGCCATTTGCAAACAACCCAGCATGAAAAACCCAACCACTATCGTCCGGACAATTGCCTCACTTGCATCATACCGAGTAAATGTATCTAGAACCCCTAAATAAATAATGGTAAGGATATAAAATCCGAAAACCCGCTTCAATTGCATGAGCCAGTAGTGCATCAAATAACTCATAACCCATAGTAAAATCAGAAATAAAAAGCTCCTGAATAAATCGGTCAATTCCAACCATTGCGTCCCTAACAATGCCTGTGAATTCATGACTATATCTGCATAAAAGCGATAAAGCCATTCCAATTGCAAAAATGAGCCTTCAAAAAAGAGGGCATGCAATATATATAATAAAAATACGAATCGTATCGGAATGGACGCCCAAATAGGCAATTTTAAAAAATATAATAGAAAACATACTGCTGCAAAAGTCACAAAATATATACTGTTCCCTGTATCTGTTACAACTTCAAGCGGTCGCAGCCACTCCCAAAATAAAATAAATCCTAAAATATACAGAACAAAATTATATAGATGAAAGCGATGGTGATTGGTCATACTGTATTCACCCCAAGTCTTGCAAAAGCAACATCTTCATCTATCGCTTTTATGATTATATTTTGATGAATGGGCTGTTTGCTGTATTTCTGCATGCTTTCTAGGGATGTAAGCATAACAATGACTTTCCCCTGCTTGTTCGCCGATCCCTCAAGCCAATTTAACAAGGAAGGGGTGATGCGGTCCGTAACTAGGATAGTCGTTCTTCTTTCCGGGAACGCCGCTTTTTCTCTTTCAACCACTTGCGGCAGTATATGTGGGGAATCATTTGTCACAATCGCAAAATGGTAGAGCAGTTGATTGCGCCCTTCCATCGATTTTTTTGATGAGAAAACATTTCGGTCCGCTCCACCAGAAATAAGCGTGAAAGGATGACCTGTTGGATAGAGCCCCTCCATGAATGAAGCAGTATAGTGAACAACTTTTTCAAAGTTATCTGGACTAATTTCCCGGGACCGATCCATACAAATGACATAATGGTGGTCTTCTGTTCTATCAAACTCCTTTGAAATCAAGGTGCTCTTTCTTGCTGTCATTTTCCAGTTAATCCAAGACAGCCGGTCACCGCGCTGGTATTCACGGGTACCAGTTGGCATTATCGTCTCGTTTTTAAGATCAAGTCCCCTTGCCAAGGCACCTTCGCCAATATGCTTATCTAGGAAAGATAGATTCAAGCGCTGCCGTTTTGGATAGACAATTAATTTGCTTTCTACCTGAAAGGAGTACTCCTTTTTTATAAGGCCTAAAAAATCAGCCGAACTAACCGTTATGTCTCCAAAAAAGTGCTCTCCCCTCGATATTTCAGTTAGCTCATAAGTTACCGTCATTTTCCGTTTAAATAACGGATAAAGAACCAACTTATGTTCACCTTTTTCTGCCGGAAATGTATCTGTGATGATTAAAAAATAAAGTGGGAATGGCAGCTTCCTCATCAGTTGAATTTGGACTTTTACTGTATCCCCCGCTTCATACGTCTTATGCATATCAATGATTCTCTCTATCTTCCAATTCCAGAACGGATAAAGAGCAAACAGAAGGGAAAAAAGAAGAAAAGGCAAGAAACTATAAAAAAGAAACCAGCTGACAAAGCCGCCTTGAAACATAGCATAGGCATATAAAACTGCAGCCCCTGCTGCTAAAAAGATAATTTTTCCTAAGACTTTAAGCGGGTTTACTAGCTTTCTCATCAGTTTTTTTGTCACCACGCTTTATGAATCGGAACTTGAATGTGATCCAATACTTCCGTAAGGATTTCATCAGCTGTAATATGTTTATAGCTTGATTCAGAACTTACAATCATCCGGTGCCCAAAAACATATGGCGTTAAAAATTTAATATCATCCGGAATCACATAATCACGCCCGCTAATAAAAGCAAAGCCTTGCGCAGCTCTCATTAACGCAATTGACCCCCTCGGGCTGACACCTAAATAAATGGATGAATGATTTCTTGTGCTATTTGCTATTTCAACAATGTACGTCTTTATAGTTTCGTCGACAAATACATCCTTTACCATTTTTTGGAGCAATAACAAGTCATCTAATGTTAACACCGGCTCCAGCTCCTCAATTGGATGTGCGGCGGCTACGTTTCCAAGCACTTTGATTTCCTCGGCAGGTGTTGGGTAACCCATTTTCATTTTTAATAAAAAGCGATCAAGCTGTGCCTCTGGAAGTGGATATGTCCCTTCATATTCAATTGGGTTTTGTGTGGCCAACACCATAAACGGATGCGGCAGCGACATCGTTGTCCCATCCACCGTAATATGCCCTTCCTCTAAGCCTTCCAATAAAGCTGACTGCGTCTTGGGCGATGTTCGATTGATTTCGTCTGCAAGCACAATATTCCCCATAATCGGGCCCGGACGATATTCAAAATGCATTTCATTTGGATTATAAATAGAAATTCCCGTTACGTCCGAAGGCATTAAATCTGGCGTAAATTGTATTCTTTTAAAAGAGGCATCCATGGACTTAGCGATAGCCCGTACCATCATCGTCTTACCGACCCCCGGCACATCCTCTAGGAGAACATGACCTTGGGCAAGTAAGGCAACTAAGCACAGCGTCACCTCTTCCCGTTTGCCGATGATTACTTTTTCTATATTATGAATGATTTTATCAATCATAGGATGTAATTGGTCGATACTCACTTTTCTTTTCATCAAAAAAATCCTCCTTTTATGGAAGTCTAACAGAATAATATCTATTAAAGTCCTATTATATCGTAATTAGTGAAAGATTTCTCCAAAAAAGATAACCTAGTTTTTACCATATATGGTTGAATCGGAAAATAATTATTAGTACTTTAGTCAAAAGTCACGTATAAAAAATTGTTTTATATCTCTAAAGTCACATATAGAAGGCATGTTCTTCTGATTCTAAATATCTATTTATTACAAATTTTGGATTTTAACTTATCCATAAGATAATTTATGGTATTATATTGAAAGTTTGTTATTTTTAAACAATACATTCACAAAAAAAGGAGTGGTAAACATGGTTAGGAAATCACTATCAGTTGTGATTGGCTTCGTTTTCATTATGATGCTGGCAGCCTGTAACCAAACGGCGGAGCCTGTGGAGAAGAATGGGACTAACAATGAACAGAAAAAATCCAGCTTAACTGTTGAACAGCTTTTTGAACGTTCTACTGAAGCATCTGCAAAGATAAAAAGTTTTACTGTAAATATGGATTTAAAGCAAAACATGAGTGGTGTCCCTGAAGTTGGAGACATGGCGATTGATTCCACGATTGAAATGAAATATGTAGCAGACCCTATTCAAATGTACCAAAAAATGAAGATGAATATGGGTAAAGAAGTTGGTACTATGGACACAGAAGTGTATTTAACAAAAGATGGCATGTTTATGTATGACCCTACCCAAGGTGGATGGATGAAATTCCCGAAAGATATGTCCGATCAACTTATGAACTTAACAAACCAACAAGGCAATCCTGGAGATGAATTGAAAAAGCTGCAATCATTTATCGATGATTTAACATATAAGGAAGATGATAACGGCTATATTCTAAAATTATCTGCTTCAGGGGAAAAATTAAATCAATTTATTAAAGAAACGATGAAATCAGTTGCTCCAGAAATGGCACAAGATGAAATCTTAAATGACGCTATGAAAATTAATAGTGCAAAATACGAAATTGTGATTGACAAAGAAACCTATTTACCAAAACAACTCAATGTTGATATGGATCTCGACTTTACAGCTGAGGGCGAAACTATGCATCTTAGCCAATCAATAAAAGGCGTTTATAAAAGCTACAATGACATTGAAAGTATAGACGTTCCGCAGGAAGTCCTTAATACAGCTGTCGAAATGAAAATGTAAAGGTGCTATGGTAACACTAAGCTTTTTTAAAACTGAAGAAAATGCGGAGGATTTTAGATGAATGAAAGATTGGTTCATCCAAACGAAAAAACCTATTATACTATTAGTCTGATCATTAGTATTATTATCTATCTTTTCCTAGTAATCTCCATAGTTGGTATCGTTTATTTACTTATGGGATTTGTTTTTTTCCTAATCATGCATGGTCTTTCCATTGCCTATATTCGCAGCAATGGAGTCAGACTGACCGCCAAGCAATTCCCAAAATTATACCAAACAGCTACTAAAGTTGCTCAAGATATGGGGATTGAAAAACTACCGGATATGTTTATCATCCAATCCAATGGGATTCTAAATGCCTTCGCAACTAGATTTCTAGGACGAAATTTTGTCGTTCTCTACTCAGATATCGTTGAGCTAGTGAAAGAGGATCATGATGATGAATTAATGTTCGTAGTTGCTCATGAACTTGCCCATATTGAACGACGCCATATTACAAAGCAGATTTTAGTTTTTCCTGCGCAGTGGGTTCCTTTTTTAGGCAATGCCTATTCTAGAGCTTGCGAATATACTTGTGATAAAATGGCTGCGGCCTACATTAATAATTCTGCTGCATCAGTGCGCGCATTAATGGTCCTCGCTGTTGGTAAAGTGTTATTTAAAGATGTAAACGTTGAGGAATATTTATTTGAATCGAAAAAGGAAACGGGATTTTTCGTGTGGCTATGCGAAGCCCTATCTACTCATCCTCCACTTCCAAAGCGGATTATTGAGGTTGAAAATATGAGTGTGACTCCTGAGACTTATGGAACTCATGGTATACAGACGAACTATTAATTGAATAAATTAACAAAAGCCGGCTATTCTAGTTATAAGATTAGGCGGCTTTTGTTCTGGTTTTACAAATAAAAAATACACCATCAGCTGATTATGGCTGTTAAATGAAGGTGGTGCGGAATATGAACGGAGACCAAGTTAAAATCAAAAGCAAAGAATTTTTCGAAGGACCAACGTTGGAACTTGCCCAAAGACTGCTTGGCTGTTTGTTAATTAAAAATACAGATGAAGGGGTAGCATCTGGTTTTATTGTGGAAACAGAAGCCTATATTGGACCAGGTGATAAAGCAGCACATAGCTACCAAAACCGCCGCACCAAAAGGACGGAAATTATGTTTCATGAAGCCGGGCATATCTATACTTACCAAATGCACACCCATTGCCTAGTTAATGTTGTAAGTGGGAAAAAAGAGGCACCAGAAGCGATTCTGATTCGTGCCCTTGAGCCATATCATGGCGTGGAACTGATGAAACAAAGGCGCAAAATGGATAGTTTGAGGAATTTAACGAATGGGCCGGGGAAGCTTACAAAAGCACTGGGTATCGGGATGGAGGATTATGGTTATGCGTTTTGGCAACCTCCACTTATGATTGCCGATGGCTTTGTACCTGAAGCTGATGGGATTGCTACTGGAAAACGAATCGGCATTCATAACAGCGGCGAGGCTAAGGAGTATCCGTGGCGCTTTTGGGTTAAGGGGAATCCTTATGTGTCAAAGGGGCCGAAGGAATAGCGGGTTGGAGGTTGGGGGGTAGTCTACAGTTCTAGTGACCGGGTTGGCGGGTTCGGCAGCGGTTTGGGGGCTGGGACCTGGCTCTAGTTACCGGGTTGACTTTGTGAGCTCGGGTTCGGGCACTACTCCACGGTTCTAGTTACCGGGTTGGCTTTGTGAGCTCGGGTTCGGGCACTACTCCACGGTTCTAGTTACCGGGTTGGCTTTGTGAGCTCGGCTTCGGGCACTACTCACCGGTTCTAGTTACCGGGTTGACTTTGTGAGCTCGGCTTCGGGCACTACTCCACGGTTCTAGTTACCGGGTTGGCTTTGTGAGCTCGGCTTCGGGCACTACTCACCGGTTCTAGTTACCCGGGTTGGCGGTGCAAAATAGTTTTTGGGCACGCGAGGTCATCTTGCATTACCATTCCCTTGCTCCTGCACACCTTTCGGGCACGTGGGAACACCTCGCGTTACCGTTCTCCCGCTCCTGCACACTTTTCGGATACGCAAAACCTCCTTGCGTTACCAAGTCCCCGCTCCGACACCAACTTCGGGCACGCAAGACCATCTTGCGTTACCATTTCCACACTCCTGCACACTTTTCGGATACGCAAAACCTCCTTGCATTACCAAGTCCCCGCTCCGACACCAACTTCGGGCACGCGAGGTCATCTTGCATTACCATTCCCTTGCTCCTGCACACCTTTCGGGCACGTGGGAACACCTCGCGTTACCGTTCTCCCGCTCCTGCACACTTTTCGGATACGCAAAACTTCCTTGCATTACCAAATCCCCGCTCCGACACCAACTTCGGGCACGCAAGACCATCTTGCGTTACCATTTCCACGCTCCTGCACACTTTTCGGATACGCAAAACCTCCTTGCGTTACCATTTCCACGCTCCTGCACACTTTTCGGGTACGCAAAACCTCCTTGCGTTACCAAGTCCCCGCTCCGACACCAACTTCGGGAACGCAAGACCACTTTGCGTTACCAAGTCCCCGCCCAGTACCAATCTCCGGGTACACAAGACATTCTTCTTATTAACAAAATAAACCACCATTAACTACAACTAAAACGTCGACAACCCGCTCCACTCCTGAAAGCGATACACCCAATATTTCACAGACGAATCATCCTGATATTTTTCATAATCTGCGGTATAAACGCCGCCCTCATTTTCCCAAATTCTCATAAAATAGCTTTCTATCTCTTTCACAATCTCATGATCATTATCAGCAACAATCTTCACATCCGCTTCCAAATTAAAATCACCGATATTTCGCTTCGTAAAATTAGACGACCCGCCAAAGATCACACTTTCTTCTGCCTTTTTCACAAATAACAGCTTTGTATGGTATTGTTCCCCATGTGTGTCATACCATCTAATCTTGATTTTACCGTCACTCTTATCCATTAATTCGCTAGCTACAGGACGGTTTGGTATCCCATTTTTCTCCATCCCAAACGCGTCTTTATTTGGATCTAATACAAGTTGAACGGAAACATCCCGATTCGCGGCAGCCAGCAACGCTTTAATAATATCCCGGTCTGATAGGTAAAACATTCCGAGCTTAACCTCATCGCCCTTTCCCGTTTCGTTCAAAGTCCTAAGAATATGCTTTTTAATTTTTCCTTCTGTTATAAAACTTGCTTTCACTTGATCAGCTACATCTTGGCCATCTGTTCCAATCGCCCCCGGATTCGCCATCACCGCCACCGCATTAGGTGTAAACTTCTCATCAGACATCACGGCAACACTGTTTTCAGAGTTCACGATATCCTCAACAACCCTACCCTTTACAACAAAAGCAATATTGGAGTGGTACCCGCTGGCATCATGCGGATTTGCGGAAGTCACAATCGCTTGCTTTTCAGTAGCAACTAACTTCCGATGATTGGCTTTAAAATTCAACAGCTTGGCATAGGATTTTAATTTCACCCTCGGGGAGTCATCACTAAAAGGATTTGGCAGCCAGCCATTCTCAAAATCCCCTATCCAACTAACAAAAGCCCGGTAAAAACCAGAATAAGTTGGATTGGAATCTCTTAATTTGTTTAAATCCGTATAAATTACATGGACCCCACTTGCATTCAATTGATCTATATATTTTGTAGAATATGAATCATAAAATGAGTTCATTTCATCAGTTATAAAAGTAATATCAATTGCAGGGTTTTCCTTTTTCTTATTAACTAGTGCAGCAGTTAACTTTTCTGTCAAGCCCGGATACTGTACTGATTTATCATAGGCATCATTGAATAAAAACATATCAATGACAATAAATTGCTCAGCTTCTTCAATTGTCTTTATAATATTATTAAAAATTACTTGTTCACTACTCCTCTTGCCGTCCTTAAGGTACGTTAAATCGTATAAAAAGTCGGCATCATAGACTGCATGCTCCCGCCCTTCATAGGACAATCCAACCGGGATGCTTTTGTTATACCCATAGACTGCAAACAAAACACCAATAAAAATTAGAAGCAGCAACACATAACGCTTTTTAAAATTCACCTTCTTCAATATGAATCACCTCTTCTTTAACAAAATTCCTCAACATTCCAATTCTAACATATATTAGGTTATAACAGACGGATATTCATCTAATCGCCATTTGGAATGCGTTTACAATTTATGCAGGATTTGAAATAATGATAGTACTATAATTTCCCAAAACTAGATGAGGAGGGAATTTTTTATAAAAAAGAAAAAACAGCAGTTGCCATCTGTCGCTTATTTTTGTATGGAATATGGTTTGGATTCATCCCTAAAAACCTATGCTGGCGGGCTTGGAATTTTAGCAGGTGATTATTTAAAGGGGGCCAAGGAATTTAACTACCCTATCATTGGAATCGGCATTAAGTGGAAGCAAGGCTATACAGAGCAGAAAATAGATGAGAATGGCAGACTTTATGATGCATTTTATAATAATGAATATGATTGTTTACTAGATACAGGTGTTTCCGTGACCGTTACAATTAGACAACGAGAAGTAGTTTGCAAGGTTTGGAAGCTAGAAAAGTTTAACAATGCCCCAATATACCTTCTGGATACTGATTTACCGGAAAACGAGGATCGCTGGATTACAGGGCAATTATACGGCTGGTTTGGAGAAGAACGTATCGCCCAAGAAATGGTGCTAGGCATCGGTGGCGTCCGGGCATTGCGGGCTTTAGGAATCGATATCGATGTCTATCACTTTAATGAAGGTCATGCCCTGTTTGCAGGCCTTGAATTGATTAAAGAAAAAATGCAGAAAGGGCTGAAATTCGCCGCGGCCGTTGAAGCTGCAAAAGAGAAAATTGTGTTTACAACACATACACCGATCATTCAAGGAAATGAATCGCATTATTTGGACCGCCTATTGTATATGGGCGCGAACAACGGCTTAACATTAGAGCAGCTCATTTCTATCGGCGGCTCGCCTTTTAATATGACCGTTGGAGCATTGAGACTCGCGCGCAAATCGAATGCCGTTGCCGAACTCCACTGTAAAACAGCCAACGAAATGTGGGCACATGTTGACAATTGCTCAGAAATCATCGGCATTACGAATTGTATCCACAAAAAAACATGGGTCGATGAACGGATGCTAAAAGCTGCTGAAAATGACAGTGATTTGTGGAGTATTCATCTTGATAACAAACGGAGATTAATAGATTTTATAAAAGAAAGAACAGGAGTTACCCTTAAAGAGGATAAACTACTAATCGGATTTTCAAGACGCGCTGCCCCTTACAAGCGCAGCGATTTTATTTTTACAGATGAAACAATCATTGGGCCGCTATTACAAAGCGGGGAAATTCAAATTGTTTTTTCTGGAAAGGCCCACCCATTAGACGATAACGGAAAGGATATTGTGATGAGGCTTGTGGCGATGGCGAAAAAATATCCAGATTCCGTCATCTTTCTCGAAAACTATGATATGGAAATCGGCAAAATGTTAACAAGGGGTGCCGATGTTTGGCTTAACAACCCAAGAAGGCCACAGGAAGCCAGCGGCACATCAGGCATGAAAGCAGCGATGAACGGTATCCTCAATCTAAGCACATTGGATGGCTGGTGGCCGGAAGCGTGTAAGCATGGTATCAATGGTTGGCAATTTGGTGACGGCTTTGAAAGTGAAGAAGAAGCGGAGCAAGATGCCCATGACCTAAATGAACTTTACACAGTATTGCTAGATGAAGTCATCCCAACCTATTATCGTAATCGAAAAAAATGGATAGCAATGATGAAAAACAGCATCATCAGCACAAAGGATCAATTTGATATGAAACGGATGCTTGCGGAGTATTATCAGCATTTATATATGTAAAAACTAATCGACAAGCCCTAAGCGGCTTGTCGATTATAATGCTTATTATTTAGAGAAGAAAATAAGATAAAACAATCAATATAGCGCAAAAAATACTAGCAATATAATTACCATTTTTAAAAAAGTAAGGGAAAAATGCGAGACCAATCGTACCTAAAATAAAGGATAAAAATAAGGACCATACCATATTCATCAACTTCCCTTGGACTAATTCAAGTGTTTACTAACAATCTACCTAGAAAAGTAATAATAGCTTTAAAGTTTTTTCATCATAATACGTCTAAAATAATATACCTTTAAGTTCTTAGCTATATACTCAGTTGTGATTGAATTCTGAGTCTTCATCATATGGAAGAATATCACCTTCCCAATTACATGTTTCACATTCACACGACCAGCCATTTATATTTATTATAACAGTTGCTCCACTTGTATCTTTAGATTCATAAGATGTGAATGACTTAGTATAAAAATCTTCATCAATAAATTTTGTTCCACAATTTGGACAATATATTGGTTTTGCCATTAACTATTACCTCGTTTTCTTAATACTCATCATAAGTCCTAGGTGCCTGTGCATTGCGATCCAAAAAGTAGACAGTATAAATTCGGATATAGCCGCTTAAGCCAGGGCTGATAAGCCCTGGTGCTTTTTCTCTTCTCATCATCTTGGAGTGTCTCAGAAAGTTGGTAGACAGTCAAGGAAAGCACTTGACAGTCTACCAACTTCCTGAGCTTTGGTTATCAAGCTGAGAAGGAGAAAAAATAGTCCTTGGTCCTCATCTGTTAACACGCTTTGGCGAAACGGACTGGTGTACGGTAATCTAACACCCCTTGGATACGGTTATGGTTGTAATAACGAATATAGCTGTGGATTAGCTCTGTAGCCTCTTCCATACTTTTAGCTGTTTTTAATTCATGTATTTCAGTTTTTAAGTATGAGAAAAAGCTTTCAATACAGGCATTATCAATGGCATTGGCCTTTCTGGACATACTAGGGTTGATAGTGTAGGTGTCCATTAACTCTTTCCATCTATTAGAACGATAGGCCATTCCCCGGTCCGAATGGATGATAAGTTTATTATCTATTTTTCTAATTTCTAATGCATAGAGCAGTGTATCTTCAACCAGTTGAACATCATGAGTTTTGGAGATTTGATATCCTAAAATACCATTATTGTGAAGATCCATGATGGCTGATAGGTATAGCTTTTTATCTGCAACAGGTATTTCTGTTACATCTGTGACCCACTTTTCATTTAATTTAGTAGTGGTAAAATCACGTTTTAATAGATTGTCATAAATGTGCCCAGCAGCGGTTACCTTACTGATAGTTGTAGATTTCTTCTTCGTTTTCCTTGACTGGCTTTTATAGCCTAATTCTTTCATCAACCTTCGTACCACTTTTTCACTTACGGGCAGATTATATTTATCTCTTAATTCAGCATGTACTTTTCTGTAACCGAAGTTTTTATTGTGTTCATGATAAATTATAGTGATAAATTCTTTTATTTCTTTGTCTTTGGTAGATTCCTTTTTCTTTTTACCCTTGTTTTTGAGATATTTATAGTAGCCAGACCTTGATACACCTAATTTTTTGCAAATCTTATCAATAGGGTATTTACGCTTTAATTCATCAACTACTTTGAATTTGGCTTTTTTCCCTCCTTGTACAGAATTTGCAGATACTTTTTTAAGATTTCATTCTCCATTTCTAGCTCTTTAATCACATAATCTTTATCTAATGTTGGATGATTTCTAAGTTTAGGCTTTAAACCCACTTCTCCATATATTTCATAGTTCTTAATCCACTCATAAATATAATCAGGATCGGCGACTTTTAGATGTTTGGCAACAATCTTTACACTTTCTCCGGCCAATACTCTTTGAACTGCTTCCAGTTTGAGTTCAAACGAATATCGTTTATGAAATCTCTTTTTAGTAGACATATAATTCACTCCTTCATGACAATTATGGTCATAGATTTCCCGAATTATACGTGTCTACTGTAGTGGGCGCGATTCACCGGCACTACCCGGAAAATGACAATGACGAGATTTATAGAATTTTAGAGTTAGCATTATGGGGAATTTACAAAACTAGAGAAATAAGGGTAACGTTCTAAAAGAAAATGTGCTTCACCTTGTAAAGCATCATTCCCTTACGCTACCCCATGTATAAATTTATCAATACTATTTACCCTTATCAGTAACTATACAATTAATACTTAATATACCCATAATCACATGAATTATTGAAAATCCCCAATGTGCCTTAAAAAGATTATCCGGTGCATCAGTTATTGGAAAACCATTAAATATAATCCACAAAAAAGCTGGAGGAATCTGTATGACAAATATGAACCACAAGATAAGAAAATAAAATATTCTGCCAATAAAACCTTTATAGATAGTAGGATTAAAAACTAACAAAATACACCCTAATAAAAAAGAAACTGCACCCCAAACATGAACAATACGCTCTACACCTCCAAATATTAGTCCGAAGGCATATACAATTCCTACAATAATTTGAGAAAGACCCAGTATCTTCCTGACCCTTTGATGCATTTATTTTCTCACTTTCAAAAAATTTGTTTATTTTTCAATTATTTCTTAGAAAGGGACTCCATTTTCCAGTATAGTCCAGCTGGAATAAGCCCATCAATACTTGCCTCTATTGAATAAACGATACTATTCTTTTTTAATTTTTGTAGCTTACTAGGTTTTGCGGATCCTTCAATTTCTATAAATCCTTTAAATGATGAAAGTTCGCTGGATAACGTATTTAAAGAGTCATAATCTGAACGATTAGTACCAATAGTTTCAATTTCTCCGTTTTTATTAATACCTCTAGCATAAACCTCCTTTACATTTAATTTATTTTCTTGAATGATGTCATCTAAATCCTTAGCATTAATTGGTTCTTTAAAGGTTACAACAAATGACACATCCTTACTATCATCATTATATTTATTAAGTTTGTTATCAGCCTTTTCTTTATATTTGTCCAAATCCTCTATTGTTTTTATATTATAATATTCCTCATTTACTGGTTTGCTTTCATTAACCCCTTCCTCAGCTATAGTATCAAAATCCGCAAAAGAAGAGGAATAGATATTGGACATAACATCGTTAATATAAAAGCCACCCAAATAACTTGTAGTTCCAAATACTGTATTGTAATCACATGAAGAGCAAGATGGTGAACTACTTTCAGAAGAGTAAGAAGTTATTGCTGGGTTTTTACTACTATTAATAATCTCCCAAGTACCTTGCACACTATACATAGTTCCAGCATAAATTTTTGATTTATCTCTTGAAACAACTTCTAATTCATCAATATAGCCATCTCCAATTATACCATCACCCTCAAAATCATATTTTGGATCTGGGAGTGTTGTAGAGAGGAATCTACCGTTAATATACCCATTTTTTCCATCCTCTCTAAAATCCAAAGTAGGATATGATGAATCTTTCCTCATATTTGTAACTTCAGCAGAATTCCACTTAAAGTCAATTTGACTAAGTATATGACTCTTACCACTAATGGTAACCGTGGATCCACTAATTGTTCCGCTACTAGGGAAATCCCAATCACTAGAATCACTATCACTCCAAGCAAAGGCGCTATTTGCAACCAAACATATGCCTAGCTAAGTAGTACCTAACCCAAAAAGCATTTTTTTGAAAAAATTATTTGATTTCATATTATTTCCGGGATAAATCCTTTTTCCTCTCTCGAAATCATCTGTTTTCAAATTCATCCCGCAAATCCAGGGATTTATCCTCAATTTCCGGGAGTTTATCCCAAATCTATTGAATAATATGTTGAATGTTGTAAAATGAATACCAATTAGGTAATTAGTGGTAGGTGATGAATGTTGATTACGAAGGCTTCGCAATTGTTTGCTAGAAAACTAGCCGTTGCCAGCGGATATGTTGAGGAAGAGGATTATTTGCGGTATGGCTTCGAGCTCTTAATCGGTTATTTTATTAAAGTGCTCGTCCTATTGGCAATTGCTATGTCATTGCATATTACCTCCCAAACTATTTGTCTTATACTTGCATTTGTATCGCTAAGGGTCTTTTCAGGGGGGCATCATTTATCTACGTATTTATCATGCTTGGTGTTTAGTTTAGGGCTTTTTATTTTGTTAGCTTTCGTTGCTGCGAATTCACCACAGATTCTAATAAATCATTTAGTTATTTTCCTTCATGTGGCTATCATTTTGGGAATGGTTTCAATTAGCCGCCTACCTAAAGAGAATCAAAATAATCCAATTATAAAAAGCACAAAGGGCATTCCCTACCTCGTCCTAGCCATTTGGTATTTTACCCTTTTAACAGGTTACTTTTTTGAAATGGAGTCTACATTAATCCTCTCTTCACTTCTAGGATTAATGTTGCAATACACTTCACTTACTCCAATTGGGGTTAAGATTATTGAGAAAATAAATCAGATAGTAGTAGAAAGGAGCTTTATGAAAAATGCTTAAAAAAGGATTAACATTTATTGCCGCTGCCATGTTGACTTTTGTGAAGGGTGAAATTACAACGCAAAGTTCATTCTTTTTCTATCAACCTAAAAAACCATGCAGAAAGAAAATAGATTAAGATGCTGCAGGCAATTATTGTTGATGATGATCCCATTATCCTTAGACGATTAATAAACTTGTTGCATCAAACAGATGAAGTTGTCGTTACGAAAGAATTGCAATCAGGCCAAGAATATATTGATTTATTGTTAGATACCCCGCATGATTTTGTCATCTTAGATATCGATTTGCCTGATTTCAATGGGATTGACCTAGCGAAAATCATACGCAAAGTTAAACCAAATCTCCCAATCATTTTCCTTACTGGTCATGTTGATTTCGCATTGGAAAGCTATGAAGTAGAGGCTACTGATTACCTGCTAAAACCTATTGATCCTTCACGTGTTCAGCTGGCAATAGAAAAGGTAAAAAGGCGTTTACATGTGACAGATACCGCCGTTTTTGATCGAATTGAATCATTGCTGCTTAGTCCCGGAAAAATTGCAGTAAAAGTAGAGGCTAATCTTTTATTTTTGGAGATGGAGGAAATTGTTTTTATTAAAAAGGATGGCAAAAAGACCGCCATTCTGGCAATAGAAAATATCCAAAATGTCCAGAAAGAATCAATCTATATGACAAGGGATAGTATGAAGGATATTCACCAACGGCTTGATCAAAATCTTTTTATAAGGACACATAACAGCAATATTGTCAATGTTAAATGGATTCACGAGGTCATTCCGTATACAACGGAAACATACAAAATTACGTTTAAACATACAGAGGAATTTGCACTTTTAAATAGAAGTAAATTATATGAATTGATTCAACAAGTAAGATAGTAGGTGAATCTATTTTATGAGTAATCTTTTAGCTTTCATTTTCCAATCAGTCCCAGAAGCTATTATAAAGTTATTTTTTGCGATATGTTTACTTAAGCCAACCCTCTTGCCTTCCAATTGGAGAGGGTTATTTATTTATTCAATTAGCACTTCCATTATTTCATACATTTTTAGGTATTTTGATTTACAAATGGAATTATGGACAGTTGTACTATTTTTTCTATCTATATTCATTGCCCGTATTAGTTTGCCTATTTCTTGGCATCTTGCTTTTCTTTTAAATACAGCAGCCTACATCGTTCAGATAATAGGAGAATTTAGTATTTTGTATCTTGCTAGCGCCGTTTTTAACCTATCATTAATTCAAGTTCAGCATACACTTCCATATAGAATCGGACTTCCTTACTTATATTTAATTCCACTTTTATTAGCAGCCTTTTATATAAAAAAGCGACATATTTATATAGAAGAAAAGTGGCTTAATCATAAGTATAAATGGGCAGTGCCCCTTATTTGCTTGCAGCTGCTCTTGGGATTGATGATTCATGCCTTGTATTTCATACCTAATGACAGCCATTTTGCGTTTCTTATTCAATTTCCGTTTTTAACAATTGCAATGATCATGGTTACAATTGTTTTTTTCATTTATATGAAACGAATCCAACAAAAGGAAGTCCAAGCCCAAATTGCTTACGCAGAAAAGCCTCTTATTGATGAATTGGAAAAAATGATTGACCAATGGCGCAGTTATCGGCACGATTTTCATAATCATATCGAAGTTCTCTATATATTAATGGAAGAAGAAAAATACGATGAAGCTAAGCAGTACATGACTAATTATCATAATAAAGTCATAGAATCACAAAATTTTTTCCCCTTTAAACAGCCTGCAGTCCAAGCATTATTAAAAGCAAAAACGTTACAAGCAGCAGAAAAAGGCATTCAAATAACTGTTAAAAGTGAGGAAATGTTTGTATTTCCGCAAATGAAAAGTTATGATGTTGTATTAATATTGGGAAATATAAATGACAACGCAATCGATGCACTGCATGATTCGGATCAACCATTGAAACAAATTGAAATTAGTTATAAAAAGGTGCTCAATATTTCCCTATTAGAAATTACAAACAATGGCCCGATGATCCCACCTGAATTAAAAGAAAAGATATTTACAAAAGGTTCGTCAACCAAATTAGATGGTAAACATCAAGGTTTAGGATTACCCACGGTAAAAAAAATTGTTGAAAGCTATAATGGGGAGATTTCTGTTCAATCGGATGAAAATGGTACTTGCTTTCGGGTGGCAATATTTACATGCACTTAATCTATCGTTATTTTGTTTATAGATTAGGGCTTATAAACTAAACATGTTGACTTAATTTTCCGGTACCAATGTAATGGTACTGGACAGCATAGGATTAAGGTCTTAGTAGCTTGCACCTTAATAATTAATTTCTAATATTCCAAATAAAAGGACCAAACATTAAGAAGTTATCATTCTTGTATTGATAAGCGCAAACTAAATTGGCTTATCCTAACGGGAGAATCTACATTTGAAAATGTCCTTTGAGGAGCACCAAGAAATAGAAAACGCATACTTTCATTTAAATGGTATAATAAAAAGTAAGTAAACGATGAGGTGATGATATGGCAATTCCACCACAATCAAAAAGCTATTCATACGCTGATTATTTATCATGGGATGATGATGTTTTGTGCGAAGTTATTGATGGTGAAATTATCAGTATGTCTCCTTCCCCGACACCGTTGCATCAAGATATTGCAGATGAATTAACAACAGAATTCAAGCTTTTTCTTCGTAATAAAGATTGTAATGCATTTTCTGCCCCAATTGATGTTTGTTTATTTGCCCATCAAGAAATAAAACCAAAGGATATTAAAGATTGGGTTCAACCTGATTTAATTGTCGTATGTGATGAAAACAAAGTTGGCGAGAAAAATATCATCGGTGCTTCAGATTTTGTGGTTGAGGTTCTTTCACCATCAACAGCGAAAAATGACCGTGTAATTAAATACCACAGCTATGAAAAAGCCGGGGTAAAGGAATATTGGATTGTGGACCCATATAACCAGACGATTGAAGTATACCTGTTGGAAAACGGAGCATATAATCGAAGCGGTGTTTATTTTAGGGATGATATTATAAGAGTTCATTTATTCGAGGACTTTCAAATTGACTTAGGTCATGTTTTTAAAGATTAGAATAAAACAGAGGCTGTCTTTACAAGACATAGGTTAGGAAATCATTATGTGGAACCATAATGATTTCCTTCTTTTCATTCATCATAGCAACGACATTTTCTTTTCCCAAATCAGCTTCCCACTGTAAGCATCGATATATCGCAACTGTTGATTATAACTTCCTCTGTATGCTTGCTCATCTTTAGTAGTTGTTGAATTATAAGTTAACCTGTAAACAGGCAACTTTTCGTCGTAATGAATGAACCACTTTAGCAGTATGCTCATATGTTCAGCGTAGCGGTCAAAAGACCCTTCAGCTGTAACACCTGGCTGAAAATGATGTTGTGCCAGTTTACGAATCATTTCAAAAGAGACACCTATGTACGAGCAAATTTCACCGGTCAAAGTACTGACACTGATCATGCCCGCTCATGGTTAACAGGAATACCATGGATAAAAACAGGCAAATAAAAGAATTCCCGCATGCGTGGCTCTTCATCTGGTTCTTTCTGGTCCTCTTCTAGTTAGCTTGTTATAGTCAATTAACATAAATACCCCCTGTTGATTACTAATAAATACTCTAAAATGATTCGACGTCATTGGAAATAATTAACTGAATTCTAATAAAATGAAAAATATACCGTCTATATTATTTACGGATAAGATTACTAGCAGTGTGCTTTTTCTGTCCTCATTCTTGCATTTTGAGGACAGACTCCCCGCCCCGGCACTAACTTTTGTCTTCATTTTCACGTTTTGAGGATAACTCTACTACTATCACGCTACTTTTTGTCCTCATTTTCGCAATTTGAGGACAGATTTCCTTCCCGGACACCTATTTTTGTCCTCATTTTCATGTTTTGAGGACATCTCTCTCACCATCACGCCGCTTTTTGTCCTCATTTTCGCAATTTGAGGACAGATTTCCTTCCCGGGCATCTATTTTTGTCCTCATTTTCATGTTTTGAGGACATCTCTCTCACCATCACGCCGCTTTTTGTCCTCATTTTCGCAATTTGAGGACAGATTTCCTTCCCGGGCATCTATTTTTGTCTTCATTTTCACGTTTTGAGGACATTGCCAACGGTCACACATCACATTTGTCCTCATCCACGCCTAGTCCTTAACAAACAAAAAAGACTACCCCCGCTTTTCTTCAGGAGTAGTCTTTCATTCTTTTTATGAAGCGTTTCGCTAAAACGGAACAGGAGAACCGTCCCCGTGTTCCAAGGGATTACATCATCCCCATTCCGCCCATGTCAGGCATTGCAGGTTCTTTCTCAGGGATATCAGCAACTACTGCTTCTGTAGTTAAGAACATAGCAGCTACAGATGTAGCGTTTTGTAATGCAGAACGAGTAACTTTAGTTGGGTCAACGATACCAGTTTCAACCATGTTTACCCACTCGTTCGTTGCAGCATTGAAACCAATGCCAACTTGCTCGTTTTTAAGGCGTTCTACGATAACAGAGCCTTCTAAGCCAGCGTTCGCAGCGATTTGACGAACTGGTTCTTCCAACGCACGTAATACGATGTTCTTACCAGTTTCTTCGTCGCCTACTAACTCAAGAGCAGCTACTTTGTTGTATACGTTCACTAATGCAGTACCACCACCAGCTACGATACCTTCTTCTACTGCCGCACGAGTTGCGTTTAATGCGTCTTCGATGCGAAGCTTCTTCTCTTTTAATTCAGTTTCAGTAGCAGCACCAACTTTGATTACAGCTACACCGCCTGCTAATTTAGCTAAGCGCTCTTGTAACTTTTCCTTATCAAACTCAGAAGTTGTTTCTTCCATTTGTTTGCGGATTTGGTTAACACGACCTGAAATATCAGCAGAGTCGCCAGCGCCTTCTACGATTGTTGTGTTTTCTTTTGTAACAACAACTTTAGAAGCACGACCTAATTGTTCGATAGATGCAGCTTTAAGATCTAAACCGATATCTTCAGTGATGACTTGACCACCAGTTAAGATAGCGATGTCTTCTAGCATTGCTTTACGACGGTCACCAAAGCCAGGAGCTTTAACAGCTACAGCATTGAATGTTCCGCGAAGTTTGTTCACTACTAATGTAGCAAGTGCTTCACCTTCAACATCTTCAGCAATCATTAATAATGGTTTGCCTTGTTGAACGACTTGCTCTAATACTGGTAGGATTTCTTGAATGCTTGCAATCTTCTTATCAGTGATTAGGATATAAGGGTTTTCAAGTACAGCTTCCATTTTTTCTGAATTTGTTACCATGTATGGTGAAGAGTAGCCGCGGTCAAATTGCATACCTTCTACTACTTCTAATTCAGTTGTGAAGCCTTTTGATTCTTCAATTGTGATAACGCCGTCGTTGCCAACGCGCTCCATTGCTTCTGCGATTAATTGACCTACTTCGTCGTTATCAGCAGAGATAGCAGCTACTTGAGCAATAGACTCTTTGCCTTGGATTGGTTTAGAGATTGCTTTTAATTCTGCAACAGCAGCTTGAGTTGCTTTCTCGATCCCTTTCTTGATTCCCATAGGGTTCGCACCAGCTGTTACGTTCTTTAAGCCTTCACGGATTAAAGCTTGCGCTAGAACTGTAGCGGTAGTAGTACCGTCACCAGCAATATCATTTGTTTTGCTAGCTACTTCAGCTACTAATTTAGCACCCATATTTTCAAATGCATCCGGTAATTCGATTTCTTTTGCAATTGTTACACCATCGTTTGTAATTAATGGAGAACCGAATTTTTTCTCAAGTACAACATTACGTCCTTTTGGTCCAAGTGTTACTTTAACTGCATTTGCCAATGCATCTACACCACGAAGCATCGCGCGACGTGCATCTTCACTAAATTTAATTTCCTTTGCCATTAAAGTACTACCTCCTCAAAGTTTTCACTAGATTTATCTATTCGTTTACTTAACAAGGGTGATCTACTATGTAGAGAGACTAGTAGACCTATCTCACGAAAAATGAATAAAAGTGGGTCCAGGCACACTTCAATTTATGATTCGCGCTCTAGACCACTTAGCCAACAATTGCTAAAACATCATTTTCGCGAATAATTAGGTATTCTTTACCTTCAAACTTCACTTCTGTACCCGCATATTTAGAGAAAATAATACGGTCGCCTTCTTTCACCTCTAAAGCAACTTTCTCACCGTTATCTAATACACGGCCAGTACCTACTGCTACAACTCGTCCTTCTTGTGGCTTTTCCTTAGCTGTATCTGGTAATACAATACCGCTTGCAGTTTTTTCTTCTGCTTCAACAAGCTCAATAACAACACGATCACCTAATGGTTTTAACAAGTGAAACACCCTCCTAAATGATATTTGTAGATTTTCGTCGATTATTAGCACTCAATCACCTCGAGTGCTAACACATTTATTATGATAAAGAATCAACTAGATTTTTGCAAGTAAAAACTATATTATTTTTGTAAAAATTAACCTACCTGTCCATTATGAACAAAAAGTTTTAAAAACAATCATCTTCTTATTGGATTTTCAATATGTATGTTAAAATACTAGGGTAGTTGATTATACATAAAGGAGCATTCAAATTGAAAAGCAGATATTTGCTTACGATTTTAATCTATATACTAGTGCAGTTTTCAGGAGTGGTATTCGGCGTTGACCTGCTCTTATCATTTGGAGTTTCCAAGGAGCATGCCGTAGCGATTTGGACTGTTATTAGCTTTGCTATCGGATTAATCGGCGTCTTATTGATTTTAATTCCAGACATGAAAGAACGCCATTTTACAGAAGGTCGGGTATCAAGGTTAGCTGCTGCCGGCTGGTCGATTCTCGGAGTCTTTCTCGCCTTTTTCGCCCAAATCATTTCAGCCCAAATTGAAATGAAGCTTGGCATTGAAATGGGTTCGGAAAATACAGAGGTTTTAGTAAAAATTGCAATGGGGACACCCATTTTTATTATTGTCACTTCCATAATAGGGCCCATTTTTGAAGAAATTATCTTCCGCCTTATTATCTTTGGCAGCCTCTATAAAAAATTTAACTTTTGGATTGCAGCCATCATCAGCTCGTTGGTCTTCGCAACGGTGCATTTTGATTTTACACATATCATCGTTTATACAGCGATGGGCATGGTCTTTTCCTTTCTCTATGTTAAAACGAAAAGAATTCTCGTACCAATTGTCGCCCATGTTTCAATGAATACCTTTGTTATTCTGGTCCGCGTCCTTTTTGCAGATAATATAGAGAAAATGCAGCAACAATATGATCAGCTGCAAAGCTTTATTGGGGGATTTTTATAATGAGAACAACACCATACACGATGGCGCTAATCTATGCAGCAATGGGTACGCTGTTTACATATTTAGCGATTGAAAGTGCGGGAGATACCATTTGGAATTTCTCGACGGTTTTATTAATGATTATTGCGACCTTTGACTTTACTACGTCGATTCGTTTTTTTCTATATAAAAGATTTACTAAAAAAAGAAAGCAATCCTAGTCCGAAGAACAGGCAAGATTGTGGAATAGTGTGGTAATACGATGTTTTGGAATGCAAACGGATAGAAACGCTTAGAAAATAACTTTTCTAAGCGTTTTTTATTGCTAAATCAACTAACTCTAACCCTTATGCCCTTTGGTAGGTACATTTTCATGTGCATTAGTGAGCAATTCCCATGGCGAAAACGGTACGTTTAGCGCTTTAGCTTAACGGATAATGTTTTAAGAAATAAATTAATGATTGCAGCTCCACTGATAAATCTATGTGGTGGATTCTAATATGTTCCGGCACATTCAGCCTTGCTGGGGTAAAATTCAAGATCCCCTTTATTCCTGATGTAACTAGACGGTCGGTTATTGGCTGTGCCACTTGAGCTGGCACTGTTAATATCGCTACTTCTAACTCTCCGGCAACTTTTTCCTCCAACTGATCCATGTGATAGACTGGAACACCACCAATGGTATCTCCGACCTTGGATGGATTGACGTCAAAAGCCATGACAATTTTGGAGTTATTATTTTTCATAAAATTATAATGCAAAAACGCAGTCCCCAAATTTCCAACACCAATTAAGCAAACATTCACTACCTCATCCTGATCTAATGTTTGTCTAAAAAAGGACAATAAATAGTTTACATTGTATCCATAGCCTTTTTTTCCAAGTGCGCCAAAATAGGAAAAATCACGGCGAATCGTAGCTGAATCAACCTTAACCGCCTCACTTAATTCCTGTGAGGATACACGCTGTTTTCCTGAAGCATGTAAATTTGCTATAAATCGATAATATAACGGCAAGCGTTTAGCAGTCGCTTGCGGTATTTTATTTTTATCAAAATTCATGCCTTTCCCCCGCTATTCCTTTATTCTATACTTTCATTTCTGCGAAAATCGCCACTTTTCCCGCCGGTTTTCTCTACTAAATAGGTACGGCCGATGATCATGCCCTTATCCACAGCTTTACACATATCGTAAACCGTTAAAGCACAAGCAGATGCGGCCGTTAATGCCTCCATCTCCACTCCTGTACTTCCTTTTGTTTTAACAGTCGTTTCTATATGTAAAATGTATTCAGGAGAATTTTCCTCCCATGAGAAAGAAATATCAACACCTTTTAGCATTAAGGGGTGACACATCGGTATCCATTCGGACGTTTTCTTCGCGGCCATAATTCCGGCCACTTGAGCTACAGCCAAGACATCGCCTTTTTTCATTTTATTTTCTTTTATTTTTGTATAGATTTCTTCATTTACAACAATGCTTGAATGTGCAATGGCAGTGCGAACTGTTTCGCCTTTTTCTGTAATATCCACCATTTTAGCACGACCTTCTTCATTGAAATGAGTAAAGGACATTTTGTTTTCATCCCCCTACATGTATTCTATTATAAAAAGCTGTCAATGATAATCAATTTTTCCCAAATGATATATGTTGCCCAGCAAAAAATTCACATTTTAAGCCGTATAAGATAAACTATTGACTTGAAGAGGTGAACGGAGATGATACTACTTCAAGTCAATCAACTAACCAAATATTATGGTGCTGACCTTATTTTATCTAATATTAAATTGGAAGTACAATCAAAAGATAGAATTGCTCTTGTTGGCCGAAACGGAGCAGGCAAATCAACTTTATTAAAAATTATTTCAGGGACTATGTCCTACGATGGCGGCGACATCATTAAGCCAAAGAATTTGAGCATCGGGTATCTCGCCCAGAATACAGGCTTGGAATCAAGCCTTTCCATTTGGGATGAAATGATTACAGTTTTTCAGCATCTGCAAATCAAGGAAAAAAAGCTCCGCGAGTTGGAAGCTAATATGGGCAATCCCTCTTATATAAATAATCCGGAACAATATGAAAAATTATTAAAGGAGTATGACCAGCTTCAGGTGGCCTTTAAAGATGAGGGCGGCTATCAATATGAGGCTGATATTCGTACAGTTTTACACGGGTTAAACTTTGGAGATTTTGATTATTCTACACTCATTTCAACCTTAAGCGGAGGCCAAAAGACGCGGTTGGCAATGGCCAAGCTGCTTTTAACAAAGCCTGATCTCTTAATCCTTGACGAGCCAACCAACCATTTGGATATTGAGACACTTAGCTGGCTCGAGCAATATTTACAAGGGTATCCAGGTGCTTTATTAATTGTTTCCCATGACCGCTATTTTCTTGATAAAGTCGTTACTCAAGTTTATGAATTATCACGGACCAATTGTCGGAAGTATGTTGGGAACTACAGCAAGTATTTAGAGCAAAGTGCTGCCCTTTATGAGCAAGAACTTAAGCAATTTGAAAAACAGCAGGAGGAAATTGCAAAGTTAAAGGATTTCGTTCAGAAGAATATTGCCAGGGCCTCCACAACAAAGCGGGCCCAAAGCCGCCGCAAGCAATTGGAGAAAATGAAGGTCATGGACCGACCACTTGGTGATGAAAAATCGGCTTCCTTTTCCTTTGATATTGAACGGCAAAGCGGCAACGATGTCTTAATGGTCGATCATTTGTCTGTTGCCTATTCCGGCAAGGAGCCCATTTTAAAAGATGTATCCTTCCAGCTAAAACGTGAGGAAAGCGTAGCATTGGTTGGACCAAATGGTATTGGAAAGTCCACGATGCTTAAGGCGATTACAAATCAACTGGAAGCTGTTGCGGGCACCATTACGTTCGGGTCTAACGTTACGATTGGCTATTATGATCAACAGCAGGCGAATTTAACGTCCAACAAAACAGTTTTGAATGAATTATGGGATGAATACCCGTTGAAGCCGGAAAAAGATATCAGAACCGTGCTTGGCAACTTTTTATTCAGTGGTGATGATGTGTTAAAAATTGTCTCCTCCCTAAGCGGTGGCGAAAAAGCCCGCTTAGCGCTTGCCAAGCTAATGATGGAAAAGGCCAATCTCCTCATCCTGGACGAGCCGACAAACCATTTAGACCTTGATAGTAAAGAGGTATTAGAAAATGCCCTAATCGATTATCCGGGTACCATTCTATTTGTATCCCATGACCGTTATTTTATTAACAGATTGGCGACTAGAATTATTGAGTTATCCACAGAGGGCCTGCAGCCTTACTTGGGTGATTATGATTATTATGTTGCAAAAAAGGCTGAAATGGAAGAGTTGGAACAGCTAGAAAGAGAAGCACAATCTGCATCAAAGGTGCAGGTGCAGTCAGCATCGCCTGAATCTGACAAAGCCAGGTATGAGCTAGACAAAGAGCAAAAGCGTAAAGATCGCCAACGCCAACGCCGTATCGAAGAAATTGAACAACAAATCGAAGTGATTGAAATGAAAATTGCCGAAAATGAAGAACTTTTATGTGACCCTGCTGTTTATCAAGATTATGAGAAAGCAGCAGAGCTGAATAATGCCAATGAAAAGTTTAACGAACAACTAGAAGCGTTAATGGAAGAATGGGAAACGCTTCAGGAATAAGGACTATTTTATTTAGAGGATTTTGTGATAGTATAGCGCGCCCAGAGATGATGATATACTCTGGGCCTTTTTGCTGATGATATATCGCTGTTTTTCGCATTAAAAATAAACATTGTGGAATTTTGTCACATCAATTCCGACACGTGTGAGTAATTTTCAGATATATTCACACTATCCACAATGTTATACACAGAAAAACCCACTTTTAATAGGCATTCCACAAAGTTATTAACATTATCAACAAAAAAATCATAAGTTATCCACATTTTTTATGAACAGGTAGAAATCCCTTTATGTCGGAATTTGTTGAAGTTATCCACCATAAACTCTGTTTGTGGATAACTTCTGTCCACATCCATAAACCAAGCTAAATAATCATCATTTCTGGCACTTTATCATCTTTATTCTTCAATTTTATTTCCCCTCATTAACTTTTCAAAGCGAGCCATTTCAGGGTCTTGACTTGGTGTGTAATTGAACGGCGTTATTTCCTGATTTACTTCCATTTTATTGTTAAACTGTATCCCAATTTCCCCACCAGCTGATGCTGTTGGGTCATTAATAATGCTTTCTTTTTCCCCATCCATATGCGCAGATACATTAACACGTTGGCTTTCACTGTTACGTGACATTTCATCATCTCCTTATCTATTAAGATAGCTGTTTGGAGTATGAATTATTCAAACTTGTATAGTTCGTAAAAATTATATTTTTCATTGGATTTGGCAACGATAGGAAAGGTACTACTTAAGAGGAGTTGTCCTATCTATGTCCGGTCATATACAAATGAAAAATATCTTAGTAACAGCTATCCGTAGGGATGATCATAAAACAGTGGCAGAAGTCTTTTATGAAAATATAAATGAACCCAGCTATTGCCGTTTATATAAAGCCACATTGGAAAAAGAAAACGAATGGGTTATCCGTACTCTTGCAGTTTACGATATGCATAAAGAAATGTTTCTTACTGTAGGCTCCCTTTATCCCCCTCTTTTATATGAAGAGATAAAAGATAAAATACTAGACACTCTTGGTCATAATACTGAGTTTGAACAACAAATGGCGCAATGAAAATGTAAAAGGAAGAGCAATAAGTAACTCTTCCTTTTACACTGTTGTTACTTATTTACTTAATTGATCGACCGCAATAATTGCATTTGCAACATCCTCAGCTGTAATTTCTGGTGAAAGATTACCTATAGTTTCTCCCTCTTGTGTAGCAGCAGCTCCAACTTTTAGTAAATCTTCATACGATACATTTTCTAGATGCAAGTCCTTTAATGTTGTTGGCAGACCCAACTGTTGATAAAAGTGGATGTACTTATATAGTTCATCTGCGGGGTGCAATTCTAATACTAGTTGAACAAGAGTACCGTATGCTACCTTTTCACCATGTGTTAAATGATGAATATCTCCATCTAGCACTGTAAAACCGTTATGGATGGCATGGGCCGCTGCTAAACCGCCGCTTTCAAAACCTATCCCAGATAACAATGTATTCGCTTCCACAACTGCTTCAACAGCACTTGTCACCACGCCTTTTTGAACAGCTTTGTAAGCTGATAATCCATACTGGAATAATGTTTGTTCACATGCCTGTGCAATTGCTTTTGCCGCGACACTTACTTTGCCCCCTGCCATTGCCGAGCTATTGCTTTTTATAGTTGCTCTTGCTTCAACCCAAGTTGCCATTGCATCGGCAATACCTGAGGCAAATAATCTCGCAGGCGCTTTGGCTACAACCGCAGTATCCACAAGCACAAGATCAGGATTTTTGTTATAAAATTTATATGCTTCAAAAACGCCTTCGTCCGTATAGATAACTGATAATGCACTTGTCGGTGCATCAGTTGAAGCCACAGTAGGGACAACCACCGCTCCAACTCCTAATCCTTCGGCAACAGCTTTGGCTGTATCCAGCACTTTACCTCCACCTACACCGATGACCAAATCAAGCGCATTTATTTTTCCAATTTCAATGTAACGATTGATTTCATGCATTGAACATTCACCATTAAACTGATCAAAATAAAAATCAAGTCCCGCTACTTTTAAACTTTCACTTATTGTTTCCCCTGAAACCCTCCAGGACGTGCCACCCGAAATAATCAATGGCTTTTGACCGAGTACTTTTACATATTGACCGATATTTCCCAATGTACCTTTTCCTTGAATATATCTACTTGGTGCAGCAAAACAAATAACTGACATGCTCATCTCTCCATTTCTTTTTCATTATTTATGATAAATTTTAAAATCTACAATTCTAAAAAAAATTACATTACAATCTAGAGCAGACATTGTATCAATCTATCTGATGGAGATGGGATGATCTCTGCATTGACAAGCAACCCTTTTTCTTCTGCTATTTCTTTTCCTGCTTCAATACTTGCTTCTACAGCGGCCACATTGCCGGTAAAGGTAAAAAATGCCTTACCACCTATGCCATTTCCCAACCGTAATTCAATCGCTTGAACATTAGCAGCTTTTAGTATGGCATCAGCTGCTAAAATCATCGTTGCAATTGAAAAAGACTCCATGATTCCCACAGCTTGAATTCGCTCAGGCATCGTCACTCCTGAAATTGCAGGAAATAATTCGGGACTTACATTGGGGATAATCATAGAATCCACAAAGTAATCTTCTGCGGTACGTTCTCCTATCGCTACTGCTTCCTTTACCGCAGCAACATCACCATGGACAATGGCAATATACTTGCCCGGGCAGCTGGAACTAGCGGTGACTATTTCCACATCAGCGGCCTTGATCATCTGATCAGCTGTAAAAATCCCGCGCGCTATGCTTACAAATTCTACTATTCCAATTGCATTCGCCATCTCCGATTAGTCCCTCCTTATAGTGATATAATCATCCACAATTTCCACAACCGTTCCAGAAATACTGGCATGAACAGCAGCCCCTAGATTGTTTTCCGGAATTTTCCCAATTAGTTGTCCAACGTCCACATGATCGCCAACTGAAACAACTGGGATTGCTGGAGCACCAACATGCTGGCGTTTTGCAATATAGACAACCTCGGGCTCAACTGTTACTTCTATCAACGGTGCCGGCTTATCAAAATTCGTTAAGCCTAGTCTGGCGATTAGACGCTTACTAGGTACCAACCGATAATCACGCTCTTTACGGGCATTATATTCTGTCTGGGTCGTACTATAGCGAAAGTTTTGTTCTATTAATATTTGTTTAAGATGTAGATTCGCCATCCGCGGATAAATTCCAATTGGACAAGCGAATAACTCACATAGATTACACTGACTGCAAAGAGAAGCCATCTTTTGCTCCTCCGTATTGTCAATACCGTAATTGACCACCCTCATCATCTTATGTGGCTGCATGTCATGCCCAAGCAAAAAACGTGGGCACATATCAGTGCACATGCGACACTGTTCACAGGTCTTATTAATTCGTAATGACTGTTCCATGGTTACTGTTTTTCTTCGAATCAGATGGTGCTGCTTTTTTAAGATGACATACCCCTTTGTTTTCTTTGTAACAGCCCCTTTAAGGCTGCCGAGGACATTTCCCATCATCGGGCCTCCATCGATAACGGCATAATCATCAAAGTTTTCGATGCCACTTAACTCCAACACCTTCAATATCGGAGTACCGACTGGCACTTTTACTGTCAAGCGCCTCGGGATGTCTCCTGCAACCGTAATATACGTTTCGGTAACCGGCACATTTAGAGAGGCACGGTGAATATTCAACGCAGTTTCCGTATTGATTACAACACATCCGACTTGAAGTGGAATCCCTGCCTCTGGAACGACTCTCCCCGTTAATTCGTATACTAGAAGCTGCTCGTCACCAGCTGGATAAATATCTTTAAGCTCTTTCACCTCAACAATATCATTTACTTGTAGGGCATCGATTCGGTTCTTCAGAATAGAAATCACTTCGGTATGCTTTCCTTTAATACCAATTAGCGCTTTCTTTGCACCTACAAGTCTACTGGCAGCTTCCAAACCTTTAATAACTTCATCGGGGTAAAATTCCATCAATTGCTGATCGACTCGCAGGAGCGGTTCACATTCAGCGCCATTTAATAGCATATATTCCGCCTTTGCTACAAGTTTCGCATGAGTGGGAAACCCCGCCCCGCCTGCTCCGATAATGCCGGCTGCTTTTACCAAATCTAAAAGACTCAAATTCTATCACCCTACTCTATAAAACCTTTAATTCGGTAGATGCTAAAGACTAATCACCCATATAGGCCCAGTTCAAGAGATGTACAAAATCCGACTCACTTACTGTTTTAGGATTACCAGCTGTACACACATCTTTTCGTGCACTTTCTGCTAATCTGGGAATTTCTTCCCCATATAATTCTTCTTCAATGTTCAAAGCTTGAAAAGTTAATGGTATTCCTAATTTACTATTTAGAACCTTAATAGCCGTCGAAAGACTAATCACCCCCTCTTCACGGGTTGAACAGGGCAGACCGAGAAATTTAGCGATCTCTGTATATCTCATTGCTGCCCAAGAGGTTTGAAGCGTTCCATCACATAATCCTCCATTATATTGAATGACATAAGGAAGTAAAACTGCATTACTTCTGCCATGTGATAGATGGAATTTTGCTCCCACAGCATGTGCCAAGCTATGGGTAATACCTAAAGATGCATTGGTAAATGCTATACCTGCCATACACGATGCAAGATGTAATTTACCTCTCGCGTCAAGATCACCGCCAAATCGATAAGCTCTTACTAAATACGTGAACACATACTTTATTGCTTTCTCGCAATATAGATCCGTAAACTCTGTAGCTGCGGGAGATACATAAGCTTCCAGTGCATGAGTAAGTGTATCCATGCCTGTGTCAGCCGTAACCGAAGGCGGTACTGTTTTTGTCAATTGTTCGTCAAGAATAACAACATCAGGAAGCATTCTCTCATCTTTAAGCGGAATTTTTACATTATTTTCGATATCCGTAACGACAGAATAGGAGGTTACTTCAGATCCAGTCCCGCTTGTTGTTGGAATTGCTACAAACAATGGCTTTTTTATCTGATGATGAACCTTTTCCTGAATTTGAGACGCGAAGAGCAAGATAGCTTTAGCTGCATCAATCGGAGATCCTCCGCCAAGAGCAATAATTAGCTCTGGCTCATCTTCTAAAAACATCGCTAAGCCGGTTTTCACTGTTTCCAGAGAAGGATCAGGCTCAACACCAGCGAACACTGTAAAAGTTGTTCCCTGTAGCAGATTCATGATTCTGTCTGCCATTCCAAGCTGCACCATCATCTTATCTGTCACTAGGCAAGCACGTTTGACATGTAATTCTTTCAGGTAGTCTAAGGAATGACTGCCATAATATACTTTTGGTCCGACAAAAAAAGAATCCATTTGCTCTTTCTCTCCCATGTTTTATTACCTGATTGATAAACCGTCTACAAGTACACATTTTCTTTTTCTTGCAAAGTCTTTCGCTGAGGTTAAGCCCTCCCCAGTAGGACCAGCAATTGTAAATGTTGCATAGCCTTCTCCACCAATGCCAATGCCTGCATAAGATGGCCCATTTTTCACAAAGATTGTCGTTTGAATGGCCTTCGAAAATTTCGTTAGATTGTCGATATTTTTAGAGTGCATAATAGCCGTATGACGGAAACCATGTTCTGCTTCTACCGCTAATTCTATAGCAGCATCAATGTTTTCTACCCGGACGATTGGCAGAATCGGCATCATTAATTCCGCACTTACCAATGGATGATTTCCTTCCACATTCATAATGGCAACACGAGTATCATTAGGTACCTCGATGCCAATTTTCTGTAGAATATAGGAAACACTTTTACCAACGAAGGTTTTATTGGCATGTCCATTGTCAACGACCAGTTCAGTTAGTTTTTGAATCTGTTCTTTATCCGTTATCAGATATGCACCATTCCTTTTCATATAGGAAACTAAATAATCTGCAACAGATTCCACAACAATCACTTCTTTTTCAGCTGTACAAGGGAGGTTATTGTCGAAGCTGCAACCATCAATGATATCTTTTGCTGCTTTTTCAAGGTCAGCCGTTTCATCAACAACTGCGGGCGGATTGCCGGCACCTGCGCCAATTGCTTTTTTTCCACTTGAAAGCACTGCTTTTACAACCCCTGGACCACCAGTCGCAACAAGCAATTTAATTTTTTTATGCCTCATCATGATATTTGCCTGTTCTATTGTTGGATTCACGACAGAGGTAAGTAAATTGCACGGTCCACCGGCTTCGATAATCGCCTTATTAAGAACCTCCACCGCTTTTAGCGATGTATTTTTAGCGGTTGGATGGGGGCTGAATACAACAGCGTTGCCAGCCGCAATCATCCCGATTGCATTGCAAATGACCGTTTCCGTAGGATTAGTCGTTGGTGTAATGGACCCAATCACACCATACGGAGAAAGTTCCACTAATGTTAGACCGTGATCGCCTGAAAAAGCTTCTGTTCTTAAGTCTTCGATTCCGGGTGTTTTTTCAGCTGTGATGATGTTTTTAATGACTTTATCACCGTAATTGCCCATACCAGTTTCATCTACCGCCATTTGCGCAAAGGTTTGCGCATTTTCTTTTGCGGCCTTCCGAATAGCGAAGATGATGTCCCCTCTTTGTTCCAAGGACAATTTCAAAAGCTCTTTTTGGGCGATTGCAGCTGCTTCAATCGCTTCATTCATTTCTTCGAATACCCCATATCCATTAGCATTACATGGATCTTTTTTGGCAGTCATTTCTTCAATAATTTTTTTAACGATTTCCTCGATTTTTTTTGCTTCAACAGTCAATGTAACGTCCTTCTTTCTTTTTCAAATAATTTCAGCACTTCTGCAGCAATAAGCATATCTTCTGTAACAGTCCCTCCGCTTACGCCGATGCCTCCGATTATATGCTGATCGATTTCAAGCGGATAACCCCCGCCGAAAGTAACAATTTTATTTCGATTTGACAGTTGAATTCCATAAAGTTCTGCACCAGGTTGAATGGCTGGAACAAGTTCGTGTGTTGCCATTTTTAATGCCACGGCTGTATAAGCCTTGTTTGGAGAAAGTTCCAAACTTGCTAATAAGGAGCCTTCCATGCGATGTAATAAAATAATATTCCCTGCTGTGTCAACAACAGAAAAAACAATCGGTACCCCAATTTCCTCCGCTTTGCTTTCTGCAGCCTGCGCCATCTTAAAGGCCCATTCCAGCGTTAAGTTAGCGCCGCCACTCTTTAGAGCTTCCAGTTTCCCTATTACCTTATTTTTGATATCCTGTACTAAACTATAATGAGCTTCCGCTCGGGCCAACATAAATAAGGCATCTGATAAGCGGTTTACATATTGCATCACTTCATGGCGGACAATGGATTCGTTTGCAAGCTCAACAATCAATCTTTCTGCTCTACGGATGATTGATCGAGACAAATGCAAGCTGGCTGAAGCGGTCGTTTCACCCGGAATAATAAATTCATGGAGTGGTCCAAGCATTGCTTCAAAACGATCTACAATTTCCTCCAGTTCAGCAACATCACTTTCACTGACTTTATCCCGAAGGAGGTTCTTGCCCTTTTCATCACTTGCCAACTCAGCCCCAACAACAAAAAGCTGCTTTTGAATGTTTCTAATGATGCTTTTGATCTCATTATGATCCACCTGTGAGTAAGCAATGCCTAAGGCAGCATTTGCTTCATCTAAGGTTCCATAGCAGGATACCTTAAGGCTATCCTTAGGAATTCTGCTTCCGCCAAGAAGCCCCGTTTCCCCTTTATCACCTTTTTTTGTGTAAATCGCCATCAAAGGTCACCTCCCCTTACCTAACCTCCATTGAATCAATAATGCCAACAATGGCAGCATCTATACAGGAGGTTGAGCTCTCAAATACATACATTGCCGGTTCTCCTTTTGTAACGAGAACATATTCCCCTTTACCGGCTCCCACAGAGTCTACAGCAACTTCAATTGTTCCGAGACTCTCATCCTTAGGATTCATTTGCTGTACAATAAGAAGCTTTTTTCCTGTCAATTCATCGCTCTTTCGCGTAGCGACAACACTTCCAACTACAATTCCAACGTACATCTTCATCACCAGCCCTTTTATTCCTGAATAATCTTTACTCCAAATTCCTTAACCGCCTCAAGAGCAAGAGGACTTAAAATGGTTGTATGTGAAATTTTTACAACAGCTCCCTTTTGTTTTGCATCGATCATGTCATTTCTTGTAAGAACCTTTTTCTTATATTCAAAGATTGGTTTACTAGATTCTGGTGCTTGGTTTTTTTGATTGGAGAAAGTCAAGACATTCATCTCAACAGCTTGATATAAATCTTTTGCGTCTACTAGTTTGATGCCATAGCTTTCCAAGGCCCTAAGGTGTTCAGCCATTCGATCCAAATACGCCTTTGGAGCTTTGTTTAATCCCAATTCGGAACGAAGCGGATTTCCTATGTCACAAGAATCCTTTGCAGCGATGAATGGGATGCCTTGCATAATAATATTGGAAGCAAGATTGGTAGCCATCGTATCCGCTATGCCTAAAGCTATCTTTGCTGCAGTATTTAAAGTTAATGTTGGTACAATAAAAGCACCGATACCTTGGTAAAAGGGGTGTAACTCCTTAATATCTTTTTCAACATACACTTTCCCGGTTCCGATATTTTCTTTTATTAATTGTGGTGTAAGCGTATACACAGCACTATTCGATAATAAAATGTTTAAATCCCAACCATCATCTTTCAGTCTCTTTATTTGCTGTAATGACTCCGGAAAGCCGATGGCTCCTCCCGTAAAAAGAACCGTTGCCTTTTTCATTTTGCTCTGCAATCGCTTAAGCACTTCCTCCACAATGCTGTTCAGCCATTCTTCAGCATTCAAACCATTCACCTCATTTCAAACTGTTTAATGCAATGCCTAATGGAGTTATGAGGAGAGGGTGTGCAGGCTTTATCGTTTCAATGCCAATTTCTTTATAAAAAACTTCTTCGAATTCATCAAAACAGCTGGCTCCCCCTACTACATAGATTTTTTCTATGTCAAAGCCTTGAGTATGTTTTTTTACAATCGAAGCCATTTTTTCAACAACAGGTCTAACAATGGGAAAAATTTCACCCTGTCTAGCTGAATCCTTTTTGATAGCATCTCCCTCAACAAAAGAAACTTTATAATGACCAGCTACAACTAAGCTCATGTGAGTTCCCCCGGTTGGTTCATCAGCTGTATAAATGACCTCACCCTTTTTTAAAATGCTGATGCCGGTTGTACCTCCGCCAACGTCAACTACGGCACCATCCGTGACCCCTAATACCGTTGCTGCAGCCGTAGGCTCATCTATTACATTTGTAACTTCCATATCTGCTGCTTCTACTACGTTGGAAATTGCCTTCATGTTGCCTCCTATTGTCCCAGGTGGGACAGCTGTTGCAGCATGAGTAAGTGTTGTCCCTAGCATTCTCTCGAGTCTGTTCTTGAGTTCTTTAACAATAGTAACGGCTCCAACATAATCGACAACAAGGCCATCTTTTACAACCGATGCCGGATAAGATACACCAGCGACCGGGCTGCCCGCCTCATCTATAACAGATAAAACGATATTGGCCGTGCCAAGATCAACACCAACCTTTAATCTTCCTTTATGCTCTTTTGCTTGCTGCTCATAAATTAATTTTGCAAAACTATTAATATAGTTATTAACCTTTTCCAAGTCTATAGACATTGTTCATCTTAGCCTTTCCGTATGATCCCAAATTCCCCATTTCCAATTCCAGCTGCATTTGCTTCATCTGTATCTACATGCATTTCCAATTTGTACTTGTCTGAAACACGGATTAAAACATTGCTAAAAATGGTTTTTCGTTCCCGTCCGACCTCAACTTCCACCATGTCCTTGTCTTTAAGCTGGAATCTCTCAGCAAATTCCGGTGGGACATGGATATGACGCAACGCACCAATGACGCCTTCTTTTAATTCCAAATCCCCTCTTGGTCCCCTTAATAAAATACTAGGTGTGCCTGCTATTTTTCCGGACTCCCTAATGGGAGCACGAACGCCAAGTTTATAGCTATCTGTCAGGGATACCTCTACTTGGGTATTTTTTCGAACGGGTCCCAAGATCCTAACATTTTTTATTTCACCTTTGGGACCTACAAGAGTCACGGTTTCTTCAGCTGCAAATTGCCCAGGTTGCATTAACTCTTTCATTTTTGTTAACTGATAGCCTTTTCCAAAAAGGACTTCTAAGTCTTGTTGACTTAAATGAATATGGTGATTGGAAATTCCAATTGGTATATAAGGTTGTTCTTCAAACGCTAAGAGCCTGTTGACAACTTCCTTAATAATCTTTTCTTGTGTTGCTTGGTCGTACATCGTACATACCCCCCTATTTTCTGACTATTTTGCGGAAGGTTTCGGGAGTATTCTCTCAACATCTGCATGTGGTCTAGCAATTACGTGAACAGATACAACCTTCCCGACTCTTTCCGCCGCAGCAGCGCCAGCATCCACAGCCGCTTTCACTGCACCTACATCCCCTCTTACCATTACAGTGACAAGGCCTGAACCGATTTGTTGGTAGCCAATTAAGGTCACATTGGCAGCTTTAGCCATGGCATCGGCACCCTCAATTGCTCCAATTAATCCTTTTGTTTCAATCATTCCTAGTGCATCATTCATTTGACATTCCTCCTAAGTTCTTTATAGTGAATACATGAAGACTTTATATCCCCTTTTCTTCGCGGACATGTAGGGTCATTACAAATATTGCATACTTCTATAAAGCCTGTTCGCTCTTTATCTGCTTCATCGGCATCACTATGATGCTCTTCAATAATTTGCTCATCAGGTGCTGCCTGTTCCAACGAAATGGGATGGTCAACTGTGGTTGTCTTTTGAATCTGAAGGGGATTACCAGGACCAACTGTATCATTTGAATAAACAATCTTATCAACCCCACTGCCTACTCTCGGGATAATATGTTTACTAAAAACCTTTCCAACCCTTGAAGCAGCTATTGTGCCTGCTTCAACGGCAGCCTTCACAGCACCTACATCGCCTTCGAATTTAACTGTTACCATTCCTCCACCTTTTGTTAGTTCATATCCGACTAGGGTAACGTTCGCGGATTTCACCGCTGTATCTGCAGCCTCAATTGCCGCAGCCAAGCCGACCGTTTCAATCATTCCTAATGCCTGCATCACTAACAGTTCACCCCCTTACCTTCATTTCTTCCAACAGTTTCATAACAATCGTAACAATGGTAGCGATATCTTCCTCTGTTATCGACCCTTCCTCTATTTCAACACGGTCATTCATCGTTTCTTTGATTTCTTCAAATGTCTTAAAAGGAATTCCCTTTACCAATCTTGCAGCGTTGGCCCCTAAAACCCTTTGCTTCAAGGTTTCATTTAAATTAATAGTAAACAGAGGATGACTTTTGGGTAACTTCGTATAGTGAAGGACAATTTGGCTATCATCACCAACACCAATACCAACACCTAAGGTTGAGTCTAATGCAGCTTGATAACTCAACTCCAATGCCGACTTTTCTTGCTTACGTTCTACAAATGAAGGGACCCCTTCTTCTTCGGCACCATTAAGTAATGATTGAAAAAGGACGATTGGATTATTCAGCCGTTCACTATAATAAACATGGATTGCCTGCACTTCATTGCCAGTGTTTATTTTCACCGAAGCCCTCCTCCTTCACGGAGAGCCAAAATTAATCCTGTTGCTACCGCATTGCGTGGGCCCTCTGTTCCTCTTATATTCCCTCTTCCGGCAACAATGCTATATTGCGACAATGCATTGGTTACTAACTGCGGAATCTCAAAGTCCAACGCTGAACCACCTACTAATACAACAAAGTCTATGTCCCGTATATTTCCAGTTGGTGATACGATAGTCAACGCTCGAAGCGCATTTGTAACAAAAACCTTTTCCTTTGCTCCTCGTCTAACAATCCTTATTTTTTCGACTGAGTGCTGACCTGGTATGGGGATCATCATTCCTTCTTTCAAGATGACAACCCTTGCAAACACATGAGGTTCTAACGGCTTTTCAAAGAACTGGACTGTTCCGTCTTCATGGCGTATATGAAATAAGCTTTCAACCTTTGCCAATGGATATTTTTTAATATCTTCCGCTAGGGCGATGTCTTCAAGACCTAATTCGGAATTGATCAGCATTGTGACCATGTCTCCTGCGCCAGCCAAATGGACTGATGTCGATTGACCTGATTTAGTAATAATTGATGCATCTGTGGATCCTGCCCCCATATCAACGATTGCAATCGGCACCTTTGTTCCCGGTGTAGAAAGGGCACCGCGAATCGCCATATCAGCTTCAACGCCACCAACCTCTACCTTGACATCAATTTGCGTGTATAGCTCATCTGCAATCATTTGCATCTGTAATTTATCTGCTTTGACCATTGCCGCGATTCCCACTGCATTTTCCATCGAAAATTCTTCAGCTAAACCACCTTTAACCTTTTGTGGTATAAAAGTATTAACAGCCAATAAATCCTGAATTTTAATATCATTCGGATGCTGCTTTGTTAACTCCGACATCACCTGTCGAACCCGTTCAAGCATTCCACCAGCATTTGTTCCAGCTTCACCTTTAATATCATCAATTGGTGCAGCATTTGTTAATGCTTCCATCATTTTTTCGGCACCTTCGTCCACATCGACGGTTACACTTCTTTTGCCAATAACGTGGATCTTACCAGCTGGGATGCTTCTGGCCTGTACATCTCCTTTAGGAGTCTTTATCACAACAGCAGAACGATTTCCAATGAGTGCCCTGGCAATCGGGACAATCATTTTTGTTTCGTCGCTGGACAATTCAAAAACAGTGGCTATTCCATATGGATTACTAAGAACCTCTACTACTCCACCCGGTGGTGCCACTTCGACAGCCGCTTTCATACCAATCGGTATTTTCTCGAGTAGATGTACCTCGTCAACAATTGGAATTTTCACATTTACCCTATTATTTATAAGGACACCATCATCTTTTTGCACAACAGCGCCATTTACCTTAATTCCTTTATCCAAGGCTTGATTGATCAATGCAGCGGCTATATTAAAATCAATGGTCTTATTAATTAAGATAATATAATTTCCATCTTTTTCCGCATTCTCTAATTGATCAATAGTAATCGTTATTCCAATTCCCAGACCCATGCCTCCCGGTGTAGTGGGATTATGGCCAATCATCGTTGACTCTGTAATGATCGTCTCCGTGATTGTTTCCATCGCCACATCCCCAATGACAGGCGCTGCTTCATTTATACGAATAAGATCTAAATCTTCAATATTTCGATTTATTTTTCCGAGAGCTTGCTTAATAGCAACAAGGACACCATGGATATTTTGCCGGGTACCTTTAATCCCAGTCGTGTTTACAAAGTCGCTGGTCAAAAATGTAACTTGATGATTATCTGCTACATTCGCAATCGCAACTTCTGTCGTGGCATTTCCAATATCCACTCCCGCTACCAATTTCATCGAGTTTGCCTCCTAGAATTCCACTTGAATTGTTAGTGTTAGTCTTTTTTCAATCGATCTCTTTGTTCGTATACTTCAGTTGCTTGACGCACTAGGTTGGCATTCATGCTTGCATTGTATTTACTTTCCAATTCATCTGCTATCGCTAGTAACTCTTCTTTCGTGGAACGGTATGGTCTTAAAGCGTTATAGATTTCGAGAATTCGAGCATCCGGCACAGCGATAAGTTCTGCTGCTCTTCGGAAGTTTTGGGCTAATGGATGTCTTCCCATTGAATCCGCAATTTGTGCTTGCAGCATTAATGTTTCTGGAGCAATCCGCACATCCTCAGAAGTAACAGAACCATCCAAAACTCCTTTTAAAGTGATGTCATCTAATATTTTTTTGGTAGGTGTTTTGATTAGATCCGGTCTCTTTTTACCCAGCGGATAATCTTTTTTAGCCTCTACTGTTGCTGTCTGACAGGCTATTGTTTTAGACGGCGCAATTGTCTTGCTACTTTCTGCACCTGCTGTCATTGATGCCATTACTTCTCTTACAATTTGTTCGATGAGTTGCTGATTCATACTGTTCACCTCCGCTTATTTAAATGTAACCTGTAATTCTACTGGTTTCTTATTTCGATCTACATGCTCTGTTTCCTTAATATGCAAAAGTGCTGCAATGGCCTGGTATTTAGGACGTGCCATTTGATCATTTTTTGTAGGTACTGGATTTGGTGATTCCCCTTTAGCATATTTAGCTGCATTTTTCCCTATGGCCCGGAAAGTTTCACAATCTAATAACGGTGCTTGCGGAAATAGTTCTAAATTAGCTAATGGTTGTAAATCTTTTTGGTGAATAACCGTTGTACCTTTAGATTGAACACCAATACCAATTCCTGATCCACTCAGTTTGGCAGCTTGATGGGCTATAAAGCCGACGTCAGAGGTATGGTATACTCTAATAACACGTGCAGTTAAACCTTCCTCTTCAATTCCAGCGATTACTTCTCTTAAAACCTCATAATGGGGTATTTTGACAATAGTCTTTGTCTGGTGAATTCCAAAAGCAGGAGCAAGGGCAACTACTACTTCGTCTTTTCTTGCACCCACTGTGGCAATGCCGGTTTCTACTAGTTCTAAGCCTTGGACTGCTTTCGTTGCAGATAATGGTTTTGGACTAGCAACGACTTCTGGTTGTTGATTTTCAACTTTTAAGCTTAATAAAACTTCTTCAATGACTTCACGTATTAATTTTTCATTAATAGCCATTTAGTTTAAACCCCTTTCCGAGTTAGTTCACATCCTCTGGTCTGATTGCACGAGGAATGTTCTTGATTTCCTCCCATCTTTCTTCACTCAGACGGTAGCCTGTTCCAGGGCCTTGGTAATCATTTAGATCATTCACAGCACTGACAACGTTCCAGTCCTTGTCGATGATGGCGGATGTATGCAAATAATCGCCGGAAACACGTTGTTTTAACATATTCAAGACATTTTCAGCAACATCCTCGAAACCACCTTTGCTTAATGCCTTGACGACATCAAGACCAGTCACTCCACGTTTCATCATACCGTCTACTGCCCGCAAATCTTCTACTATATTTCGGTCCGGCATATCCTTGCTTCCATGGGCGTAGGTTGCAGCTTCTACTTCTTCATCTGTAATCGTTGGAAGCCCTAACCCTTCGAAAACCGCTTGAATCGCTCTTGCCGCTTTATTTCGAATTGCCACAACTTCCTCTTCAGATACTGGACGTAAGCCGCCATCTACTTTCAAATCTCGCTGTAAAACGTTATAATCATCGAAATCCTCTGCATCAAAGTTAGCCCCTGCAAACATATTGTCATAGTTTGGAACTGAACTATATCCAGAGAAAATGAAGTCCGTACCAGGCAGCATTTGCATAAGCGTCCGCGCTGTTCTCCTAATATCAGAATGAGAGAATGTTTGGTCGTTACCAGAAGCAACCTCCATATCGAGCATCGTTGTAAATAGGTTTTCGGCGAGCACTGCACGAATACCAGATGGAACACCGCCCGGAACACCGATACAGCTGATCGACCCGTTTTGAAGTCCTTGTGAGCCGGCACCTTTCGCTATAAAGACGCAACGTGCTTCCAGATAAAGCATCGATTTTCCTTCGGCATAGCCCATTTGAACTTCTGAACCTGTACCTGATGTGAAGCGCATTTTTAATCCACGGGATGCATAAGCTGATGCTAGGAAAGCCTTTGAATATGGAGTATCATCACCATCTACGAAAACTGGCTCAGTACCATATACTGAAACAGTTTCTGCATAACAGGTTAGTCCTCTCATTCCCATTTCAAGTTCAGTCGCTTCTTCAACAGAACATTGTGTTAAAATTCCACCGCGCCCGGTTTGGGCACCGACTAAAAGTGCCAACGCATTAAATGGGGCATAGCGGACAATCCCAACAGTTGTTTCTTGTTCATCAAAACCACGCACGGCTGCCTCCGCTGCATCCGCAGCAATCTGAACAGGGTTATCTTTAACGTTCGTAACATGGCACTGATTGGAAGGCGTTTTTCTGGCTCTCATTTTTTGCAGTGCCATCATTAACTCAACCACGTTCATACCAGAAACAACTTCGCAAATCTTGGCTGGGGTTATTGCTGTAGTAAGTGGAACAATTTTTTCCCTTGGCACGTTGATATCTACTAACATTCTGGCAAACTGAACAGAATCAATCGCCATTGCTTCTTCAGCCTTTTCAATATTAATGGAATAATCAGCGATGAAACGGTCGATAAAATCAAAATCATCTCTCGCTTTTCCATCCAGCTCAACGACGACTCCATTTTCAATTTTTATACTTGGCTTAGGGTCATTTGGACCATCCATTGCGATTAAGCCCACTTCCGGCCACTCCGCTACGAAACCATCTTGGTTTACCGGCCGTTCTGCTAATACTTGAAAACGTTTGGATTTCATGGAATTACCTCCTTAAGTTAGATGTAAGGAACTGTATCTGTCACAGGTTCGCTTCCAAGAGTACCTAACAATTTGATGCCTACTTCTCGAGCCGCAATAAGGGCTTGGCGAACAGCGCCTGAATCACCGCTAAATGTCAAAATGACTTCGTTTGTGAAACTTGTTCCACTTGCAGGCGAACTATAGCTAATGACATCAACATTTGCTGCTTTTACTGCTGTATCAGCAAGAACGACTCCGATTGCAGCAGGAGCGCCGACAAGCAACCCAAATGATTTACCAAGTTCCGCATTAAAGGCCTTTTCGCATGCATAGCTCGCACGAGCTGTGTACTGGAATTCAAGATGGCCCGCTTCGTTGGCATATACATCCCCAAATGTACGATCTAATTCTTTAAGAGCCACTTCAACGGCCCGGCGGGCATCAGCAACATCTTCCGCTCCAAAGATAATTAAACTTCCGTGGCCTGCTCCACCCTTCGTATCACGAGGCAATTCGATAGCCAAAATTTCAGTATTTGTGGCTTTTACCGCTTCATCTGCTGCCATAATTTGTGGTCCCGCTCCTGTACGGCCTCCAAGAATACCGATAGAACGATATTTCCTATCAAGCTTCATTGCTTCATGAACACTTGCATCTACATTGGCAATAACAAGGCCGATTGTGTCGCCGCGGCCTGTTCCGACAAACTCAGTTAAACCACAGAATCTCTTTTCCTGATGCACTGATTCCATCTTTGGAGCTTCCACCTTTTTCATAACTTCTTCCATAATTTTTTCAATTAATTTTTCTTGCATGTAGTAACACCTCCATTTTTTATTCCTGAACTAATTTGGGTAAAATCCCTTCGACTTCAGCATGTGGCCTTGGAATAACATGAACAGAAACGACTTCACCAACTTTTTGTGCAGCAGCTGCACCTGCATCAGTTGCAGCCTTTACTGCACCGACATCACCTCGTACCATGACGGTAATAAGGCCGGAGCCAATTTTTTGATAGCCTATCAGTGTAACGTTGGCTGCTTTAACCATTGCATCTGCTGCTTCAATCGCACCGATCAAACCTTTTGTTTCTACCATACCTAATGCCTCTTTAATCATGAAAAAAACCTCCTTTTAAAATATCCCCACAAAAATAATCTTAGTGTTTTTTCAGAATTTTTTCGTAATAGGAATTTGCCTTATAAATGCAAGAATTTGACATGTTTTCTAGCCATTGGTGCACCTTTTAATCACAGACCGATAACTTCTTGTCTTTTTTAGGTAAATTTTTGTTCAACGCTAAAAAAGGACAAAAAATTACACCTGATTCATATAAATCAGGTGTAATTTGCATTTTAGATATACCAATTTCCATTAGGTATAAAATTATTTCTTTTTAATATATGTGCAGAGGAATTTTGACAATCCTTTCTATATTCTGTTGGAGTAACACCAACTATTTTTTTAAAGACTTTACTGAAGTAATTTGACTCTTGATAATTGAGCTCCAAGGCTATGTTTAATACTGGCATATCCGTTGACTCAAGTAAGTCTTTTGCTTTTTGAATTTTCCGCTCTGTTACATAATTAACAAAGTTGATTTTTAATTCTTTTTTAAATAGTTTACTTAGATAGAAGGGGCTTAAATGGGCGTATTCTGCGGCTTCTTCCAATGTAACTCCTTTTTGATAATTCTTTTCAATGTAATTAAGTACGGATTGAATCACTTTAATCTCTTTAATAGACTCGGTGTCCTTCATTGTTTTAAAAATATCTTCTAAAATGGATAACATCGTAGTCTCAAACGTTTTGGCATTTATATGTTGGATTTTTCCCTTCCATTCTAACCTTTTTGAAAACAATAACTGTTTTTCACGGCAAATGGCTCCCAACCCCTGTATAATACTATTGGAAGTGGCAATGACAGCATTACTATTTTTTTCACATACGATAGTCAGCTGCTCTGCAAGAATTTTCAAATGCACCTTTGAATTTGTAAAATCCTCCTTGTAAATAAAGCCAATAAACTGCTCAATTATTTGCTCCAAATTTTCATTATGAGAACTAGAACTCACATGAGAGAAATACAAGTTTACAACCTTATAAATATCCTTCTGGAGATATGGCTTCAAAAGGTATCCATCTGCACCCATTTCCAATGCCTTAAAGACAAAATTAGAGGAACCATAATCAGTTAATAAAATAATTTTACTTTTTGGATTTAGACGTTTCATAAATTTTATTAAATCTAGAATATCCATCCCGGGAATTTTTATATCCAGGAAGGTCATGTCTGGGGATTTGGAATCAAAAAGCTCCAATGCTCCTTTACCTGAAACGGCTTCCCCGACAACGCCAACATTCTCTATTTCGTCTAAAATAACTTTCAGAGCATCCCTTACGATTACTTCGTCATCAACCAACATAATGTTGTACACGAGGAGCCCCCCAAATCATTTATTTTGGCACTCTAAATTTTACTGTTGTCCCACCTGCATCATTTTGAGAAATCTCTAGTTTATATTCATTGCCATAATTTGAAGTTAGAATAAAATTCACATGGTACAAACCTATTCCCTTAACCTGGTTTTCACGTTCCGCCCTACTACTTTTATGTATAATGCCAGATATTTGGTTAGCAGGCATCCCTAAACCATCATCAATGACTTCACACACAAAATCGTCGTCAAGTAAATAGCCCTTTACTTGGATTATTCCTTTTCCATCCTTTGGCTCAAAGCCATGAATGTACGCATTATCGATAATAGATTGCAGAACCATTGCTGGAATTTTAATCGATCTAAGTTCCTTTGGAATGTCTATCGAAACTTGGACTCGATCTTCAAACCTTACTTTCTGTAATGCCATATACTTCTCAATATAAAAAAGCTCGTCCTCAATTGTGACAAATGTATTATTATTGGTTAGCAAGTATTTCATCATATCAGAAAACGTTACAATGACCTCTTGAGTTCTGGATGCTTTCTCTAAAATTGCTAAACAAGACATTGTATTGATAACATTAAAAAATAAATTGGGATTCACCAGCAGATTAAAGAAATGCTTTTGTTTATCATAAAATGACTTTTCCATTTCAGTTTGGACTTTCAATTGATTGATAAGCTCTTGGTCTTTTGCTCTTAACTCATCTTGTACGTATTGCATAACATCTTTTTCGACCATATTATTAATAACATAAAACATCATTTGTGCCGCTGCCGTGATTTTTTCGATGGACATTGTAGGAATTTGGTTAAATTTGGTGACGATTTCTTTATCTTCCATCCAATTAGTGGATTCTTTCGTTATGTAATCAAGCCTACTATTATCTTGTTCATTCAATTTCGCCTGACCAACAAGCATCGAACCGATAAATTGCCCTTTTATAATAATTGGGACAGCTAAATCTACTAAACCAGTATGACACCGGTACACAAAAAAAGTCTCTCTCCTCACAGCTTCCAACCCACCGTACGCATCGCATTTCAAACATTTTTCATAAAGCTGTTGGTCTTCTCGAATTTTTCGACAAAACGATGAGAAATTACTATATTCCGTTACCGGATTCCCACGGAAGTCTACTGTTATTGCTGCTAGTCCTGTTGCTTCTGCGAAAGAATCCTGCACTTTTTGTAAAAAGTCAAGGTCGATAATTTCCTGTATATTCATAAATTATATCCTCTCTCTTTTTAAACAGAAACCGCTTACAATCAGTTATAATTAAAACTTCTATTCTACTAATTTCGAAGAAGAAATATAGCTAATCAGCAGAGTTAATTTTATATTAAATCAAATGTCTGAAAATTTAAAGTAGTTTTTGTCCTGTTAACAATTTTATAATAGTAAAAAAAAGAACACGAGAGCCTCCCCTCATGTTCTCCTTTTTACAATTCCAATCCCGGCACCCCGTTCAAATCAAGTCCTGCCCTTTTCCCTTTATCAAATTCAATGCTGCCTGCTGCGGCAATCATCGCCGCATTATCCGTACAGAATTTTATTGGTGGAATGACAAGATCAATCCCTGTATCATTAAATTCCTTTTCAAGGGCAGCCCGCAACCCTTTATTGGCGGCAACGCCTCCTGCTAGTAACACTTGTTTTACTTTGTATTCCAAAGCAGCCTGCTTTGCTTTTGTGACCACAACTTCGATAACGCTTGCTTGGAAGCTTGCAGCAAGATCCTCTGGTTTTATTTCTTCGCCTCGTTGTTGGGCATTATGAAGTGTATTAATCACCGCTGATTTCAAGCCGCTGAAGCTAAAATCATAGGAACCCTTCTCAAGCCATGCCCGCGGCAAATCAATGACAGGCTCGCCTTCATGGGCCAAACGATCGATATGAGGCCCGCCAGGATAAGGGAGATTGAGCTGCCTTGCCACTTTGTCATAAGCTTCTCCAGCGGCATCATCTCTCGTCTCCCCAATTACTTCAAATGAGCCATGCTCCTTCATATACACAAGCTCGGTATGGCCGCCTGATACAACCAGCGCCAACAAAGGAAATGACATTTCCTTCACAAGCCGGTTGGCATAGATATGTCCTGCAATATGATGAACAGGAACGAGCGGAATATTATGAGCAAAAGCCAATGCTTTTGCTGCGTTCACACCTACTAGTAGTGCCCCTACTAATCCGGGTCCTTCGGTGACCGCTATGCCATCGATATCTTCATAGTTTACGCCAGCTTGATTCATGGCCTCTTCAAGCACAATCGTAATTTGCTCTACATGGTGTCTTGAGGCTATTTCCGGTACAACGCCGCCAAACCGTTTGTGGCTTTCAATTTGAGAAGCAACCACATTGGCAAGAAGCTCCCTGCCGTTTTTTATAATCGCCACTGCTGTTTCATCACAGCTCGTCTCAATTGCTAAAATGATTTTGTTATTTTTTTCATTCATTTAAATATTCACCCACATTATTATTGCATCTTCATGGTTATCAACATAATAATTTTTACGAATGGCGCCCGCTTTAAACCCATATTTTTGATATAGTCCCTGGGCAACAACATTTGTTAATCGTACTTCAAGCGTAATTGATTTTACACCTAATGCACGGTTGAATTCGATTACTTGCTTTAAAAGCGCATCGCCCAATTTTCTGCCGCGATACTCTGGCAAAACAGCAATATTCGTGATATGGCACTCATCTAAAATAATCCACATCCCACAGTAGCCAACCACCAAATCGTTTAGCTCCATAACGATATACTTTGCTTGTTCATTTATTGTCATTTCATTTAAAAAAGCCTCTTTGCTCCATGGCAATGTAAAAGAGTTGATTTCAATATTATAGACTTGCTCAATATCTTCTACAGTCATTAAACGGAATTGAACATTTTCTTCCATAGGTGTTGCTCCTCATTATCAAATTCACTTAAACCTTTTATCCTTGTTTTTGTGCCTCAAGCCATTTTGCTTCTGCTTCCGCTAAACGGATATAATTCGGCACAAAACGATGGACCTCCTCTGGCTCTTTATTCAAACCAATCATCGCCAGTTCCGAAGGACGTGGATTAAATAGCGCCGGTGAAGCGATGACAGCTTGATCTTCCAATACATCTTTCAATACTGCCTCATGAAGCGGTACATCATTTCCGACAAATAAAACTTTCTCATGTTGCTGTTTTAGCTCGCTGGCCCAATCTTTCAGCAAAATGATTTGGTCATCTTTAATGGATTGAAACTCACCGTCTTTTAGACCATACAATCCTGTATATACTTGGCCTCTCCTAGCGTCAAACAGCGGTGAAACCACACCATTGAAAAGCTGGCCATTCCGGGCAAGAACTTCCAGGCTGGAAACGCCGACAATAGGAATGTTAAGCGTCCACGCTAGAGTCTTCGCAATCGTAACGCCAATTCTTACACCTGTATAGGACCCAGGCCCATGAGCGACAATAATCCGCTCCAATTGTTTAGGCGCGATTCCTACCTCATTCATCAAATCATGAATTGCCGGCATCACTCTGACAGAGTGGTTTTTATTAAGATTCGTAATATATTCCCCTAATACCTTCGTCCCGTCGCTGACAGCGATCCCCATTACCTGATTAGATGTATCAATTGCTAATGCTTTCATCTTGTGATAACTCCTTACATAAATCTGTATACCAATCCCCAGTTGGGATTAGAACAATTTGCCGTTCCGTATCATTCACGTAGATTATTTTTATTTGTAAAAGTTCAGCTGGTAGTCGGTCCCGAATAAACTGGGCCCATTCTACAACCGTCACACCATCACCGTGAAAATATTCATCAAAGCCAAGATCTTCATCACTTTCCTCCAACCGATAAACATCCATATGGTATAAAGGCAAGGTCCCATCACTATACTCTTTAATGATTGTAAAAGTTGGACTATTCACTGTTCGTTTAATTCCAAGGCCCTGTGCCAGCCCTTTTGTAAATGTTGTTTTTCCCGCTCCAAGGTCGCCCTCTAATGTTAACACAGTACCCGGGATAAGCTTTTGGGCTATCCTATTAGCAAACTCCATCGTCTCTTCCGCCGATTGACTACGAAATTTAAACTCTTTCACACATCTCACCCTATTTATTTAAAATGATTAAATCCTTGCTTTTGAATAAGGGAGCATTGCCCATTTTGTTTCATCAATAATTGGGCAGGCCCTTCTGTTACATAGCCAATTTTTGTTATTTTATAGTTTTTCTGTTTACATTCTTTTTCAATATCAAGCCAGCTTTCTTTTGAAACCGTACCGACTAATTCATAGTCTTCACCGCCATATAGCATCCAATGAAGCTGTTCAGCTTGGCTAAAGCTTTTAATCTCTTCACTTCGCGGCAGTTTGTCGGCCTCAATCACGATTGTGACATTGCTTCCATAAGCAATTTCATTCAACTCACTGGCAATTCCATCACTTACATCATTTAAAGCAACACGAGGGTATTCAGATAGAACCTGTCCAATACTTACTCTAGGTTTTGGCATCTGATGCTTTTGCACTAATACTTGTTCATTCTTTGAAAAAGAATAATCGAGACCGTAATCTAGTAAAAGCTGCAGTCCAGCAGCTGAATCCCCTAAAGAGCCGGTTACAAATACTATGTCATCCACTTTGGCATTTTTCCTTAACAAACGCTGCCCCTTCTGAATCCGTCCAATGACTGTGACCGTAATAACAAGGTTATGTTTTGAAGAAACCGTATCACCGCCGATTAAATCCATTTGATACCGCTCGGCCAGTTCCTCCATCCCTTTATATATATCGAGCAACTCCGCTTCCGACCAATCTTTTGGAATGGCAATCGAGACTAAATAAAAATTCGGGATACCCCCCATCGCCGCGATATCACTAATATTACTCGCCAACGCCTTATAGCCAATATGGAACGGCTGCATCGTCTGCCTTGTAAAATGCACCTCTTCTATCATTGTATCCATACAGATAATTTCTTCAACATCACTATTTCCTATATATTGGGCGGCATCATCACCAATCCCGACGACTAAATGTTCCTGCCGATATTTTTGGGGCGTAATACTATCGATAAATGAAAATTCATCCTGAATAGACAACCTGATTCCCTCCAAAACGGGATCTCTTTCCCTTTTAAAAAAATCCTTAGGAGCGGCTCCTAAGGATTTTGTTTGGTAACCTATTCTATTTTCGCATACTGTCTATTATTTTACAAAATAGAATTATCGAGCGCTTGCTTAAATGCAACAATAATATCATCTGCATCCTCAATACCGACAGAAATTCGGATCACACCATCATTAATGCCAAGGTTTTCTCTCATCTCACTTGGAAGATTTCGATGTGAAGTCCCAATTGGGTAAGAAACGGATGTTTCAACTCCAGCTAGTGTTGCAACAATTTTAATCCAAGATAAGGATTTGAAAAATGTTGAGACATCACATTTACCAGAAATATCAATTGTGACAATCGCACCATTTCCTTTTTCGGAAACAAATTCAGGATAATAGACTTTATTAACACCAGGATGGTCTTTTAAGGCATTCGCTAATCTTTGTGCATTTGAAACATGGCGTTCCATCCGGACACTTAATGTTTTAATGCCGCGGACGCCGAGCCAGCCCTCAAATGGATTCAGATTCAAACCAAGATTCACAACTTTTGTTCTTGCTTTGGCAACTAAATCAGCATGTCCAACAACAACACCAGCTGTGACATCGCTATGACCGCCAATATATTTGGTAGCACTATGAACAACAATATCCACACCTTTTACATACGGATTTATAAGATAAGGTGTTGCAAATGTATTGTCAACCATAGATAGCAGGTTATGTTTCTTTGCAATTTCAACAACTCTGTCAATATTCTCCACTCTTAGAAGCGGATTTGTTACAGACTCTGTATATAGTAATTTTGTGTTTTCTCTTATATTCTTTTCAATTTCTTCTGCATTTTCAAAGGATACGAAAGAAACATCAATTCCGAAATCCTTAAGCTCACTTGATAATAGCTGATATGTACCACCATAAATATCATTTGTAGCCACAATATGGTCCCCAGCTTTGACAACTGATAGAATACCTGCCAATATAGCTGAAATACCTGATGATGTTGCAACCCCTGCCGGTGCGCCCTCAATATTGGCTACAGCTGCAGCAAGCTCATCTGAGTTCGGATTACCGACACGTGTATATAAGTAGTTGCTTTTACCATGGTAAAATCCTTCTAAATCTTCAAGGTCCCGAAAAGCAAAAGCAGTTGTTTGATAGATAGGATTGATTTTACTTGTGCTTGATGTATGTTGTTTTTCGGATAAATGGACCGCTTCTGTATCAAAATGATGCTTCACTTTAAATCCCCCTTTTTATTTAATTTTTACTTTAAACCTTTAATGGGGTAAAGGTCAATTTATTTTTTCCTAGATTCCCTTATCAATTGCAAAGGAGGTTCATGAGGTAAAAAAGATAATCAGAGAATACTAGCTGGACTTTAAGATGTTATTCAATAGGAAAAAGGGGCCGTCCAATTAGTCTTTTGAGCGACTATTGGATGGCCCTTTAAAATTTGCCCCTATTGCTGAGTATCTGTCCTCCTTATGTGGTCCCCTTTAAAATTGTTTTCTCTTGCCTCCTTCACCTTTTCCTCCACTATTGCCTTTTGATCAACGATATTAGAAGTTTTTTCATTTCTTTTTACCATCGCAATTTCCTCCATTTCATTAGATTATTTGCATTAATTAAACGTTTATTTAATTTATGATTTGATTCAAATGTAAAGATGTGATCACAATGATTTTGATCACCTATATTTTACGAAAATATAAACAGTAAAATTCACGAAACGCAGCATGGAAGGAATTACTTTGTCCTAATTAACCTAAGTATTTTCATAGCTTATTGGGCAAAATAGATTGTAATGCCTTTCTTAATCGACTGAAAATGTTCTTATTTTAGGAGAAATTATGATACAAGCTATTGCAATTACACACAATCGTAAAAAGGTTGTTTTTAAAAATCTTAACGAATTGGATATAACGCAGTATAAGTGGTGCTGGGTTGATTTTAATATGCCTACTGATTTCGAGATTGAAGAACTGACGCGCTATTTCCATTTCCACTCTTTAGCAGTGGAAGACTGTGTACATAGGCTACAAAGGCCAAAGCTCGATTATTATGATGATTTCACTTTTTTTGTCACCCATATTATTAACACAAAGGACTTTTCCAAAGAGGAAATTAACTTTTTTGTCGGCAGCAATTATGTGGTCTCTTTTCATTATCAAAATTCTGATCAAATTAACCAAGTTTGGAATCGAATCATTGCAAGTGAAAACATTAAAGACTGGGATCAATATCATTGCTTTTATGAGGTATTAGATAAAATTGTTGACCAATACTTCCCAATCATTTACAAAATTGAAGACGAGTTAAATGAAATTGAAAATAATACAAATGGAAAGTCGATGGATATCCTTTTAGATGAGCTTTTTGAACTGCGCCATCTGCTACTAACATTAAGGCATACCATCAATCCAATGCGCGATCTTTTATACCGCATGCTAAACTCGCAGCATCTGGAAGGGATTAAAAGAAAGGTGCCATACTTCTCTGATATATATGATCATTTATTAAAGCTATCTGAAATGATCGAATCCAATCGCGAAATTACAAATGATATACGTGACAGCTACATCTCAGTAAACTCACATCAAGCTAACCAAGTAATGAAAATCCTGACTATTATAACCTCTATTTTTGCGCCTTTAACCTTTATCGCCGGCATTTATGGAATGAATTTTGTTAATATGCCTGAGCTAAGTTGGAGGTTTGGATATTTTGTTTCTTTGGTTATCATGGGAGCAATAGCTTTGTTAATGTTCATTTGGTTTAAAAGGAAGGGATGGTTTTGAAGCGAAGAAATTATTACTTATTTGTTAGTTTTCTCTTTTTTGGGATGGTTTTTAGGTACAAGGCTTTTCTGGCGTTACTGAATTCCAGATTTGGGCTTGTTTTGGGCACGCGAGACGCTCTTGCGTTTCCGGATGCCGGCTTGGGCTCCGTTTTTGGGCACGCGAGACACTCTTGCGTTTCCGGATGCCGGCTCGGGTTCTGATTTTGGGCACGCGAGACGCTCTTGCGTTTCCGGATGCCGGCCCGGGTTCCGTTTTTGGGCACGCGAGACGCTCTTGCGTTTCCGGATGCCGGCCTGGGTTCTGATTTTGGGCACGCGAGAGGGGCTTCCGTTACCGAGGGCTGGCTTGGGCTCCGTTTTTGGGCACGCGAGACGCTCTTGCGTTTCCGGATGCCGGCCCGGGTTCCGTTTTTGGGCACGCGAGACGCTCTTGCGTTTCCGGATGCCGGCTTTGGCTCCGTTTTTGGGCACGCGAGACGCTCTTGCGTTTCCGGATGCCGGCCCGGGTTCCGTTTTTGGGCACGCGAGAGGGGCTTCCGTTACCGAGGGCTGGCTTGGGCACTAGTTTTGGGCACGTGAGTCATCCCTACTTTACTAACTTTTTGTTTTAACTTTGCTATTTGAGGTCTACTTGGCCCTGCTTGTGACCGCGCACTCGTTTTCCCTCTGCTTTCGGGCTCTACTTGGCCCTGCTAGTGACCGTGCACTTGATTTTCCATTGCTTTCGGGCTCTACTTAGCTTTGCCAGCGACCATTCACTTGCCTTTAACTACTTTCGGCACCAATACTGCAAATGCTAGGGTCTACAGAACTTTAACATAGCAAGCCTTTTAGTTAATTTAATGCCGGTTATTGTTTAAAATCATCTTTGCTGAATAAGAAAAGTAACATACTTAAATATAAATTCTATATACAAAAAAGAGTAGCACATTCGCTACTCTTTTTTAATCGCTTGGCAACGTCCTACTCTCACAGGGGGACAGCCCCCAACTACCATCGGCGCTGAAGAGCTTAACTTCCGTGTTCGGAATGGGAACGGGTGTGACCTCTTCGCTATCGTCACCAAACAGTTATTTATTTGAAGGTTGTTCCTTCAAAACTAGATAATCTGCATTCATATTCACTTATTTGGTTAAGTCCTCGATCGATTAGTATCTGTCAGCTCCACGTATCGCTACGCTTCCACCTCAGACCTATCTACCTCATCGTCTCTGAGGGATCTTACTTCTTACGAATGGGAAATCTCATCTCGAGGGGGGCTTCATGCTTAGATGCTTTCAGCACTTATCCCGTCCGCACATAGCTACCCAGCGATGCCTTTGGCAAGACAACTGGTACACCAGCGGTGCGTCCATCCCGGTCCTCTCGTACTAAGGACAGCTCCTCTCAAATTTCCTGCGCCCACGACGGATAGGGACCGAACTGTCTCACGACGTTCTGAACCCAGCTCGCGTACCGCTTTAATGGGCGAACAGCCCAACCCTTGGGACCGACTACAGCCCCAGGATGCGATGAGCCGACATCGAGGTGCCAAACCTCCCCGTCGATGTGGACTCTTGGGGGAGATAAGCCTGTTATCCCCAGGGTAGCTTTTATCCGTTGAGCGATGGCCCTTCCATGCGGAACCACCGGATCACTAAGCCCGACTTTCGTCCCTGCTCGACTTGTAGGTCTCGCAGTCAAGCTCCCTTGTGCCTTTACACTCTGCGAATGATTTCCAACCATTCTGAGGGAACCTTTGGGCGCCTCCGTTACTCTTTGGGAGGCGACCGCCCCAGTCAAACTGCCCACCTGACACTGTCTCCCGCCCCGATCAGGGGCGTGGGTTAGAATTTCAATACAGCCAGGGTAGTATCCCACCGATGCCTCCACCGAAGCTGGCGCTCCGGCTTCTCAGGCTCCTACCTATCCTGTACAAGCTGTACCAAAATTCAATATCAGGCTGCAGTAAAGCTCCATGGGGTCTTTCCGTCCTGTCGCGGGTAACCTGCATCTTCACAGGTACTATGATTTCACCGAGTCTCTCGTTGAGACAGTGCCCAAGTCGTTACACCTTTCGTGCGGGTCAGAACTTACCTGACAAGGAATTTCGCTACCTTAGGACCGTTATAGTTACGGCCGCCGTTTACTGGGGCTTCGATTCAGAGCTTCTCCGTAAAGGATAACCCCTCCTCTTAACCTTCCAGCACCGGGCAGGTGTCAGCCCCTATACTTCGCCTTACGGCTTCGCAGAGACCTGTGTTTTTGCTAAACAGTCGCTTGGGCCTATTCACTGCGGCTCTCTCGCGCTTGCACGCTACCAGAGCACCCCTTCTCCCGAAGTTACGGGGTCATTTTGCCGAGTTCCTTAACGAGAGTTCTCTCGCGCATCTTAGGATTCTCTCCTCGCCTACCTGTGTCGGTTTGCGGTACGGGCACCTTCTACCTCGCTAGAAGCTTTTCTTGGCAGTGTGGAATCAGGAACTTCGGTACTATTTTCCCTCGCCATCACAGCTCAGCCTTCACAATGAGCGGATTTGCCTACTCATTAGCCTAACTGCTTGGACGCGCACAACCAACGGCGCGCTTACCCTATCCTACTGCGTCCCTCCATTGCTCAAACGGTAAAGAGGTGGTACAGGAATATCAACCTGTTGGCCATCGCCTACGCCTTTCGGCCTCGGCTTAGGTCCCGACTAACCCTGAGCGGACGAGCCTTCCTCAGGAAACCTTAGGCTTTCGATGGACAGGATTCTCACCTGTCTTTTCGCTACTCACACCGGCATTCTCACTTCTAAGCGCTCCACCAGTCCTTTCGGTCTAGCTTCAAAGCCCTTAGAACGCTCCCCTACCACTGACACGTAAGTGTCAATCCTCAGCTTCGGTGGTACGTTTAGCCCCGTTACATTTTCGGCGCAGAGTCACTCGACCAGTGAGCTATTACGCACTCTTTAAATGGTGGCTGCTTCTAAGCCAACATCCTGGTTGTCTGGGCAACTCCACATCCTTTGCCACTTAACGTACACTTTGGGACCTTAGCTGGAGGTCTGGGCTGTTTCCCTTTTGACCACGGACCTTATCACTCGTAGTCTGACTCCTAAGGATAAGTCTTTGGCATTCGGAGTTTGACTGAATTCGGTAACCCGATGGGGGCCCCTAGTCCAATCAGTGCTCTACCTCCAAGACTCTTACCTTAAGGCTAGCCCTAAAGCTATTTCGGGGAGAACCAGCTATCTCCAAGTTCGATTGGAATTTCTCCGCTACCCACACCTCATCCCCGCACTTTTCAACGTGCGTGGGTTCGGTCCTCCATCCAGTGTTACCTGGACTTCAACCTGGACATGGGTAGATCACCTGGTTTCGGGTCTACGACCACGTACTCTTGACGCCCTATTCAGACTCGCTTTCGCTGCGGCTCCGTCTCTTCGACTTAACCTTGCACGGGATCGTAACTCGCCGGTTCATTCTACAAAAGGCACGCTGTCACCCTTGAATGGGCTCCAACTACTTGTAGGCACACGGTTTCAGGATCTCTTTCACTCCCCTTCCGGGGTGCTTTTCACCTTTCCCTCACGGTACTGGTTCACTATCGGTCACTAGGGAGTATTTAGCCTTGGGAGATGGTCCTCCCAGCTTCCGACGGGATTTCACGTGTCCCGCCGTACTCAGGATCCACTCAAGAGGGAACGAAGTTTCAGCTACAGGGCTGTTACCTTCTTCGGCTGGCCTTTCCAGACCACTTCACCTACTTCATTCCTTTATAACTCCGTATAGAGTGTCCTACAACCCCAAGAGGCAAGCCTCTTGGTTTGGGCTGTTTCCGTTTCGCTCGCCGCTACTAAGGAAATCGCATTTGCTTTCTCTTCCTCCGGGTACTTAGATGTTTCAGTTCCCCGGGTCTGCCTTCAATACCCTATGTATTCAGGTAAAGATACTGTCCCATTACGAACAGTGGGTTTCCCCATTCGGAAATCTCCGGATCAAAGCTTACTTACAGCTCCCCGAAGCATATCGGTGTTAGTCCCGTCCTTCATCGGCTCCTAGTGCCAAGGCATTCACCGTGCGCCCTTACTAACTTAACCTAAGATGATTGATTGAATCATCATGATTTTAATAAGAACTTTCTTACAGTAAATATGAATGTTTACGATTATCTAGTTTTCAAGGAACAAGTTCTGAGAGAAATGCTCTCTCAAAACTAAACAAAATGTCGAAGCGTACCTTATTATCCTTAGAAAGGAGGTGATCCAGCCGCACCTTCCGATACGGCTACCTTGTTACGACTTCACCCCAATCATCTGTCCCACCTTAGGCGGCTGGCTCCAAAAGGTTACCCCACCGACTTCGGGTGTTACAAACTCTCGTGGTGTGACGGGCGGTGTGTACAAGGCCCGGGAACGTATTCACCGCGGCATGCTGATCCGCGATTACTAGCGATTCCGGCTTCATGTAGGCGAGTTGCAGCCTACAATCCGAACTGAGAATGGCTTTATGGGATTGGCTCCACCTCGCGGTCTTGCTTCCCTTTGTACCATCCATTGTAGCACGTGTGTAGCCCAGGTCATAAGGGGCATGATGATTTGACGTCATCCCCACCTTCCTCCGGTTTGTCACCGGCAGTCTCCCTAGAGTGCCCAACTGAATGCTGGCAACTAAGGACAAGGGTTGCGCTCGTTGCGGGACTTAACCCAACATCTCACGACACGAGCTGACGACAACCATGCACCACCTGTCACTCTGTCCCCGAAGGGAAAGTCCTATCTCTAGGATTGTCAGAGGATGTCAAGACCTGGTAAGGTTCTTCGCGTTGCTTCGAATTAAACCACATGCTCCACCGCTTGTGCGGGCCCCCGTCAATTCCTTTGAGTTTCAGTCTTGCGACCGTACTCCCCAGGCGGAGTGCTTAATGCGTTAGCTGCAGCACTGAAGGGCGGAAACCCTCCAACACTTAGCACTCATCGTTTACGGCGTGGACTACCAGGGTATCTAATCCTGTTTGCTCCCCACGCTTTCGCGCCTCAGCGTCAGTTACAGACCAAAGAGCCGCCTTCGCCACTGGTGTTCCTCCACATCTCTACGCATTTCACCGCTACACGTGGAATTCCGCTCTTCTCTTCTGCACTCAAGTTCCCCAGTTTCCAATGACCCTCCCCGGTTGAGCCGGGGGCTTTCACATCAGACTTAAAGAACCGCCTGCGCGCGCTTTACGCCCAATAAATCCGGACAACGCTTGCCACCTACGTATTACCGCGGCTGCTGGCACGTAGTTAGCCGTGGCTTTCTCGTTAGGTACCGTCAAGGTACCAGCAGTTAACTGATACTTGTTCTTCCCTAACAACAGAGCTTTACGACCCGAAGGCCTTCATCGCTCACGCGGCGTTGCTCCGTCAGACTTTCGTCCATTGCGGAAGATTCCCTACTGCTGCCTCCCGTAGGAGTCTGGGCCGTGTCTCAGTCCCAGTGTGGCCGATCACCCTCTCAGGTCGGCTACGCATCGTCGCCTTGGTGAGCCGTTACCTCACCAACTAGCTAATGCGCCGCGGGCCCATCTGTAAGTGATAGCCGAAACCATCTTTTATCATAAGACCATGAGGTCTCATGAGTTATCCGGTATTAGCTCCGGTTTCCCGAAGTTATCCCAGTCTTACAGGCAGGTTGCCCACGTGTTACTCACCCGTCCGCCGCTGAATCAGAGGAGCAAGCTCCTCGTCATCCGCTCGACTTGCATGTATTAGGCACGCCGCCAGCGTTCGTCCTGAGCCAGGATCAAACTCTCCAAAAAGTGTTTGATTGCTCAAAATTAAACTGACTTGTGTTGAACTCAAAGGTTCAACTTTGTTTGCACGCTTGACATTTTGTTTAGTTTTCAAAGATCATTTTCTCATATTATGGTGGGCCTGAATGGACTTGAACCATCGACCTCACGCTTATCAGGCGTGCGCTCTAACCAGCTGAGCTACAGGCCCGCATTCCACACATTACATTGGAGCGGGTGATGGGAATCGAACCCACGACATCAGCTTGGAAGGCTGAAGTTTTACCATTAAACTACACCCGCATATTAATTTTTAGATGGTCGGGAAGACAGGATTCGAACCTGCGACCCCTTGGTCCCAAACCAAGTGCTCTACCAAGCTGAGCTACTTCCCGATTATTTGAATTCATGGCGCGCCCGGCAGGAGTCGAACCCACAACCTTCTGATCCGTAGTCAGACGCTCTATCCAATTGAGCTACGGGCGCATTTCCAAAGGCGACTTTAATAATATAACATATTATTATTAATCTATCAAGTAGTAATTTTTGGTGCGGCCGAGAGGACTTGAACCTCCACGGGGTTGCCCCCACTAGGCCCTCAACCTAGCGCGTCTGCCATTCCGCCACGACCGCATTCTAGATATAAAGAAAACAAAAGACACTGCAATAACAGCGACTTGTATTATACTATATACAATTATCAAATGGTGCGGGTGAAGGGAGTCGAACCCCCACGCCAAAGGCGCCAGATCCTAAGTCTGGTGCGTCTGCCAATTCCGCCACACCCGCATATTCAAAATGGTGAGCCATGCAGGATTCGAACCTGCGACCCTCTGATTAAAAGTCAGATGCTCTACCGACTGAGCTAATGGCTCATTATAAAATGGCTGGGCTAACTGGATTCGAACCAGTGAATGACGGAGTCAAAGTCCGTTGCCTTACCGCTTGGCTATAGCCCAATGAATTATCTTAAAACAAAAATGGCGGTCCCGACCGGGATCGAACCGGCGATCTCCTGCGTGACAGGCAGGCATGTTAACCCCTACACCACGGGACCTTTATATGATGGAGGATGACGGGATCGAACCGCCGACCCCCTGCTTGTAAGGCAGGTGCTCTCCCAGCTGAGCTAATCCTCCATATTATTAACAATCGAAACTATATTATTCATTTTTATAAAGTGGTGACCCGTACGGGATTCGAACCCGTGTTACCGCCGTGAAAGGGCGGTGTCTTAACCGCTTGACCAACGGGCCACACATGGCGGAGAAGGAGGGATTTGAACCCTCGCGCCGGTTACCCGACCTACACCCTTAGCAGGGGCGCCTCTTCAGCCACTTGAGTACTTCTCCATTTGGCTCCACAGGCAGGATTCGAACCTGCGACCGATCGGTTAACAGCCGATAGCTCTACCTCTGAGCTACTGTGGAATAATCAGTGACGACATTTAATATAATACAATAACTTTTTTAAACCGTCAAGCTAAAATAATAAAAAAATTTATCTCATGCATTTTTTTATACTTGTCTTATCGACGGCTTAATTAATATAACATATCCTATTTTTTGCCGTCAACTACCTTTTGTAGATTTTCCTTTAGGGTGAGTTTCCCCCTACATATTCCGCACACATATCGAGAAGTATCCATTTTCCGCTTACGTTTATATACTGTTTTACAAGCTTTGCATTCATAGATGTACTTTACCAATTGTTTTTTTCTTTTCAAGGTGGTCAGCGGCTTACAAAATCGTGGTCCACCAACTTTTTTTAACAAAAGCTTGAAGTCTTCATCTTTATGCCGATATCCTCTTCCTTCCATATGCAAATGATAATGACATAATTCATGCTTCAGGATAGCTTCTACAGCTTCAATACCTTGTTCATTCAAATATTTAGGGTTTATTTCGATATCATGTGACTTTAATAGATATCTCCCCCCTGTTGTTCGCAATCTGTTATTAAAACGGGCAGTATGTAGAAATTGTTTTCCGAAATACTCCTGCGAAATCTGCTCACAAAGTGTTTGTAGTTGTTTTTGATCCATTTTGCATTTACTCCGGACAGTTTTTTATCTATTTTACCATAAAAGTCTCTATTTGCTTTAAAAAGGACTGCACAATTATATTTATCCTGCATAGACTAAGTAATACCATTAGAGTGCCTAGTAATTATTAAAAGGAGGGCTCTTTATGCCTTACTGGTTAATAAAACAATTAAAGCAAGCATATTACGATAAAAATCGCTACCAAATTAAATTACTAAACCAATGTTGGTTTTTTTATAGAAAAAAGCACTGCTCATAGGAAACAGTGCTTTTAAACCTTTTTATTGTGGTGGAAGCATAGTTAATGCAACGCGGCCTTTCTTCTGATCAACATCTTCTACCCAAACTGTTACAACATCACCTACAGATACGATGTCCATCGGATGTTTTACAAATTGTTTGCTTAATTTAGAAATGTGGACAAGCCCATCCTGTTTAACACCAATATCAACAAACGCCCCAAAATCAACAACATTTCGAACAGTTCCCTCTAATTCCATTCCCTTTTGGAGATCTTCTAATTTCAAAATATCTTTCTTTAATAACGGTTTTGTAACCTCATCACGTGGGTCGCGTTCTGGACGTATTAAAGCGTCAATAATATCTTTCAATGTAGGTTCACCGATTGCAAGCTCATCGGAAATATCTTTAATATTCAATTCATTTAAAGCTGTTGTCAATTTTTCCGATCCTAAATCATCAATAGTACAACCAGCTTTTTTTAGTAATTTTTGCGTTTCACCATAGCTTTCCGGGTGAATCGATGTGCGATCTAAAGGATGGTTCCCATCAATAATTCTTAAAAAGCCGATACATTGCTCATACGTTTTTGCTCCTAAACGAGGAATCCCCTTTAGTTGGTCACGATTTGTAAATTTACCTTCTGAATCGCGCTGCTTCACGATATTCAACGCAACAGCCTTACTTAATCCAGATACATATTGCAATAAGGATGGCGATGCCGTATTAACATTGACGCCAACTTGGTTTACAACGGTTTCAACTACAAAAGTTAAAGATTCACTCAGCTTCTTTTGGGAAACATCGTGCTGGTATTGACCGACACCGATTGATTTTGGATCAATTTTTACCAATTCAGCAAGTGGATCCTGTAATCTACGCGCAATCGATACCGCACTTCTTTCCTCAACATGCAGGTCCGGAAACTCCTCGCGTGCTAAATCTGAAGCTGAATACACACTTGCTCCCGCTTCGTTTACAATTAAATAATAGATTTCGCGCTCAACCTCTTTTAATAAATCAGTAACAAACTGTTCGGTTTCGCGTGACGCCGTACCGTTCCCGATTGCAACAATTTCAATTGGATACTCACGCAAAATTCCCAAGACCTTTTGTTTTGCTTCTTCCGGTTTCGCTTTTGGCGGATGCGGATAGACTACATCAATCATGAGCATTTTACCTGTTTCATCAACTACAGCTAGCTTACAGCCCGTTCTGTAGGCAGGGTCAACTCCCAACACCATCTTCCCTTTTAACGGTGGCTGCAGGAGAAGATTTCTTAAATTCTCAGCAAATATATGGATTGCCTGATCCTCCGCTTTTTCAGTGAGACTACCCCGAATTTCCCGCTCAATCGACGGTTGAACCAAACGCTTATAAGAATCTTCAATTGCGACTTCAAGTTGTTCTTCAGCTAACGTGTTTTTCCCTTTCAAAACCTCTCTATTTAAATAAACGAGTATATTTTCTACAGGAGGCTCTATTACAACTTTTAACACTTCTTCTTTTTCGCCACGATTTAATGCAAGAACACGATGGGGCACAACCTTGTTGATAGGCTCCTCGTACTCGTAATACATTTCATAAACATTCTTCTCATCTTTTTCTTCATCTTTCACAGTAGCTTTTAAGCTGCCTCTTTTAAATGTTTCATTACGAATCCATTCGCGAAATTGCGCTGTATCTGATATGTATTCTGCGATAATGTCTCTAGCACCCTGCAAAGCATCCTCTACTGATAAAACCTCATGCTCTTCATTAATAAATTCTTTCGCCTTTTCAAGTACATCCCCTTCAGTTGGCAATGCATAAAGCCATTCAGCGAGCGGCTCCAACCCTTTTTCCTTCGCGATGGTTGCCTTAGTACGACGCTTTTTCTTATATGGCAAATATAGGTCTTCAACTTGTTGAAGTTTATCAGCATTTTCAATACTTTTCTTTAAGTCATCAGTTAACTTTCCCTGCTCATCGATTAAGCGAATGACCTCTTCTTTTCTCTTTTCGAGATTTTGTGCATAATCCCATTTTTCAGTAATGTCTCGAATTTGCACTTCATCCAGACCATTCGTTCTTTCCTTTCGATATCGAGCTATAAACGGGACGGTATTCCCTTCTTCAATTAATGAAATAACATTATGTACTTGTTTAGGCTGGATATTCAATTCCTTTGCAATACTCTTTATAATTGTTTCGTTTCGATTACTCATCTGTTATAGAGTCTCCTGCCTTTCTATTGCAATCGCTTCCCTTAATTTTTTTAAAGCTCTCCTTTGTAATCGGGAGACATGCATTTGTGAAATCCCTACTATTTCTCCTGTTTCCTTTTGACTCTTATCTTGGTAAAAGATGTACTTCAAAATTTTCTTTTCACGCTCCGAAAGAACTTTAAACGCCTTTTCAATTAATAATGTACGGTCAATATCCCCGTAATCATCCTCAGGACTTGCAATCATATCCAGCATTGTGACTTGGCTGCTTTCAAAATCATTCTCTATTTTACTATCAATAGAAAGAGCATGATAACTATTATTGATTTCCATCGTTTCAAGTATTTCCTCTTCAGTCACATCAAGGTATTCCGCAATCTCATTAACCTTAGGAGATCTCTCTAGCTCATTCGTTAAGTCATCGACTGCTTTTTTAATCCTCGGTGCCAATTCTTTAATTCTTCTTGGGACATGAACACTCCAAGTTTTGTCACGAATAAATCTTTTTATTTCACCGATAATGGTTGGGATTGCAAACGCTTCAAAGCTTTTCCCATAACTGTCATCATACCTGCGGACCGCAGCCAATAATCCAATCATACCTACCTGAACCAGATCCTCATGGAGACCCTTCCCGCGCGAGAATTTCCTAGCAAGCGACTCCACTAAATTTTTATATTGATTCACAATGTTATTGAGTGCACTTTGATCCGAGTCAACTTGATAAAGCTTAATCCAATTATAGACCTCATTACTTTGTTTCGGAGGTTGAGATTGCGTCATCACTTTGGCCCACCTCATCTCTTGGGAGGTGTTTCGTCATCGCAATTACAACACCACCTGAATCGCTATTAATTGTGACTTCGTCCATTAATGTCTCTATTAAAAAAAGCCCTAATCCACCTTCCTTCAGTTCTTCAATCGAAGATGCTTGATGATAAGGTGTCGATTGGCACTTGCTTTCCTCTACATTAAAGCTCTTTCCTTTGTCCGCTACGGTTACCTCTAAGCGATCTTTATATATACTAAACCCTAATGTAATCTCGCCATTTTCATGTTCTTGATAGGCATGGTCCACCGCATTTGTTGCCGCCTCTGAAATAGCCACTTTTAAATCATCGATGTCTTCATACGAAAATCCAACGCGGCTGGCAATTCCCGAAGCGGTCAAGCGAATCACACCAACATATTCCGGTTTCGCAGGTACTTTCATTTCTATATAGTCAAAGGTTTCTTTCACAATTGTTCACCTCTTGGCTTAGTTTCAATGTCGATAATCTCCAAAAGGCCAGTTATCCGGAAAAGCCGTTCTATTTTTTCTGTTAATCCCATTAACGTAAAGGTGCTGCTATGCTTATGGCTCGATTTTAAAGCACTTATAAACACCCCTAATCCCGTGCTATCCATATAACTGACTTCAGATAAATCAACCTGTATGTTTACAGCTTTTTCAATTGTTAACGGAATAATAGCTTCACGAAGCTTAGGAGCTGTATATACATCGACTTCACCAGCTAATTTTACGACTCTATCATTTGTTGAAGGCTCTTCAATAGTAATTACCAAATTCAACTGATTTCCCTCCTATTAGCAATGAATTTTACCCCGTTAGAGCACGATACCCTCCATTAGGGGAAGTTAAACCAAACCTGTCCATTTCAGAATGAGTATTACTTTTATTATTTCATCTTTTAAAATTTGTTTCAATGAAATTAAAAAGACTGCTACCAAAAAAGGTGCAGCCTCACATAAAACAATATTTTCTTAAAAATCAATAAGACCTAGGCTGATTTGCAAAGCATCGTCCACTTTGCTCATCATACTTTCATCAAGAGCGGTAATCTTATCCGTAAGCCTTTGTTTATCAATTGTTCGAATTTGCTCTAATAATATAACAGAGTCACGTTCAAAACCATATTTTTTTGCATCAATTTCCACGTGTGTTGGCAGCTTTGCTTTCTGGATTTGCGCTGTAATGGCTGCAACAATCACCGTAGGACTGAATCTGTTTCCAATATCGTTTTGGATCACAAGTACAGGGCGAACGCCACCTTGTTCAGAGCCGACAACGGGAGAAAGGTCAGCAAAATAAACGTCGCCTCGCTTAACATTCAATTGATTACACCCCGCTCACTAAGCGCCCTAAGGTGTGGTCCGCTTCCTCCTCAGCAAGAAAGGCTTCAGACGCAATATTCAGGTTGATTCTGGCCATTTCCATATAGCCGCGTCTCATAGCTTCACGGATTTGTCGCTTTCTACGCTCTCTGAGGTACATTTTCGTCGCTTGGTAAATAAATTCGTTACGATTACTTTCTTCCTGTTTAAGAAAACCGTCTACTTCGTTAATAAGCGCTTGCGGTAATCGAACTAATATTTCTTGTGTACTTTCAGACACAAACATACACCTCCACCATCAACTACACACCATTTATTAGAAAGACACGCCTTCTGCCCGCAATAGCGGAAGGTGATGTCCTTTCTTATACTGATATCCAACATATGTTGAATATCCATATTCGTAGATAAATATCAATTTTACACCAAACTAATAATAACATTGTATAAGACCGATTGCAAAGCAAAATTGGATTACAATATGATTACATTTCTTTCGTATAAAACACATAATTTAGCCTTTATAATCAATATAAATTCGCGGAACCCTTGATGAAATCATGCAAGGAATTTCGTAATTGATTGTGTCTAATAATTTCGCAATCTCATCAATGGATATTTCTTCTCTTTGCTGTCTTCCAATTAGTGTAACATCTGTTCCAATAGGAAACTCCCTTGGTAGTCGAATCATCATTTGATCCATACAGATACGTCCAACAATAGGACAGCGTTCCCCATGAATTAGCACTTCGGCAGATTTTAACTTACGTATCCATCCATCAGCATATCCAATTGGGACTGTTCCTATCCATTCTTTTTCAACAGTTTTATAAGTTCCCCCATAGCTTACTCTTTCGCCGGAGGGGAGTTCCTTCACATGAACGAGCTTGCTTCGTAATGAAAACGCCTCTTTTAACGGAAATGGAAGCTCATTTTTTATTTCATTTGAAGGTGATAAGCCATACATTGATATGCCTAATCTGACTGCATTAAAAGCCTTATCAGGAAATCTAAGGCCTGTTGCGCTATTTGCACAATGAATCATGTTCACTTCAACACGCCTTTCCTTTAACCATTGTAAGCTCATTAAGAACCGATTATACTGCATATTAAAATACGTTAGATCAAGTTCATCAGCTGTTGCGAAATGTGTAAAGATGCCTGTCATCTTAAATTGCTGATGTCCTAATACGAAATCTATGATTTCATCTGCTTCCCACTGTTCTCTAACTCCGATTCTACCCATTCCAGTATCAACCTTTAAATGGAATTCAATTGTTTGGTTTTCCGCTAAAAACCCCATAGCTTTTTGCAGCCAATCTAGTTGAAAGACTGTAGCGGTTATTTTATTTTCAGCTACTATTTGCGCATCTTCCGGCCTAATCCAACCTAAAATAAGAATAGGAGCTTCTATTCCTTTTTGACGTAACTCCAATGCCTCATCCAATAAAGCGACAGCCAAATAGTTAGCCCCTGCTGAAATGGCCGTCTTAGCAACTTCGAAGGCTCCATGACCATATCCATTAGCTTTCACAACAGCAATAATCTCTACTCCATCTGGAAGATGTTTTTTCGTATTTTGAACATTTTCATATATACAATTTAGATCTACTTCTACCCAAGTATCTCTAAAAAAATGCGTCTTCACCTGTTTTGCCCCCAATAGTACTGTGTTTTTCTTCGATTGTAAATCATACAAATTATTTGTCAATGAGCTTATATATTCAAAAGCAAAAAAGGCGACCCGGAAAGTAAAGGCAAATACACTTTTACAAAATGTGGACAGGCGCCTTTGCCTTGGGTCAGCCATATTTAAGGAATATCAAATAGCCACGCAGTCGTGCGTGATCTCTCATTTACTTCAATTACTTAATTGCTTGGCCTTGGACAGAACGGGCGACTTCGTACATTTCTTCTTTTGATAAATCTTCAGAAGCTAAATAGAAATCAACACCATTATATGACCAAGAAATTGCATTTTCTGTTAAAGTACCTACTGTAAAACCTAAATCAATCGGCTCGCCATCTACAAATACAGGTGCACTTGCTGGTAATACTGTTGCTACCTCTTCAAATAATGTAAATGATTTTTCACCCGCATATGTTAATACAACACGTTCACCATTTTCAGTTGGTACTTTCTTTTCTTCAATTAATTCCATTTTCGGTGTGTTTTCAGGGTATAACACCATCAACTTCGCATTAGTAGGTTGCGCCATTGTCGGTGTATCCATTGCGGCACCAGTTTTATTTTTCTCTAAATCAAATGCGTTGGCATCGAACTTCGGATCAAATTCAAAGCCGGTGAAATCGACCTGCACCAACGTCTGTCTATCCTGATCAAAAACCTTTACCATTACAGGTGCTAAATCTTTTTTACTGATTGTAATTTCTTGTGTAGGAAGGGTTTTGTTATTTTGATAATTTGTTTTTGTTTCAAATACATATTCAGTTTCTGTTTGGGTAAATTTAGCTTGATCATCGTTCAAAATATCACTAACTAGAGATTCATACAAATAGGCTTGGCTTGTATTTTCAGGCCAGTCGCTTTGGAAACGGAAGCTTTTATTTAAAGCAGGCGTGATCACGAACACCCCTTCTTTATTACGAAGAATCATTTGGCTTTGGTCTTTGTTATCGCTCTTTAAATGAACACGATAGAAATCTGGTCTTTTATGCCAAATGTCAATATTGTATTCCTGTGGCTCATTTCCTGTTTGCAATGTCAACGTCGCATTTGCTTTATAACCTGTTAGTTCCTCCACTTTTTTGCCTAAAGCTTTTTTAACGTCCTCCTGGCTCTTTTCTCCACATGCCGTCAATCCGATGATGAGTAATAGTCCTAAAATTAATAGCAGAAAGCCTTTCTTCTTCATTCCTTCAACCCCTTTGCCTCTTTTCGGACAAAGAAGGGAACGTTAAAAAAATGTACGAAAGACAGATGGCAGCGCCTCAATCACATCGGTTGCGAGGGTATCCCACATCGTATGTTTTTGATTTACCAACACATCAGCCGCTTTTCCATGGACATAGACAGCATTGCTAATCGCTTCTTGTAAACAAGTATGATTCATGACAAAGGCTAAAATGATACCGGTTAGAACATCACCTGTACCACCTTTTGCAAGAGCTGCATTCCCACTCGTATTCACGAATTGCATGCCTGTTGGAGTAGTGACAATTGAATAAGGCCCTTTTAGAACAAGATATACCCCATATTCCACGGCGAACTCGCGTGACAAGCCAAATCGATTTTTTTCAATCTCAGTATGTGAATAACCTGTTAGCCGTGCGAATTCTCCCGTATGCGGAGTAATAATCGTTGGATATGGCCTTTTCTTCAACTTTTCTTTGAGCTTAGCAAGATAAAACAACCCATCTGCATCGACTATAAGCGGTGCCTTCACGTTGTCAAGTAAAGTTGAAAGGATCTTTTCACCGCCATTTTCTCGACCTACACCAGGACCGAACGCAACAGCGTCAAACCGTGAGACATCCGTTCCTAATTCACCAATGAAATGACCATTTTCTGACCTCCACGGTGAAAACATCGCCTCAACAATTTGACTTGCAACAATGGAATGAAGACAAGCTGGTATTGCCAATGTAGTCAGACCCCCGCCAGCTCTTAATGTCGCTCTCGTTGTCATAACCGGCGCACCCGTCATATCGCGTGAGCCGCCAATCACTAATCCTTTCCCATGTGTGCCTTTATGTGAAGATGGTGACCGATGTGGCATCGTTTCACGTACTTCCTTATCTGTCCAGCACATGCGAACTTGCTTTAAAACGGCTCGTGATGCTTTTGGTGGAATTCCAATCGGAACAATTTCAAGCTGCCCATAAAAGTCCCGGGCCGGATAAGTAAATGCACTAAGCTTAGGGTGCTGTAAAGTGATGGTTAGTCCTGCTTTAAATGCTAATTCAAATGAATGAGTCCCATCTGCAGGTACACCACTTGGTATATCAACAGAGATTTTAAGATTATCCAGCTCATTGCAGGCCATGATAATCTCCCGATAAGGTGATTTGACTTCACCCTTAATGCCAATGCCTAACATCGCATCAATTATGACGTCAAAGCCCTGCAAACAACCTAAATCACGTAATGAGATGATCTCATAGCCTGAATTCCGAAAAGCTTCAAAATGAAACAAGGCATCGCCCTTCACTTTTTCCTCTTCAACAACTAACAAGGCATCAGCATCAAACCCTAAGCTTTTTAAAATCCTCGCAATTACAAAACCATCTCCACCATTATTGCCAGTACCAATTAAGATTGCAATTCGTTGACCTTTATCCAAATAGTCCAAGGCTTTTTGGACAAAGGCATGGCCGGCATTTTCCATCAAGAGCACACCTGGAAGACCAATTTCGCCCATTGTAAAACGGTCAATTTCGTACATTTCATTTGCAGTCACAACTTGCAATGCGTTCCCTCCTACCGCACTAAAAATATATGAGACAAAGTTCCTCAATATGCAGACTAGCTATGACAAGCGACTATTTTTTTCCTCGATGATTACCTGTGCAATCGCATATTCCTTTGAATGAGAGATTGATACGTGTACGATTTCTGTGTCTTTATTTCTTACTTCCGGCTTACCGAAGGTATCAGGCAAAATTTCAATATCAAGAAAACTTAAACTTTTTCCGATGCCTGTCCCTTTTGCCTTTGCATAGGCTTCTTTTGCCGCAAATCGTCCTGCCAAAAACTCTTCTTGTCTTCCTTTTGATAAAGCTTCAAAAATTCGATATTCCTTTTCTGTTAAAATCCGCTTTGGTAATTTAACTTGTCTTTCGATAATGGTCCGTACACGGTTGATTTCAACAATATCAATACCAATGCCTTTTATCATAAAAAAAGTATCCCTTTCTTCTATTTAATTTGAAGAAACAATATAATGAAAATATGTATGTCCATTCCAGTATAACAAAGGAGAACTGATATGTTTATCCGCAATGAAAATTTCCGTTCCTTTATCCACCAATATCCGATTGTTACTTCCATATTATTCATACATGTACTGCTTTGGTTGATTATTTTTATTGTTCCAGGCGGAGACCTTCTTCTTTCCCTTGGAATCGGCTCCAACTACGATGTATACAAAGGTGAGTATTGGAGGCTTTTAACTCCAATTTTTCTCCATAGCGGCTTCGGCCATATGTTATTTAACTCATTTTCTTTGATTCTCTTTGGCCCGGCACTGGAAAAAATGTTAGGCAAGATTACATTTATCATTACCTATTTACTAAGCGGTGTACTGGCAAATATCGGGACTTACTTTGTCGCTCCAATCAATTATTATCATCTTGGCTCTTCCAGTGCTATTTTCGGTCTATTTGGAGTTTATCTGTACATGGTCATTTACCGTAAAGATTTAATAAATCGAATGAACTCCCAGATTATTATTTCAATTTTAGTAATCGGAATGGTAATGACCTTTTTTAGAGCGGACATCAATATTTATGCCCATATCTTCGGACTTATTAGCGGCGCAGCCTTAGCACCGATCGTATTAAGAAAAGCATCTCGTTTTTATTAACGGGATGCTTCTTTTGATTTCTATGCATTTTTCAGCTCGAGTCTTCGCGCAATTAAGGATAAAGCATAATTTACTGCAAAGTACATGATAGCAATAATAATAAAGATTGGAATTACATAACTAACTTGTTGGGCCTGAATAATTTTTGCATGATGAAGCAATTCTGGAAGCGCAATAATAACTGCAAGCGATGTATCTTTTAAAAGTGATATGAATTGACTAACGATATTAGGTACCATTCTACGAAGTGCTTGAGGGAGAATTACGAGCCTCAAAGCTTGAATGTAAGTTAGACCAGATGACCGTGCTGCCTCCATTTGCCCCTTTTCAATTGAATTCAATCCACCTCTGACGATTTCAGCAAGCATGGCTGATTCGAAAACAGTCAACGCAATAATAGCAGAAACTGTAATACTCAGATTAATGCCAATCTCAGGCAAAGCAAAGTAAGTAAATAATATGATAAGAAGAAGCGGCAAATTCCGAATGGTTTCAATAATAACTGCTGCAACTTTGGACATAAACGGAATTTTCGCATACCTCAAAGTGCCTAATAACCCACCTAATATAAAACTAAAGATAATAGAAAAGAGCGAAACGTAAAGTGTAACATAAAATCCTTCAAGCAAAAACTTGAGATTTTCCGGAGAATATGCACCTATAAAATCCATCATGACACCTCCTAGTGACTATTTGCAAGGCGTTTTTCAATGTACCCTACACCCATGCTTAATGGTAACGTAAGAACTAAATAGAATAATGCGACAAATATGTATACATCAAATACAATATATGTTCTCGCTGAAATAAGATCTGCTTGGTACATTAAGTCAGCACCTGCAATTAGGGCCAAAATTGATGAATTTTTTACTAAGTTAACAAATTGGTTACCAATTGGCGGGATAACAATTTTTATTGCTTGAGGCAGTATAATTAACCTCATTGTTTGAAGGTAATTTAAACCTGAAGATCTCGCCGCCTCCATTTGTCCTTTTGGAACAGACAAGATACCAGAGCGAATGGCCTCGGCAATAAAAGATGATGTATAAATCGAAAGCGCTATCGTTCCTGCAGTAATTCCTGAAAATTTTATCCCAAGGACTGGAGTTCCTATATAAAAGAAAAAGGCAATAATAACTAATGGTATATTTCGAAAAAACTCCGTGTAAACTGCCCCAAACCATCGGAGCGGTGCAATTGGTGTAATTCTCATTACTGCAATAATTGCTCCAAGTGTAAAGCTTGCAATCAATGCTATAATACTAGCCATTATCGTAACTTTAAATCCATCCATAAACATATCAAAATAGTTTACTAAAATTGAGAAGTCCAATATCAATTTCACCTCACTTTAAATTAATCAGGATGAGCATTTATTGCCCATCCTGATTAGAAAAACGACTTTACGATTATTGTTGTTTAAACCATTTCTTATAAATGGCATCGTATTCACCGTTTGATTTCATAGTATCAAGAACACCATTGATTGCATCTACTAATTCTGTATTCCCCTTCTTCACTGCGATTCCATATGGCTCGTCTGTAAACGTTCCACCAACTAATTCAAAAGAATTATCTTCAGATGCCATTCCTAAAAGAATTGCGTTATCTGTCGTCAACGCTACACCTTGCCCTGCTTTTAGTGCAGTAAATGCTTCTGCGTAGTTTTCAAATTCTAGTACTGGTGCATCTGGAGCTGCTTTACGGATATTAATAGTAGAAGTAGATCCTTTTACAGCTAATACTGTTGTATCTTTTGTAAGGTCCTTAATACTTTGAATAGGACTTCCCTTTTTCACAAGGAGTGATTGTCCAGCTTCAAAATATACATTTGAAAAATCAACTTCTTTTTTGCGTTCCTCTGTAATTGTCATCGTTGCAACAATTGCATCAATATCACCTTTATTCAATAAAGGTATTCTTGTTTTAGAAGTTACCTCTACAAATTCTGCTTTATTTTCATCACCAAGAATTTCTTTAGCAATTCGCTTTGCAATATCAATATCAAAGCCTGATACTTCTCCTGTAGCTGGATCTTTCAAACCAAATAACTTTGTATCATTTTTTACGCCAAAAACGATTTTGTCACGCTGTTTAATTGTGTCAAGGATGCTTCCCCCTTGCTCCGTGCTTCCTTCCTTCGACTCCCCTGTTGTTGCAACCTCTTTGTTTGCACCACAAGCTGCTAGCAGCAATACTGACATAAGAGCTGCTACTGTTAACAAAATTAGTTTTTTCATTTTGAGAACCTCTCCCTTTTTGTTTAGTGATTTAATACACGGCTGAGGAATAATTGCGCCCGCTCTTCCCTCGGGTTCGCAAAAAACTCTGCCGGTTTTGCCTCTTCTAAAATCTTGCCTTGATCCATAAATACAATTCGATCTCCCACTTCTTTCGCAAAGCCCATTTCATGAGTAACAACAACCATTGTCATGCCTTCTTTTGCCAACGCTTTCATAACATCCAAAACTCCCCCTACCATCTCGGGATCAAGAGCCGATGTAGGTTCATCAAATAGCATAATTTTTGGTTGCATTGCAAGTCCCCTAGCAATAGCTACACGTTGTTGCTGCCCTCCAGAAAGCTGTGAAGGATAAGAAGAAGCTTTGTCGGGAATACCTACTTTTTCTAAGTAATTCATCGCAGTCTTTTTTGCCTCTTCTGCTGACTGCTTTAAAACATTGATTGGTGCTAGAGTAATATTTTCTAAAACCGTTTTATGTGGATAGAGATTAAAGTGCTGGAAAACCATACCAATATTTTGTCGAAGTTTGTTAATATCTGTTTTCTTGTCATTGACTGAGGTATTATTTACGGTAAAATTCCCGTCTGTAATGGTTTCTAGCCTATTAATACATCTCAGCAAAGTACTTTTTCCAGATCCCGATGGACCAATGATTACAACAACCTCTCCCTCTTTTATTGAGAGATTGATATCTTTTAATACATGAAAGTCACCATAATACTTGTTAACGTTTTCAAAAGAAATCATGCCATTCCCCTTTCCAGTCTGACACCAATATGTATACAAACCCCTTTTTCTAAGTATTTAAAATCTTGTATATATTTTATGTATTGGTAATTATATCTTTAATACCCACCATTGTCCATGAAAATTTTTCTAATATAGGAAATAGTGTGAATAAAATTTCTATTCCGTATTATTAATCTACCTATTCATATTAATCAAAAGGGTTAATTTAAATCGTAAAATAAAAAAAATGCTAACCATACCGGTTAGCATTTTTTCTTTCACTATTATTTATATGTCTTTTTACGGCTTCCGCTTGGACTTGTACTACGTGATCTACCATTACGTTGGAAGCCACCTTTTCCTCTTGCACTGCCTTCCCGGCGTCTGCCACCGTCACGTGAATAGTTGTCACGTGAGCGATTATCGCGCTGTTTCCGTTCCTTAGCAACAACCGGAGCTTCTGCTGTTAACTGCACTGGAGTCATATCAGGCTCTTTAGTCAATAACTTAATTGCCGCGGCAACAACAGTCACTGAGTCATGCTCATCCAACAATTCCTCAGCCATATGTTTATAAAATGAATAATTCTCGTTTTGAATCGTATATAGAATCTTTTCAGCAGTAATTTGCTTTTGACCTTCTAATGCGTCATCCATTGACGGAACAGGCTTACGCTCCATCGTTCTTTTCGTTGTGCGCTCAATATTTTTCAATTGACCAATTTCCCTAGGCGTTACAAACGTGTATGCTAAACCTGTTTTTCCTGCACGACCTGTACGACCGATTCGGTGTACATAGCTTTCTGGGTCCTGCGGAATATCAAAGTTATAAACATGGGTTACACCAGAAATGTCTAATCCGCGGGCAGCTACATCTGTTGCTACGAGAACTTCAATTGTACCTGCTTTAAACTTTTTAAGGACAGAACTTCTCTTTGCTTGTGTCAAGTCGCCGTGGATGCCTTCTGCGGCATATCCTCTCGTGTTTAACGCTTCACTTAATTCATCTACACGACGTTTTGTCCGTCCAAAAACTATCGCAAGTTCTGGTGATTCCATATCAAGCAACCGTGTTAATACATCGAACTTCTTCTTTTCCTGCATTTCGATGTAATATTGCTCAATATTTGGAACTGTCATTTCCTTTGCCTTCACTTTAATCAAAACCGGATCATGCATAAATTTTTCAGCAATTTTACGAATTGGCTCAGGCATCGTAGCGGAGAACAGTAGGGTTTGTCGTTCCTCAGGAACTTCCTTTAGAATTGCTTCAATATCCTCAATAAAGCCCATATTCAACATTTCATCCGCTTCGTCTAAGATAACAGTTTGGATATTTTGCAAACGAATGGTTTTACGATTGATATGATCAATTAAGCGTCCTGGTGTACCTACAATAATTTGTGGTCTATTTTTCAAAGCGCGAATTTGACGGTTAATATCTTGTCCACCGTATATTGGAAGTGCCTTTACCCCTTTATGATGTCCAATCCGGTTTAACTCTTCAGCAACCTGAATCGCTAATTCACGTGTTGGCGCAACAACAATCCCTTGGATAAAAGAATTTTTTACATCAATTTTTTCGATCATTGGAATACCAAAGGCTGCCGTTTTTCCGGTACCAGTCTGTGCTTGTCCAATTACATCTTTTCCTTGTAAAGACACAGGGATTGTTTCGGCTTGAATCGGTGTAGCCTCTTCAAAGCCCATCGCCTGTATCGATTTCATTAATTTTTCACTTATTCCTAACTCATGAAACATTGTCATGTATTCAAAACTCCCTAATTTCTACTTTTTGGCATATTTATTAATTTTAGCATACTTCCTATAACTACGCAAATACAATGAAACTACCATATTCTTACTACCCAATGAACTGCTATGATAAAATATCAAAAATAAATTTATTTAATAAAATCGAGGGGATTACATTGAGTCAAAAAACGAAAACCTATTTAGCTTTATTGATTGGAGCGTTAGCTGTCTCTACATCAGCTATCTTGGTTAAATTATCCTCTGCACCTGCAGCGATGATTGCTACATACCGATTATTATTCGCCGTTTTGTTAATGACCCCATTTTTTTCAATAAATTATCTAAAGGAACTGCGTCAAATTGAAAAGAAGGATTGGCTTTATTCTATAGTTGCAGGCATTTTTTTAGCCTTTCATTTTATTTTTTGGTTTGAATCATTAAATTATACGTCTGTAGCCAGTTCAGTTGTACTCGTTACACTACAGCCCATTTTCGCCTTTGTCGGCACATATTTTTTCTATAAAGAAAAACTAAGCCTGGGTGCTTTTGGAAGTGGAATTCTAGCGATTATAGGCAGCTTCATTATCAGCTGGGGTGACTTCAAAGTAAGCGGAATGGCATTATGGGGTGATTTCCTTGCCGTCATCGCTGCTATTATGGTAACAGCTTATTTCCTATTCGGTCAAACCGTACGTAAGCGACTTTCACTTTTTACATACACTTTTGTTGTCTACCTCATAAGCTCAATTACATTAATGATTTATGATTTATTTCTAGGATATTCATTCTTTTCCTACTCCAAACAAGATTGGCTTGTATTCCTTTTATTGGCGATTGTTCCAACCCTTTTAGGTCATTCATTGTTTAACTGGGCGATTAAATGGCTAAGTACTTCCATCATTTCCATGACGATTCTTTTTGAGCCTATCGGTGCTTCCATTTTAGCCTACTTCATTCTAGATGAAGTGCCCACTGCTTCTCAATGGCTAGGTGGCCTTATTCTTTTGGGTGGTTTATTCTTATTTCTTTGGATGAATAATACAGAAGAAAAGCACATTCATCCGAAAAAAGATGGAGAAGCGATATCACGGGACTAATTCTAGTGTTAGAATGAAAAGTATCCAATTAGTTAGAAGGTGTAGATTTTGGCAATAAAAATCATCACAGATGGAGCCTCAGACTTGCCATCGTCGTTTAGTAAAGAGCATCTCATTACAGTTATACCGTTACACGTTAGTTTTGGGAATGAATCCTATAAAACCGGCATTGATATAGATAACCAAACCTTTTATCGTAAAATGAAAGAATCAAGTGAATTGCCAAAAACCTCTTGTCCCGCTCCAAACGATTTTTTCGAAGCCTATAAGGCCGTACCCGAAGAGGATGCCATTATCATTTTTACTCTTTCAAAAAGTTTAAGCGGTACCTATGAGAGTGCCGTCATTGCGATGAATATGCTGCTTGAAGAACAGCCTGAACGAAAAATTGCCGTTCTCAATACGAAAACGGGCTCATGCGGCCAAATCCTTCTCATTGATGAGGCTTTAAAATTAATTCATAGTGGCGCCGACTTTGAAAAAGTAATTTCCAATGCAAAGGCTACCATTGAAACAATCAATACGATTATTTTATTAGATACGCTTGAAAATGTCGTTAAGGGCGGACGGCTGAGCAAAACAAAAGCTGCTATTGCAAATGCCTTAAATATCAAAGTAATATTATATGTCAGCAATGAAGGTGCCATTGAGGTCCGTGAAAAAGTTCGTGGAGAAAAGAAAGTATGGCGCCGTTTTATCGAACAAATCGGTGAATACGGAAAAAACCTCGAACAAAAAGTTTTAACAATAACACATAGCAACTGTGAAGAAAAGGCTCTAAAAATGCTGAAAGAAATTCAGGAAAAGTATAACTTTAAAGAGGCCATTTTATCAGAAATGGGACCATTAATTGGCACATATGCAGGTGAAGGCGGAATTGTAATTGCATTTAAAGCATAAATAGGGGCTGTTTGCCCCCGTTTGATAGTAGAAGTAAACATCACGGATTTATCATTTCAGCAAAAACCTTTCAACAGCTGCAAACAACTGATCTTTATCCTGGTCATGGCAAACAAGATGCTTGGACTTTGGCAAATAAATAAGCTCCCTCTCTTTCGAAGGGATTGTTTTATATAAATAGCTGGCGCTTTTTTTCGGTACAATGCCGTCTAATTCACCCTGAACAATTAAGGTTGGCACTTCAATCTTGGCAAAGTTCGGCTTCAATTCCTTCACAAGCTTTTGAAATTGAAGGGTTGCCGTAATTGGAGTTTCTTTTATCTTTTTACGGTATCGTAGATATAACTCATTGCTATTCAAGGTCCCCCGCATTCCTTCAGTGGCCATTTCCTTTAAATCAAGCAAAAGTTGTTTCGGGTTCACATAATAGGCAGCGGCACTTAATAAAACAAGCTTTTTGACAGGGTATTTGGCAGCAAGGTAACCTGAAATGACGCCGCCCATTGAAAAACCCACTAAGTAAACTGTGCTGCACTTCACAAGCATTCCTTGTAACGACTGCTCTGCTTCGCGAATCCACTCTTGGTAAGCCACCCCTTTTAAGCGGCCCAACTCTCCCCCGTGCCCCGGTAATGTAGGCATTTCCACTAACCAGTTTGTATTCTCTTTTAGAAATTTAGCTAAAGGCGCCACTTCAAAAGGACTGCCCGTAAATCCATGGATACATAAACAACCAATCATGTTCATCACCTAAATCTAAATGCTAATATCAATATGTTTCCCAAGTGTCGGGTGTGGTGCTTGTACAGTGGACGCCTTGAGCATTTCAGTTAATGCCGTAGCATTCACCTGGGCAGTTTCCATTACTTTTTTCGTAAGAGCAATGCCTACTTGTTGGCCTAAATTAGCCTGACTCATAGCAGTAGATAACGCAGCAATATCCATAAAAAAAATCCTCCCCCAACAGACTTATTAACTTTACATTATCATTTGCTGAAAAATTTGGCTATATTAATTAATGCCCGCCCATTTCTTTTAGGAACCAACATAGATATTAATGAAACTTCCATTACACATGAACCGTACTACATAGTAACCATTACATTTAGGAGACTTTTTATGGAATCATTTGAAACAAAAGAATCACTAAGTCAGCAATTACAAGTCATTGAAAAATGGGAAAGAGACCAAAAAGGGTTATGGTTTTGGGAAAAGCTCGGCCGGCTCCCCTTTCAAATTCTAGACCGCTTAACTCCCAAGTTTATTCATGAAAAAGTCGGACAGATTTTGGACGAACTTGGGTTTTATGTACAAACAGGCGGACGCTATCTTGTTAGTGAAAAAAATATTTGTAAAAACTATGCGAAGAAGCTAAGCGTTGATGCCATTACGATTCCGGAAATTGCTCGGCAGCCCATTCAGACAATGAATGAAGTGGCATCCTCTTATATTAAAACAACGAAAAACATCGCCATGGCTCAAGGGGCAACGACCGGAATCGGCGGGTTTTTAACACTTTCCATTGATATCCCCATCCTGCTCGGGCTTTCATTAAAAGCATTGCAGGAAATTGCCATTTGCTATGGCTTTGACCCGAATGAGCGAAATGAACGAATCTTTATCGTAAAATGTTTGCAATTTGCTTCATCTGATATTGTTGGTAAAAAAGCGATTCTTGATGAGTTATCGGCCTATGACAGCGATACCGAGGCCTCAGCGAGAAACCAAACCATTTCCCAACTCCAGGGCTGGCGCGAAGTGATGATGACCTATCGGGACAATTTTGGCTGGAAAAAGCTTTTTCAAATGATTCCTGTCGTCGGGATGGTTTTTGGGGCTTTTATTAACAAATCCACAATTGAAGATGTAGCTGAAGTTGGGATGATGTTGTATCAGAAGCGGCGGATTTTGCATCGTTTACAAATAGGTGAAGAAGAGAGTAGCAGCTCCATTTAGAATGGGAATGAGGCCATGATACGGACCTGAAGAACGCATTATCCGGGGATGCTGTCCGCTGGCGGCCTTCTCTCGGACTCGAGGACTCGGCAATAAGGTAAAGCTGTCCAAATAAACCTTGATTCGGACCACAAGACTGCAAAACCAAACTACCAGCGGCGATAAATTCAACAAAAAGAAGAAAAGGATAGCAGCTCGATTTAGCGTGCTATCCTATTTCCTCTCTTAAACAAATGTTTATTTCAAATCCTCAATGGAGTCAATATCCATATAAGTTGGTACAACTAGGCCAATTTTTGTTCCTTCAAGATTTGGGCCTAGGTCTTCAAATTTGCCATCAAATTCTTTTGCATAGTCAGCATGTGTGATTGGAAGCCAGGCAGCCACAGATGCATCGGCACTACCATCTGCAATACCAGCCCACATCGCACCGGCCTCTAATTGCGTTAATTTTACATCAAAGCCCATGTCTGTTAACACCTTTGCTAAAACGTTGGTGCTTGCAATTTCACTTGCCCATGCAACATAAGCTAAGTTAAGTTTCTCACCATTGACCTTATTAACGTCTTTTGTCCACTGGGCTATCTTTTCAGTGTTCTCTTCAACCCATTTAGAGGCAGCTTCTTCTTCCTTCATACCATCTTCAATCATGACCATCACAGCACTCATATCATCCGATGTCCAGTGGAATTGATTCAAAAGCTTATAGGCCTCTGGAGAGTCCTCTTTCAAACCTTTGCGTGTGATTGTATTAATATTTTCTTTCTCACCATAAACACCCTTTGGGTCATCTAAATATTTCAAGTCAAATTGTGCAAACATCCAATGTGGAGTCCAACCCGTAATGATAATTGGCTTTTGATCATCATATGCCTTTTTTAGCGTAGCTGTCATTGCGGCTCCAGACCCTTCAACCAACTTCCAATCTTCTAGACCATAATCCTCGATTGCTTGATTGGTAGCTTTCATGATACCTGCACCAGGGTCAATTCCAATAATCTTGTAATCTACACTTTCACCAACGGCAGCAGTTGAAGTGCCTTCACCTCCGTTCACACTATCTGACGAGGGTGCCTTATCATTCGACGAAGAACAAGCAGCCAGACCTATTGCCAATACTAAAACTAGTAAAGAGCTTAACCATTTTTTCATTACACCGTTCCCCCTTGTTTATTTTTTCCTATATTTTGAGAAATCCGGTCTAGGATAATCGCTATGATAACGATTGCTAAACCAGCTTCAAACCCCATTCCAGTTTTGATTTGTGTTACCGCACGGTAAACATCTGCACCAAGTCCTGGGGCCCCAACCATGGATGCAGTTACAACCATTGATAACGCCAACATGATACTTTGATTAATGCCTGCCATAACCGTTGGCATTGCCAGCGGCAGCTGCACCTTTAGTAAGCGCTGTTTCGTTGTCGAGCCAAATGCTTCTGTTGCCTCGATAATATCAGCAGGTACCTGTTGAATTCCTAATATTGTTAAACGTATAGTCGGTGGTGTGGCAAAAATAACTGATGCGACAACACCAGGTACAACACCGATATTAAAAAAGAAAATAGCTGGAATTAAGTAAACAAATGCAGGCATTGTTTGCATGAAGTCTAATATGGGAGAAACTATTTTTCTAATGGTTGCCTTTTGTGATGCCCATATACCAATTGGAATACCAATCACAATTGATAATATGACCGAGGTTATCACTAAAGCCACTGTATCTAGCATAGGCTCCCAATAGTCTAAGTTTTCGATTAATAGCAAACCGATGAAGGTAAAAAGTGCGATTCCTTTATTACAAAGCTTCCAAGTTAGTAAACTCATTATAATAATCAAAACGATAGGTGGGATTAACGCTAGGCCATCCACCATACCCTCAACAACGACTTCTAAATTGTTGGAAATCCCATCAAAGGTGACCTCAAATGTATCTGTTAACCAATCAACAAGATTGTCAATCCAATCTGCAAGAGGCAGTTTAGGTAAAAATCCTTCTGAATTAATGGCCATTTACACCACTCCCTTCTTGAATATTTGCAGCAACCTCATCTCGAGCCATATCGATTGCATCATTTATATAGCGCTCATTCCCTGATAAAGCTCCAAGAACAGCTCCACGAATCACAATTCCTCTCAGACGTTGATCCTCATCTATGACAGCTACAGGGATAACAGCCTCTGAAACGACCTCAAAAAGGTCTACCAATAGGGTCTCTTTCATTACAGTTTGAATATTGTTGTCTAAAATATGGGAGAGGTTTTTTCCTTGATCAACAGCTTTTCTCGCTTCAGCCGCTGTTACAGCTCCTAGCAATCTTAGCTTTTTATCTACAACATATATACTAGATATTCCGAGGTCTTTCATCATTTGTAGGGCTACAAGCGGTCCTTTATCGATTTGAACGGAGTGTGCACGCTTCATTACATGCCCAGCAGTCAGCACTTTGCTCAAGTCAACATCTTCTACGAATCTTTCAACGTATTCGTTAGAAGGATTCATAAGTATTTCCTCCGGCGTTCCAATTTGGACAATCACGCCGTCCTTCATTAAGGCAATACGGTCACCTATTCGTAGAGCCTCATCTAGATCATGGGTAATAAAGATAATGGTTTTTTCCATTCTACCCTGAAGCTCTAATAACTCATCCTGCATATCTTTTCTTATTAAAGGGTCCAGTGCACTAAAGGCCTCATCCATTAACAGAATATCAGGGTCATTTGCCAGTGCCCGGGCTAGTCCAACACGCTGCTGCATTCCGCCGCTTAATTGACTAGGATACTGATTTTCATATCCTTCCAAATCAACTAACTTTAACGCCTCTAACGCTTTTTGTTTTCTTGCCTCTTTGTTTACCCCTTGTACTTCAAGGCCGTACTCGGTATTTTCTAAAACAGTACGATGTGGCAGCAGGGCAAATTTTTGAAAAACCATACTTATTTTTTTACGACGAATTTCACGTAAAGCCGCTTTATGCATTTTGACAACATCTTCGCTGTCCAATTCGATTTTCCCAAGAGTAGGCTCAATTAAGCGGTTTAGCATTCTTACAAGCGTTGATTTGCCGCTGCCGGAAAGCCCCATGATGACGAAAATTTCACCAGCATATACTTCAAATGTCGCCTGGTTGACACCTACTGTACTGCCTGTCCGTTTCAGTATGTCAGCCTTTGAATAGCCTTCTTTTATGAATTGAAGTGCTTTTTTAGGATTTTTTCCAAAAATCTTTGTTACATTTTCAACTTTAAGCTTTATAGTTTGTGCCTGTTGCATGTACTCACCTCTCATAAGCTAAATTTTCACTAAAACTGCTCTTTAATTGTAACCCGTTTCCATTTAATCCATCAAAGTCCATAAACAGCCCTATTCAACCGTAAATTTTGTACAGTAAAAACTGTACGTACAATACGTACGTAATTATTAGAATTACACTGTTTTCCTCCCAAATGCTACAGCTCTTACCTCTTTACTTTCAGATTTTTAGTGGTAGTCTATATTCAAAGATATTGAAGTTTTCGGGAAGAATGGTGGGAATAGTAGTAATGGAAGTGGATCCAAAACAACAATTAGATCTAGCAAAAGAACGAGTTATCGATACAATTGCGCACAATATGAATTTGTATGGAATAACGGATTCTGTAGGGAGATTATTTGGATTATTATTTTTTAGCAAAAATCCAATGACATTAGATGAGATGAAAGACGAGCTTGGGATGAGCAAAACGAGTATGAGCACGTCGGTCAGAAGCTTAATGGATTTAAAAATGGTTGATAAAGTTTGGAAAAAGGGCGTTCGCAAAGACCTTTATCAAGCAGAAGAAGACTGGTATCAAACATTTATTGATTTATTTTCTATCAAATGGCGTGCCGCAATTTCGATGAATGTTTCATACATTGAAAAATCGTTGAAAGAGCTAAACAACCTTGCCAAACGTGATGATGTTGAACTTGAAATCCGTGAAGAAGCCCGGCAAGTCATCGAAAAACTGCACACTTGCTTACAGTATTATCGTTGGCTCAACCGGCTTGTAGATAGCTTCGAATCACATGAAATATTTAATTTTATTCCAAAAATTGAAGAAGAATAATAACATGCCACCTTTCGGACTACTCAGGTTAATTTCTTGCTTGTGGAGTCCGAATCAATGGCTTTCCAGCAAAGTCAGGCACCCAAATAGATTGCAAACGTAGTCCCTTGCTCCGTACTTTCCTTCAACACCAAATCCCCGCCAAGTGCTCTGGCAATCAATTTACTGAAGGTTAATCCTAGACCTAAGCCGTGAACCCTATGTTTTTTATTATTTCCTCTGTAAAAACGTTCAAAAATCAACGACTGCTCCTCCATTGGTATGCCGCTTCCGTTATCTTTTACATCAATGCAAATGGAATCATCTATTTTATATATCCTTACTTCAATCTGACAATCTGATGAGCATGCCTGCTTCGCATTATTCAATAGATTCAAAATAATTTGCTGTAATCGTAATGGGTCTGTTGAAATGATCAACTCAGAATCCGGTAAAAACAGTTGAACTTCCGGCCCCTCTTCCTGAACAAGCTGCCATTGATGGATAATTTCGCGCAAAGAATCTCCTACATTTACCCTTTCCTTTGTAATCCGAATTTTTCCGGCCGCAAATGTATTAAAGTCTAGCAAGTCCTCTACCATTTTCTGCAGTCTTGCCACCTCTTTTTGGCTAATATTTAAAAATTCCTTGGCATCGTCCCCGGTTACTACTTCATCTTTTACCGCTTGGATTAAGCCACTAATTGCCGTCACAGGAGTTTTTAACTCATGGGTTACCCCTGCTAACAGCTCCGTTCGCAATGATTCAAGCTGCTTTAGTCGTAAGGCCATTTCCATAAACGAAGCTGAGAGCTCATGTACTTCTTTTTCTCTAATGGAATCATTGATTGTGATATCATAGTCGCCTTCCACAATTTGCTGAGCCGCTCCTGCAATATTGCTGATTGGCCGCAGTAATCTTTTCGATAAATAATAAATAACGGCCCAACCAAGAACGGCTAAACTACCTAGCATAATCAATAATAGTTTCATCTCTTCTGGGCTGCGCTCAATCTCTTTTTCCTGGAGCAAGATAAATACCCAGCCAATTTGGATATGATCCTGCATAATTTCTTTTTGAACTAAATAGAAGTTCTCACCATGGGGAAGGGAAATCATTTGCACATTCTTGTTTTTGGTGTGTGTAACTAACTCATCAAAATCAAGCATAGAATAAATCCGGTCTTTCATCCCGAAGACAATATTACCATTTTGATCGGTTACATAAATAAGCGGCCGCCCCTCTAATTTTAAAAACCGAAACCGATCATCTACGATTCTTGGCAAAAATACTTCCGGGCTAACGAAACCGCCACTATCTGTGATACGTCCAGCAATCTCATCTGCTGTCATCTCTAAAATATCCAATCGTTTTTCCGTTATCGAATGTCTAATCCAATGACTAGATACCACACCGATAATCAGCAAGCCAATACACAATGTAACAAAATACCGTGTCGTCCAATAGCGCAGCAGTGAAGGCCGTTCATTATTTTTCTTTAACACTGAATTGATACCCCAATCCTCTTAAAGTCTTGATTTCACCTTCTGTTTCCGGCCAATGCGCAAGCACCTTTCTAATCCTCTTAATGGCCAAATCCACCGCCCGGTCACTGCCATCAAAATCAATTCCCCACACATGTTCAATCAGCTGTTCTCTTGTAAAGGTTTGATTTGGATGCTTGACTAAAAATAGAAATAAAGCTAAATCCCGCGGCGGAAATGCTAACTCAATGCCATTCAAGAATACATGATGTGCCTGGAAGTCTACTTTCAGACTTCCATAATAAACAATATGGTCATGGTCGATAATTTGCGTAGAGCGGCGCAACACCGCATTGACCCGTGCTACGACCTCTTCTCCGATAAATGGTTTCGATAAATAATCGTCAGCACCTTCATTAAAGCCATTCAACTTATTATCAATATCCCCAAGCGCCGTCAGCATGATGACGGGACAAGAGCTTCTCTCGCGAATATACTGTAAAACACTCCAACCATTAAAATCTGGAAGCATCACATCCAGTAAAACTAGCAGCGGTTTATCTTCTTCAAATTTCTCAATAGCTTGTTTGCCGTTATAAGCTTGGATAACTGTAAAACCAGCCTTCTCCAAATAGGCCTTTAATACAATCGAAATAGCCATTTCATCTTCAACTACTAAAATCGTTTTCATTTTAGTCCCTCATTTATTTTAAAAAAGTTTACTCTACCATTTAAAATTGTAATCAATGTTTATGTCAATAAGATGTCAATGGATTGCGCAAAAACAAAAAAGGCTAGCCGAATCAGGCTACCCCTATAGTTTTTCATTTTATTTTGATTTAAATAATTCCTCAATATTGGCCATAACCTTATCATCAGGTTTGAAATAAATATCATCAATATAGGTTGGATAAAATTCAAAAACCTCTTTCGATCCTGCATAAAAGGTAATCAAATAGGTCCAGCCTTCACGCTTTTTCTGATTCACATCCGGTGTGAAATAGGCACTCTCCATATTTTTCATAAAAGCAGAAATTTGCTCTTTGTCTTCAACCGTTTTTGCTTCCCCTGTATCCCCGCTCTTAATCACAATCTTATCTACATTAGTAAAATCCTGTTTCGCTAAATCCATAAGTGTATAAGGCTTTAGTTCGATTTCTCTCGGCTCTTCCTGAGAGGAACAGGCACCTAATATAAATAAGAAAAGAAATACCGGTAATAATAGCATTCCTTTCATAAAATTAATAAAACTAAAACTAAATCTTCTCTCCATCTCCATTCTTCCATCTCCTACTGCCCACTAAAAATTTTTATAGTTATCGCTTCTATTAATTTACTACTGATTATTTCTTAATGCAAAAAAATAATGAAAAAAGGTGTCAAAATGACACCTTTTTTCACTAAATTTGAAATTCCGAGTCGGATGAGGACTGCTGAGTCTGAAGCTGAGATTGCACCTGGCTGATCCATGTTTGTACTTGTGCAATTTCATTTGATGCTTGCTTTAAAGCCTCCGCACATAAAACCGTATTTGCTGCAGATTGTTCAATTGCCTGTGTAATTGCGTCCTTTGCAAGGGATGATGCTGCCTCTGCTTGTTTTAATTTGTTAATATCTATTTGTGCCATAGTAAATCCTCCTTTATTTGAGTGAGTACTTCAGTACAACATATAGAATGCATCGAAAAAGGGGTTTTATCCTTTACATTAATTGGAATAATTATTGTATAAATTTCGGCTAACAATCAAATTCTATAATGTAAATACTGATCTTGGAGGAAGTTATGGAAAGCCACAACGTTAGACTTTCATCTGCGGAAATAGGGGGATTATGGAGTACTTTTATACAAGAAACGATGTCTGTTTGCTTATTAAAATATTTCCTGCATCACTTGAAAGATGATACAATTAAGCCTCTTCTCGAAAAGGCACTGCATAAATCGGAAACATATATCCAACAAATTAGTGAAATCTTTACTAAAGAAAACATACCAATCCCAAATGGCCTTTCTGTTAAAGAAGATATTAATTTAAACGCCCCACCGCTTTTTTATGATCCTTTTGCTTTAAGCTTTGTTTACTCAATGGCGAGGATGAATATGATTAATTACGCATTTGTAACTGTCAATATTGCTCGGACGGATATTCTTGATTTTTTTACGAATGCCGTGAGCCATTCGACAACACTATATAAAGAATCTACAACACTTATGCTTTCCAAAGGCATTTACGACAGACCTCCGATGATACCCTATCCAAAAAAGGTTGAATATATAAAAAAGAATTCTTATGTAACGGATGTAATTGGGAAAAAGCGGCCTTTAAACACAGTAGAGCTCACACAATTATTTTTTAATATCGAACGAAATTATTTCGCTATTATACTCTGTATTGGCTTACTTCAAGTTGTTAAAGATAAGGAAATTAAAAAATATCTAAAAGAGGGCCAGGACATTTCCGAAAAACAAATCAATTTATTTAATGACCTTTTAAAGAAAGAAGAATTATTAGGGTTGGTTACTGTCAACATAGAAGTGACAGATTCAACGGTCTCGCCATTCTCTGACAAGCTCATTATGTTACTTTTTAATTCACTAAATTCCATCGATATTACCCTGATCGGATATGCTTTGTCCTTATCATTAAGAGTAGATTTAACAACATATTATAGTAAATTCATACCAGAAATTTTACTATATTCCAAAAAGGGCTTTGATATTATGGTAGAGCGGGAGTGGTTAGAAGAGCCGCCCCATGCCGTCAATCGGGATGAACTAAAGAATGGAAAATAAAAAACAAAGGGGCTTGCCCCTTTGTTCTTAGTGAATTGATTTCTTCTTAAACCTGCCACCGCGCACTTCGGCAATATCAGCAACCGCTAAAAAGGCCGAAGGGTCTATATCTTCAACAATTAACTTTAACTTTGCCTCTTCAAGACGTGAGATTACACAAAAAATAACCTTTTTATCATCGCCTGTATAAGCCCCTTCACCCTTTAGATATGTAACGCCACGACCTAAACGGGCCAATAAAGCCCCACCAATCTCATCTTGTTTTTCACTGATAATCCACACAGATTTTGATTGATCCAGCCCTTCAATCACAATATCAATCGTCTTGAAAGCAATAAAATAAGCTAAAATTGAGTACATCGCCCGATCCCATCCGAAAACAAAGCCACCGCAACCAAAGATAAAAAGATTAAAAAACATGACCGTTTCACCAACAGAAAACGGAAACTTTTTGTTAATAATAATCGCGAGTATTTCTGTTCCATCAAGGGAGCCACCATAGCGAATAACCAAACCCACTCCAGCTCCTAAAATAATTCCACCAAAAACGGTTGCAAGCAGAATATCCTCTGTAAATGCCGGAATTGGATGAAAAAAAGCGGTAGATATCGACATAATGACAATACCAAATAACGTAGAAATAGCGAAGGTCTTCCCTATTTGTTTATAGCCGATAAAGAAGAAAGGAATGTTTAAGAGGAATAAAAACAGCCCTAATTTGCCGCCCGTCAGGTGTGATAAAATAATGGAAATACCGGTAATGCCGCCATCCATAATTTGATTCGGGACAAGAAAGATTTCAAGTCCTATAGCCATTAGCACCGCGCCCACGAATAAGAAGAGGACCCTTTTAGCTACCTTGCCCTTTGTTAATTTCTGATGTCTCATTTGATTTTTAATTTGTTCCGTTATAAAATGACCAGCAGAATTTTGGTTTTGCAATAATTCCTTTTCCATCAACCCACTCCTTTATATCAATTATATCACTCACTATTCCTGTAGGAAAAATATTACCAAGTAAAAATGGGCGAGATTTTTAAACTTTTATACATGAAGTGGTGCTCGCCCACTTATTTTCTTACTTTTTTTCATCGTGATCAAAAGTATTATTCCAAATAATTTGGTTACATCCACATCTCTTGGCACTATACATGGCTTGTTCAACCGCTTTAAGAAAATGGAATGGATCTTCCCAAACAAAAGGAATTTTCGTTCCAACTCCAAAGCTAAATGTAACATATTCTGAAGTAGTTGACTTAGCGTGTGGTATTTGCATTGCTTCAATTGCCTGACGAATCGTTTCAGCAACCTGCAACGCACCATTCATATTCGTTTCAGGAAGAATAATAATGAATTTTCCTCCTTCATAGCGGGAAAGAAAGTCCTCAGGTCTGTGCAACATAGATTTTACCTTTTCAGCAATTTTCTTTAAAACTTTATCGCCCTCTTGAACGCCGTAATGTTCATTGTAAAGATTGTAATGATCTAAATCAAAAAAGACTAATGAAATAGGCTCTTGCCTTCGAACTGCATTTCTCCATTTTCGGTCAAAAACGTCTTTAAAGTAATTGAAGTTGGGAAGCATCGTTAAGGCGTCAATGTAAATAAGCTTTTCCAACTCTTCCCTACTAGGGTCATTATGCTCAACATGTTTTTCACTTCGTACATTATCAATTTGTTTCACAGTGAATCCCCCCTTCTACTATCTACTTATAGTATATTACATGTCTTACTATATAAGTTCGAATAATTCTGTGAACAACGAGTAAGAATCGTGTATGAAACCTTTTGTGATTGTTGACGTCTATTCTAAAGAAGGAGGAAATTATATGAAAATGAAAAAAATACTAAACATCGTTACAATTGCAGCTATCGTTTCTGGACCTTTATTGATTCAATCACCGGCTTCCGCCCAAAGTATGACAAAGATTGTTACACCCATCGCGGCTGCAGAGGAGTCTAATCAACAGGTGGATGTATCAAACTTTATGAAAGTGTCAGGGGTAATTTCCAAAATAAACATGGATGGAGAATTACCGAAATTAATTGTTGAGAATACAGAGAAGACAACCGAAACTCACTTCCCTATTCCGGATCAGGTTATGATTTTTAATAGTGCCACAACAGAACAGCTTACAAAAGATTCCCTAACCGAAGGATTACAAATTGATGTGTATTATGATAAAAGCAAGCCAATGCTTATGATTTATCCGCCAATCATCACACCCGAAATCGTCATTGTGAATGACGAAACTAAAATGGGCTTTGTAAAAGTTGCTTTATTCGACGAGAATTTAGTCAGCTTGGATCACCAGCTCAAATTAAATGTAGCTGATGATACCATTCTTTTAAATGATAAAGGGGAAAAAATAAATGTAGATGATCTAAAAGGCAAGGAGTTAATTGTTTTTTACAGTGTCACTACAAAAAGCATTCCAGCCCAAACCACACCATCTAAAATTATTGCTTTAGATATTGCCAAAAAGCATTTGCTGGAAGAAGTTAATCATCTAATTCAAAATGATTATTTCATGAAAAACGAAACAAAGATGATTCCACTTCGGCAAGTGGCTGGGCATTTGGGCTACGAAGTGAAATGGAAAAATGGGAATACCGCTATACTAGTTCAAAAGCAAAATCGTTCGTTTACCATTTCAATCGGAAAAGAAGAATATGGGTATAACAAGAGTTTACGTTACTTTAAGGCGGCCCCAGTAATGAAAGATGGAAAAACCTATGTTTCAGAGGAGTTCCTTGATTTATTGAACACCAACGAATAACGATGTCACTAATAAAAAGAAACCTGATAAATCAAGATTTATCAGGTTTCTAAAACCAATGCCATAACTCCTCAAAAAGGCATTACCAATTATTCCGTATCCTTAACCCTATCTTTTCCATGTTCCTTCGTTGCTGCCTTCATGATACTTTCCGATTCCTTTGTCGTTATTAACGTTCTTGTTGGAGTTGCAACCGATACACCTTCAGCCTCCAAGATTTCCATGATTTTAAAATTAATATCCTGCTTGACTTGTAAATATTCAGCCCAGACTGTGGTCTTTGTAAAGAAGTACAGGAATATATCCAAACTATTGATATTATAGTTATCAAACGTTACAAAGATTGTATCCGGATGTATATCAGGATGAGTTTTTAGCATCGCTTCAATTTTTGTTATTGTATTTTCCAGTTTTTCCTTTGGTGTATCATAATCAACCCCTAATTGGAAGGTAATCCGGCGTTTTCCCATTTTGCTCCAATTGGTGATTGCCTCATTTGCCAATGTTGCGTTTGGTACGGTAACTAAGGCTTGCGCAAATGTTCTTACCTTCGTACTTCGAAAGGTGATATCTTCCACTGTTCCTTCCACCGTCGGCGTTAGAATCCAATCACCGATAGAAAACGGCTTTTCTGTGATAATAATCAAACCACCGAATAAATTGCCTAATGCATCCTTCGCCGCTAAAGCAACGGCAACTCCACCTATCCCCAAACCAGCCACTAAGCTATTGACATTATAGCCGAAAACTTGGGCAACCATGCTGAAGCTAATTGCAATGATGACAAATCGAATCGTCTTTGATAAAAAAGGGATTAAAATTTCATCAATTTCAACATTCAGCTTATTATTAAGTTTCATCAAGGCAATTGAGCTGGCAGAGGCTACATTATATACACCCCACGTAATCAAAATAATCACTGACGCCCTCAAGATGTTTACAAATAACGGATGGCTTCGTTCAAAATATGGAAAAACATCAGAAGCCACATAAATTCCGATAATCACAAATAACCATCTCATCGGATGCTCAAATGAAAGCCAAATATGGGTAAACAAATCTGTCGGCGTTTTATGCGTCAGCTTTAAAATTAGATGGAAAATGTATTTCGTGAAAACCTTTCGCAACAGTAAAAAAAGGAATAAGATACCTACCGAAAGTGATAGGTCCTTTAGGTACTCATATGTAATAATCGTTTGCCACACAACTAGACGCTCCTTCAACTTTGCAACTTTGATTTAGACCTCTCTAGTCTATCAAACGTTTACTGAATCATTCAACAAACATCATCTTTGTTTTCATCTATAAAATAGGGAATAATGTTCGTTTGGTTTTGAATCCGTTGCATAAACTGATTCGGTTTATCAAGAAGCTGAAAGCCGTATTTTGCATATAATGTATGGGCATCAAAGGTTACCAGCAGCATTCTACGAACACTTTCGAGATCGGGATGGTTTACTATCACACTCATGAGCCACTTCGATAATCCTAAACCACGAAACTTAGAAACAACAAAGACATCGCAAAGATAGGCGAATGTCGCCAAATCGGTTACGATTCGCGCAAATCCCACCTGTTCCATCGAGCCATCTTGATGCCTTTTATAAACCCCAAAACAAAGCAATGAATTCTCAATTGATTTTTCAACGATTTCCCTTGACCGCTCCTGCGCCCAATAGGATTCATTTTTCAAAAAAGCAAAGATTCTATTATGATCCAACAAACTTTTATCGGTTGAAATAAAAAAGTCATCTTGCTTCCATAGCATCATTGCCAATCCCTCTCCCCTAAAAATAGTAAAATGGCTTTACCTTCATAAAGCCATTTTACCATAAATAGTTTGATTATTTTGACATATTATGCCTACTTTTAATTTTCCAACTTTGGTGTCGTCATTTTCATATTGTACAAAGGTAAAATAAAAACGACTCCAATAATAAACAGAACTGCCGCCGTTTCAAACATGGCAACCAACGAAAATTGTTCTTTTAAAATACCCGCTACACTCATCGTTACGACCATAGATCCTGTAAAGAGCGGACTCAAAATACCATTCACCCTACCAATAAACGCTGCTTCAGTGCTTTGTAGAATCCACGTATTAATCCCAATATGAATACAAGGCAACATAAAGCCGATAAATAGCTCGACAATAAGCGTGAGCCAAACATTGGTTGAAACTCCGACAATGGAGAGTCCAATCGCGTTTGCCAGCATTCCAAGCATTAACAGTCTCTGTGGAGCCATTGATTTTGCAAAAATCATAATGACAGCTCCGCCAACAATCATACCAATTCCATTAGCCATCAAGAGCCATTGTAAATTTTCCTTTGGTAAACCGAGTTGTTCTGTTACAAGAAAGATTGTAAGCGGCTGAATAAAACCAAGTCCAAGCCCCGCTCCCATAAAGCATAAACCTAGCAAACTTAAATCCTTCTTACCTAACACATACCTTACGCCGCTTTTCATTTCTTCCCAAACCGTAGTGGCTGCAGCCTCACTTTCCACTTTTCGATCTTTAGGAAGAAAGCTGAGTGCTGCCGCTGAAAGGAAAAAGGCAATCCCTGTAATCGCAATGGAAACGTTTATGCCAAATGATTCAAACATAAATGTACCAAGGATTGGCCCTAGCACCATGAAGACAGCGAATAATGTTTGATACAGCGACATTCCCTGCTGCATTTGTTCCATTGGCAAATGCATTTTAAAGAGCTTTAAACCCGAAGGCTGTGAGAATTGCGAAAGTATGGCTGATATCAATGTTGCAAAAAACACAACCTGCCAAGTTCCAAATAAAAGTGTAATTAACACTGCAAAAATCGATAATCCACTTAAAACATCACACCAAACCATCGTTCTTTTCGGACTCCAGCGGTCAGCAAACGTGCCGCCAATAAAAGAAAAGATAAAAATCGGTGCAAACTCTGCCACAGAAATCATCGACACCGCCAAAGAATCCCCATTCGTTTGCTCCATTACAAACAGCAGTACAGCGAAGTTGCGCACCCAAATTCCAATTTGCAAAAACAAACCGGAGACAATGATCGCTTGAAATACGCGATTTTGAAACAAACCGCCTGTGTTTGACGACTCGTTATGACTAATACTATTAGCTTCATTATTTCCCAAATAAAAAACCTCCCGTCGCAATTCTGAACAGGAGGCAGTACAATACAATATTAACAATACATTCAGTCCACGAGTGGGCGAAATGACCTTAATAACTTGTATATACAATGTACACACTAATCCTATCCAGAAAAATAAATCGTATCATTAGAGCTGCTCAAAAACGTTATTTTCTTACCTTAAACTTTAGCTTCTGAACACTACTCTACGCATTTTTCTAAAAATAGGACTAATAAATCATTGTATCAAGGTCACCCTTCCGTTTTTGACTATACACATAGTAATCGATTTTGTGTGACAAATCAAGGATTATTCATAATTTCCCACTATTTTAATTTTACTAAATCACATGAAATCTTCGTCGCTGCTCTCCCTGCTCCTTTCGTTTCAACCCTAATTTTATGATGTAATGAATCATTAGGATCATCCCGGCGAGCCAAACAGCTATTCCAATTCCCAACACAAATGGTGTATGCTCATAAATCATCACAAAGACCATAAATGTCCAGGCTATAAAAATATGGAAAAACACCTCATGATATTCTCTAAAATAGTATAATGCATGGTATTGGGTTGGATGCTTAGGGAAGCGGATTATTTTCGCTTGCATGATAATTCTCTTCTCTCCTTATAATATTGTGAAGCATTTCACTCACTTATATTATACTATTTTTTGATAATACTAAAGGGCAGCTCTCCTATTTTATTCTGTCATTTTTGTGAAGTCTAATATTTATTTTTCACAAAAAAGAAGTGACTTCATGGCACCGCTGGTCGCGGGATGAAGTCACTTCTTTTACTATATTGCAAAAATTAATATACGTCACGTTGGTAACGTTTTGACTTTTGCATTTCATTCAAATATTCTTCAGCTGCTTCTCTAGTCATTTGACCTTCTTTTTCAATAACTGAAATAAGCGCTTCGTGCACATCCTTCGCCATACGTGACTTATCACCACAAACATAGAAAGATGCACCATTTTCTAGCCATTCAAATAATTCTTTGCCTTGTTCAATCATTCTATTTTGTACATAAACCTTTTTCTCTGTATCACGGGAAAAAGCAGTCGTTAGATTTGTTAAAACACCATCTTTTTGATATTGCTCTAACTCATTTTGGTAAAGAAAATCTGATGCAGCATGCTGGTCCCCAAAGAACAACCAAGTTCTTCCAGCTGTCTTGTTCACTGCACGCTCTTCGATAAATGAACGGAATGGTGCAATGCCTGTCCCTGGTCCAACCATAATAATGTCTGTATCCTTATTTTCAGGTAAACTAAAGTGTTTATTTTGCTGAATAAACACTGGAAGTGTTGAACCTTCAGGAGCACGTTCTGCAACTAAACATGAGCAAACACCTTTACGGTCACGTCCATGAGCATTATAGCGCACAGCGCCAATTGTTAAATGTACTTGATTTGGGTGTGCCGCAATACTGCTGGCAATTGAATATAGACGTGGCATTAACTTTCTTAAAATAGATACGATTTCTTGGGCAGATGCTTTCCATGGACCAAAATCTCGTAACATATCAAGTAGATCACGACCATAGATATATTCTTTCAACTGATCTGCATTTTCGTCAGATACTAGATTTTTCAATTCCTCATTATCTGTGAATGCAGAAGCCTGTTGTAAAAGTTTCTTTGATAATAAAGTAATTTCGAATTGTGTTGTTAACGCTTCTTTAAGCGGCAGCGTCTCGCCCTGCTTATTAATGATGATAGCCTCTTCAGCGTCCCACTTCATTTCCTCTAGTAGTGCATCTACTAATTCAGGATCATTTGAAGGAACGACACCAAGAGCATCGCCTGGTTCATATGAAAGGCCTGACCCTTCTAATGAAAACTCAATATGTCTTGTTTCCTTACTAGAGCCAACCCCGTTTAAGTTAGTATTTTTAATAATTTTTGCATAAAATGGATTCGTTCTTGAATATGCTGTTGGCGTCTTTGTTTCTTTCTGACTTGTAACAGTTACTTGCATTACCTTCACCTCACATAGTTGTATAAAGCGAGGATAGCACGGAATGAGAAAATTGTTTGTGCGATTTTTCACACTATCCATTACTTAAGATAAGAAAAAACACAATAGCAGTCAATATATAATAATGGTAATTCTCTTCTATGAATCTATCCTAAACTTTTAAAGAAATCATACCGTCTATATTATAACAGATTTCAAAACCACTGTTTGTCCAAATTCTTATTTTCATGGGTAATTATTATGTATAAGCTTCTTATAATATAATAGCTCATCTAATTATATTTTTCCAGTTATTTTCCAAGTGTTTTATTTTCCATGATTTTTTTAAAATGGACAACTCCTATTAAAAAGCATATGTTGAGACTTGCATGATTATTTTTTGTAAAATAAAATTATTGTCATTACATTCACTTGAAGGAGGATTTGCGTTGAAACCAATTGACCCTTCTGAGGTACAAAGTAAACTAGATGAGTTCAATCAACAAGATGTATATTTACACTTAGAAACAACAAACGGTGCCTACGCTTCACATAAAGACCAGTCCGTGATGACCGTCGGCGCTTATATTCGCAACGGCTTAATTCGCTATATCCACGCAAAAATTACTGGCAACGGACCATATCGTGTCGGGATGAAAATGGAAATTGGCTGGGTATATGCCGAGGGGTTGACCCATTTTGAAGTGGATTCCCAGAATAGACTACTGTTAGCTGGTCATGATGCTAATGGGAAATTAGCAGTTGCCTGTCAGCTCAGTACGCAGCCATTTTAATTGCCTTGATTAAAATTTGGTGAATTGCAACTAATTCGTTTTTTTAAGGAGTGAAAATATGGAGAGCCGAGTATTAGTCATTCTTCCACACCCAGATGATGAAGCCTTTGGTGCGTCGGGAACCATTGCATTACATACAGAAAAAGGGACACCTATTACGTATGTATGCTGTACACTGGGGGAAATGGGACGAAATATGGGAAATCCACCCAAAGCTACACGCGAAAGCCTGCCTTTCATTAGAAAAAAAGAGCTATTAAATGCTGTGAAAGCGATTGGCATCGAAGATTTACGGATGCTTGGCTTACGCGACAAAACATTGGAATTCGAGGACCTTGAGGAATTAGCGAGTCGTTTTCGTGGGTTTATTGATGAGGTAAAACCATCACTTGTCATTTCATTTTACCCAGGATTCAGTGTTCATCCTGACCATGATACTACAGGCTATGCCGTCGTCCACGCCATGAAGCAAATGCCTGCGGAAACACGGCCTACATTACAATGCATGGCATTTTCTAACGACTGCATCGAAAAATTGGGTGAACCAGATATTGTGAATGATATCTCCCCTGTATTGGAAAAGAAAATTACCTGCATTTTGTCACACGAAACACAAACAGCTGCTGTCATGGATGGATTGGCCGAGAAACTGAAGAATAAGGATCCCGAGGTTCTAGAGCATTTTGGCAAGGAGCGCTTTTGGATCTATAAATTTGATTGAAATTTGATTTAATGGAAAAAAGAACTCACGAGTGAGTTCTTTTTTTGCTGTTGTTGGTCTTGCGGCGTGGCTGAGATTCCTGGAATTGCCGGGATAGCTGCTTCGGAGCTGGTTTGGTGCTGGTTTGGTGCTGGTTTGGGGAACGCGGGATGTGCTCGCGTTCTTGGTTTACTGCTTTGTTGGGTTATTTGGGCACGCGAGATGCGCTTGCATTCCCGCTTTGCGGCTCCTGCACCATGTTTAAGCACGCGAGATGCGCTTGCGTTCCCACTTTATGGCTCCTGCACCAGGTTTGGGTACGCGAGGTGTTCTTGCGTTCCCGCTTTATGGCTCCTGCACCATGTTTGAGCACGCGAGGTGTTCTTGCGTTCCCGCTTTGCAGCCCCGGCGCCGGGTTCGGGTACGCGAGGTTGGCTCACGTTCCCGCTTTGCGGCTCCTGCACCAGGTTTGGGCACGCGAGATGCGCTTGCGTTCCCGCTTAGCAGCCCCGCCGTCGGGTTCGGGTACGCGAGGTTGGCTCACGTTCCCGCTTTGCGGCTCCTGCACCAGGTTTGGGCACGCGAGATGCGCTTGCATTCCCGCTTTGCGGCTCCTGCACCAGGTTTAAGCACGCGAGATGTGCTTGCGTTCCCGCTTTATGGCTCCTGCACCAGGTTTGGGCACGCGAGATGCGCTTGCATTCCCGCTTTGCAGCCCCGCCGTCGGGTTCGGGTACGCGAGGTTGCCTCGCGTTCCCGCTTTGTGGCTCCTGCACCAGGTTTGGGCACGCGAGGTTGCCTCGCGTTCCCGCTTTGTGGCTCCTGCACCAGGTTTGGGCACGCGAGATGCGCTTGCATTCCCGCTTTGCGGCTCCTACACCAGGTTTGAGCACGCGAGGTGTTCTTGCGTTCCCGCTTTGCAGCCCCGGCGCCGGGTTCGGGTACGCGAGGTTGCCTCGCGTTCCCGCTTTATGGCTCCTGCACCAGGTTTGAGCACGCGAGGTGTTCTTGCGTTCCCGCTTTGCGGCTCCTGCACCAGGTTTAAGCACGCGAGATGCGCTTGCGTTCCCGCTTTGCAGCCCCGGCGCCGGGTTCGGGTACGCGAGGTTGGCTCGCGTTCCCGCTTTGTGTCTTCTACACCAGTTTCCGGCACGCGAGATGTGCTTGCGTTCCCGCTTTGCAGCCCCGGCGTCGAGTTCGGGTACGCGAGGTTGCCTCGTGTTCCCGCTTTGTGGCTCCTGCACCATGTTTGGGCACGCGAGGTGTGCTTGCGTTCCCGCTTTGCAACTTTGGAACTGGCTTCGGTCACTTGACCCACCTCCTAGTGACCACCGAACCACTTCTGCCATGATTTCGGGCTCTATACTCACTTCCTAGTGACCGCAGACTCGCTTCTGCCCCTACTTCGAGCTCTATACTCACTTCCTAGCGACCGCCGGCATCCTTTTTACTCTACTTCGGGCTCTACCCTCCCTCCATAGCGACCGACGGCACTATTTGGCCACAATTTTGGTCACAAGGCACTAAACCCCAAAAGAGCAAGGGATTCAGCTCCTTGCTCTCCAAAAATTGCTACATTAACTTTTTGACGCCGCTGTATATCCTCTAATTATATGAACGTGACCATCATTTTCAGTTGTCCGAATCTCAGCATAATGGGTGTGATAGCCGTTTTGTAAAGGAATTGGCGGACTTGTATACTCCTCATAATAGTGAATATGCCCATCATCAAAAGTAGTATTGCCATATACTTTATGGACATGGCCGGCGTTGGTTTCAATTGGTGTACCTGTTACTCCAGGATGTAAGTGCGTATGACCGCCCTGGCACGTTGTTGCTCCGAAATGGGCATGTGTATGACCTCTCCCCTTTCGCGACATCACATCCATATAATCATCTTCTTCAAAACCATCAGTTTCATCTATGTCAATTCTTTCTATTCCATCATAATAATCGGCATTCTCACCATATGAATATTCATCCCCATTCCAATAAGGTTGGGGAACCCCTGCAACATATTGATATTCTTCCTCACCTGAATTAGTACGTATTGTACCACCAGTAAAAGGAACCACTGTTTCATATGGCGTGTGTAGGCCACCCACAACATGAGGGTAATTGACTGGGTTAAAATAGCCACCACCTTGTAGTGTACTAGGGTATGAAGTTACCCCTCCACCCGGCTGAACTTGGCTGCTAAATCCCTCTCCGAACGGATTTGCAGTTTGACCACCAAATCCCCCTTCATAAGGATTTGCTACTTGACCACCCATTAGCCCATGAAGTGGACTGGCCATTTGGCCACCATATGCACCTTGAAGTGGGCTGCCCATTTGTCCTCCATATGCTTCTTGAAGCGGACTGCCCATTTGTCCCCCATATGCTCCTTGAAGTGGACTGCCCATTTGTCCCCCATATGCTCCTTGAAGTGGACTGACTATTTGACCATCAAATTCACCTTGATACGGACTGACCATCTGTCCCCCATATGCTCCTTGAAATGGGCTAGCCATTTGGCCATACCCCTGCTGACCAACATTAGTCGAATAAGTATATGGATTCATTCCAGTGTAAGGACTCGGCATCATATTATAATGCATGTAAGACATCTCCTTCTTTTTTTTATTTAACACGAGACACTTATAACGTATGAATCCATTCACTTGTACAGCAACCCGGTCAATGGCCTATTTATTAGGTAGTGGTTGAAGTTTTTGTAAAAAATAAATCCCCCTAAAGGAAACCTTTTTCTAACTTTTTTCGTCTAATATGTAAAGAAGAGAATAATATAAACTCATTAGAACCACTCAACTTTAGATAACAAGTAAAGGACCACATTCCAATTGAGAGGGCGAGGTGAAAGCATGGCATTTACTTTTATTTTGTTAGCGCTTGTTGGGACCGTTGCGTTAATTTTATTTTTAGCATTAGGAGCAAAACGGGTAATTAATGCCGACAGTGAGGAGAGAGAAGATATGATTAAACAAATTTATCAATATGCAGTTGCTTTTATTACATTGATCATGGTTATTGGTGGAGGCGTCTTCGCCTTTATGTCCGCCGCCGACTATTTATCGCCAAGCGCCTATGTTCAAACATACGAAGAATACAAGGATATGAAGATTAATAATCTTAAATATGAAAAAGAACAAACCGAAAAGGTTAACTACAGTGAGGAAGAACTACAGAAACAATATGATGCCATGGTTCAGCAGCAAATGGAATTCACAAAGCAACGCGCTGTGAATGGCTTAATTAAAAGTTTCGGATGGATTATCATCCCATTCCCAATCTATGTTGTATTCCAACGCCGAATAAACCGCGATCGAAAAGCTAGAAATTGAAAATGAAAAAAATAACCGTATTTCACACTGAAGTTGAAATACGGTTATGATTTTTTAATTATTTACTAGTTTATGAATGATTACTGACTATTGATGGGATAAATGCGTGTATCATAGATAACATGGGGAAAATGTGTTTGTGGTAATACTGCAATGTTAGATGCCAAGTTCTGCCCTGCTTGTGGATATCATTTTCATAGTGGCCCAATCGAGGAATCTTCTATTGATGCCTCCATTATAGAGGAAACAAAAAGTGACACAACAGGAAAATCAGATAGCGCTGAAATTTGTTATAACTGCAACACAGTGCTTAAAAAAATGCTTTGTTTTGCGGAGAATGCGGCGCTCCAGTTCGTGAAAAACAAGGAACACAATCGTAACTGATTAGTGTTCCTTGTTTTTATCATTTAAAATTGTTTAGAAATCAAAAAAGGAGAGCTATGACTTTATTGTCAATAACTCTCCAATTTAAGCTTTTTCGCTATTTTTACTTCCATGGTAAATTGTAAGGAATCCTAATTCTGATTTGTTTTTAGCCATTTATTAAGAATATCAGATGTCCATTGCGCCTTTTTATATTTGAAACACGGAAACAGTCCTCAAATATTAGTTATTCAACTCATTAATATTTTTGTTATATAAATCTTCTATTAGTTTTTTAGATTGTTGATAATCTCGATTCTTAATGGCAGTCTCTTGTTCTTTAAAGTCCTTTACATTTTTATTGATAAAATTATACCTCGCATATGCCTTACTACGGAGAAATCCATTAGTTTTGCTACTGATTTTGTCTTCAAGATATGAACCTCCCATGACTAAAGTCACAGGTTTCGGGGTTGGTGCTAACACACATTGACCACACGTGGCGGGGAACACACCGCCGCTACTCCGTTAGCTTCAAAGGCTTTCGGAACTACTTTTCGCAAGATATTTCCCGCGCCATTTACATCCGCGTTTATAAGAATATTATGTTTGGAACGATACAAACCTCGTTCGATACGTTTGCCACTAAAGATATAGTTTGTTTGATTCCCCGATTTGAAGGTTGGAATCATATCTTCATCCAAAAAACTTGCTTTTGAGGTATAACTTTCTTCCATCGTATGGACGGCAATGCCTTCTGCCTTTGCTTTATATGTGACTAATTCAATAAGAGTTAAATGCGGAATTTGAACAAAGGTTTGGTTATTTTTCTTACCGATTTTTATTTTTTGTTTCCAATTCGTGTTTTTACCTATTACAATCGTATCGATATTATTTTCCTTTGCCATTTTCACAATATGAAAGCTCACTTTATGGAAGAAGTCTTTGATTTGATGGTTTCTTTTCTTGTCCAAATTTCTTAATCTGTTGGAATGAAAGTGTCCTTCCTTTGGGTTGATTCCATTACGTAGAATGGCAAAATAATAGCCTCTTAATTTGTTGTACCACTGGTTTATAGCTTTGATTCTTCCGCTTTTAAATAGTACCGGAGGTTGGTTCGTAGTAAAAACGATGGTGGCGATGTTTTCCACACCCAAATCTATACCCATGCAACGATCTTTTTGGGCTATAATTGCTTTTATTTCTCCTACTAAGAAAATGATTTCAATTGTAAATGCGCCGTATGTTGGGATAATTCGTACTTGTTGAAATGTCCCTTTCATTTCACCCAATTTTCCTATGTTTATTTTCACCTTCGTTTTGGGAAATGTTATATATTTCTCATCTTTTATTTTGCAAATTTGGTTTGAAAGAATCACTTCTTTACGTCCACCCTTTGGTAGATACCCTGGTATTGCGGGCCTAGCTTTGTACTTTTGTGGATTCACTTTAAAATCTCTAAAACTAGTAAAGAAGCTTTTCCAATTTTGAATGACATTTCTAATGACTTGTTGATTGATTTGACCAGGTAAAGAATAGTAATCTTTCTGTTTCATGGTTTTAAACAAACAATCTAAGAATGAGTAGCCTAAAAAGGGTTTTTCCCTGGTTGGTATTTCAAACGTAACTTCCCTTACTTTCTTACGCTTATGTTCCAGCTTTTGATTTTCTTTTTCCATTCTTTTTAGATAGGCTTTATGTTGTGCTGCGTTCATTTTATGGATGTTTTCATGGAGGATATCCATCACTTCTTTTTGTAATGGCTGTAGTTGTCTTTCTTGATGTAAGGCGGTGTATACTTGTCGAATGAAGAAATTCGTTGTGTTGTATAAGTTATTACTTTTCAAACAAAGATCATCAAAATACGGATACAATTTATGACCCTTTTTAACGTTAATCTGATAAGTGCGATATTCCTTTTCCGAGTCCATTGTGTTTTTCACCTCGCTTTCATAGCTATATTTTACCATCGAGAATGTATGTTCGTCTATTATTTTTATTTAAAAAGATAAAGCCCATTCATCCCACGACTTAAGTCACGGGTGTTCTGGGCTAGTTCATAAATTTTCCTTTCGTCCCCATACTAAGCTCCTCCTTTTTCTGACGGTGCTTTATTTTCCTGTTAACAAATTTGCGAATAAACTTTTACATTAAACTCAAGCAATGTGGCTATGATATAAACAGATAAATTCATAATTCATTGACGATAATGGATAGTAATATAGGAAAACATCCATTACCGTCAATGAAAAATGAAAGAAATAATTAGTTCTTCAAATCATTGATATTTTGGCTGTACATCTCCTCAATTAACTTTTTAGATTCTTCGTAATCATTATTTTTTAGTTCTTTGGCTTGCTTCTCAAAAGAACTGATATTATCCTTAATAAACTTATATCTTACATTTGCTTTACCAATGAGAAACTCATTTGTTTTGAGTGAAATTTTATCTTGAAAGTATAAGTAGTCAGCTGCTTTTAATAAACTAAGATTTTCTTCTAACGCAAATGCATTCATATCATTTACTGCCTCTAACAATTCCAATCCTTTATCTATTTCAGTAGAATCTATTTTTCTAAGAGTTTGGTTCCTCCAGTTTTCCCATTTCTTTGCCAACTCTTTTACCTTGTTTAATTCCGCAATCAGTTCTTGTTGGTTTCTTGCTGAAGCGTAGATTCCATTTGCTGCTTCAGCCATATCAATTAGCTGTTTTTGTTCATCGCTTGCGACATCAAAACCGATAATATGAACTACAGGCTGAATATTGGATTCTGCAATCTCTTTCGCTGCTCTAACAGGGTCCCCGCCACAGGTTTCAATGCCATCCGAAACAAAATAAATAAAGTTCGTATTTGTTTCGCTGTCTAAATGTGCCATATCCTTTTTGGCTTCATCCAATGCTTTTGCTAATGGAGTCCAGCCAACAGCGCTGACTTTGTTAAGAGCTGTATTAAATTCGTTTGCGGAATATGGCTTCATCCCATAGATTTGCTCAATTTTATTGCATGATTTCATTTCACCGCCGCCAACATGGCCATAAACACGCAATGATATATTTGCACCTTCCGGTAAAGAAGACGTAAACTGATTGATTGATGCTTTAGCAATCTCTAACTTTGTCTTTCCACCAATCTTTGCTTTCATACTGCCACTGGCATCAAGGATGATTTCAACATTAAAATTCTCTTTTAATGCATAGCGTGGGTCATCAAATTCAGGCATAGCAATTTTGTCTTGGTCCCAGCCTTGGACAATATCGTATAAATCAAAATATTCCCAAGCAAATAGCGAAACTAATTTAGCATATAATGCCTCTTTAACCTCTGGATCATCCTCAAAACCTATTAATTCGGGAAGTTGATCAAGCATTTTTTCCTTTTTTATATTTCCTTCAACCATAAAATCCTGACCTGCAAACAAACCCGGTGGATAGTTCAAAATCCCTTCCATTGTTCCAGGAACAGCAGGTGCCTCCAACTGTGCTAAAATTTCTTTTTTTTGTTTCGCTTCTTCAGTAATTCCGACATTCTCGCGGGTTTCCCCCTTTTGGGCAATTTGCTCACCACTACCAGTTCCTGAGCTTTTCCCACTACAGCCAGCAAACATAAATACAAGAACTACGATTAAAATTACTTGAATGATATACTTATAACCTTTCATATTGTACGACGCTCCCATTCCATCCTTTAGTCATAAAATGACACTACTATCCGCACTTTTTTCTATTATTTTACCATTTATGGTAATAAAAGTATTAATTTACACAGAAATTGTTGTCGAATGAACCTTTAGCCCTACTATTACATTCAATATGATGAAGTCACAATCAATAGCCCTGCTCATATGGGCAAAGGCTAATTTTTTCATTACTTTGGATTTATGACAATCTCTACTCTGCGATTTTTTTGTCTACCTTCTTCATCTGCATTCGATTCGAGTGGTTTTGTCTCCCCAAAGCCCTTCGTTGAGATATTTAAATGGCTCACTTTGCCACTTTGCATGATATAATCAGCGACAGCCTTGGCGCGCCGTTCTGATAAGGCTTGATTATATTCATCGCTGCCTTGATCATCAGTATGACCTCTTACTTCAACTGGAGTGCCGGATTTTTGATTTTCTAATACGTTTAATAATTGATTGATGATTTCTTTTGCTTCTGGTTTTAACTCATCTTTATCATAATCAAATAGCAACTGATCTGACACGCTCATTGTCATTTCCTGCTCCTCAGTTGTTATCCTCACATCTTTAGGAACCTCTACATCAAGAGCTTTCAATGGAAGAATTAATTCAATTTTTTTTGATCCGTCAGCTTCAGGTTTTACAAGGTTACCTTTCAGATTTTCATATTTTTCCCCATAGGTCTTAAATATCTCTGTTTTCACCGTCGGAGTAACAGCGGGGCTACTTTCAATTTTCACAAAGCCTTGTTTCGTTAAAGAATGATAAGGAATCATTAAATCGAAATATCCATATTGATTTACGGTTGTATAGGAATTAACGAAGCTCTGACCAGCAAATGCAGACTCACTTGACCAATAATTGGCCTTTAGTTTAATGCCTTCCAGTAAATTCGACTTTCCTTGAACATAAATATAACGATGGTCATTCGTTACTTTTGCATCAATCCAAACTTCTTGATCGCCATAATCCTTTGGTAATTTATACACCTTTGGGCTCGTAAACTCATATTCCTGAACATCATCTTGGAGGTGAAGTACAGTTTCAATTCTTGCAAACTTTTTGATTACCCCATCAAAAGACTCCTCTTTATATACGAGCGGCCCTTCAACATTCTTATTGTTTTCACCATAATGTTCTTTAATGGCATCACTCTGATACTCGGAAAGTATCAAATAAAGTCTAAGATTACTATTATCCAGTGGATCGATTTCGAAATGAAAGGTGCCGTCTTCTTCTACAAGTGTATCTGTCGATATTTTCATAAAGGTAATGCTGCTTGCCGTAGCGGTTCTATATATAGTATCAGGATCTAAGTGTATCTTCGTACCAGGTAAAAGATTACTTTTTCCATCAACTATAATCTTTTCCCCTTCAACCATAGCCTTGGCCGTCATTTTAATATTGTAGTCTCCTAATCCTTGCTCCTTATTAGCACTTGGATTGGAATTTGATTTCTCTCGTGTTTTCTTTTGCTCATCAACAGATGTCTGGTTACTACTATTCTTTACGTCTGTAAAATTACATCCAGCAAGTGCTACTATGATTCCACAAATGATTGCGAATAGAACAACTAATTTTTGCTTCAAAGGTATTTTCCCCCTTCACTTTTGATTGTGCGAAAAGTCCTTACTTTAGTCGCTATCTGCCTTCAATCCTTATATTTACCTCTATATCTATTAACCATATAGTTACATATTTGTAATTACAAGGTACATAAGTATGAAAAATATGTCTTGTTGTTTTTTTGAGTGGTGCCAGGCACTTCGAACTGAATTTAATCCTTTAACACTTTCATTACTTTCATTAAACTCTTATAGTAGTGGTAGTAAACCTTAAATATTTAACTTTTAGAAAGGAGAAAACATGAAAAAAATTTACTTTATCTTCATCCTTTTTTTTAGCCTTTTTATTAGTAATGAAGTATTCGCAGCGTCTGCAATACAGGTAAGTATTAATGGAACTATGCAAACCTATGACCAGCCGCCAATACTTGAAAATAGCCGTACATTAGTCCCTTTAAGAGGTGTGTTTGAATCTTTGGGAGCAACGGTTCAGTGGGATTCAACAAAACAGGAAATCACCGCGGTAAAAGGAGAGAAAACGATTTGGTTAAAAATAGGTTCAAAGGTTTCGAAGGTTAACGGTACTGAGAATGAAATAGATGTACCGGCTCTGATTAAAAACAGCAGAACAATGATTCCTTTGCGATTTGTCGGAGAGGCACTCGGTGCCAATGTTAAATGGATTTCTGAAAAAGGTGTCGTCCAAATTACAATGGATTTGTCGCAACAGGAGGTATTACCTCAGTTTGCACAAGTTCAAAGTGGTGAGCCAACTGTTACCATGAAAACATCAAAAGGGGAGATTAAATTCAAGTTATTTCCTGCCTATGCACCAAAAGCAGTAGAGAATTTCTTGAAGCTAAGCCAAAATAGCTACTATAATGGACTGACATTTCACAGAGTGATTGATGATTTTATGATTCAAGGTGGAGATCCTACTGGTAATGGTACTGGAGGAGCAAGCATATGGGGTACACCTTTTGCTGATGAATTTTCACCTCAATTAGCCCATTTCCGTGGTGCGCTGTCAATGGCAAACAGCGGACCAAACACAAATGGAAGCCAGTTTTTCATTGTACAAGCTAAATCAATTGATGAAAGCCTTATTAGTGAAATGGAAAAGGCCGGATTTAACCAAAATATTATTGAGAAATACAAATCTGTAGGTGGCACTCCATGGTTGGATAATCATTATACAGTATTTGGTCAGGTCATCGAAGGCCTAGACATTGTAGACCAAATTGCAACCGTCGATACAGATGATTTAGACAAACCAGTGACACCCATCTATATTGAAAAAGTGATTGTGCAACAATAGGGAAACATGGGGGACGGTTCTCCCGTTCCCCTATTTAAAGCTTATTCTTCGACAAAATCTATCAATCTTCGGGTTGTGCCAGGCACCAGGTACTAATAAACAAAAACAAAAATAAAAAGACAATTAAAGTTGATATGAAAACAACCGCTAATCCTTTCCATGCCGAAAACTGTCCCATGGTTAAGAAAAATTATAGTTTGTGAATTTTTAAATCACATTTATCTTCTTCTGCTACATCAATTGCTGTACGTAGTACTTCAAAAAATGTTTTCCCATCAGTTGTTGCAAAATAATTCGCTAGACTAGTTACTTTTGGACTTATTTTATCCCCCCACGGTGGTTTTTGTGATAAGTCATCAATATCCCATATAACTTGTTCCGGCGAGTGTTTTGATAATTCCTGTTCAATTTCAATTAAATTAGCTTTTACAACAGAAACATCATTCCAGTTTAGTTTGTCATTATACAACTCATTCATCATTAAAGGATATTTTGTACCCCATCCTTCTTTTTCTAAATGATAGGAGATTGTTGAAAAAAATGAATGTACAAAATCGCTATGACCTAATTCGTAATAAAAACAATCTACTAATATTCCTACTGCCATCTAACTTTCACCTCTAATCCATTTTAAAAATTATTTCTGCTACATCATTTGTTCTTTCATTTATTTTTTGTTTAATGTCTCTTAAAACGTCCCTTGAGACATTTTGACCTCTAACATCAATAATAACAGATTGCTTTGTGTGTTCAGGTAAATCACTTATCCGCTTATTTATTTGCTTTGACACATTTCTTATTAAGTTACTTCTACCAGAAGATGTAGTCACTTTATAATTCTTAACTTCTATGCTATGACCATCGATATAAAAATCTGGTCTAGAACTATTTTTAGTGCCATGACTTACTTCATTACCTTCCTTATATGATACTTGGTCACGATATCCAGGATATTCTTTTCCTACATCAATTTCAGACTGTCTCCAAGATGGTCTAGTTTTATCTATACCCTTAACAACAACATCATCAACCTTAGTCCCCTGATACTGCATTCGAAGGTCTGCTGACTCCGCAACCATTATTTCTTCATCTGTAAGGGTGGTCGGAATTCCATTCTTTCTTAAGAGATCGTAAGGATTTCCTGTATCTGAATCACCAACATTAGATTTGCCGGGTTCCTTAACAACTACATCGGCATTATTTGTATCCTTATTCACCACTACTGTCTCGGAATCCTTCAAGCCAGTTTGTGTTTTTACTGTCTGTTCAGCCTTTTGAGTGGCACTAGGTGAAGGACCATCTGCGACTAGATTCATCTTGGGTGCAATGTATGCTCCTACTCCACCAAGGATTAACACGCTCCCAATGGTGATGGCCATTCTTTTCCCTGTTTTTCCCCAGTCCACTTTCCCATTTGCTTTCCATTGGGTTGTGATGTCTACCATTGTTGTGGCGGCTCCCGTAATAGCTCCATAGACTGTCGAGGCCTTCAACACCTGCCAGGCATGGGTAAGGGACCTTGATACTTGTGCAATGGACCTTCCTGTCATACGTGCGAGGATGCCTGCCAACCATTTCCCCGCGACACCTGTTGCCTGGTTCATTCCTATTCTGCCAAAAACCTTTGCTCCTATGGGCCCCAGGACAGACCCAAGTACAAAATTGGACAACAAACTTTCCATGGTTAAGGCTTGCTTCAACTGGCTGCTATCACCTGTAAAAAAGAAGAGTCACCACTTTATCGTGAATGACTCTGCTATATTGAAGCTATTAATCTTTCGACAAAATCTATCAATCTTCGAGTTGTGCCAGGCACCAAAATCCTAATCATAATACATATATTAATTTTCGTAATTTGGATAATATTTAAATTAAATTATATAAAGCTAGTTTCGATCTTTTCAATTATGCTTCAAAACCAATCACAATCCATTCATCTATATAACTCCAAAAATTGATATTATATTTGGGCCTTATTTTTGCAGACCAAAAAGTCGCATTATTATCAATACAATTGGTATAATCTATAACTACATAGCTTCCCATACCATTAGTGAAAAAGCCAAACGAGGTATCTAGGTTTATTTTTACGGGTTCTTCTAAATCATCAATAAAACTCCATTCAAAATCCTCATCACCAATATATGTTACTGATTCAAGTGGAACTAAGCCCATCGATTCACTTGCATAGTAGTAAAAACCGTCATGAACGTTTTCATAAAAATTTCGAATTACGGTAGGAATTTTATCCCATGATTCCTCCAATTCTATACTTTTTTGACCTTCCTGAGGATTTCTTCCCTCGTAATATAATATGTCTCCTTTGGAATTTCTTATAGTGTATAAAATAGAATAAGCGCTTGCTACCTCGATAATTTCAATGTTTATAAGATGCCCCTTTAGATAAGAGATTGTGTTCCGTAATTCTGTCCCTACATTTTCTTCCCATAGGTTTAGAAGTAAATCAATTTTAACTTTAATATCTTCATTATAAAATATTTTTTTCCATTCAATTGGTAATACATTACAATCAAGAATACTTATTTCGTCTACTGTTAATATTCGAACGTTTTTATTATACTTCTTTAAATAAGTAAGTTTTTCTTCCATTTACTAATCATCTCCCTTATCATTATTTTTACTATTTAATTCATTAAAGTCATCGATCTGTTTCTGTATCTTTCTTTCAAGTTCTTTTTCTCTGACTATCATTATTTCCCTAAACTCAGGATTAACTTCAATTTCTCCCGGTTTTCCTTTCTTATAGTGTGTCCACTCTTCAAACGATTTAGATCGCTTTGATGTATTTGCAGCTTTACTTAATCCTATAAAATTATCTGGGTTATTTAAAACTGCAAGTTTTTGGGTATCTGTTAAATCCCCAAAACCATCCATTCTAGTAATTCTATCCATTGGGACAATATGGTCAGCTTCCAGCGCACCCTTAAATGTTTTACCCGGAAGGACTTCATCATAGGTTATAGCTTTTTTATCGTGCCCTTCGTTTACCTTATCTCTTAATTCTCTTGTTGGTGTCAGGTCTCTAAGCATTTCATATTCTTCTTGTGATATTTGCCTTTCCCCATATCGCGGCGGAGTCCCAACTTCGCCCGTACCCTTAACAACAACATCATCAACCTTAGTCCCCTGATACTGCATTCGAAGGTCTGCTGCCTCCGCAGCCATTATTTCTTCATCTGTAAGGGTGGTCGGAATTCCATTCTTTCTTAAGAGATCGTAAGGATTTCCTGTATCTGAAGCACCAACACTAGATTTGCCGGGTTCCTTAACAACTACATCCGCTTTATTTGTATCTTTATTCACCACTACTGTCTCGGAATCCTTCAAGCCAGTTTGTGTTTTTACTGTCTGTTCAGCCTTTTGAGTGGCACTAGGTGATGGACCATCTGCGACTAGATTCATCTTTGGTGCAACGTATGCTCCTACTCCACCAAGGATTAACACGCTCCCAATGGTAATGGCCATTCTTTTCCCTGTTTTTCCCCAGTCCACTTTCCCATTTGCTTTCCATTGGGTTGTGATGTCTACCATTGTTGTGGCGGCTCCCGTAACAGTTCCATAGACTGTCGAGGACTTCAGCACCTGCCATGCATGGGTAAGGGACCTTGAGAAACACGGGGGAGAAACACGGGGGACGGTTCTCGCGTTTCCCTAATTTTTTACAAATACGGAGCTAGTGGTGCTACTGGACCTCATCTATCATTCTTCGGGTTGTGCCAGGCACCAAAAACTTAGTACAGTCTCAAAATCAACATATCGTGACCACTTCTTGCTGTTAAGCTCCCAACAATCATAAGGACTATGAAAATAACAAATGTCCCCTTTGCAAGCTTTGATTCCCCAGAGTTAGAAAAGGCACTGAAAACAGCTTCCCTTTTGAACACTGCATATACAAATATGAAAACATAGCTGTACCAATTCCAGGAAACTACTAATCCTGCCAATGCACCTCGTTTCTTTTTCGAGTGTGCACCCAGAACCAAGTAATGGCTAGTTAATATGTCCAACCATTATCCTTCGCATATTGTTCCACATCATCAATTCCCTTTTCGTGAGCTTCCTTTGCTAATCGGTTGTATTCTTCTAACTCCCCTTGGTCAATCACTTTATAGTCCCCTTCTTCATTTTTGACAATCCCCATATCAACAAGAGCCCTGCATCCTGTCATTAATAGGGTCAGAATCGCGACTATACTAAGGAATCTCATCTTTTTCAATGCGACACCTCCATAAAAGAACTTAATTCCTCTTCAGTTTCCTGCCACATACTTTTCAGTTACATAAAAATAGATAATTGGAAACAAAAAAAGATTAATAACAATCCTAAGAACGGTATAAATCATTAAATTAACCTCAATAAACGCCAACCCGTTCATTAAAATAGCCCAAATTAGCATATTAACTGATGTCCATAATAAGATATCACCAAATATTGAGATGAAATTTTGTCTGTAAAAGCTTTTAGCCTTTGATAATGTAGCTTTTAGCGTTTTATCGTCTTCTTCATAAAAGGGAAGCAAAAACGCAAAGCTTAAGATGACAAGTCCTGGAATGACGAAAAACACGGTTCCAATATATGAAAAAACAAAGACGATAATTCCACCAAAAAATACAAAGCCAAACGATGAGACAAAATCATGTACCATACTTTTTAAGCTATATTCTTCATCCATCCTTAAATGTCGATAGAGCTTACTAAACGGTTTTTGCGTAGCAATAAACAGAAGTACATACATATAAAGGACAAGCAGGTTTTCAATATAATCTAAGTCCAGTTGAGAAAAGTAATGGATCCAACCGTACATAAAAAGTTGGAACGGTAGGACGATTAGACTTGTGAACCCTAATATTTTCAGAATTCCTAAATTGTAATAATAAATCACATCTTTAAACATTCTCAATCCTTCTCCCCAAAATAGTAAGCTTCACGAAGGCACCCACCAAAGATAGTGATGAAGCTATTAATAATGAATAGAGAACAATATTTTGATTCAAAAATACGTTAGTATCCATGATGAAAAACATGAATAAAAAATTCATTACAATCAAAACCTGTGCCGTCATGTATGCTAAGAAATATGGAAAATTACTTTGCGAAGCAGCAATAAAGCCATTAAAGAAATAGGTGATGATCATAGTCACGATAGAAAGTAGTAGTACATCAGGTATCAGCAATACACTAATAAAACTAGTAATAATTAAGAATAATGTCGACAAACCCAATGTTTTAAAGAAAGCAAACATTTATAACATCCTCTATGATTTTTTTGAATAAGAAAAAATCCTTGCTGTACTTGTTGCAAAAACGGTTAACCAGTAAGAAGCCAACAGTAATACGATTGAAAAATAGGTCATGGTTGCATGATGACCAAAGGTATACGAAAAGTGCTCGGCTGCTTTGTAAAAACCACCGCCACCTGCACATATAACTACTAAAATAAAGCCATGGTATAAATATTTATATATTCGGTACTCATCACTGTCACTCAACGTTATTTTTTTCATTATGTTTCTATATTTGTAGGTAATATAGTTAAGCAGCACCCAAAGAAACACGAGTATTAGTTGCATGATTATGCTTTCATGAACCAACTTCATTGCGGGGAAACTTAAAAAGAACGACATGATTAATAAACCCACATATCCTCCAAATGCTGCTAGTTTCTCCTTTTTCCTTTGCTGTTTAGTTACATCTACAATAATGGTAAGCAGCAAATAAAAGGAAACTATTACAGCATAGATCCCAAAAAAGAACCATGAAAAAAAGGGGGTTGGGAGAAATATCGCTCCGTAAATGATCATGAAAAGCCCAATTGGTGTCTGGCGAATAGTATTCATGTTTTTCTCCCCCTCATACTTTTTATCCGAAAAGTCCCGATATTTTTGCCTTCATACTAGAACCTAATTTCTTACCTAGGTTAATTGCGCCATCATAGACCTTCTTAATACCTTTTTCAACTGCTCCTTTAAATCTTCTACCGACTTTCGTCTCTAACAGGAGTGCAATTCCAATCCCAACAACCGCACCAACTATCGTACCAACCCCTGGTACAACCGAGCCTGCTGCCGCACTTACGGCTGTAGAGCCTACGCCAAAAGCTACATCTGTTGTAATACCAGCTGCAAAATCTGTGCTTTTAAAATGCTTTTTACTGTCAGTAGCATAATTAATAATTCGTCCACCAGTAGACAGCAATACATTTCCTAATCCACTTCCCTTGGCAACCTTGCTGAATTTAAAAAATTCCTTATTCACTACTTTTCCTATACCTTTATTAGCAGGATTAAAAGGATTGCTAAATGGATTCCAGTTATCCGAAAAGTCTTTTCCAATCTTTTTAAGAGCGGTTTTAAATCCAATGTTCGACTGGAAAAATGGAGCGATTTTTTTTGCTTTAACCTCTGTACCACTTCTTAAAGTATTGTTTCGTAAGATTAATTTCTTATCGTTAAAGCTTTCTAGATAATTTTGGTACCTTAGATTAAGCCACATTGCTACCGGGTTGTTTGCATTTGTAAAGGTCGTCCTCCCTAAAATTTGATACAGGTTTTTATTTCCGGTTGCTGTTTTTAAATCTTTTATTTTAAAGCCTGCCGCAATGGAAAGGGTGCCATCCAATATTTCTCCGAATCTTTTAGGAAAGGTTACTAGGTATTTTTTTGCTTGTTTAGCAGCCCCATGTATGTCATTAACCGTCTCAAGCTTGGGATCTCCTGTTTGAATCTGTCCTTCTCCCGGCTTCTGATAGTCTGTGGCAATCGTACTTCCCTCCGGAAATTTTCCATCGTAAGCAAAAAGCTTTGACTGCCAAAATAAGCCTGGTGCCGGTGGTGTAGGCATAGTAGGTTTTACAAAAATAGGATTGTTGTATATTGGGTTCTGTACAATTGCCTGACTGGATACTGATCCTATCTTTCCTCCTTCAACTGGTTTTCCTGGTTTATAAAATTCCCCAGGAATCATAAATGTACCACCTGTAATCGGTTTGCCTGGCTTATAAAAATTCCCCGGAGTCATCGGCTGACCCGGTGTCATAAATGAACCTGCATAGCTAATAATTGGAGACAAATTCCATAAAACTAAAACACTGATCAATAATATAGCTGTTATTCTATTTATTACTTTTTCTCGCACCTTTTACCCTCACCTCACTTTTAGTAAAATTGAAAACTCCTTATAAAAATAAAAAAGACACAACTAAAATAGACCGAAATTTCTCTCAGTTGGACTAAACATAGCTGTGTTTTTATAAATATATATTTTCCAAGTATTTAAGAGCCGGTCCATACCCTTTTTGCGGAACCTTATAGATGAATTGAGAAATATATTTATTATCAAAAATTGTCTCAAACTTAACAGCTGACTTTACTTCTATTTGCCATTTCGAAGTAAACTTGACCTTTGTTTCATCTGTTAGGCCCTTATTTTCACCAATAATATTTTGAACCGTTGGTGAAAATATGTAATACATATCCGTACTTGTTAATCCGAGTTTATCCTTTAATTCCTTTTTTAAATAAGGATGCTGATCTATTCTGTCCGGTAGGATTTTGTTCATTGCTTTAACGTAAGCAACCCCTTCCTCCATGCCACCACTTATATAGTCATTTTTCTTTTCATCGATAAGCTCACTGACACTTTTCCCGGAATCCATTGACAGTTGGCTTACCCGATCTGCAATATAAAATGGGTCAAGTGTGGAGCTGTTCTCAAACTCATCAATTGCTTCTTTTGTTTTATCTAATAAAACGGACGTCCCCGCCAATGCTGCCTGCTCGACAGCGAGATTTGCATGCTCTTTGACAACATAAATTTTCACAATATTAATGGTGGGAACAAATAGGATGCTAAAGATTCCAAAAATCCAAAGTAAGTAAAGCGATGCATTCCCTTTTTCATTTTGTAAATTTTTCACGGTGTCAGCACCCTGCCTATAGCTTCCTGTTTTAACTCCAAGGTTGCCTGTGGTCTCCACTGGCTTGGGACAAATGAAAGAGGATGGTCTGTTGTTAATACGAGTTTGAATTTTCCGCCGCCTAAATTTTGTCCTACGATGTCCTTGTAGGTTATTACATTGCTGCTTCCTAATGTATCTTTCGCAGTGTTCATTGCCTCAACAATGTCATAGGTCACAGCATATGTCTTAGCTGCGTTGTTGACAGCAGTTTTTGCCGTAAAAACTGCATAGCCTGAAGCTACCACCTGCCAAAGGAGCAAAAACAACAGAAAGTAAAACGGCAGAATCCCTAGAAATTCAATACTGACAGCGCCTTTCTCATTGCTGAAGTGCCTCTTCCCAGTTTTCACTCTTAAGCCCCTCCAATCTATTGATTTTATATTGAAGGTACCAAACATGAAGAAATACTAATAGCCAAGGATTTATATATACATCGACAAATCTTGCTTCGATTACATCCCTCATACGAAATACAGAATAATAAAGTATGCCTAAATAATAAAAGGTAAAAATAATATCTAGTGATGAAATCATAGCATAGCCATAGGGTGTGAATATCGCTTCACCTATCAAATTAAATAAAAAGGAAAGGCAAAGGAAAAACGTAACCACCCACCATAGCTTGATTGGGATTAAGCCCTTGTAATCCATATTCCTCAACGTTCTTCTTTCTTTTAAAAACCAATAGCCTACATAAATTCCCATCGTGAGAATGGATAAAACGACTACCAACCCTACATTAACCTTTTTAAAAATATGTTCAGATGGCTCAGTACTCACGATCATCACCCAAATCTTTTCTATATTTGACTGTTAAATAAAAATAGAGAAACGGAAAGAAAATTGCGTTTGATAGGACACGAATAGTTAAATATACTAGATTATTATTTTCAAAGTTTGAAATTAAATATAGAGAACCGGACCAAATCAATAAATTTACAGAAAGAACGATAAGAATATCAATAAATAAAAAAATATTTTCATCTTTTACAACTCTCCAAACCTTTTTTAAAGCATTTCCGATATTTTCCTCATCAGAAAATAACGGAATGAGCAGTATGACCATACATGCTAAAATGCTAGGAATAAAAAGTAGAACAGACCCAAAAACAGCTATTAAATAAAAGAATAATGTAAGGATTGCTGTATAACCAAATTTAGTGAAAAAGACCTTTAGCAATTCAAAATACCTAAATGTGGTTTCATTCAGATCGTTTTTGGCTAAAAAAAGAAAAGGCGGAAATAGCACAGTAAAATTAACAATAATAAAAAACGCCGTCATCAGATTACTAAATTCAACTGTATCTAAGATACTAAAATAACTGATGGCGCAATATATAAAAAAAGTAACCGGTATAACTAGGACTAGGTTAAGTATTACAATTGAAATTAAATTTCTATTATATAAATTCGTGACATCCCTTAACATTTTTGCATCCTCTGTTTCCTAGCCCTTATTTTTATTGCCAAAAAGGTCATGAGCAACGATATTATTGAATTTCTCGCTAACCCATTATTTACTGTTCCTGAATCTGCAAATACCATGATATCTAAAACAAAAACAGCAAATAACATATTCATAAATGTTAGGGTAACACTAGAAATAAAGCTTGCGAAATAAGGTGTTTCTTTATTCCAGATTGGCGCTAATATTCCGTTTAAAATGTAGCATAACGTATATAAAATTGTTAGAATGATAGCTGTATTGTTTATTTGTATAAATCCAAGTAGGCAGGAAGCAGCAATGAAAACACTCATTACTGTCCCCAATGTCTTAACTAGTCCTGATAAACTAAACATTGAATCCACACACCCCTATAGCATTTACGAATTGTATTTAGTAGTACACTACTCTATCTGTCTTTTTTAAAAATGCAGAGGAAATAAAAGTAAAAAACAATCCTCCCACATACATGACACCTGTAACCCAAAATGCACCTTGTTTTTCATCCAAAAGTCTCAAAATCAACATATCGTGACCACTTCTTGCTGTTAAACTCCCAACAATCATAAGGACTATGAAAACGACAAATGTCCCCTTTGCAAGCATTGATTCCCCTGGATTAGAAAATGCCTGGTAAATCAATTCCCTTTTTATCAGCGTTAATACAATTAGTAATACATATAGAAGTAAAGGTACAAAAAATAGGAAACTACCAAATGTAACCCTTAAAAATGGTGTAACAAAGTAAAATCCCAAAGAAAATTGCAATAAAAAATTCACAAGAGAGTTATACCTTATTTCTACTTGAATTTTTTTATATAAGTATCTTGATAATAGAATTAGAATGATAGAGATACATGAATTAACGACAAATATCGTTAGCGACCATGAGGGAATGGCACTAAACAAAGGAACTATGATAACACTTACCAAAATTAATGCTAAAGCTGGACCATCCAAAAACTTTTCTTTGTTAGAACCCAAATGCGCCACCTAATTTCTTCAATCCATTTTTTACGCCTTCATAGGCCTTATTGACTCCTTTTTTAACGGCATTCGTAATTTCAATTCCTCTTCTAGTACCATTAATGAAATAATTTGCACCTAAGCCAAAAATTAAACCTGCTACTGCACCAGCTGCTGTACCCAATCCTGGAACTACTGATCCTGCCGCCGCTCCTGCTACGACACTTGATATAACACTGCTTACTGCTGTTGTCCCCACACCAATGGCTAACTCCACCGATAAATCTGCTGCAAATTCAGTGGACTTGTACCCATAATCTCTGTACCTGCCTTTTTCGCTAAAATCAAAAAGCGAATTTGCGGTTGATAATACAACGTTTGCTGGACCGCCCAACTTTTTCAAACTACTTAAAGCGGCATTCTTAACATATTTTGATAGACCCATATCTTTAGGCTTTAGATTCTTGCTTTCCCTGAAGATTTCTAATGTTTTCTCCTTAATCCTCGAGGTCTGCACACCTAATGATTTTACTTTTCCATCGTAATAGCTTTTATATTCTTGATAAATATTGTTCAGTAACTTATTTTTATATTCAAATTTTTTTGCAGAAACTTTGTAGCCCGACTTTCCACCAGGCATTTTTTCTATCTTAAAACCGGCAAAATAGGCTAATGTAGGACCTAAAACATCTTTGTTCAAGATACTAAGTACGTTATTAGCATCAATAAGGAACCCTACACCATGCCCATGCCCGCCCCTTCCCGGATCCAGTGTCTGAATAAAGATTGGGTTTAATTTCCAAGGAACTTCTTCTCCGAATTTTTCCTTTGGTATTTTACTTTCATCGTCACCGTCATTATCGCCCATCACTATAGTAGCCGGTGCGGCTACTATCTTTTCATTTCTTGGTCCAAAACCATTGTTATCCAATGTACTGCCATCTCGTAATGTACCAGCAATATTTGCATTGCCACCCGTGGGGCCCTTGCCATCGTACTTCGCATTGCCGCCCGTGGGTCCTTTGCCATCGTACTTTGCATTGCCGCCCGTGGGTCCTTTGCCATCGTACTTTGCATTTCCCCCAGTTGGTATCTTGCCATTAGAAATTTGTTCACCAGTACCGCCTTGTATAGGATTCCCGGAATTACTAGGTTTAAATGGCAAAAACAAATTAGGAACCGGCGGGGTTGGCGCATTTGGTATTAGGAAGCTACCATTGTTGTAGGGTGTACCTGGGAATATGGGCTGACCCGACGCAGATGGTAGCTGGCCATTCCCTTTCACCTCTCCAGGATTATATGTTTTACCAGGTTTATATACATTTCCAGGAATCATAAATGTGCCGCCTGTTATTGGCTGGCCTGGAGTATAAAATTGACCCGGAGTCATCGGTTGTCCAGGAGTCATAAATGTACCCGCTGCATAGCTTGCCACAGGAGATAAATACAGAAGCAGCAAAACACTGATCATCATGATAGCGGCTATTCGATTTGCAAACCTTTCATTCATTTCGCTCGAACACCTTACTTATTGGTATTTTGCTTGTATTTGTCCTCGAGAGAATGTAACGCCTCCACATAGCTTTTTTCATTTAAAGCTTTTAGTTCATCATCAAACTTACCAATTTCTGACCTAATCCAGTTATGATAATCTATATTCTTTTTATTAAGATACATAGAGGAACTATTATCAATGAAGCCATTCTCTCGTAATAGGCGGTAAATACCACCTATAACCCATTCCTCATCCGTACATTTTACATATTCGGTAGTGGTATAACTAAATATATCTGATCTATTATCCAATCGTTTCAACTCAAGACTTTGTGCACCCTTTTCCTTCCATTTCCTCCACATTTCCGTTACCTGACTAAGTTTTGACAACTCAGTTGTCAATTCACTTTCATTTGCAACATTAGTATAGATTCCTTCAGTTGCATTCGCGATTTCCTGTAGTTGATTTTGGCCCTTACTATCAATATCAAAACCGATTACATTTATAATTGGTGTGATATTAGAGCTGTATAAATCCTTTGCTGCCTGAATGGGGTTATCATTACATGTTGCAATTCCATCACTTACGAGATAAACAATATTCGTATTTGTTCCCCCATCAAATTGTGATAAATCCTTTTGTGCTTCTTTCAATGCTAGTCCAGTTGGAGTATAGCCTGTTGGTTTAATAGTATTAAGAGCAGATTGAAAACTCGTTTCATCATAAGCGGAAATTGGATATACTATTTCACTGCTGCTGCATGAAATAGCTTTATCTGAACTGGCATTGCTGCCTTTATGACCATAAACTCTTATACCAACTCGTGCCTCTTTAGGAAGCTGTTTAACAAAGCCCATAATAGACGATTTAGCTGCGTCCATTTTTACTTTTCCATTAACCAGCCCAGCCATACTTCCCGAAGCGTCTAGGATGATTTCAACATTTAGATTTTCTTTAAATTGATATCTTGAATCTTCGATTTGTGGGTCCCCAATGGATTGAAATCTCATTTGCCTTATCAATTCTTCGGGTCCTTTATAATCTCTTTGCACTTTGCTTAATAGTATCTGATAAAAATAATCAAGCTCTTGGTCCGTTGGTTGTTTTGAAATATCAGGAAGCTCCTTGAACATTTCCAAGAGCTTTTTTATGTCAATTTCACTCCCGATTTCTAAATACTTTAAGTCACTAAACTCACCTGCAGGTCTCGCAGCTAAATTTTCATAAGTACTTGGAAGCGGTACAATTTCACTTTGAGGTTTAGAATCCTTTTCTGTTTTATTGACTGCTCCAATCCCACCTTTGTTTTTTTCCTCTGAGCTTGTTCCATTACTTTTGTTGCATCCCGATAGGATCATTCCAAGTACAGATAAAATTATTAAGAAACTTAAAAGATATCTTTTTTTCACGACTTCATCACCTACATTAAATATTGAAATCTTCTTTATGTTGTTCATTGACAAGTCCTGGCACATGTCAACTATCTCCAACACTCTTTAATTTCTTCAGAACACGGAACCCGGAAAGGACACCTTATATTTACTACCGTATCTAACAACCATATAATTACATAATTGTAACTACAAGGTACATAAGTATGAAAAAATATGTCTTTTTTATAAGGGTACCCTCAGCTTCTCTCCATGTTACAGCAAAATAAAAAGACACAGTTGAGTTAATTCTATTTCTAGAATGGACTTGGCACTGTGCCATTTAAATTTATCAATTTGGTACTTTTTCGAGTGTGCACCTAGAACTAAGTAATGGTCGGTTAATATGTCCAGCCATTATCTTTCGCATATTGTTCCACATCATCAATTCCTTTTTCGCGAGCTTCCTTTGCTAATCGGTTGTATTCTTCTAACTCCCCTTGGTCAATCACTTTATAGTCTCCTTCTTCATTTTTGACAATCCCCATATCAACAAGAGCCCTGCATCCTGTCATTAATAGGGTCAGAATCGCGACTATACTAACGAATCTCATCTTTTTTTTCAATGCGGCACCTCCATAAAAGAACTTAATTCCCTCTTCTGTTTTGTTAAAAATACGATTAATCTTCGATTCTATTTATAATGCAAAGAAAATAAACAAAAACAAAAACAAAAAGACAATTAAAGTTGATATGAGAACAACCACTAATCCTTTCCATGCCGAAAACTGGTGGACCTCGGCTACCGCTTTTACAATCACCACGAAATACCAAATTGATAGTATTAGCTCAATAACTGAGATTATGATAATCATAATTAAACTAGGCATACCTAACGAAGGGACGTCTGCTGAAAAGGTCCATTCACCTAGAACGCTAATTTGGGGAATCCATAATAATAAAGAAAAAATCAGTGGTACATTGGACCATGCCACGGCATACTGTAATTCTTTAAACATTGCTTCTCCACCAAATAATTTTCCAATTCCCTTATAGATTGCACTTAATAAACACCAAAACAGCATGCCTAAAATTGGTCCCAAAATGAAGCTATATAATAGAACCTCGCCAGCAGTTACACTTAATCTATCGGACAAATCTGAGTTGTAGGCAAAATTTAAAAACGTAGCAATACCGCTAAGAATTGCTAATATAAAAAGCATTTTAAAAGAAGAATTTTGAATAACATACCTAATGGTTTTCCGTGGCTTTACCCAAATAGAAAGCCAGGGTTTTAGATTTGAACCAACTACATTTTTGCTTATATTTGCCTCCCTATTCACTATTTACATCCTTTCTATTTATGTTAAAGATTTTCTTTAATGTCTGCTTGTTCCTTACCAACTTCCTTGTCATTAATTCCTTTTTCTCTAGTTCCTATTCCTCAAATTGGGAAATATATGATCCCCATATATCCTTTCATGAATTTCACAATCATTTTCCACCATTCGTTGAACTCCTAATTCTCCTTCCGTGATGTTCAATCTTTTTCCGTCTGAATCTGACTCATATCCCGCAATGGATTCATGTTTGCTAAGGTTAATCGTCCGACCCGATAGAGATTTATACTCAACGATTAGATGATTGACTTGATTCGCTTCCTCGATGGTAATATAGCCGCGTCCAATTTAAGATTGTTTATAAATCGATTCTATTTCTACAAAGATTTGTTTTAACCGTTCTTTTCTTACTAAATATTGTTCACATACATAACAAATCCGGTCAATCTCTGTTTGAATTTCAGAGAGTGAAAGTGTTTGCTCTTCTTTTAGTAGCTCCCATCGTTTTAGTTTTTTTCAAACGGCCATGGGTCTAATTCTTTATCAGCAAGAACGAAATGCAGGAGTGGAACAAGAGAACCGTCCCCTTGCTCCACCCCTTTGCACTATGGATTTCTAACCTTTTGCTTAAGGGATTTCATTATAACCTCGTAATTTTTTTGTTCGTTTTCTATCATCTGTTGAATGCCAATTTCATCAGCTTCAAATCTCAAGCGTGATCCATCTGGGGCTTTTTCAAATGCTACTATCGCCTTTTCCAGTGTATTAACATTAGTGTAGCTGTTTAAAAGTTTTATTAATTCATATAACTCCTCACTATGCTTATTGCTGACTTTACCTTTATTGGTTTGTAGATACTCAATTACCTTTTTGGCATCAGAAACATTATTTAAAGTCAATCTTCCTGCTATATATATAATTGATTTATACTTTACAACTAGCTGGTTAACCTTTTCTGAATCTTCTACGGTTATATACCCTCGTCCTATTTGCGATCCATTGTGTATTTCCTCTATTTCTTTATATATTTGTTTCAACCTTTCTTGTCTAAGAACATATTGTTCACACACATAACAAATCCGATCAATTTCAGGCTGAACTGCTGAAAGAGAAAGCTTTAGTTCCTCTTTAAGTAGTTCAAATAGTATCAGCTTTCGCTCAAAGGGCCAAATTGTCAGTTCCTTTTGTTTAATTATTTCATCTGCAGCTATTCCAATGCACCCATTGTAGCTATCTATATATTGCAATACCTGTTTTGCTTCCTTATTGGATGGCAATTCTCCATTTGGTTGAAAGATGAGATATCCTACAGGTTTGTTAAAAGAAACATAGATTGCATAGTAATAATATGCATCATTCATAAAAATTGCATATGGTACGATATTTACATTCTCAAACCATTTCTTGTATCGTTTAATTAAATTACGTATGGCGGGAGTTTCCTTAAGGACTAATTTTGGGGACTGTATCATTTACCAAACCACCCTTTTACCTTTTTCCATTTCTTGCCCCAGCTTTCGGCAATTTCATCTCGTCGTCTATAAAGCTTAACTGCCGAGCTTCCTAATTTCAATGCCGCTCCTACACCTATTAAACCTACTGCGGCAGCTTGACCTACTGGAATTGCAGCAGCAATTCCGCCGCCACTCATTAGCATGTCACCAACACTTCCAACAGAATCTACGATTGCATCCGTTCGCTTTTCACCTGTTGAGTTGACGGCCTTTTTGATATTATCATATGTTTCATAGGAAGCATAACCTAATCCCAATGCTGACAGGACCCCGCTTGTTTTCGAAGTTGCTGCCAAGACATTTGATGCGCTTGTAGCTCCTAAAGCCCCTGATGGCAATGTCCTTCCGGCTATCTCTGCTCCGCGCATTGTATTTTTAATATCATATAAATTTTGATAAGCATCCCAAGTTTCTTTTATGGTATCGTAAGCCTCTACAGGTGCATTTAGTCCAGGGTCGTCAACAATAGTTTTAAATCCTTTACGGAGTATAGAACCTTTAAAATCATTTACTTTCGTAAGGGTAATATCCACATTATTTTCATTTGCAAGTTCATCCACCAGCTTAATAGTTCCGAATCCGATATCCTTAATTGCAAAATCTATATAATCCTTTAAGTCCTTCTCTTCTTCCTTTTTACTAGATGAAGGATTTTTGCTGCTTTCACTATTGCTGGCATTTTGATTATTATCATTAGAATTAGTACTTGATGGATTCAGGCTATCAACTTGGTCTGAATGAGGGCCGTTGGTACTGTTCTCTTTTCCTGATGGAGAATTAACTTGTTCTGAATTGCCCGACCATGTTTTTCCTTCCCACGTGTTCCCTGTCCACGGTTTTTCATCCCATGTCTTTCCTTCCCATGTCTTTCCCTCCCATGTATTACCTGTCCAGCCTTCCGCAAGAAAGACGGTTGGTAATACCGGAAATAATATTAAGAGAGAGACAAAAAAAAGGATAAGTACCTTTTGGAATAATTGTTTCATAGATGTCATTACTTTACACCTCACTTTTCCACTTCAGAGTGAACATAGAAATAAGCACTGCTGTAAATGGGAGTATAAGTAAGTTCATTAAAATCTGTATACTAAAGACTGCACTATATTTAGAGGTAAACATTGAAATACCGACTGACCCAACTATGTTCATACCAATCTGTAAAAGCCCTGTTACAAGGATAAGGAGCAGTAGTAAAAAGAAATGCTTTTTCCCAAGGTAAAAAGCTTCTCGCAACGAACTTTTTGTTGCTTGATTTTGAAATGCTGTTATGTATGGCATTAAATACAAACAGACTAATAGGAATATGCCTGGGGCAATTAGCATCAAGGATCCAACAAATACAACAGTTACGAAGATAATGGCAAAAATAAAAACAGAGAAACCATGAATTAGAAAAGTCAAATAGGACTCCCGCATTTTGGCTTCTATCCCTTCAAGGTCGCAATAGACAAATCGGGCAAAAGGCAGTTGCAACAGTACAAGAAAGATAAATAGAAGATAGCCATTTGCAATGTCGCCGAAAAGGACATGACTAGTACCATCGTAAAGATAGTAAATGTAATTAATTAAAAAAATAGCGAATACTAATACAGGCAACACTATAGTCAACGATATCAAAAGAAGATAATGAATATTTTTAAAATAAAAAGTGATACTGTCTTTGAATGTTTGCATGAGTTATACTTCCTTTTTAATTACTGTCCAAAAAAAAAAGACTCAGTAAGTTAAGACCCCACATAAACGATACTTGGATAGCCTTAACATGCTGTGTCTTTACGATTATAAGTTTTATTATTAAACTAACACCCTTAATATCCTAAAGCCTTCATAAATGCTAATTTTGGGCCCAAACCTTTTTGGCTTAGTGTTATAGATTTACTTTTCTTTTCTTCCCCTGATAACTCTTCTTCCTTTTTTCCAAAAATCCAATTGAAAATGGATAGCCAATAACGATTTTCGACTTTTGATTGAAAGCGACCTCCACTATTAATCTGCACTTCCAACGAATTTCCCTGATTTTCCTCTACAGATTTCTCCGCCTCAGTGACAGCTTCATTTAAATCAATCTTTGATTCTAATAAATCTCTTAATACATCATTGCCACTATTTAAATCCCCTTCGACCACTCTATCAAAGGCATTTTTGAAATCATCATTCGTTACAAATGGTCCATGATCATTAATTCGCGGCCAAATCTTTGAATAAGTCCTATCTTCATCGTCCAACGCATCATGTGCATCAACTGCACTTTTTGCTTGCTCTAAAACGACCGATGTAACTACTAAACTAGCCTGTTCTGCAGCAATCGATGTTCTTTGTTTAAATAAGAGCACTTCACCTGCTGTATATATAACAAAAAAAAGTATAACTAATAAAAATAACGAAGATAACAGCAATATGCTTGAGCTTCCCTTTTGATTGAGTATTTTACTCATTCAATCACCCTACTGTGTGCCTCATAATTAATCAATAACGGTGAAAATTTATCAGAAAAAGAATCAGGTAAATACTTTATATGATATTTAACATTGATTTTAGCCGTGAATAGTTTTCCTGCCATAGGAAAATCTAAGCCTACTAATTCTAGACTATCGTTTGTTCCAATAATCTTTCCAGCCGCATTTTCAGCGATAACTTTATCTCCCGTAGTTGAATAAATCTTAGCAGCTTCGTTTGCAGCAGACTGGACTAAATTCACTGAATAGACCGTGATTAATATTTGATAAAATAACGCTAGAATAAGAAACATTATCGGTAAAAGCCCAATAAACTCAATTGTCTGAGACCCTTTTTCATCTTTCATTCTATTTATAAGTATTTTTCCTTTATACATTCAGTTCCTCACTCCTATTTGTTTGTAATAGGTAGTATTGTTCATTTTGCCATCTATGGAAGCATTTTGTCGTAAGAATACATATAAATGGGAACAAAATGAGATTTAATATAAACTGCAAGGCAAAAACTGCACTATACTTAAATGTTATTAATGATACTCCATATAAAGTAACGAGACTCAACATACCCTCAACAATAGAGATTAGGGAGATAATGAAAAATATAATAAAAAACCTTTTTTTAGATATACGAATCGCCTCACGCCAACATTTTCCTGCCGGTATATTTTTAGCCACTGAAATATAGGGTGTTAAATAAAGAAATATAATAACTAGTATTCCCGGTACTATGAACATACCTAACCCTATTATTACTAAGACGGCATACAACATCCCAAATAGTAATAATGACAGCCCTAATTTGGCAAAGCTTAAATAGGATTTAACAAGAAGGTGATCTTCTCCTTCTAAGTCACTATAAACAAACTTTATAAATGGAATTTTTAATAACATCATAAAAGCCAAAATTAGAAAGGCATTCAGGATCTCAACTACAAAGGAGGAAATTACTCCATCATATTTTAAAAACCAATAGTTTACTAGAAATATATGAATAAGATAAAAAGGGAGTAAGATTGTCAAGGATAGTAAAAACATTTTCTCAAAATTTTTCATATAGTATCTGAAACTTTCAACAATTAAACTCATAATTACCACCTTTTTACGAAATAAAGAGTTAAGTAAAAATTGACTTTATCCCACTCCAAGCTTTGTCTATTGTACCTCTTGCCTTATCTAAGCCTGTTGTCATTTTATCTATAGAATGATAGATGAATTTTACAATTTGTTCTTCACTATTACCAAGCTTGCTTCCGGCAACATTAAGCCCTTTAAATAAAAGTAATAATCCAGTGCTGATTGCTGCACCTTCTACGATTGGTGGTATATAGGTTGTTGCCGTATCGACAGCCAATTTCCCCAAAAGGGAAGCAGTATTTTTGGTTGCTTGCCATTTCTGTTTAATACCATTTGCCATTGGCCAGTTTGATAACTCACTTAGTCTCTCTATGTTTGAAAATATCAGATTCCCACTAGCGATATAGGGGCTTAAAGGAGATTTCAAGATTGTATTCTCGCTCATTCCTCCTCTAAATTCTTCAATTACATTCGCTTGGTATAAGGTATTTTGACCAACATCAACGTTGATTCCTCTAGTTGTGTTAAACCATAAATTCTTTAACCAACCGATGGGACCATCTGCAAGTTTAAGCTCCTTTATTAGTTCATTCCGGAAGTCATTTGGCATCTCATGATTATATACAGAATTCATTTCCTCTTGAGTGATTTGATTATTCATTATCTCCCCTTTAATTTCTTTAAAAAAGTCTTTACGTTCATGACTTATTTTTAATTGTGAGGGAAGATCAAATATAGAATAACTATATAATGAATCTTGGGCATTTACGCTCGGAGATTGAGGGTGATTAAAAGGCACAGCATCTGATAAAGGGTTGCTAATCCTATTATTTACTTGCCAAATTTCACTTTCCAAAGGACTACCTTCCCAACTGTTTGCTTGCCATGTTTCACTTTCCCAAGGATTACCTTCCCAACTGTTTGCTTGCCATGTTTCTACTACCCAAGGACTCCATTCCCAACTGTTTGCTTGCCATGGTTTGGCTTCCCATACTGTTCCTTTTGATGTTTTACCTGTCCATAGCGCTCCATTCCAGGTATTCCCTTCCCATGGATTACCTTTCCATTCCTTTCCGTCCCAATACTTTCCGTTCCACGGATCACTCGTCCAAACGGTTCCATTCCATTTGTCTATTCCCCAGTTTCTACCTTCCCATGTATTTCCGTCCCAAGGGTTCTGTTCCCATGTAGGGCCTGTCCATGTTTTACCTTCCCAAGTCTCCCCTGTCCAGGCACCACTTGCTGCACCTATAGTTGGGAAAAAGGAAATTAGGATTATTAAACTGGAAATGAACAATACTATTGTTTTATAATATATTTTTCCTTCTGTTTCCAAACTAAACTCCTCCCATTTTTCCTACTGGTGCTTCAAATTTATGATTAAACCAAAAGTGGAAATGAAAGATAAGCAATTTTATTAATTATTCAATTCATTTACATTTTTGTCATATGTCTCTTCAATTAAATTTTTAGAATCTTGATATTGATTGTGTCTAACTTCTGTTGCTTGTTTCTCTATTTCTTTTGCACTGTTTTTGATTACGTCCTCACGCTCATTAGCCCTGCTGTAAATATAATCTCTTGTTTTGCGATTAATCTTTCCATCCCCAAAGTTGTATAAGTAATCTGCTGCAAAATGTATTGTTAATTTTTCTTCTAGTGCTGCACTAGTCATTTCAGTTTTATATTTTAATATTTCAAGCCACTTTTCATTATCGTCGCTATCCAGATAGATCGTCGAGTCCCGCTTCCAAGATTCCCATTTCCTTGCTAATTCCTTTACTTTGTTTAATTCAGCAATCAATTCTTTTTGATTTTTTGCTGAAACATAAATTCCATTTGCCGCTCCCGCCATTTCCTTAAGTTGTTGCTGCTCATCACTAGGGACATCAAAGCCAATGATATGAACAACAGGCTGAATATTAGACACTGCAATTTCTTTCGCTGCTCTAACTGGGTCGCCACCACAGGTTTCAATGCCATCTGATACGAAGTATATTAAGTTCGTATTAGTTTCACCATCTAAATGCGCCATATCTTGTTTTGCTTCATCTAATGCTTTAGCCAAAGGGGTCCAACCGACAGCATTCACATTGTTAAGGGCTGCTTTGAACTCATCAGCCCCATAGGGCTTCATGCCGTAGATTTGCTCAATTTTATTGCATGAGTTTTCTTTTCCGCCACCGACATGACCATATACGCGTAACGAGACATTTGCATTGTTGGGCAAAGAAGAAGTAAACTGATTAATCGCTTCTTTTGCAATAGCTAATTTTGTCTTTCCATCAATCTTTGCTTTCATACTTCCGCTGGCATCAAGAATAACTTCTACATTGAAATTCTCTTTAAACCGATACCTTGGGTCATCAAATTCCGGCATTGTAATAGATTTTTGCTCCAATCCCGGCAAATATTTATACTCCCAAGCAAAAATTGAAACTAATTTTTTAAATAACGCCTCATTGATTTCCTCATCACCGCTGATGCCCTTAAAATCTGGCATCTCATCGAGCACTTTTTCCATATCTTCTCTTCCACCATTTGTATAATTCATACCCGCAAACATGCCTGGTGGGTAATTTACTAAATCATCCATAGTCGCTGGGGCAGGCGGGGCTTTTAACTCAGAAAGGATTGCTCGTTTGCGCCTATCAGCTTCTGTAGAAACCTCACTATTCTTGATTCCTTTTGCTAAGCGACTTTCACTATTATCTTGCTGAGTCTTCGAATTCTCTGAACTTTTTCCACTACAACCCGCCATTACCAATGCTATCGTTAATATGAAAATAAAAAGAATTAAATTTTTAGAACATCTCATATTATTATTCTCTCCCCATCAACCCAAATGGTAGAAATACTAATAATTTTGACACTCACCATTTTATAAAGCGAGTGTCAAAATTGTATACTCAATCCTATTCTTGACCAGTTACTTTTTTAATCATATTTAAAAATGCCGTTTTTACTGCTTCTTTTACTGAATTGTCGCCTACTGCACTTCCAATTATTCCGGTAAGTACAACAACAACACCCGCAATGGCAATCCACTCTAGCGATTGTGAACCTTTCTGATTATCTAATTTTGTTTTTACCTTTACATACTGTTTTAAAGCCCAATTCATCATCGATTTTCTACCTCCATTTTTTTTAGCTTTGTAAAATTTCTAAATGATAAAAGTACAACTTCTCTTTCAGGCATCACGTCCTTTAAGTAAGCTTTTATTTTAGAAATTAAACATGTTGAATAAATTGTTATCCCCCTTGAAGAACATGTTTAATATCATTAAAGCACCGAGCATAATAACCGCTGTTGGCGCTATAATTAACGTTGTAATTAAAGTGATTTTCGGCGAAGCTTTTGCTGCTTTTTCTTTCACCTGTTCCTTGCGAATGATCCGCAAATCTTCTGCCTGATGCTTAATCGTTGTTGCGATTGGAACTCCTAGCTTTAATCCCTGAATCAAAGCCTTAATCAATGATTGAAACTCGGGATTATCATTACGCTTGATTAATTCTCGATAAGCATGTTCTCTCGAAACCCCCAGTTCAATTTCCTGGTTATAACGAACAAATTCTTCATGGATGGGGCCATCAAAATATTTAATAATTTCCCGTAATGCTTGATCCATCCCTATACCTGCCTGCAATGAAACACTTAATGTATCTAAAAAGTCTGGCAAATCCAACCTAAGCTGTTCCTGTCTTTTCTTGGTATGGCTTTTCAAAGCAAAGACTGTCCCAAGAAAACCCATTAGTGGTAAGAAAATGACCCCATATTGGGAAAGTGGAAAGCCTAAAATAAATAGGCCTATCCCTGTAATAAACCCAATCAATGCAAGCACAATCTTTAGGCCCTGAAATTGATCCACTGTTAACTCAAACGGATAGCCGGCCTTCATCAATAAACTTTCAATTTCCTGAGATTCACTAAAAAAATTGATACGATGGCCGATTGTAGAGAAGTCATCCGCATGTTTCGTAAGTTTTTTAATAATCCGATATGATAATTTGTTTCTTTTATTTTTTTTCTGTCCCCTTTGATTTAGAATCAACTGAGATATATGGGTGTTCAATTCTTGGCGATTGGTAAAATATATATAATAGTCACGTAAGGCTAACCCAATAGATAAAACAATTAAGACAACGCTGACAATAATAACAGTATCCATCCTGCTACACCCTTATATTGGTTACTTTTTTAATTAGAACAAATGCCAAAACTGTTCCCACTACAAATATGGCGATCAAAATAACCCCAATCCAACTAAATAGTGGCTCAATAAACCCTTCTTGGATTTTATTCATCAATAAAATTAGAAAAATAGGCATGAATGGTAGAATATAAGCTATATATTTTTGCTCGGCAGTCATTGTTTTAATGGTTTGATTTAAAATTTTTCTTTCTTCAAGCGTTGTCGACATTTCATTCAGCACCGCATGGATATTCCCACCTGTACGTTTTTGGATAATTAAATTAGCAATGAAAAGCTTGAATTCTCTTGAGTGAATCCGACTTTGCAAGTCTAACAATGCCCGATCAAAATCAATTCCTAATCTTAATTCATGCGTCAGTCTTTTAAACTCTCTATTAGCCGGGTAGGATAGCTCTTTGGCGACAATTTCAAATCCTTGATTCAATGTCATCCCAGCTCTGGTTGCATTCCCCAAAAGCCGGCAGACTTCCGAAAGTTGTTCGCCGAACATATCTTGATATTTGTTGCGTCTTACATAGAAAAGAATCCGTTTAACAACCCACATTGCTATAAAACCGATGATAATATTGTACGGATAGCCAATTCCTACAAAGTTATTAATTAAAAGAGCTGAAGACACGGCACCCAAAAGTAACAACCCATAGAATTCAGATGAAGTTAAATGAATATTAACTTGGATTAGCTTTTGCTGAACTTCCTTCCCATAGCTGGTTTGGTCAAATTTATCTCCTAAAACGAGAATGAAGCTTTTTCTTTTTTCCGTATCAAACCATTCTTCGGCCCTATGCTTCCATTCCTTTTTAGCAGCGCGATAGCCCAGCAAATTGTATAGTCCCCAAAGCGCAAAAAAGCTAGCTAAACCAAATAAAATTGGAGAGAACATCATGATTAATCACTTCCATTTACCGGGGTAAACATATCTCTATCGATTTTGACCCCGAATATTTCCAGACGTTGTAGACATCTTGGTATAACACCTGTTGGGGTGAAATAGCCCAAGACTTTACCATCACTGGTCATTCCTGTTCTTTTAAAAGTAAATATTTCCTGAACTTCGACTTTGTTCTTTTCTTTTACTACTTCAGAAATAGCAACAATCTTTCTCTGTCCATCCGTTAACCGCTCACCTTGAATAATGAATTCAAGTGCCCCTACTATATATTCTCGAATAATAGAAGCCGGCAAATCCATTCCTGCCATGATGACCATTCCCTCCACACGGGCAATTGCTTCTGCAGGTGAGTTGGCATGGACAGTAGTTAACGAACCTTCATGACCGGTATTCATTGCTTGCAGCATATCAAAGGCCTCTGCTCCACGGACCTCCCCGACAATAATACGGTCGGGTCTCATCCGTAATGAGTTCTTTACTAATTGCCGGATGCTTATTTCACCTTTTCCCTCCACGTTTGCCGGCCGCGCTTCCATCCCAACAACACTGGCTCGGTCTAATTTAAGCTCTGCCGAGTCTTCTATTGTGACTACCCGCTCATGATACGGTATCGCCCTTGCCAAGGCATTTAACAGGGTTGTCTTCCCGCTGCCCGTACCTCCGGAAATGAGCGTATTCATCTTCGCTTTTACAATGCCTTTAATAAACTTGGCCATAGCTTCCGTAAGTGAACCCATTAAAACAAGCTCTTCCATTCTAAATGGATCTTTACGAAACTTTCTTATGGAAACTAATGTCCCATTTAAGCTAACAGGAGGAATAACCGCATTCACCCGGCTTCCATCCGCTAATCTGGCATCTACCATTGGTGAACTTTCATCAATACGACGGCCCAGTGGGGCGACGATGCGGTCGACAATATGCCGTAAATGGGTTTCATCCCTGAACTTCAAGTCTGTTAATTCAAGGCGTCCCCCTTTTTCGATAAACACTTCATTATGTCCATTAATTAGAACCTCTGTTATCGATGGGTCATGCAAAAGTGGCTCTAGCGGTCCTAGACCAACCGATTCATCCAATAGTCTTGTAATCAGCTTTTCTTTATCCTGCCTTGATATGATCACCTTTTCCTCAGCCATAAAATGGCTGATTCGCTGTTCAATATTGAGCCTCATTTCCCCAGGCGTCATACTTGTCAACTGATCAAGATTAGATTCTTTTAGCAATCTTGCTTTATAGTGATCAACAAGCTCATTTAAATAGCTATTATAAAAGGTTGAAGGATCTGGTTCAGTTCGAAAGACTCCCTCCCTTTGAACTTCAGGCTGTTTAACACGGAGTTGTGTTCGATTAAAAAGAGACATAATATCCTCCTTCATTCCTTCATCGTTAATCCAGTTTCGTTAAAACCCACTTTTTGATATCCTTTGTTACTCTTAACAGCTTCTTTTCATGCATTTCTTTCCGAAGAGGCTGTCCCATATTAATTGCCGATTGAATTCCTCGATAATCGCGACTGATTTGCGCGACAATTGGTGCGTTAATGAATTGTTTCAAATCAGCAACCTTTAGTTCATTTTTTCTGCTTACTTGATTCACAACGACTTCTAATCTTCCATCCGTATAAATGCGAAGTTTTCTTAGAAGCTCTTCAACCCTTTTGAAAGTTCTGATTGATGGTGTATCAAGATTCATAACGTAATAGATAGTGTCCGATTCTTCTAAGGCCGTTACCGTGTGGACATTCATATTCGAAGGCAAATCCAACACGATGAAATCATAGGCACGGCGACAGACATTTAATAATCTGATTAAAAACTCTTCTGACAGCTCTTCAGCCACTTCCGCATCACATGGGCTGAGAAGCAACTCCATCTTCGAAAATGTCTCCTTTATAGAAACATTTTTAATATGATTTTCATTCATCTCAGCAATAACCGGTTTTAGTTCGACTAAAGAGCGATTGCTCTCTACGGATAAAATTGTTTCAGCGCCTCCAAATTGAAGGTTAAGGTCGATAAAAATGACGGAAGATGTTGACTCAAATTTAAGGGTTTGCGAGAATGTTGTAGCTAGCAGCGTTTTGCCGCTTCCCCCTTTTCCGCTATAAAAAGAGATAATTTTCCCTTTTCCCCTCCTTAAGTTTTGCGTACTTGTCACCGCTACCTCAGCGTTGGCATCCTTCTTCTTCATAATGATTGTATTGATTTTTTCCAATTGGCTTTCCAGTGCCGAAAATTCATCTGGAATAATAAAGGTATCAATGGCACCTGCGCGTGTCACATCACGTAATTTCATAAAATCTTGTGCTGTTGTTAAATAGAGCAAGGAAATTTCATTATATTGCACCAGGATCCTTTGCACTAATTCCGGTCCTGACCCGTCGGGTGGATCAACCAGTAATACAACATCCGGAACAGACTTTTTCAGTTCATTTTTTGCTTCATCGGTAGAAGCTAGTTGGACGTTTGAAAATTCCTTCAGTAACTCTAATAATTGTTGTGTATATGCGGATTGATTATTTATAAGTAAAATCTTCATATCAAGATTCATCTTGCGTCCTCCAGTCATCGAGAAAAACAAATGCAGAATGCCAAACCTTATTGCCCTGCATTTGGTGTTGCATTTTGTTTCGTTACTTCTTCTTTCTTTGGTACCTGTTTAGCCGCTTCGCCGAGTAGTTCATTTTAATGATGGATCATTAATCCCTACACTTGCTTTCAAGAAACGTATGCTTTGAGCATAATTCTGCATATGAATCAGCTTTGGTGCGTCCTTCATTGGAACCTCTAAAGCAACACCGCTGAATTTCTTATCCTTTGTGGCCACCATCGCGACCAAGAGATCCTTCATAAAGAATTCAGTTCTCGTTTGACCGTTGACCTCATAAGAAATAATCATGTCGACCCTATCAAGCGCCTCAATTTCTTGGTCAAAGTTCACTCTATCGGTTTGGAAGAATGACACCAAACGAGTATTTTCATTGCGGACATGGGCAACAGGCTTTAGCATATTTCTTGTAATTAAATCCCCTTTCGATAACGGAACAACTAAAACATGATTTTGAAGCTGATTTGTGTCAGTAATATTTGATGTCGTGACATATCGTTTTGGTATTTCTATCGTTGTCACTTGTTCCGGTAATAATGGTTCCCGTGAAGAGATGTTTGTTTTGGCAACATAAACATTTGCCATTTCTCCCATTTGGGCATCAAGATCCTTGACCTTCTGTAAAAATAAAAATCCGGCAATCGCAGCAAGTACAAATGATAATGTTAAAAATATAACCGCACGTCTTCTTGACTCCAACATCTAGTTGACTTCCCTCTTTCTATCTTTTTATCTTTTTTCTATTATTTTAGATACGCGTTTTGCTCCAACTACTTTGCAGCAAACTTTGCTTCTATTTGTTTTTTCTCAAGTTCATAGTTTAGTTGAAGCTGATTCGATACCCGCTGGGACTCTTCCTCAATCCTTTCCCTAATAAAGTTGGTGCGATCCTTTACTTTACTTTTTAAGATTCCATCTTCTTCACCGCTTATTTTTTCAGTGTGGCTTAAATAATCAATCGCAATCATGATGTTTCCTTCTTCATTAAAGGATTTTGAAATCATTTGATCCCTAAAATCTTGGGCTTCGTTCAACCGTTCTTCTAATTGTTTGTCTAATTCAGTCAACGAATCCGTTTTCCAATCCTCCCATTTTTCAGCAATCTCTTTCACTCTATTTAATTCCTCTGTAAGCTGAGCCTCATTGCTGGCCGCTGTAAAAATACCATCAGCTGCCTGCGCCATATTTTGTAATTGCTTTTTCTCATCTGTCTTGATATCAAAACCAACAATATGAACAATAGGCGTTAGGTTGGAAAGGGATAAGTCCTTTGTTGCTTTAACTGGGTCGCCTCCACATGTTTCTAAACCGTCAGTTACAATAAAGATATAATTCGTATTGCTTTCACCATCCAATGCAGCCATATCCTTTTTGGCTGCTTCTATAGATTTAGCCAAAGGAGTCCAGCCGCTTGGTTGAATTTGTCCTAGCGCTGTTGAAAACTTCCCTGCTTCATATGGCTCTAATCCGTATACTCTTTTAATTGAATTACACGATGCTTCCTTTCCACCAGAAACATAGCCATATACTCGAAGTGATACATTTGCTTCCTGTGGCAATGATTTCATAAACTTATGAATGGCTTCCTTTGCAATCTCCATTTTGGTTTTGCCGCCAACTTTATTTTTCATACTTCCACTAGCATCCAAAATGATTTCTACATTAAAATTCTCTTTAAATTGGTAACGAGGATCATTCATTTTCGGATCACCTAGCGATAAGGGAGCAAAATCTCTAAGAATATTTTCGTAATCTCCATAATCCTCTGCAAATAGTGATAATAATTCACCATATAGTGCTGTTTGCATTTCTTCGTCCAACTTCTCTGGAAAGATTGGCAGTTGATCTAAGGCATGTTGAAAATCTTCTCTGTCATTTGTACTATTTCCATACGTCCTTGTTGCATAGATGCCAGCAGGAAAATTTACAATTTCCTTATACGTTTCTGGTATTTTTGGTGCCTTTAGCGTCGATATGATTTCATCTTCTTTCATTACTTTACTTTCCTCTGCTCCTGTCGAACGATTAGAACATCCTGAAAGAAAGAGATGTAAGAAAAGCAACAGCACAATTGGAACAATATATAGACCCTTCATAATAAAAAAGTCCCCTATCATAATTTGGATTATTGTGGTAATTTATAGGAGATAAGTGACATAGCAAACAATATCACTGCTATAAATAGGAGTTGAATCTTGGTGTCTAGTATCTATGTTTATTTCCCCATCCTTCTTATTTTGCTTATTTCTACATACACGGATTTTAGAAAAAGACTGATCTATAATTGGCTAACAGTACCCGGTATGGTGTACTTCCTCATTTATCATTTAGTTGTGAACTTTCATCACATTACAACATATCTTCTGGGTTTTATCGTTCTAGGTGGTATTTCTTTACTCATCGCTTTAATTAGTAATGGTATCGGTGGTGGGGATATTAAACTATTAGCCCTTTTAGGATTAGCATTGGGATTAGAAGCTGGTGTAACGCTTTATGTATTTAGTTATATTATTGCAAGTTTCATAGTTATACTTGTTTTAATTGCAAGGAAATTACAACCTGGTAAATTTATAAATAAGGAGTTGCCTATGGCGCCTTTCTTTGCCCTTGGCACATTAGCAACTTACCTGTTTATCTGACAAATTCACAACAAAATTCCACTAGGTAACAAAGCACCCGAATTACTGTAAAATTTTGTTACTTGTTTATACACGTTTTATCATACTTTACCATCAGTGTAAATATTAGGTAACACGTGTACAGCCCATCCTCATTAGTTTTTTATTAAAATTTAGGTACTTTTAACCTTTAAATCTACGAATTATGACCTAGATTATTTTTATATGAAACTGTATTTTTTTACAAACACTAAAAGTAAACGTTTTCAACTAGTGCTTTTTTACCTTTTTTAACAATAGCGTGAATTTTATCACACCTTTCGTTTGTTTATATAAGTACTATTTGAAGTTTATTAATGGAAGAATGCAAAAAAACCTCGAAAGACATTTTGCCAATCAAGGTTTTCCAATAGTTTTAGTATCAATTTTATTTTAATCCTATTCTTACTTCACCCTCAAAATTACTAGTCACCCACCCCCACAAAAATTTAAAGCCTTAAGAGACACTATCTCCTAAGGCTTTGTTATCACTCAAAATGAATATTTATCATTTTAAGTCCATCTAATAAAAAATTACAATTTTCAGTTGTATCAGAGGCTAAAAGTTCAGTTACAGGATTTCCAAACCTTGTCCAACTGTCTGAAATTTCCTCCAAAACTTCATTTATTTCCCCTTCGGTTTTACCTTCTAAAATTAACATTGTAGTTTCTACAACGTATACTCCATCAATCTTCCAATATGGTTCTACCTTCTGCGTTTCTTTACTCTTTAATATAGGTTGAAAAATATTAAGAACTTTTTCTAAAACTAAATTTGCTTCTAACTCATTCTTTGCATTTACATATAACCTAATAAACATTACCATTCACCTACTTATGAGTTATTTTACCATCTAATGACACATTTAAATGTGACCCATCCCTACTAAGATGTCCTAATTGATTTTTTCCTGTTCTTGAAAGTTGAACATCCCATTCAAAAGATTGACCTTTAGTCCTAGATGGTCCTTTTATCCAAACATTACCGAATTTGTCTATATAACCACCATTTGTTTTAGGTAAAGGTTGAGAAGGTGACCAATTACTTGGTGGTACATATCTTATCTTTCCACTATTAGGTAGTTGTGCTCCTTTTATAACTGATTTTATACTTGGGATAGATTTAACCGTACCCTTAGCTACATCATTCGCCTTATCGATTGCCTTAACTACCTTTGTTCCGCCTTTTACTACTTTTACTGCATTTCCTAATCCCGGTATAACCCCTGCCAGTGCGAACCCCCGGTTTGTCTTATCACCGGTAATTACATCTTTTCCTGTAAATACTTCTACAAGCGATTTTAAATTTCCTACTATCGGCGTGAAGTCAGCAGCAAGTGATGCAGCATCATCACCGTTTATTTCGCTTTTACTTTCATCTAATTGATATGTAACTTTTTTATCTTCAGCCGTTTTAGAGGACCCGGTTTCCTTTTTTTCAATATCAATTGAATCCTCTTCCCGCATGTTTCCCTGGTTGGATTCACCTTCTGTTGTGTTGCCGCTCCAAGGCTTACCTTCCCATTGATTTCCCTCCCATGTATTACCGCTCCATGGGTTACCTTCCCACTGATTTCCCTCCCACGAATTGCCTCTCCAAGGCTTGCCTTCCCATGTTTTTCCGCTCCAGGGCTTACCTTGCCATCCTTCTGCTAAAACTTTAATGGAATCACTTGAAAATAGAATAAGCGTTGCAACCATAATAAAGATAAAAGTTTTGGATAACCACTTATTTCTTGCATTCACTACAATTCACCTACTCTCTATTTCTCCTATTCTATTAAGTTCATTCTTTTCTTGATGACCAGGCCTAACCACCTAAAAACCCATATACAATATCTATCATATTTTCCTATTTATGTAAAATAGACTTTATACTTACCCTAATCCTATCCTTTTAATACTTTTCAATATTTATACGCTTTTCTCATACTAAATTCCTAAGGTTTAATAAAATAAAAGGTAGGTTATTTGCAAAGCAGAATAATTTTTCGTTCTTATTTACTATTTTTTAAAAATCTAAAACGCAAAAAAGCACTTGTCGCCTTTAACAGGCAACTAAGTGCTTTAAATTAATTCTATCTTAATGACATTTCTTTATTTGTTAAGAATTTTTTCTCAACCTAATTTTTCCCGCTTTCCTTCACCGTCTCCCGCTTCCAAAGTTGTTTTAACCCATCGGCCCGGAGCTCCAGCAGTGGCTGAGCAATAATATAAACAGGTTTACTTACCAGTACTACTGTCACGATCATCGCAAAAATCAATAATAGATAATACGAATGTGTTTCTTTTATAAATGGAACAAGGCCGCTTACCCTGAAATATTGAATGAAAAAGCCATGCAATAGATAGACATAAAGCGTCCGTGCGCCCCACTTCGTGAAAAAGAATTCTTTCCTTGGCACAAAGGCAAAAAAGATAAAAATCATCAGCAAGCTCAAGCCGTAATATAGAAGACGGATCAGGCCACCTTCCCAGCCGGCACCAAGGTCGGCATGTGATTTGGAGCCATACATCCATTCTTTCGGCATATCAACCAGAACGAAATGAATGACAAAAAGCATCACTACGAGGGCAATGGCCGAAAAAAGCTTTCCTTGCTTTGATATCAACTTTTCAAAATGCTCCTTTTTCATATAATAGCCAAGTAGAAATACCGGAAACAGCACAATCGTTCTCGATAAACTCAAATAGCCGCCGATGATATCAAAATACCCGACAACAAGCCCAAGTAGGCCCGCAATCAAGAGGCTGTATTTAAATTTTGTAAAAACAAATAAAAGCAAATGCCAACAATATAAACTTAACAAAAACCATAATGACCAATGCGGCTTGAAAATGGCAATGGTAAGCTCACTCTCATCAAACAGTACATAATAATAGAAAGAATAAATAATTTGGAATAGAAAATAAGGCACTAATATTTTCTTCGTAATTTTTAAAACATAACCCGGCTTTTGAAATCCTTTTGAGAAAAAACCAGATAGTAATATAAAGGCAGGCATATGAAACAGATAAATAAAAATATAAATCTCCTCAATAACCTGATTGCCAATAAAGGTGGTAATAAAGTGACCGATTACTACAAGAAAAATAAGCAAAAATTTGGCGTTGTCATAATAAAACACACGATTTTTCATTAAAAAAAGACCTCCAAAAAATAAAACACACTATAACTTATTAGTATATATTTCCAACATCGAAGTTCCAAGGCTTTCCGTATAAATTATTAAAAATTACGGATAAGCATTGGAATCTTCCGGGTAAAATAAAAAGAGGCTGATTCATTTGCTTGAATCAAGCCCCGTTGTTACTCCTGGATAGGATTTATATACTAAATTCGCTCGTCATTCCAGAAATTCACCATAAAGTGATGCTCAGGGTCATAAGCCTTTAAAGTATACCCCTCCGCTTTCAAAAATTCAATAATGACCGGCAATGCTTCTACGCTGCTTTCCTGATTGTGGAACAGGATAATCGGTGTCCTGTTTTGCTTTTTTAGATTTTTCACTTGATTTTCCACTGTTGAAATAATCTTGTCAGACGAAAATCGCCAATCATTACTGTCAACGTTCCAATCCCAAAGCTGGAGATCATTCTTCGCTAAGATATCGCGAAATTCTTTTTTCAAATAAGGCTTGCTTCCATATGGAACCCGTATTAAATGGCTATCGATTCCGGTTATGGAAGCCAAAGTGGCCCTGGTTGTATTCATTTCTTTCAGCAAGGCTTCAGGACTGCTGTAAACTTTCTTTTTGTCATGGGTCACACTATGGGAGGCAATCGCATGTTTCTCCGCAACCGTCCGCTCCACTTCCCCTTTGTATTTTCGTGCTTTCGGCTCGATCATAAAAAACGTTGCCTTTGCATCATATTTTTTTAATATATCAAGAATTGTATCCGTCTTTTCATTTGGTCCGTCATCAAAGGTTAAATAGGCAATTTTGCGTGTATCCTGTACTTTCGGCGCTTTAGGTGCTTGTTTTTCATGCTCTTTTTGCCACTGTTGTTTATCACTTTCAATTCTTTCTTTATTATTAAGATAAATTTGTTCATCTGTATATTGAATGGCCGTATTTTTGTCTACTAATCTAGCAATTGGGCCCTGCCCATAAAACGTTACCTCTAGTTGAAAATATTCAGAGATGAATCGTAGTGGCAATAATGTACGATTATTCACTATTTTAATCGTAATAGGTTGCTTTTCAGCCAGCTCATTTTCAAACATATTTTCCTTCGTATAAATTTTCATATATTGGCCGTCTTTTCTCACGGTAACTGAACCTTCAGCAGCATCATATGAAATGGCAGCATTCAGCAAGTCGGCAAGAGACCTTACTGGCACAAAAGTGATGCCACCCGCTGTGACCGGCTTGGCATCGGTAAACTGAACTAATTCGTCATTAACCGCAATAAAAATAAGCTGGTCAGGTGGAGCAGCCTTTGCGTATGTACCTAAAAGAAGGAAAGGTAAAAGAAGCAAAGCAATTCTAAAGATGTGAGTTGTTTGTTTGAAATGACTAAACATAAGCCCCCTGCTTTCTTTGATGAAATATGCATAATATATTACTAGTTTACTATATTTTACAATGTGAATATGTCACAATTTGGCGAACATAACACAAATAATCAGAAGTGGGTGTATACTAACATATGCCCTTAATCATGCATAAAAGGATTCCATCAACTGCTTATTGCTCCCTAAAGTGATTGAACAATCCACACATTTTATTTAGGGCAAGTTTTTAGGCGGACACGAATAAACATCTGGGTATTTCAGGGAAGTGAGACTATATTCGTGTTTGTCCGCCTAATAACTTTGGAGTCTATCTAACCGTTAGTTATTAACGTTGTCCAATCAAACCCGGGCACAATAAGCAGCTGATGGAATCAATATATTTGCACAAAAAAAGACCGCATCATCATCCAGATGACACGGACTTGTTTTAAATAAATGTTTAATTAAGGTACTTCCCATAGTCTGGAACGGCAATACTGTCAAAGTCTCGGACTAGCTCCTCTAAACTTGTTGCCAACAAATCCCCCGACATTGGCAAGCCATGACCTGTAATGGCAACTGCCGGTTTCAACTCTTCCAGTTTTATAACGGATTCCTTTGCAGCCTTCCAATCTGTCGTTAAATATCTCGGCGGACCATTTATTTCTTGTTCTTGCGTAAATACTTTATAAAGTGAGTCCTGTTTTACTGTCACAAAGGCATCTCCCACGATTAAAGCCCTGTCACTGTCTCTGAAAAATGAAACATGTCCCGGCGTGTGGCCTGGGGTCAAAATCCAACGGAAACCTTCCATAAAAGGGACGGATCCATCTGACGGCAATTTTTCAATATGAGTTCCTAAATTTATAGGCTCATTTGGGAATAGCGGTGACATTTTGGCGACCATCCCGCCTTCTACAGTTGAATCAGGCTTCGGATAGCCTTTCTGTCCTGTCAAATATGGCAGCTCCAACTCATGGGCATAAACCGGAACTTGCCAGTGCTCAATCAATTCAATAATCGCGCCAACATGATCAAAATGGCCATGGGTTAAAATAATCGCTTTCGGACGATTGCCTGCACCAAACTTTTCCTCACTAACAGCAATAATCTCATCTGCTGAATTGGGCATACCCGCGTCAACTAAAACAAAGTCTCCACTTTCAGGATTTCCCACAAAGACAACGTTGACAATTTGAATCGTATGGGAAAACAAATCCGGCAACATTTGTATTGTTACGCCACTTCCAATTGATGTTGCCGGAATAAACTTATAATCACTGCCATAGCTCATTTCTTTATCCATAGCAACCCCCTGAACTTTTTTCACTCATTATTATTATCCCGTTTAGCGGAACAACTATTTGTATAGTTTTTGTATTCAGGAGATTGCTCCACATTATCCTTCCAATAACAGATCCTCTGGACTTTCTAATAATTCTTTTATCTTTACTAAAAATTGGACGGCCTCTTTCCCATCAACAATACGATGGTCATAGGAAAGAGCAAGATACATCATCGGCCGAACGGCAATTGTATCGTGATCGTCGATGACAACCGGACGTTTTTGAATTTTGTGCATTCCGAGTATGCCAACTTGTGGTGTATTAAGGATTGGCGTTGATAAAAGTGAACCAAAGGTACCGCCATTTGTAATCGTAAACGTGCCTCCTTGCAAATCCTGCAAGCCAAGCGATTTCGTTCTGGCTTTATTCGATAAAACCTCAATTTCTTTTTCAACTCCAGCAAAGCTTAAGCGATCTGCACTGCGAACAACCGGAACGACCAATCCGTCATCCGTTGAAACGGCAATCCCAATATCGTAAAACTTCTTAAGTAGGATTTCATCACCTTTAATTTCGGCATTTAAGAATGGGAATTCTTTCAATGCACCAAGCACTGCTTTTGTAAAAAAGGACATGTAGCCGAGCTTAACGCTGTGTTTTTTATAAAAAGATTCTTTACGGCGGTTTCTAATATCCATGATAGCGGTCATATCCACCTCATTGAACGTTGTCAGCATTGCTGCATTATGCTGGGCTTCTAGCAATCTAGTAGCAATGGTTTGGCGCCGTCTTGACATTTTCAGTCTTTCAATCTGATTTTCCTGCCCACCCATCATAATTTCGCTTTTTTGTTCGCTAGCAACAGTTTTTTCTTGTTGATCGCGCCGGGTTTCTTTTTGCAGTTGTGACTGTGACTCTTGATAGACTTCAACGTCTTCCACTCTTACTCTTCCAAGAGGATCCTTGTATGGAATTTCAGATAAATCAACGCCCAATTCTCTAGCCTTTTTGCGGGCGGCCGGAGAAGCAATTGCAGGCTTTTTACTTGTGCTTTCGTGATCTTCGTTTGCTGGAGAAGCAGCAATCGTTTGCTTTTTACCCGTACTTTCGTAATCTTCATTTGCTTTAGGCTCTTCAATTTCTTGAATATCTTTCTCGCTTCCGGCATCATTCTTTTCCTTGCTTGCTTTTGCGGTAGTATCTTCATCGGTTTTATTTTCCTCAATAGACTGAGATTCATTCTCATCCAAAATCGCAATAACTTGCCCTACCTGGACAACATCTCCTGGCTTAAATAAAAATTGTTTGATGACTCCACTGTAATCACTGTTCATCTCTAGGTTAATCTTATCTGTTTCAAGCTCCACAAGGGGCTCCCCTTTTTGAATATGCTCCCCTTCTTGTTTTAGCCATTCCGCTATCGTTGCTTCTGTCAATGACTCTGCTAGTTCTGGTACGATGATTTCAGTCATTATTCTCCCCGCCTTTCCCGAACTGTAATGCATCTTGAATAATCATATTTTGCTCCTGTTTATGAATGATTGGGTCACCTGTTGCAGGACTTGATTTCTTCTGTCGCCCTATATATCTAACTTCAATATGTTTATCTATAGTCTCAGCTAGATTAGTCTGAATGACTGGCCATGGTCCCATATTTCGAGGCTCCTCTTGAACCCACACGACCTCAGCGAGATTTGAGAAGCGTGTGATCAGTTCCTCTACTTCTTTTTTCGGAAATGGATAAAGCTGTTCGACGCGGGCAATATGCAAGGACTCCACTTGCTCACTTGGCAATTGCTCGAGCCCGGCTGCTAAATCAATGGCCACTTTGCCGCTGCATAGAATCAGTCTTTTCACTTTTTCAGTATTCCTTCCCGTTCCCTCTTGTTCAAGTAATGGTAAAAATCTTCCATTACTTAGGTCTGCGCTTGAAGATCCTGTTAGAGGGTGACGAAGCAAGCTTTTAGGTGTCATTAAAACAAGCGGTCTAGCACTCTCTGTTCCTATTAATAAGGCTTGTCGCCGTAACAGATGAAAATATTGGGACGCACTTGTGACATTGGCGACAATCCAATTGTTTTCTGCTGATAATTCAAGAAAACGCTCTAGTCGTGCACTTGAATGCTCGGATCCCTGCCCCTCGTAACCATGTGGAAGAAGCATAACCAAGCTCGACTTTTGCCCCCATTTTGCATATCCTGATGAAATAAATTGATCAATGAGTACCTGGGCCGCATTAGCGAAATCACCGAATTGAGCCTCCCACAAAACAAGGGCATCTTGTGCTTTCACACTATAACCGTATTCATAGCCCAGTACGGCCGCTTCTGATAATGGACTGTTATAAATTGAAAAAGCTGCCTTGGCTTCCGGAATATTTTGCAAAGGAACCAATCGTTCATTCGTTTTGTAGTCGTGAAGCACAAGGTGACGATGGGCAAATGTTCCCCGCTCACTATCCTGACCTGTCAAGCGGATTGGGATGCCGTCAGCCAAAATAGACGCGAAAGCCAACGATTCTGCTAAAGCCCAATCAATTTTATTTTCGCTGGATAATGCCGTGTTTCTTCTATTTAATATACGCTCTAATTTAGGATAGACCGTAAATGAAGATGGCTGGTTTAATAAGCTTTTATTCACCTTTTCTAAAAACTCTTTAGAAACAGCTGTATCAACACTAGGAACTCCCTCCACAACGATTCTTGGAATCATTGGTGTTTTTGGTTTTTCATTTTTGGCAAACTCCTCATACACCTGTTGCAAGTCCTTCATATTGTCTTCTATTTTTTCATGAACAGCCTTTTCAGATAGTATACCTTTGGCAACTAACTCACTTCCGTATTTTTCAGCAATCCGTTTGTGCTGACTTATTATTTCGTAAAGCTGTGGCTGAGTAGCAGCAGGATCATCCATTTCATTGTGGCCATATCTTCGATAACCAATCAGATCAAGTAGGATGTCCTTATGGAATTTTTTACGATATTCATTAGCAAATACAATCACATCAAGGCAACTTTCCGGGTCATCAGCATTCACATGAATGATTGGAATTTCATAGCCTTTTGCAAGGTCACTTGCATACCTTGTAGACCTTGAATCATCATAATCTGTTGTAAAGCCAATCATGTTATTGGCAATAATATGAATAGTGCCTCCTGTATCATACCCTTTTAGCCTGCTTACATTTAAAGTTTCAGCTACGACGCCTTCACCTGGAAACGCCGCATCGCCATGAATCAAAACAGCCAGCGCCGTTTCTTTATTTTGCTTTGGAATTCCGTGTTCTTGGCGATTCTCCTGTGATGCACGTGTCATCCCGAGGACAACCGGATTCACGAATTCCAGATGGCTTGGGTTGTTTGCCAACCTTATATGAATCGTACGATGGTTTGGCACACCTTCGACATCGTGCTCCGCTCCAAGATGATATTTTACATCACCTGACCAACCAAAATTAATACCCGTTGATCCCTCAGACGGAACAAGCTCTTTATTTGGTGCATGATGAAATTCGGAAAAAATACGTTCATACGGTTTCCCGAGCACATGTGCCAGGACATTTAGGCGGCCGCGATGTGCCATACCAATCATGATATTCTCTGTTTTGTCCTTCCCGCTTTCCTCAATTACCTTGTCAAGCATCGGTACTACCATATCCAGGCCTTCAATCGAAAACCTTTTCTGGCCGACAAATGTTTTATGCAAAAATCTTTCAAAGTTATCCACCTGAATTAAACGATTCAATAATGTAATTCGTTGATTATCAGAATAGTGGCGTTGAACACCTTTTTGTTCCACAAAGTCCTCAAGCCATTTCCGCTCCTCTTCATCATGAATATGCTCAAATTCATAAGCGACTTTTCCAGAATAAGCATTCTTTAAAAATTGATAAGCCTCCCAGCCATTGTGGATGTGGGGCGGCGCATCCTCCCAAAGGTAGGTGACTGGCATTTCGAGCAAATCCTTTTTTGTAAGGTTGTTTGATTCTATATTTAAAAAATGAGTGTCATTTGGGCGGCGGTGAGGCTGAAGTAGCTTTATAGGATTTAGGTCTGCCGCTAAATGCCCGAATATCCGAATATTTTTTAACAGCTTCCATGCTGCGGATATTTTTTTAAAATCCAGCTGTTGTTGTTGTGCCACAGTAGTTGCTTGTTGTGATTGATTATCTAAACTTGGTGATTTGATTGAACTTGGTGACCCTGATTCATCGAATAAAGCTTTCATCGCTGGGTCAATCGCGTCTGGATTTTCTAAGTACTGCTCATATTGTTCATAGATATATCCAATATTGGGTCCATAAAACTTTTCCCAAACCTCTTGTTGTTTGCTATTTTTCATGGTCCACATCCCCTAATTTGTGTTATTCATTACTTTTTTATATTTATCTTTATTTAAAGTATAGAAAACGGTGATGAAAGTATCTTTGATGTACGTCAATTTTTTATTTGTATTTACTTTTTGCTGTTTGTTGACATTTTTCACTTTTTATCTTGTTGAAATATTGAATATTCTGTAAAATTATAAACAAAATTGAATAAGGAGATGAAGTACATGATCATGAAACACCGTGGAGAATCAAAGGAACTACTACTGCTCAAATCTTTGCACACAAGAAGCGGCTTAGCCGAAAAGGAGCTGAACTATTACGCCAATCTTGAAAAGGGATTCGAAGGTGAAAAGTACTTTGATGAAAAATGGTTAAGCCATCTATCAGATGATTGGATTGTTTTAAATGATTTATTGTTTGAAATTAACAATACCATATTTCAAATTGATTCAGCCGTATTCTCCAACGAGGCCATTCATCTTTTCGAAGTAAAAAATTATGAGGATGATTATTACATTGAGAAAGATAGATGGTATTCAAAGTCCGGAAAGGAAATAAAAAATCCACTACATCAACTCGACCGCAACGAAACTCAATTCCGCCGATTACTGCAAGACTTTGGCTACATTACATCAAAAACTCCCATTACATCTCACGTTGTCTTTGTAAATCCCGACTTTTATTTATACCAAACACCACTAAAATTGCCTTTAATTTTCCCAACACAAATCAACCGATTTATGGACAACCTCTATACGAAATCCACCACAAAACCAAGAGATTCCGTCATGAAGCTGGCAAATCAATTAATTTCAAACCAACTTAAAGAATCACCCTACACACGTGTACCTGAATATAAGTATAAAGAGCTGAAGAAGGGAATAATCTGTGCTTCTTGTTCCTCCATCATTCATGATGTACCTATTTCAGCAAAAAGAATTGTATGTAATAAATGTGGGTGTATAGAGGAAGTTGACAGTGCAGTATTGCGGAGCGTGAAGGAGTTTAGGATGCTTTTTCCTGAAAGAAGGATTACGGTGAGCACTATTCAAGACTGGTGTAAAATAATTAATTCAAAAAAGATTATTAGAAAAGTGCTTGCTAATAATTATCAGCTAGTGATGCATGGAAAGTACTCTTATTATGAAGATCTTAAGAAAAATTAAATAATATTACTTTCTTTACATGATTGTGTGGCTCTTTTTCCTCGTCGGCAGGCACGCGAGACCCCCTTGCGTTACCGGTTTCGCTCTTTTTCCTTGTCGGCGGGCACGCGAGACCCCCTTGCGTTACCGGTTTCGCTCTTTTTCCTTGTCGGCGGGTACGCGAGACCGGCTTGCGTTACCGGACTCGCTCTTTTTCCTTGTCGGCAGGCACGCGAGAACCCCTTGCGTTACCGGACTCGCTCTTTTTCCTTGTCGGCGGGCACGCGAGACCCCCTTGCGTTACCGGTTTCGCTCTTTTTCCTTGTCGGCGGGTACGCGAGACCGGCTTGCGTTACCGGACTCGCTCTTTTTCCTCGTCGGCGGGCACGCAAGAACCCCTTGCGTTACCGGACTCGCTCTTTTTCCTTGTCGGCGGGCACGCGAGATCCCCTTGCGTTACCGGGCTCGCTCTTTTTCCTTGTCGGCGGGCACGCGAGATCCCCTTGCGTTACCGGACCCGCTCTTTTTCCTTGGCAGCGGGCACGCGAGATCCCCTTGCGTTACCGGGTTCGCCCTTTTTCCACCGAACCGGGTACACGAGACCCCCTTGTGTTCCTTATTGTGTGACTTTTACCATATTCCAGCCTAGGGGAGGTTATCAATCCCCCCAAAAAACTCCCTTTACTCCACCCACTTCACGACATCATCAAATGGCCGGCGCGTCTTGGGCGCCGGATCGCTGACACGATACCCGAATGCCGCCATAACAGATAAACCGAAATGCCCATCCTCGGTCAACCCTTCCTCTTCCAATAGCTCATTCATTTTCTCCATGTCAAAGCCCTCAATCGGACAGGAGTCAATTCCAATTTGCGCGGCGGCAGTCATCATATTTCCAAGCGCAATGTATGTTTGCTTGCACGCCCAATCAAATAAGGAGCGCTCACCCTCAAGCAAGTTGAAATCTGATTTCTGAAATTCCTCGATTCTGCTAAGATATCTTACCAAATGATCTTCCGGCATTTGTTTTATCGTTAAAAAATGATTTTTCAAGTAGTCTGAATCATATTTTATATCTATTTTCTTTCTCGCTAAAAATAAAACAAAATGGCTGGCTTCAGGTAGCTTTCCAAAGGCTCCCCATGATGTATTTTTAATTTTCTCGCGAAGCTCCGGATTTTGCACCACAACGAAACGCCATGGTTCAGTCCCAAATGAACTCGGTGATAGCCTGCCTGTCTCTAGAATAAAGTGAAAATCATCTTCAGGGACTTGTTTATTTGGATCGAATTGCTTTGTTGCATGTCTAAAATGATAAGCTTTCAATATTTCTTTCTTTATTTGTTCCTTATCCGTCATTATCTTCACCATGCTTTCCAAAACTAATATTTTCTTCCTACTCTAAAATATAAAACAAAAGATGGTTATTCGTAAAATTCCGTGATTCCCTTTATAACATGCCCCCACGATATTTGCATAACCCATTAATTAAACATTTATTTAATGAATACCCAAGTCAAATAACCAACAAAACCCATGTGCAACGGGCAATACTTACATTTAATAATAAATTGGAGTAAATTTCTTTAAATACATATTTAAAATAAAAAAAGGGAAATTTAAGAAAAAGTTGGATATATAATGGAGGTAGCAAATTGAAAGATAAAACCGAAATTCCGTTAACTGCTGCAGAAATGTCCTCCCTTTGGTCGCAGTATATGAATGATACGTTAGCTACATGTGTGAACAGATATTTTTTAGCAAAGGTTGAGGATGAGGAAGTGCGTCCTATTGTTGAATGGACGTTGGATACCGCTAAAGAGAATATTTCCATTATGGAGGATATTTTTATAAAAGAAAAATTTCCAATCCCAATGGGATTTAATGATGGAGATGTGGATATTAATGCTCCTAAACTCTTTTCCGATTCTTTTTTGTTAATGTATTTACGCCATATGGCTATTATCGCAATGGGGGCAAACAGTTCGGCAATCGGACTTGCTACACGTAGTGATGTCATTTCTTTCCATAAGAGAGTTTTGGAAAAGGCCGTTCATTTGCTGGATTTAACCCGCGATTTAATGTTAAAGCAAGGTACATACGTGAGGTCCCCGAGTTTGGCGAATCAAGAGAAAGTTGATTTTGTGGAAAAACAACACTTTCTGGCAGGATTTTTCGGCAATAAGAGAGCATTCACATCCATAGAGATTACTCACTTATTTTTTAATGTACAAACAAACGCGATTGGAAAAGCACTGATTACTGGACTTGCCCAAACAGCTCAATCAGAGGAAATTAAGCGTTTCTTTGTAAGAGGAATAGAAATAGCGCAAAAGCATATCGATATTTTCAGTACCTTCTTAAGAGATGAAAATATACCAACACCGATGAGTTGGGATGCTGCGATTACCAATTCAACCGTACCAGTCTTTTCAGATAAACTTCTGCTTTATCATGTTTCAGCGATGATTGCAACTGGCATTGGCTATTACGGCCTTGCAATGGCGGCTAGTCCGAGACGGGATTTAAGTTTAAAATATGCTACCTTAATCCCAGAGATTGCCCTATACCTTGAGGATGGCGCCAATATCATGATCAAGCATGGCTGGATGGAAGAGCCTCCGCAAGCAAGCGACCGAGATAAATTAATAAAAGAATGAACGTATGAAATGGCTGAACAACAGCCGTTTTTTTATGGTAAAATTAGGATATTAAAAAAGAAAGGAAGGATACGATGCTGAAAAAATTCACGCTAACGACCACGAAACGTGATCAAATCATGGATATTACGCAAGACGTTCAAAATTTTATTAAAGAGCATACTATCCAAGAGGGCGCGGTGATTATCTATTGTCCGCACACAACAGCAGGGATAACAATTAATGAAAATGCCGATCCGGACGTGAAACGTGATATGCTTCGCCGTTTCGATGAGGTATACCCCTGGGAACATGAGCTAGACCGCCATTTTGAGGGCAACACCGCCGCACATTTAAAAGCAAGTACGGTTGGGGTATCACAGCATGTGATTGTCACTAACGGAAGGCTATTGTTGGGCGCCTGGCAGGGAATATACTTTTGTGAGTTTGATGGGCCACGGACAAGAAACTTTTTTGTGAAAATTTTATAACAAAAAAAGACGTTTCCCCGCCACTACTCCAAGATTCCTAATAATAAATACTCCCGTTCGGTAATTCCTCCTGTTGATGGCAAGTCATTCGCCACTTGGAGGGATTTTACTGCCCTCTCCGTTTCCTTATTAAAAATACCATTGATGTTACCATGATAATAGCCCAATAGCTTCAGCCTTTGTTGGATTAAAAGAACTAAATTCCCTTTTGAACCGAGCGATAAATTTTTAAATTCGCCTTTGCCAATACCTGTAATAGGCCCCTTTATTTCAACTGTAATTCCTTCCTCTACCAGCTCAAATAATTCTTCAACATCTTCATTTCGCATCCGAATGCAGCCGCTACTGACATTCTTGCCAATCAGCCAAGGCTTGTTTGTGCCGTGGATGCCAAACATTCCCCACGGTACATTTAAGCCCATCCAACGGGTCCCAAAGCCGCCTCCCCAAGATCTTGATTTATCATTAATAATGAATGTACCTATCGGCGTAGGCTTTTCCTCTGTGCCAGGTGCGACCCTATACTGTTTAATGATTTTATCTCCTTTTATAAGGTAAAGCTGTTGTTCCCAAAGGTCCACTTTAATACGTATTTCATCTGAAGCTTTACCATTGGCGACCTCAGATGAAAACACCAACATCATAATTATTAAAAGTACATTGGGTAACCTCCCTTTAATCGTCATGTTCCTATAGCTCCTTCAAAATATTTTGTCCCTCGATATACCACCTGTCTGATACGCTGTCCCTTCTTATTAAAAAGTTCATATATTTCTTCGTTTTCCCCTTACTTTTAGTTGAAAATTCAACCTTTACAGGAACCTCAATTAAGAATGGATTTTTTACACTTCTATTCGCAACTTCAGGTGATTTTATTATGCTAAAATAAGAAACGTCTTTCATCATTTTATTTGTCAATTTATCATTAAACTCATTTTTAGCAATCGTTTCACTTAAAAATCGTTTATCATGGTTATTAACAGCTAAAGCAAATACATGAACTAATGTGTATGGATCGACGTTTTTGAAGTAATAGTCAAGCTTTCCGGCAGATTTTAAGATCATGAATTGATGAGACGGGTCCATTTTTCCTCGTCCATGTGTTGTACTTTCCCAAAAGTGGACACAAAAATGGCCTGGAAAGCCATTTCTTAATGCTCCAGCACCGTGGGGCATCCCATGCATGGAGGCAGCAATAATTTGGTCGTCTTTCACTACAAGAATGGCCCTTCGATTCCAGCTCCATTTTCCACTGTAAATTTTTTTCATAACCTTTGTATCTTTAACAGTTAATGGCTGAACATCAGCATGGCGACTTCCCGCTCTCCTCTGTACGTTAAATGAAAGACCGGTTTCAACGTCAATGATGGTAAAAATTGCATACTTCGGTAAAATATCATTGACTTCCTCCCATGGCAATAATTCAATCATAAAGCTGATTGGCTGATTCTGATCTTCATAATCATCTGTTGATGAGGCAGATATTTTTAAAGGTAGCATGAAAATTAGTATACAAAAATAAAGAAATACATATTTCAGATTCATCAATTTTCCCCCTCACCGATTAGTTTTTTCAATCGGGATTCGGTTCATGATGGTATATTTTTGAAATTTTAAAAAACAATAAAAAAGAGCAGGATTATCTCCCGCTCATTTTATACTCGAAATACTTTTACAAGCCCTGCTAAATCATCCGCCAAACGATTCATTTGATGAGTTGAAGCCGTTAACTCCTGCACCAATGCCTCTTGATTATTGATGACTTCGGCAAAATCCTCCGTTGCTTTAACAGATTGTTTCGCAATGTCTTTTACTTCTTTTATAACAGTTACTATTTGTGTGCTTCCAGATGCCAGTTCTTCTGTAGCAACTGTTATTGAATTGATTTGATCCGATATTGCTTGAATGGAATTAATGATTTCATAAAATGCCTCTCCAGAACTAGCGATGATTTTTGTCCCTGATTCCACTTCCTTTGAACTATGGTCAATGGTGTTTACCGCCGTTTCGGTTTTTGCTTGTATTTCTTCTATTAGCTGCGAAATTTTGTCAGCAGCTTTTCCAGACTCCTCTGCCAATTTACGCACTTCTTCAGAAACAACGGCAAATCCCTTGCCATGCTCTCCTGCTCTTGCTGCTTCAATGGCTGCGTTTAAAGCTAATAAATTGGTTTGATTTGCAATTCCTGTGATCGTATCAACAATTTGACCAATTTCTTTCGACTTTTGGTCAAGGTCCTGAATAACCCTTGATGAATCCTCTTGTGCGCTATAAATAGTATTCATTTGCGAAATAACCTGATCTATTTGTTTTTTTCCTTCTTCAGATGACTTCGTTGCTACTTGTGAAGAACTTGCTACTTCATCAAGGTTTCCCGCAATCGCTTCAATTCCCGTTGACATTTCCGTAATCGTTGCCACAGCATCCTCAACGATTTCCAACTGTCGTTTAGACCCTGTCGTTAGCGAAATAACTTTTTCATTTACTTCAGATGAAGTTTCCGTTACATAGGTGGAACTTTTAAATAGTGCCTGTGAGGATTGATGTAACTCTTTCGAACCTTTTGAGATTCCCAATATCATACCTTTAAGCCCTTGAATCATGTCATTAAACGATACTGTTAATTCACCAATTTCATCGTTGCGTTTTGTCTCTAAAAGTTCAGTAAAGTTACCAGTTTGCACTTTCTTTATCTGCACCATTAGCTGTCGTAACGGTTGCAATAAATAACGTGCCAAAGTAAAAATAATGAGCAATCCAATCAGCAAAATAGCCCCGGTTGTAAGCATTGCCTTCCGTTTTTCCTTCTGCATGAGCTGATATATGTTATCAGCATTAAAATCTGCCCCTATCACACCTACAACAGCAGCATTTTGGTCAATAATCGGCACATAAGCAGTCACTGTTGCACCATATTCATCTTTACTTAAATCACCGTATTGTGGCTTTTTTGTTTCAAATGCTTTGATTAAATTATCGTAGTGGTTTTCTTCAACTTTTCCAAGCTGAGACGCTTTATCAGATTCCAACTGATAGCCATCAACGACATAAAAGTACTGATATCCGCTATTCTTCTTCGTGCGATTCATTGTATATAAATACTTTAGTCCATTCGTTTGTTTGATTTCATTTAGTTGTTTGCGAAGCATTATATAGTAATCATTCGGTCCATTTTCAGGAGTAATTTCCTTGTAACGTTCTATATCGATTATTTTCTCCGCCCGTTCTGCAATATTTTGTGCTTGCAAACCAACAGTTTTTACAATTAATTTTGTAGCTGAATTGTAGATTTGCCAGCTTAATAGAATACTAAATAAAAGAAATAATAAGGAAAATATCACCATCATCCGTGTCTGCAAACTTTTCATTGGGACCTCCGACTTAATGAGTTTGATTATAATCAGTAATATTGAACTATGCTGCTCCATTATATCGGAGTACTTCCAATTGTATCAACCCTTAACCATTTTTGTTGTTTATTGGCCCCTTTGTTAAATAAAACCTCTTTCTACCTTCTTGATTGATTTAGTAAGCAGTTGGATCACCTTTTGAACTTCCCCTTTTGTAATGATTAATGGTGGTGCCAGCACAATGATATCCTGTCCATCAAGGGTAACAGCTCTGCAGATAAGTCCTTGATTGGCCGCTTCCTTAAAAATAATGGGAGAAAGAGGCTGCCCGTGATTTTCGCTTGTAAAATCCACGGCGGCCATGAGTCCTAGACCCCGCACTTGGCTAATAGATTTGCTTTCCCTTTGAATTTGTTTAAGACCTTCCAGTAATTCTTCGCCTCTCGCCTTTGCATTTTTAACAAGATTTTCTTTTTCAACGATTTCAAGGTTTTTTAAGCCAACCGCACATGCTGTTGCATGCCCACTATACGTATAGCCATGTAATAATGTGCCTTGCGAAAGTTCCTTGAAATCATTATGCATTTGTTCTGAAATCATCACACCGCCAAGCTGGGCATACCCACTTGTGATTCCTTTGGCAAAACACATCATATCTGGCGTTACACTATAATGCTCGATTCCAAACCATTTTCCTGTTCGCCCAAACCCGGTAATGACCTCATCTACAATGAATAAGATACCGTACTCATTACAAATATCCCGTACTTCTGTAAAATAGTTTTCCGGAGCAACATGAACACCACCCGCACCTTGTACCGGCTCGGCAATAAATGCTGCAATGGTCTCAGGACCTTCCGCTTCTATTAGTTGGCGCAGAGCCTCCGCACTTAAATGATCAACAAAGCAAAAATCCGGTGCTAATGATCTTGTAAATTCCCGAAAACCCTTCAACCCTGTTGCGCTTGTGGCTCCCATTGAAACACCATGATAAGATTTTGTTCGTGAAATGATTTTTTTGCGGTCTGGTTTTCCTTTTAAAATCCAATAATGGCGGGCAAGTTTATAGGCCGTATCATTTGCCTCCGATCCGCCGGAAGTAAAAAATGTAGTTGTTAAAGGTGCTGGGGCCAAGTCTGCTATCTTTTTCGCTAAGGTAATCGCAGGTTCATTACTAAAGGTTCCAAAGCAGGAGCTATAGGCAAGCATTTTCATCTGCTCCCCGGCCGCTTTGGCTAATTTCTTTCTTCCATGACCAATATTTACATTCCAAAGGGAGGACATCCCATCAATCATTGTCTTCCCCTTATGGTCCTCGAGGTAAATTCCTTTCCCTTTTGTAAAGATAAACGCTGGACCAAATTCCTGCTGTTCCTTTACCGAAGATGTCGGATGAAGAAAATACTTTTTATCCCATTCCTGCAATTGGTCAAAATCACCCTTTTTTTTTGCCATTGTAATCACCCCTGTGGAGGAAACGCGTGAAAACATTGGGGACGGTTCTCCCGTTTCCCTACTTTTTTCCAAATGAAACAACAAAGGGACAACTCGCTTGTTCCATTTCGACTAACTTATCTCGCTTAGCCCGCACCAATCGATAATGGTGAGGGCGATAATCTCTGCAGCTTTAAACACGCTATTTATTTCAATATATTCATTTGGATAATGGGCCTTTTCTGTTACGCCGGGGCCGAACACGATTGTTGGTGTTGCCCCTACTTTTGTAAGGAGGCCTCCGTCAGTCCCCCAAGGTGACGCCTCCACAGTTGGCTCTTCACCTGTAAGCTCTCTATAGTTCGTTATCAATTTGTTCATAAGCACATGTTCGAGGTCTATCTTCCCGGGTACCCATCTTGCCCCAAACCATTCGAGCACCACCGGATGGTCTTCAAACCAAGGATCAACCCCTGATAAGGATTGAAGCCAGCCTTCCATTTCATTTTTTGCAGCTTCCATTGTTTCTTCAGGAGATACGCCCATCCGTCCCTCTAACTTAACATCATCTGGTACCGATGATGGCCAATTTCCACCTTCCATTTTGCCAATATTAATCGGAATAGGAATGGGCACCCTGCTATAGAGTGGGTCTGTAATTCTGTCATTTCGGAGCTGTTCAAGTTTGTTAATATGTTCAACAACGACAAGCGCCTTTTCGATTGCACTGACACCTTCATATCTTGTGCCCCCATGGGCTGCACGGCCTTTAATATGGATACGAAACCACATCGACCCTTGCTGTTTTGGAAAAATTCTTAAGTTGGTCGGCTCCGGAATGATGGCTGCATCTGCCCTATAACCACGTAAAATCGCCGACAATGTCCCGGAGCCGCCACTTTCTTCTTCAACAACACTTTGAAAAAACACATCACCTTTAAGGTTGATGCCTAAATGTTGAAGGACTGATAATGCTAATAAAAGCGATACATTTCCACCTTTCATATCTGTGGCACCGCGCCCATACAATTTTCCCTCCACCACTTTTCCACTATAAGGATAATCATCCCATTGCTCCGGGTCGCCCTCTGGTACAACATCAATATGACCATTTAAAATAAGAGAACGACCACCACCTATTCCCTTTTTAATTCCTACAACGTTAGGGCTATTTTTAAATTCATTACGCGGCGAAACAAAGTAGGGATGTTCGATTAACTCGTTCCCTCCTGGCTCCCAACAATCAACCTGCAAGCCAATCGCTTGCAATGCCTCTATGACAATTCCCTGCGCCTTTTGCTCGTTTCCTTGTGTACTGTCGGCTTGCACTAATCTTTGCAAAAGCTGGATTCCACTCTCCCGGTTTGCTTCCAGCCACTCGTGAATTTGATCTTTTAACAAATTTCGCTGTTCAGCCAAAGTTAAAGCCTCCTTTCGCGGGGGAAACAGTGGGGACGGTTCTTTCTGTTTCCCTATTTTTTACCAAAAAGGGAGTTTACCACTAATGAATAATCTCCAAGTACTCAGATACCATAAGAGGTGCATCCGTCTTGGAAATCACATCATCTGCCTTGAATGGTGCCATTACTTCTTTTAAAAGCAAGCCTTTGTCGGTCACTTCAATTACTGCCATATCCGTTATAATTAAACTGACGCATGCCTTCGCTGTTAATGGCAATGTACAGTTTGTTAGCAGTTTTGGCTCTCCTTTTTTATTACAATGATTCATTAACACAATGACTCTTTTCGCTTTGTTCGCAAGTTCCATGGCCCCACCAATTCCAGGGACTCTTTTACCAGGGACAATCCAATTCGCAAGGTCGCCTTTTTCACTGACCTCAAGCCCACCAAGGATTGTCAAATCTATATTTCCGGAACGAATCATACCAAAAGCCATAGCACTATCAAAAAAGGAAGCTCCTGGCACAGTCGTCACTGGAAACCCACCTGCATTACAAAGTGTAGGGTCCTCAAACCCTTTTTCCGGGGACTTCCCAATTCCCAAAATTCCATTCTCCGCATGAAACATCACATGGATATCCTTTGGAAGATGATTGGGTACTAAAGATGGAATTCCAATTCCTAAATTCACAATCATTCCATCTTTTATTTCCTTTGCAGCTCGTTTGGCGATTCGATTGCGAATATCTACTCCCATGCCCATTTCCAATCGACCCCTTTGCTTTTGACAACTCGATCAACGTAAATGCCCGGTGTAATAATTTCCTCTGGATTCAGTTCACCCACTTCCACAATTTCCTCAACCTCGGCAATGGTACATATTCCCGCCATCGCGACCAACGGATTTGTATTTCTGGCACTAGTTTCATAGATTAAGTTGCCGAATGTATCTGCTTTTTTTGCGTAGACTACCGCGACATCAGCCGTTAGGGCTGTTTCAAGCAAATACTCAGTTCCATTTACGCTTATCTTTTGTTTACCTTCTGCCACCATGCTATCAAGACCGATATCTGTTAAAATGCCGCCAAGGCCAACTCCACCTGCTCGAATTCGTTCCATTAATGTCCCTTGAGGTGAAAACTCCACCTCCATTTTACCTTCCATCATCAATTGACCGGCTATTGGATTGGAGCCAATATGGGAAGCGATTATCTTTTTCGCCAGGCCACGACTTACAATTCGTCCGATTCCAATATCCGGAAATCCGGTATCATTTCCGATTAACGTTAAATCTTTTACACCTTTTTTGATAATTTCATTGATCAAAGTGGGTGGGTTCCCAACCCCACCAAAGCCGCCAAACATAAGGGTGCAACCATTATCTATAAAGGTGAGGGCATCCTCCATGCTTACGACCTTGTTTATTAATCTCCGTGGAGGGGTTCGCATTGTTGTTCCTCCTCTCCTATTATTGAAGCACAAGCTTAATTGCTCTTGCGTTACCTTTTCCCCGTTTCGGCGCCTTTTCCGGGTACGTGAGGTGCTCTTGCGTTACCTTTTCCCCGTTTCAGCGCCTTTTCCGGGTACGTGAGACTCTGTCGCGTGCCCGCTTCCTTGCTTAATCACCTGATCCCAGTACGCTGCTACACCCTACCCATCACTTTCAATCTCACCTACAGTTTCCTTCAAAACCGCAACAAGTTGATCAATCTCCTGCCTTTTAATAATAAAAGGCGGCGAGATGATGATGGCATCTCCTTGTACCCCCTCTTTCCCTGCTGAGGCGGGATATATCAATAGTCCTTTTTCCTTTGCCGTATCAATCACTTTTTTCGTAATCTGGAAGCTGCTTGAGAATGGTTGCTTTGTTTTTACATCTGCAGCAAATTCAATGCCAATCATAAGACCCTTACCGCGAATGTCGCCAATCACGGTAGAGCTTCCTAATTCATCCTTTAACTTTTGCAGTAAATAATCTCCGTTTTCCTTCACTTGCTCTACTAGATTATTTTTTTCAATAAAAGTAAGAACAGCAAGCGCCGCTGCTGCTGATTGAGGATTGGCACTCAGTGTGTGGCCGCTCATAATTGAATTGGACCCTTTTAAAATAGGAGTCATCACTTTTTCATTAGCGAGTGCAGCTGCAATCGGTGTGTAACCGGCACTAAGTCCTTTTCCAAGGGCAATGATATCCGCCTTCACGCCCCAGTGGTCCAAGCCAAACATCCTACCGGTTCTGCCTAGACCTGTCATGACTTCATCAGCAATAAACAAAATATGATGGCGGTCGCAAATTTCTCTAATTTTTTGGTAATAGCCCTCCGGCGGAACCATCACACCACCTGCAGCTCCGACTATTGGCTCCGCAATAAAAGCTGCAATCTGATCAGCACCTACGCGCTCAATTGCTGTTTCCAAATCACTTGCACAAAATAACTGACAATCTGGATACTTTTGTCCAAAAGGACAACGGTAGCAATAGGATGGGGCTACAGTAGGGCAGTCCTCTAATAGATGAACAAACCGTTCCCTTCGTTTCACGTGGCCTGATAACGATAAGGCCCCCATGGTGATACCATGATAACTAATCCATCTTGATAAAATTTTATTTTTCCGATAGTTCCCTTGCTCTTGCCAGTGTTGAATTGCCATCTTCATTGCAGTTTCCACAGCCTCTGAGCCGCTATTAACAAAAAAAGACCAATAATCTTCATCGGCATTAATAAGGTCGTTTAATTTTTGGGCAAGCCTTTCCGCCGGCTCAGATGTGAATTGTGAGCGATAAACAAAAGAGACTTTTTCCGCCTGCCCATGCATAGCCTGAATGATTTCAGGATTCGCATGGCCTAAGCTTGCCGTGACTGCTCCTGAGCAGCCATCAATATATTTTTTTCCATTATCATCAAAAAGGTAAATTCCATCACCATGACTGACTGTTGGATAAAACTCATTCATCATTGGCTTGATTAACAATGAACGCTCCATAAACTTTCCCTTCTTTCTGTGGAAACAATGAAGTAAACGGAACACGAGATCATACCCGCATCCCATCGACCATTCCTTCAGATTTTAGAACAAGGGGACGGTTCTCTTGTTCCATTTCAGGATCTAAAATAATTCCTTTTTAATAATCGCGGAATGGCCATTAATGCATCGTACGTAATTATTTTGCCAATTTGTTTTGTGTCGATTAGAATCAATTGATCTTCTATTTCCTCGATAATCTTTTCCGACTGATATTCCATCCCGCATGAATTACAGGTAATTCCCGGAGTATTAGTGATTTCTATGGCCCGTGAACCATCTGGAAGCTCCCAAAATACGGTACATGTTGTTTCTTGTGCACTTGGCGCTTCACACCATTCACAATTCATTTTTTCACTCCTTTTCTTCCTTTTCCTGATTGGTAATTATTAGGGAAACAGAAGAACCGTCCCCATGTTTTTCCCCATGCTTTTCCAATAGGGCTTGGTACTTTTTCTCTTTCAATTCATCGCGCTTTTCCCGTTTTTGTTTTAACGTTGAATAGTTTGGATTTTGTTTGAAGTTTTCGCGGCGATTATAGCGTTGCAGTGACTTCGGAACAAAGTTTAATTGTTCATCATTCATTAAGGAGGTAATTCCAACCCTTGATGGTGCACTGATGAGGCCTGGGAATACTTCGTTAAAATAGTCATCTGCCCGTCCGGCCACATAATTTTCCGGCTCCGGATAAGTGGTAATGACTCCTTCAAAATTGCGGAGCACCGTTTTGGTTGGACTTTGTGATAGTAAATAATTAGGCTGCAAAGCAATTTTTCCACCACCGCCTGGTGCATCAACAACAAAGGTGGGGACGGCATATCCAGATGTATGTCCGCGCAGTCCTTCAATAATTTCAATCCCTTTTGAAATTGGGGCTCGGAAGTGGCCAATTCCTTCTGATAGGTCGCATTGGTAGATATAATACGGGCGGACACGGATTTTCACGAGTTGGTGCATAAGCTTTTTCATGATTGGGACGCTATCATTAATACCGGCAAGGATCACAGATTGATTGCCTACCGGGACGCCTGCATTGACCAGCATTTCACAGGCACGCTTTGAATCTTCGGTGATTTCAATTGGTGAGTTGAAATGGGTATTGAGCCAAACGGGATGATATTTTTTTAGAATATTGCAGAGGTTTTCAGTGATTCGTTGTGGAAAAACAACTGGGGCTCTTGTTCCGATTCGTATGATTTCAACATGTGGGATTGCTCGTAAGTTCTTAATAATATATTCAAGAATATTATCGTTAATTAATAAGGCGTCACCTCCAGAAAGGAGAACGTCCCGGACCTCCGGTGTATTGCGGATATAGTCAATGGCCCCGTCAATCTGTTTTTTCGGAACACCCATCCCGATTTGTCCTGAGAAACGGCGGCGCGTACAATAACGGCAATACATGGAACATTGATTGGTGACTAGAAATAGCACCCTATCCGGATAACGATGAGTTAAACCGGCTACTGGTGAATCCTCATCTTCTTCCAATGGATCTTCCAAGTCATATTTTGTTTTGTAGATTTCCTTTCCAACTGGAACAGACTGCATTCTTACCGGGCATCTTGGATCTGTAGGATTCATTAATGATGCATAATATGGGGTAATATTTAGTGGAATTGTTTTTGTGGAAATTCTAACGCCTTCTTCTTCTTCAGGTGTAAGGTCAATCACCTTTTTTAAATCATCAAGTGTCCGTATCGTATTTGTTAACTGCCAAATCCAATCATTCCATTGTTCCTCTGAAACGTCCTTCCAAAGCTCGATATCCTTCCAATGCCTTGATGGCTTATATAAATCATGAAGCATCTCAGTTTCCCCCTTTGATTACGTTTTACAGTTTATATATGCAAGTTTTATGCCAACATATAAAAAGGGGTAATAATAATTCTTTTTAAAAAAAAGCATCCAACCTCATTGCTGAATTTTCAGCACATTGACTGGCCTGGGTGTGCCAGATAGTTAGCACTGTGCCAAAAAATCAGCATCAATCTGCTGCTAAATCCTTCACCCAAACGTTCATATCCTCTAATTTGTTATGAAAAATATAACAATTATTCGTTAAGCGCCCATGATATTGATATCCAAGTTGAAAAAAGGCTGCATTCATCCCATATGAAAGGGCTCGCGCAAGAGAAAATGCACAATAAATACCGCTATTCTTCAAATCATTTTCAAGCTGTAAAAGCAATTTCTTCATTAACCCATACTTGCGGTGCTCTGGCAAAGTTGCACAATCTGTTAGTTCAGCATGATGTAGGGCCTGATTAATTTCAGCTGAGGCTGCGCTAACCAGCTTGCCGCCACTTTCAGCTTTGTCTTTATCTTCACGTTCAACAACATAAAAACAAGTCCCGCTCTTCATCACTTTTGCTACATATTCAGGATGATTCATTGGTGTTGGATATATGGAAAACACGGTACCATAGAGTTCCGCCAGCCTTGTTGCATCCTCGACTTCAGCTTTTCGAAAACGGTAATAAGAAGGAATCGCTGCTTCCTCTGTTTTCTTACCTTTTTCATAAATTGCTTGAATAATAGCGTCTTCCTGAAGCCAACTTGTGCTGGTCCGCCTATCAGCTTCTCTGTAATGTGTCATGATATAGTTATCCGAGCCATTAAAAAAGCCATTGATGACTCCTTCTAATTCAAAACCTTGTGAAAGTAGCCATTGCCAATGCTCATTCCTTGTATAGAAAATAAGCTTCGTAAATTTGAAGCTCTCCATTTGGTGGTGCAACTCGGGAACAATCCTGTTGATATTGCCGCGATAATCATCAACACGAAGGCGTTTATTAAAATAATCAATGTAAAGCTGAATGGAATAATGGGAAGTTTTTAATATTTTCGTTTCGTAAGTTTCCTTCATGATCTCCCTCCTTTCATTGCTCCTTATCATCACTTAAAATCCCATGCTTCTTCATTTTATATTGCAGCGTTTGTCTTGGAATCTTTAAAATGTTTGCGGCCTTCAGCACATTTCCGTTTGTAAATTTCAATGCTTCGTTGACCATATTTTTTTCTGTTTGCTCAAGCACTAACCGCAAAGGCCTTAGTCGCACTTTTTCATTGGGTGATGACGCCCTCACAACTTTTCCTTTCATAGTAGCAGGTAGATGCTCCAGCTTAATCGTATCACCATCAACCATATTCATGGCATACTCAATCGTATTTTCTAATTCGCGAACATTCCCGGGCCAATCAAGGCTTTCAAAATGTAAGATTACTTTTTCATCAATATGGATCACTAGCTTATTAAAATGATGGTTGTATTTTTTTACAAAATGGTGGGAAAGCAGGGCAATATCCTCTTCACGCTTCCTAAGGGGGGCGACCTCAATCAAAAATACATGTAGGCGGTAATATAAATCCGAACGCAATAGCCCCTTTTCCATACATTCCAAAGGATGGACATTCATCGCGACAATCACACGAACATCAACTACATAAGATTCCGTCCCTCCTACTCGGCGAATGACTCCATCCTCAAGCACACGTAAAAGTTTCGTTTGAAAGTCTAATGGCATCGCCTGGATTTCATCAAGAAAAAGGGTACCGCCATGGGCCAGCTCAAATAAACCAGCCCTGTCAACAGCTCCTGTGAAACTGCCTTTTTTTGTTCCAAACAAAATACTTTCTAGTAGTGATTCTGGTAATGAGGCACAATTCTGGGCAATGAACGGACCATTTCTACGAGGTGAGGCATTGTGAATGGATTGCACTAAGAGCTCCTTCCCAGTCCCTGTTTCTCCGTAAACGATAATCGGTGACGAGCTGGCCGCGGCCCTTTTCGCCTCTGCTTTCACCTTTTTCATTTCTTCAGAAGCAGTAACAAAATCATCCCAATGATATTTAGCACCGGAAATCACGGTAGGTTCATTTTTTTGATTAATCACCCTTTCTTGAAGCTCTTGCAACTTTTGCGATAATTGTTTGACCCTCGTTAAATCCTTTCCAATTTCAACAGCCCCTACGATCCGGCCTCCTACTTTAATCGGCAAGGTTGTATTAATGGTGTCAATCAGCTGACCTTTACTATTCTTATAGGTCTGTGATTGTTGATAGATTGGTTTTCCTGTCTTAATGACTTTTAGTAATGTACTCGTTTGACTATTTAATGATGGAAATACATCAAGAACATGCTTTCCTAGCACCTCTTCGATTTCAGTCCCATCATGGCCTGCCGCCACTTTATTATAAAAAATCGTAATGCCCTCCGAATTAACAGCATGAATCGCTTCATCAATACTACCTAATATCGCCTCAATCATTTGCCCTGTCTCAAATGATTTTAAAAACATATAACAACACCTCAATTCTTTGAGCTTCAAGGGCGGAAGAGACAAGCACTTTTTCCCCTTGCTTCAATGAATTGGAAAAATTAATATGCTCCTATTATGTATATTTTTCTATGGCCTTTCCTATTACCTGAAGCAAGAAACTGAGTGGTGCACAGCCCGAGTTATGTATGAATGTTGTTTTTCTTTCATAAAATGTAGCATGTCTATTTATTTGAAAGGAAAGCGATTCGATGCAATTATATAATTTACGTTTATCAATGTTTATGAGATACACCCTGCCCATTGAGGCTGAGTTAGAAAAACACAAGATATCTCTCTATAAATTAATGAAACGTTCTTTTTTTGTTTCCATTGGTGCTTTGTTTGTAGCTCTTGGATTGAAGAGTTTCTTAGTGCCAAATCATATTATTGATGGTGGAATCGTCGGAATTTCAATTATTTTTGCGTATGTAACAGGCATCAGATTAGAGTTATTTCTGCTGATATTAAACCTTCCGTTTCTTTATCTAGGTTTAAAAAAGCTGGGTATAGGCTTTGTGATCACAACATTGATTGGCTTAAGCCTTTTATCTCTTTGCATTTCTTTTCTCTATAATGTACCTGTACCAACGCACAATTTATTTCTTGCCTCTATTTTTGGTGGAATCCTGTTGGGATTTGGAGTAGGCATGGTCATTCGCTATGGGGGTTCCCTCGATGGAACTGAAATTTTAGGGATTTTAATCAACAGGGCAACAACCTTTTCTGTCGGCGGAGTTGTCATGTTTATTAATGTTTTTATTTTTATTAGTGCTGGTTTTGTTTTTGGCTGGGATAAAGCCGTATATTCCATTCTTACGTATTTCATTGCATCCAAGATGATTGATGTCACAATTGACGGTTAGTAAATTAGTAGATTTTTCTTTACATTTCATACATAATAACAATAATACTACTATAATTATAGCAATCCAGATTTTACGAAAGGAATAAACACTGCCAATGATAGGGATTGAAACGTTATTCTTAAATGTACTTTTTCTAATATTTTTCTTTTTGTTCATCCCCTTACTAATTGAAAGAAATCATATTGTAATATCGCAAACGAAAAAGAAGTGGATTAAAATATCATTGGCCGCAGCAGCTATTTTGTGCTCAATGTTATTTCCAATTGACTTTAGAAATGGTGTCATTTTTGACCTTAGATCGGTTGCGGTGATCGTCGGCGGATTATACGGTGGTATATCAGGTAGTCTCTTTTTGTTAGCATTCACCATTATTTCCCGCTTTATAATCGGTGTCAGCAATGGTGCTTATTTATCTATGATTATCTTTACGGTAATTGTGCTTTTCTTGCTCTTGTTTATAAACAAATTTAATAAGGCACCCATGAACAAGAAACTATTGATTGGTTCTGTTTATACATTAATTTCAGGACTATTGATAATATTTGCACTTAATAAATTTTCCCACATCTCTTTTCCAGTTCAATTTATTTTCCATTTTTTAATATTACATGTTATAACAGCTTTAATCTTAATTTATGGAACCGAAGTAATTAGGGAGGCTAGCAATCTCCATATTCGTATAATAAAGGCCGAGAAAATGGAAATCGCTAGTCATCTATCATCCTCCATCTCTCATGAAGTACGTAATCCACTAGCAGTTGTTAGAGGCTTTTTACAATTAATGAAGCAAAATGAGCTTCCCGAAGAACAAAAACATGAATTCCTAAGTATCTGTATCGATGAGATTGATCGAGCGAATGACATTATTCGGAATTACTTGACCTTTGCCAAACCAGCCCCGGACCAGATTGAGACATTAAGTGTGAAGGATGAATTGGAAAAGGCCATTGGAATCATTACACCATTGGCCAATATGAATTCGATTGAAATTGTAAAAGAAATAGACAAGCCCTATTTTATAAAAGGGGACAAGCAGCTTTTGCAGCAATGTCTATTAAATATTACAAAAAATTGTATAGAAGCCATGCCGGGTAGCGGCAAACTTTATATTGGAACAGTTGTGGATCATGAACAAATTGTCATCAAAATTAGCGATACCGGTGTTGGAATGTCCGAAGAACAGCTTTCCCGCTTAGGCGAGCCCTATTTTACGACTAAAGGACGGGAAGGTACAGGACTTGGGATGTTATCGGTTATTCGAATTATCGAAATGCTAAATGGCAGCATAAAAGTAACAAGTAAGGTTAATGAGGGAACAACTTTTTGTATTTCCTTTCCTATTATAATGGACTGACCTAAAAAGAATTGGAGAAGCTATATGTAATAGCAAGAAAAAATGAGGTGTAAAAATAATGGAGCCAATATCAGCAAATGCTTCAAGAACGTTTCAAACGAGACTAGTCTTACCACAAGATACAAATCATATGGGGTCGCTTTTTGGAGGAGTTGTTATGTCCCATATAGATGAAATAGCCGGCATTACTGCCATGAGGCATAGCAAAAGTGTAGTTGTTACCGCTTCTATAGATACTGTAAACTTCGTCTCCTCTGCTAAAGTTGGGGATATCCTATTTCTTGAAGCCAGTGTCATTTCAACCGGAAGAACCTCCATGGAGATCTATGTAAAGGTAGAAACTGAACATCTCGAAACAGGCATAAGAACGCTAACGACAAATGCCATAACAACAATGGTCGCCATCGATGCCAACAAAAGGCCTACCCCTGTCCCCGGCGTTATACCTGAAACAGAGGAGGAAAAGAAACTTTTCAACGAAGCCCAAAAAAGAAAAAAACGGCGTTTATCCATAAATGAATGAGGCTGACTCCTTATTGAGTCAGCCCTTCTTCTTAATATACCGGCTTTTTCAAGATTCCTAATAACAGACCGGACACAATGGCACCAATTACAATGGCTAGGAGATACAAAAGCCAGTTTCCATCTACAAGTGGAATCACAAACACACCGCCATGTGGTGCCCGTAGACCTATATGGAACATCATCGATAAAGCACCAGCTACTGCCGAACCGACCATAAGGGATGGAATAACACGAATCGGATCTGCAGCCGCAAAAGGAATCGCACCCTCCGTGATAAAGGACAACCCCATAATGTAGTTCACTTTACCTGCCTGCTGATCCTCTTTGCTGAATTTTTTCTTAAAAAATGTAGTTGCAATCGCAATGCCGAGAGGTGGCACCATCCCTGCAGCCATAATAGCTGCCATTGGCGCATAAACGCCATTTGCTAATAACCCGGTACCAAATACATAGGCTGCCTTGTTCACCGGTCCCCCCATGTCAAAAGCCATCATTAAGCCCAAAATGATACCAAGCAGCATCGCATTTCCTGTTCCTAGACCTGATAACCATTCAGAAATAGCTGTATTCAAGGCTCCAACCGGCTTATTAATAATGTAAATCATAATAAACCCGGTTAAGGCAATTCCTAATAAAGGATAGATTAGGATTGTTTTAATACCTTCAATCGATGCAGGGAGTCCCGCAAATACTTTCTTCAAGCCAACAACTAAGTAACCAGCTAAAAAGCCTGCGACAAGTCCACCTAAAAAGCCAGCTCCTCCATTGGTAGCCAACAAACCGCCAACCATACCAGGGGCAAAACCTGGACGATCCGCAATACTCATCGCAATAAAGCCTGCCAAAACGGGCACCATCAGTGCAAATGCATTCCCGCCACCGATGGTCATTAATGCTTCCGCAATAGGATTATAGGTTGGATCATCAGGCTTTGCAGAATTAAAACCAAACATAAAGCTAATCGCAATTAAGATTCCGCCGCCAACAACAAACGGAAGCATATTGGAAACACCATTCATTAAATGCTTATAGATCGTTGATCCGACGCCTCTACCTTTCGAATCCGCCTCTCTTTCCTGGCTGGTTTTTCCACTGCCCTGATAAACAGGCGCCTCCTGTTTTAATGCCTTTTCAATTAATTGTTGAGGCCTTCTGATTCCGTCAGCCACAGGGGTTTCGAGGACATGCTTTCCACTAAAACGGTCCATCTCAATATTGGTATCGGCCGCAACGATCACTCCAACCGCGTTTTCAATTTCTTCTGGTGTTAAGACGTTTTTCGCTCCACTTGACCCCCTCGTCTCGACCTTAATATCCACGCCCATTTCGGCAGCTTTTGCTTTTAAAGAATCAGCGGCCATATAGGTGTGGGCAATGCCTGTTGGACAGGCCGTAACCGCGACGATAAATTGTTTTTTCCCTGCCATGGACTGCTCTTCTTCTTTATCCTCTTCATCATTCCGATTGATAATATCAACTACATCCTGCTCGGTAGCTGCTTCTAAAAGCTCCTTGCGAACTTCCTCTTTCATTAGTATTGTTGCTAACCTAGACAATGCCTCTAAATGAGTATTGTTGGCCCCTTCAGGAGCAGCAATCATAAAGAATAAATTTGAAGGCTGTCCATCAAGCGATTCATAATCGATGCCGCTTACCGATCTTCCAAATGCAATAGCCGCCCCTTTTACTGCCTTCGTTTTGGCATGGGGGATGGCAATACCCTCACCAATACCTGTTGTACTCTGTTCTTCCCTTGCTATAATAGCCTTTTTATATTCTGCTCTATCAGCCAACTTGCCGGCATTGTCTAATACGGTGACTAACTCTTCGATGACATCTGCTTTTTGTTCGCTTTTTAACGAAAGATTGATGGTGTCTTTCGTTAATAATTCCGTTATTCTCAAGACAATGACCCTCCTTATGTTATTGCTTCTTTGTGGTTTTTACTTCTGAAAGAAGGCTTTCCACCTTCTCGCGTGTACATAAACCAATTGAAAAGGCCGTGGCACTACCAGCCGCAACGCTATAACGAAACGCTTCTTCTAAACTTTTTGCTTTTTCAAAGGCTGCTAAAAATCCAGCTACCATCGAATCTCCAGCGCCAACAGAACTTTTCACTTCCCCTTTTGGTACAGTGGTCGAAATGATATGATCCTGGCTAATGAATACAGCACCTTTTTCAGCAAGTGAAACAATAACATTTTGTGCGCCTTGGTTTATAAGCTCCTTTCCATATGGAATAGCCTCATCAACTGAAGTAATAACCGTATTAAATAGTTCTCCAAGCTCATGATGATTTGGTTTAATAAGAAATGGCTTAAAAGGAAGCACCTTCTTTAATAACTCCCCTTCTGCATCGACAACAAATCTAGTTCCATTTTTGCTGCAAATTTGCACAAGCTCTTCATATGTAGTTTGCGGCATCGAAGTTGGGATGCTGCCGGCCAACACAAGGGTATCTTCACTTGTAAGTTCGTGAATCTTTCCTTTTAACGCATCAAAGTATTCCTTCGTAATATTGGGTCCTTTTGCATTAATCTCTGTTTCCTGATCAGCTTTTAACTTGACATTGATCCTTGTATCTTCCTTGACTTTTGCAAAATCTGTGTTGATCTGTAATGACTTCAAATAGTTTTCGATATACTCGCCTGTGAATCCCCCTAAAAATCCAAGAGCCACGCTATCAACACCAAACCTTTGCAGCACTTGGGAAACATTAATGCCTTTTCCACCTGGAAATTTAGATTCACTTTTTGTTCGATTCAAATCGCCTAACATAACTTGGTCCAGTTCGACAATGTAGTCGAGCGATGGATTTAGAGTTACTGTATAGATCATGAATGTACCACCTTTTTGAAGCAAAATAAAAAGCCTGAGAAACACCCTATTACACAGTATTTCCCAAGCTTCATTCTATCATTAATTTAAGAAATCAATTTTAAGCCTATAACAGAAACGATGATTAATGCAATAAAAGCAACCCGCTTCCACTCTTTTGGTTCACCATATAATAACATTCCTAAAATGGCACCGCCGGATGCCCCGATTCCCGTCCAAATAGCATAGGCTGTCCCCATTGGCAATGTCTTCATAGCAATGGCCAAAAAGAGAAAACTTCCGCTGAATCCAAAAACGAGAAGCAGTTTTGCCTGCCAATTTCGATCGCGATGCAATTTATTAATCATAACAACACCGAACATCTCAAAGAAGCCGGCAATAAATAAAGAAATCCATGCCATTAAGACCGTTCCCCCTCTTCAACCGTATCCTTCGTCACTAATTTCAAGCCTATGACCCCTACTAATAAAAGGAGAATAAAGATAATTTTCTCTATTTTAAATGGCTCGCCAAAGAAAATAATATCGGATATGACCGTTCCAGCCGTTCCCATCCCAACAAACACGGCATAAACCGTTCCTACTGGAAGCTTCTTACCGGCCATAATCATAAAATAAAAGCTTATAAAAATGGAGATCCCCGTTCCAATCCACTCCAAAATACTAGTAGCATGCTTTAAACCGATCACCCAAAATACTTCAAAAAACGCTGCAAAAAATACGGTCAGCCAGCTTTTATTCATTTATATGGTCCCCCTTTTATTTTCAAACTCTATAAACACAAAAAGAGCCCGAGAGATCGCTATTATAGGACCTCCTGGGCTTTTATCCCTCCGTGACACAGCTATTGCTGTGAGTTTTCTCTCGGACCAGCCCAAAACTAGAAATTTTGCGGAACCCTAGAAAACATTACTTACAATTATACATGCCTTTTGCGATTAATCAAGGCTTTGCTCCTACTACATTCGCCGCGACCCTTGTCCACCTAGTTTCACATAATAGTAAAAAGAAATAAAAGTGTGGTGAATAAAATCGTTATTATTTTCTTATTATCTGGTTTTGTGTTTTTTTTAAGCTTGGTTTTCGTGTTGGAAATTTTGGGTACAAGTAAAGAATCTGAATATCAACAGTGGAGATTGGGAGTTGATAGTCCTTACTTTTACAGTAAAACATTTACTATTAGTGATCATGACATTCATATTGAGGGATATCAAGAAGTTCTAAATGAAAGTACACCCATCCATTATTCGGTTGTCAAGGTAACGTGGTGGGGAAAAATAAACGTATACCAGCATACAGAGGTCTATCATAATTATAAAAGACCAAATCCATTCAATATAACGTTTACGGACTTGCCCAACGGAGAAAATTATCGGATTTTTATCTATAACTATGGGAATATTGCCCAAGGCGAATTTAAAATTATAAAAAATTAAAAAGCTGACCCTAATTGTAAAGGGTCAGCCTTTTTGATTTAATCATCTGTTCCTTCTTTTTCATTGTCATTGTTGTACCATTCTTCTTCCCACTCATCCGCTTCATGTTCAGAACACCATTGGTACTTTCGCTTTTTAAATGTTTCAATATAATTTCTTAGCATCTTATATCTTGTTATCTTTTGCTCGGTGGTGAGCGCCCCCGCCCATGCATACGTTTCTATTAAATCAACGTAATCGCGGTAAATTCGATGATAAATTTGGTCTAACCTTCTCATTTGGGCTCGTGTTAACTTTATATTCTTCGTGCAATCCATTTCGCTGTCTTGAATATAACCGCCTGCTTCTTTATCATCTGTTATATTCTCAGCTAGTGGCAGAGTTGAACTAGAAAAAAGTAACGGAATCCCTAAAATGAAAGCTGCTAATGTCTTTTTCAAATTTATAGACCCCTTTTATTTATATAGGCAATTTTTTAATCATCGTAACGGTCATCATCCCCGTTGCCATCATCATCGCCGTCATCACTATCATCACCAGCGCCATCCATACCTTCTTTTTCAACTTCTAAAACTTTACCGGTTGCTTTATCAATTTCTACTTCTAAAATGTTCTTGTTCGCGTCTTGAATAATAATTTCATAATAGACTCTGCCATCGTCTTCTTCCGTTTTAGCGTGCAGCACTTTTCCGTTTACTTTCTCTAATGCAATTTTCTTAGCCTCAGCCATACTAATACCGCCCTTTGCATCCACATTCAGGGCGGTGATATTGACGCCAAATGCAAATCCTACTACTGCCATCATAAGTAAAAATGTCTTTTTCATCGTATGTAATCCTCCTTTTTTCTTTTTAGTATTCGAATGAATTTTTTCTTTTATTCATCTTTTGCACATGAAAAAAAGACCGTCTATAAAGACGATCTCCTTTGCTCTTCTTCCTCACATTCCGTTTTTTCGTTTTCTGTATTCGGCATCGATTCAAAGCGAATTCCACTCAAAAGCATACCCGCTCCAATGAAAACCACACTAGCCGCACCAAGTAAGGCAGCATTGAAATTGTGGGTAAAAGATGATAGAACCCCAGCTATGGTCGGCCCAATCATTTGACCGATGGCATAAATTGCTGTTAGATAACCAATAATTTTGCTGCTGTTTGATGGATTCATCTGTCGAGCCAACGTTGTCGCAATCGTTGTGATACCCATAAACGTAGCTCCAAACAATATAGCGCTAACGATTAGACTAGTTTGTGAGTCCCAAAAGGTTGGCATCGCAATTCCGACTGATTGCAAAGCCATTGCTAAAACTAATGACCTAATGAATCCCCACTTTTTAGCAAGCAACGACCAAATGATGCATGACGGAATCGCTGCCAGCCCCACTACCATCCATACGAAGGAGGGATTACCGCTAAACGCCGACGTTTTTCCGGCAATTGCCACGATAAACGTCCCTGTAACGATATAACCTAATCCTTCCAAACCATAGGCAACAACTAACCATGGAAGCCATTTCGCAGGAGGCAATTGTGCCTGTGTATGCACGTTCTGTTTGCCCATTTTTGTAACAATGTTCGGAGTATCTTTGAGCCATATCCAAATAAAGGATGTAAGAATTCCACTAACTGCAGCGACACTTACCCATGCCCCTTCCCAATGAAATAAGCGGTTTAAGCTGGGAATGATAAGACCAGTTAAAAAAATTCCAAGGCCCACACCCGAATAGAATAAGCCTGACCAATTTGTCTTACCTTTAGCGGCCAGTTGATCCAACACAATACTCGAAGCTAAAACAAAGATAAATGCACTCGCAACACCTGAAATAAAACGAATCACTAGCATAAGTGAATAAAAATGCGAAAGGCCCATTACCAAAGTGGTTAGGATACTGGCCAACAAACTTAAACGTAAATACATGGTTTTATGCCGTTTCAACGGCAAAATGCCCGCTAAAATTGCCCCGACGAAATATCCACCATAATTACTCGTAGCAAGATAGCCTGCCACTGCATCAGAAAAAGCAAGATCATTTTGCATCAGTGGCAGAATCGGTGTATAGGCAAATCGCCCAATCCCCATGGCAACCATTAAAGACAGTATCCCGCCGATTAAGAACAGATAAGGCTTCTTATTCAAATAACGCTCACCCCCAATATCAAATACCCCGCTCCTGAAAGTGGGAGATTTCGACTGAACGAAGTTACATTATTTATATTCCCTTTATGAAAAAACATCAAGTATTTATTTTTATTTTTCTTACAAAAAAGCAAGGGAACATTCCCTTGCTCTTTATCATTTACAATCACTTTACCTCAGCCCAAAGCTCTAACGGTAAATCGACTAAAATTCTACCAACTTGTTCACGAGCGATATTGTTAGATGGAGCCATCGGAATGCCGGCTCGTGCATCTCGGTACAATCGTTCGAAAATCCCTTCTTTGTACCCATACCCGCCCGCAACATCCATAGCAATTCGGGCAGCATAGTCTGCTACTTCAGATGCTTGAACTTTAAATTCCGTAACATCAACGGTTAATTCAAAGATTGATTTCCCTTCAGCAAGCAACTCATCATAATGTCTTGCTAAATCTAATTGCCATGCTTTTAAGCCAGATATTTTGATTTTTACCTCGGCCAACTTTTGGCGAATAACTTGATGATCGGCAAGACTTTTGTTGAAACCCTTGTTCACCGTTTTCGTTACATGCTCAATCGCTGCAGTTAAAGCACCTTGTGCTACACCAAGCCATCCCGAAGCAATTCCTAATAAATAAATGGGGTTTATCGCTTCATTCATAACTTCTTTCCCTAAGCCTTCGTGGCCTAAATAATCACGCTGATTTACTTTTACATTAGTAAAAGTAATCGGACCACTATGATTTCCTCTTACCCCTAATGCTTTCCAGGGCTTAGCTGTAATTCCTTTATCATGTCCATCTACGATAAAATAGCTAACATCACTTGGGTCGTCTGTATCTGGTGTTCTTGTCTGAACGATATAAAAGTCAGCTTGCCCGCCGCTCGTCGTAAATGATTTTTCGGCATTAATAAGATAATCTTCCCCATCTCGCTTCGCTTGGCTTAAGCTGAACCACACATGCCCCCTGGTATCCTTTTCACTTATCGAGTAAGTACCAATTACACCTTCCCGTATCGGCAATAACCAGCGTTTCTTTTGGTCGTCATTCCCGTATAATGAAATTGCCTGCGAAGCTCCTATATGCATCGCATACACTAAAGCGGTAGACGCATCGACCTTCCCGATTTCTTCTGCAATGATTGCGAATCCTAAATACCCAAGATTAAGCCCACCCCACTTTTCTTCAAATGTGACTGAATTCCAACCTTCCTTCGCTAAGGCTTCTAAATTTTCTCTTGGAAATTTCCCTTCACGGTCAATAATTTCTGCATTAGGTTTAATAACTTCTTCAATGATTGGTCTAACTTGCTGCCTAATTTCTTCAATATATGCTCTTGAATATGGATTTTTTGATATGGCTATTTTACTCATTCTCCCATTCCCCCTATTATATTAGACTCTTACACTTGTTGCTGATAGAGATTACGATAGGATGCACCAACATGATTTTCCGGTAATCGTGCTTGACCTTTACCGAATATTTTCTCGCGGTAGGTTCCTTCCTCATATTCTGTTTTTACAAGGCCACGACTTTGCAGTTCAGGTATGACCAATTCTACAAAATCTATAAACGTTCCAGGTGTTATCGCATAGGCTAAGTTAAATCCATCAACATCTGTTTCCTCTAGCCACTCTTCTAATTGATCTGCAATCTGCTTTGGTGTTCCTACAACAACAGGACCCATGCCTCCAATTCCAGCGAAGGTAGCTAATTCCCGTACAGTCCACTTTTTATTTGGACTGGATTTTGTGAGACTTTCTACTGCAGATTTAATCGCATTCGTTTCAATGTACTCAATTTCTTGATCTAATTCATATTCTGAAAAGTCTATTCCAGTCCAGCCACTTAATAATGTTAGAGCGCCTTCCACGCTAATATAACTGGCTAATTCCTCATATTTTGCCCAAGCTTCTTCCTCCGTTTGTCCAACAATTGGCGTAATAAGTGAAAATACTAACAAGCTATTTGGCTGTCGTCCATTCAATCTGGCTTGTTCTCGTACACCTTTTACATAGGTAGCAGTTGCTTCCTTACTTGGTGCAGAAATAAAAGTGGCCTCCGCATGTCTGCCGGCAAATGCACGCCCCCGTTCTGACCCACCTGCTTGATATAAAACAGGCGTCCGCTGTGGGGATGGCTCACATAAATGAATGCCAGGCACATTGAAATATGGACCATGATGGTTAATGTCATGAACCTTTTCTGGATCGGTAAAAATTCTCTGCTCCTTATCTTTTACAACAGCATCCTCTTCCCAGCTACCTTCCCATAGCTTATAGCAAACTTCTAAATATTCTTCGGCAATATCATATCGTTTCGTATGTTGGAACTTGTCGCCTATCTCAATATTTTTTGTCCCGCTTTCTAGATAGGATGTTACGATATTCCAAGCAATGCGGCCGTCAGTTAGATGGTCTAATGTTGACATTCTTCTAGCAAATGGGTAGGGATGCTCAAACGTGGTTGAGCATGTAATCCCAAATCCCAAGTGTTTTGTTGCATTTGCCATGGCCGAAACAAGTAAAATGGGATCATTCACCGGCACTTGCGTTGCTTGGCGGACTGTCGCCGTTTTATCCTGTTCATAAACGTCATAAATTCCAATTACATCAGCAATAAATAATCCATCGAAAAAACCTTTTTCTAAAATTTGTGCAAGCTCTACCCAATATTTAATATTATTGTAACGGTGCGATTGATCCTCAGGATGAGCCCACAACCCTGGTGATTGATGTGCAACACAATTCATGTCAAATGCATTTAAATACATCCTTTTTTTACCCATTATCATTTCACCTTTCTATCTTAAACTTATTTAATTACAAACTATCAAAATAGCGCAAAACACCACCTAAAGGACTTAGAAATACACACTTCTTATCGGAAGATCAATTCCATTCACAACATAGTTCCCAATTGCACGTGCTTTGTACACCGTTGGATTATGCGAAGAAATGGTGCGGATATTCCGCCAATGGCGGTCCAATTTCGTTGACTGCCTTGTTGCTGATGCACCGCCCACCTCATAAAGTAACGTTGCCGCCTTCAAGGCAAGCTCATCAACAATAATTTTTGCTTGAGCGGCCCGAAGTGATGCCTCATGGCTTAACGAAAAATCAATGACTCCATCAACCGCTCTATTGATAGCAATATCCTCTGCATCCGCAGCAGCAAGGATAATGGATTCCGCAGCAAATGCACTGCTTGAAAGCTGGCCGATAATTTGTAGTAATTGTGGATCATTTGCTGGAGTATCTGCGGCTGCAAACGTAAATGATCGAGCTCTTCCCCGTACTAAATCTTTCGCATCAGTCACAACATTCCTCAAAATCCCTGCAATTACTCCCTGTAAAAAGAGCTGCAAAATAGAATTAAACGGTGTTTCGTCATCATCAATAAAAGTTACTTCATTTTTATGGACCAATACATTGTTTAATCGCGTCGTCCCGCTGCCAGTCAATTTTTGGCCAATCCCATCCCAATCATCTTCTATCGTTACACCTTCACGATTAGTAGGAATAAAGGCTGATGCTGTTTTACCCTCCGGCGTTGATGCCATTACGACTACCGTATCGGAATATAACGTTCCTGTACTAAAATACTTTGTACCATTCAAGCGATAATCCTCGCCATCTGCAGTTAATCTAGTTTCAAACGATAATGTACCAACATTTTTTGATGAAATCTCCGTGAATGCATTGCCAAAGATCTCCCCGTCCGCCACCTTTTTTAACCATATTTTATTGATTTCAGAATTAGCCTGAAGGAGTAATAGCTCCACTTGGTAATAATGAAAACGAAGTATATGGGCAACATCCGGATCAGCTTCGGCTAAACGGATTATTGTTTGGAAAAGTTCGCGAATACTTGCACCACCACCACCAAGTTCGGTTGGTAAGCGAAGGGCGCCAAGACGAGCTTGGCGAATTAAATCCACAGCATAATAGGGCCGAGCTTCACTCCCAGCATCTCTCCGTTCCTTTGCATCTCGAGCAATTTCCGATATCAGGTTATTAAATTTCGTAGAACCAACTTTCACTACATTAGCAGTTTGTAAACTCATTATTTTTTCCTCCTTGATAAAAAATTGGTTTATTGTTTTGTTGAAAGTTACTATTTCACTCAATTGCACACAATAATTCCCCCTCTCAAATCAAAAGAGGCTCATACCTCAATCCCTAAAAGGGAAATTGGAATGAGCCTCCAGTTGACTAGTCGGCAATATTAATTAAATTTTCATCGATTCGTTGTGTTTTAAAATAAATAAAGCCCCCCTCCTCAAAGATGAGAAAAGAGACTTTTCATTCGTACAAAAGTTCTTCGCTCTCATCTTCAGAATGCAAATAACATTCCTCTGAAATTGGCACCGTGCACATTTGCCGGTTGCCGAGGCATCACAGGGTCAGTCCCTCCACCTCTCTTGATAAGAAAGAATTAACATCATTTATTAAATTATATTTTGTAATTTACTATATATTTTTTTCGGTGTCAATAAACTTTTTTAATATTTAAAATATTTTACCATTTCGATTTACCTTCATCGTCACGCCTCTATCCAATCGCTCCTACTTTACCGAAACGTGGGTCAGGCGTGCTTCCCCAAAGGTCTAGCGTTTCATGGTCATCAGCCAAGGCTCTTGGATTTCTTGGATCTTGCTCAGGAAACTCTTCCATACCTTGACTAAACTCCACTGTAATTCCATCTGGATCAAGAAAATAGAGGAATACGCTGAAGGATGGCTTATGGCGACCAGGACCAAACACAATGGGTACATTTTTATTTACAAGTCGAGTGCGAGCAATTCCAATATCATCAAAAGCTTTAACTTGGAACGCCAAATGGTTCAGTTTTTTACCCTTCCCACGAACAAGAGCAAACGAGTGATGCAATGGATTTGGAAAAGCCCTCATCCAAGACCACTTTGTTCGTTCTCCTGTTTCGATTTGGTCAACTGAAATATCGGACTCCTTAAAGTTCATTGTATACAAGAAATAATCAAGCGCCTCGTCAAAGTCCTGATCTTCCACTTCAATCCCTACATGCCCCAAACAAGCAATGTTTACTTGCCTTGAATTTACAACCGTTGGTGTATATGGAAGCTCAGTCTTTTCCATTTTACAGTAAAATTCATATGTAGCCCCCGTTTTTGGCTCTTCAATTCGGATTGTTCTACCTTGGCAAAGTATAGCCGTTTCTTGTTGTGGTACTTCTTTCGGTTGAAAACCTGCCTTTGTAAAAATAGTAAAAGCAAGCTCCATTTGGTCTTCATCCTCTAATTCAAAGCCAAGACGATTCAAGCCTGGCTCATTAGATGGATAAAGGGCTAAATTGTGGTGATCAGGGCTGCATCTTAAAAAAGCATATTGGTCCTTCACTAATTCCACTAATTCCAAACCTACGATATCACGATAAAATTCCGCTGATTTTTGAACATCCGTAACATTAAGTGCAATATACCCTAACTTTTTGTAACGAAGCATAACATAATCCACCTTTCTCAAATAGTTTTTATTTTTTAAACTTTCTGACTATTATATTAAAGCGAATCATAGTATCCGTCCAATTGAAAATTCCTTTAGTTTGTAACCAATTTCATATAAAAAATTAATGGTGGCAAAACACATAAAAAAAAAACTTGGGCTTGTAGAATCTTCTACAAGCTCATTAATATTACGATTCAAGCATTTTAATTTGCTTTGTAAGTTCGTTGAATCTCCTATCAAGCTCCGCGTAAGTCTTATCTTTTGGCGTGAGAAAGCTCAATTTCCCCAGGACCTCTTGCCTTTCTGTTTCAAGCTTTAATCGCAACTCTTCCATAGCGTCATTCGTTTGCGTTTGGGTTTGGATTTCTTCTTTCCATTGCCTTTTTATAGTTTCGTTTGAAATGACAAGTTTACTACTAGTTGTCTTTTCAAGAAAATAACGGTCGTGTGATACTACCAGTAGTGTGCCATTATATTGTGCTAAAGTATTTTCGAGCTGCTCGCGTGAAGGCAAGTCAAGATGATTGGTCGGCTCATCTAGTATAAGCACATCTTTTTCCTCTAAAATATAAGCCATCAGCTTACACTTCACCCGCTCCCCCATACTCATAGCCGCAATCGGCTCCTTCCACTGGGAAGCCGTGAAGCCCAAATGCTTCATTAGATTTTGCACCTTCCCTCTTGCCTCAAAGGTATTCTGATAAAATAACTGCTCTGGTGTTTGGTCAAGCGGCAAATCAAACACTTCTTGCGTCAGATAGCCAATCGTAGCCGTTGGTGAAATCCACACCTCACCTTGAGCCGGCTCCTCACCAATGATTATTTTTATCAAAGTCGTTTTGCCACTGCCATTAGGGCCTATTAAAGCCACCTTTTCTCCATGCTGAATTGTAAAATTCACGTCTGTAAATAACGTCCGTCCATCAAATTCCTTCGTTACATTTTTAACCTCTAAAAAACGTTTTCCTACTTTATTATTTGACTTCATTGAAAAATGGACTGCATATTCCGGCTCAACCCGCTCCACCTTTGCCTTTTCAAGCTCTTTTTCAAGACGCTTTCGTTTGGAATTCACTTGAGCATCCATCCGTTTTGCTTTTACACGATAGTATTCCTTAAAACCTTCCTGTTTCGTGGACTGAGCATGTGCCTTATTGGACCAGGAAGTAAGTTCGTTGATTTGCCCTTCAATTTGTTCAATCATTTTTTGTTGTTTTTCGTATTCCCGCTCTTGCGCCAGTCGTTTTTGCTTACGAGCCTCCATATAGCTCGAATAATTACCTTTGTGTTCAATAAGCTTTTTACCTTCAATGGACCAAATTTTAGTAGCAACTTCATCTAAAAAATAACGATCATGTGATACTAAAATAATGACACCTTTATATTGCTGCAGGTGCTCCTTGAGCAGCTCCTTGCTTGGCTCATCAAGGTGATTGGTCGGTTCGTCTAAAAGTAATACCTGCGCATCCTCCGCAATCCCTTTTGCAAGCCGTGCTTTCAATTTTTCACCACCGCTCATTTGCGAATAATCACCCGTTGGTACCTTCCATTTCTCAAGCAAAGTACTTTCTAAAGTGTTCATCCTGTTAGAAGAATACGACACTGTTTCTTGTTCAACTAAAACCACTTTTACATATGGCTCTAACCATCTTATTTGTCCTTTCGTAGCTGTTAACTCACCGTTTATCAAGTGCAACAGCGTCGATTTCCCAGCACCATTTTTACCAATGATACCGATGATTTCTCCCTCGTGAACACTTGCGTTCACATCTTCAAAAACTGTTACGTCATTTATTTCATATCCGATATTTTGTAATTTTAAAAGCTCTCTCATAAAGTCGCCCCTCTCTGTAAAGGGAGGATTCGTAGGCTTCCAATCATAAAAAAATCCTCCCAATTTCCTTGGAAGGATTAGTCGCATTTTTAAGTTGCTCAAATAAAGCTATTCCCGTAAATAGCTTCAAGTTTTGGTAAAAATGGGCAGACTAATCCTATTTTAGTTAATTTGAAATATACAATTTCAAACGTTTAAAAATAAGATTAGTTTAACATCGTCCACCCATCATCCCTTCTGTTTTAATAGCACCATTATAGCATAACTATTTTAGAACTGTGCAGCTTTTTGCTGGATACATTTTAGCAGTGGGTTCAGCTTTCATGTTGAGCCTTTACTTTTTTCATAAACCAAAGATAGTACCAATAAGAAATAAGCAATGTTAGCCAAAGTGTAATCCAGGACCAATACCAGGTCCAGTGAATGTATTTAATCGTGGCTGTGTACCTTTCCAGCAATACCTCTCCCGCTACCAATGCAGAGGGAAACATGAATGAATAACCAATCTTGTAACCTAAGCTTTTTTGACGGGGAAAATTCACATTATACACAGCACTAACAGCCGGAAAAATAAAATATTCAAAAGTAAAGCTTACTTTATAAGCATACTTCATAAAACGAACGGGATATTCAATTAATCTGTTTTCGACAACTAAAGAACCGAATAACCATGTTTGAACTTGCATAAATAAAAAACTGATATGGGCATCGATTATTTTATCTCGAGGTATACATTTCCATAGTAGAATAGCAGCGCAAACAATGGAAATAACAAGAATCCACAGGTCCGAATTCATTTAGTTTTGTGTCCCCCTAATTCGAAATTTCTTTTATTATTTTGTCCCCCAATTTAATTTTTTAAAAGAATATTGAACATAGTCAGACCTGATACAATTTTTTCTCACAAATACGGAATTGTAGATCTGCAACCTTATTTACAAATGCTTTGTCATGGGATACAAACACGATTGTGCCTTCATATCCAGCAATAAATCGCTCTAACGCTTCAATTGCAGCAATATCTAAAAAATTCGTAGGTTCATCAAGCAGCAAAATATTATATCTACCCAAGAACAGTTGGCAAAGCTGAAGCCGAATGGCTTCCCCACCACTTAGTGATTTTACCCCTTTTTGAATATCTGTACCGATAAACTGCATCGAATGTAAAACACTTCGCAAAAATCCTTCCTCATAATCTGAACGGTTTTTCAAAAATTGCAAAACAGTTTCATTGCTTTCAAATTGATAGCTCATTTGCCGGAAATAGCCAATTTTCGCTTTTGGCGAAATCATTAATCCCTCGCCATTATTGGCAATATGGGTAAGCAGTGTGCTTTTTCCACTACCGTTGGCCCCTGTGATAGCTATTTTTTTACCGAGCGGCAATTGAAAGCTTACTTCATCTAGCAACACTTGGCCATTTATTCGAATGGTTAATCGATCTGCAATAATTGGAAATTTATTATGCAATTCCAACGCTTTTGACTGGTGAAAGATGATTTTCTTTTCCGGTTGAATGGCCTCCACTTCCTCTAGTTTTTCAATGCGCTGCTCGATTGCTTTGGCTGCACGATAGACTGCCTTTTGGCCCGTTCCCTTGGATTTTGTCATAAACATTTTATTTGGTTTGGCGTTCGCCTCTCTTTTTGACATTCTTCCCGCTTGAGCAATTTTTTCAGCCTTCTTCATTTTTTCTTCAGCCGCCCGTTCTAATCGTCCCTTTTCTTTTAAATATTGCTCATGGGCTTGTGTTTGTTGTTCCCGTTCCAATCTTTTCTGCACCATGTATTCACTGTAATTACCGGTATATACACGGACCTTTCCGCCCGTTACTTCCCAAATCGTTGTGACAAGCTCATCTAAAACAGCACGATCATGACTGATTAACACAAGCGCTCCGTAGTAATAACGCAGTTCATCCAGTAAAAATGAAATCCCATTTTGATCTAGGTGTGTGGTCGGTTCGTCAATCAACAAGGCTTCATAAAAAGCCGAAAACAGTTGCGCCAGTTTCAACCTTGTTTGCTCCCCACCGCTTAGCTGTCCAGAATGTTGTGGCACGGCTAACCTTCCAAGTAATGCTGCATCCGTTCCTTCAATAACCTGCGGTGCTTCTATTTGTTCAAAATAGCCACAGTCTATATGACTTACTACCTTTCCACTTGTTGGTTGAATCTTACCAGCAAGCAGCTTTAACAACGTACTCTTCCCGGCACCGTTTTTCCCAACGATACCAATACGATCAAATTGATGGACAGCAAGTCGCTCAACCTTTAAGATTTCTTTATCTAAATAAGTTACTTCAACATTTTCTAGTTCAAAACATACCTTTTCCATATCCGCTACCTCCGAAATTTTAGTGATTTCGTACCGATAGCAATGATCGATACGAGCTTCTATCTACGAAGCCCGCATCTTAAAAAAATAATAGAAACTGCATACCTTTCCACTCCCTTTACAGCTGTACAAAATAAAAAAGAAAGGCAGCACTCCACCTTTCTTCACATAATAAAATATTAAAATTGAAGATTATTAAAAAGGGCAGACTTATCCCGTTTACTCTGTATACACAACAGAGCCTTTGAACGTATTAAATTACTAGTTCAAAGTTAGGAAACGAAGTCTGATGGAATACATATTAATAATCCTCCTTACATTTTAAATGTCATGTACACCTTTATACTAAGACCTCTTATAGAAAAAGTCAAAGATCCATTTGGGGCTAAAAACTTGTAATCCATATCGATAATGCAAATATCAATCCAAAAATCCAGTGATGAATAGCTGACCATTTCATTGCTTTCATTTCATCTGCCCTTGTTGCTTTAGAACGAAGTAGCCAACGAAGCTTTATTGCAGCTGGTAAAGCTAGAATCGTGACTATAGAAATTGGAGAGACAATTTTTAAAAAAATAAGAAAGAAAACACTTAGATAAACAAATGCTAAGATTAGAGTTAATGCATGAACTGCCCGGCTGCGCCCCAACCTCATAGCAACTGTTCGTCGAATATTTTGGTCCTTTTGTATATCCCGTATATTGTTGGTTAATAGCATTGTTGAACTAACCAATGAATAGGGCAAAGCTAATGCAATAATCGAAACATCAATCGTGTGCGATTGAACGAAGTACCCAACGAATGCTGGGAAAACTCCAAGAAAAATAAATGCAATAATCTCTGCTAATCCAAGGCTGGATAGTGAACGAGGGCCTGCCGAATATTTATACCCACAAATAACACCTACGCCCCCAAATACCAAAATCCATAACGTATGGCTTACAAAGCCAACCCAGCCCCCTATTATAATGGCTAGTGCAAATAAAGTGCCGGCTACCACTGGAATAAAATGATAGGAAGGCGCTATCCCATTTATAGGCTTTTTTGAAAAAAACCACTTTTCATGATCTTGTCCCTTTTGAAAATCATAATAATCGTTAAACATATTTACCGCGCATTGAACGAGAAGACCAACTAGTAGGACAGATATAAAAAGATTGTATCGTATTGAATAACCATTCAGCTTCGCTAAGGCAGTGCCTGCTATTACTGGGCTTAATGTGGCCGTAAACGTCAACGGTCGTACTAGTAACAGCCATGAACTATGGTATAGTAAGGATTCCTTCTGGGGATGAAGCTCTTTTTCAATCATTGCCATTTTTATCACTCCACATATGTCATTCTCTAAATCAACGGAAACAACTAACAGCTTATTTGCTTCAAAATTTCATATAGTAGTGATTATTCTTTTAAAGTAATACCATCAAAATAAGGAGAACACCAAAACCTACTGGCTCTACAGATTCAACTAAAAAAAGGATGACCAAAGCTTGATACAGAGGTTCCTTCATGTTGCGATCAGCTAATATCCACAGGTTTTCGTCAGTCAAGATTTTTAAAAATGATTTATACCCAACGAATATCCCCCAAGTTAAAGAGAAGCTAGCCACTATTAATGCTGTTATCCAAAGGTTTCCATAGAGTGAATTCCAAATGTCCTCCCAATGATGAATGGGGCCGAGAGCTGTCCCTAGTATTACACCTGTTAAAATAACGCCAAAACCTGCTAGTGAGAATAGCCAATGTGACCACTTCATTAAGGCTAAAAGAAATTGACGCTGGTCAACAAACTTTAAATGCCGAATGGCAGGAAAGACACCCCACCCTATAAATAAAAGACCACCTACCCAAATAATTGCCAAAATGATGTGCAAACCTAAGATAATCTGATGCAGCATCCAAGTCATAACATCACCTTCTGGATTATTGATGAAGTACTTTATTTTCTTCATTATAAAAACTAGAGTTTAGTCCCACCATGATTTATATCAATTTTTAATTAACCTGTCTTTAAATTGCAGTAGTTTTCTTATAATTTAGATATTTCAATCTATAACTGATTATAGTACAATGAGATGGTTATACTTGGAAGGAAAAGGTGTGATGTCCACATCTTTTCAGAAATTTAGGGGAAAAGGTTGGTATGAATGGGTAATAGGGAAACTACAACAGACGTCATTTTAATTGGCGCCGGAGTTATGAGTGCGACTTTGGGGACACTCCTGAAAGAATTAGTACCGGAATGGGAATTTACGGTGTTTGAGAAACTCTCAAACGCTGGAGAGGAAAGCTCTAATGAATGGAATAATGCTGGAACGGGTCATGCTGCATTATGCGAGCTAAACTATACGGTTGAAAAACCTGATGGAGCTGTGGATATCAGTAAAGCTATTAAAATTAATGAGCAATTTCAGACATCAATGCAATTTTGGTCTTATCTAGTAAATAGCAATCTGATAAAGAATCCGCAGGACTTTATTAGGACATTGCCTCATATGAGTTTCGTACAAGGGGAGCAAAATGTAACGTTTTTAAAAAGACGTTTTGAGGCGCTATCAAACAATCCTCTATTCAAAGGAATGGAATTTTCCGATGACTCGGAAAAAGTCATGAAGTGGGGACCGCTTATGATGAAAGGCCGAACATCGAATGAACCTATAGCAGCAACAAGAGTCGAAACCGGAACTGATGTTAACTTTGGGGCTTTAACCCGCATATTATTTGACCACTTAAAGAATAAAAACGCCAAAATAAAATTCAATCATAGTGTTGATGATATCAAACATACTAAGGGCGGCTTATGGGAATTGAAAGTCCGAAATCTTGATAGCGGGACCGTCGACCGTCATACTGCAAAATTTGTCTTTATCGGCGGCGGTGGAGGAAGTCTTCACTTGTTGCAAAAGACCGGTATTCCTGAAAGCAAACACATTGGAGGATTCCCGGTAAGCGGACTATTTATGGTGTGTAATAACGAAGATATCGTTGAACAGCATCACGCAAAAGTATACGGCAAAGCGAAGGTTGGTGCACCACCAATGTCTGTTCCGCATCTTGATACTAGATATATCGATAATAAAAAGTCCTTATTATTCGGACCCTTTGCCGGCTTCTCACCAAAGTTCTTAAAAGCCGGTTCAAATATGGATTTAATTACTTCTGTAAAATCTCATAATCTCGTGACGATGTTGGCAGCGGGTACAAAAGAGATGGCATTGACTAAATACCTGATTCAACAAGTTATGTTATCGAAAGAACAACGAATGGAAGAGTTGCGAGAGTTTATCCCAAACGCTAAGAGCGATGATTGGGATTTAGTAGTAGCGGGACAACGTGTACAAGTTATTAAAGATACCGCTAGCGGCAAAGGAACGCTTCAATTTGGTACGGAAGTAATTACTGGTGCTAATGGATCAATCGCAGCATTACTAGGGGCTTCACCAGGTGCTTCAACAGCTGTACATGTTATGCTTCAATTAATCAATAAATGCTTCCCGCAGCACAGTCAAGAGTGGGAGCCGAAAATCAAAGAAATGATTCCTTCCTATGGCAAATCTTTAATGGACAACCCAGAGCTTCTGCACGAAATTCATGCTTCAACATCTGAAGCACTTGGTTTAACTGAAAAGGAATTGGCCTATAGTTAATCTTTGAATTCAATAAAAACAACAAAAAAGAGCAGCACTTTCCGCTACTCTTTTTTTGTTTGCTTGGCAACGTCCTACTCTCACAGGGGGACAGCCCCCAACTACCATCGGCGCTGAAGAGCTTAACTTCCGTGTTCGGAATGGGAACGGGTGTGACTTCTTCGCTATCGTCACCAAACAGTTATTTATTTGAAGGTTGTTCCTTCAAAACTAGATAATCAAGATTCATATTTACCATGCATTGTCCAGCTCCAGCTCCCAGCGACTAGTAAACTTCGCTCATCTCCCTACGATAAGTCAACATCGACTCACTTTCGTTCGTCGTGTTTCCTTTATCTCAGTCGATGCGCTCCAGTTTATACGTCGCTAAACGGTCGCTTCCGCTTTTCTTTTTGGTTAAGTCCTCGATCGATTAGTATCTGTCAGCTCCACGTATCGCTACGCTTCCACCTCAGACCTATCTACCTCATCGTCTCTGAGGGATCTTACTTCTTACGAATGGGAAATCTCATCTCGAGGGGGCTTCATGCTTAGATGCTTTCAGCACTTATCCCGTCCGCACATAGCTACCCAGCGATGCCTTTGGCAAGACAACTGGTACACCAGCGGTGCGTCCATCCCGGTCCTCTCGTACTAAGGACAGCTCCTCTCAAATTTCCTGCGCCCACGACGGATAGGGACCGAACTGTCTCACGACGTTCTGAACCCAGCTCGCGTACCGCTTTAATGGGCGAACAGCCCAACCCTTGGGACCGACTACAGCCCCAGGATGCGATGAGCCGACATCGAGGTGCCAAACCTCCCCGTCGATGTGGACTCTTGGGGGAGATAAGCCTGTTATCCCCAGGGTAGCTTTTATCCGTTGAGCGATGGCCCTTCCATGCGGAACCACCGGATCACTAAGCCCGACTTTCGTCCCTGCTCGACTTGTAGGTCTCGCAGTCAAGCTCCCTTGTGCCTTTACACTCTGCGAATGATTTCCAACCATTCTGAGGGAACCTTTGGGCGCCTCCGTTACTCTTTGGGAGGCGACCGCCCCAGTCAAACTGCCCACCTGACACTGTCTCCCGCCCCGATCAGGGGCGTGGGTTAGAATTTCAATACAGCCAGGGTAGTATCCCACCGATGCCTCCACCGAAGCTGGCGCTCCGGCTTCTCAGGCTCCTACCTATCCTGTACAAGCTGTACCAAAATTCAATATCAGGCTGCAGTAAAGCTCCATGGGGTCTTTCCGTCCTGTCGCGGGTAACCTGCATCTTCACAGGTACTATGATTTCACCGAGTCTCTCGTTGAGACAGTGCCCAAGTCGTTACACCTTTCGTGCGGGTCAGAACTTACCTGACAAGGAATTTCGCTACCTTAGGACCGTTATAGTTACGGCCGCCGTTTACTGGGGCTTCGATTCAGAGCTTCTCCGTAAAGGATAACCCCTCCTCTTAACCTTCCAGCACCGGGCAGGTGTCAGCCCCTATACTTCGCCTTACGGCTTCGCAGAGACCTGTGTTTTTGCTAAACAGTCGCTTGGGCCTATTCACTGCGGCTCTCTCGCGCTTGCACGCTACCAGAGCACCCCTTCTCCCGAAGTTACGGGGTCATTTTGCCGAGTTCCTTAACGAGAGTTCTCTCGCGCATCTTAGGATTCTCTCCTCGCCTACCTGTGTCGGTTTGCGGTACGGGCACCTTCTACCTCGCTAGAAGCTTTTCTTGGCAGTGTGGAATCAGGAACTTCGGTACTATTTTCCCTCGCCATCACAGCTCAGCCTTCACAATGAGCGGATTTGCCTACTCATTAGCCTAACTGCTTGGACGCGCACAACCAACGGCGCGCTTACCCTATCCTACTGCGTCCCTCCATTGCTCAAACGGTAAAGAGGTGGTACAGGAATATCAACCTGTTGGCCATCGCCTACGCCTTTCGGCCTCGGCTTAGGTCCCGACTAACCCTGAGCGGACGAGCCTTCCTCAGGAAACCTTAGGCTTTCGATGGACAGGATTCTCACCTGTCTTTTCGCTACTCACACCGGCATTCTCACTTCTAAGCGCTCCACCAGTCCTTTCGGTCTAGCTTCAAAGCCCTTAGAACGCTCCCCTACCACTGACACGTAAGTGTCAATCCACAGCTTCGGTGGTACGTTTAGCCCCGTTACATTTTCGGCGCAGAGTCACTCGACCAGTGAGCTATTACGCACTCTTTAAATGGTGGCTGCTTCTAAGCCAACATCCTGGTTGTCTGGGCAACTCCACATCCTTTGCCACTTAACGTACACTTTGGGACCTTAGCTGGTGATCTGGGCTGTTTCCCTTTTGACCACGGACCTTATCACTCGTAGTCTGACTCCTAAGGATAAGTCTTTGGCATTCGGAGTTTGACTGAATTCGGTAACCCGATGGGGGCCCCTAGTCCAATCAGTGCTCTACCTCCAAGACTCTTACCTTAAGGCTAGCCCTAAAGCTATTTCGGGGAGAACCAGCTATCTCCAAGTTCGATTGGAATTTCTCCGCTACCCACACCTCATCCCCGCACTTTTCAACGTGCGTGGGTTCGGTCCTCCATCCAGTGTTACCTGGACTTCAACCTGGACATGGGTAGATCACCTGGTTTCGGGTCTACGACCACGTACTCTTAACGCCCTATTCAGACTCGCTTTCGCTGCGGCTCCGTCTCATCGACTTAACCTTGCACGGGATCGTAACTCGCCGGTTCATTCTACAAAAGGCACGCTGTCACCCTTGAATGGGCTCCAACTACTTGTAGGCACACGGTTTCAGGATCTCTTTCACTCCCCTTCCGGGGTGCTTTTCACCTTTCCCTCACGGTACTGGTTCACTATCGGTCACTAGGGAGTATTTAGCCTTGGGAGATGGTCCTCCCAGCTTCCGACGGGATTTCACGTGTCCCGCCGTACTCAGGATCCACTCAAGAGGGAACGAAGTTTCAGCTACAGGGCTGTTACCTTCTTCGGCTGGCCTTTCCAGACCACTTCACCTACTTCATTCCTTTATAACTCCGTATAGAGTGTCCTACAACCCCAAGAGGCAAGCCTCTTGGTTTGGGCTGTTTCCGTTTCGCTCGCCGCTACTAAGGAAATCGCATTTGCTTTCTCTTCCTCCGGGTACTTAGATGTTTCAGTTCCCCGGGTCTGCCTTCAATACCCTATGTATTCAGGTAAAGATACTGTCCCATTACGAACAGTGGGTTTCCCCATTCGGAAATCTCCGGATCAAAGCTTACTTACAGCTCCCCGAAGCATATCGGTGTTAGTCCCGTCCTTCATCGGCTCCTAGTGCCAAGGCATTCACCGTGCGCCCTTACTAACTTAACCTAAGATGATTGATTGAATCATCATGATTGTAATAAGAACTTTCTTACAGTAAATATGAATGTTTACGATTATCTAGTTTTCAAGGAACAAGTTTTGAGAGAAATGCTCTCTCAAAACTAAACAAAATGTCGAAGCATGCCTTCATTATCCTTAGAAAGGAGGTGATCCAGCCGCACCTTCCGATACGGCTACCTTGTTACGACTTCACCCCAATCATCTGTCCCACCTTAGGCGGCTGGCTCCAAAAGGTTACCCCACCGACTTCGGGTGTTACAAACTCTCGTGGTGTGACGGGCGGTGTGTACAAGGCCCGGGAACGTATTCACCGCGGCATGCTGATCCGCGATTACTAGCGATTCCGGCTTCATGTAGGCGAGTTGCAGCCTACAATCCGAACTGAGAATGGCTTTATGGGATTGGCTCCACCTCGCGGTCTTGCTTCCCTTTGTACCATCCATTGTAGCACGTGTGTAGCCCAGGTCATAAGGGGCATGATGATTTGACGTCATCCCCACCTTCCTCCGGTTTGTCACCGGCAGTCTCCCTAGAGTGCCCAACTGAATGCTGGCAACTAAGGACAAGGGTTGCGCTCGTTGCGGGACTTAACCCAACATCTCACGACACGAGCTGACGACAACCATGCACCACCTGTCACTCTGTCCCCGAAGGGAAAGTCCTATCTCTAGGATTGTCAGAGGATGTCAAGACCTGGTAAGGTTCTTCGCGTTGCTTCGAATTAAACCACATGCTCCACCGCTTGTGCGGGCCCCCGTCAATTCCTTTGAGTTTCAGTCTTGCGACCGTACTCCCCAGGCGGAGTGCTTAATGCGTTAGCTGCAGCACTGAAGGGCGGAAACCCTCCAACACTTAGCACTCATCGTTTACGGCGTGGACTACCAGGGTATCTAATCCTGTTTGCTCCCCACGCTTTCGCGCCTCAGCGTCAGTTACAGACCAAAGAGCCGCCTTCGCCACTGGTGTTCCTCCACATCTCTACGCATTTCACCGCTACACGTGGAATTCCGCTCTTCTCTTCTGCACTCAAGTTCCCCAGTTTCCAATGACCCTCCCCGGTTGAGCCGGGGGCTTTCACATCAGACTTAAAGAACCGCCTGCGCGCGCTTTACGCCCAATAAATCCGGACAACGCTTGCCACCTACGTATTACCGCGGCTGCTGGCACGTAGTTAGCCGTGGCTTTCTCGTTAGGTACCGTCAAGGTACCAGCAGTTAACTGATACTTGTTCTTCCCTAACAACAGAGCTTTACGACCCGAAGGCCTTCATCGCTCACGCGGCGTTGCTCCATCAGACTTTCGTCCATTGCGGAAGATTCCCTACTGCTGCCTCCCGTAGGAGTCTGGGCCGTGTCTCAGTCCCAGTGTGGCCGATCACCCTCTCAGGTCGGCTACGCATCGTCGCCTTGGTGAGCCGTTACCTCACCAACTAGCTAATGCGCCGCGGGCCCATCTGTAAGTGATAGCCGAAACCATCTTTTATCATAAGACCATGTGGTCTCATGAGTTATCCGGTATTAGCTCCGGTTTCCCGAAGTTATCCCAGTCTTACAGGCAGGTTGCCCACGTGTTACTCACCCGTCCGCCGCTGAATCAGAGGAGCAAGCTCCTCGTCATCCGCTCGACTTGCATGTATTAGGCACGCCGCCAGCGTTCGTCCTGAGCCAGGATCAAACTCTCCAAAAAGTGTTTGATTGCTCAAAATTAAACTGACTTGTGTTGAACTCAAAAGTTCAACTTTGTTTGCACACTTGACATTTTGTTTAGTTTTCAAAGACCATTTCATTTTCTTTCGCTGTGTTTCAGCGACATTTATTATCTTACCATCTACATTCGTAGAAGTCAACAACTTTTTTCAAAAGTTTTTTTGGCGCCGTTTCAACGCCGGAATTTAATAATACCAAAAACAAGATCACTATGCAATAGCCTTTTTAAAACATTCTCATAATTATTATGAGGCGCCTCGAAATATTTTTACCATATTTTTGAATATATGTATGTGATAGATTCGATGTTTCTACTGGAATATGTATTTTTCCACTCTCGCATCTCACACTCTACACCATTCGCTCAGATTGTTCACCAAAACAAACCAACTTAATCTTTTAAAATTATATTTCTTAATTGATTAGTTGCCTTAGCTGAGGTTATATAGGTTTCCCCTTCTCCAATCATATACATCAAGATACTTTTCTCATCTTCATCCCCCAACCATAAATGGATAGCATGCTTTGGAAAACGATCCCCATAAGATACAATGACATCATAATCAGGTTTTGGCCCAACCTTTACCTGCTTTTTCACTGCCGTTCTTATTGTATTCTCAAATACTTTAATAGACTTTTTATCATCAAAGGACTTAGAAGTTTCCGGATTAACATCACCTATCCCATTGGATGGGGACAATTCCACCTTCACGACCTTTTCATCTAATAGGACCATGGTCTAACACCTTTCACTTACTCAAACTCCTTTAATCTATTTTTATTTAAACGTTCATTTAAATTTCACCTTTCAATTGTCTGTCCAATGCCTTTATTATTTCCTCTACAGTAGCTTGTTCCTTTTCAGATAATTCTTTTTCAGAAAAGATATGTTTAGTATTTGCTATTATTTCCTCTACATTAAAATAACCTGCATAATAAGCTAGCTCTTCACTGATACTTACTATACTCTTAGAATCCTGCATACTTAACCTTTGAACAAAAAGGAATGGGGACTCTACAAATAACCCGTATATAATCGCACTATATGTTTCGGTGGCAGCACCATCAACTTGATCATGTAAGGCAAAGATATCATCCAAGTGATCTAATTTAGTAGAGGTTTCTAAATTGTACAACCAATCAACTACCTCAAGAAAATTGGCGCCTTCAATATTATTGTAATATTCAGGTTCGAGATCTTTGAATGATTTTAAAATCCTTTCTACCTCTGCCGGAGTTGGCCTTTCTTTTTTTATTAAATCATAAATATGGTGAATTTCTACTTTGGTCATGCCTTCAATCAATTTATCTTCAAAAAGTGTTTGATAGTCATCAACAACTAATTTGCCGTTTTCTCTTGAAAATGTAACTTTTTCCTTCATTTCATAATAAGCCGGGTCGCTAGTTTGGGTAATATAGGTGATATTCGCTGTCATACCATCCATTTCAATCTTATAATCTATTACCCACGGGCTGGAAACGCCAATATTATAATTCCAATTTTCTCCGCTTCTATTTATCTGCTCTTGTTTAAACTTTTCTTTCGCCTTTTCGGACATCATTTCATATCGAGGTTTTCCATCCCTTGTTTTAAGTGCATAGGCCCAAACTGAAGCCAATTCGAATATTTCCGTAGTATTTTCTTTTACCACTTTATCTTCCTTCTTTATACTATTCGTTTTAGAATTTGTCGGGGAACAGCCACTGATCAATAAAATCACAACAAAACTAAGCAGTAACATTCTTTTAAACCTACTTTTTAATGGTGCAGACATGGCTACCTCATCTCCCCTAAAATATCTTTAAATGTTGGATAGAATATAGCAAATCGTAAAAATAAACAATATAAGCCCAAAAGCAATGCCGCCAACAACCGCAGTGATATTGAACTTCCAAGAGTATCCCTTCAAGTCTAACTCCGAATCTGAACGGTCTACCTTTCTTATATGCAAAAGTAAACTAATATTTGTTATGACTATAATCGACAGACTAATAAGCAACAAACTCTTAAAGTCTATTTCCAAAACCACATTTGTTGACCCGTGACTCAAATAAGAATTGAAAAACATAATTCCGCTTAATATGAAACTCGATATAACAGCTGACTTTTGTTGCTTTTTCCATTCGTCTCCCATCTTTTTCTGTTCATAAATTGCTACTTGTTTAAAAATAGGGATGAATGAATTTGTAGGGCTCTTCTTTACCAAAGCAATTACTGCCTGACATAGTAGTATCACTGCTAGCGCGAAAAACAATAATGTGTTGGATATATTAAAAAATTTAATCACTGAAAAATAAAGTGAAAATGCCGTCATTACTAAAATGTTCGTAGCAATGACTTGCTTTATTCTCATTTTCTTTACATTAACCATATTCACCATTCTCACCTTTTCCCCTTTAGAGTGGCTGCATCTTAATTATAACAAATAAAATGGAAATGTTTGGAAAATCCGATTAATTTTTATGGAGTATAGGAAAATCTATCTTTGAGCAAATTATTAAAAAATAAGAAGGAGTTATGAAATGATTAAAAATTCTATTCGTATCTTTTTAACCTTATGCGCTATCATTGCGGCATGGTTTCTTCCCAAAAAGTCGTTTGTGAAATATTTGCCGGTAACCTTATTTTCATCAAGTATTCTGCTTGCTGAAATGTTCTATTTAACTATTCACAGACTTTGGAAGGCTAAGGATGGACCAAGTGCAATGACATGCAACACATTGGTTCTAGTTTTGGGGCCGTACTTTTTTGCAAATTTGTGGGTTTTCCATTTAACAAAGGGGAAATTTTTCTTATATTCTTTAGTCAATGTCATAGCTGACTATATTTACTCCTTTCACATTATTCGCTTATTCGAAAAGGCTAAATTCTTTAAATTAAAAATAAGTTCAAAAGCATTTTTTATAATGATTGTTTCAAACGCATTCATAAATTATGTATTCCAGAAGCTTTATGAAAAAGCCAATGTTCAAAAGCAAGCTGATCTGTTAACCGAACCAAACGGATAATATTAATTTAAAAGAAGGTTGTGGATTACTTTCCACAATCTTCTTTTTTGTGGTCATCGGCTTTGATCAGGAGTAGATTACGGCCTATAAAAATAAATTTCAAAAAGAAGACAAGTTTTCTTATCCTCTTTGCATAAGTATGAAATAGACAACTTTGAAAGGGGCTTATATCATGAATTTTTTTGTTTTGAGAAAAACAACACTTTTGTTAGTTTTAACTGTAGTCGTTATTTTTGCTGCCATCTCCGTCCTTTTTTTATTCAAACCAGAAGCTGTACCTGTGTTTAGTCAGCAAGCCAATGAGAGCATTCGTGAGATAGACATGATTACGGCTGAGTTCCATACAAAAACACAAGATGGGAAGGATATGGTCGTTCAACGCTGGGATCCGGGAACTGTATTTTTAGAAAAGGGAGAACAAGTCAATCTATATATTAGTGGAATTAATGAACAGGATCATCCTTTTCATATTGAAGGAACAGATATCAAAGGGATTGTAAAAAAAGGGGAAACAACGATAGTCCCGCTGCAATTTAAAGAAGAAGGGACCTACCGTTTAGTATGTGATACACATGCACATCGAGACCATAGCATCCCGATGATTGCCTATATTGTCGTTGATTAATGACTGGATAAAAGCAAATAAGGACAGGAGGAAATTCCCCTGTCCGATTACCCTTTTAACGTTGTGCATGTGCTTGTCCTATATCATAGATAATCTCACCAACGCCCCCAGTGACAAAGCTTGTCTTTACATTATTTAAATTAGTGAATAAGGTTCGAATACGTTCCTTGATGTCGGGGTCTGATGTAACATAGACATTATAGCCTTGTTCATTCTTAGATATGACCTGTTTGACCTTTTGCTCTAGCGTTTGTATATCACCACGCTGGTTCACATCAATACCAACGACAATATCCATTCCTTGAACAACTGATACAGCCCGCTTTACGCCTGATATTTTTTCAGCCGCTTCAGACGCCCTTGATGCCACTTGTTGTGCTGAACGAATGTCATTCGTGGCATCCTGTGTTCCTGAGTATGTACCATTGTAATTGTGATTATAAGGTTGGTCATATTGGTTAGCAACATTTGTTGTGTTCATTTCATTATTGCTTACGTTCTTTACCTGCCCTGCATTTTCTCCAATCTGTGGCTGGGCTCCCTCATTAGTATTATTGCTAATGTTACAACCTACTAACCAAGTCATCAAAATAGAAGTAATAAACAATAATTTAGGACTCACGTAACATACACTCCTTTTTATCTATTTTGTTCATAAATAGAATAGGTATTCATTTTTTTAAACCAATACAGACAGCTACTCAACGTTAAAGTTAACAGTCTTCTCTGCTTTAGTCTTTCCATTTGATATTTCCAGGATTGCATTCCATTCTCCGTTCATCGGTAACTCAGCAGTGCTTTCATATTGACCATTTCCTGTTTCTTTAAAATCAACCTCAATGGTTCCATGGTCCATTCTGGCCATTTCAAGAATGCCATGAACCTGCAGGCCTGTAGCAGGCTTCCCATTTCCACTAATCTCAAGAAGAAGTTGGCTTGGTACACCCTCCTGGAACTTTGTTGGTGCTTGTATAGCCACTTCCCAATTAGGTGAAGAGCATCCCGACATGATCATCACTGCTAAAATAGCAAGCGATAGCATTAACATTCTCATAATAGCCCTCCTACTACATACTCATCATAAAAGTCATTTAGCCCAAATTTGCTTACTTCCCCATTCTCTAAATAAGCAACAGTGGAGCATACCTGGCGAATTTCATCCATATGATGGGATGAAAATAGAATCGTTTTATTTTTCAAAGACTTTAATATCTTTAAAATCTCAATTCTTCCTTTTGGGTCTAACCCGCTCGTTGGTTCATCAAGGATAAGAATGGAGGAATTGAAATACAGCATGATGCCAAGACCTAAGCGCTGGAGCATCCCTTTTGAATAACCTTTGATTAAATTCCCCTTACTCTCCCAAAGATTTACCTTCTTCAATATTTCTTCCACCCTTTTCTCATCCGGCTGTCCCTGTCTTACAGAAGCAAAAAATTTCATATTCTCCTCTCCCGTCATATGGGGATAGAGCAGAAACTTTTCAGGCAGGTAAGCGACATTGCTTTTCCAGCCTTCTTTATAATTGGGTATTCCTGCAAGAGTGATGCTCCCCTCTTTAGCAGGTAACAAGTTTAGCATTGTATGAATTAATGTTGATTTCCCGGCTCCATTGCTTCCCACCAGGGCACAAATTTCGTTATCTTCAATTGTTAAGTTAATATTCCGCAAGACTTCTTTATTTTGATATGATTGGCTTAATCCTTTTATTTCTATCATCAAATTCCACCCCTTCGCTTCAGCCTAACCGCCAGCTCAAATGCTATAATCGACCACACAAATAGAGGAATCCAAACTAAATATTTGGGCGGAAGCCAAACCATTTTCTCCATTAGTCTAGACATATGGTCAAGCGGGTAAAGCCCCAACACCGTCTCCAAATAAAAATGTAGGGAGTGAAGAGGGTCCAAAAAATAAAGCACTGAAAAAATCTTGATATTTTCCTCCTTTACCATTGGTAGAAAAAAAAGAAACAATAAATCAAGAAGGAAAATAAAAAAGAACCATGTAAAAATGTTAGCCCCTACAAGCTGCATGCGATTATCACAAATACTTCCCAGAAATAAACCAATTTGATTGAAAATAAATAATAAAGTGAGAAAAGCAAATAAAAAAAACAAAAATGAAGACCCATTAAAAAATAACGTGAATTTCATAGGGATGGCCAGGATAAAATACCAAAGTATAAACATTGAAATGGTGATGAACTGCACTCCCAACGACTTTTTCAGAAAAAAACTGCGATAAGATTCTTTTACCGTCATAAGAATCATTAATGTTTTTTGTTCCTTTTCCTGTATGAGGGCAAATGAAGAGATAAACAAGCTAAATAAAGGAATGAGATAAACATTCATTTCATGCAGGGAAAGTAAAAAAACTTCGAATCCTTTATCTGCCGGTAATGAATTGGATTGCCACAAAATAATAATGGAAATAATCATGACCATACTTAATGCCAGCCAGAGGCCTTTTCCGCGGGACAATTCATTCCACTCTTTCCAAATATATGTCAACGAATTTTCCTCCTTTGTAAATAAAGCATCCCTATCATAAACATATTTGGAATCAATAGAATCCAAGTTAGTTGTAGCCTCATTTGCCGCTCTCTCATCAAAGGAAATGGGTCTTCAAATACGATTTCTTCCTTATGCAAAAATTGATTTATTTTTTCGTATATAAAAATAGCTGGGCTCGTTAAAAAAAGATAAACTAGCTCTTGATCCTCCAGGAGCTTCGCCATAGAAGATTTATATTGTACTGGTATATCCCCTATCTTGTCCCGATTCAAATCAAATAGTGGGATGGTATTCCCCCAATCATTGCCCTTTCCATCTTTGCTCCATTCATTTTTGGTTTGGCCACCGATTGTAATAACCGGCAAGGTATTATTGTTAAAACGGTTCAATGAAAACACCTGGCCTGCGGAACTCGCCCAAATCTCTACACCGATATTATTTTTATAAAAGTCATTGCTGATAATCTCGTTTTTCTGAGCTAAGTCGGCATAAAGTCCGCGCTGATTATGAAAAAAACGATTATTTTTAACAAGATTCTCATTACTGGACTGAAGCATTAACCCAAACCCTTTCGTACCTTGGTGGTAGGAAAATTCATTTCCAATTAACTCTATGCCCTTAGATTGCATGATTGCTGCGCCACCTGTATTAAGCTGAAATTTATTGTTATAGAAGTGATTACTATCAGAATACATATAATGCAAACCATAACGGGTATGACTGACACAAACTCCTTCTACCAAATTATCATTGGCATAGTAAAAATAGATACCGTCGCGAGAATTAGTAATTACCGTATCTCTCAACTGATTTCGATGGGAGTATATCAGTTGGATGCCGTTCCCTTGACCACCGATTTCTCCCCCACCCATTCCCTCAATTGAAACGTTAGAGATTTCATTTTCATTAGAATGGTTTAAATAGATACCATGAAAAGAATCGCTTATTTTAAGATTACGAAACACATTTCGATTCGATAAAACCTTCACAGCAGAATACTCTTCTTCTGAATTCCGACTTAAGCTGCTATGGGAGATTTTCAAATTCTCCAAGTGAACTCCATGGCCTGGTTCCTTTATAAGGATGACATTTCCTGTCCCATCTCCTTTAATATGGGTTTTATCTGTACCTTTGATTGTAATCGGTTTTGTAATGACTACATTACCTCTATATGTTTGATCTTGAAGAAGAAGTTTGCCATTCGAAGGAGTCCCATCAACCAATTCTTGTAATGTTTTATTTTCTGCAAAACTGCAGGCAGGGTTAATCGTCAATAAAAGTAACGCGGACCCAATAATCCAAAGCGCTTCTTTTCTCATTTTTTCCGATCCCTCCATAATGGAAAAAGGGTGCATAAAAATGCCGCTCCCAGTAAAAAAGATCCATAACTGAAATAGCTGTCAGTCACAAAGTTGGCAATCTTATTCTCACCAATGATAGGGGGTACAAACGGCGGAATGTCAATTGGCGCTTTCGGGTCAAGCTCTGTTCCATAGTTCGTCAACCAGCGGTTAATATCATAGACTCCTAATCCACCGCCTACAACAAAAAGTGCTATGAGACCATAAAGTAAGCCTTTTCTCCTTAACAAGGCAACAATAAACGTTAGTAAAGCCAGACCGCCTATTATGTATGGCAGGTACTGAAGTTCCGGGAAATCTTCTTTACTAAAGTTTTTCATTCCAATATAGTGATTTAAGCCATTTACAATATCAATTTGCCCTGCCAATTTATATGGGTAAACGATGATATCCAATCCTTCAGGATATTGCGGAGCATAGAATTTCATCCCCCACCACGGAAAGAAAATGGAAAGTACTAGTAATACACCTGCTAAGCACAAAGAAATAACTGAAGACGTTGAAAGTCTCATTATTATGTTCTCCTTTTTTCAAAAAGTAGAAGAAGGGCATGTGCGCCCCTCTTCTATATCCTTTTATCCTTTTGGTTCAACCAATAGGTATCCATTCATTTCTTGGTGCAACGCAGAGCAGAAGTTTGTACAATACAATGGATACGTACCAGGTTTATTAGCTACAAATTCCATCGTATTGGTTTGCCCCGGCTGAACTTCCATATTTAAGTTGTAGGAATTAATTCCAAAGCCGTGTGTTATGTCCTCGTCTAAATCAATATTCGTTAAATGAATGACGACTTTATCCCCTTCTTTTACTTTTATGACATCCTTACGTTCAGCAGCTCCATCAAAAATAAACTTCGATCTGAGTGCGACTCCGCGAACTTCTACTGTGTTTCCATTTCTAGTGATACTCGTATCCTTTTGATTCCAAACACTGTTTGGTCGCTTTTCGTCCTTTTCGTATATTTTAAACGGATTCAATTTATCCGCCTTAATGATTTGTGCATAATGTGGCTCTGGATCAACAGGTGCGGAATAAATAAGTTCCATCTTGTCTCCAGTAAGATCAATTAACTGCATTGATTCTGGATGGAATGGACCAACCGAAAGGTAAGTGTCTTTAGCGAGTTTGTTTAAGGAAACAAGATACTTTCCGTCCGGACTAACTGTATCGCCTTCTGCAGCTGCTGCGTGTCCCGGAGAATATTGTACCGGTATTCGGTCCACCACTTCTCCCGTATCGACATTCCATTTCACAATCTCTGAGGAAATGAACATGGTTGTATAACAAAAGCCTTTGTCATCGAATTGCGAATGTAACGGCCCTAGTGCATTTTCAGGGTTAACTTCCCTTTCCATAACAGACTCATAATCCAAAATTGGAATTCCCCCAAACTCTCCTGAGAACTTTTTATCTTTGATAGCTTTAAAAGCTTTTTCAAATGAAAATACAGTCATAGCCGGTGCCAGCTTTCCAGAAGCAACGAAACGGGTGCCATCCGGTGTTACATCTACACCATGCGGTGATTTGGCCGTGGGCACTAAGTAGATGCCTCCCTTATGCTTCTCAGGAAAAATCATTTTTACGTCCCCGACCATATCGTATTTTCCCTCCGCCACCATTTTCTCAAGTTCCTTCCAATTATAAAGAACAATAAAATCTCGATCTTTTTGGGAGGCATTAATCTCCATTTCCGTTGTTGCTTCTTCCGTATTATAAGTTGTCATGACGGACCAGCCTTCAGACCCTTTTTTCCCGGCATCAGACAAATCAAACGACCATGGCGGCAAAGCAACCTGATAAGCCAACTCAAGTTTTTTCTTTGCTTCATTAAATGTAACTGCAGACATGACACCCTTATATTTCGTTTTATATTCCTCTAACGGTGCATATTTAAAGCCCAAAGGAACAGCAAAACGAGTCGGCAAAAATAAATATTCTGTATTTGGTGTAACAAATGCCGCGCAATGTGGCCCACCTGTATTTGGAACCTCTAAAATATCCATTGTTGTAAACGTTTTCAAATCCACGACTGCCGCACGATTATTGGCAACATCTGTAGCAAATAAATACTTTCCGTCGTACTCTCCATCTGTTTCAGATAATGCCGGATGGTGGAGGTCACCCCACGTATATTCGCCCATTAATTCCTTTGAATGCTTGTCAAAGCCATACCCTGTAGCAGTTTCCGGTGAGAAGACAGGAACAGTCCGAATGCGCCGCATGGATGGTAGCCCATAAATAAACATTTGCCCGGAATGTCCTCCAGAGGCAAATAGATAATATTCATCATGTTCTCCAAATGGAACATAAGTCTTTTCAGCGTATGATGCAACATCTGATACATTATCCGCCTGATCCTCATTCTTATCAAAGTCAGCAAACATTACTGTTGATACGAGCCCACCTGCCACTAAGCCTGCAACACCTGCAATCCATTTTTTCATAATAATTCCTCCAGAAAAGCGTTCTTACTTCTCAGATGCAGCCTTTAGTGCTGCAAGTACTGCTTTTAACTCATCATCTGTTAAAGGTTTTGAACCCAATACACCTGACATCACTGCTGAAGTTGGTTTTTTGAGAAACTCTTCAATTGGCACTCCATGCTTTCCTTCTACATTTACATAGGCTTGCGATAAATCAGGACCAGTAGCCCCACCTTGAACATTCAGTGCTGAAACGCTATGACAGGTAACACAGCCTCGTTGAATAAATATTCTTCCTTCATTATCCGGAGCTTCACCCTGTTGTTCTTTAATTGCATCGTTCTTTGCCACTTGATCTGTTTTTTCTGGATTTTGGGCTGTTTCCGGAGCTTGGTTTCCCTTATAAATAAAGTAACCCGCACCAAACGCTATTAAGAAACAAATAAGAAAAATTGCAATACTTTTCCCCATATGGTCCTCCCTTCTTGTCAAACAATTTTTTTTATTATTTCCTAGCATACTTTTACTATTCCTTTTTTTGGTGGAACTTCATTAATTGTAAAAAACGCCGATTCCTTTTTGAGAATCGACGTTAAAAATGGTTGACCTAGACTATAGATGATATAAAAAAAACCCAAATCTTAATAGATTCGGGGTTGTAATATTCTTCAATATCAAATGATGAGCCATGCAGGATTCGAACCTGCGACCCTCTGATTAAAAGTCAGATGCTCTACCGACTGAGCTAATGGCTCGTATATATGGTGGAGGATGACGGGATCGAACCGCCGACCCCCTGCTTGTAAGGCAGGTGCTCTCCCAGCTGAGCTAATCCTCCGATGCTCAAGAAGTGCAAGTGCATGCGTTGCGACAGGATGTCGCGCATTTAGCATGTCTTCCTTTTTTGGTGACCCGTACGGGATTCGAACCCGTGTTACCGCCGTGAAAGGGCGGTGTCTTAACCGCTTGACCAACGGGCCAGAGGAAATACTTCCCATTAAAATTGGACAAAATAAATACCCCTAATGGGGCTCTGCTTGGCAACGTCCTACTCTCACAGGGGGACAGCCCCCAACTACCATCGGCGCTGAAGAGCTTAACTTCCGTGTTCGGAATGGGAACGGGTGTGACCTCTTCGCTATCGTCACCAAACAGTTATTTACTTGAAGGTTGTTCCTTCAAAACTAGATAATCTGCATTCATATTTACACTGCATTGTCCAGCTCCAGCTCCCAGCGACTAGTAAACTTCGCTCATCTCCCTACGATAAGTCAACATCGACTCACTTCGTTCGTCGTGTTTCCTTTATCTCAGTCGATGCGCTCCAGTTTATACGTCGCTAAACGGTCGCTTCCGCTTTTCTACTTTGGTTAAGTCCTCGATCGATTAGTATCTGTCAGCTCCACGTATCGCTACGCTTCCACCTCAGACCTATCTACCTCATCGTCTCTGAGGGATCTTACTTCTTACGAATGGGAAATCTCATCTCGAGGGGGGCTTCATGCTTAGATGCTTTCAGCACTTATCCCGTCCGCACATAGCTACCCAGCGATGCCTTTGGCAAGACAACTGGTACACCAGCGGTGCGTCCATCCCGGTCCTCTCGTACTAAGGACAGCTCCTCTCAAATTTCCTGCGCCCACGACGGATAGGGACCGAACTGTCTCACGACGTTCTGAACCCAGCTCGCGTACCGCTTTAATGGGCGAACAGCCCAACCCTTGGGACCGACTACAGCCCCAGGATGCGATGAGCCGACATCGAGGTGCCAAACCTCCCCGTCGATGTGGACTCTTGGGGGAGATAAGCCTGTTATCCCCAGGGTAGCTTTTATCCGTTGAGCGATGGCCCTTCCATGCGGAACCACCGGATCACTAAGCCCGACTTTCGTCCCTGCTCGACTTGTAGGTCTCGCAGTCAAGCTCCCTTGTGCCTTTACACTCTGCGAATGATTTCCAACCATTCTGAGGGAACCTTTGGGCGCCTCCGTTACTCTTTGGGAGGCGACCGCCCCAGTCAAACTGCCCACCTGACACTGTCTCCCACCCCGATCAGGGGCGTGGGTTAGAATTTCAATACAGCCAGGGTAGTATCCCACCGATGCCTCCACCGAAGCTGGCGCTCCGGCTTCTCAGGCTCCTACCTATCCTGTACAAGCTGTACCAAAATTCAATATCAGGCTGCAGTAAAGCTCCATGGGGTCTTTCCGTCCTGTCGCGGGTAACCTGCATCTTCACAGGTACTATGATTTCACCGAGTCTCTCGTTGAGACAGTGCCCAAGTCGTTACACCTTTCGTGCGGGTCAGAACTTACCTGACAAGGAATTTCGCTACCTTAGGACCGTTATAGTTACGGCCGCCGTTTACTGGGGCTTCGATTCAGAGCTTCTCCGTAAAGGATAACCCCTCCTCTTAACCTTCCAGCACCGGGCAGGTGTCAGCCCCTATACTTCGCCTTACGGCTTCGCAGAGACCTGTGTTTTTGCTAAACAGTCGCTTGGGCCTATTCACTGCGGCTCTCTCGCGCTTGCACGCTACCAGAGCACCCCTTCTCCCGAAGTTACGGGGTCATTTTGCCGAGTTCCTTAACGAGAGTTCTCTCGCGCATCTTAGGATTCTCTCCTCGCCTACCTGTGTCGGTTTGCGGTACGGGCACCTTCTACCTCGCTAGAAGCTTTTCTTGGCAGTGTGGAATCAGGAACTTCGGTACTATTTTCCCTCGCCATCACAGCTCAGCCTTCACAATGAGCGGATTTGCCTACTCATTAGCCTAACTGCTTGGACGCGCACAACCAACGGCGCGCTTACCCTATCCTACTGCGTCCCTCCATTGCTCAAACGGTAAAGAGGTGGTACAGGAATATCAACCTGTTGGCCATCGCCTACGCCTTTCGGCCTCGGCTTAGGTCCCGACTAACCCTGAGCGGACGAGCCTTCCTCAGGAAACCTTAGGCTTTCGATGGACAGGATTCTCACCTGTCTTTTCGCTACTCACACCGGCATTCTCACTTCTAAGCGCTCCACCAGTCCTTTCGGTCTAGCTTCAAAGCCCTTAGAACGCTCCCCTACCACTGACACGTAAGTGTCAATCCACAGCTTCGGTGGTACGTTTAGCCCCGTTACATTTTCGGCGCAGAGTCACTCGACCAGTGAGCTATTACGCACTCTTTAAATGGTGGCTGCTTCTAAGCCAACATCCTGGTTGTCTGGGCAACTCCACATCCTTTGCCACTTAACGTACACTTTGGGACCTTAGCTGGTGATCTGGGCTGTTTCCCTTTTGACCACGGACCTTATCACTCGTAGTCTGACTCCTAAGGATAAGTCTTTGGCATTCGGAGTTTGACTGAATTCGGTAACCCGATGGGGGCCCCTAGTCCAATCAGTGCTCTACCTCCAAGACTCTTACCTTAAGGCTAGCCCTAAAGCTATTTCGGGGAGAACCAGCTATCTCCAAGTTCGATTGGAATTTCTCCGCTACCCACACCTCATCCCCGCACTTTTCAACGTGCGTGGGTTCGGTCCTCCATCCAGTGTTACCTGGACTTCAACCTGGACATGGGTAGATCACCTGGTTTCGGGTCTACGACCACGTACTCTTGACGCCCTATTCAGACTCGCTTTCGCTGCGGCTCCGTCTCTTCGACTTAACCTTGCACGGGATCGTAACTCGCCGGTTCATTCTACAAAAGGCACGCTGTCACCCTTGAATGGGCTCCAACTACTTGTAGGCACACGGTTTCAGGATCTCTTTCACTCCCCTTCCGGGGTGCTTTTCACCTTTCCCTCACGGTACTGGTTCACTATCGGTCACTAGGGAGTATTTAGCCTTGGGAGATGGTCCTCCCAGCTTCCGACGGGATTTCACGTGTCCCGCCGTACTCAGGATCCACTCAAGAGGGAACGAAGTTTCAGCTACAGGGCTGTTACCTTCTTTGGCTGGCCTTTCCAGACCACTTCACCTACTTCATTCCTTTATAACTCCGTATAGAGTGTCCTACAACCCCAAGAGGCAAGCCTCTTGGTTTGGGCTGTTTCCGTTTCGCTCGCCGCTACTAAGGAAATCGCATTTGCTTTCTCTTCCTCCGGGTACTTAGATGTTTCAGTTCCCCGGGTCTGCCTTCAATACCCTATGTATTCAGGTAAAGATACTGTCCCATTACGAACAGTGGGTTTCCCCATTCGGAAATCTCCGGATCAAAGCTTACTTACAGCTCCCCGAAGCATATCGGTGTTAGTCCCGTCCTTCATCGGCTCCTAGTGCCAAGGCATTCACCGTGCGCCCTTACTAACTTAACCTAAGATGATTGATTGAATCATCATGATTGTAATAAGAACTTTCTTACAGTAAATATGAATGTTTACGATTATCTAGTTTTCAAGGAACAAGTTCTGAGAGAAATGCTCTCTCAAAACTAAACAAAATGTCAAAGCGCACCTTATTATCCTTAGAAAGGAGGTGATCCAGCCGCACCTTCCGATACGGCTACCTTGTTACGACTTCACCCCAATCATCTGTCCCACCTTAGGCGGCTGGCTCCAAAAGGTTACCCCACCGACTTCGGGTGTTACAAACTCTCGTGGTGTGACGGGCGGTGTGTACAAGGCCCGGGAACGTATTCACCGCGGCATGCTGATCCGCGATTACTAGCGATTCCGGCTTCATGTAGGCGAGTTGCAGCCTACAATCCGAACTGAGAATGGCTTTATGGGATTGGCTCCACCTCGCGGTCTTGCTTCCCTTTGTACCATCCATTGTAGCACGTGTGTAGCCCAGGTCATAAGGGGCATGATGATTTGACGTCATCCCCACCTTCCTCCGGTTTGTCACCGGCAGTCTCCCTAGAGTGCCCAACTGAATGCTGGCAACTAAGGACAAGGGTTGCGCTCGTTGCGGGACTTAACCCAACATCTCACGACACGAGCTGACGACAACCATGCACCACCTGTCACTCTGCCCCCGAAGGGGAAGTCCTATCTCTAGGATTGTCAGAGGATGTCAAGACCTGGTAAGGTTCTTCGCGTTGCTTCGAATTAAACCACATGCTCCACCGCTTGTGCGGGCCCCCGTCAATTCCTTTGAGTTTCAGTCTTGCGACCGTACTCCCCAGGCGGAGTGCTTAATGCGTTAGCTGCAGCACTGAAGGGCGGAAACCCTCCAACACTTAGCACTCATCGTTTACGGCGTGGACTACCAGGGTATCTAATCCTGTTTGCTCCCCACGCTTTCGCGCCTCAGCGTCAGTTACAGACCAAAGAGCCGCCTTCGCCACTGGTGTTCCTCCACATCTCTACGCATTTCACCACTACACGTGGAATTCCGCTCTTCTCTTCTGCACTCAAGTTCCCCAGTTTCCAATGACCCTCCCCGGTTGAGCCGGGGGCTTTCACATCAGACTTAAAGAACCGCCTGCGCGCGCTTTACGCCCAATAAATCCGGACAACGCTTGCCACCTACGTATTACCGCGGCTGCTGGCACGTAGTTAGCCGTGGCTTTCTCGTTAGGTACCGTCAAGGTACCAGCAGTTAACTGATACTTGTTCTTCCCTAACAACAGAGCTTTACGACCCGAAGGCCTTCATCGCTCACGCGGCGTTGCTCCGTCAGACTTTCGTCCATTGCGGAAGATTCCCTACTGCTGCCTCCCGTAGGAGTCTGGGCCGTGTCTCAGTCCCAGTGTGGCCGATCACCCTCTCAGGTCGGCTACGCATCGTCGCCTTGGTGAGCCGTTACCTCACCAACTAGCTAATGCGCCGCGGGCCCATCTGTAAGTGATAGCCGAAACCATCTTTTATCATAAGACCATGTGGTCTCATGAGTTATCCGGTATTAGCTCCGGTTTCCCGAAGTTATCCCAGTCTTACAGGCAGGTTGCCCACGTGTTACTCACCCGTCCGCCGCTGAATCAGAGGAGCAAGCTCCTCGTCATCCGCTCGACTTGCATGTATTAGGCACGCCGCCAGCGTTCGTCCTGAGCCAGGATCAAACTCTCCAAAAAGTGTTTGATTGCTCAAAATTAAACTGACTTGTGTTGAACTCAAAAGTTCAACTTTGTTTGCACGCTTGACATTTTGTTTAGTTTTCAAAGACCATTTCATTTTCTTTCGCTGTGTTTCAGCGACAAGATTTATTCTACCACGTTGTTTCGCGGAAGTCAACATACTTTTTAAAAAAATAATTTTCGACATCCTTTTTCGACGTCAGAATTTAATAATATCAAAAACATCAATACTTTTCAACTAGTTTTTATCTTTATTTCTAAATTAATCCCATAATAATAAACACAGAGGATCCTCGCAACCCCCTGCCTATATCCGATTTTATTAATGTCTCGGTCCCCAAAGCATAATAAAAACCCCAATTAAACAAATCGCCGCACCAATCCAATCGTATGTATCAGGGGCTTTCCTATCAACACCCCACCCCCACAAAACTGAAAGAATGATAAACACTCCACCATAGGCCGCATAAACTCTCCCAAACGAAGGAAACTTTTGTAAAGTAGGTATGATTCCATAAAGAATCAGAATGAGCCCCCCTACTATTCCATACCAGAATGGTTTTCCTTCACGCAACCATAGCCATACTAAGTAGCCACCACCAATTTCAGCTAGTCCTGCAAGAATAAAGATTGTAATCGAGTAAATCATTGTTTCACCTTTTCTATCACAATTTCATCTTCTTCTTCCATCCTCACTTTAGTTTTGTTTAAGTTCAGGGTTCTTAGTCCTAAAAACCTTTTCTTCAATAAGATTTTTCCTTCTGATAGAAACAGTCCTATTAATGTGAGAATCGTACCTAATGCAGCCAACCCTGTTATTTGCTCATGTAATACAATGATGGAGGTGACGACTGTGATAACCGGGACCATGTATATATAGATACTTGTTTTTACAGCTCCCAATACTTTAACTGCAAAGTTCCAGGTGACGAAACAAAGAGCGGATGCACCCATCCCCAAAAATAAAATATTAAACAGGTTAATAGGGTTAGAAAAATGCCTAAAGCTCCATTGGAAGTCAAACAAAAATAGAGCTGGAATCATGAATATGAGCCCATAGAAAAAAATCCTTTTTGTAACTTGAAAGGTGTTATACCCATAGCTGAAGATTTTCCTAGCCAACACAGAATAAAACGCCCAAACGATTGTAGCTGCAACTGCTAATAAATCCCCCAAAGGATTGAGTTGAAAATTGGACTTGCCGCTAAAGCTGATAAGGCAAATACCAATCATCGCTACAACAAATCCGATAAAGAAATTAACCCGCAAAGGCTCGTCCTTCAAAAAATAGTATACACAAATGGCTGTAAAAAATGGTGATAGTGAGCAGATTACCCCTACATTGGACGCCATTGTAAAGGTTAGAGCAATATTCTCCAAAAGGTAGTATAAAGTGACACCGCATAATCCAGCTCCTATAAATAAGAGTTCATGTTTTCTATCCATTACCTTCAGCCGGAATGGATGTGCAATAACCAACGCAATATACCCCATTGTAAATCGAATAAAAAGAATCTCAATTGGAGTAAAATCATGCAGGAGTATCTTAGTAGAAATGAAAGTGGTACCCCAGATGATAATGGTCAGTAAAGCCAATGAATGGCCAAGCGTATTTTTATTTTCCATTATCTTGTCCTTTCATTTAGTGCTGTCAGATTCGTAAAGCTAGTTTCCTTATATTATTATACTATTAACTATTGAATTTGTTTAATGGGCAAATTGACTTCAACAATTGTCCCCTTATTGGCACTTTGTATCGTCATCGTTCCCCCATGTGCATGAACAATTTTTCTGCAAATGGCCAATCCCAATCCAGTTCCCTTTTCCGTATTAGTGAAGAAGGGTTCTCCAAGGTATTTCATCCTATCTTCAGAAATCCCCTGACCTTGATCTGTAAATCTGAAAGTGATAAAACCAGGGTTCTTTAAAAGCATTTGGATCGTAATAATACCGCCATTTGGCATGGCGTCTATTGCATTTTGTAATATTTTTGTAAATACAAGTTTCATCCGGTCTACATCACAAAATATAAATGGGCTTTCTAATAATTCTTTTTGTACAAAGTGTATATTGTCTGGAATGGATTGTTGATAAAATTTAACGACCTGATCCAAAAGAACTTTACTATCAACTTCCGACAAATGAATTTTTTCAGTGTGTGCAAGTAATAGAAAGTCTCCCACGATTTTCTCAAGTTTTTGAATTTCGCCCATGATTATATCACTATAGAAATCATGGTATTCTCCCTTTTGCAGCAATTGTACAAATCCCTTTATGGAGGTTAAAGGGTTTCTTATTTCATGGGCAACTCCTTTAGCTAATTGACCCGCAACTGAAAGTTTTTCAGCTTTAATAAGCAATTCCTCTGTCTTCTTAAATTCCGATATTTCAACGGATGAACCAATGACCTCTACTACTTGTCCACCTCTTCGGATAGGTCGTAAGGAAGCAAGATACGAAACACCATTTACTTCTCCTTCATAAATGACATTTTCTTCCCCCCTTCCAAGCTCTTTGGTAATATTGACATTTCTCCTCGGCATAATCCCTTCTGCAATAACTTCAATTCTTAATTGATGGGCCATTGATATGATAGATTTTAAAATTGCTTCATCTTTCCAGTCCCTTGAACTATGATGAACAAATAATTTATCTATTTTAATAAAGTCAATTGGAAGCTCCTTTAAGTAGGAAAGAGAAGAGAAATGGATTCCAAAGTCATCCAAACCTATACGAACACCCAGCCGTTTTAAATCCACAATCACAGGCAAAACGGATTGACTATCAAGCATTGCACTTTCAGTAATTTCTATTTTCAAGTGTTCGGGTGATAGTTCAGTTTCTTCTAAAATAGATTGAACTTTCCAAGCTAATTCATTCTGATGCAGCTGAATGGGGGAAAAGTTTACTGATACTTTAACGTCAGACAACCCATTATTTTGCCAATCCTTATTTTGTTTGCAGGCTGTTCGTAACACCCATTCCCCAATAGGTAAGATCCAACCTATCTCCTCAGCTATAGGAATAAAATCCATAGGTGCCATTATCCCTTTTACCGGATGCTCCCACCTGATTAAAGCCTCCACTGCTTGAAGTTTCCCTGTTACTAAATTGACTTTTGGTTGATAATAAAGTTGAAATCCTTTATTTTCAAGTGCATCTTTAAAATGAGCTTCTATTTCAGCAATTTTATTTATGATATAGCCGAGAACACTCGTGATTTTAATCATGAGATGAATCGGCTTCGGACAAGGCGTGTCTTGGGACACGTCAATTGTACGACATATTTTAATTCTGTAGTTGGAAAAATAGTCTATTTTTGGAACAGGTACCCTCGATTAAATCTAGGACATATGTTATTATATACGTAAGTAAACAGAACGTACGTTCGAGTTAAAGGATAGTAATCAAAAAGTGTATTAGGAAGATTTCTATTTAAAAAGTTTCCAAGTTAATTAGATGTGAAGGTGGGGTGAATTAAAAATGAAGGTGAAAAAAGCATACAAATTTAGAATCTATCCTACCAAAAAACAAGAAATTTTAATTGCTAAAACCATTGGTTGTAGTCGTTTCGTCTATAATTACTTTGTAGGAAAACAAAAACAGAAAGATGCGTATTGGCATATCGTAAATGAAATGGTTCAGAATGGTCAACTTCCCCAAAATAATTGGAAGGGTGAATGTTTCAATAAAAACAAATCGATAAAAGCCCTTCCTGAGCTAAAGGAATCATATCCCTTTTTAATAGAAGTCGATAGTATTGCTCTTCAAAAGTCTGTTGAAATTGTCCACGATGCTTACATAAGATATTATAAAAAACAAAATAATGACCCTCGTTTTAAATCTAAAAAAAATCCTGTTCAATCGTACACAACAAAATATGTGAATGGCAATATTGCTGTTTTAGATCAGCATATTAAACTTCCTAAACTTGGCCTTGTACGTTTTGCAAAAAGCAAAGAAGTCAACGGTCGTATTATGAATGCTACGATTAGGCGAAATGCGACTGGCAAATACTTTGTATCTATTCTTGTAGAAACGGAAGTACAGCCATTAGAAAAAACAGGCTCGGCAGTGGGAATTGATGTAGGACTTAAAGATTTTGCTACACTTTCCGATGGTACAGTATACGAAAATCCAAAGTTTTTCCGCACATTGGAAGAAAAATTAGTAAAAGCACAGCGTATTCTTTCTAGACGACAAATAAATTCTTCTAATTGGCATAAACAACGTGTAAAAGTCGCAAAGATCCATGAAAAAATCACAAATGAAAGGAAGGATATGCTAGATAAAATCTCAACTCATATTGTCAAAAACCACGACATCATTGGGATTGAGAATTTGTCGGTAAGCAATATGCTTAAAAATAGAAATCTTGCCAAAGCAATTAGTGAAGTATCGTGGTCACAATTTAGAACGATGATAGACTACAAAGCGAAATGGTATGGAAAGCAAGTAGTAATCGTTGCGAAAACTTTTGCTTCCAGTCAACTATGCTCAAATTGTGGACACCAACATAAAGACGTTAAAAACCTTGCTTTGCGTGAATGGACATGCCCAATGTGCAAAAGCCATCACCAAAGAGACCTTAACGCAAGTATCAATATTCGCAATGAAGCATTGCGATTAACCGCAGGAACTGTGGAGATAGCCTAATCTATTAGAAACCGATAGGTTTCTGTATGTAGGAATCTCGTGGCTTTAGCCATGAGAGGGTTCAAAATGATAGGAATTACTATGATTTTTACCCCAATCTATGTAAAAATAACACTACGTATTCTAAACTAAAGTTGAGGGAGGACATCATAATGGACGAAATCAAACTAGGTAATAATGAGTTTTACATTGAAGAGAATGGGGAGGTAATTGCCAGAATCCTGTTTACGTCTAGTGGAATTGATGAGAACGGCAGGGAGCTTATAACGGTGAATCACACATTTGTTAACGAAGGACATAATGGCAAGGGATTAGGAAGAAAATTAGTGAATAGAATTGCTGAATATGCAAAAGAAGAAAATAAATATATTGTGCCTGTTTGTACCTATGCAAAAAAAGTACTTGAAGGTAATGAAGAATATCGTGCTGTACTAGCAGATTAATGTATTGGCGCATATTCCCTATAATAAAGATAAAAAAACAGAGAGCCTTTGTCTTATTTGGCTCTCTGTTATGCGTTTAATCTGTTAACGTGCCTCTTCATGCACCTTAGTATTTTTCAAGAAAAAATAAAATGGCTCCACAGGCAGGATTCGAACCTGCGACCGATCGGTTAACAGCCGATAGCTCTACCACTGAGCTACTGTGGAACAAAATGGGTATGTTTTATTAACAATGGTGGGCCTAAATGGACTTGAACCATCGACCTCACGCTTATCAGGCGTGCGCTCTAACCAGCTGAGCTATAGGCCCATTATTGGAGCGGGTGATGGGAATCGAACCCACGACATCAGCTTGGAAGGCTGAAGTTTTACCATTAAACTACACCCGCATATAGATTTATTCAAAGTGGCTGGGCTAGCTGGATTCGAACCAGCGAATGACGGAGTCAAAGTCCGTTGCCTTACCGCTTGGCTATAGCCCAATTAAGCACTCTAAGGGCGACTGATGGGGATCGAACCCACGAATGCCGGAGCCACAATCCGGTGCGTTGACCACTTCGCCACAGTCGCCAAAACTTGGCAGGGGCAGTAGGAATCGAACCCACATTGGAGGTTTTGGAGACCTCTGTTCTACCATTAAACTATGCCCCTATTACAATGGTGGAGGGGGACGGATTCGAACCGCCGAACCCAAAGGGAGCGGATTTACAGTCCGCCGCGTTTAGCCACTTCGCTACCCCTCCAAAAAGATGGCTCGAGACAGAATCGAACTGCCGACACGAGGATTTTCAGTCCTCTGCTCTACCGACTGAGCTATCGAGCCAAAATAAAAAAAAAAATCTATATTAACAGCAGCAAAGCTACTGGAATAAAGATGGCGGTCCCGACCGGGATCGAACCGGCGATCTCCTGCGTGACAGGCAGGCATGTTAACCCCTACACCACGGGACCATTTGGTTGCGGGGACAGGATTTGAACCTGCGACCTTCGGGTTATGAGCCCGACGAGCTACCAGACTGCTCCACCCCGCGATAATAAGAAATAATTCTATTTTGTAATTGGTATATCATTAATGGAGGAGGAAGAGGGATTCGAACCCCCGCGCGGTTTAACCCGCCTGTCGGTTTTCAAGACCGATCCCTTCAGCCATACTTGGGTATTCCTCCGTAATAAAAACATGGAGACTAGCGGGATCGAACCGCTGACCTCCTGCGTGCAAAGCAGGCGCTCTCCCAGCTGAGCTAAGCCCCCATAAATAAATATTAAGATGGTCGGGAAGACAGGATTCGAACCTGCGACCCCTTGGTCCCAAACCAAGTGCTCTACCAAGCTGAGCTACTTCCCGATTGAGCTGAATTTATGGCGCGCCCGACAGGAGTCGAACCCATAACCTTCTGATCCGTAGTCAGACGCTCTATCCAATTGAGCTACGGGCGCATTATTCAAATGGTGCCGAGGACCGGAATCGAACCGGTACGGTAGTCACCTACCGCAGGATTTTAAGTCCTGTGCGTCTGCCAGTTCCGCCACCCCGGCAAATTTGAGAGCGGAAGACGGGATTCGAACCCGCGACCCCCACCTTGGCAAGGTGGTGTTCTACCACTGAACTACTTCCGCACAAATGAAACAGTGCGGGTGAAGGGAGTCGAACCCCCACGCCAAAGGCGCCAGATCCTAAGTCTGGTGCGTCTGCCAATTCCGCCACACCCGCGAGTATTTAGATAGTGAGCCATGCAGGATTCGAACCTGCGACCCTCTGATTAAAAGTCAGATGCTCTACCGACTGAGCTAATGGCTCGTATATATGGTGGAGGATGACGGGATCGAACCGCCGACCCCCTGCTTGTAAGGCAGGTGCTCTCCCAGCTGAGCTAATCCTCCGATGCTCAAGAAGTGCAAGTGCATGCGTTGCGACAGGATGTCGCGCATTTAGCATGCCTTCCTTTTTTGGTGACCCGTACGGGATTCGAACCCGTGTTACCGCCGTGAAAGGGCGGTGTCTTAACCGCTTGACCAACGGGCCAGAGGAAATACTTCCCATTAAAATTGGACAAAATAAATACCCCTAATGGGGCTCTGCTTGGCAACGTCCTACTCTCACAGGGGGACAGCCCCCAACTACCATCGGCGCTGAAGAGCTTAACTTCCGTGTTCGGAATGGGAACGGGTGTGACCTCTTCGCTATCGTCACCAAACAGTTATTTATTTGAAGGTTGTTCCTTCAAAACTAGATAATCTGCATTCATATTCACTTATTTGGTTAAGTCCTCGATCGATTAGTATCTGTCAGCTCCACGTATCGCTACGCTTCCACCTCAGACCTATCTACCTCATCGTCTCTGAGGGATCTTACTTCTTACGAATGGGAAATCTCATCTCGAGGGGGGCTTCATGCTTAGATGCTTTCAGCACTTATCCCGTCCGCACATAGCTACCCAGCGATGCCTTTGGCAAGACAACTGGTACACCAGCGGTGCGTCCATCCCGGTCCTCTCGTACTAAGGACAGCTCCTCTCAAATTTCCTGCGCCCACGACGGATAGGGACCGAACTGTCTCACGACGTTCTGAACCCAGCTCGCGTACCGCTTTAATGGGCGAACAGCCCAACCCTTGGGACCGACTACAGCCCCAGGATGCGATGAGCCGACATCGAGGTGCCAAACCTCCCCGTCGATGTGGACTCTTGGGGGAGATAAGCCTGTTATCCCCAGGGTAGCTTTTATCCGTTGAGCGATGGCCCTTCCATGCGGAACCACCGGATCACTAAGCCCGACTTTCGTCCCTGCTCGACTTGTAGGTCTCGCAGTCAAGCTCCCTTGTGCCTTTACACTCTGCGAATGATTTCCAACCATTCTGAGGGAACCTTTGGGCGCCTCCGTTACTCTTTGGGAGGCGACCGCCCCAGTCAAACTGCCCACCTGACACTGTCTCCCGCCCCGATCAGGGGCGTGGGTTAGAATTTCAATACAGCCAGGGTAGTATCCCACCGATGCCTCCACCGAAGCTGGCGCTCCGGCTTCTCAGGCTCCTACCTATCCTGTACAAGCTGTACCAAAATTCAATATCAGGCTGCAGTAAAGCTCCATGGGGTCTTTCCGTCCTGTCGCGGGTAACCTGCATCTTCACAGGTACTATGATTTCACCGAGTCTCTCGTTGAGACAGTGCCCAAGTCGTTACACCTTTCGTGCGGGTCAGAACTTACCTGACAAGGAATTTCGCTACCTTAGGACCGTTATAGTTACGGCCGCCGTTTACTGGGGCTTCGATTCAGAGCTTCTCCGTAAAGGATAACCCCTCCTCTTAACCTTCCAGCACCGGGCAGGTGTCAGCCCCTATACTTCGCCTTACGGCTTCGCAGAGACCTGTGTTTTTGCTAAACAGTCGCTTGGGCCTATTCACTGCGGCTCTCTCGCGCTTGCACGCTACCAGAGCACCCCTTCTCCCGAAGTTACGGGGTCATTTTGCCGAGTTCCTTAACGAGAGTTCTCTCGCGCATCTTAGGATTCTCTCCTCGCCTACCTGTGTCGGTTTGCGGTACGGGCACCTTCTACCTCGCTAGAAGCTTTTCTTGGCAGTGTGGAATCAGGAACTTCGGTACTATTTTCCCTCGCCATCACAGCTCAGCCTTTACAATGAGCGGATTTGCCTACTCATTAGCCTAACTGCTTGGACGCGCACAACCAACGGCGCGCTTGCCCTATCCTACTGCGTCCCTCCATTGCTCAAACGGTAAAGAGGTGGTACAGGAATATCAACCTGTTGGCCATCGCCTACGCCTTTCGGCCTCGGCTTAGGTCCCGACTAACCCTGAGCGGACGAGCCTTCCTCAGGAAACCTTAGGCTTTCGATGGACAGGATTCTCACCTGTCTTTTCGCTACTCACACCGGCATTCTCACTTCTAAGCGCTCCACCAGTCCTTTCGGTCTAGCTTCAAAGCCCTTAGAACGCTCCCCTACCACTGACACGTAAGTGTCAATCCTCAGCTTCGGTGGTACATTTAGCCCCGTTACATTTTCGGCGCAGAGTCACTCGACCAGTGAGCTATTACGCACTCTTTAAATGGTGGCTGCTTCTAAGCCAACATCCTGGTTGTCTGGGCAACTCCACATCCTTTGCCACTTAACGTACACTTTGGGACCTTAGCTGGAGGTCTGGGCTGTTTCCCTTTTGACCACGGACCTTATCACTCGTAGTCTGACTCCTAAGGATAAGTCTTTGGCATTCGGAGTTTGACTGAATTCGGTAACCCGATGGGGGCCCCTAGTCCAATCAGTGCTCTACCTCCAAGACTCTTACCTTAAGGCTAGCCCTAAAGCTATTTCGGGGAGAACCAGCTATCTCCAAGTTCGATTGGAATTTCTCCGCTACCCACACCTCATCCCCGCACTTTTCAACGTGCGTGGGTTCGGTCCTCCATCCAGTGTTACCTGGACTTCAACCTGGACATGGGTAGATCACCTGGTTTCGGGTCTACGACCACGTACTATAGCGCCCTATTCAGACTCGCTTTCGCTGCGGCTCCGTCTCTTCGACTTAACCTTGCACGGGATCGTAACTCGCCGGTTCATTCTACAAAAGGCACGCTGTCACCCATGAATGGGCTCCAACTACTTGTAGGCACACGGTTTCAGGATCTCTTTCACTCCCCTTCCGGGGTGCTTTTCACCTTTCCCTCACGGTACTGGTTCACTATCGGTCACTAGGGAGTATTTAGCCTTGGGAGATGGTCCTCCCAGCTTCCGACGGGATTTCACGTGTCCCGCCGTACTCAGGATCCACTCAAGAGGGAACGAAGTTTCAGCTACAGGGCTGTTACCTTCTTCGGCTGGCCTTTCCAGACCACTTCACCTACTTCATTCCTTTATAACTCCGTATAGAGTGTCCTACAACCCCAAGAGGCAAGCCTCTTGGTTTGGGCTGTTTCCGTTTCGCTCGCCGCTACTAAGGAAATCGCATTTGCTTTCTCTTCCTCCGGGTACTTAGATGTTTCAGTTCCCCGGGTCTGCCTTCAATACCCTATGTATTCAGGTAAAGATACTGTCCCATTACGAACAGTGGGTTTCCCCATTCGGAAATCTCCGGATCAAAGCTTACTTACAGCTCCCCGAAGCATATCGGTGTTAGTCCCGTCCTTCATCGGCTCCTAGTGCCAAGGCATTCACCGTGCGCCCTTACTAACTTAACCTAAGATGATTGATTGAATCATCATGATTGTAATAAGAACTTTCTTACAGTAAATATGAATGTTTACGATTATCTAGTTTTCAAGGAACAAGTTCTGAGAGAAATGCTCTCTCAAAACTAAACAAAATGTCAAAGCGCACCTTATTATCCTTAGAAAGGAGGTGATCCAGCCGCACCTTCCGATACGGCTACCTTGTTACGACTTCACCCCAATCATCTGTCCCACCTTAGGCGGCTGGCTCCAAAAGGTTACCCCACCGACTTCGGGTGTTACAAACTCTCGTGGTGTGACGGGCGGTGTGTACAAGGCCCGGGAACGTATTCACCGCGGCATGCTGATCCGCGATTACTAGCGATTCCGGCTTCATGTAGGCGAGTTGCAGCCTACAATCCGAACTGAGAATGGCTTTATGGGATTGGCTCCACCTCGCGGTCTTGCTTCCCTTTGTACCATCCATTGTAGCACGTGTGTAGCCCAGGTCATAAGGGGCATGATGATTTGACGTCATCCCCACCTTCCTCCGGTTTGTCACCGGCAGTCTCCCTAGAGTGCCCAACTGAATGCTGGCAACTAAGGACAAGGGTTGCGCTCGTTGCGGGACTTAACCCAACATCTCACGACACGAGCTGACGACAACCATGCACCACCTGTCACTCTGCCCCCGAAGGGGAAGTCCTATCTCTAGGATTGTCAGAGGATGTCAAGACCTGGTAAGGTTCTTCGCGTTGCTTCGAATTAAACCACATGCTCCACCGCTTGTGCGGGCCCCCGTCAATTCCTTTGAGTTTCAGTCTTGCGACCGTACTCCCCAGGCGGAGTGCTTAATGCGTTAGCTGCAGCACTGAAGGGCGGAAACCCTCCAACACTTAGCACTCATCGTTTACGGCGTGGACTACCAGGGTATCTAATCCTGTTTGCTCCCCACGCTTTCGCGCCTCAGCGTCAGTTACAGACCAAAGAGCCGCCTTCGCCACTGGTGTTCCTCCACATCTCTACGCATTTCACCGCTACACGTGGAATTCCGCTCTTCTCTTCTGCACTCAAGTTCCCCAGTTTCCAATGACCCTCCCCGGTTGAGCCGGGGGCTTTCACATCAGACTTAAAGAACCGCCTGCGCGCGCTTTACGCCCAATAAATCCGGACAACGCTTGCCACCTACGTATTACCGCGGCTGCTGGCACGTAGTTAGCCGTGGCTTTCTCGTTAGGTACCGTCAAGGCACCAGCAGTTAACTGATACTTGTTCTTCCCTAACAACAGAGCTTTACGACCCGAAGGCCTTCATCGCTCACGCGGCGTTGCTCCGTCAGACTTTCGTCCATTGCGGAAGATTCCCTACTGCTGCCTCCCGTAGGAGTCTGGGCCGTGTCTCAGTCCCAGTGTGGCCGATCACCCTCTCAGGTCGGCTACGCATCGTCGCCTTGGTGAGCCGTTACCTCACCAACTAGCTAATGCGCCGCGGGCCCATCTGTAAGTGATAGCCGAAACCATCTTTTATCATAAGACCATGTGGTCTCATGAGTTATCCGGTATTAGCTCCGGTTTCCCGAAGTTATCCCAGTCTTACAGGCAGGTTGCCCACGTGTTACTCACCCGTCCGCCGCTGAATCAAAGGAGCAAGCTCCTCGTCATCCGCTCGACTTGCATGTATTAGGCACGCCGCCAGCGTTCGTCCTGAGCCAGGATCAAACTCTCCAAAAAGTGTTTGATTGCTCAAAATTAAACTGACTTGTGTTGAACTCAAAGGTTCAACGTTATTTGCACGCTTGACATTTTGTTTAGTTTTCAAAGACCATTTCGTATCCGCTTCATTAGCGGCGACAAAAACAATTCTATCACTTCGCTTCGTAGAAGTCAACAAGTTTTTTAAGAATTATTTCACCGCGTTTTTCAACGTCGGAATTTTATAATACCAAAAGCATTATCACTTGTCAACCTATCTCTTTTATTTCAACTGCAACTTTTGGAGTTAAGTGCATTACTCAAGTCGCTGAAATAAATAACCTTTCAGGTCAGCAATAAATATTTTACAACTTATATTCACAGAAATCAATATCTTTTTAAGAATTTAAGTTTTATGATAAATACAACTATTAGCAAGCCTATACCATATTTGTAGGGAAACACAAGCCGTCCCCCCCTGTTTCACTAAAATCGTTTTCATATTCCAGTAGGTATTTTACTCTTTTCCTTTAATAGAAAGAGCAAGAAACGCCTCTCCGCCAATGGGTGTATATTTAATCGCGTTATCCAATAAAATATAGAGCAGTTGTGATAATCTTTGTGAATCTCCATTTACAATTAACGTTTCAGGTGCCACAAAGTGTAGGCTGATTTGTTTGGATTCAGCCAATGCACGAACGGATTCTACAGCTTCTTTTGCAATCGGACAAAAATCAAACGTTTCCTTCATAATTTCTACTTTTCTCGAATCAGATCGAGCCAAAGTTAGTTAATAAATCTCCTACTAATCCTGTCATACGTTTTACTTCATTTTTTTAATTTATAAGTAGTTTATTAGCGTAATCCTCCTTTTTTAAATCCAACGTCATTTCCATTGCATTAATTGATGATAGCATAACACTTAGAGGTGTCCGTAATTCATGTGAAGCATCTGCGACAAATTCCCGCTGTCTTGAAAAAGCGCGGGAAATCGGAGCCATTGCCTTTTTGGACATATAGTAACTTATAACAAGGGCCACACCTGAAAATAGGATAGCTAACCCTACTAGAATGATTGGCAACAATTTAAAAACTTGGTAAGCCAACGAAACTTCCTTCCCAATATAAAGCATGCCAACCATTTCGCCATGATTGAAAATGGGCTCACCAGCAATTATAAGCCGAATGATTTTCATTCTTTGAGCGGGGCGAAAATCCCTTCTTTCACTATTTGACCATCTATCAAAAAAGGGAACATGATAAGTTTCTTGAAGTACCTTATTTCTGTCAGGCTCCCAACCCGAGACCGTACTTAAAATTTGTGTTCGCAGTTCTGGTATTAGTTCATCTCCAAGTACCAGCTGTCCAGAGCGATTCACTACATAATAGAAAAATTGATCGGCACCTTTTACAAGGGTCTCTTGATTGCGAAACTCTAAACGCCCTTTATGATTCTGATACTGCAAGTAATCCTCAATATTTCTCGCTTCCTGAATGACGCTAGCTTCAAGTTCACGTTCTTGGTCTTTGAAAATAGCCATATATAATATCGTATAGACAATCATAATAAAAAGAACAAGAAAAAGCATAAGTAAACCGGTGTATAAGAACGTTAATCTTACAAAACTTCAATTCTTTCTTTACTTCTTTGCGAAGGCATTATTATTTTATTGGATCCAATTTCTTTTGGAAAGGAATTCCGATGATTAAACAGGAAATTATAATGTCCGGCGCCATTTTGATGATAATGAGGCCGGACATTGTTATTCGTTATTCGTTATTCGTTATTCGTTATTGCAGCTGAACACATAGGCAGGAGGAACATTTCTATATTCACGTTTAACATCAATCTGTTTAAAAAACTCGCTTATGAACGCCTTCTTAAATAGCGTATATTGAAAAGTTATAAATTTCCCATTGCTGCCTAATATACTTTGTGTTTTATCCAAAATAGCCTCGGAAACATTCTTAGGCAAGCTAGCAAACGGCAATCCAGAAATCACATAGTCTATATAAGGAATATTAAATTCGTTTAGATGACTATCGATGTCCTCTGCCGATCCATGCACGATGATAAGATTTTTCTGGTTGTTATACTTTTCCTTTAACAGTCTGTAAAACTCGATATTATTCTCAATTAACATCACAACCGTAGCTGGCTTTCTATACTTCAGGATTTTCTCTGTAAATACTCCCGTACCTGGTCCATACTCAACAATATAGTTAGCCTCGTCGAAGCAAACACTACTAATCATCTTTTCGGCAAGATACCCTGAACTCGGATAAACTGCTCCGACCTTTCTTGGATTTAACATATATTGAAGAAAAAATAGATTTGCTTTTTTCATTTCCTATCACTCCACAGGTTATAAAATCTTTTAAAATTTATACTTTATTATTATCCATTAGTTATCTTAATTTTGGAATAACTATTTTCAAATTTGAGATTTTGATTAATCATTTTATTGGCAATTGAACCCTCTCATGGCTAAAGCCACGAGATTCCTACGTACAGAAACCTATCGGTTTCTATTAGATTAGGCTATCTCCACAGTTCCTGCGGTTAATCGCAATGCTTCATTGCGAATATTGATACTTGCGTTAAGGTCTCGTTGGTGATGGCATTTGCACATTGGGCATGTCCATTCACGCAAAGCAAGGTTTTTAACGTCTTTATGTTGGTGTCCACAATTTGAGCATAGTTGACTGGAAGCAAAAGTTTTCGCAACGATTACTACTTGCTTTCCGTACCATTTGGCTTTGTACTCTATCATCGTTCTAAATTGTGACCACGATACTTCACTAATTGCTTTGGCAAGATTTCTATTTTTAAGCATATTGCTTACCGACAAATTCTCAATCCCAATGATGTCGTGGTTTTTGACAATATGAGTTGAGATTTTATCTAGCATATCCTTCCTTGCATTTGTGATTTTTTCATGGATCTTTGCGACTTTTACACGTTGTTTATGCCAATTAGAAGAATTTATTTGTCGTCTAGAAAGAATACGCTGTGCTTTTACTAATTTTTCTTCCAATGTGCGGAAAAACTTTGGATTTTCGTATACTGTACCATCGGAAAGTGTAGCAAAATCTTTAAGTCCTACATCAATTCCCACTGCCGAGCCTGTTTTTTCTAATGGCTGTACTTCCGTTTCTACAAGAATAGATACAAAGTATTTGCCAGTCGCATTTCGCCTAATCGTAGCATTCATAATACGACCGTTGACTTCTTTGCTTTTTGCAAAACGTACAAGGCCAAGTTTAGGAAGTTTAATATGCTGATCTAAAACAGCAATATTGCCATTCACATATTTTGTTGTGTACGATTGAACAGGATTTTTTTTAGATTTAAAACGAGGGTCATTATTTTGTTTTTTATAATATCTTGTGTATGCATCGTGGACAATTTCAACAGACTTTTGAAGAGCAATACTATCGACTTCTATTAAAAGGGATATGATTCCTTTAGCTCAGGAAGGGCTTTTATCGATTTGTTTTTATTGAAACATTCACCCTTCCAATTATTTTGGGGAAGTTGACCATTCTGAACCATTTCATTCACGATATGCCAATACGCATCTTGCTGTTTTTGTTTTCCTACAAAGTAATTATAGACGAAACGACTACAACCAATAGTTTTAGCAATTAAAATTTCTTGTTTTTTGGTAGGATAGATTCTAAATTTGTATGCTTTTTTCACCTTCATTTTTAATTCACCCCGCCTTCAACTCTTTTTAACTAGGAAACTTTTTGATTACTACTCGTTAATTCAAACATACGTTCTGTTTAATTAGGTGTATAATAACATATGTCCTAGATTTAATCGAGGATATTTGTTCCAAAATAGATTATTTTTTTAACTACAGAATTAAGTATGTCGTACAATTGACGTGTCCCAAGACACGCCTTGTCCGAAGCCGATTCATCTCATGATTAAAATCACGAGTGTTCTCGGCTATATTATAAAAAAGATATATCCTACTTTAATTAAACGTTCATTTAAAGGCAATGAAAAAAGACCATCTTCGGATGATCCCTTTTTAGTTAATATAACTTTGATTTAACGAAATTCTTCCTTTTAGTACCTTTTCTTCAATAAGTTGGAATCCATATAAAAGAAATGCCAACACAGTAAAAACATACATCAACTGAATTTTTTTCATACGTACCAGAGATGCAATTCCAAACTTTTGCAGATAAGGCTCTAAAACATACGTAAAGGCTGAATCTGTTATTAAATTCAGGCCCATATATCTCATAAAATTGCCGTACGTCGACTTGAGAATCCAAAAGGAACCTACAAAGAATGGCCCAAACATAAAAGGAAACACGCCCGAAACAGAAGGATGAACTTTCTCGTACCACCACCACCATTTCCTCTTTTTCGCTATCAAATTAACCACTTTCACTATAATAGCCATAAATAATGATGCAGGGAGAAAGCGTTTAATGGATTCCTTGTCTGTAAAAGCAAATGAAAACCAAGAAAGAATCATCATCAAAGCTAAAAAGAGCTTAGAGTATTTCACGTCAACACCTCCTTGCATCTGTTAACAATAATTTCCCCAGATTTAAGAAAATTATGATATGTAAAAAAGAACCGGTTTTTTTATTTTACTTTTGCCACCCCTAATGCAAAATGGCTCCAAAGTATATCTTCTACTAATTCCGCTTGTGACTCTTCACAATCAATAATTAAGATGACTTCAGAATGCTTTCCTTTTAAAACTCTTTTCCTTTTCTTTATAACCAATTCCATAAAAAGTCGAATGGCAAATCCAAGAACAAATCCAACAAACGCACCGATCAGTCCCCAATAAATGGGTCCCCAAGCCAATTTAAACCCAACACTAGCTCCAATAACTGAAAAAGCAGTGGCAACTCCCATTCCAATATCAACCAAGCTTGTTCCGTCTGAGCGATGGATGTTATCGAAAATTTTACGGTCTTCTTCCCGATTATCCAGAGGAACAGCAAATATACTTTCTTTTTTAATTCCTTTCTTTTCAAGCGTTGAAATTGCCATTTCTAAAAATCCAGTGGTTTCAAATGTTGAAAATAGTTGCACATCAATCACTTCACTTTTTGTCCTTTTAGTATTTTGAAACCCTTCGATTGATAATTTTCGACTAAGTGATTCCTTAACTCTTTATCGAAGAGTTTATTATTCTCAACCGTATTAATATAAGAATCATATGCTGCAAATCCATAGTGTGATGGGATAAAAAGAAGCCATTCTGAATTTAAAGCCGAAGTTGCTTCCTTTACTTTTCCTAAAAACAAAAGTACAACAGCTTCTTGAATATGAGAACAATAATAAAAGACCACTAACCATACGATGAGAAAGAAAGCAGTTAAAATCCTATGGATATAAAGCTGCCCTAGCCCAGGGATAAACAATGACCACATAACGGAAAGGACAGGATTTCGCTTATCTAAGTAGTTAATCTCTAACGCTCCTAATGAAAATGTATTAAAACGGTGCTCCTCCCGCTCGGCTAAAAGGTAGACCTTATTCATATCTACTGTTGTCCGATAACTGTCCCAAATACCAAAAAGGTAAACAGGAATATACATAAGAAGCCATCTTGTATCTAATACCTCTTTTGCCACGTCAATATTCCCTTGAAAGGAATAAATCATCGAGGAATTAACATGTGCTTTAATATTAACAACAACTTCCCAAATGAATAATGCATATCCTCTAAGATATTTAGATAAAAGCATATGACCAAATCCGGGGAACGCTGCGGACCACCATGCAATAATATAAGGATTTCTTAAGTGCAACTGGGTTGTTCCTAAAATACTAACATGGGCTTTATATCGTCTGGCAGTATTATCAGTTGTATAATTATCCATTTAATCCACCCCCAGGAACGATTTATTATATATTTCCTAAAATAGGATACATTTATGCTTGTTGAATCTTCGGTCAATGATATGTTGTTTTGGTTATTACATATTATTTCTCTTGCAGTAAATATTAAATTTAGAACTAATTATAGGGACAATAAGACTATGACTGAAAAGGTAAATGAATGGAGGCCTATAGGATGACTCAAAAATTGGCTTTAAGTTCAAGTGAATTAGGAACATTGTGGATGACCTATCAGGAAAAAACGATGAACCAGAGAATGCTTGAATATTTTATAGAACAAGCAGATGATGATCGAGCAAAAGAAATTATGCAAGATACTCATAACCATATTATTAGCTATATTGAGGAAATAAAAAACATCTTTCAAAATGAAGGTGCTGTCATTCCAATTGGCTATACAGAGAAAGATGTTAATATTGGCGTACCTAAGCTGTATGATACCATGTTTGATATTATGTTTCTTCGTGTTCTTAAAGAAATAAGCATGGGATTACATACGCTCCATTTAAGTATGGCTTATCGCAAAGATATTGTGCTTTTTTATAAGGAATTAACTGCATTTACCCAAAGTGTTTACGATCAATGCGTGGACTATTTGCAAGAGAAAGCGGTGTTGCCGCATCCGCCTGCCGTATCTATGCCAAAAACAGTCGAGATTGCAAATGGAACTAATTATATGAGTGGTTTTAACTTGTTTTCTGAAAAAAGAGCATTAAATACAGTTGAAGTAGCTCATTTATACCACGCAATTGATACAAATATTATTGGAATGCAACTGATAACTGGTTTCGCACAGGTGGCAAATGAACCCGAAGTAAAAAAATACTTTATTAAAGGAAAAGAGTTAGCAAAAAAAGTAGTAACTGATTACACACAAATACTTCTTCAGAGTGATATTCAACCGCCTTCAACATGGGGGGCAAATGCAACTGACTCAAAAATAGCTCCTTTTTCGGATAAACTGATGCTGTATTGTACTGGTCTGTTGTGTAGCTTTGGTTTAGGAAGCAACGCTCTAGGAACTGCATTTAGCTTACGTAGTGACCTCCCCTTTAAAATGGTTGATACAGCAAAGGATATATTAAAATATGGACATGATGGAGCGGAAATCATAGCAAAAAATGGTTGGCTCGAAGAACCACCTCAAATGAAGGATAGAAATCTTTTAACTAAATAAACAAGTTGAGATTTATGGAATAATACAAGTTCTCCTAATTATAATGGGTTCTTGTATTATTTCACTTAAGATCACACTGTTATAAGAAGTCCTTTTATGCCTCTTAATTAAACATTTATTTAACTTTAAAAAGCTTGTTGCGCCACTAGAACCGTTCCCCCATGTTTCTTACATATTCGTAATGGCTTCACTTGTTGTCCATATGGCACTACCGAAAGCTCTATAGTTAGTAACAGCAGCATGAAAATCGTTTTCACTAATCGCGGCGGTTGCATCGTATACAACAGCTGTCTTGAAGCCATTTTCGATTAAATCCCTCATATGCGATTCAACACATACATTTGATAATACCCCAGCTAAAATTACTTGTTCTTTTCTACGTTGCCTTAATTGATAGACCAGATCATTTGTCTGAGGACCAGCTATCTTGTGCGGTGTTGCGATGACGGTTGTTTTGTCCCAGATATACGGAGCTAAAGTTGGAACATAATCGGCTCCCGGAGTTGGAGGACTATTTTGATTTAATTTCTGATAAACACGCAAATTAATCAACATCTCTTGTTCGTTCCCTGTAAACTGCCAATCATAGTCATGTGGATATAAAAAATGTGGAGAAACAAAAAGCTGATAACCTTTACTATGAGCAGTGCTTAAAAGTAGTTCCAAGTTGGCTAAAGTATTATTCTGTTTAATGTTAGCCTTTGTCAAATGATATCCCCTTCCGCCTGGAGACAAAAAGTCATTTTGAGGGTCAGTAATAACAATTGCAGTATTCCTTGGTTTTGGTTCAAACATAGAATTGTTCCCACCTTATTTATGTTTTCGCTTATTGATTATACGACCTATATTGCTTAAAAATTCCTTAGATAATCATATTCTCTTTCAAGTTTTGAAATGTTTTTGCATATGATCTTTACAAAATGCAAAGTCATCAAGACCCACGAAAGGGAGAGATTTCTGATTCAATTTCATAATGGCGAATCAAAGGCTAACAACGTATCATGGCTAACTGGGATATGCGCTGATTTGGCCACCTTTTCAGCTGGAAGGCAACTATTTAATACCCATTGTAAAAAAACCAGTTCCGATATTGGAAGCTGGTTTAGTAGATCTTCTATAAGCGTGAGATTAATTGTAAAATTTCACACGATCTTCAAGTGATTGGAATCCTTTTTCACCTGCTGGAGATGTTGGATTACCAAATGGCATTTGCGCAATCAGTTTCCAATTATCAGGGATATTCCATTCTTTTTTTACTTCATCATCAATTAGCGGATTATAGTGTTGTAAAGTTGCTCCTAGTCCCTCTGCATCTAATGCTGTCCATACAACTAATTGGTGCATACCTGATGCTTGATTTGACCAAATTGGGAAGTTATCCGCATAAGTAGCAAATTGTTCTTGAAATGATTTAATAACAGCTTCATCCTCAAAGAATAAAACGGTTCCATATCCCGCTTTAAAAGAATCCATTTTTTGTTGAGTTGATGAAAAGTCTCTATCCCCAACCACTTTTCTTAATGTTGCAGTTGTAATGTCCCATAATTTATTATGTGCTTCGCCAAACAATACAACAAGACGTGCCGTTTGATTATTGAAAGCGGAAGGCGTGTGTTTCACAGCAAATTCTACAATTTCTTTAATTTTTTCATCCGATACTTGTACATCTTTATTAATTCCGTAAATTGAACGTCTTTCTTTAAGTGCAGTGTAAAAATCTTTTTTTAACGCAATTGTCATAACAATGATTCCTCCATTTAAAAATCTTTAATTAATATGTCTCCATATAATATATCTCAAATTCGATATAACTTTAAAACAATAAAGAATTTCTGTCAATTAACTTGTTTTGTCCTTAACTTTACCTCGATTTTATGACAGAACTTTAGCACCATTATTAAAATAACCTTATTCCCGATAAAAGATGCCGCCTTAGAATAATTATTTTTCAGTTGCTGTATTCCCCTTTGAAATAGAGAATATATATATTCACAATCATCGCATCTATTAAAAAGAGCTGCCAAAATAGCTCAGTAATTAAAAATTTTTATTACCTTTTCAAAACCGGAATCCAAATTTCACTTGTCACAGATGGTGAAGTTAAATCTTGAGTTTTTATCGACAAGATTTCTGGCCCTTCTGCTACTTGATAATTCGAAGATGGAAACCACTCAGAATAAATCCTTCCCCAAGTTTCCTGTAGTGTAGCAGGAAAAGGTCCGGTTGATTCAAATATTGCCCATGTTAAAGCAGGAACTTCCAGTTTAGAAAAGTTTTCAGGGCATTCTTGTGTTGTTGCTACTCCTATACACTGATCAAGCTCTCCTTTTTCTTCCATACGTCCTTCAGAAAAGTTCGTTGATGCTTGAATAATACCTACCGGTTCAATATTTGAAAGCATTTTTAATTGTTCTATTTTTTTCATTGTCAATGATTTCCACATTGCTATAATTTCCGGGTTTTCCCCTTCAAAAATAATTGGAACTCTTTTCATAATACCAACTATGTTAAACCCCTCTTTTTGTTCGATTCGGTAATTCATTTCATGTCCTCCTTTAATTGATAATTGGAAGGTCATTGGTGGAAAGGCTTTTAATTGCTGTCCGTTATTCCTTGCTTCTGATGGTGTTACACCATGAAAATTTTGAAAAGCTCTAGTAAAAGAGTCTGGTGAATTGTACCCATATTTAACCGCAATATCAATTATCTTTAAATTACTATTTGTAAGCTCAAATGCTGCCAAGCTCAATCGTCTACGGCGAATGTATTCTGATAATGTTATACCTGCAAGAAAAGAAAACATTCTTGTAAAATGAAACTCGGAACAATGAGCGATTCTAGCCACTACTTTGAAATCTATGTCGTTGGTGAGGGTATCCTCAATATACCTCATTGATTCATTCATGCTTTTTAGCAAATCCATTAAATAACCTCCTTTCATCAATAGAATAACAGGAGTTGAATGTGTCAGTCCGACATTCCATGCACCATTTTGTCGGGTTAATACTATGTTTTACTAATCTGCCACCGGTTCATTTTAAAAAAATAATTCACAAATAATTTTAATTCAGTATGCCTGTTCTTGAAGCTTCCTCAACAATATGGCCCGAATGTAGAAAAAAAAATCCTGCATATCAATACAGGATTTTTAATCAAACTTTATTTAAATAATCAATCAAAACTACACAAGGAGTCTGGCTTACGTACCAATGATACGTCGCTCGATTTTTCTCTTACAATCACTTGGAATAAATTAGGGAAACAAGGAGAACCGTCCCCGCTGTTTCTACTCGACTGTTACGCTCTTTGCCAAATTCCGTGGCTTATCAACATCGCATCCACGTTGTAATGATGCGTAGTATGCAATAAGCTGTAATGGAATGACTGAGATTAATGGTGTCATTAATTCATGGACTGCTGGGATCACGAGGCGGTCTCCTTCTTGTTCTAAGCCTTTCATGCTTATAATGCAGGAGTTGGCGCCGCGTGCATCAACCTCTTTGACATTGCCGCGGATTCCAAGGTTTACGTTTTCTTGGGTTGCAATGGCGACAACTGGTGTGCCTTCTTCAATTAAAGCAATGGTGCCGTGTTTTAATTCACCGCCGGCAAATCCTTCTGCTTGGATATAAGAAATTTCTTTTAGTTTTAATGCCCCTTCTAAGCTCACATAATAATCAATGCCACGACCAATGAAGAAGCAATTTCTTGTTGTAGCTAGATATTCGCTTGCAATTTTGTCCATTTCTTCTTTTTGATTACAAAGTACTTCCATTGCGTTGGCAACAATGCTCAACTCGTAGATTGGGTCAAAGTCTAATGCAATTCCTTTTGCCCGTGCTGTATCAACAGCTAAAATTGCCAATACCGCCATTTGTGCAGTATAGGCTTTTGTTGAAGCCACCGCAATTTCCGGTCCTGCATAGAGGTGAAGAGTATAGTCTGCTTCACGTGATAGTGTTGACCCTGGTACGTTTGTTATTGTTAAGGCACGATGGCCTAATTCTTTAATTTTTACTAATACGGCACGGCTGTCCGCAGTTTCCCCGCTTTGAGAAATGAAAATGAACAAAGGCTTCTCAGATAATAATGGCATATTATATGAAAATTCACTTGCCACATGCACTTCTACAGGGATTTTAGCTAATCGCTCAATAAATTGTTTTCCAACTAGACCAGCATGATAACTCGTTCCACAAGCCACAATATAAATGCGGTCTGTTTCCTGCATAGCCTCACGGATATTATCATCTAGTTTAATATCATTATTTTCATCCTCATATTCTTGGATGATTTTACGCATAACAAATGGCTGCTCATCAATTTCCTTTAGCATGAAATGAGGGTATGTTCCTTTTTCAATATCACTGGCATCCAATTCACATTTATAAGGATTGCGCTCAATAATCTGACCATCAAGATTTTTAATGGTAATAGACTCTCTCGTTAAGATGACCATTTCTTTATCCATTAGTTCGATGTATTGGTCAGTCACTTGAAGCATTGCCATTGCATCACTTGCTACGACATTAAAATGATCGCCGACACCTACTAAGAGTGGGCTTTTATTTTTGGCTACATAGATTCTTTCGCTATCTTCTTTATCCAAAAGAGCCAGCGCATAAGAGCCTTTTAACTGTATAAGAGTTTTGCGAAAAGCTTCTTCAACAGAATAGCCAGCCTTGGCAAAATACTCAATCATTTGCACGATTACTTCTGTATCTGTATCGCTTTTCAGTAAAATATTCCCTAAGTAGTCACGTTTTAATTGCTCATAGTTTTCGATTACACCGTTATGAACAATCGTAAAACGGCCAGATGCACTTTGATGCGGATGGGCATTCTTTCTATTAGGAACGCCGTGGGTTGCCCAGCGTGTATGTCCAATTCCTGCTGTAGCCTCAACTGAAGCATCTACGGCTTCACGTAGGTCGGCAATCCGTCCCTTTTCTTTAAAAAACTGAACACCATCATTTGTTAATACAGCAATACCTGCTGAATCATATCCGCGGTATTCAAGCTTTTCCAAGCCCTTTAATAAAATCTCTTTCGTGTCATCCTGGCCGATATAGCCTACGATTCCGCACATATAAAGTTCCTCCTTGCCGGGACAAGAAAGCGGGGGCCCGTTCCGTCGTGTTGAGACCCTCCGGGGCCCGTCTTGCCCCGCCCTATTTACATTAGTTATTTGTATAATTCATATGAAAAAATCATACTTAACCGTTTATGCAAAGAGTTACCTCTTTGTTTTCGCTTAAGCTTACGGCTGTGATTCAACCGGGAGGCATCCGCCGACATTCGATAAAACCTCCTCCTCGTCAACTATTCTACTTTCGTCCAGAATAGCTCAGGCGCTTCTAAACTTTCTCTTACCTAACTTTGTCCACCTTTCTATTTTTTAAATGAAAAAAGCAAATCAACTTCATGTTACATTAGTCCCAAAAATTCGTCAATTTTTTTATTTTTCCAGCCATTTTTGAAGTTGATTATATAATAAAATATGCATAAACGGGCATTTACGTGCCGCCTATGCATATTTTTCCATAGAACTTGAATGGGTGCTTATTCAGCTCCTAGCTCCTCTTCCACGACAGCAACAACTTTATTTACGTAGTATTCACATCGTTCTTCAGTCGCTGCTTCTGCCATAACTCGAACAAGAGGCTCAGTACCAGATGGACGGACAAGGATGCGCCCGTTATCGCCCATTTCGGCCTCCACTTCTTTAATGATAGCTTGAATTCTTTCATTTGACCCGGCTAATGTGCGGTCTGTTACCCTTACATTTTTCAATAATTGCGGGAATTTATCCATTTCCTTCGCTAATTCAGATAGTTTTTTATTTGTTACCTTCATGATATTAACAAGTTGAATCGCTGATAGCATTCCATCGCCTGTTGTAATATAGTCTAGAAAAATGATATGACCAGATTGCTCTCCGCCTAGGTTATAGCCATTCTTTCTCATTTCTTCCATTACATAACGGTCGCCAACGGCTGTTTGTACGCTTTTCATTTCATTTGCTTCAAGTGCTTTGTAGAAGCCAAGATTACTCATGACCGTTGAAACAACCGTTTCATTATTTAGTCTGCCACGTTCATGTAAGTATTTAGCACAGATATACATGATTTGGTCGCCGTCAACGATGTCCCCATTTTCATCAATGGCGATTAGACGATCCCCATCTCCGTCAAAAGCTAAACCAATATCCGCCTGTCTTTCCAGAACAAATTTCGCTAAGTTTTCCGGGTGTGTTGATCCTACTCCGTCATTAATATTTAAACCATCAGGGTTGACAGCCATTGTTGAAAGATCCGCTTCTAAATCAGCAAATAAATGTGGAGCAAGTGATGATGTTGCTCCATTAGCACAGTCTAGCGCAACATGAATGCCAGAGAATTCTTCATCAACGGTTTGCTTTAAATATTGCAGATATTTTTGACCACCCTCAAAATAATCAATCACTTGCCCTAAGTTCGCCCCTGTCGGTCTTGGCAATGTATCTTCAGCATGATCAAGCAGTTCTTCAATTTCATTTTCCTGTTCATCTGTTAATTTAAAGCCATCTGGTCCGAAAAATTTAATGCCATTATCTTCAACAGGGTTATGAGAAGCAGAAATCATGACGCCCGCTTGAGCTCCCAATGCTTTTGTTAGAAAGGCTACACCAGGTGTAGAAATGACACCTAATCTCATTACTTCCGCCCCGATTGATAACAATCCGGCAACTAATGCACCTTCCAGCATCGGGCCGGAAACTCTTGTATCACGTCCAATAATAACCTTTGGTGTGGATGCAGCTTTCGTTAAAACATATCCTCCAAAGCGACCGAGTTTAAAAGCAAGTTCAGGTGTTAACTCACTATTGGCAACACCTCGAACACCATCGGTTCCAAAATATTTTCCCATTTTTATCGCTCCTTTTTAGATTAAACCGTATTTTATGCTCCAGCTAGTCATTTACTATATCTACAAGAGCTTTGTCGGGGTTAATATCCCATCTTATATCCTGCGGACCTGAAACAACATCAATATCCATTTCATATTCACCTTTTGAAAATCCACCTGCATTTAACCTAACGTCAAAATCATCGGGCCCAATATTATCAATTACTTTTTTAGCGCCATATATGGTTACATTTACGAGCCCATCTTCTGGGGCAATTAACGAAATACCTTGGGAATTAGGGACCCCATTAATTTTTATCGGAACATTCGTTATTGTTTTACTTGCTTCAGGCTCTACATCAACCTTTATCGTCAGAACTTCCGGGGTTACTTTAATAGCCCCCTCAGGAACTGGTACTTTTACATCAATACTTTGGTCTTTATCGATTTTCGATAAATCAACTTCTAAATCTTCTATCATTTTGATATTATCAATTTTTTCTTTCTTACCATACACTGTGATTTCTGTCGGCGTTGCTTCAAATGATTGAATGCTTAGTCCCTTTGGTAAACTACCTTTGCGATTTATTTTGTATGGCACCTTTTTATTTGGTGGATTGATTGGAACCTTTACCTCGACAACGGCCGGAACAATTTCCAATTTCAATTCTTCCCCATTATGGTCGAATACTTTAAGCGGCACGTCCGCTTTGACTGTATCATCGGCCCCTGCAATATCCACATAACCTTCCACAAAACCAATTTTTTGGACCTGATCTAAAGAGCCTCTAATTGCCACACTATTTGGTACAGAAATCGGTTGTTCAGCCGTATACCCTGCAGGTAGTTTGTCTTCATTTACAACTTGAATTTTAACCGACATGATTTGCTCCACTTTTTCCTGTATTGTTACATCAACAGTCGGTGGATCTGTTTTTACAGATAAGTTTTCGGAAAAGTTACGATATTCAACTCGGACTTTATGGGAACCTGGCGATAAATTTCGCAAATCAACAAACACCTCATAGTCCCCTTGAGCTTCCACCGTTTTAATAACACTGCTGCTTCCTTCAACGTAGACATTTACCGTTTGCGGTAAACCGGAAACGACGAATTTATCCTGATTGTAATAAACTTTGAGCGGAACATTGGAAAGAGCTTCAGTTTTATGACTTACTTGTGGGAGACTTCCAACTGGGGCAGGGGTGTTACCCGACTCCATATTCACGTTTGCCCAAAGCATTAATGCCAAAAACAAAGAAAGAATTCGAACAAACCACGGACTATTTAACCATTGATCAATTTTCACTCTTCTTCCCCCTCCAATTCCAGCGTGATGAGGAAGCTGCTTTCGCATTCAGTGTTAACTCCTCTGTTAACATTTCTTTCAGTTTGTCATTCGTTAAATTACGATACAACTCTCCATTCTTGGTAAGAGATATACCTCCTGTTTCTTCAGAAACAACGATAGTGATGCTATCTGTTACTTCACTAATTCCTAAGGCTGCACGGTGGCGTGTCCCTAATTCCTTTGAAATAAATGGACTTTCTGAAAGCGGCAAATAACATGCAGCCGCTTTAATTTCATTTTCCTTCACAATAACAGCACCGTCATGTAGAGGTGTGTTCGGAATAAAAATATTAATTAACAGTTCAGATGAAACCTTCGCATTTAATGGGATTCCTGTTTCAATATAGTCCCCCATTCCGGTTTCTCGTTCTATGGACAATAGTGCACCAATTCGACGTTTTGCCATATATGTAATCGACTTTACAATTTCATCTATAGTTTTTGAAATCATTTCTTCTTCAGGTATAGCACTTCTAGAAAATAACCGGCCACGTCCTAACTGCTCAAGTGCCCGCCTAAGTTCCGGCTGGAAGATAATGATGATTGCCAAAAACCCCCATGTTAAGGCTTTGTCCATTAACCATTGCATGGTCGTTAACCCGAAAAAACTGCTAAGGAACCATACTGCAATGATTACTAAAATGCCTTTCAATAACTGGACAGCTTTTGTTCCACGGATTAACATGATTAATTTATATATTACAAAGGCAACGAGTAAAACATCGATGGCCTCTCCCAGATAATCTAAAATTGGAAAGTCCCTTAAAGGCATTTTCACACTTCCTCTTTTGAAAAATTCAGGTATAGCCGATAACGACCCTATTATAACACAAATTAGATAGATACACCTTTTTTAAAAGGGAGTTACAAATCTCTTTTTTATAATAGGATGGATATGCGCCGTAGAGCTTTTTTTTGCAAAATAAAAAGGCTATCCTTTATCCAGATAGCACCTTGTATTTAGAAAAGTCGGCTAAAGAAGCTTTTTGTATTGTACCAAAGCCACCCAAAAACCTCATCAATTTCTTCAATCTCTCCGGTTACTTGACCGGCGGATGCCATATATTGATCGCCGTTAATGACGACAACATCGCCGTGCACTTCACCTTCTATTTTTAAATCACCATTCCTGACAATGACATCACCTTCAACAACTTCTCCTTTAGGAACAATGACGGTATGATCCTTAATTTGTAAATTGGATTGTTTTGAGACCGATAACTCTGCATTGTTATTCCAAGTTGAAAATACACTGCCTCCCATTAGAATGATAAAAACAGCTGCAGCAGCCAACATTGGATGAGCCTTAACCCACCTTTGATAAGTTGCAACTGGCTTTTCTTTCGGCAGATTTGCCATCACATTATTTGTAAAGTTTAAGGGAGCTTGAATATGCGCTGTACTTTGAACAAAGGCGATTGCTTTTTTAAGTTCCTGAAAATGGCTCTGACAACTTGGACATCCATTTAAATGATTTCTGAGTTGCTTTTCCTCTTCTGTTGTTATTTCTTCATCTAAGAATTTATGCATTAACTCAACATAGGTTTGTGAACATTGCATTTTTTTCACCCCTTTAAACATCACGTAATCTTTTCCTTAATGCTTCCCTTCCCCTATGTATACGAGTTTTTACAGTTCCTATCGGCAAATCAAGTATTTCCCCGATTTCCTTTAACGAAAGCTCCTCAATATATTTTAAGACGATGACGGACCTATACATAACCGGAAGTTCATCGATTCCTTGTTGAATCCACTCTTGAAACTCCAGGCTTTCAACCATTTCCTCCGGCTGTGGATCATCTGATGGTATTTGTGAATACATCGTGAGTCCTTCAGTTCCCTCAATTTCTGCATCGAGAAAAAAGTCTGGTTTCTTCTTTCTTAACCGGTCAATTGAAAGGTTTGTTGCAATTCGATAGAGCCAAGAAGAAAATTTCCGATTCAGATCATAACTATTGATATTAATATAAGCTCTTATGAAAGCTTCCTGTGCAATATCTTCGGCATCATGGCGATTGCCAACCATCCTGTAACAAAGCTGAAACACTTTGTCCTTGAAGAGGTCAACGATTTCAGAGAATGCATTTTGATCACCTTTTTTGACCTGTTTTATCCTCTTTTTTATTAGATCATCCATTTATCTTTTCCCTCCGCTACTTGCGGTTATTATTATTTACGATGAACCAGACAAAAAAGTTTCAATCATAATAATAACATTTTTTGTTTTTTATGTATTCAAATTGCTAAGCTTGGATACCTTTATATGTAATAATATGGAATTTCCTCTCAGAAGGGAAGTATAAGTTCGTAGGAGAGAATGACTATTTTATTGAATGAAAAAACTTTTGATAAAATAGGGAAAGAGGATACAGGCACACCCTCTATCCTTTGCATTTATTTCAGTTTTTCCCCTAGTAAAGACCCCATTAAAGCAACAGCTAATGATGCAGTTTTATTCTTTTCATCCAAGATTGGGTTCACCTCTACAAACTCGGCTGAAGTAATGATTTCGGATTCAGCCAGCATTTCCATCGCTAAATGACTTTCGCGATAACTAAGGCCCCCCATAACAGGTGTTCCGACACCAGGAGCATCACTAGGGTCTAAGCCGTCAAGATCAAGGCTTAAATGCACACCATCTGTCCGTGCCGATAAGTAGCTGATTGTTTCTTCCATCACAGCTGTCATACCCATACGATCGATTTCATGCATAGTGTAGACACGGATCCCTTTGTCACGAATAAGCTTCTTTTCACCGTCATCAAGGGAACGTGCGCCAATAATTACGACATTCTCCGGCTTCACCTTTGGCGAGTAGCCAGCAATGTTAATTAAGTCTGGATGACCAATCCCGAGGCAAATAGCAAGTGGCATGCCATGAATATTTCCGGACGGGGATGTTTCAGCTGTATTTAAATCTCCATGAGCATCATACCAAATCACACCTAAATTTTTGTAATGTTTTGCGATTCCCGCAATGGATCCAATCGCAATGCTATGGTCCCCGCCTAGCATCAACGGAAAATGATTGGCTTTAATCGCTTCATCAACTTTTGCTGCTAGTTTTTCACTCGCATCGGCAACTTCTTTTAAGTTTTTTAAATTTGTATCCATCATAATTTCTTTACGTGGTGGCCTTTTAATTACAATGTCCCCCAGGTCCTCAATCTGGTATTGTAATGCCTCTAAGCGTTCAACAACACCTGCATAACGAATGGCACTCGGACCCATATCTACCCCACGTCTTGTTTGCCCTAAATCAATCGGCATACCAATAATAGATATATTTTTATTCATCCTGGCACTCCCCCTTGCCTGCTTTTATTTATTATATTTTACATTTTTATATAGGGGTGACTCAACTGAGCAGGTTTTTGAATATATATGCAGGTGGTGTGGTGGGGAAGTGATTTTGGCGTTTTTGCGTGACTGGGTTGCTGCTTTGGCCGGGTTTTGGGAATGCGAAACGTTCTTGCGTGACCGGGTTGCTGCTTTGGGGCTAGTTTTGGGCACGTCGGGGGCGCTTGCGTGACCGACGTGCTGTTTTGGGGCTAGGGCCGGGTACGCGAGAGGCTCTTGCGTGACCGGGGTGCTGTTTTGGGGCTGGGACCGGGTACGTGAGATGCGCTTGCGTGACTAGGTTGCTGCTCAGATGCTAGGGTTGGGCACGTGAGGGGCGCTTGCGTAACCGAGGGGCTGCTTTGGAGCTGGTACTGGGTACGTGAGATGCGCTTGCGTGACTGGGTTGCTGCTCAGATGCTAGGGTTGGGCACGTGAGGGGCGCTTGCGTGACCGAGGGGCTGCTTTGGAGCTGGTACTGGGTACGTGAGATGCGCTTGCGTGACTGGGTTGCTGCTCAGATGCTAGGGTTGGGCACGTGAGGGGCGCTTGCGTGACCGGGGTGCTGTTTTGGGGGCGAGATTGGGCTCTACTTCTATATTCTAGTTACCAGAGACTTGCTTTTCTTGTGTTGTCGGGCTCTACTTCTTCATTATAGTGACCGGAATCTTGTTTTGCTTTCGTTGTCGGGCTCTACTCCCTCGCTATAGTGACCGCACAACCAATTTTCTTTCGTTATTGGGCTCTACTCCCTCGCTATAGTGACCGCACAACCAATTTTCTTTCGTTATTGGGCTCTACCCCCTCGCTATAGTGACCGAAGACTTGCCTTTTCTTACGTTTTCGAGCTCTACTTTTACGGTATAACGACTAGGTATAGCCTTACACCAATTTGTAGTCACTAAGCCAGGTATTAAAGTGTAACAAAAAACGCTTAGAACAAATATGCTCTAAGCGTTATCTTATGTATAGTTATGGTGGAGACTAGCGGGATCGAACCGCTGACCTCCTGCGTGCAAAGCAGGCGCTCTCCCAGCTGAGCTAAGCCCCCATTACTTGGAGCGGAAGACGGGATTCGAACCCGCGACCCCCACCTTGGCAAGGTGGTGTTCTACCACTGAACTACTTCCGCATATATTGAATAAAATGGTGGAGGGGGACGGATTCGAACCGCCGAACCCACAGGGAGCGGATTTACAGTCCGCCGCGTTTAGCCACTTCGCTACCCCTCCAGATTATTTAAGTGGTGCCGGCTAAAGGACTTGAACCCTCAACCTACTGATTACAAGTCAGTTGCTCTACCAATTGAGCTAAGCCGGCATGATATAATGGTGACCCGTACGGGATTCGAACCCGTGTTACCGCCGTGAAAGGGCGGTGTCTTAACCGCTTGACCAACGGGCCAAAAAATGTATTTAAAAAGCTTCCAATCGGGCTCGAACCGACGACCTCTTCCTTACCATGGAAGTGCTCTACCTGCTGAGCTATGGAAGCATGGCTCCACAGGCAGGACTCGAACCTGCGACCGATCGGTTAACAGCCGATAGCTCTACCACTGAGCTACTGTGGAATAAAAAATAAGATATTCACAAAAGTCATTAGCTCTATTTAGCAGAATAAAATTAAATGCTTGGCAACGTCCTACTCTCACAGGGGGACAGCCCCCAACTACCATCGGCGCTGAAGAGCTTAACTTCCGTGTTCGGAATGGGAACGGGTGTGACCTCTTCGCTATCGTCACCAAACATTGTATTCAATTGAAGGTTGTTCCTTCAAAACTAGATAATCTGCATTCATATTCACTTATTCTGTCCAGCTCCAGCTCCCAGCGACTAGTAAACTTCCGCTCATCTCCCTACGATAAGTCAACATCGACTCACTTTCGTTCGTCGTGTTTCCTTTATCTCAGTCGATGCGCTCCAGTTTTGTCGTGCGCTAAACGGTCGCTTCCGCTTTTCTATTTGGTTAAGTCCTCGATCGATTAGTATCTGTCAGCTCCACGTATCGCTACGCTTCCACCTCAGACCTATCTACCTCATCGTCTCTGAGGGATCTTACTTCTTACGAATGGGAAATCTCATCTCGAGGGGGGCTTCATGCTTAGATGCTTTCAGCACTTATCCCGTCCGCACATAGCTACCCAGCGATGCCTTTGGCAAGACAACTGGTACACCAGCGGTGCGTCCATCCCGGTCCTCTCGTACTAAGGACAGCTCCTCTCAAATTTCCTGCGCCCACGACGGATAGGGACCGAACTGTCTCACGACGTTCTGAACCCAGCTCGCGTACCGCTTTAATGGGCGAACAGCCCAACCCTTGGGACCGACTACAGCCCCAGGATGCGATGAGCCGACATCGAGGTGCCAAACCTCCCCGTCGATGTGGACTCTTGGGGGAGATAAGCCTGTTATCCCCAGGGTAGCTTTTATCCGTTGAGCGATGGCCCTTCCATGCGGAACCACCGGATCACTAAGCCCGACTTTCGTCCCTGCTCGACTTGTAGGTCTCGCAGTCAAGCTCCCTTGTGCCTTTACACTCTGCGAATGATTTCCAACCATTCTGAGGGAACCTTTGGGCGCCTCCGTTACTCTTTGGGAGGCGACCGCCCCAGTCAAACTGCCCACCTGACACTGTCTCCCGCCCCGATCAGGGGCGTGGGTTAGAATTTCAATACAGCCAGGGTAGTATCCCACCGATGCCTCCACCGAAGCTGGCGCTCCGGCTTCTCAGGCTCCTACCTATCCTGTACAAGCTGTACCAAAATTCAATATCAGGCTGCAGTAAAGCTCCATGGGGTCTTTCCGTCCTGTCGCGGGTAACCTGCATCTTCACAGGTACTATGATTTCACCGAGTCTCTCGTTGAGACAGTGCCCAAGTCGTTACACCTTTCGTGCGGGTCAGAACTTACCTGACAAGGAATTTCGCTACCTTAGGACCGTTATAGTTACGGCCGCCGTTTACTGGGGCTTCGATTCAGAGCTTCTCCGTAAAGGATAACCCCTCCTCTTAACCTTCCAGCACCGGGCAGGTGTCAGCCCCTATACTTCGCCTTACGGCTTCGCAGAGACCTGTGTTTTTGCTAAACAGTCGCTTGGGCCTATTCACTGCGGCTCTCTCGCGCTTGCACGCTACCAGAGCACCCCTTCTCCCGAAGTTACGGGGTCATTTTGCCGAGTTCCTTAACGAGAGTTCTCTCGCGCATCTTAGGATTCTCTCCTCGCCTACCTGTGTCGGTTTGCGGTACGGGCACCTTCTACCTCGCTAGAAGCTTTTCTTGGCAGTGTGGAATCAGGAACTTCGGTACTATTTTCCCTCGCCATCACAGCTCAGCCTTTACAATGAGCGGATTTGCCTACTCATTAGCCTAACTGCTTGGACGCGCACAACCAACGGCGCGCTTACCCTATCCTACTGCGTCCCTCCATTGCTCAAACGGTAAAGAGGTGGTACAGGAATATCAACCTGTTGGCCATCGCCTACGCCTTTCGGCCTCGGCTTAGGTCCCGACTAACCCTGAGCGGACGAGCCTTCCTCAGGAAACCTTAGGCTTTCGATGGACAGGATTCTCACCTGTCTTTTCGCTACTCACACCGGCATTCTCACTTCTAAGCGCTCCACCAGTCCTTTCGGTCTAGCTTCAAAGCCCTTAGAACGCTCCCCTACCACTGACACGTAAGTGTCAATCCTCAGCTTCGGTGGTACGTTTAGCCCCGTTACATTTTCGGCGCAGAGTCACTCGACCAGTGAGCTATTACGCACTCTTTAAATGGTGGCTGCTTCTAAGCCAACATCCTGGTTGTCTGGGCAACTCCACATCCTTTGCCACTTAACGTACACTTTGGGACCTTAGCTGGAGGTCTGGGCTGTTTCCCTTTTGACCACGGACCTTATCACTCGTAGTCTGACTCCTAAGGATAAGTCTTTGGCATTCGGAGTTTGACTGAATTCGGTAACCCGATGGGGGCCCCTAGTCCAATCAGTGCTCTACCTCCAAGACTCTTACCTTAAGGCTAGCCCTAAAGCTATTTCGGGGAGAACCAGCTATCTCCAAGTTCGATTGGAATTTCTCCGCTACCCACACCTCATCCCCGCACTTTTCAACGTGCGTGGGTTCGGTCCTCCATCCAGTGTTACCTGGACTTCAACCTGGACATGGGTAGATCACCTGGTTTCGGGTCTACGACCACGTACTCTTGACGCCCTATTCAGACTCGCTTTCGCTGCGGCTCCGTCTCTTCGACTTAACCTTGCACGGGATCGTAACTCGCCGGTTCATTCTACAAAAGGCACGCTGTCACCCTTGAATGGGCTCCAACTACTTGTAGGCACACGGTTTCAGGATCTCTTTCACTCCCCTTCCGGGGTGCTTTTCACCTTTCCCTCACGGTACTGGTTCACTATCGGTCACTAGGGAGTATTTAGCCTTGGGAGATGGTCCTCCCAGCTTCCGACGGGATTTCACGTGTCCCGCCGTACTCAGGATCCACTCAAGAGGGAACGAAGTTTCAGCTACAGGGCTGTTACCTTCTTCGGCTGGCCTTTCCAGACCACTTCACCTACTTCATTCCTTTATAACTCCGTATAGAGTGTCCTACAACCCCAAGAGGCAAGCCTCTTGGTTTGGGCTGTTTCCGTTTCGCTCGCCGCTACTAAGGAAATCGCATTTGCTTTCTCTTCCTCCGGGTACTTAGATGTTTCAGTTCCCCGGGTCTGCCTTCAATACCCTATGTATTCAGGTAAAGATACTGTCCCATTACGAACAGTGGGTTTCCCCATTCGGAAATCTCCGGATCAAAGCTTACTTACAGCTCCCCGAAGCATATCGGTGTTAGTCCCGTCCTTCATCGGCTCCTAGTGCCAAGGCATTCACCGTGCGCCCTTACTAACTTAACCTAAGATGATTGATTGAATCATCATGATTGTAATAAGAACTTTCTTACAGTAAATATGAATGTTTACGATTATCTAGTTTTCAAGGAACAAGTTCTGAGAGAAATGCTCTCTCAAAACTAAACAAAATGTCAAAGCGCACCTTATTATCCTTAGAAAGGAGGTGATCCAGCCGCACCTTCCGATACGGCTACCTTGTTACGACTTCACCCCAATCATCTGTCCCACCTTAGGCGGCTGGCTCCAAAAGGTTACCCCACCGACTTCGGGTGTTACAAACTCTCGTGGTGTGACGGGCGGTGTGTACAAGGCCCGGGAACGTATTCACCGCGGCATGCTGATCCGCGATTACTAGCGATTCCGGCTTCATGTAGGCGAGTTGCAGCCTACAATCCGAACTGAGAATGGCTTTATGGGATTGGCTCCACCTCGCGGTCTTGCTTCCCTTTGTACCATCCATTGTAGCACGTGTGTAGCCCAGGTCATAAGGGGCATGATGATTTGACGTCATCCCCACCTTCCTCCGGTTTGTCACCGGCAGTCTCCCTAGAGTGCCCAACTGAATGCTGGCAACTAAGGACAAGGGTTGCGCTCGTTGCGGGACTTAACCCAACATCTCACGACACGAGCTGACGACAACCATGCACCACCTGTCACTCTGCCCCCGAAGGGGAAGTCCTATCTCTAGGATTGTCAGAGGATGTCAAGACCTGGTAAGGTTCTTCGCGTTGCTTCGAATTAAACCACATGCTCCACCGCTTGTGCGGGCCCCCGTCAATTCCTTTGAGTTTCAGTCTTGCGACCGTACTCCCCAGGCGGAGTGCTTAATGCGTTAGCTGCAGCACTGAAGGGCGGAAACCCTCCAACACTTAGCACTCATCGTTTACGGCGTGGACTACCAGGGTATCTAATCCTGTTTGCTCCCCACGCTTTCGCGCCTCAGCGTCAGTTACAGACCAAAGAGCCGCCTTCGCCACTGGTGTTCCTCCACATCTCTACGCATTTCACCGCTACACGTGGAATTCCGCTCTTCTCTTCTGCACTCAAGTTCCCCAGTTTCCAATGACCCTCCCCGGTTGAGCCGGGGGCTTTCACATCAGACTTAAAGAACCGCCTGCGCGCGCTTTACGCCCAATAAATCCGGACAACGCTTGCCACCTACGTATTACCGCGGCTGCTGGCACGTAGTTAGCCGTGGCTTTCTCGTTAGGTACCGTCAAGGTACCAGCAGTTAACTGATACTTGTTCTTCCCTAACAACAGAGCTTTACGACCCGAAGGCCTTCATCGCTCACGCGGCGTTGCTCCGTCAGACTTTCGTCCATTGCGGAAGATTCCCTACTGCTGCCTCCCGTAGGAGTCTGGGCCGTGTCTCAGTCCCAGTGTGGCCGATCACCCTCTCAGGTCGGCTACGCATCGTCGCCTTGGTGAGCCGTTACCTCACCAACTAGCTAATGCGCCGCGGGCCCATCTGTAAGTGATAGCCGAAACCATCTTTTATCATAAGACCATGTGGTCTCATGAGTTATCCGGTATTAGCTCCGGTTTCCCGAAGTTATCCCAGTCTTACAGGCAGGTTGCCCACGTGTTACTCACCCGTCCGCCGCTGAATCAGAGGAGCAAGCTCCTCGTCATCCGCTCGACTTGCATGTATTAGGCACGCCGCCAGCGTTCGTCCTGAGCCAGGATCAAACTCTCCAAAAAGTGTTTGATTGCTCAAAATTAAACTGACTTGTGTTGAACTCAAAGGTTCAACTTTGTTTGCACGCTTGACATTTTGTTTAGTTTTCAAAGATCATTTTAATCTGTTTCGCTATATTCTTTCAGCGACGTTCTTTATCATATCAGATCATTTCGTGGAAGTCAACAATAAATTTACTTTATTATTATTTGTCTTCCTTATGACTTTTAAAATAGTATCAAAAAACTTCACCTAAGTCAACAAGTTTTTATACAAAGAAAAAGTCAAATTCAACAGCGAAAATAAATATATCACATGAATTTTAAACGGTCAATATATCGATTTACTATTTTTCTAAATTGATGATGTAATTCCCACTCCACCTGTTTACCTGCTATCTAATCAACTGATTTTTTCTTTTAAATTTTTTCGATCTTAAATATTTACTGCACTCCACTTCAGAAGCAAACCGTTTAAAAAAATTAAAAAGGACTTGATATCGGTCCTCCATTGCTAGTTTTACGCATATATCTATTCTTGAATCATTCAAATCTTGAAGAATCTCCTCCATTTCCCGCTTTAATAAATATTCAAGTTCCTTAATCTCTCGTTTATTCACTAAAAATGCCAGCATATCTTCACCTCTTAGAGTATTTTCCATTTGATAAAGTATCCAATCCTATCACATGTTACTTTTACCCAAATAATAGATTAATGATAATTTTTCTCAATCTAAAAAATTTATTCATAGTCTTGTCCAAAAAAGCATATTTATTAAACATCGTAATTATCGTTGGAGGAGGATTTATCATGAATTTTTTCTTTGTGATAAATGGTAGGAGGCTTAAACAATCTCTTATCATTGTCTTAGCTGCTTTTTTTGCTGCTAGCATTTTGTATATCGGTAACTTGCAGCAATCCGTATTTTTTTCAACAAAGGATAGCCCTATGGCCATTTATAAGGGTGAGAAGGTTGGAAACAGTGTAGCATTAACGTTCGATATAAGCTGGGGAGATGAACAGGCAGATAAAATATTGGATGTGCTTAAAAATGAAGGAGTTAAAAATACAACATTTTTTATTTCTGCCTCCTGGGCTGAAAGGCACCCGCAGATTGTTGAAAGAATAATAAAAGAAGGACACGCTATAGGTAGTCTTGGATATCATTATCGCAATTATTCCGATTGGGATGACAAAAAAATTAAAAGAGACATCCTCATTGCTGACGAAAAACTAAAAAAATTAGGCATTAAGGAAATTAAATTCTTCCGTCCGCCTAATGGCAATTTTAATAAAAAAATATTAAAAGCCGCAGATTCATACGGCTATGCCACTGTTCACTATAGTCTTGATTCTAAAGACTATACGAACCCGGGCGTAGAAAAAATTGTGGCAAACGTTGTTCAACATGTAAGCGCCGGGGATATAGTCCTGCTCAATGCATCGGATTCAGCTACACAGACCGACAAAGCATTGCCATTAATTATAAAGGGCTTAAAGGATAAAAAGCTACAAAGTGTTACAATTCAGCAATTAGTTTCAAATGCAGAAATTAAAAGTTCGGAAATAAAATGAGGCTGATAAAACCAGCCTCATTTTGCTTTTCGTTGATTCAACTTGGGTAGAATAAATAGCTGCCACGTATTACAAATTAGTAACGGGAAAATCATAAGCAAAATCCAGTCTTTTTCATTCGCACGAAGAGCTGGTACCCATTCTAGAATAGAAATGGCCACTGTAAAAAACAAGGCCGGAACGAATGCCGATTGATTCGTTTGTTTTACTTTAAAAAAGGCTACGATAAGTCCATAAATTAAAATTAGTACTGCAGGTACAATATAAGGAACAAGTGACTCGCCTTCTTTGGCAAAGGTAGTATAACGAAGGTATACAAAATCGAATAATACAAATACTGTAAATAAGATTTGTACTGGTCCCCATAATGATTTAAACATTCCTAATCCGAAGCGGTGAACGGTTAAATACGCAAAGTAACCCGCTTGGCTAATTAAACTAAAAATAAAGCCTACTCCGATTAACCAAATGGCAATGGATGAGATTTCTGCGATATTAAATGCAGCAAAAAACGTGGAATATTTATTCCACTCCACTGCAAATCCAATAAATATTGTACAAACAGCACCGATGATTAATGTCGTAAAAAATAAATAAACCCAATTTCGACTCGTCACTTTTTAAGCCTCCAGCAACAATATTCAGCCCTGCTAAAATATTGCTATTACTTCTTGTCTAATTGTAACAATCACACCCTTAAAAAGCTATACAAATCAACGTATAATTTTTCTAATTCTTATCATATTAAAAGTAGGAATCCTTACTGAAAGGAGCTTTTTAAAATATGAAATACAAAGCCCTGCTCCTCATTTTTCTTCTATTTCTAGTAAACGGCTGCGCCCCAGCCGACCAAGGAAACGGACAAAACGCTGATTATGAGGGGACTAAAAAGCTAGTCATCGACATCCTCAAAACAGATGAAGGAAAAAAGGCAATTGAAGATGTTTTAAATGATGAGAAGACAAAGGGAAAGCTGGTCATGAATGACACAGTCGTAAAAGATACAATTAAAGGCGCACTCACTTCTCAAGAAGCTCAGGACTTCTGGAAAAAGCAATTTGAAGATCCAAAGTTTGCGGAGACCTTTGCAAAATCAATGCAAAAAGAACATGAAAAATTACTGAAGGATTTAATGAAAGACCCCGACTATCAAGCTGCAATGATTGAGATATTGAAGAATCCTGAAATGGAAAAGCAGCTGACAGACGCACTTAAAACACAAAAATATCGAGATCAAATGAAAACAGTGATGATTGAGACTGTAGATAGCCCACTTTTCAAGGCTAAAATGCAGGATCTTCTCATTAAAGGTGCTGAAGAGCTACAAAAAGAGGGACAAACCAAAAAGAGTGATAGCGGTGGCGCTAGTGACGGCGGCGGCGGTGGACAATAAAAATGAAAATGTCAGGCAAATGCCTGACATTTTTTTATTTACCAGTATGTTTAATAACCTGTTCAGCTACTTCAGTATATATTTTACCGATCATATGATTTTCACCATAAATAGATGGTGCAAATTCGTTTTCATCAATTTCAGGTTGACCAAGTGGAATTTGCCCTAATAATGTTGTATCAAGGTCTTCAGATAGCTTTTGGCCGCCGCCTTTACCGAAGATATATTCTTTCTCCCCTGTTACCTTGCTTTCAAAGTAAGACATGTTTTCGATAATACCTAATAGTTCGTGTTCAGTTCTTAAAGCCATCGCACCAGCACGTGCCGCAACAAACGCTGCTGTTGGATGTGGTGTTGTTACAATAATCTCTTTAGCGTGAGGGATCATTTGATGGACATCTAATGCTACATCCCCTGTTCCTGGAGGTAAATCTAATAATAGGTAATCAAGATCTCCCCACTCTACTTCAGAAAAGAATTGGTTTAACATTTTACCAAGCATTGGGCCACGCCAAATAATGGGGGCATTGTCTTCTACAAAGAATCCCATTGAGATTACCTTTACGCCGAATCTATCAACAGGGATAATACGCTCATTTTTTACTTCAGGTCGGTCCGCAATTCCCATCATATCAGGTACACTGAAACCATAAATATCTGCATCAACTAGGCCTACTTTTTTACCTAATCTAGCCAATGCTACAGCAAGGTTTACTGAAACTGTTGATTTTCCAACTCCGCCTTTACCACTGGCAATAGCAATAAACGTTGTGCTGCTTCCAGGTGCCAAAATTGACTTTGGCTCGTCAAGAGGAGCAAGGCTTGCTACAACCTCTGGAGGAAGCTGGTTCACGCGAATACCAACCGTATTAGCTCCACCGCTCTTTAAGGCACTGACGATCTGCTGTTGGATTGTCATTTGATCCTTTGAACCTGCTTGGGCAATGGCAATCTTCACACTGACGTGACTTTTTTCTTCTTTAATGCTGATTTCCTCAATACCATTTGTTTCTGCCAATGTTCTATGTAAATAAGGGTCTTTAATCTTTCCTAGAATCTCTCTCACTTGTTCTTGTGTTATCAAAAAACCCACCACCTAATTAAATTATTTTACCATTATGATTATAACACAATGATAATAGAAAAAAACCTTCTATTCCGTAGAAGGTTCTTTTCCTTTCGGATTCTCTGTATATAACCGTAAAATTCCTTGATAAATACTGGCTGCAATCTTATCTTGATAGGTTTTTGATTTAAGCTGCTCCCGCTCTCCGGGATTGGATAAAAATCCAGCCTCAATTAACACAGAAGGCATTTCTGCTTCTTTTAAGACGTAAACATGATTAATAGCTTTTGCATGTCTTACCGTATTATCCAGGTTTATTTCCATTTCCTTTTGGATGAATTTCGCTAATTCCTTATTCTCCTCAAAACGCGGATAATAAAATGTTTGTGCTCCGCTCCATCGCGGTGATGGTAATGAATTTAGGTGAACAGAAACAAGCAAGTCCCCATCTGATTTATTAATCAACTCCACACGTCGCTTTAAGTCCTGCGTTTTCCTTTTGCTATAACCCTTTAATTCTTTATCAGCTAAATCAAAATCATCTTCCCTAGTCATAATAACAAGCGCACCCGCTTCTTGGAGATAGTCCCGGAGCAATAACGAAATATTAAAAGCGATATCCTTTTCAAAAGCACCTTCGGGACCTGCACCAGGGTCAGGATAGCCATGCCCCGCGTCCACGATGATTATTTTCCCCGATAAAGGTAAACTCCAAGAATCCCAAGTATTATAAATGGAAAACTGATATTGAAAAAGAAAAAATAATAATACCGAGCCACAAATAAAAACTAAAAATTGTATTTTTCTCTTCATAGTTCCGGTCCCCCCGAGCATTTCCTACTTCACTATATGGGACGGGAGGGACAAATATGAAAGAAAAATATAAAGATTAATGGAGACGCATTTTATGCCTCATCTCACCTTTTCTAAATCCTTCACTCCACCAAAAGGATGCAAACTGCTCTGCAGCTAGATAAATGGATTCATTTATGAGATCATTTCCAGACGCAGCACCCCAATACTGTAAATATTCGAACAGGCTATCAGCATAGTATTTTAGTTCATCAGCACATCTCTTTCTCACTTGTTCTTCTGTTTCGCCAAAATAGCCAAATCGGCTCATTTTGGCTCCTAAGATATAGAGCTCAATCGCAATATCTATCGTTCCATCTTCAATTGCGGTTGAAAAGATGGATTGTGAGCGAAAATAAGGGGAAAAATACAAATTCACCTTTTCTTTCAACTTATTAATCGAAAGCTCCCGCAGAACTTTTCGCTCAAAGGCAATTCGCTTCGCTTCACGTTTGTCCTTCAAAGTTGTAATAACATTCATCAATGTGCTTCACGCCTTTTCCTTTGATTATCCTAAAACACATGAGTTAATGACTGCCAATCCAGTAATACTACCAAATAAAAGTAAAGCTCACCTATGTGTAACCTTCATGTATTTTAAATATATTGTTTTACATACAAGATATTCTCATTCGCTGAAAAATCAACGACAAAAGCCCAATTATAGGAAAATAAAAAGCCCCCAAGTGATGTAGGTTGGGGGTCTTACACATTTAAGCACTTGTTTCAAATGTTGGCTTTTTAATATTTACAATCTAGTATCCCATTTTCCGCACCAAACGTTTTCATTCGGTGCCCCATTAAATTCTGACTTTCCCATAATTTTATCAATAACAGTCTTTATCGTGATTTCGTCATCGTTATATGCATTAATGTAGCATTTCACCATCGGAGCGTCTGTTAAGTGCGTAGTAAAGTTAAGTGACACAAAGACAGTTGGCACTTCGCGTACATACCAAGGAACTTCATTACTCATTGCTGTTTTCCATCTAATGCGGTAGTTGTTCTCCGCACCATAGCCGATGATATCAGCAAAGATTAGCGCTGCATCAACCTCTTCACGATATTTTAAAGTTGAGCCTTTAATCCGCGTTGATCCGTCGTTTACCGTTACCTCAAAGCCGCGTCGTTCCAGTTCTGCAACAATGAAATCGAGTGTTTTTGAGTTTGCTGCGTAAACGCCGCCTTTTTCACCTTCCAAAAAGTAAAGACGAATGCGTTTGTGGGTTTCAGGGCAGATTGGAAGCTGGTCCAATGTATTTTTCACCAAGGTAATCCCTTTTTCAGCCGCTTCTTTCGCACGATTTATATGGTCCTCACATCCGACTACTCCTAAGTCCTCTCTCGAACGGACTAATGTCCCTTCATTTTGCGCCTTATGCAGGCCAATTGCCGCTTTCAAGCCAAGGATTCTTTCCAATGCATCCTGGAGACGCTCTTCTGTAATGATGCCTTTTTTATAGCCATTTAGCATAAAGTTAAAATCTTCATCGATATCGTTAAAGAATAAGAACATATCACAGCCGGCAGCAATGGCCTGTGGAACATACTCTTCACGGCGCATCGCAGCTGTCATCCCTAACATATGGCTAGCATCTGTTAAAACTAAACCGTTAAAACCAAGCTTCATTTTAAGCAAGCCATTAATTAGTTCAGGTGCCAATGTTGCTGGTAAAATTTCTTGATCTTTTATGCCAGGCACCAATTGTCTTTGGTATTCAGGCAGGGCAATATGACCAGCCATAATTGAATGAACGCCATTTTCAATATGATTGCGATATACTTTACCGAAAGATTCTTCCCATTCCTCTACACTGAGTTCATTTACCCCCATTACCAAATGTTGGTCGCGCTCTTCCGTTCCATCCCCAGGCCAGTGTTTAATACAAACAGCTACATTACTTTCTCTTAGTCCTTTAATATAGGCGTTAGTATGCTTAATAACAGTTTCAGCATTGGTTCCGTATGCGCGAGTGTTAACAATTGTATTTCGCCAGTTTTTTAAAATATCTACACACGGGTCAAAGTTCCAATTCACCCCGATGGCAACCTCTTCTCGACCGCTTACATAACCAGCGTTATACGACACTTTCTCATCACCGGAAGCCTCACACATCGCAGCTTTGGCGATATATGTACCATCTTTCATCGCCCCGTTTCCACCGGCATCACAGTTTGCCGCAATCAACAATGGTACTTTCGAGTTAGCTTGTAATTCATTAAGTAAACCTTGAATCTGTTCTGAGGTTCCCCCCTCGTAACGGGCACCACCAATATGATATTTCTTTAAAATGTCGCTATTTGATAATTTATTGCCGCTGAATGGGTCTCCTCCAAAGAAAAATAGATTGATGAATAGTTGACCAATCTTTTCTTCAACTGACATGTCAGCAATAGTTTCTTTTACCCATTTAATATCTTCATCTGACAAATTATAAGGTTTTGCTTTTAAGTCAACTTTTGGCATTTGAACTTCAACTTTAGTAGTCACAACTATTTTCCCTACCTTTTACTTTAAAATAGAATAGAACTCATCAATTAGTTGCTGTTGGTAATCTCCCTTAAAGGAGCCATTAAGTAACTTACCAATTGCCTCATCTGCTAAGCGTTTCCACGAAAAAGCTTCCTTGCCGACTAGGATTGGATAATAAAACACGCCGTTTTTTTGTGCTGCCTCCAAATCTCCAGGAGCATCACCAACCATTAATACGCTCTCACTCGCATAGCCATGTTTTTTTAAACCCTCAATACAGGCTGCTTTTGTACCCGCTTCCTGTCCAAGCATCACCTGAACATAAGGAGCAAGTTCGTGTCTTGTCCATTCTTCCCGAACCGCTCCCCCATTTGCAGATGACACGATAGCAATATCAGCAGAATTATTGATTGCCGCCAACCCTTCCTTTACATTCGGGAATGGATGATCTTCACCCGATAACCCGAAAATAGCCTTATTTACAGCATTACTCCATTCGAGTGCTTTTTTTAACTGCTCATCATTTGCTTCGGCAATCTCTTTTTCCAATGAACGATTGGAAAGTTCCTTTGTCCTTTCTGTCCATTGCTTTACCCTGGAAAGATTGGGAATTTCATATCCTTCTGCCGCGGTCAGTTCAAATGTTCGAACCAGTCCTTTAAACCGGTTAATTCCTCTTGTTCGCGAATATAAATTCACCATATTCCATATTTCAAGAAATCGTTTGGCTATTGGCTCAAGCCCCCATACTTCAACCGCTTTTGGTCCGAAACATGTAATATGCTTCACATCCATCGTGTCCATCGCGCAACCGTCGGAATCAACGCATACTAAAAATTCTTTTATCTTTTCAAACTCTGCTATCGTTTCTTTCATTGTCTTCCTCCAAAAATAGATTCATTAGGAGATTAAAAATAAAGCCGCCAGCCTGATAATCGGAATGGCAGCTCTATTCATTAGAGGGTGGAGCTATGGCTTTATTCGTTAAGAATAAGTTAAACTCCTGAGTATGCAGAGAAGCCTCCGTCAATAGGTAAAACAACGCCTGTGACAAAACTTGCTGCTTGTTCACTCACGAGAAACAATAATCCTCCGACAAGCTCTTCAGGTTGTCCGAATCTCTCCATTGGTGTATTTCTAAGGATTTTTGCCGACCGTTCTGTGTAGCTTCCATCCTCATTGAGCAATAATTTTTCATTTTGCTTTGTAACTAAAAAACCAGGTGCAATTGCATTAACACGAATCCCGGCTTTGGAGAAATACACGGCAAGCCACTGGGTAAAATTATTGATTGCTGCCTTTGCACCGCTGTAGGCAGGAATTTTGGTTAATGGGGTAAAGGCATTCATCGATGATATATTAATAATGACACTTCCCTTTTTACTTGTCATTGCTTCACCAAATACTTGGGAGGGAAGGAATGTCCCCAAGAAATTCAAGTCAAAAACAAAGCCGGTACTTTTCGGGTCTAAATCGAAGAATGTCTTTAACTCAGGGGTTCTCTTCACCGCCTCTGCATTAAAAAACTCATCCTCAGTCGTTCCGCCCGGGTTATTTCCACCCGCATTGTTTACAAGGATATCACATGTGCCAAACTCTTTTTCGATGACTTTTTTTGCCTTTAATAGGCTTTCCTTATCCAAGACATCTGCGGACAAACCAATTGCCATCCCACCGTTTTCCTGTATGGCCTTTGCCACAACATCCGCCGATTCCTGATGGCGGTTGAGGATTGCTACTTTGGCACCGCATTCAGCCAATGCCTTTGAAAAGTAAGATCCAAGCACACCACCGCCGCCGGTAACAATGGCTACTTTTCCCGTTAAATCAACTTTAAATGGAACTGTCATTCCTCATCCTCCTTTCGTTCTTTTATCGGTTTCTATTCTTTCCTTCGGCTTCCCATAAGCCAATCAAATAGGTTGCCCCAAGAGCTCGGTCATATAAACCATAACCAGGCTTTCCTGTTTCTCCCCAAATCATTCTTCCATGGTCGGGGCGAATTGGACCGTTGTAATCAAAGTCTTTCATCGCACGGATAATCTCGTACATATCAATGGAACCGTACTCGGAAACATGGGCTGATTCCTGGAATGACCTTGGTCCTGTGTGCTTTACATTTCGGGCATGGACGAAATGCACCCGGCCTTTCTTTCCGAAATAGCGCAGCATTTCAGGGAAATCATTCTTTTTATCTGAGCCGAGCGAACCGCTACACATCGTTAATCCGTTATATGGGCTGTCGTATAGGTTAATAAACCTTTCAAGATTTTCTTTATTTGTTATGATGCGTGGTAATCCAAAGATATCAAATGGGGGGTCATCAGGGTGGATAGCCATTTTTACCCCAGCCTCTTCTGCAACAGGAATAATTTTCTTAATGAAATACTCCAGGTTTTCCCATAGCCTTTCATGATTTACATTTTTGTAGTGATCAAATAGTACTTGTAAGTCTTCTTTCTTATAGCTGGAATCCCAACCCGGTAGAGAAAGTTCTCCTGTTAGTGGATCCATTTTCTCGGCAATTTCTTCTTCAAAAATAAGGGCTGTTGAACCATCAGGAAGACGGCATTCTAAATCAGTGCGAGTCCAGTCAAAGATTGGCATAAAGTTATAGCAGACAACAGGAATGCCGACTTTACCAAGATTGCGGATTGTTTCTTTGTAATTCTCAATATACTTATCACGAGTCGGTAAACCGATTTTGATATCTTCATGCACAGGAACGCTTTCAATGACTGAAATGTATAGTCCTGCCTCTTCTACTGTATTCTTTAATTCTTCAATTTTTGCAAGCGGCCATGCTTCCCCCACAGGGATATCATAGATTGCTGTTACAATCCCCCTCATTCCTGGGATTTGCCTTATATATTCCAAGGGTATCGAATCCGTTTTTCCATACCAGCGAAAACTCATTTCCATAAATGGTTCGTCTCCTTTTAAATGTCTATACTAAAATAGCTTTTGGCGTTGTTATAGCAAATATTCTCAATTAACTTTCTTAATAAAGCCGGATCATTTGGGACCTCTCCATCCTCAACCCAAGAACCTACCAGATTACATAAAATCCGGCGAAAATATTCATGTCGGCTATAAGAGATAAAACTGCGTGAATCTGTCAGCATCCCGACAAAGTGCATTAACAAACCTTGGTCAGCTAAAGCATTTAACTGGCGAAGCATACCTTGCTTTGTATCATTAAACCACCAACCGGCGCCAAATTGAATCTTACCCTGGATACCGGGTTCTGTTTGGAAGTTTGCCAATGTACTGCCAACCACATCATTATCAACCGGATTTAGGTTATAAAGTATTGTTCTTGGCAACGAATTGCCTTCGTCAAAGGCTGCAAGTAGTCCATTTAGCGGAACTGCTACCTCCCCTTGATCACTGATGGAATCAAAACCAGTATCAGGTCCAAGCTTGGCCAACATTTTTGTATTATTATTCCGAATTGCACCGAAATGGATTTGCATGGCCCAATTCCGCTCTTTGTAGCATTTCGAAAGGTGGATTAAAACTGCAGTCTTGAACTTTTTCTCATCTTGACAAGAGACAGCTTGTCCATTCCGTCCGGCTTGGAAAATAGGTTCTAATTCACTCTCTTCAAACGAAGAAAATGGAATTTCAGATAAACCATGGTCTGAGATTCTTCCGCCTTTTTCATGAAAGTATTGAACTCTTTCTTCTAGTGCGGCCAAATAATCTTCAAAGGAAGAAATCTTTTTACCGATTACCTCTTCAAGCTTTTTAACAAATCCAGTAAATGTGTCCTTGTTAATTTCCACACCCTTATCTGGGCGGTAAGTAGGAAGAACCTTTACGGGAAAATCCTTTTTTTCTTTAATCAGGTCATGGTAATGTAAATCATCAGTTGGATCATCCGTTGTACAAATTACTTTCACATTGGAACGTTGGATTAAACCTTGAACGGAATAATCATCCTGCTGCAATAATTTATTGCATTGTTCCCAGATTCGCCCGCCGGTTTCCTCATTCAATAATTCTTCAATTCCAAAGTACTTTTTCAACTCTAAATGCGTCCAATGGTACAATGGATTTCCAATGGTATTGGGAACCGTCTTTGCCCAGGCTGCAAATTTTTCTTTGTCACTTGTCTCACCGGTAATAAACCGTTCATCAATACCGTTTGCCCTCATCGCCCGCCATTTATAATGATCGCCTTCAAGCCAAAGCTCGGTGATGCTTTTAAACTTACGATTTTCAGCAATCTCTTTAGGCGAGAGGTGGCAGTGATAATCATATATCGGCATGTCTTTTGCATAGTTATGGTATAAATCAATAGCTGTTTTATTCTTCAGCATAAAATTTTCATGAATAAATGCTCCCAAATTAAACACCTTCCTCTTTTTTTGCAAATTATCATTCCGCCTTTATAGCCTCCAGTTTGTCCACAAAGGTGCGGGCCACTTTCTGAACTGAACTAAAGTCGCCATTTTCCACATTTTTAGTTAAAGCACTACCAATCCCGACTGCAAATGCACCATTTTTTACCCATTTATCAATATTATCCAAACTTACCCCACCCGATGGCATCAGTTGAACATGTGGAATCGGACCTTTCACATCTTTAATAAATCCAGGGCCTAATAAACTGCCCGGAAACAACTTAACTACATCTACTCCAAATGAAAGGGCGTTTATGATTTCCGTCACAGAACCACAGCCTGGCAAATAGGGGATAGCATAACGATTGCACATCGTCGCAATCGCTCCATCAAAATGTGGACTGACGATATAACGGGCGCCTTTCATGATTGCGATCCTCGCTGTTTCAGCATCCAACACAGTTCCCGCCCCAACAATCATTTGACCATCACCAGACCGCACGAGTTCAGCAATTACATCTTCCGCTCCTTGCGTTGAGAAAGTAATTTCAAGCGACCGAATTCCACCTTGAAACGCTTGTTTGGAAATTTCAACAGCCTCTTCTTTATTTTTGCCACGGACAACTGCCACTAAATAGCCTTTATGCATTTCGTTTAACACTTCATATCGTTGCAACATTTGAAATCACCTTGTCTTATTTTTTTTTCAGAACATCGGAGAATATTAATAGGTTTTATTTTATTTGTGTAAATATACTTGCGGCGTAATTTGTAACATTCATACCTAATTGCTAGTATACTTGTATACTAGCATTCTTTTGGCACCTTTTGCAATATAGAAACAATTTTTTCATAAAAAAAACCAGTATCCCTCATTAAAGGAATACTGGTATCTGTCCTGGTATTTCAAAATACTGCAAATAGGGGCTGTTCTCTTTAAATAACTCTTCCCAAAGCTTAATCGGTTCAATAATATGTTGTCTTACAATTGCCTCTACTTGATCACAATCTTTACTTTCAATAATTTCGACAATTTTTCTGTGTTGGGCGATAGGTTCTTTAAAATTATGCTGCATTTCAGACAAAAGTCTTATTCGATTATAATGTGTACTAATGCGAGTAATCGCCGCCCACACATTTTCTTTCTTGCTGCCTTCAAAGATGATTCTGTGAAACTCCTTATCCAGTCTATGGAATTCCCTCTCCGTTCCTTCACAGCCAATCAATTCTTCCTGAAGAGCAAGATTCTTTTTAAGCTCATATAAATTTGACTTTGGAAAGGATTCGCAGGAGAGCTTTAATATTTCCCTTTCTAATATATAGCGCATAAATGAGGCTTCTTTAATTAATTGCGGATTAATTTTTGAAATATAACTCCCTACTTGCGGAATTACCTCTACTAAGTATTCTTCTCCTAATTTCGCCATTACTTCTCTAATTGGAGTTCGTGATATTTGCAATTCTTGCGCCAATTCAATCTCACTAATCGCTTGACCTGGTTCTAATTCAAGTGCCATTATCGAATCCTTTATGACCCTGTAGGCATAATCTTTATTGTTTTCACCAGGAAGCCTTGGTAATACAGTAACCATATGTGGTACACTCCCTATTAAATAACCGTTCAAACGAACTAACCCTATCATAGCATTCAGCAAGAATTCCTACAACACTATATGGACAGAGAAGATAGTCAACCTATTGTTAACTATCTTCTTTTTTCTGTTAAGCAATTTTTTCATCTTGTGCTGTTGCTTTTCTTTTTTCTGCTAAATCAATTGAAAGCTGTTCCGTACGTTTTTTGTTTAAAGGATAAAGGAATACAATAATTAAGAAAACAGCTCCGAGAACCACCGACGGTACTAAAGTACCAAGCATGTGAATTCCGCTAAGAGTTTCAGCTGTTTGTGAAGAAAGTTTAGCATTGTAACCTACAGCTGCAATCGCTGCACCTCCGACACCACCTGCAACAGCTTGTCCAATTTTACGTGCCATTGAATAAACAGCATAAACCGTTCCATCTTCACGTAAACCAGTTAGATATTCATGGTAATCAATTACATCAGTAACAAATGCCCAGATCACAAGATTGAAGGTACCATAACCAAGCATAGCAACCGTTAGAAGAACAATAAATTGTGTTTCGTTTAAGTTAGGTAACAGATACAAAATTCCATAAACTAGAGCTGCTACTAATAAGCCTACAGATGCTACTTCCTTTTTACCAAATTTTTTAACTAATTTTTGAATGAATGGCGCCATTGCAAATACAGCTCCAGATTGTAGTAAACCAACAATACTTAATGTTTTAGCACTTCCAAAGTAATCCTTAAATAAGTAAACGTTTACTGCGCTGGTTAACATAAGGATAACCATGAAAGATAATGAAGCGACAAGGAACCAAATTAAAGGTTTGTTTTTAAGTAGGCCTTTCATTGTTGCGCCTTTTTTTGCTTTAGGCCTGTCCGTATCAACAACAACGCGTTCAACAGATAATTTATAACATGCTAAATAACAAGCAATCGCTAATATACCAAAAATAATTGCTGCTAGTATAAAGCGATTGGGTACTGCTTTATTGTCTACAAATAGAATCATTGGTCCAACAACATTAATCACTAGACCTGCTAGTTGTGATCCTACTGTTCTCCAGGAAGATAAGGCAGTACGTTCAACAGGATCAGATGTGATAACAGATGCCATTGAACCATAAGGGATGTTAACAGTACTATATAATGTTCCCCAAAGAATATATGTTACGAAAGCATACGCTAGATAAAAACCGTCGGACATCCCAGGTATATATACAAACATTAAAATACCTGTGATCACTAATGGGAAAGACATTCTTAAAATCCATGGTTTAAATTTACCATTTTCTCCAGTTTTTCTAGTGTCAATAAAGCGACCCCAAGCCATATCAGCAAATGCATCCCACAAACGAGCAACCGTAAACAATATACCGACCGCAATAGGATTAAGATGAACAACGTCTGTATAAAACACCATGAGAAATGCCATAACGAGGAAAAAGAAAAAGTCGTTACCAAAATCGCCAAACAGATAACCAAACTTATCTTTCATACCAAAAGGACGTGTGCTTTTCATTTTTTTCACCCCATAAATATAAATAGTATTACACATTAAATTGATTTTATTTAAGCGGTTTCATTTAGCCAAATAAATTTTTGACTCATTACAAGAGTGGATATGGGAAGTTGTCCCCTTTTTTTCATTTGTATACTTGTATACTAGCATGCGTAGTAGGAGTTTTCAACTAGAAAATGTAACCGTTAACAGAATAGACAATTAAAAAAGACTCCCAACCAATCGGTTGGGAGTCTTTTGAACGTTCGTATAATTAACGTTTTGAGAACTGAGGTGCACGACGAGCGCCTTTAAGACCGTATTTCTTACGCTCTTTCATACGTGCATCGCGAGTTAAGAAGCCTGCGCTCTTAAGAACTGCGCGATATTCTGGGTCAGCTTGTAATAATGCACGAGCAATACCATGACGGATTGCACCAGCTTGACCAGTGTAACCACCGCCGCTTACGTTAACTAATACATCATAGCTGCCTGCATTTTCAGTTGCAACTAGAGGTTGCTTAGAAACTACACGAAGTGTTTCTAAATTAAAATATTCTTCAATATCGCGACCGTTCACAACAACACGTCCGTTACCAGGAACTAAACGAACACGTGCAACTGAACTTTTACGACGTCCTGTACCGTAATATTGTACCTGTGCCAAATTAAATACCCTCCTTAAAAATTATCCGCGAAGTTGATAAACTTCTGGTTTTTGTGCTTGGTGTGGATGTTCACTGCCTTTGTATACATTAAGCTTCTTAAACATTTGACGTCCTAAGCTGTTTTTTGGAAGCATTCCTTTAATTGCGCCTTCAATCATTTGTTCAGGGCGAGTTTCAATCATTTCTTTAGCAGTACGAGTTTTTAAGCCGCCTGGATGTAAAGAATGACGGTAATAAACCTTGTCAGATAATTTCTTACCTGTTAAATGAATTTTCTCAGCATTAATGATGATTACATGATCACCAGTGTCTACATGTGGTGTAAATGTTGGTTTATGCTTACCACGAAGAATTGCAGCTACTTCACTAGCAAGACGACCTAAAGTTTGGCCTTCAGCGTCGATTACTAACCATTTACGATCAACTTCTGAAGCTTTCGCCATATAAGTTTGACGCATTGTATTCCCTCCTAAAAAATCTTTCGCTCTTTTCATTTTCATAAGTTTATATTCACACGATTAGTTTCGGGGCTAAAATCGTGGCGTGATTCTCCTGAAAATGTACCATAGACAATAATATAATATTTGATGTGCTATTGTCAATAAAATGTTACACCTGGAGAAGTTGTTCTTAATACCAAACTCTCCACATATGCAAACCATGGGCCGGTGCCGTCTTCCCGGCTGCCCGACGATCTTTCTTCTCCAAAATCACCTTGATATCCTCTGGAGCTAACTTTCCTTGTCCTACCTTCAATAACGTCCCAACCATAATCCTCACCATATTATAGAGGAAACCATTACCAACAAAACGAAAAATAATTTCATTTTCAACCTGCCAAACTTCAATTTCTTCAATCGTCCGGACTTTGTTTTCTTTATCCGACTTTGTTGAGCAAAATGACGTGAAATCATGAGTGCCAAGGAAGTATTTAGATCCTTCAATCACTTTATCAAGATTAAGAGGATATGGGTAATGGTAGCTATGATTTTTGTGAAACACATCTCTATTTTTTTGATGTAATAAAAAATAACGATATTCTTTTTTTATTACATCATATCTAGCATGGAATTCCGTATCCACCTTTTCAACCTCCATGACAACGATGTCATCAGGAAGAAGTGTGTTTAAGGCCATCAACCAGCCCTCTTCTTGAATATCAAGGGAGCTATCAAAATGAATCACTTGCCCATGAGCATGGACGCCGGCATCCGTTCTGCCCGATGGATGAATACGGATATCCTCACCCTTGTGAAGCTTCTTTAAGGCTTTCTCCACTTCACCCTGTACTGTACGATCCTTCGGCTGGACTTGAAACCCGGCAAACTCTGTACCATCATATGAAATTGTACATTTTAAACGATTCATTTTTACCACCTATATGATTGTATTTTTTAAACAATCATGAACGTAAAAGAAATAATAAAACAGTCATTAGAGCTAATATGATAAACACGACATTATCCGCCTTGTTCCAAACTAGTTCCCTGAGCTTCGTACGCCCTTCCCCACCGCGGTACCCTCTCGCTTCCATCGCTAAAGCAAGGTCCTCGGCACGTCGAAAGGCACTAATAAACAATGGAACTAGGAGCGGGACAATGGCTTTGAAACGCTCCTTTATGGGACCGCTTGAAAAGTCGACGCCACGAGCAGATTGAGCTTTGATGATTTTTTCTGTCTCTTCCATTAATGTCGGGATAAAACGCAATGAAATAGACATCATCAGCGCCAACTCATGTGCCGGTACACCAAATCTCTTAAAAGGTGATAGCAGTGACTCCATCCCATCTGTGATCTCTATTGGTGTCGTTGTTAATGTAAGAAGGCTTGTGACCATAATGAGGAGAATAAAGCGTAATGAAATAAAAACCCCTTGCCTTACTCCGTCTTCATAAATCGTAAACCGGCCCAAATCAAGGACAACGTCACCGCCCTTTGTCATAAACAAATGCAAAACAAGCGTAAAGAGCACAATCCAAAGGATTGGTTTTAATCCTTTATAAATATAGCTTACCGGTACTCTAGAAAGAAGAACACTGCCAATTGTGAATGCCACTAATATGGAATATGTGGTAATGTTGTTGGCTAGAAAAACAATAATTACAAATAAAAAAATCGCTACGATTTTTGCACGAGGGTCTATTTTGTAAAAAATTGAGTCACCCGGTATATATTGCCCGATAATTACATTTTTCATCGCTCCAGCTCCCCTCTTGCAAAGAGCTTGAATATTTCATCAGCTACTTCCTCTACCGTAAACAGATTTGGCAATGGCTTATGGAGTGTTTCCGAAAGGGTTCTCATGAATTGCACAGATTCCGGAATATCCAAGCCAACTTTATTTAGTTTTTCAGGATGCTGGAATATTTCGGAAGGTGTCCCTTCCATATAGACTGTCCCTTTATCCATAACTAGGATATGGTCTGCATAAAAAGCAGCGTCCTCCATACTATGTGTTACCAGAATCGTTGTAAGGTTAGCTTCCTTATGCATCATTTTAAACATATCCATAATTTCTTTGCGCCCTTTTGGGTCAAGGCCTGCTATTGGCTCGTCCAAAATGAGAACCTCTGGCTCCATCGCTAAAACGCCTGCTATAGCTACCCTACGCATCTGCCCACCGCTTAAATCAAATGGTGATTTGCCTAAAACTGTTTCCGGAAGACCAACTAACTGCAATATCTCTCTAGCCTTCTTTTTGGCTTCCTCTTCAGAAACACCAAAATTCATCGGTCCAAAACATATATCTTTCTCAACCGTTTCTTCAAAAAGCTGGTGTTCTGGATATTGAAAGACAATTCCAACCTTTTTACGCAGGCTTTTTAAGTCTTTTTGCTTTTCCGCAGTGATCATACGCTCGCCAATATGAATCTTCCCACTTGTTGGCCGTAATAGCCCGTTTATATGTTGGATTAATGTTGACTTTCCTGAACCTGTATGGCCAATAACAGCTTGAAATGTACCGGAAGGAATTGAAATATTAAGGTCGTATAAAGCCTTTCTTTCGAAGGGCGTTTTTGGATTATAGAGGTGCTCTACATTTTCGAATACAATGTCCATAGTTCATTCACCAAATCTCGTTGTTTTAAATGGGATTTTGATAATGGTATGCCTTTTTGTTTCAGCAGTTGAGATAGTTTTACTGTAAATGGTAAATCAAGCCCTAATTCCACTAATGTATTCCCAAGCTCGAAAATCTCTTCTGGTGTCCCTTCTGCAAAGAGTTGTCCTCGATTCATCACAATGACCCGATCCGCTTGGGTAACCTCTTCTAAATCATGGGTGATAGAAATAACACTCATTTGGCCCGTCTCTTGCTGCAAATCCCTTACAGTCTCAATGACTTCCTTCCGACCTAATGGATCCAGCATCGAGGTTGCCTCGTCTAAAATCATAACAGCCGGCTTTAAAGCGAGAACACCAGCAATCGCTACACGTTGTTTTTGACCACCTGATAATCGATGTGGTTCATGGTTCAAAAAATCGCTCATTCTTACTCTTTGAATACTCTCACTAATACGTTTAATCATTTCTTCCCTTGGAACACCATTATTCTCTAAACCAAAAGCCACATCATCTCTAACTGTTGTTCCGACAAATTGGTTATCGGGATTTTGAAAGACCATGCCCACTCTTTTTCTAATATCCCAAATCGTATCTATCGTTAATTCTATACCTTCAACAAAGACAGAACCAGTTTCATGCATTAAAAGTCCGTTTAAAATTTTGGCTAACGTTGATTTTCCGGATCCATTATGACCGACAATGGCGAGCCATTCCCCTTTATAAACAGGAAAACTGACATCATTCAAAGCCCATTCACCATCAGCACTGTAACGGAATTTGACGTTTTGAACTGTAATTACCTTTTCTTGATTCATTAAGCATGTCACCCACTGAAAGTTTCTGTATAACGAAAAAAGGGCATAGACTCGGATCTTCTTACGTAAGATTCTGTCTCGCCCTTTTTGATGAATTATGTTGAAGCATGATTATATAATCAAATACGCCAAGGCGTATTTGTGCCCAGATTTTATCGAGCTTGCTCGATAAATACCTCTAAAAATCTGAGGCATCAACATATAGTTTAATTTTGTTCAGCAAAAACTGAACAAAATTAAACTAATTCAATTATAACGACTGGAGCACCATCACCGCGGCGTTGACCAAGTTTTAGAATACGTGTGTATCCTCCTTGACGTTCCTCATAGCGCTTTGCAATGTCATTAAAAAGCTTTTGAACTGCATATTCGCCTGTTTCTGCATTCGCTACTTCATTACGGATGAAAGAAGCTGCCTGACGACGAGCATGTAAGTCCCCGCGCTTACCAAGTGTGATCATTTTTTCAACAATTGAACGAAGCTCCTTTGCTTTCGCTTCAGTTGTTTCAATGCGTTCGTTGATAATTAAATCAGTAGCAAGGTCACGGAAAAGAGCCTTTCGTTGTGAAGATGTACGACCTAATTTTGCGTAAGCCATCTCTAGTTTCCCTCCTTTGTTGAAGTATTATTTTATTCGTCTCTTCGAAGACCAAGACCAAGCTCTTCAAGCTTCGCCTTTACTTCTTCTAGTGATTTTCTTCCTAGGTTGCGAACTTTCATCATATCTTCTTCAGTCTTATTCGCTAGTTCCTGAACTGTATTAATACCAGCACGTTTCAAGCAGTTATAAGAACGAACAGATAAGTCAAGTTCTTCAATTGTCATTTCGAGAACCTTTTCTTTTTGGTCCTCTTCCTTTTCAACCATAATTTCAGCATTTTGGGCTTCATCAGTCAAACCAACAAAGATGTTTAAATGCTCGGTTAAAATTTTAGCTCCAAGCGAAACAGCTTCTTCTGGTCGAATGCTACCATCTGTCCAAACATCCAGTGTCAACTTATCGTAATTTGCAACCTGTCCAACCCTCGTGTTTTCAACTGTATAGGTTACACGAGAGACTGGAGTAAAAATCGAATCTATCGGAATCACACCGATAGGTTGATCTTCACGCTTATTTGCATCAGCAGGAGTATAGCCACGGCCGCGCTTAGCAGTTAATCTCATGCGGAGATTTCCGTTTTTACCAAGTGACGCAATATGAAGATCAGGATTTAGTATCTCAACATCACTATCGTGTGTAATATCAGCGGCAGTTACGTCTCGCTCACCTTGAATATCAATTTCTAATGTTTTTTCTTCATCAGAATAAATTTTTAATGCTAATTTTTTGATATTCAAAATTACAGTTGTAACATCCTCTACTGTACCTTCAATAGTAGAGAATTCGTGTTGAACACCATCGACTTGAATGGATGTTACAGCAGCCCCAGGGAGAGAGGATAATAGAATACGACGTAAGGAGTTTCCTAAAGTGGTACCATATCCACGCTCAAGCGGTTCGACAACGAATTTACCAAAGGTAGCATCATCGCTGATTTCAACCGTTTCGATTTTTGGTTTTTCAATCTCAATCATTCAATAAACCCTCCTTCAAAACGTCGAAACCTCGGCTAGGGTTCCGCCCCTAACCGAAATTCCCCATTAGGCAATTCCCAAATGTGCACAACAATTTACTAATTATCTGTTAGTCCGTTTCTCTTAGAAAAAACTGTCATCATATCCCATTATAGACAGGGATTAAAATTCTATACAGATTAATTATACGCGGCGACGTTTTGGTGGTCGGCAACCATTATGAGGTACTGGTGTTACGTCACGAATAGCTGTAACCTCTAAACCTGCTGATTGAAGTGCGCGGATCGCAGCTTCACGACCAGCTCCTGGACCTTTAACTGTTACTTCCAAAGTTTTCATACCGTGCTCCATAGAAGCTTTTGCAGCAGTTTCAGCTGCCATTTGGGCTGCAAATGGAGTTGATTTACGAGAACCTTTAAAACCTAAAGCACCAGCGCTTGACCAAGATACAGCATTACCGTGAGCATCAGTAATCGTAACGATTGTATTATTGAATGTTGAACGAATATGTGCTACGCCAGTTTCGATGTTCTTTTTGACACGGCGTTTACGAGTATTAGTCTTACGAGCCATTGATTAATTCCCTCCTTTACTTTACTTTTTCTTATTAGCAACTGTACGACGTGGACCTTTACGTGTACGAGAGTTATTTTTAGTGTTTTGACCGCGAACTGGAAGACCACGGCGATGACGAAGACCACGGTAAGAACCAATTTCGATTAGACGCTTAATGTTAAGGGAAACTTCACGACGAAGGTCACCTTCTACTTTATAGCGGTCAATAATCTCACGGATTTTACCTAACTCGTCTTCTGTTAAATCACGAACACGAGTATCTTCTGAAACACCTGCTTCAGCTAAAATCTTTTGTGAAGTTGCACGGCCAATGCCGTAAATATATGTTAATGAGATGACTACGCGCTTTTCGCGTGGAATATCTACACCTGCAATACGTGCCATTTAAAGTTGCACCTCCTTATGATTAGCCTTGTTTTTGTTTATGCTTAGGGTTTTCACAAATAACCATTACTTTACCTTTGCGACGAATGACTTTACACTTTTCGCAGATAGGCTTTACGGATGGTCTAACTTTCATCTTTTTGAACCTCCTTATGTTACGGAGTGCTATTTTATTTGTAACGATACGTGATGCGACCACGAGTTAAATCATATGGAGATAACTCTACAGTCACCTTATCACCTGGTAAAATCCGAATGAAATGCATGCGAATTTTACCTGATACATGCGCCAATACAGTATGACCGTTTTCTAATTCCACTTTAAACATTGCGTTTGGCAGAGTCTCGACGATCGTACCTTCTACTTCAATGACATCCTCTTTAGCCATCAAGCTGCTCTCCTTTCTCAAAATCAGTAATTTGCTCATTGACAAACTTTGAAACAGCAAACCTTAGCTTTCCATTTGTCACACGACCAGTTTCACTAATACTGTTCTGAACCTCCGGAGAAACATAATCAAAAAACTCGAGATGATTAATGTTCTTTTTCTTTGGCCGATCAAATTTACGTTTATCACCATCAGCGATAAACACGAAACGCTCATCGAGGATTTTTAGTACTATTGCAAATTGACCAGCATCTCTTCCTTGTAGAATTTTAACTAACTGACCTATTCGCGGACTCGACTCAGGTTCGTTCACCCATTATCACCTTCACTTAGGCTTTTGTTAAAATTTCAAATCCAGTTTCAGTAATTGCAATCGTATGTTCAAAATGAGCACACATTTTGCCGTCAACTGTAACAACAGTCCAGTTATCTGAAAGTGTTTTAACATAACGCGTACCTGCATTAACCATAGGCTCAACTGCAAGCACCATACCAGGCTTTAACCTTGGTCCTTTGTTAGGAGGTCCATAATGTGGAATTTGCGGATCTTCATGAAGATCCTGCCCAACTCCATGCCCCACATACTCTCTAACAATAGAAAAACCGCCTGCCTCTACATATGTTTGAATCGCATGAGAGATATTCGATAATCTTACACCGGCTTTTGCTTCATCTAGCCCTTTATATAAGGATTGTTCTGTAACTTCTAGTAGTTTATTCGTTTCGTCATCAATGCTTCCCACAGCATATGTCCAAGCAGAGTCCCCATGGTAGCCATTGTACTTTGCACCGATATCAATTGAGATAATATCGCCGTCGCGGAGAACTCGATCACCAGGTATACCGTGCACTAACTCTTCATTCACCGAAGCACATATGCTTCCAGGAAAACCATTATATCCTTTAAAGGATGGAATTGCGTTATAATAACGGATGGTCTTTTCAGCTATATTGTCTAATTCCTTGGTCGTTATTCCTGGTTTTATATGCTTTTTCAGTTCTTGATGTGTAAGGGCAACAATTTTACCTGCTTCACGCATAATTTCAATCTCGCGCACAGTTTTGCAAATGATCATCCAATTAAGCCCCCAAGGAGTTGATCTATATCTTTGAAAACAACATCAATGTCTTGATCTCCGTTAATGTTGCGTAGAGTACCTTTTGCACTGTAGAAATCAAGTAAAGGTTGTGTTTGCTTAATATTTACTTCCAATCGATTACCAACTGTTTCTGCATTATCATCAGAACGTTGATAAAGTTCGCCTCCACACTTATCACAAACGCCATCTTGTGCTGGTGGATTAAATACCATATGGTATGTAGCCCCACAAGATTTACAAATGCGGCGTCCTGTTAGACGTTCCATTAACTTGCTAGTATCAACTTGAATATTGATTACAAAATGAATAGGACGGTCAAGTTCTGTTAAAAGAACTTCAAGTGCTTCAGCCTGTGGAACCGTTCTTGGAAAACCATCTAAAAGGAATCCCTTTTTACAATCATCTTTTCCAAGACGTTCCTTTACGATACCAATTGTTACTTCATCTGGTACAAGTGCACCTTGATCCATAAAGGATTTTGCTTTAATACCTAATTCTGTTCCTTCCTTAATGGCAGCACGGAACATATCGCCTGTTGAAATATGAGGAATATCATACTTTTCAACAATTTGTTCCGCTTGTGTTCCTTTTCCAGCTCCCGGTAACCCCATCAATACTAGATTCATCTTTAGCCCCCCTATCTATCTTGGCGAGGCACAGGGCAATTAACATGGCCCCTACCTCAAAAACCTATTTCAAGAACCCCTTATAATGTCTCTTCACTAATTGGCTTTCCAACTGCTTCATTGTTTCAAGCGCAACGCCGACAACAATTAGTAAGCTGGTACCACCAATCTGTACAGTTTGCGGTAGTTTCGCAATGTTTACAAACAAAACAGGAAGTACTGCAATGAGTGCCAAGAATATGGATCCTACTAAAGTTAATCTGTAAAGAATGCGAGTTAAGTACTCCTGGGTGCTTTTTCCCGGTCTTATACCAGGTACATAGCCACCTTGTTTTTTAAGGTTTTCTGCCATTTGTTCAGGATTAACTTGAACAAATGTATAGAAATAGGTAAATGCAACAATCAAAGCTATATAAATAATCATCCCAATTGGATGTGAATACGTAAAAGTCGTTTGAATCCAAGTGGTGACTTTATTTGTTCCAAAGAAGCCGGCAATTGTCGGCGGTGTTATTAAAAATGAAATCGCAAAGATTACTGGAATAACCCCTGCAGCATTAACTTTAATCGGTAAGTGTGTTGACTGTCCGCCAACTGGGCTACGATTTACAAGCCTTTTGGCATACTGAATCGGTATTTTCCGAAGAGCTTGTGAAATAAAAATCGTTCCCACGATTACAGCTAAAACTGCAACCAGTAATAATGCCATTGTAACGATTTTTAAGAATAGTGCTTCTCCTGCACCTTCAAGTTGTTGTGCATAGATCTGGTTTGCAGCTGTTGGAATCGCTGCAACAATACCTGCAAAGATTATGATGGAAATTCCATTACCAATACCATGCGAGGTAATGAGTTCACCTAACCAAAGCAAGAATGCTGTACCAGCAGTTAATACTAAAGCGATAAGTAAATATGTTGGGACTCCAGGGTTTTTGATTAAGCCTGGAAACATATTATTAAAGCCGATAGACATACCAACTGCTTGAATAAAACCAAGCACGATTGTCCCATAGCGGGTAAACTGAGCTAACTTACGTCGTCCAACCTCTCCCTGTTTAGACCACTCAGTAAATTTCGGTACAACGTCCATTTGTAAAAGCTGAATAATAATGGAAGCAGTAATGTATGGCATAATCCCCATTGCAAATATCGAGAAGTTTTTCAAAGCACCGCCGCCAAATGTATTAAGAAGTCCAAATACACCTTTGTCACTTAGCTTTAATACTTCCGCATTTACACCTGGAACTGGTATAAAACTACCGAGTCTAAAAACTACGAGCATAAGTAAGGTGAAAACGATCTTACGTCGTATTTCACCAACTCGTATAAAATTGGAGATTGTCTCAAACATCAAACCACCTCAGTTTTACCGCCAGCTGCCTCAATTGCTTCTTTAGCGGAAGCTGAGAACTTATGTGCTTTAACAGTAAGGTTCTTTTCTAACTTACCATTTCCTAGTACTTTAACACCAGCATTTAACTTGCTGACAACACCAGTTTCAAGCAATAATTCAGGAGTGACCTCTGTCCCGTTTTCGAAGCGATTAAGTGTTTCAATGTTAACAATCGTATACTCTTTACGATTGATGTTAGTAAAGCCACGCTTAGGTAAACGTTGGAATAAAGGCATTTGTCCACCCTCGAATCCAGGACGTACACCACCGCCTGAACGAGCCTTTTGACCTTTATGACCTCTACCTGAAGTTTTACCATTGCCTGAAGCCATACCACGGCCAACACGATTACGTTCTTTGCGAGAACCTTCTGAAGGTTTTAACTCATGTAGTTTCATTCTCTTGCACCTCCTCTTTTAATCAACTTTAATTATTATACTTCTTCTACTTTTACTAAATGTGATACTTTATTAATCATTCCACGAATTGCTGCGTTATCTTCGTGAACAACTGTTTGATGTATTTTACGTAATCCTAAAGTTTGTACAGTAGCTCTTTGGTCTTGTGGACGACCAATAACACTGCGTTTGAGGGTGATTTGAAGTTTATTAGCCATTATTTTCCCTCCTTATCCTAACAGTTCTTCTACCGTTTTGCCACGTAACTTTGCAACTTCATTTGCACGTTTTAAATCTTTTAACCCTTCAATAGTTGCACGTACCATATTTACCGGAGTGTTAGATCCTAACGATTTAGAAAGGATATCACCTACACCAGCTAATTCTAGTACCGCACGAACAGGGCCACCAGCGATAACGCCAGTACCTTCAGCAGCAGGCTTTAATAATACATTACCGGCACCAAATCTTCCGATAACATCATGTGGTATTGTAGTACCAATGATTGGCACATTGATTAAGTTTTTCTTCGCATCTTCAATTGCTTTACGAATTGCATCTGGAACTTCTTGTGCTTTTCCAGTGCCGAAACCAACATGACCATTTTTATCACCAACAACGACTAGTGCAGCGAAGCGGAAGCGACGACCACCCTTAACCACTTTTGCCACACGGTTAACCGTTACGACACGCTCTTCAAGCTCTAATTTATTTGGATCAATAAGACGCATTAATTCATTTCCCTCCTTTATTCTTAGAATTCAAGACCAGCTTCACGAGCAGACTCTGCTAAAGCCTTAATTTTTCCATGATATAAGTAGCCACCACGGTCAAATACTATTTCTTTCACGCCTTTTTCAATACCACGTTGAGCAACTAATTCACCGATCTTTTGAGCTGCTTCAATATTTCCAGTTGATTCAAGATTTAAATCTTTTTCAACAGTAGACGCACTTGCTAAAGTAACATGATTTACATCATCGATTAATTGAGCATAGATATGCTGATTTGAGCGATACACATTTAAACGTGGACGTTCAGCAGTTCCGCTTACTTTTGCACGTACACGAGCATGTCTCTTTTTACGGACAGCATTTTTGTCAGCTTTCGTAATCATTCTGGATTCACTCCTTTCTTTTACTCTAAGAAGCGTTATTTCTTAGCAGTTTTACCTTCCTTACGACGTACAAATTCGCCTTCGTAACGAATACCTTTACCTTTATATGGCTCTGGTGAACGTACAGCGCGGATATTTGCAGCAACTGCTCCTACACGCTCTTTATCAATTCCTTTAACAACGATTTTAGTGTTAGAAGGAACTTCGATTTCAATACCAGCTTCAGGTTGAATTTCTACTGGATGTGAATATCCAACGTTAAGAACAAGTTTGTTACCAGACTTAGTAGCACGGTAACCAACACCGATTAATTCAAGACCTCTTTCATAGCCCTTTGTAACACCTTCAACCATATTACCTAGGATACTACGTGTAGTACCGTGTAGTGAACGGTGTTCCTTTTCGTCAGAAGGACGTTCTACAGTAAGAACATTATCCTCTACTTTAATATTCATATCAGGATGAAAAGCACGAGTTAACTCGCCTTTTGGTCCTTTAATTGTAATTACGTTACCATTGTTTGTTAAAGTAACGCCTTGTGGAATCTCAAGTGGTTTCTTACCAATACGAGACATCTGTTGCACCTCCATTCATCAAAAAAGTTCTTACCAAACGTATGCTAGGATTTCTCCGCCAATTTGTTTTGCACGAGCATCTTTATCAGTTACTACACCGCTAGATGTAGAAACAATCGCAATGCCAAGGCCATTTAGGACGCGAGGTACTTCATTAGCTTTAGCATATACACGTAAACCAGGCTTACTAATACGTTTCAAGCCAGTGATTACACGCTCGTTGTTTGAGCCGTACTTCAAGAAGATACGGATAATTCCTTGTTTATTATCTTCGATATATTCAACGTCACGTACAAAGCCTTCACGCTTTAAAATTTCAGCAATCTCTCTTTTAAGTTTAGATGCAGGAATTTCAAGCTTCTCGTGACGTACCATATTCGCATTACGGATGCGAGTAAGCATATCTGCAATTGGATCAGTCATAACCATGTAATTTACCTCCTTCCCAAATTAAGGGTTTACCAACTTGCTTTTTTAACACCAGGGATTTGACCTGCGTAAGCTAATTCACGGAAACAAATACGGCAAAGTTTGAATTTACGTAATACTGAATGTGGACGACCACAGCGTTCACAGCGAGTATATTCACGTACACCATACTTTTGTGTGCGTTTTTGCTTAACGATCATTGATTTCTTGGCCACGAATTTCCCTCCTCTTTAATTACTTTTGAAACGGCATACCCATTTGAGTTAATAACTCACGAGCTTCTTCATCTGTATTAGCAGTAGTTACGATAACAATGTCCATACCACGAACTTTAGAAACTTTATCGTAATCAATTTCAGGGAAAATCAATTGTTCTTTGATACCTAGTGTATAGTTACCACGGCCATCAAATGACTTCTTAGAAACACCTCTAAAGTCACGTACACGAGGTAAAGAAACTGAAACTAATTTATCAAGGAATTCATACATACGCTCACCGCGGAGTGTAACCTTCGCACCGATAGGCATTCCTTCACGTAGTCTGAAGCCTGCGATTGATTTTTTTGCTCTTGTTACTACAGGTTTTTGACCTGTAATTGCAGCTAATTCTTCAACAGCATTATCTAATGCTTTTGAATTTTGTACTGCGTCACCCACACCCATGTTGATTACGATCTTTTCAATTTTAGGTGCTTGCATTACAGATGTATAATTAAATTTGCTCATTAAAGCAGAAACTACTTCTTTATTAAATTTCTCTTTTAGGCGATTCACGAGTCGCGACCTCCTTTCTTAAAAAATCTATTTATCTAAAGCTTCACCTGATTTTTTTGCAATACGAACTTTCTTACCATCAACAACTTTGTAACCTACACGAGTAGGATTGCCAGTCTTTGGATCGATTGGCATTACATTTGATACATGAATAGGTGCCTCTTGGCTAATGATTCCACCTTGTGGATTCAATTGAGAAGGCTTTGAGTGCTTTTTAATAACATTCACACCTTCTACTAAGACACGATCCTTTTTTGGAAATGCTTCAAGGATAATACCTTGTTTGCCTTTGTCTTTACCAGAGATCACTTGTACCTTATCACCTTTTTTTACATGCATCTTATAGACACCTCCTTCAAGGCTAATAATAAGATCTTTATAGTACTTCTGGAGCTAATGAAACAATTTTCATAAAGTTTCTTTCACGTAATTCACGTGCCACTGGGCCAAAGATACGAGTTCCACGTGGACTCTTATCGTCACGAATGATTACACATGCATTTTCATCAAAGCGGATATATGAACCGTCTGAACGACGTGCACCACTCTTAGTACGTACGATTACAGCTTTAACAACGTCGCCTTTTTTGACAACGCCTCCTGGTGTTGCTTGCTTGACAGTACACACAATAACGTCACCGATATTAGCTGTCTTCTTGCCTGAACCACCAAGAACTTTAATTGTTAAAACCTCACGTGCACCTGAGTTGTCAGCCACTTTTAAACGAGATTCTGATTGAATCATCGATTAGTACCTCCTTTCGGAACACTTAGTTTTACCGAACCTGTAAATTAGATTATTACTGCTTCTTCTACAACTTCAACTAAACGGAATCGTTTTGTAGCTGAAAGAGGACGAGTCTCCATGATTTTTACGACATCGCCAACTTTAGCTTGGTTGTTTTCATCATGAGCCTTATACTTTTTAGAGTATTTAACACGCTTGCCGTATAGTGAATGTTTTTTGTAAGTTTCAACTACTACTGTGATCGTTTTATCCATTTTGTCGGATACAACACGACCTACATATACCTTACGTTGGTTGCGTTCACTCATTTACGCTAACCTCCTCTCGATTATCGATTGTTAACACCAAGTTCTCTTTCGCGAATAATCGTCTTCATACGAGCAATCGCCTTGCGTACCTCACGAATACGAGTAGTGTTTTCTAATTGTCCAGTCGCAAGCTGGAAACGAAGGTTAAATAATTCTTCTTTTAAAGATTTTACTTTTTGTTCAACTTCGGCAGTGGTTAAATCACGGATTTCATTAGCCTTCATTAGTTTCACCACCAATATCTTCGCGTTTTACAAATTTACATTTAACAGGTAACTTATGTGCTGCAAGTCTTAGAGCCTCACGAGCCACTTCTTCAGGTACACCTGCAATTTCAAACATTACTTTTCCTGGTTTTACAACCGCTACCCAACCTTCAGGAGCACCTTTACCAGATCCCATACGTACTTCTAATGGTTTTGCTGTAAAAGGCTTAGAAGGGAAGATTTTAATCCAAACTTTACCGCCACGTTTCATATAACGTGTCATCGCACGACGAGCAGCTTCGATTTGGCGGTTGGAAATCCAAGATCCTTCAAGCGATTGTAAACCGAACTCACCGAAATGTACTTCAGTACCACCTTTAGCGCGACCACGCATATTTCCGCGGTGCTCTCTACGGTACTTCACGCGTTTAGGTAATAACATTATTGGTTTCCTCCTTCCTCATCTTTCGTTGCTCTTTTCTTAGTAGGAAGAACTTCACCACGGTAGATCCATACTTTAACACCTAACTTACCGTAAGTAGTGTCAGCTTCTGCAGTTCCATAATCAATGTCTGCACGTAAAGTATGAAGTGGCACAGTGCCTTCACTATAGTGTTCAGAACGAGCGATATCAGCACCGCCAAGGCGTCCAGATACCATTGTTCTGATACCTTTTGCACCAGCACGCATTGCACGTTGAATAGCTTGCTTCTGCGCACGACGGAATGATACACGATTTTCTAATTGACGAGCAATATTTTCAGCAACTAATGTTGCATCGATATCCGCTTTTTTAACTTCCATAATGTTAATGTGAACACGTTTTTGAGTTAACTCATTAAGAGCTTTACGAAGTGCTTCTACTTCTGTTCCACCCTTACCAATAACCATACCTGGCTTAGCAGTATGGATTGCGATATTCACACGATTTGCAGCGCGTTCAATTTCAATTTTTGAAACAGCTGCGTCAGATAAACGTTTACTAATATATTCACGGATTTTAATATCTTCATGTAATAGATCAGCATAATCTTTACCAGCAAACCATCTTGATTCCCAGTCACGGATTATACCAACGCGAAGTCCGTTAGGATTTACTTTTTGACCCACTACTATCCCTCCTTACTTTTCAGATACCACAACTGTAATGTGGCTAGTACGTTTGTTAATAGCACTTGCACGTCCTTGCGCACGTGGACGGAAACGTTTTAAAGTTGGACCTTCATCTACAAATGCTTGTGAAATAACTAAGTTATTTACATTCATTTCGTAGTTGTGTTCAGCGTTAGCAATCGCTGATTTTAATACTTTTTCAATAACAGGAGAAGCTGCTCTTTGTGTTAGGCGAAGAATAGCAATTGCTTCACCTACTTGCTTACCTCGAATTAAATCGATCACAATACGAGCCTTACGAGGAGCAATACGGACAGTTCTCGCAACAGATTTCGCTTGTTTCACTTCCATTCCTGTACCTCCTCTCTACTAACGTCTTGTTTTCTTATCGTCATCCGCATGACCTTTATACGTGCGGGTAGGAGCAAATTCGCCTAACTTATGACCAACCATATCCTCAGTTACGAAAACTGGAACATGTTTACGTCCATCATAAACAGCGATTGTATGCCCGATAAACTCAGGGAAAATTGTAGAACGACGTGACCAAGTTTTAATTACTTGTTTCTTAGTTGTTTCGTTCATTGCCTCAACTTTCTTCATTAAATGATCATCGACAAATGGCCCTTTTTTCAAGCTGCGACCCATGAATTGACCTCCCTTCGCGACTGCGCCACGGTTCTAATGAACCGCAGTACAATCCCGTTATTTTTTGCGACGACGAACAATAAATTTGTCTGACGCTTTATTTTTCTTACGAGTTTTAGCTCCAAGTGTTGGTTTACCCCAAGGTGACATTGGAGATTTACGTCCGATAGGTGCTTTACCTTCACCACCACCGTGTGGGTGATCGTTAGGGTTCATTACAGATCCACGAACAGTTGGGCGAATGCCTAACCAACGAGAACGACCTGCTTTACCAACGTTTACTAGTTCGTGTTCTAGGTTACCCACTTGACCTACTGTTGCACGGCAAGTAGCGAGAATTTGACGAACTTCACCAGACACTAAACGTACTAATACATATTTGCCTTCTTTACCTAATACTTGAGCTTCAGCACCAGCAGAACGTACTAATTGTCCGCCTCCACCTGGTTTCAACTCAATATTATGAATTACTGTACCAACTGGGATATTTGAAAGTGGTAATGCATTACCAACTTTAATATCAGCCTCAGGTCCTGAATAAATCTCCTGACCAACTTGTAAACCTTTTGGCGCAAGGATATAACGTTTTTCACCATCAACATAGTTGATTAACGCGATGTTTGCTGTACGGTTTGGATCGTACTCGATTGTAGCAACGCGTCCTGGTATTCCGTCTTTATCGCGTTTAAAATCGATTACACGATATTGACGCTTATGACCGCCACCTTTATGGCGTGTTGTGATTTTACCTTGGTTATTACGTCCTGCTTTTTTAGGTAGTGGAGCAAGCAATGACTTTTCCGGTGTATCAGTTGTGATTTCCGCAAAATCAAGAGCTGTCATGCCACGACGACCATTAGACGTAGGATTATACTTTTTAATCGCCATTTCGGTTTCCCTCCTTCACTAATTGTTTATGCTTCGAAAATCTCTAAATCTTTGCTATCTGCAGTTAATTTTACAATTGCTTTCTTACGCTTTGGTGTAGTACCAGCATAGCGGCCTACACGCTTAAATCTGCCGTCGTAATTTTGTACGTTAACTTTTTCAACTTTAACGCCAAAAATAGCTTCAATAGCCTGTTTCACTTCCGTTTTGTTTGCTCTTGTATCTACTTCAAATGTGTATTTTTTTTCACCCATTAATTCAGTAGAACGTTCAGTTATCACGGGGCGCTTAATAATATCACGAGGATCTTTCATTATGCAAGCACCTCCCCTACTTTTTCAGCTGCATCTTTCGTAATTACCATTTTGTCATGGTTCATTACATCCAAAACATTTACCCCATTAGCGTCTACAACAGTAACACCAGGAATATTACGAGCAGATAATTCAACCATTTGGTCAGCATCAGCTGTAACAACTAATACCTTTTTATCTAGTGATAAGGCATTTAACACTTGAACCATGTCTTTTGTTTTTGGTGCTTCAATAGTTAAATTTTCTAGTACTACTAAATCATTATCTAACACCTTTGTAGATAGAGCTGATTTAATAGCTAAACGACGAACTTTTCTTGGAAGCTTGTAAGAATAGCTTCTTGGTTGAGGACCGAATACAATACCTCCACCTCTCCATTGTGGAGAACGAATTGAACCTTGGCGTGCGCGACCAGTTCCTTTTTGGCGCCATGGCTTTCTACCACCACCGCTTACTTCAGAGCGGTTCTTTACTTTATGAGTACCTTGGCGTCTAGAAGCGCGTTGCAAAAGGATCGCATCAAAAAGTACATTGTTGTTTGGCTCAATACCAAAAACCGCATCAGAAAGCTCGATTTCACCTACTTGTGAACCTGCTTGATTATAAAGTGCTACTTTAGGCATCTAATTTTCCTCCTTTCTGAACAATTATTTGTTACCCTTAATCGCACTAAGGATTTTTACATAACTCTTTTTAGCTCCAGGTACATTACCTTTTACTAATAATAGGTTGCGTTCAACGTCAACTTTTACGATTTCAAGATTTTGAACTGTGATTTGCTCGCCGCCCATTTGTCCAGGTAACATTTTACCTTTGAATACACGGTTTGGAGCAACTGGTCCCATTGAACCAGGACGACGATGATAACGAGAACCATGGGCCATAGGGCCGCGGGATTGATTATGGCGTTTAATAGAGCCTTGGAATCCTTTCCCTTTTGAAGTCCCTGTAACGTCTACAAGTTCTCCCTCTGTAAATGTATCAACTTTGACTTCCTGACCAACTTCAAATTCCCCAGCGTTAATACCGCGGATTTCACGGACGAAGCGCTTAGGAGTTGTATTAGCTTTTGCAGCATGACCTTTTTCAGGTTTATTTGTGCGTGATTCCTTTTTATCAGCAAAACCTAATTGGATTGCTTCATAACCGTCTGTATCAACAGTTTTCTTTTGTAACACGATATTAGCCTCAGCTTGAATAACCGTTACTGGAATTAAATCGCCGTTTTCAGCAAACACCTGAGTCATACCGATTTTTCTACCTAAGATTCCTTTGGTCATTAGTCACACCTCCTGTAAATAGTAATTTATTATTTTATAATTAAAGTTTGATTTCGATGTCTACACCAGACGGTAAGTCTAAACGCATTAAAGAATCAACCGTTTGTGGTGTTGGATTGATAATATCAATCAAGCGTTTATGAGTACGCATTTCAAATTGCTCACGAGAATCTTTATATTTGTGTACAGCACGTAGGATTGTGTATACAGATTTCTCTGTAGGTAATGGAATCGGACCAGACACATTTGCACCAGAACGTTTTGCAGTTTCCACAATCTTTTCAGCTGACTGATCAAGAATTCTGTGATCGTAAGCCTTTAAACGAATACGAATTTTTTCTTTTGCCATAATTTTCCCTCCTTTTTCGCCCATTTTAGAATAGACATACTCCGTGGAAATTTCCTCACACTCGCCATGGCAAAGGGGCCGGGTGTGTCAGCAACCTTCCACATCATAGCTGTAAATGACCAACATTGACTATTATACAAAAACTATCAACTGATTGCAAGAAAAAATATATTTTTAAATGAAAAAAATCATACTGAAAACTGATACAATCAGAATCAGCAAACAATTTCCGTTTTTATTCTTTTGCTCACTTTTTCAATTATACATATTGATAGAAGAAATACAAGAACTTCTATTAATGTCTTACTATTCATGAAATAAAAAAGCAGCCAGCTTGAGCCGACTGCTTTTTTACTTTATTTTAAATTACTCAATGATTGTAGATACGGAACCAGCGCCTACTGTACGTCCGCCTTCACGAATTGAGAATTTAGTTCCTTCTTCGATCGCAACTGTAGTGATAAGTTCTACAGTCATTTCGATGTTATCTCCAGGCATTACCATTTCAGTACCTTCTGGTAACTTGATGATTCCAGTTACGTCAGTTGTACGGAAGTAGAATTGTGGACGATAGTTTGAGAAGAATGGAGTATGACGTCCACCTTCTTCTTTTGATAATACGTATACTTGAGCTTTGAAAGTTTTGTGTGGTGTGATTGAACCTGGCTTAGCAAGTACTTGACCACGTTGGATATCATCACGTGCAACACCGCGAAGTAATGCACCGATGTTGTCTCCAGCTTCTGCATAATCAAGAAGCTTACGGAACATTTCTACACCAGTTACTGTTGTGCTCTTTGGCTCTTCAGCAAGACCAACGATCTCTACTACGTCACCAACTTTAACTTGACCGCGCTCAACGCGACCTGTAGCAACTGTACCACGACCAGTGATTGAGAATACATCCTCAATTGGCATCATGAAAGGCTTATCAGTGTCACGAACTGGGTCAGGAATGTAGCTGTCAACTGCATCCATTAATTCGATAATTTTTTCTTCCCACTCAGCTTCTCCTTCAAGAGCTTTAAGAGCAGAACCTTTGATTACAGGGATATCATCACCTGGGAAGTCATATTCAGAAAGTAGGTCACGAACTTCCATTTCTACTAATTCTAATAATTCTTCGTCATCAACCATATCACACTTGTTCATGAATACAACTAAGTATGGTACACCTACTTGACGAGATAATAGAATATGCTCACGTGTTTGTGGCATAGGACCATCTGTAGCAGATACTACTAGGATACCACCGTCCATTTGCGCAGCACCAGTGATCATGTTTTTAACATAGTCAGCGTGTCCTGGGCAGTCAACGTGTGCGTAGTGACGCTTGTCAGTTTCGTATTCTACGTGTGCAGTAGAGATTGTGATTCCACGTTCTCTTTCTTCTGGAGCACCATCGATTTGGTCATATGCACGAGCTTCAGCTTTACCTTGTTTAGCAAGAACAGATGTAATAGCAGCTGTAAGAGTAGTTTTACCATGGTCAACGTGTCCGATTGTACCGATGTTAACATGCGGTTTTGTACGGTCAAATTTAGCTTTTGCCATTAGAGATTTCCTCCTTGAATTTATAATATTTTATTGTTTTCTATATGTAAGGGACGGGAATTCAGTGAATTCCCAATAACCAACTTACTATAAAATTTAATTTAATGCAATGCTGGAACTATTAAGCACCAGTATTTTTCTTAATAATTTCTTCAGAAATTGACTTAGGCACTTCTTCATAATGATCGAAATGCATAGAGTAAGTACCACGGCCTTGAGTGTTTGAACGTAATGCAGTCGCATAACCAAACATCTCAGATAGCGGAACCATTGAACGAACTACTTGTGCATTACCACGAGCTTCCATACCTTCAACACGACCACGGCGTGAAGTAACGTCACCCATGATATCACCCATGTATTCTTCTGGAATAACGATTTCAACTTTCATCATTGGCTCAAGAAGTACTGGGTTACATTTTGTTTTAGCGTTTTTAAGCGCTAATGAAGCGGCTACTTTAAACGCCATTTCACTTGAGTCTACATCATGGTATGATCCATCGAATAATGTTGCCTTAACGTCGATTAACGGATAGCCAGCAAGGACACCGTTCTGTAATGCATCTTGTAATCCTGATTGGATTGCAGGTACATAATCTCTTGGAACTACACCACCAACGATTGCGTTAACAAATTCGAAACCTTTACCTTCTTCATTTGGTTCGAAACGAATCCAAACGTGACCGTATTGACCACGTCCACCTGACTGACGCACAAATTTACCTTCACACTCAGCAGTTTGACGGAATGTCTCACGGTAAGAAACTTGTGGTGCACCCACGTTAGCTTCAACTTTGAATTCACGTCTCATACGATCAACGATGATATCCAAGTGAAGCTCACCCATACCTGAAATGATAGTTTGGCCAGTTTCTGGGTTTGTTTCTGTACGGAAAGTAGGATCCTCTTCAGCAAGCTTTTGTAAAGCAAGTCCCATTTTGTCTTGGTCTGCTTTAGATTTAGGCTCAACTGACAATGAGATAACTGGCTCTGGGAATTCCATTGATTCCAAGATAACAGTGTTCTTTTCATCACATAAAGTATCACCAGTAGTAGTATCCTTTAAACCAACAGCCGCTGCGATATCCCCTGCATATACTTGAGGGATTTCTTCACGGTGGTTTGCGTGCATTTGTAGAATACGACCTACACGTTCACGCTTACCTTTTGTTGAGTTTAATACATATGATCCTGAATTCAAGATACCTGAATACACGCGGAAGAATGTTAACTTACCAACATATGGGTCAGTCATAATCTTAAACGCTAATGCTGAGAAAGGCTCTTCATCACTTGAATGACGAAGTACTTCTTCATCAGTATCAGGTAAAGTTCCTTTAATAGCAGGAATATCTATTGGAGCTGGTAAGTAGTCTACAACTGCGTCTAGCATTAATTGAACACCTTTGTTCTTAAATGCGGAGCCGCAAGTTACAGGGAAGATTTCAACATTGATAGTACCTTTGCGAATTGCAGCCTTAATTTCTTCTTCTGTCAATTCTTCGCCATCAAGATACTTCATCATTAATTCTTCATCTAACTCAGCCACTGCTTCAACTAACTTTGCACGATATTCTTCAGCTAGTTCCTTCATATCTTCAGGAATTTCTTCTTCACGAATATCAGTTCCAAGGTCATTACCGTAAACTTCAGCTTTCATCTTAATTAAGTCGATGATACCTGAAAAAGCATCTTCAGATCCGATAGGAAGCTGAATTGCTACTGCGTTAGCGCCTAGACGGTCATGGATTGTTTTAATGGAATATATGAAGTCTGCACCCATTTTATCCATTTTGTTAACAAATACAATACGTGGAACGCCATATGTTGTAGCTTGACGCCAAACTGTTTCTGTTTGTGGTTCTACACCAGATTGCGCATCCAATACAGTAACCGCTCCATCTAATACACGAAGTGAACGTTCAACTTCTACTGTGAAGTCTACGTGTCCAGGTGTATCGATGATATTTACACGATGGCCTTTCCATTGAGCTGTCGTCGCAGCAGAAGTGATAGTGATACCACGTTCTTGCTCTTGCTCCATCCAGTCCATTTGAGAAGCTCCTTCGTGAGTTTCCCCGATCTTATGGATACGGCCAGTATAGAATAGTATACGTTCTGTAGTTGTTGTCTTACCGGCATCGATGTGAGCCATGATACCGATATTACGAGTATTTTCTAAGGAGAACTCTCTTGCCATCTATACTTCTCCTTCCTTTTTAGGAAATTAATTAGTATGTTTATTTTACCAGCGATAATGAGCAAACGCTTTGTTTGCTTCTGCCATTTTATGAGTATCTTCACGTTTCTTAACAGATGCACCAGTATTATTAGCTGCATCAAGAATTTCGTTAGCTAAACGTTCTTCCATTGTCTTTTCACCGCGGCTACGTGCATATTGCACTAACCAACGTAGACCTAAAGTAGTACGACGCTCTGGACGAACTTCTACAGGAACTTGGTAGTTAGCACCACCAACACGGCGAGCACGAACCTCAAGTACAGGCATAATGTTCTTAAGAGCTTGTTCAAATACTTCCTTTGGATCATTGCCAGTACGATCTTTCATGATATCAAACGCATTATAAAGAATCGTTTGTGCCTTACCTCTCTTACCATCAACCATAATTTGATTGATTAAGCGAGTGATAAGCTTTGAATTGTAAATTGGGTCTGGTAAAACATCTCTACGTGTTACAGGACCTTTACGTGGCATATGATACCCTCCCTTCAAAATAATTATTTATTTAAAGTCTTTGTTGTTATTTTTTAGCCGCTTTTGGTCTCTTAGTACCATATTTAGAACGGCCTTGTGCACGGTTGTTAACACCAGCAGTATCTAAAGCGCCGCGTACGATATGGTAACGTACCCCCGGAAGGTCTTTTACACGACCGCCACGGATTAATACTACGCTGTGCTCTTGTAGGTTATGGCCGATACCAGGAATATAAGCTGTAACCTCGATTCCATTTGTTAAGCGTACACGAGCATATTTACGTAACGCTGAGTTTGGTTTCTTAGGAGTCATAGTTCCTACACGAGTACAAACACCGCGTTTTTGTGGTGATGAAAGATCAGTTTGCTCTTTCTTCATACTGTTATATCCTTTGTTTAACGCAGGTGATTTTGATTTAACGATTTTGCTTGTGCGTCCCTTACGAACTAATTGGTTCATAGTAGGCATAGTTTGTTTCCTCCCTTCTTTTTTATGTCCACATATCCAGGTGGTTCATTTTTTGAGCAAAAACAATGTTTTTATAGAGCGGCATACACCGCCCTACAAAAACATCTTTAGCCCTTTATAGCAACTGTTGCAGCTCCAACTTCTATTCCACAAGCTTTTCCAAGCTTCTTCATCGAATCTACTTTTACGACAGGAATTCCATTTTCTTTTGCTGCCAGCAGTACTTTATTTGTCACACGCCGATCGGCATCGTCGGCTATGATGACCTCGGATACTTCATCTTCCTTAATGGCTTTAAGAGTCTGTTTCGAACCAATAACGATCTCTTTAGCCTGTGATACTTTTTCATAAGACATATAGGTATATCCTCCAAAGCATCTATTTTAAAACACCTTTGTCATAATATCATTCCAGAGAAATAATGTCAACAACTTATTCTTTAGAAATTAAATCTTTGTCGTCGACAAGCTCCCCTTCATTTTCCTTTGCATATCTAACTTTTCTGTATCTTGTCATTCCCGTACCTGCTGGTACAAGTTTACCGATAATAACATTTTCTTTTAATCCTAAAAGCTCGTCACGTTTACCTTTGATTGCAGCATCTGTTAATACTCTTGTTGTTTCTTGGAATGAAGCCGCAGATAAGAAGGATTCAGTTTCTAGTGACGCTTTTGTAATACCAAGTAGAACCGATCTAGCTACAGCAGGACGTCCGCCTTGCAATAGAACAGTTCTGTTTGCTTCTTTAAACTGGTGAATGTCAAGTAATGAACCTGGTAGCACATCACTGTCTCCGGCATCCACTACCCGTACTTTGCGTAGCATTTGGCGCACCATTACTTCAACGTGCTTATCGCCGATTTCTACACCTTGCATACGATATACTTTTTGTACTTCACGAAGCAGATATTCTTGAACACCATCTACACCACGAACTTTTAACAATTCTTTTGGATCGATGGAGCCTTCCGTTAATTCCTGACCTGCTACTACCCTGTCTCCCTCAGAAACCTTTAATCTAGAGCCATAAGGGGCAGTGTAAGAGCGGCTTTCAACATCACCTTGAACAACAATCTCTTGTTTATCTTTCACATCATTGACCTGTGATACAATACCAGGAATTTCTGAAATGACAGCCTGACCTTTTGGATTACGAGCCTCAAATAGCTCTTGAATACGCGGTAAACCTTGCGTAATATCGTCTCCTGCTACACCACCGGTATGGAATGTACGCATTGTCAACTGTGTTCCTGGCTCACCGATGGATTGTGCTGCGATAATACCAACTGCTTCGCCTACTTCAACATCTTGGCCTGTTGCCAAGTTGCGGCCATAACATTTTTTACATACTCCAGCACGTGTATCACATGTAAATGCTGATCGAATTTTGACATGTTCAACGCCTGCATCCGCGATTCTTGTCGCGATATCTTCAGTAATCAGTTCATTACGGTTTATAATCACTTCATTTGTTTCAGGATGTTTTACTGTTTCGAAAGATGTACGACCAACCAAACGTTCATACAACGTTTCAATGACCTCTGTTCCTTCTTTCAGCGCACTAACGGTTAAGCCGCGGTCTGTTTTACAGTCATCCTCACGTACGATAACATCTTGGGCAACGTCAACTAGACGTCTTGTCAAATAACCTGAGTCAGCTGTTTTCAACGCTGTATCCGCAAGACCTTTACGAGCACCGTGAGTAGAGATAAAGTACTCTAATACCGTTAACCCTTCACGGAAACTTGATTTAATCGGCAACTCAATGATACGTCCAGCCGGGTTGGCCATGAGTCCGCGCATACCTGCCAGCTGTGTAAAGTTCGATGCGTTACCACGGGCACCTGAGTCACTCATCATGAAGATTGGGTTTGTTATATCCAAGCTATCCATCAATTTCTTTTGGATTTCATCCTTTGCTGAACTCCAAATTGAGATAACCCGATCATATCGTTCTTCATCGGTGATTAAACCACGTCTGAACTGCTTCATAACATTAGCAATCTTTTCTTCAGCTTTGACTAGGATTTCTTGCTTCTCTGGTAATACAACAATGTCAGCCACGCCAACTGTAATACCTGCCTTTGTTGAGTACTTAAACCCAAGATCCTTCATTCTGTCTAGCATTTTTGAAGTTTCAGTAATATGGAATCTTTTAAATACTTCAGCAATGATATTACCAAGATATTTTTTCTTGAATGGTGATACTAGTTCACGACTCGTAATCTCTTCTTTAATATTTGTTCCCTTTGGAACAAAATATTTCTCAGGAGTTTTCACCTCTAGATTATCTTTCGTAGGCTCATTAATGTATGGGAATGATTTTGGCAGGATTTCGTTGAAAACCAATTTCCCCACTGTCGTTAATAATAACGATTCATTTTGCTCAGCAGTAAATGTTGAATTATTTAAAGAGCCTGCTGCTACCGCGATACGTGTGTGTAAATGAACGTATCCGTTATTGTATGCCACAAGGGCTTCGTTCGTATCTTTGAACACCATACCTTCACCAACGGCTCCGGCACGTTCAATCGTTAAGTAATAATTTCCTAGTACCATGTCCTGTGATGGTGTAACAACTGGCTTTCCATCTTTCGGATTCAAAATGTTTTGGGCTGCTAGCATCAATAATCTTGCCTCGGCTTGTGCCTCGGCAGATAGTGGTACGTGCACCGCCATTTGGTCACCGTCAAAGTCAGCGTTATATGCTGTACATACTAGAGGATGTAGACGAATCGCCCGTCCTTCTACCAAAGTAGGCTCAAATGCTTGAATTCCTAGTCTGTGAAGTGTAGGGGCGCGATTTAGTAGAACTGGATGCTCTTTAATTACCTCTTCAAGTACATCCCATACCTCTGGCTGAACTCGTTCAATTTTCCGCTTTGCACTTTTAATATTATGCGCCAAGCCTTTTCCAACAAGTTCTTTCATTACAAATGGCTTAAACAATTCTAAGGCCATTTCTCTTGGTAGTCCACATTGATACATTTTTAGATTCGGACCAACAACAATTACAGAACGTCCAGAGTAGTCAACACGTTTACCTAAAAGATTTTGACGGAAACGTCCCTGCTTACCTTTTAACATATGTGATAATGACTTCAATGGGCGATTTCCTGGTCCTGTTACAGGACGGCCGCGGCGGCCATTATCAATCAATGCATCAACAGCTTCCTGCAGCATTCTTTTTTCATTTTGAACAATAATACTTGGAGCACCTAAATCTAATAAACGCTTCAAACGATTATTACGGTTAATCACACGGCGATATAAATCATTTAGGTCAGATGTCGCGAAACGACCGCCATCAAGTTGCACCATTGGGCGTAGTTCTGGCGGGATAACCGGTAAAACATCTAAAACCATCCATGATGGGTCATTACCGGAGTTGCGAAATGCCTCAAGAACTTCAAGGCGTTTAATTGCACGAGTACGACGTTGTCCTTGTGCTGTTCGCAATTCCTCTTTTAATTGATCCACTTCTTTATCTAAATCAATATCTTGTAATAGCTTACGAATTGCCTCTGCACCCATTTGTGCTTGGAATGATTGGCCATACTTTTCGCGGTATGTTCTATACTCTTTCTCTGAGAGTAGTTGTTTCTTTTCTAATGCTGTATTTCCTGTATCGGTAACAACATAAGAAGCAAAATAAATAACTTCTTCAAGGGCACGAGGTGACATATCAAGTGCCAAACCCATACGGCTTGGAATCCCCTTGAAATACCAAATATGCGACACTGGTGCAGCTAGCTCAATATGCCCCATACGATCACGGCGCACCTTTGCACGGGTTACCTCAACGCCGCAACGGTCACATACAACACCTTTATATCGAACTCTTTTATACTTTCCGCAATGACATTCCCAGTCTTTTGTCGGACCAAAAATCCGCTCACAAAACAGTCCATCTTTTTCTGGTTTTAATGTACGATAATTGATTGTTTCCGGTTTTTTTACCTCACCGAAAGACCATGAACGAATTTTGTCAGGTGAAGCCAATCCAATTTTCATATACTCAAAATTATTTACATCTAGCAAAGGGGCTACCTCCCTTAGAAAGTGAAACTTTAGGGCTGTCTCGGGAAGCATTCAGCTGAACCGAGACAGCCTGTTAGTTTGCATTGCATTTATTATTTAGTAATCATTATTCTACAGGTGTTACATCTTTTTCTTCATTCGTTGTTGCATCAGTTGAATCTATTGCAGGGATATCACGTTGTTCTTCGTCGTCATCAAAGTCACGCAACTCGATTTCTTCTTCATCTCCAGACAACATCTTGACATCCATACCTAAACTTTGCAGCTCTTTAATTAATACTTTAAACGATTCAGGTACTCCTGGTTCAGGAACACTTTCACCTTTGACGATTGCCTCATATGTTTTCACACGTCCAACGACATCGTCAGATTTAACTGTTAAAATCTCCTGTAATGTATAAGCAGCACCATACGCCTCGAGCGCCCAAACTTCCATTTCTCCAAAACGCTGTCCACCAAATTGCGCTTTACCACCAAGCGGCTGTTGCGTAACAAGTGAATATGGTCCAGTTGAACGAGCATGAAGTTTGTCGTCTACCATGTGGGCTAGTTTAATCATATACATAATACCGACTGAGACACGATTATCAAACGGCTCACCAGAGCGTCCATCATATAAAATCGTTTTAGCGTCACTAGCCATACCTGCTTCTTCAATCGTTGCCCAAACATCCTCTTCGCGCGCACCATCAAATACTGGTGTAGCGACGTGAATGCCAAGGTAACGCGCAGCCATACCAAGATGCAATTCAAGTACCTGACCGATATTCATCCTTGATGGTACCCCTAATGGGTTTAACATGATGTCAACCGGTGTACCATCAGGTAAGAATGGCATATCCTCTTCAGGTAAAATTCTTGAGATAACCCCTTTGTTACCATGGCGACCCGCCATCTTATCGCCCACATGAATTTTCCTTTTTTGAACGATAAATACACGAACTAATTGGTTTACACCAGGAGGCAGCTCATCGCCATCCTCACGGTTGAAGATTCTTACATCCAAGATAATACCGCCGCCACCATGTGGAACCCGAAGTGATGTATCACGTACTTCTCGAGCCTTTTCACCAAAAATAGCGTGCAATAATCTTTCCTCTGCAGTTAGTTCCGTAACACCCTTTGGCGTCACTTTACCAACTAACAAGTCACCGTCTTTCACCTCGGCACCGATGCGAATAATCCCTCTTTCATCAAGATTACGAAGTGCATCTTCACCAACGTTCGGAATATCCCTTGTAATTTCCTCAGGTCCAAGCTTTGTATCGCGTGCCTCAGATTCATATTCTTCAATATGAATAGATGTATATACATCATCTTTTACGAGACGCTCGCTCATAATAATGGCATCCTCATAGTTGTAACCATCCCATGTCATAAAAGCAACCAACACATTTCGTCCTAGCGCAAGTTCACCTTTATCCATTGAAGGTCCATCTGCAAGGATTTCACCTTTTTTGACCTCATTACCGACCGCTACGATCGGGCGTTGATTATAACATGTTCCTTGATTTGAACGTTTGAATTTTAATAGCTCATACTTATCAAGGTTTCCTTTTACCTTTTGACCATCTACTTCTGAATAGCGGCGAACATGAACAAAACCTGCTTCTACATGTTCAACAATGCCATCATATTTACAAATAACAGCAGCACCAGAGTCCTTACCGTCAACATATTCCATTCCAGTTCCAACAATTGGAGCCTCTGGATTCATTAACGGAACAGCCTGCCGTTGCATGTTCGCACCCATTAACGCACGGTTTGAGTCATCATTTTCCAAGAAAGGAATACATGCTGTGGCCGCGGAAACTACCTGCTTTGGAGAAACGTCCATATAGTCTACACGGTCTTTTTTGACCACTGTATTTTCACCACGGAAACGAACTACAACTTCCTCATCAAGGAACTCCCCATCCTCGGAAAGATTAACATTCGCCTGCGCAACAATGTAATTATCTTCTTCATCCGCAGTTAAATAGTCAATATGGGATGTAACTCTACCTGTTTCCGGATCAACTCTCCGGTAAGGGGTTTCGATAAATCCAAATCTATTTACCTTTGCAAAAGAAGATAATGAGTTAATCAATCCAATGTTTGGACCTTCCGGCGTTTCAATCGGACACATACGACCATAGTGTGAGTAGTGAACATCACGAACTTCAAAGCCGGCACGTTCACGTGTTAATCCACCTGGTCCCAATGCTGATAAACGACGTTTATGAGTCAACTCCGCAAGTGGATTCGTTTGATCCATGAATTGTGAAAGCTGTGAACTACCAAAGAATTCTTTAATCGCCGCAATAACAGGACGAATATTAATTAATGCCTGTGGTGTAATATTATTTGGGTCTTGAATTGACATCCGTTCACGAACAACGCGCTCCATCCGGGAAAGTCCAATTCTGAATTGGTTTTGTAAAAGTTCTCCAACAGAACGTAAGCGACGGTTTCCTAAATGATCAATATCATCTGTATCGCCAACAAAGTGTAATAAGTTAAAGAAATAGCTGATAGATGCAATAATATCTGCAGGTGTAATATTCTTAATGCTTACATCAATGTTGGAATTGCCAATAACATTGATTACTTTCTCTCCGTCTGGATCTTTTGGCGCATATATTTTAATAGATTGTACTGTGATATCTTCTTCAACAACGCCGCCATGTGGCTTAAGAACCTTAAAACCGATATTATTTTCAAGATATGGTAACACCTTATCTAGTGTACGGCGGTCTAATACTGTACCCTTTTCAACTAATACTTCACCCGTTTCCGGATCAACTAACGTTTCGGCAACACGCTGATTGAATAAACGGTTTTTAATATGAAGTTTTTTATTAATCTTGTAACGTCCAACATTTGCTAAATCATAGCGTTTAGGATCGAAAAAGCGCGCCACGAGTAAACTTTTCGCGTTATCAACCGTAGGCGGCTCACCAGGACGTAAACGTTCATAGATTTCTAACAAGGCTTTTTCGGTAGTTTCCGTGTTATCCTTGTCAAGGGTATTTCTTAAATACTCATTCTCGCCTAGCAAATCAATAATTTCTTGATCATTACTGAAACCTAATGCACGCAAAAGAACGGTTACTGGTAATTTACGCGTACGGTCAATACGAACATAAACAACATCTTTTGCATCGGTCTCATACTCTAACCAAGCACCACGGTTTGGAATGACAGTAGCTGTATATCCCTTTTTACCGTTTTTATCAATCTTTCCACTAAAGTAGACACTCGGTGAACGAACAAGCTGCGAAACGATTACCCGTTCAGCACCATTAATAACAAAGGTTCCTGTTTCTGTCATTAAAGGGAAATCGCCCATAAATACATCTTGTTCTTTTACTTCACCTGTTTCCTTGTTGATCAACCGCACCTTAACTCTCAGTGGTGCAGAATATGTAACATCTCGTTGTTTTGATTCCCCAACAGAATATTTTGGTTCACCTAAGCTGTAATCAATGAACTCAAGTGATAGGTTACCAGTAAAATCTTCAATTGGCGAAATATCCTGAAACATTTCACGAAGTCCCTCATCCAGAAACCATTGGTAAGATGAGAGTTGAATTTCAATTAGATTTGGTAATTCTAGCACCTCGCTAATTCGCGCATAGCTTCTGCGCTGGCGGTGGCGTCCATACTGAATTAGTTGACCCGTCAACTGATTCACCCCTCAAAATAAAACGTTTTATTTTAAAAAGCTCATACCTTTCCGTTTGAAGTATATTTATTAAAAATAGACTTAGATTAAAAAGGATTTGAGCCGTGATACCAAGTAAGGCTAGATTATTAAAGTACAAAGAAAAAAGGCTTCTAACAATTCAAAAGCACAATCAACACAAAAATTCGATTTTATTATCATTTCCAATGCCTAGTCTTTTATACACCTTACTAAAAATATTACCTATTATCGGAGTATATTTCTTTGGCATTTTATAATCTTACCACAACCAAAAATAACCGTCAACATTTTTTTGATTTTATGATATAATATCCCTTTTTCTTCACAACGACCTCAACTTCAGCAAATATCGTTTCTAATTTTTCAATCGCTGAAGGAGCCCCCTGTTTTTTCTGAATCACGATCCACAGCTCCCCATTTTCTAGCAGATGCTGGTACGAATCTTCGAACAGTTGGTGTACGACCTTTTTTCCGGCACGAATCGGCGGATTTGTAACAATCAGCGCAAACATCTTGTCTTTTACATTTTCAAATAAGTTACTTTGATAGATTGAGACATTTTCAACATGATTTTGCTCACTATTTTTTCTCGCTAACTGCAAAGCTCTTTCATTAACATCTACCATCTCAATCTGACGATTGGTATTTTCCTTGGCAAGCGTAAGCCCTATCGGACCATAGCCACAGCCGACATCTAAAATGTTTCCATCAATAGGCGGCACATCAATTGTATCAATTAACAATTTTGAACCAAAATCAATTTCACTTTTTGAGAATACTCCTAGGTCTGAGGTGAAAATAAAAGAATGACCCTTGAGTTTGTATTCAAAGGTAAAAGGCTTACTTTCTACAGAAGGATTACTCGAATAGTAATGTTCAGTCATACTCGAATACTCAACCCCTTCCTTATATGATGTAGTATTGGGTTACACAGAGCGAGGCTATTTAGAAAGACACGACTTGCCGCCCACAATGGCGGAAGTTGATGTCTTTCTTATACTGATATCCAATTAAACTTGTGCTTTATCAGTATAAAAAAAGCTCACTCAAATGAGCGAGCTTTAATTAACAAATACAATTACTTAACTTCAACGTTAGCTCCAACTTCTTCAAGTTTAGCTTTGATATCTTCAGCTTCTTCTTTAGATACGCCTTCTTTAAGCGCCTTTGGAGTGTTGTCAACTAATTCTTTTGCTTCTTTTAAGCCAAGGCCAGTGATTTCGCGAACAACTTTGATAACTTTGATCTTTTGGTCGCCAGCGCTTCCTAAGATTACATCAAATTCAGTTTGTTCTTCAGCAGCAGCGCCACCAGCAACAGCTCCACCCATAACAACAGGAGCAGCAGCAGTTACGCCAAACTCTTCCTCGATAGCTTTTACTAAGTCATTTAATTCTAAAACAGTCATATTTTTAACCGCTTCAATGATTTGTTCTTTAGTCATTTGAATTTTCCTCCTTAATATTCAATCAAAATTTTTAAGTTCTTAAGCGCCTTGTTCTTCTTTTTGATCTGCAACAGCTTTTGTTGCAAGAGCAAGGTTGCGAATTGGAGCTTGTAATACACTAAGCAACATAGAAAGTAAGCCTTCGCGTGATGGAAGTTCAGCTAATGCTTTCACTTCTTCTACAGTTGCAATGTTACCTTCGATAATACCTGCTTTAATTTCTAAATCCTCATGCTTTTTAGCAAAATCATTAAGGATTTTTGCAGGAGCTACTACATCTTCAGCTCCAAAAGCAACAGCAGTTGGTCCAACTAACTTGTCGTTAAGGCCAGCAAAGTCAGTAGCTTCTGTAGCACGACGCATCATCGTATTTTTATAAACTTTAAATTCAATGCCTGCATCACGTAATTGTTTACGTAATTCAGTTACCTCAGCAACGTCAAGTCCACGATAATCAACGAAGACAACTGATTTGCTTTCACGTAACTTATCAGCGATTTCTTGAACGACTTGTTTCTTTTGTTCAATGACTGCGCTCATCCTTACACCTCCTATAAAATTTTATACCGCACCGTGTTTTTATTTATACAAAATAAAAACCTCCACTGCCAGTAGACATGGAGGCATTACAGATCCGTTCATAATTAAAACAGATTTATAAACACACCTCGGTAGGAATATTAAGCCTAAGGTTGGCACCTACTGTCTACGGTATAACGATTAATTTAACAACGTTTGTTATTATAACTTCTTAAAATAAGTTTGTCAACTTATTTGCCAAGTAATAATGGAGAAACGTCAACTTTAATGCCAGGTCCCATTGTAGAAGCAATCGCAACATTTTTCATATATGTTCCTTTTGCTGCAGCTGGTTTAGCTTTTTGGATTGTCTCAACAATTGTTGATAAGTTGCCAAGAAGCTTTTCATCTTCAAATGATACTTTACCAATCGGAACATGAATATTACCAGCTTTATCTACACGGTATTCAACTTTACCAGCTTTAATATCGTTGATAGCTTTAGTAACATCAAATGTTACAGTACCAGTTTTAGGGTTTGGCATTAAACCTTTAGGTCCTAATACGCGACCAAGTTTACCAACTTCACCCATCATGTCAGGTGTTGCAACAACAACATCAAACTCAAACCAACCTTGTTGGATTTTGTTAATGAATTCTGAATCGCCAACATAGTCAGCGCCAGCAGCTTCTGCCTCTTTCACTTTTTCACCTTTAGCAAAAACTAACACACGTTGTGTTTTACCAGTACCATGTGGTAGAACAACTGCTCCACGAATTTGTTGGTCAGCTTTCTTAGGGTCAACGCCTAGGCGGAAAGCAACTTCAACACTTTCGTCAAATTTAGCTGTAGCAGTCTTTTTCACTAATTCAACAGCTTCTTGAACCGGATAAGCTTTTGAACGATCAACAAGCTTTGTAAGTTCTTGATATCTTTTACCTTTTTTAGCCATGTAATAAATCCTCCTCGTATGTGGTTTTAGCGGTTTTACCTCCCACGAATAAAGGTTGCGAGTGGTGATACCCAATTACCTCGCAACCTCTGCCAATTACCTTAGCAACTCACGGGATTAGTCTTCGATAACGATTCCCATGCTGCGTGCTGTACCTTCAACCATGCGCATTGCAGATTCTACGTTTGCAGCGTTAAGGTCAGGCATTTTTGTTTCAGCGATTTCGCGAACCTTGTCACGCTTAACTGTAGCAACTTTCTTCTTGTTTGGCTCACCAGAACCAGACTCGATTCCAGCAGCTTTCTTAAGAAGAACAGCAGCAGGCGGAGTTTTTGTAATAAATGTAAATGAACGGTCTTCAAATACAGTAATTTCAACTGGGATAATTAATCCAGCTTGTTCTGCTGTACGAGCGTTAAACTCCTTACAGAATCCCATGATGTTTACACCTGCTTGACCTAATGCAGGACCAACTGGTGGCGCTGGATTAGCTTTTCCTGCAGGAATTTGAAGTTTTACAATTTTAATAACTTTTTTAGCCACGAGACACACCTCCTTAAAGTCCGTGATGTGGTAAAATTAGACCCTTTAGGTCCTCCCACTCATACTCCTATATATCAACAATAGCCTCTTATTTTGAGACTCATAGGAAACACAAGAATTTTATCATTTGTTGCCCAAGAATGCAAGCCTTTATTTTTAATCCAGCTTCTGCAGACTGAAGTTTAAACAGATTGAATTTGAGTGAATTCTAATTCTACCGGAGTCTCTCTTCCAAACATATTAACATGGACCTTCACCTTCTGCTTGTCCATATCAATTTCTTCAATCGTACCCGTGAAATTCGTGAACGGTCCTTCAATAACACGTACGGTATCCTTAACTGCAAAGTCAATTTCAGTCGGAATCTTATCCATGCCCATTCTTTTCAAGATCACATCAACTTCATCGGGTTGAAGCGGAATTGGTTTTGATCCAGAGCCAGTTGATCCTACAAACCCAGTTACACCCGGAGTATTTCTAACAACATACCAAGAATCATCAGTCATAATCAACTCGACCAAGACATAGCCCGGAAATACTTTTTTCTTAACCACTTTCTTTTTGCCGTTCTTCACTTCATTTTCTTCTTCTTCAGGAACGACGATACGGAATATCTTATCCTGCATTCCCATTGATTCAACACGTTTCTCTAAATTTGTTTTTACCTTGTTCTCGTATCCCGAATACGTATGTACAACATACCAGTTCTTTTCCATTCACATTGGACGATTCTTGTCCATTCCCTCCCTAATCGGATTATCCCTTTCATTTCGCTGCCAACCCCATAAAGTTGTCACGCCTTCACTTATTGTCCAGTTCCGGCACCCAGAGACTAGTGGACTTCAGTCCTGTCGTGCGCTATACGGGTGCCACCACTTTTCGCACAAACACGAAAAAACCCGCGAACGGGTTCTTTATACTGTATTTCCTTGATTATATAACATTATACCAAACTTAACCAAGAATTAAACGAATTAATGATGAAATTCCCATATCTAAAACTGTAAAAAATAATGCCATAAACGCAACTGTAATGATAACTGTGATTGTATATTTCGTTAATTCTTTCTTTTTCGGCCAGCTGACTTTCTTCATCTCGCGAACAACATCGCGGAAGAATTTAATTATTCGTTGCATGCAGTACCCTCCAACTTTATTAGCCTAATACCCGAAGTTTAATTTATGTAATAAGTTTAAAAAACCTGATTTTACAATTAGTCACTGTAAAACTGTAACATAGTGTTAATTTAAATGTCAATGTCACAATCCAAAGAAAAAGGGAGATTACAACGTAATTTCCCTTAATTCCAAATAACGTTCAAGCTTTCGCTTTACTCTCTGCAATGCGTTATCTATTGATTTAACGTGGCGGTTCAAGTCCTCGGAAATCTCTTGATATGTACGGCCATCAAGATACAAATTAAGAACCTTTCGCTCTAAATCGCTTAAAATTTCAGCCATTTTTACTTCAATATCATCAAACTTTTCCTGATTGATAATCAACTCTTCAGGATCAAGAGCCTTCGTACCAGAAATAACATCAAGAAGCGTACGATCAGATTCCTCATCATAAATAGGCTTATCCAATGACACATAGGAGTTTAATGGGATATGCTTTTGTCTAGTTGCTGTTTTGATCGCCGTTATAATCTGTCTCGTTATACATAATTCAGCAAATGCTTTAAAGGAAGATAGCTTGTCCTCTTTGTAATCACGGATTGCTTTATACAATCCTATCATACCTTCTTGAACAATATCCTCTCGGTCGGCACCAATTAAAAAGTAAGACCTTGCCTTTGCCCGAACAAAATTCTTGTACTTATTGATTAAGTACTCTAAAGCTTCACTAGAACCCGCGTGGACATGTTCGACTACTTCCTCATCCTCTAGACGCTCTAAGTCATTGATAGTATTTTCCTTGAGGTATATGCTCACCCTTTGATCCCTCCGTCCACTTCCGATGCATATAGATAACAATATTATACAGTAGGTAAATTCAGGGAGTCAACCATTCATCGGTCTCCTCGGCGCCATTTTTCAAAAATTTCCGCAATTTCGCCTTTTATTTTTATTCGATTCGGTGCTTGTGCTTGCTTTGTTCCCTGCACTGAATAGTCAATTTTCTTCTCAATTTCATTCATCTCATTTAAGAGCTCCCGGGCAGACTTTCGTAATGCTCCTTGTCCAAAAACAACCCACTGTTCGGTATAGTCGGACGTTGCGACATGCACTTGTGTTTTAATATTATGAAGTTCATTCGCCATTCTTTCGATTTTTTCATCGGCAATTTCATTTTCCTTTGTAAAAATGACCTCCACATTGTGGTTCGTTGTTTTCGTTTCAATCCCAGGAACCTGGTGAGCGTCGAACACAATAATTACACGATATCCTGTATAGGCTTTGTATTCTGCCATTTTTTCTATTAATTTATCACGGGCGGCAGCAAAGTCCGTTTTCTTTAATTCTCGAAGTTCAGGCCAAGCACCGATCATATTGTATCCATCAACAAGTAATACATCCATACCCCTATTCTCCAATAGGGTTCCGTTTGCGATAGACCTCGTACATTAATAAACTTGCTGCTACAGACGCATTAAGTGAAGTAACCTTTCCAACCATCGGTAAGCGTACTAAAAAGTCGCACTTTTCTCTAACAAGCCTGCCCATACCTTTACCTTCGTTGCCGATGACAACTGCTAATGGCATCTTACAATCCATTTCACGAAAATCTTGCTTTCCTTTTGCATCCGTTCCGACAATCCACAAGCCATTTTCCTTCAATTCATCCATTGTTCTTGCTAGGTTTGTCACCCGTACTACAGGTACATACTCAATTGCTCCTGTGGATGCTTTGGCAACCGCAGCCGTTAATCCGACAGCACGCCTTTTCGGAATAATAACGCCATGGACTCCCGCTGCATCCGCTGTCCGTAAAATAGACCCTAAATTATGAGGGTCTTCGATCTCATCCAAAATTAAAAAGAACGGATCTTCCTGTTTAGCAGCAGCTTTTTTAAATAAATCTTCCAACTCTGCATATTGGTAAGCAGCTACTGATGCAGCCACACCTTGGTGGTTGCCCTCTACCGTTTGGTCAAGCTTTTGTTTGGGCACATACTGGACAATCACACCAGCCTGTTTCGCCAATTGAATTACTTGCTGCATTTGCCCTTTATTTGACCCTTCTGCAATCCATATTTTATTAATATCACGTTCTGCCCTTAGTGCCTCAAGCACAGGATTTTTCCCAATAATCCATTCACTTTCATTCATTTGTCTTCACCTCTTCCTTGGTTATGAATATAGTTATAGCCAAATTTCATCAATTCATCTAAACGTTCTTCATTCCCTAATAAATAATGATAGCCAAGCAATGCTTCAAAAGCAGTGCTATATCGATATGTCTGAACATCGGTATTTTTAGGCGTAGTTGCTGACTTCGCATTTCTTCCTCTCTTAACAACCGCTACTTCCTCATCTGTTAAAAGATTCTCATCAAGCAATGTATGGACCATAACCGATTGGGCTTTCGCTGAAACATATTTCGTCGCTTCGCGGTGAAGTTGATTTGGTCTCACCCCACCGCTTTCCAATAATTTAAATCTTATAAAGCTTTCAAAGACGGCATCACCCATGTAAGCGAGTGCCAAAGAATTTAATTGTTTTACATTGATACTTTTGTTTACCTGCACAATATTCTACATCCTTTTCCAACGGGTGCCTTGTGGTGTATCCTCAAGAATAATATTCATATCCTTTAATTGGTCCCTTATTTGGTCTGCAAGAGCAAAATCTCTATTTTTTCTGGCATCAATTCTTTTTTGAATTAATTCTTCAATTTCCTCATCCAGCAATTCATTTTCTAGTTGGAGCTTAATTCCGAGCACTCCCGCTAAAGTTTCAAATTCCTCAATAAATGCAGCAATTACTTTATCGGATGTATGGCTTTCTCTTAAGTAGATATTGGCCTGTTTAGCTAAATCGAATAACACAGAAATCGCATTTGCAGTATTTACGTCATCATCCATTTCAGTAATAAATTGTTCATGGATCTCATTAATAGCCTTTAGCCATTGTTCCTCTGAATCTGTTAGACCTGTGCTAGTTTCTTGGCGATAGCGTAAGTTTTCATAAGCTGTACGGATCCGGTCCAACCCGCTTTTGGCATTTTCCAACAACTCTTGGCTAAAGTTAATCGGGTTGCGGTAATGAACAGACAACATAAAGAAACGTAGCACTTGTGGATCAATCTGCTGCAAAATGTCATGCACCAATACAAAGTTCCCAAGTGATTTTGACATTTTCTCATTATCAATTTGAATATAGCCATTATGCAGCCAATAGTTGGCAAATGTTTTTCCGGATAATGCTTCAGATTGAGCAATTTCATTTTCATGATGCGGGAATGTTAAATCCTGGCCACCGGCATGAATATCAATCGTTTCGCCTAGATATTTTTTCGCCATTGCTGAACACTCAATATGCCAGCCCGGCCGTCCTTTTCCCCATGGACTTTCCCAAAAAATTTCTCCTTCTTTAGCCGCCTTCCACAATGCAAAATCAAGCGGATCCTGCTTTTTCTCGCCAACTTCAATTCTTGCCCCAAGACGTAGATCATCAATCGGTTGATGGGACAGCTTCCCATAATCTTCGAATTTTCTAGTCCTAAAATAAACATCACCCTCAGACTCATAGGCATAGCCCTTAGCAATCAATGTCTCTATAAACTCAATAATAATATCCATGTTCTCCATTACACGAGGATGGACGTCTGCCTTTTGAACACCCAAGGCGCTTACATCTTCAAAGAAGGCTTGAATGAAGCGGTTGGCAATGGTAGGAACATCCTCACCAAGCTCATTTGCCGCCCTTATTAATTTGTCATCTACATCTGTAAAATTCGAAACATATTTCACATCAAAGCCTTTGTATTGCAAATAGCGACGGACTGTATCAAAGACGATGGCAGGCCGTGCATTTCCAATATGAATATAATTATAGACAGTTGGTCCGCACACATACATTTTTACTTTTCCATCTTCAATCGGTTTAAACTCTTCCTTATTGCGGGTTAATGTATTGTAAAATTTAATTGCCATCAAGCTTCACTCCGTGATTTAAATTTATTTAATTCTTCTTTTAGAGCCTTCATTTCATTTTCCATCTCAGATAATTTTTCGGCAATTGGATCCGGTAGATCATTATGATTTAAATCATGGGTGACCCTTACCCCATCTTTTACTTTAATTCTACCTGGAATACCAACAACAGTGGAATTCGGCGGAACGTCTTTAAGAACTACAGACCCGGCTCCGATTTTTGAGTTTTCTTCAATTGTAATCGAGCCTAATACTTTCGCCCCTGTAGCAACAAGAACATTGTCTTTTAGGGTAGGGTGCCTTTTACCCTTCTCTTTTCCCGTACCACCGAGAGTGACACCTTGATAAATCGTAACATCATTGCCAATTTCGCAGGTTTCCCCGATGACGACACCCATGCCATGGTCGATGAAAAAGCGTCGGCCAATTTTTGCCCCTGGATGAATTTCAATGCCTGTAAAGAAACGGCTGATTTGCGAAATAACTCTGGCTATAAAAAAGAACTTTCTTTTATAAAATGCATGTGCCAGTCGATGGGACCATATTGCATGTAAGCCTGAATAGGTTAAAATCACCTCTAAATAGCTTCTAGCGGCAGGGTCTTGCTCAAAAATAACTTCGACATCTTCTCGTAACAGTTTAAACACTTTGACTTCCCCCCTATTTGTAAAATAAAAAGGCGCCCCTATGCTAATGCACAGAGACGCCAACGCGCGGTTCCACTCTGTTTGAGCAACATGAATCGTAATGAATCATTCGTCAATTGCTCCAACTTACCCCTAATAACGGCAGGTGGCCCCGCTTCTATCTACTAGAATATCCGTTCAATAAAAGACTCAGAGGTGCATTTTCAAGATTGATTGCGTAAACTACTTTCAGCCGGTGGTAGTTCTCTCTTTTAGGCAAATACAAATCTTTACTTTTCCTCATCAACGTTGTGAGAATATTTAACTTTATTTTTAAATATATCTATACTATATTACCTTTTTTGCTAATTGCCAATCTTTTTAATTTCTATCATTACAATAAAGATTGCAAACGTGCAAGGATCTTGTCTTTGCCAAGCAGATGAATTGCTTGCGGTAAATCCGGACCATGAACAGAGCCAGTTGTGGCAACACGTATTGGCATAAATAGATTTTTCCCTTTTTGGCCTGTTTCCTTTTGTACAGCCTTCATTGCTGCTTTAATTTCCTCTGCAGCAAAGTTTTCAAGCTGCTCGATTTGAGCCTTAAAGCTCTTAATCACTTCCGGTACAGTTTCTCCACTTAATACCTCTTTCGCCTCATCATCAAATTCAAGGTCTTCTTTGAAGAATAGATCAGTGAGTTCGACAATCTCAGCACCATAGCTCATTTTCTCTTGATGGAGTGCGATTAAGTCGCGAGCCCATGCCTTTTGCTCAGCTGTTAACTCCTGAGGCAACCGACCTGCTTTAATAAGATGTGGCAGTGAAATGCCAACAAGTCTGTCGACATCAATCTGTTTAATATATTGGTTATTCATCCATGTCAACTTATGTGTATCAAAGACTGCAGGTGACTTTGCCAAACGACTAGGGTCAAAGAGTTTAATAAATTCTTCTTTCGTATAAATCTCTTGTTCTCCGCCCGGAGACCAGCCTAATAGTGCAATAAAGTTAAATAATGCCTCTGGTAGATAGCCCAATTCTTCATATTGCTCAATAAATTGAATGATTGATTCATCACGTTTACTTAACTTTTTATGTGATTCATTAACGATAAGTGTCATATGACCAAAGATTGGTGCTTCCCACCCAAATGCCTCATAAATCATTAACTGCTTCGGCGTGTTGGAAATATGATCATCTCCGCGAAGGACATGGGTCATTTCCATCAAATAATCATCAATAACAACAGCATAATTGTAAGTTGGTATACCATCTTTCTTGACGATAACAAAATCGCCAATACCATTGGATTCAAAAGAGACTTCACCTTTAACAATATCATTGAACGTATAGGTCTTATCTGCTGGAACTTTAAAGCGGATGCTCGCCTTTCGTCCTTCTTTTTCAAGCGCTTCTTGTTCTCCGTGTGTTAAACCGCAGCATTTTCTAGAATAAGCTGGCGTTTCGCCTCTAGCCATTTGTGCTTCCCGCTCTTCGGCAAGCTCCTCTTCCGTACAATAACATTTATAAGCAAGACCTTTAGCTAATAATTCCTCTGTATGCTTATTATAGATGTCCAACCGCTCTGTTTGACGGTATGGACCATAGCCGCCATCCTTATCAACACTTTCATCCCAGTCAATGCCAAGCCATGTTAAATATTTCAGCTGGCTTTGTTCTCCACCTTCAACATTTCTCTTAACATCTGTATCTTCAATGCGAATAATAAATTTACCGTTTTGGTTTCTCGCAAATAAATAATTAAACAATGCTGTCCGTGCATTTCCAATATGTAAATGTCCTGTAGGACTTGGTGCATATCGAACTCTAATTTCCTTTGCCATTATTCAGACACCTTCCGTTCAGTTTTCCTTTTCCTAAAATTTCTACTCTATCTTAATGAATAAAAAGGTAGTGGTCAAGCCTTTGTCCTTTAATACAAGCCTTATTTAACAAGAAGAATGACCGCCTGGGCTGCAATTCCTTCACTACGCCCAGTAAAGCCTAACTTTTCTGTTGTCGTTGCCTTCACATTCACTTGTCCAATCTCGGCTTCTAATAGACTTGCAATCCGCTCCCTCATTTGTTCAATATAGGGTGCCATTTTTGGCTTTTGGGCAATAATAGTGCAGTCTAAATTTCCAAGCTTGTATCCTTCTTTTTTTACTAAAGCCCAAACATGCTCCATTAACTTCGCGGAGTCTGCTCCTTTAAAGGCTGGATCTGTATCAGGAAAATGCTTGCCAATATCCCCAAGTGAGAGTGCTCCTAATGCCGCATCGCTAACGGTGTGTAGAAGTACGTCTGCATCTGAGTGACCAAGCAATCCACTTTCATAAGGAATTGTAATGCCGCCAATAATAAGCGGTCTTCCCTCCACTAACTGATGAACATCAAATCCTTGGCCAATTCTAATCATTCATTATCCCCCTCTGTTGTTATAAGGTATTATCCTTTATTGATGATCTACATCTATTGGTTTTTTTCATGCAAATATATATTCCATAAGTCGATTATTGTGACCGAGTTTGATTGGACAACGTAAAAAACTAGCGGGTAGTTAGAATCTTAAGTTTTTATGCGGACAAACACGAAAATAGTCTCACTTCCCTGAACTACCCAGATGTTTTTTCGTGTCCGCATAAAAACTTGCATTATGATATCTATGAATTGTCCAATCACTTTAGGGAACAATAATCGGCTTAGGGAATAATTTCATCGCAATTTAAAAGCGAAGTAAATCATTGAGGTTTTCTTTTGGCTAATATAGCCTCTCCATATAGCAAGTCCTCAGGTGTTGTCAGTTTAATATTCTCATAATCACCCATCACAATATGTACGTTTTTCCCCATTCTTTCAACAAGACTCGAATCATCTGTGCCTAAAAACTGCTGCTTTTCGGCCTCTTCGTGTGCCGCTAAAATAACAGAAAGACGAAAAGCTTGTGGGGTTTGCACCGACCACAAGCTTGAACGCTCCACTGTTTTTTGTACTATATTGTTCTGAACTGCTTTAATTGTATCTTTCACAGGAACGGCCACCACTGCACCTTCATATCGAACAACACATTGTACAAGGTCATGAATCGTTGTCTTTTTGATAAAAGGTCTAGCACCATCATGGATTAAAACAATCGTATTTAGAGCTTCATCTTCGAAAGCCTTCAATCCATTATAGACACTATGTTGCCTTTCCTTGCCGCCATTTACAATTTTAATCACTTTTTTAATGTGATATTCACGAATAAGTTCGATAAAAATATTTACTTCGTGTTCGTTAACAGCAAGAATGACACCTCTACAATCATGGTCCTGTTCAAATACATTCAAAGTATGAATGATCACCGGTATGTTATTCAATTTAATAAATTGTTTATTCATCCCCGCGCTCATTCTTTTCCCTTGGCCTGCCGCAGGTATTACTACATAATAGTCCATTTTGTTCACCTAATAGTAAAAGTCCAGAATTTTTCTTATAATGCTTTTTCTAAAAGTTTGGGTTTGGCGAAAATCATACGACCCGCTGACGTTTGCAATACACTTGTTACAAGTACATCAATACGTTTGCCGATATAATCTCGGCCCTCCTCGACAACAATCATCGTACCATCATCAAGATAGGCAATCCCTTGATTATGCTCTTTCCCATCTTTAATAACCTGAACGCTTAATTCTTCGCCAGGAAGAACAACTGGTTTGACCGCATTTGCCAAGTCATTAATATTGAGTACTGAAACATTTTGCAATTCGCACACTTTATTTAAGTTAAAGTCATTTGTAACAACGATTCCAGAAGTAATTTTCGCTAATTTTACTAGCTTACTATCAACCTCTTGGATATCTTCAAAATCGCCTTCATAAATCTCAACATTAATCGCTAATTCTTTTCTAATCCGATTGAGAATATCCAGACCACGACGGCCTCTATTTCGCTTTAAGGCATCTGAGGAATCAGCAATATGCTGCAATTCTTCCAGAACAAATTGCGGTATTACAATCGTACCTTCTAAAAACCCTGTTTGGCAAATATCCGCAATACGGCCATCTATAATGACGCTTGTATCAAGTATTTTTAACTTGCCTGCCACATATTCCTCTACGTTTTCCGCCTCATTCGATAGCGGCTTCTTTTTATCCTTTGTCCCTAACCGGGCTGAAATTGAAAATAAATTTATAAGTTCTTCTCGCTTTTTAAAGCCAGTTTGAAACCCTAAATAACCGAGAAACAATGTTACAAAGATTGGAATGATCGTGCTTAATACTTCAAACTTTATGCCTTTTAAAGGAATCATAATTAAAAAGGCAACAATCAAACCGATAATCAATCCTAGGCTTCCAAACATGATGTCAGTTGCCGGCGCCTTTACCAAAGCTTCCTCAATCTTACGTATTAACCCAACGATATAATCAGTTAACCAAAAAGTAGAAAGAAATAAAATAAGTGCTCCATAAACGGTACATGCATAAGGAGAAGCAAACCACCCATTATTACCGAGTTTCAATAACTCTAAAAATAGCGGGAAATACAAATACCCTAAAGTTCCACCAACAACAATAAAAAACAGCTGTACAATTCTTTTAACCATTCCTTCACCTCCTTTAACATTATTAACTACTTTTCTATTTTAAAAACATATTCTTAGGTGAAAAGTTATTTCCTTTTCTATTTTATATTGAAATTACTATAAATATCAATTTTATAGGCCGATTACTAAAAATTGCATACAATTACCCAAGTGTGTACGACAATGCTTGAGCAATAGTAGAGACGCCGATTACTTCGATTCCTTTAGGGGGAGTCCAGCCTCCAATATTATTTTCAGGAATAATAACCCGCTTAAAACCTAGCTTTGCAGCCTCTTGGACACGCTGCTCTACTCTTGATACTCTTCTAATTTCTCCCGTCAATCCAACCTCCCCGAAGACAACATCTGTTGGATTAGAGGGCTGATCCCGAAAACTTGAAGCAATGCTTACAGCCACGCCTAAATCGATGGCAGGTTCATCAAGCTTAATGCCACCGGCCACTTTCAAATAGGCATCGTAATTCCCCAACAGGAAGCCCGCTCTTTTTTCTAAAACAGCCATAATAAGTGATACCCGGTTATGATCGATTCCTGTTGCCATCCTTCGTGGGTTTCCAAAGCTTGTAGGAGCAATTAATGCCTGAATTTCAACCAACACCGTTCGCGTACCCTCCAATGAAGCAACAACAATGGAGCCGGATGCCCCTTCTGCTCGTTCCTCTAGAAATATTTCCGACGGATTCAGAACTTCCCTTAGCCCCTCTTCCTTCATTTCAAATATACCCATTTCATTCGTAGAACCAAACCTGTTTTTAACTGCTCTTAAAATCCGATAAGTATGATGGCGCTCCCCTTCGAAATACAAAACAGCATCCACCATATGCTCTAATAACCTCGGTCCGGCAATCGACCCCTCCTTTGTTACATGGCCAACAAGAAAGATGGCAACTCCCTTTGTCTTAGCAATTCTCATAAAATGGGAAGTACATTCTCTAACCTGTGACACACTGCCTGGGGCAGACTGAACCTCGGGATGATAGACCGTCTGAATTGAATCAATGACAACAAAGGTTGGACTTAACTCATCAATTGCCTTTTCAATAAAAGCTAGATCGGTTTCCGATAAAACAAAAATGTTATCACTTGTTATACGTAAACGGTCGGCACGAAGTTTCGTTTGGCGCACAGATTCTTCACCAGAAATATATAAAACCTTGTAATGGCTATTCGCAAGCTGAGAGGAGATTTGTAAAAGAAGCGTGGATTTTCCGATTCCGGGATCTCCACCAATTAAAACGAGTGACCCAGGGACAATTCCCCCGCCTAACACTCTATCCATTTCCTTATAGTCTGTATAGATTCTTGGCTCACTCATTGATTCAATGGATGTGATAATTTGCGGTTTATTTGACCCTGCTGCTGTTGTAGAGGAAGTAACAAATGATTGGCGTCTTGAGGTTTTTGGCATCTCCAGTTCCTCCACCATTGTGTTCCATTCATTACATCCAGGACATTTCCCCATCCACTTTGGGGTTTCATAGCCACAGCTTTGGCAGCAAAACTTTGTTTTTCTCTTCGACATAAAAAAGTTCCTCTCTTATATAAATTACCACTTATTGTTAATATTTATGATACCACATTCAATATTGTAATAAAAATATGCTTAAAACAAAGTGAAGGACGCATTTTACGTCCTTCACTTTGTGCCTATAGCGTTTTTACCACATAATCATCGCCTTCTACATCGATGATGACTTTTTGACCCTTTTGTACTGTTCCTTTTAATAGTTCTTCAGATAAACGGTCCTCAACCTGTTTTTGCAATGCCCGTCTTAATGGACGTGCACCATATTCCGGATCAAATCCTTCATTGGCAATTTTCTCTTTAGCTGCCTCTGTAATTTCAAAGTTGATATCTTGTTCTTTTAACCGTTTTGTTAATTCATTGGCCATTAATGTAACAATCTCATTAATATGCTGTTTCTCTAATGAGTGGAAGACGATGATTTCATCGATTCGGTTTAAGAATTCAGGACGGAATGCTTTTTTCAAGGCATCCATTACTTTCGATTTCATATCCTTGTATTCTTGACCTTCTTGTACATTAAAGCCGACATACTTATTACGCTTCAATTCACTAGCACCGACATTTGAAGTCATAATTACGATCGTGTTGCGGAAGTCAACTGTACGTCCCTTAGAATCTGTTAAACGGCCATCCTCTAAAACTTGAAGAAGAATATTAAATACTTCTGGATGGGCCTTTTCGATTTCATCTAATAAAATAACAGAATATGGCTTACGACGAACCTTTTCTGTTAATTGGCCGCCTTCTTCATGGCCAACATAACCTGGAGGTGAACCCACTAATCGAGATGTCGTATGCTTCTCCATATACTCTGACATATCAATGCGGATGAGTGCGTCTTCATCACCAAACATAGCTTCTGCAAGGGCACGCGCTAATTCTGTTTTACCTACTCCAGTAGGGCCCAGGAAAATAAAGGAGCCGATTGGGCGCTTAGGGTCCTTCAAACCTGCACGCGCTCTACGAATTGCTTTGGAAATTGCCTTTACTGCTTCCTCTTGACCGATTACTCGAGAATGGAGAATGCTTTCCATATTCAATAATCGTTCTGTTTCAGCCTGCGCTAATTTAGAAACAGGAACACCCGTCCAAGCAGATACTACCAAAGCAATATCTTCTGTCGTAACCTCTGAATTTTCTTTTCCTTGCTTTTCTTTCCATTCTTTTTTCGTTTTTTCAACATCTTCACGTAGACGCTGTTCTGTATCACGTAATGAAGCCGCCTTTTCAAACTCTTGACTTTGTACGGCTGCATCTTTTTCTTTACGAATTTCCTCTAACTTTTGCTCAAGCTCCTTTAAATTAGGTGGAGCAGTGTAAGAACGAAGGCGAACTTTTGCAGCTGCTTCATCAATCAGGTCAATTGCTTTATCAGGAAGGAAACGATCTGATATATAGCGGTCTGATAATTTAACTGCTTCTTCAATTGCTTCATCTGTAATCGTTACACGGTGATGCGCTTCATAACGGTCACGTAACCCGTGTAAAATTTGAATAGCTTCCTCCTGTGTCGGCTCACCAACCTTAATTGGCTGAAAACGGCGTTCAAGGGCCGCATCTTTTTCAATATATTTACGATATTCGTCAAGTGTTGTCGCTCCGATACATTGCAATTCACCGCGTGCAAGTGATGGCTTCAGGATATTAGAGGCATCGATTGCACCTTCTGCCCCACCAGCACCAATTAATGTATGCAATTCATCGATAAAGAGAATGATGTTCCCTGCTTGGCGAATTTCATCCATTACCTTCTTGAGGCGGTCTTCAAATTCACCGCGGTACTTTGTACCAGCTACAACAGTTCCCATATCCAATGTCATGACCCGCTTATTACGAAGAATCTCTGGCACTTCATTCTGTACAATTTGTTGAGCAAGACCTTCAGCAATGGCTGTTTTACCAACACCAGGCTCACCAATTAGAACAGGATTATTTTTCGTACGGCGGCTTAATACCTCAATCACACGTTGAATTTCCTGACCACGCCCAATTACAGGGTCCAGACTGCCTTCACGGGCAATTTGCGTTAAATCGCGGGCCAAACTATCCAATGTAGGCGTATTTGCATTTGCAACCGCTCCACCAGAGTGACTGCTTGATGTAGATTCATTGGACCCTAGAAGTTGTAAAACTTGCTGACGAGCTTTATTTAAGCTCACCCCTAGGTTATTTAATACACGTGCGGCAACACCTTCACCCTCACGAATTAATCCAAGCAAAATATGCTCAGTACCAACATAGGAGTGACCAAGTTTCCTAGCTTCATCCATGGACAATTCAATTACTTTTTTCGCTCTTGGCGTATAGTGGATGGTTTGGCTAACCTCATCTCCTCTGCCGATCAGAGCTTCCACTTCTTCTTGAATCTTCTCAGGACCTAGGTTTAGGGCGATAAGAGCTTTTGCTGCAATTCCTTCCCCTTCCCGAATAAGGCCTAACAAAATATGTTCTGTTCCAATATTGCTATGGCCTAAACGAACTGCTTCTTCTTGCGCTAGTGCTAATACCTTTTGTGCTCGTTCCGTGAATCTTCCAAACATCATTTAGATCACTCTCCCATCGAATCCTTTTCTAATTTCAATCGTTCTCTAATTAGGGTTGCTCTCCTAACATCTCTTTCTTCAGGAGTTAGTTTTTTTCCTGCAAATCTTTGTAAAAAACCTGGCTGAGTTAAAATCATTAATTCACTTAAAATAGTTCTTGATACATTTTGAATAAATCCTAAATCAATACCAAGCCTTACATCTGATATACATTGGGAGGCCTCACTTGATGAAATGATGCGGCTATGTGCTAATTTGCCGTAAGAACGCCAAACCTTATCCTCAAGCTGAATGTGGGAATTTTTCACCATCATTTCTCTTGCTGTGCGTTCTTGAGCAATAACTTGTGCTACTACACTCTCTAAATCTTTAACAATGTCTAGCTCGGACATTCCTAAGGTAATCTGATTCGAGATTTGGAATATGTTTCCCTGAGCCTGGCTGCCTTCTCCATAAATCCCTCTAACTACTAATCCTAGTTGGTTTATTGCCGGGATTATTTTATTCATTTGATTCGTCAAAATAAGTGCAGGTAAGTGCAGCATAACAGAGGCTCTTAAACCCGTACCTACATTTGTTGGACAGCTAGTTAAATACCCCCGCTTTTCCTCAAATGCAAAATCGATGCTTTCCTCAATCCAATCATCTATATTATTTGCAACTTGAAGCGCTTGTGATAACTGTAGCCCCGGAAATAAGCATTGAATCCGTACATGATCCTCTTCGTTTACCATGATGCTGACCTCTTCATTTTCCGAAAGGATTACGGCACCATGTTCTGAGTTTTCCGCAAGGAGGGGGCTTATTAAATGTTTTTCCACTAATACATGCTTATCAATAAACTCCAGATTATCCATTTTGATTAGTTCAAAATTACCGATAGTATCAAAGCTGTGATTAACAATCGAGTTAGTAAGCAATTCAATGACCCGCTCAAGGTCCTCAGCGGAGGCTAAGGTTGGAAAAACAATATCTCTCAGATTTCTTGCTAAACGGATTCTACTGCTGAGGACAATATCGCTATCCGGGCCTTCTACACTCATCCACGGGCTCAAAGCTTGATTGATAAAGCGTTGTAATGACATGAATTAATGCTCCCCCTCTCTATGCTCATGTAAGAGCAGCTCTAAGGAGCGGATTTTATCTCTTAATTCAGCTGCTTTTTCAAATTCTTCATGTTGGATGGATGCTTGCAGTTGTTCTTTCAAAGCGGAAATTTCTTTCGATAGATGAAGGTTTCCGCCAATTCGTTTTGGAATTTTACCAACATGTGTTGTATTTCCACTATGAACTCTTCTTAGGATTGGATCTATTTTGGAGCTAAATGTTTCATAACAATTCGAACACCCAAATCTACCCATTTTAGAAAACTGCTGAAAGGTCATGCCACATTGCTTACATTGGACAGTATCTATATTTATAAATGGATTGGTATTATGACTTGCAGCAATAGGATAGTCTAAATTTAATAAACCGGATAGGAGATTGCTGATTGAAAAACCTCCTCCACCTGACATAATTTCACCCTTTTCCCTTGCACATTGCTCACATAGGTGTGTTTCCGTCTTTTGACCATTCACAATCTTAGTAAAATGGAGTGAAGCAGGGTTTTGGTGACATTCTTGGCATTCCATAATAACACCTCTCCCTCTTTTGTAAATTATTTAAATTTCAAAGTAAAAAGCATCGATTTAAGTATTTTTGAACGAAGCTCGTCTCGTGCGGGTAAGTCTATCAAAAGGACACTTCGATCAATGGCACTTAATAGTAATTTCGCTTCCCGTCCAGAAACTGCTTGTTCTTCAAGCAACCTTTCAACTAGAACTTCAGCTGTGGATTGTGAAATACGATTCGGGATTAATTCTAACATTTGGTCAACTAATTCGGCATGATCATCTGATTCAACTTTTATAATGCGAATATAACCGCCGCCGCCCCTTTTACTTTCCACAATATATCCTTTCTCAATTGTGAAGCGAGTATTAATAACATAATTAATTTGTGAGGGGACACATTGGAATTTTTCAGCTATTTCATTTCTTTTAATTTCCACAACACTTTCTTCGCTGACGTTTAAGACCTTTTTCAAATATTGTTCAATAATATCAGAAATATTTCGCATCAATCCCTCCCCTTTCTCCTGACTTTGACTTTCTTTGACCATGTATATATTATATAAGTTTTCTGTACTGTTTTTCAACTAATTAGTCTGCTTCAAGTCAATAGTAGCATTCCCAATATTTCAGGTACACAAACTGCTCCAGTGATATTTAAAATATTTGGTGGACATACTTCAGTGTAGAAATCTTATCCTGAAGTTCAGCAAGGATTGATGGGTCATCTGCAATATTAATTTCGATTGTTACCTTTTTCCGTTCCCGCTCACCTTCCCCTTTTTTTTCTTTCATTGTTTTTATAGACACGTTTTGGAACGTTACATTATTCTCCTCTAATACCTTTAGGACCTCATGTAACCTATTGCATTCCTTGTCCATTACAATATTGATTAATTGAAAAGTATTAGTTGAAAAAATTTTTTTTTCAAACTTATTCAAGGTAATTAAGCTTAATAAAACAACAATCGTCGTCAATAAGGCCGGTGCTATCATACCAACCCCGACAATCAAACCAATGCCCGCCACAATCCATATCGACGCTGCAGTAGTCAATCCGCGAACAGTAGCACCCTTTACCAAGATTGTTCCTGTACCTAGAAAGCCAATCCCGCTAATAACATAAGAAGGTATTCGCGCTGGATCAAACCTGATATTTTGGTGAGTATCAATATAATCCTTAAACCCATACAAAGATAGGAGCATCATTAAACAAGAACCAACGCCAACTAATAGATGGGTGCGAAAGCCTGCTGGATGTTTTTTTATCTCACGCTCAAGACCAATTACTCCACTTAAGAGTGCAGCCAAAAATATTCTAAAGGTCATTACCCAAAAGTCATCCCCTAATATTTGTTCCATTAAAAGCCCCCCTATTTACATGTCTACTTATATAATTCGAAATATAGTAGGTATTATCCTTGTTAGTATTATTAACTATATTTATGCAAATAGTTTTAAGCTGATATGGGCTTTGGGTGTTTGTTCTTTACGCAATTTTATTATGTATTGGTAAGCAAGCACAGGGCTTGTATTTTTTATTTTATTATTGGGGTTGGTTAATAATGCAGATTTCTTCAATTTTTATTTTATTTAATTACCAAATACAACACAAAAAAGAGTAGCACATTCGCTACTCTTTTTTGTTTGCTTGGCAACGTCCTACTCTCACAGGGGGACAGCCCCCAACTACCATCGGCGCTGAAGAGCTTAACTTCCGTGTTCGGAATGGGAACGGGTGTGACCTCTTCGCTATCGTCACCAAACATATATTTAAATGAAGGTTGTTCCTTCAAAACTAGATAATCTGTATTCATATTTACACTACATTGTCCAGCTCCAGCTCCCAGCGACTAGTAAACTTCGCTCATCTCCCTACGATAAGTCAACATCGACTCACTTTCGTTCGTCGTGTTTCCTTTATCTCAGTCGATGCGCTCCAGTTTTGTCGTGCGCTAAACGGTCGCTTCCGCTTTTCTATTTGGTTAAGTCCTCGATCGATTAGTATCTGTCAGCTCCACGTATCGCTACGCTTCCACCTCAGACCTATCTACCTCATCGTCTCTGAGGGATCTTACTTCTTACGAATGGGAAATCTCATCTCGAGGGGGGCTTCATGCTTAGATGCTTTCAGCACTTATCCCGTCCGCACATAGCTACCCAGCGATGCCTTTGGCAAGACAACTGGTACACCAGCGGTGCGTCCATCCCGGTCCTCTCGTACTAAGGACAGCTCCTCTCAAATTTCCTGCGCCCACGACGGATAGGGACCGAACTGTCTCACGACGTTCTGAACCCAGCTCGCGTACCGCTTTAATGGGCGAACAGCCCAACCCTTGGGACCGACTACAGCCCCAGGATGCGATGAGCCGACATCGAGGTGCCAAACCTCCCCGTCGATGTGGACTCTTGGGGGAGATAAGCCTGTTATCCCCAGGGTAGCTTTTATCCGTTGAGCGATGGCCCTTCCATGCGGAACCACCGGATCACTAAGCCCGACTTTCGTCCCTGCTCGACTTGTAGGTCTCGCAGTCAAGCTCCCTTGTGCCTTTACACTCTGCGAATGATTTCCAACCATTCTGAGGGAACCTTTGGGCGCCTCCGTTACTCTTTGGGAGGCGACCGCCCCAGTCAAACTGCCCACCTGACACTGTCTCCCGCCCCGATCAGGGGCGTGGGTTAGAATTTCAATACAGCCAGGGTAGTATCCCACCGATGCCTCCACCGAAGCTGGCGCTCCGGCTTCTCAGGCTCCTACCTATCCTGTACAAGCTGTACCAAAATTCAATATCAGGCTGCAGTAAAGCTCCATGGGGTCTTTCCGTCCTGTCGCGGGTAACCTGCATCTTCACAGGTACTATGATTTCACCGAGTCTCTCGTTGAGACAGTGCCCAAGTCGTTACACCTTTCGTGCGGGTCAGAACTTACCTGACAAGGAATTTCGCTACCTTAGGACCGTTATAGTTACGGCCGCCGTTTACTGGGGCTTCGATTCAGAGCTTCTCCGTAAAGGATAACCCCTCCTCTTAACCTTCCAGCACCGGGCAGGTGTCAGCCCCTATACTTCGCCTTACGGCTTCGCAGAGACCTGTGTTTTTGCTAAACAGTCGCTTGGGCCTATTCACTGCGGCTCTCTCGCGCTTGCACGCTACCAGAGCACCCCTTCTCCCGAAGTTACGGGGTCATTTTGCCGAGTTCCTTAACGAGAGTTCTCTCGCGCATCTTAGGATTCTCTCCTCGCCTACCTGTGTCGGTTTGCGGTACGGGCACCTTCTACCTCGCTAGAAGCTTTTCTTGGCAGTGTGGAATCAGGAACTTCGGTACTATTTTCCCTCGCCATCACAGCTCAGCCTTTACAATGAGCGGATTTGCCTACTCATTAGCCTAACTGCTTGGACGCGCACAACCAACGGCGCGCTTACCCTATCCTACTGCGTCCCTCCATTGCTCAAACGGTAAAGAGGTGGTACAGGAATATCAACCTGTTGGCCATCGCCTACGCCTTTCGGCCTCGGCTTAGGTCCCGACTAACCCTGAGCGGACGAGCCTTCCTCAGGAAACCTTAGGCTTTCGATGGACAGGATTCTCACCTGTCTTTTCGCTACTCACACCGGCATTCTCACTTCTAAGCGCTCCACCAGTCCTTTCGGTCTAGCTTCAAAGCCCTTAGAACGCTCCCCTACCACTGACACGTAAGTGTCAATCCACAGCTTCGGTGGTACGTTTAGCCCCGTTACATTTTCGGCGCAGAGTCACTCGACCAGTGAGCTATTACGCACTCTTTAAATGGTGGCTGCTTCTAAGCCAACATCCTGGTTGTCTGGGCAACTCCACATCCTTTGCCACTTAACGTACACTTTGGGACCTTAGCTGGTGATCTGGGCTGTTTCCCTTTTGACCACGGACCTTATCACTCGTAGTCTGACTCCTAAGGATAAGTCTTTGGCATTCGGAGTTTGACTGAATTCGGTAACCCGATGGGGGCCCCTAGTCCAATCAGTGCTCTACCTCCAAGACTCTTACCTTAAGGCTAGCCCTAAAGCTATTTCGGGGAGAACCAGCTATCTCCAAGTTCGATTGGAATTTCTCCGCTACCCACACCTCATCCCCGCACTTTTCAACGTGCGTGGGTTCGGTCCTCCATCCAGTGTTACCTGGACTTCAACCTGGACATGGGTAGATCACCTGGTTTCGGGTCTACGACCACGTACTCTTGACGCCCTATTCAGACTCGCTTTCGCTGCGGCTCCGTCTCTTCGACTTAACCTTGCACGGGATCGTAACTCGCCGGTTCATTCTACAAAAGGCACGCTGTCACCCATGAATGGGCTCCAACTACTTGTAGGCACACGGTTTCAGGATCTCTTTCACTCCCCTTCCGGGGTGCTTTTCACCTTTCCCTCACGGTACTGGTTCACTATCGGTCACTAGGGAGTATTTAGCCTTGGGAGATGGTCCTCCCAGCTTCCGACGGGATTTCACGTGTCCCGCCGTACTCAGGATCCACTCAAGAGGGAACGAAGTTTCAGCTACAGGGCTGTTACCTTCTTCGGCTGGCCTTTCCAGACCACTTCACCTACTTCATTCCTTTATAACTCCGTATAGAGTGTCCTACAACCCCAAGAGGCAAGCCTCTTGGTTTGGGCTGTTTCCGTTTCGCTCGCCGCTACTAAGGAAATCGCATTTGCTTTCTCTTCCTCCGGGTACTTAGATGTTTCAGTTCCCGGGTCTGCCTTCAATACCCTATGTATTCAGGTAAAGATACTGTCCCATTACGAACAGTGGGTTTCCCCATTCGGAAATCTCCGGATCAAAGCTTACTTACAGCTCCCCGAAGCATATCGGTGTTAGTCCCGTCCTTCATCGGCTCCTAGTGCCAAGGCATTCACCGTGCGCCCTTACTAACTTAACCTAAGATGATTGATTGAATCATCATGATTGTAATAAGAACTTTCTTACAGTAAATATGAATGTTTACGATTATCTAGTTTTCAAGGAACACAAAAATGGTGGAGACTAGCGGGATCGAACCGCTGACCTCCTGCGTGCAAAGCAGGCGCTCTCCCAGCTGAGCTAAGCCCCCAAAATAATGATTATGGTGGGCCTGAATGGACTCGAACCATCGACCTCACGCTTATCAGGCGTGCGCTCTAACCAGCTGAGCTACAGGCCCATAATCAAGAGAAATGCTCTCTCAAAACTAAACAAAATGTCGAAGCGTACCTTATTATCCTTAGAAAGGAGGTGATCCAGCCGCACCTTCCGATACGGCTACCTTGTTACGACTTCACCCCAATCATCTGTCCCACCTTAGGCGGCTGGCTCCAAAAGGTTACCCCACCGACTTCGGGTGTTACAAACTCTCGTGGTGTGACGGGCGGTGTGTACAAGGCCCGGGAACGTATTCACCGCGGCATGCTGATCCGCGATTACTAGCGATTCCGGCTTCATGTAGGCGAGTTGCAGCCTACAATCCGAACTGAGAATGGCTTTATGGGATTGGCTCCACCTCGCGGTCTTGCTTCCCTTTGTACCATCCATTGTAGCACGTGTGTAGCCCAGGTCATAAGGGGCATGATGATTTGACGTCATCCCCACCTTCCTCCGGTTTGTCACCGGCAGTCTCCCTAGAGTGCCCAACTGAATGCTGGCAACTAAGGACAAGGGTTGCGCTCGTTGCGGGACTTAACCCAACATCTCACGACACGAGCTGACGACAACCATGCACCACCTGTCACTCTGTCCCCGAAGGGAAAGTCCTATCTCTAGGATTGTCAGAGGATGTCAAGACCTGGTAAGGTTCTTCGCGTTGCTTCGAATTAAACCACATGCTCCACCGCTTGTGCGGGCCCCCGTCAATTCCTTTGAGTTTCAGTCTTGCGACCGTACTCCCCAGGCGGAGTGCTTAATGCGTTAGCTGCAGCACTGAAGGGCGGAAACCCTCCAACACTTAGCACTCATCGTTTACGGCGTGGACTACCAGGGTATCTAATCCTGTTTGCTCCCCACGCTTTCGCGCCTCAGCGTCAGTTACAGACCAAAGAGCCGCCTTCGCCACTGGTGTTCCTCCACATCTCTACGCATTTCACCGCTACACGTGGAATTCCGCTCTTCTCTTCTGCACTCAAGTTCCCCAGTTTCCAATGACCCTCCCCGGTTGAGCCGGGGGCTTTCACATCAGACTTAAAGAACCGCCTGCGCGCGCTTTACGCCCAATAAATCCGGACAACGCTTGCCACCTACGTATTACCGCGGCTGCTGGCACGTAGTTAGCCGTGGCTTTCTCGTTAGGTACCGTCAAGGTACCAGCAGTTAACTGATACTTGTTCTTCCCTAACAACAGAGCTTTACGACCCGAAGGCCTTCATCGCTCACGCGGCGTTGCTCCGTCAGACTTTCGTCCATTGCGGAAGATTCCCTACTGCTGCCTCCCGTAGGAGTCTGGGCCGTGTCTCAGTCCCAGTGTGGCCGATCACCCTCTCAGGTCGGCTACGCATCGTCGCCTTGGTGAGCCGTTACCTCACCAACTAGCTAATGCGCCGCGGGCCCATCTGTAAGTGATAGCCGAAACCATCTTTTATCATAAGACCATGTGGTCTCATGAGTTATCCGGTATTAGCTCCGGTTTCCCGAAGTTATCCCAGTCTTACAGGCAGGTTGCCCACGTGTTACTCACCCGTCCGCCGCTGAATCAGAGGAGCAAGCTCCTCGTCATCCGCTCGACTTGCATGTATTAGGCACGCCGCCAGCGTTCGTCCTGAGCCAGGATCAAACTCTCCAAAAAGTGTTTGATTGCTCAAAATTAAACTGACTTGTGTTGAACTCAAAGGTTCAACTTTATTTGCACGCTTGACATTTTGTTTAGTTTTCAAAGATCATTTCTAATTTTAAGTTTAATATGGTGGAGACTAGCGGGATCGAACCGCTGACCTCCTGCGTGCAAAGCAGGCGCTCTCCCAGCTGAGCTAAGCCCCCATAAATAAAGAATATTTTGTGTATATGGTCGGGAAGACAGGATTCGAACCTGCGACCCCTTGGTCCCAAACCAAGTGCTCTACCAAGCTGAGCTACTTCCCGATTATGTTATATTTCATGGCGCGCCCGGCAGGAGTCGAACCCACAACCTTCTGATCCGTAGTCAGACGCTCTATCCAATTGAGCTACGGGCGCATTAATATAACTTTATTATTCAAATGGTGCCGAGGACCGGAATCGAACCGGTACGGTAGTCACCTACCGCAGGATTTTAAGTCCTGTGCGTCTGCCAGTTCCGCCACCCCGGCAACTTTGGAGCGGAAGACGGGATTCGAACCCGCGACCCCCACCTTGGCAAGGTGGTGTTCTACCACTGAACTACTTCCGCAATATTTAACTGGTGCGGGTGAAGGGAGTCGAACCCCCACGCCAAAGGCGCCAGATCCTAAGTCTGGTGCGTCTGCCAATTCCGCCACACCCGCATATAATGGTGAGTTATGCAGGATTCGAACCTGCGACCCTCTGATTAAAAGTCAGATGCTCTACCGACTGAGCTAATAACTCATATTTAGCCAAACAAGATTATTTAATGGTGGGCCATGTAGGGTTCGAACCTACGACCCTCTGATTAAGAGTCAGATGCTCTACCAACTGAGCTAATGGCCCAGATGTTATCTGTTTTCAATAAAAAAACTATTTCCCGCCATTTTAAATAAAAGTGGTGCCGGCTAAAGGACTTGAACCCTCAACCTACTGATTACAAGTCAGTTGCTCTACCAATTGAGCTAAGCCGGCATAATATTATTATGGTGGAGGATGACGGGATCGAACCGCCGACCCCCTGCTTGTAAGGCAGGTGCTCTCCCAGCTGAGCTAATCCTCCGTAAAATAGCTTGGCAACGTCCTACTCTCACAGGGGGACAGCCCCCAACTACCATCGGCGCTGAAGAGCTTAACTTCCGTGTTCGGAATGGGAACGGGTGTGACCTCTTCGCTATCGTCACCAAACAATTTATTATTAGGACAAAAAGAATTATACTGCTTTCAGTTTGTCTTTGCAAGCATTTTTTTACGCTTTTTTGAGGTTGTTCCCTCAAAACTAGATAATCTACATTCATATTCACTTATTTGGTTAAGTCCTCGATCGATTAGTATCTGTCAGCTCCACGTATCGCTACGCTTCCACCTCAGACCTATCTACCTCATCGTCTCTGAGGGATCTTACTTCTTACGAATGGGAAATCTCATCTCGAGGGGGGCTTCATGCTTAGATGCTTTCAGCACTTATCCCGTCCGCACATAGCTACCCAGCGATGCCTTTGGCAAGACAACTGGTACACCAGCGGTGCGTCCATCCCGGTCCTCTCGTACTAAGGACAGCTCCTCTCAAATTTCCTGCGCCCACGACGGATAGGGACCGAACTGTCTCACGACGTTCTGAACCCAGCTCGCGTACCGCTTTAATGGGCGAACAGCCCAACCCTTGGGACCGACTACAGCCCCAGGATGCGATGAGCCGACATCGAGGTGCCAAACCTCCCCGTCGATGTGGACTCTTGGGGGAGATAAGCCTGTTATCCCCAGGGTAGCTTTTATCCGTTGAGCGATGGCCCTTCCATGCGGAACCACCGGATCACTAAGCCCGACTTTCGTCCCTGCTCGACTTGTAGGTCTCGCAGTCAAGCTCCCTTGTGCCTTTACACTCTGCGAATGATTTCCAACCATTCTGAGGGAACCTTTGGGCGCCTCCGTTACTCTTTGGGAGGCGACCGCCCCAGTCAAACTGCCCACCTGACACTGTCTCCCGCCCCGATCAGGGGCGTGGGTTAGAATTTCAATACAGCCAGGGTAGTATCCCACCGATGCCTCCACCGAAGCTGGCGCTCCGGCTTCTCAGGCTCCTACCTATCCTGTACAAGCTGTACCAAAATTCAATATCAGGCTGCAGTAAAGCTCCATGGGGTCTTTCCGTCCTGTCGCGGGTAACCTGCATCTTCACAGGTACTATGATTTCACCGAGTCTCTCGTTGAGACAGTGCCCAAGTCGTTACACCTTTCGTGCGGGTCAGAACTTACCTGACAAGGAATTTCGCTACCTTAGGACCGTTATAGTTACGGCCGCCGTTTACTGGGGCTTCGATTCAGAGCTTCTCCGTAAAGGATAACCCCTCCTCTTAACCTTCCAGCACCGGGCAGGTGTCAGCCCCTATACTTCGCCTTACGGCTTCGCAGAGACCTGTGTTTTTGCTAAACAGTCGCTTGGGCCTATTCACTGCGGCTCTCTCGCGCTTGCACGCTACCAGAGCACCCCTTCTCCCGAAGTTACGGGGTCATTTTGCCGAGTTCCTTAACGAGAGTTCTCTCGCGCATCTTAGGATTCTCTCCTCGCCTACCTGTGTCGGTTTGCGGTACGGGCACCTTCTACCTCGCTAGAAGCTTTTCTTGGCAGTGTGGAATCAGGAACTTCGGTACTATTTTCCCTCGCCATCACAGCTCAGCCTTTACAATGAGCGGATTTGCCTACTCATTAGCCTAACTGCTTGGACGCGCACAACCAACGGCGCGCTTACCCTATCCTACTGCGTCCCTCCATTGCTCAAACGGTAAAGAGGTGGTACAGGAATATCAACCTGTTGGCCATCGCCTACGCCTTTCGGCCTCGGCTTAGGTCCCGACTAACCCTGAGCGGACGAGCCTTCCTCAGGAAACCTTAGGCTTTCGATGGACAGGATTCTCACCTGTCTTTTCGCTACTCACACCGGCATTCTCACTTCTAAGCGCTCCACCAGTCCTTTCGGTCTAGCTTCAAAGCCCTTAGAACGCTCCCCTACCACTGACACGTAAGTGTCAATCCACAGCTTCGGTGGTACGTTTAGCCCCGTTACATTTTCGGCGCAGAGTCACTCGACCAGTGAGCTATTACGCACTCTTTAAATGGTGGCTGCTTCTAAGCCAACATCCTGGTTGTCTGGGCAACTCCACATCCTTTGCCACTTAACGTACACTTTGGGACCTTAGCTGGTGATCTGGGCTGTTTCCCTTTTGACCACGGACCTTATCACTCGTAGTCTGACTCCTAAGGATAAGTCTTTGGCATTCGGAGTTTGACTGAATTCGGTAACCCGATGGGGGCCCCTAGTCCAATCAGTGCTCTACCTCCAAGACTCTTACCTTAAGGCTAGCCCTAAAGCTATTTCGGGGAGAACCAGCTATCTCCAAGTTCGATTGGAATTTCTCCGCTACCCACACCTCATCCCCGCACTTTTCAACGTGCGTGGGTTCGGTCCTCCATCCAGTGTTACCTGGACTTCAACCTGGACATGGGTAGATCACCTGGTTTCGGGTCTACGACCACGTACTCTTGACGCCCTATTCAGACTCGCTTTCGCTGCGGCTCCGTCTCTTCGACTTAACCTTGCACGGGATCGTAACTCGCCGGTTCATTCTACAAAAGGCACGCTGTCACCCATGAATGGGCTCCAACTACTTGTAGGCACACGGTTTCAGGATCTCTTTCACTCCCCTTCCGGGGTGCTTTTCACCTTTCCCTCACGGTACTGGTTCACTATCGGTCACTAGGGAGTATTTAGCCTTGGGAGATGGTCCTCCCAGCTTCCGACGGGATTTCACGTGTCCCGCCGTACTCAGGATCCACTCAAGAGGGAACGAAGTTTCAGCTACAGGGCTGTTACCTTCTTCGGCTGGCCTTTCCAGACCACTTCACCTACTTCATTCCTTTATAACTCCGTATAGAGTGTCCTACAACCCCAAGAGGCAAGCCTCTTGGTTTGGGCTGTTTCCGTTTCGCTCGCCGCTACTAAGGAAATCGCATTTGCTTTCTCTTCCTCCGGGTACTTAGATGTTTCAGTTCCCCGGGTCTGCCTTCAATACCCTATGTATTCAGGTAAAGATACTGTCCCATTACGAACAGTGGGTTTCCCCATTCGGAAATCTCCGGATCAAAGCTTACTTACAGCTCCCCGAAGCATATCGGTGTTAGTCCCGTCCTTCATCGGCTCCTAGTGCCAAGGCATTCACCGTGCGCCCTTACTAACTTAACCTAAGATGATTGATTGAATCATCATGATTGTAATAAGAACTTTCTTACAGTAAATATGAATGTTTACGATTATCTAGTTTTCAAGGAACACAAAAATGGTGGAGACTAGCGGGATCGAACCGCTGACCTCCTGCGTGCAAAGCAGGCGCTCTCCCAGCTGAGCTAAGCCCCCAAAATAATGATTATGGTGGGCCTGAATGGACTCGAACCATCGACCTCACGCTTATCAGGCGTGCGCTCTAACCAGCTGAGCTACAGGCCCATAATCAAGAGAAATGCTCTCTCAAAACTAAACAAAATGTCGAAGCGTACCTTATTATCCTTAGAAAGGAGGTGATCCAGCCGCACCTTCCGATACGGCTACCTTGTTACGACTTCACCCCAATCATCTGTCCCACCTTAGGCGGCTGGCTCCAAAAGGTTACCCCACCGACTTCGGGTGTTACAAACTCTCGTGGTGTGACGGGCGGTGTGTACAAGGCCCGGGAACGTATTCACCGCGGCATGCTGATCCGCGATTACTAGCGATTCCGGCTTCATGTAGGCGAGTTGCAGCCTACAATCCGAACTGAGAATGGCTTTATGGGATTGGCTCCACCTCGCGGTCTTGCTTCCCTTTGTACCATCCATTGTAGCACGTGTGTAGCCCAGGTCATAAGGGGCATGATGATTTGACGTCATCCCCACCTTCCTCCGGTTTGTCACCGGCAGTCTCCCTAGAGTGCCCAACTGAATGCTGGCAACTAAGGACAAGGGTTGCGCTCGTTGCGGGACTTAACCCAACATCTCACGACACGAGCTGACGACAACCATGCACCACCTGTCACTCTGTCCCCGAAGGGAAAGTCCTATCTCTAGGATTGTCAGAGGATGTCAAGACCTGGTAAGGTTCTTCGCGTTGCTTCGAATTAAACCACATGCTCCACCGCTTGTGCGGGCCCCCGTCAATTCCTTTGAGTTTCAGTCTTGCGACCGTACTCCCCAGGCGGAGTGCTTAATGCGTTAGCTGCAGCACTGAAGGGCGGAAACCCTCCAACACTTAGCACTCATCGTTTACGGCGTGGACTACCAGGGTATCTAATCCTGTTTGCTCCCCACGCTTTCGCGCCTCAGCGTCAGTTACAGACCAAAGAGCCGCCTTCGCCACTGGTGTTCCTCCACATCTCTACGCATTTCACCGCTACACGTGGAATTCCGCTCTTCTCTTCTGCACTCAAGTTCCCCAGTTTCCAATGACCCTCCCCGGTTGAGCCGGGGGCTTTCACATCAGACTTAAAGAACCGCCTGCGCGCGCTTTACGCCCAATAAATCCGGACAACGCTTGCCACCTACGTATTACCGCGGCTGCTGGCACGTAGTTAGCCGTGGCTTTCTCGTTAGGTACCGTCAAGGTACCAGCAGTTAACTGATACTTGTTCTTCCCTAACAACAGAGCTTTACGACCCGAAGGCCTTCATCGCTCACGCGGCGTTGCTCCGTCAGACTTTCGTCCATTGCGGAAGATTCCCTACTGCTGCCTCCCGTAGGAGTCTGGGCCGTGTCTCAGTCCCAGTGTGGCCGATTACCCTCTCAGGTCGGCTACGCATCGTCGCCTTGGTGAGCCGTTACCTCACCAACTAGCTAATGCGCCGCGGGCCCATCTGTAAGTGATAGCCGAAACCATCTTTTATCATAAGACCATGTGGTCTCATGAGTTATCCGGTATTAGCTCCGGTTTCCCGAAGTTATCCCAGTCTTACAGGCAGGTTGCCCACGTGTTACTCACCCGTCCGCCGCTGAATCAAAGGAGCAAGCTCCTTGTCATCCGCTCGACTTGCATGTATTAGGCACGCCGCCAGCGTTCGTCCTGAGCCAGGATCAAACTCTCCAAAAAGTGTTTGATTGCTCAAAATTAAACTGACTTGTGTTAAACTCAAAGGTTCAACTTTATTTGCACGCTTGACATTTTGTTTAGTTTTCAAAGATCATTTTTCTTGTCGTTAACTTTTAGCGACATTTTTTATTATATCGCATCTTTTCACAGAAGTCAACAGCATTTTTATTCTTTTTTCGACACTATTTTTAATAGCGACTTTCATAATATATCAATTCCACTTTTCATTGTCAACTTTTTTTAAACTTATCGAAAAGCTTTTTTGTGACAACGTTTAATAATATACCAGCTTTAGAAACAATGGTCAAGTACTTTTTCTCAAACTATTAAATAAGGACCACCTTTAACGTATCGCAATTTTAAATCGACACATTATGGCAGTCCACATACATCATTAATCTATTATTAATCTCTATGGCGCATTAACGGGAATAGCAACACATCTCTAATTGAAGGTGAATTTGTTAATAACATAACCAAACGGTCGATACCAATTCCTAACCCACCTGTTGGAGGCATTCCGTATTCCATTGCTTCAATATAATCTTCGTCCATCATATGGGCTTCGTCATTTCCTGCTTCTCTTTCTTTTAATTGTGCTTCAAATCTTTCCTTTTGATCGATTGGATCATTAAGCTCAGTAAAGGCATTGGCATGTTCTCTAGCGACAATAAATAGCTCGAAGCGGTCTGTGAAGCGCTCATCTTCCGCGTTTTTCTTTGCTAATGGTGATATTTCCACTGGATGTCCATAAATAAAGGTTGGCTGAATTAATTTATCCTCAACTCTTTGTTCAAAGAACTCATTCACGATATGGCCATATGTCATATTGTCCTTTATCTCGATGTTGTGCTCTTTAGCAAGCGCACGCGCTTCTTCATCGCTCATTTCCCTCCAGAAATCGACACCAACGTACTCTTTAATAGCATCCAACATATGTAGACGAGTCCACTTAGGTTCAAGATTTATCTCATAATCTCCATATTGAACAGTAGTTGTTCCTAGAACATCTTGGGCAACATGGGCAACTAGATTTTCCGTAAGGTTCATAATATCTTGGAAATCAGCATATGCCTCATATAGTTCAATCATAGTGAATTCTGGGTTATGACGGGTAGATATACCTTCATTACGGAAGACACGGCCAATCTCATAGACTTTTTCCAATCCACCAACAATAAGGCGTTTTAAATGTAATTCGATGGCAATCCGCATATACAATTGCATATCCAATGCGTTATGATGTGTAATAAACGGTTTCGCAGCTGCTCCACCGGCAATCGCATGCATCATTGGTGTTTCAACCTCAAGATAGCCATGGTCATCTAGGTAACGGCGCATAGATTGCAAAATCTTACTTCTAGTTACGAACGTTTCTCTACTCTCCATGCTTGTAATTAAATCAAGATAGCGTTGACGATAACGCTGTTCAATATCTTTTAAACCATGGAACTTATCTGGTAATGGTCTAAGAGCCTTTGATAGGAACGTAAATTCTTTTACCTTAATTGATAATTCTCCTGCATTTGTTCTAATTACATCCCCGCTTACGCCAATAATATCACCAAGGTCAGCTTTTTTAAAAAGGTCATATTGCTCTTCACCAATCGCATCTTGGCGTACGTAAATTTGAAATTGTCCATGTAAATCTTGAATATGCGCAAATCCAGCTTTTCCTTTGCCGCGCTTTGTCATAATGCGTCCTGCAATAGAAGCCGCTGCCGCTTTTTCTTCAAGTTCTTCTTTTGTAAGCTGATCATATTGTTCTTTTAAACTTTTAGTTGTATCACTTCTCTCAAACCGCTTTCCGAACGGGTCAATTCCTTTATCACGAAGCTGCTCTAACTTTTCACGTCTCACTATTAACTGATCATTTAATTCTTCATGACTCATATCATCATCTCCACATCATTTTCTGTAAAGTTAGTTTTATGTAAAAGTTAATCAAAACAAGACTCTTAATTAACCTTAAACTACAAAATTTCACAACACAATTCATGAATAAAAAAGGCTAATATAAAAAACTGCCAGTGGGTACTGGCAGTATCGGACAGAAAAATAATCTCATGGGTATTATATGGCAGAGACACTGTTGTGTCAAATTGCTTTATCCGGGCAAATCCCCATTAATTCTAGCCTTACTTTATCCTACCTGAACACCTTCATCAAATTTTTGATCAAGATATGCAATATAATCCTGCAACAAAGACTCTAATTCTGCTCTTGTCACACACTCATTTATTGCATTACGGGCCTTAGCATTTCCCCGGAGCCCTTTCAAATACCAAGCTGCATGCTTTCTCATTTCCATAATGCCTATTTTTTCACCCTTAAGCTTAATTAAGCGGTCAGCATGAAGCATACATACTTTAATTTTTTCTTCAGGAGATGGCGGAGCCATTAACTCACCCGTTTCGAGGTAATGGACCGTCCGATAAATCATCCAAGGGTCACCAAGCGCCGCTCGGCCTACCATTACGCCATCACAGCCGGTTATGTCCAGCATTCTTTTGGCATCCTCTGGAGTTTTAACATCACCATTACCGATAACCGGTATATTCACAGCCTCTTTGACTTGTTTTATAATATCCCAGTTGGCAGTTCCTTCGTACATTTGTACACGCGTACGGCCATGCAAAGAGACTGCTTTTCCTCCGGCACGCTCAACTGCTTTTGCATTCTCAATTGCGTAAATATGGTCTTCATCCCAACCCATTCGCATCTTTACCGTAACCGGCTTTTCAACTGCATCAACAACAGCCGCTACCATTTCATAAATCTTATTAGGATCAAGCAGCCATTTTGCACCGGCGTCGTTTTTTGTAATTTTCGGTACCGGGCAGCCCATATTGATATCAATAATATCAGCTGTTGTATTTTTCTCCACAAATTTAGCAGCCTCAACCAGCGTTTCTTTTTCACCGCCAAATATTTGGAGGCTTAAAGGCTTTTCACGCTCATCAATATAAAGCATGTCCAGGGTTTTTTCATTTTTATATAAAATCGCTTTATCGCTTACCATTTCTGCACAAACAAGTCCAGCTCCAAATTCCTTCACGGTTAAACGGAAGGCAGCATTGCAGACGCCGGCCATTGGCGCTAAAACCACTTGGTTTTTTAATTCAACATCGCCTATTTTAAACATTACAGACACCTCTTTACTCTTGCAGTACATTACCCGCATTCGCGTAAAAATATATACCTTGATCTTTTTGCAATGATTCAACATCAATTTTATAAAGTGTTACGAGCTCATGGTCAATCTCAAGCAAAGGAATGATGACAAAAGCCCTTTCGAACATACGTGGATGTGGAACACTTAGTTGCTCCGACTTTATATTGTCGTTATTATAAAGCAAAATGTCAAGGTCTATCGTCCGTGGGCCCCAGTGAATGACCCTTTTTCTACCAAGTTCATTCTCTATTTTTTGCGTTAGTTCTAGCAATTCAAAGGCTGACAAAGAAGTGGTCAACTTAACAACCATATTAAGAAATTTCGGTTGTTCGGTAAAGCCTACTGGCTCTGTTTCATAAATAGACGAAACGTCACTCAATGCTATTTGCGGGTGGCTTTCCAACATTTTTATTGCAGACTTTAAAAACCTCTCGCGATTTCCTTGGTTTGTACCTAGCGAGATATAAGCAATATTATTCATACTCTTCCCCTTCGAATTTCAACTGCCACCGATTCATAGTGCCCTTTTATAGGTGGATCAGGCTTTATGATTTTAACCGTGCAAAAGGCAACCTTTGGAAAGGACGTTAATAGTGCTTGTGCTAATTGCTCTGCTACTGTTTCAATCAACTTATAAGGCGCACCTTCCACAATTTCTTGTGTGAGTGCATATACATCAGCATAATTTACAGTCTCATTAAGGTCATCTGTTTGACCAGCATTTTTCAATTCCAGTTCCAAAGCTAGATCAACAATAAAGCGCTGGCCAAGCCGATTTTCTTCAGGTAAAACCCCATGGTACCCATAGAACTCCATTTTAGTAACATAAATTTTATCCATGTGTCACCACCGCTCCCGGTTTACCTAGCATTGCATCCATCATTCTTGCCATTCTCGTAATCTCTTTGACATCATGGACTCTGACCATATGGCAGCCCCTTTCAATACCAAGGCAGACCGTTGCGCCTGTTCCTTCAAGCCTTTCATTAACTGGTAAATCTAAAGCTGTACCGATAAATCTTTTTCTTGATGTTGCTAGTAATACCGGGTAACCCATATCTACTAAAAGGTTCAGATTTCGCATAAGCTCTAAACTTTGCTCATAGTCTTTGGCAAAACCGAAGCCCGGATCGAGAATAATGTTTTCATCTGGTACACCTGCCTGCTTGGCAATTGCAATACTTTCCCGCAAATCTGAGATAAACTCTTTTAAAAAGTTTTGATAGTTGGTATTATCTCTGTTATGCATTAGGATAATTGGAGTATTGTAATACGCCGCTACCTCGGCAATTTTTGGGTCGGCCTTTGCTCCCCATATATCATTAATAATATCAGCACCGGCTTCTACTGCATGTTTGGCAACAGCTGATTTATATGTATCAATCGATAGTGGCTGCTCCAATCTCTCTTTAAGTGTCTTAATAACAGGTACAACCCGGCCAATTTCTTCTTCATCACTAATTTTAACATAACCAGGTCTCGTAGACTCACCACCAATATCGATAATATCGGCTCCATCACCTACCATCCGTTCTGCTTGCTCTATAGCATCATGTAGATTATTATAGCGGCCCCCATCTGAAAATGAGTCAGGCGTAACATTGAGGATCCCCATGATCCACGTTTTGCTGTTCATATCCAGCCTCTTATCACCACATGTTATGTACAAAGGCTTCGTTGCTGTCATTCCCTTCAAACCCTTTCCATGTATCTATGTATATAAACAGTGAAAGACCATTTGCTTTAAGCATCTGGTCTACACTACATTCTACTTCAACTTTTTCCCACGCATTATCTATTTATGACACTGCTGATCCTTTTTTATCATATGTTTCGATAAAATTTAGAAGCATTTCTTTTCCATATGAGGTAATAATGGATTCAGGATGAAATTGTACTCCCTCAATTGGCAGTTCTTTATGGCGAATGGCCATGATTTCATCGTCCTCTGTCCAAGCTGATATTTCAAAACAATCTGGAAGAGTTTCTCTTTTTACAATTAAAGAATGGTATCTGGCTGCACTAAAAGGCTGCGGTAAATCTTCAAAAACCGTTTTTCCATCATGATAAATCTCAGAAGTCTTTCCATGCATTAGGTGTTCTGCACGAACAACGTCACCACCGAATACTTGCGCAATCGCTTGATGTCCTAAACAAACCCCAAAGATTGGAATCTTTCCGGCAAATGTTCGAATCGCGTCCAGGCTAATTCCTGCTTCATTTGGAGTACATGGACCCGGCGAAATCATTAAAACGTCTGGATTCATCTCCGCAATTTCCTCGGTGCTAATCTCGTCATTTCGTTTTACAACAAGCTCCTGACCCAATTCTCCCAAAAACTGAACTAAATTAAACGTGAATGAATCATAATTATCAATCATTAAAATCACTACGCTCACCTCTACTCAACATTTTCTAAGCTCATCTCATTACTTTTTTTCCACGTTTCCATATAATTGTAATAAACTTTATAACAAAAAAACAGTCCTAATTCTAAAAAGGACTGTTTTTTTCGTTTTAGTCTTCAAACTGGTATAGAGCAGTACTTAAATAGCGCTCTCCGTTATCAGGTAAAATAGCAAGAACTTTCTTCCCTTTGCCTAATTCTTTTGCAACCTTTAATGCAGCCGCAATTGCTGCACCAGCGGAAATTCCGCATAGAATGCCCTCTTCACGACCTGCGCGGCGTGCATGCTCAAATGCTTCCTCATTATCAATCTTTTTGACTTCATCATAAACATTTGTATTTAGAACAGATGGGACAAAGCCGGCGCCAATTCCTTGGATTTTATGAGGGCCCGGCTTCCCTCCTGATAAGATCGGTGAATCTGTTGGTTCAACAGCAACAACTTTAATACCAGGGAATCTTTCTTTCAGAACTTCACCAGCACCTGTAATTGTGCCACCTGTGCCGATTCCTGCTACAAAGGCATCCAATTGATCCATTTGTTCAGCGATTTCCTTTCCTGTTGTTTCACGATGAACTTGCGGATTTGCTTCATTATCGAATTGTTGTGGCATGAAATAGCCATTTTCCTTTGCCAGTTGCTCCGCTTTAGCAATAGCACCTTTCATACCTTCCGCCCCTGGTGTTAAGACAAGCTCAGCACCATAAGCACGTAATAGATTACGTCTTTCCAAACTCATTGTATCAGGCATAACAAGAATTGCTTTAAAGCCTTTTGCAGCTGCCACCATCGCTAGGCCGATACCAGTGTTGCCGCTTGTTGGTTCGATAATGGTGTCGCCTTCTTTTAAATCGCCCTTTTCAACAGCAGCTTCAACCATAGCTAATGCGATCCGGTCTTTTACACTACTACCAGGATTCATATACTCTAATTTAACATATACATCTGCACCGTTTTCATCAGCTAATCGATTAAGTTTTACAATGGGTGTAAATCCAATTAATTCAACAACAGAATTCGCTACACGCATTTCCAACATCTCCAATTCCGAGTAATTTTATTGGCTTTTATGCTTTTTTATAATTAAACCGTATCAATTTTTCTGACAATTGTCAATCCATTTACTTCTACATTTTCCGCAATCCCTAACCACTAACAAACGAACCCACCACTAATGTTTTGTTCTTTGCAAGAGCTCTTCTAATTCTTCTTTTGTGAAATGATAGTGTTCATTGCAAAAGTTGCAATGTGCATCCGCTTTGCCATCCTCTTCAATCATTGCCTTAATTTCATCCGATCCTAAACTTACAATTGCATTCTCCAGTCTTTCCTTTGAACAACTGCATGTAAAAGCAACTGGCATCTTTTCAAGAATCTTGATGTCCCCCAAAAGCTTCTCTAAAATTTCTTCCGGCGTTAAGCCTTCCTGAATCAACTTTGAAATAGGTGGGATTGAATTAATTCGCTTCTCAATTTCATCAATTGTTTCATTACTTGTCCCAGGCAGCAGTTGAATAATAAAGCCGCCGGCAGCTAAAATAGAGTGGTCCGGATTCACCAAAACACCAACCCCGACAGCAGACGGCACTTGTTCAGATGAAGCAAAATAATATGTAAAGTCCTCCCCTAATTCACCCGACACGAGCGGTACTTGGCCCGTAAAATGTTCCCTCATCCCTAAATCTTTAACAACAGATAAAAAGCCAGCATTGCCGACCGCCCTAGCAACGTCTAGCTTTCCACGTTCGTTTAATTCAAAATCAACATGGGGGTTTGACACATAGCCACGCACTTCACCTTTAGCATTGGCATCAACTAAAATGGCACCGATGGGTCCGCCACCTTCGATTTTCACCGTAATTTTATCGTCCCCTTTTAACATCGCTCCCATCATTGTTGATGCAGTCATCGCCCTTCCCAATGCCGCAGATGCAGTAGCCCATGTATCATGGCGCCTTTGGCCCTCAGCCACAGTCTCTGTTGAATTGATTCCATATGCTCTTACTTGGCCATCATAAGCCAATGCTTTTATTAAATAATCAGACATCCATTTTGCTCCTTTCAGCTTGATTACGGGCAAATATTAGTTGCAAGCCGGTTAATGTTAAGAATGGATCAACAATATCAATAATATCGGATTCCTTGGCAATCAGTGATGCTAATCCTCCTGTTGCGATTACCTTTGGCTCAATAACAGCCTGGTCTTTCATCCTTTTTACAATACCCTCAACCTGACCAACATAACCAAATAAAATACCAGCCTGCATTGCATGGACTGTATTTTTACCAACGATTCCATTTGGACGGGCAATTTCAATACGAGGAAGTTTAGCTGCCTTTGTATAAAGGGCCTCTGTTGATATATTAATTCCCGGGGCAATAGCTCCCCCCATATACTGCTTGTCCTCATCGATGTAGCAATATGTTGTGGCTGTTCCGAAATCAACAATAATTAGCGGCGCCCCGTATAGGTGTATGCCCGCGACTGCATTGACAATCCGGTCTGCACCAACCTCTTTAGGATTATCATACTTAATGTTCAGCCCTGTTTTAATACCAGGACCTACAACCATCGGCGTAATATGAAAGTACTTTTCACACATTCTTTCAAGTGAAAACATAATCGGCGGCACAACAGATGAGATAATAATACCGCTAATATCACTTGATTTGATCCCAACATGTGTAAATAATTCCTTAATAATCATTCCATATTCATCTTCTGTTTTATGCCTGCTCGTTTCAATACGCCAATGGTGTTTTAACTTTTCTCCTTCAAAAACACCTAATACTGTGTTTGTGTTCCCCACATCAAATACGAAAATCATATAATCACCCTAAATATAAGTTTTTTAACAACGCTTTCAAATATGAGCCAAAATAGGATGCCATATAGGCATCCTATTTATTACTCTTTATCTTTATCTTTATCGTTATCATCATTTTTCTTATTGATATTAACAATCATATCGTCTTTTGCAGTTTCTTCTTTTGGAGTGCTGCCATCAGGAAGTGTTCCATGATCAAATAAATGTCTAATTTGTTCAGCATCCAATGTTTCAATTTCAAGAAGTGTCTTCGCAATTAAATGATGCTGCTCAGAGTACTCTGTTAAAATTCTCTTTGCCTTATCATAGCATTCTAAAATAATGCGTTGGATTTCCATATCAATTTCATGGGCAATCGCATCACTATAATTTTGCTCATTGTTGATATCACGACCAAGGAAAACTTGACCGCCTGATGCATGACCAAATTGCATAGGACCCAACTTGTCACTCATCCCGTACTCAGTTACCATTTTCCGGGCAATACTTGTCGCTCTTTGGAAGTCATTATGTGCACCGGTACTTACATCACCAAGGACAATTTCCTCAGCTACACGACCACCTAGCAACCCGGTGATTTTATCAAGCAACTCAGGTTTTGTCATAAAGTAACGGTCTTCTTTAGGAAGCATGACGGCATATCCACCAGCCTGCCCGCGCGGCACGATGGTTACCTTATGCACCATATCCGCATCTTCAAGCACAACACCAATAATCGTATGCCCTGCTTCATGATACGCAACAATTTTGCGTTCTTTTTCAGAGATTACTCTGCTTCGTTTAGCAGGACCGGCGATGACACGGTCAATCGCTTCATCAATATCATCTACCGCAATCACCTTCTTATCAGCTCTTGCAGCAACAAGTGCAGCTTCATTTAATAAGTTTTCAAGATCAGCTCCTGAAAATCCAGGTGTGCGTAACGCAATCGTTTTAAGATTCACATTTTCAGCAAGCGGCTTATTTCGTGCGTGTACCGCTAAAACAGCCTCCCGACCTTTCACATCCGGTCTGTCAACAGTAATTTGACGGTCAAATCGTCCAGGACGTAGAAGGGCTGGGTCTAAAATATCTGGGCGGTTTGTTGCAGCAATAATGATAATTCCTTCATTAGCGCCAAAACCATCCATTTCAACAAGCAATTGGTTTAATGTTTGTTCACGCTCATCATGGCCACCGCCAAGACCTGCGCCACGTTGACGACCAACCGCATCAATTTCATCGATAAAAATAATACATGGTGCGTTCTTTTTCGCGTTTTCAAATAAGTCACGAACACGTGATGCACCGACACCGACGAACATTTCAACAAAGTCCGATCCACTGATTGAGAAGAATGGTACTCCTGCCTCACCGGCTACAGCTCGGGCAAGTAATGTTTTACCAGTTCCCGGAGGGCCGACTAAAAGAACACCTTTTGGAATACGGGCACCTAATGCCGCGAACTTCCGTGGGTCTTTTAAAAATTCAACAACTTCAACAAGTTCTTGTTTTTCCTCATCAGCACCAGCAACATCTTTAAAACGAACCTTTTTCTTTTCTTCACTATAAAGCCTTGCCTTGCTCTTACCAAAGTTCATAACACGGCTTCCGCCACCCTGTGCTTGATTTAGCAAGAAGAAGAACAAAATAAAGATAATGATAAAAGGAATAATCGATGTAAAGAAAGTGACCCAGCCGCTCGTTTCTTCAGCAGGTTCAATGACAACCTTGGCTGCATTTTTCCTTACTACTTCCAAAAAGTTCCCAGCTGTTTCAGTTTGAAGGACATAGGAAACGAAATATTGACCTTCTTGATATGAGTCGAGCTGGCCCTTTATTTGGTACACCAGTCTTTCCGGCTGAATGGTTATAGATTTTATATCACCCTTTTCAAGGTGAGCCATGAATTGATCATATGTGAGTGATTCTTGTTGTTGACCTGTGCCATTAAAGAAACTTACGACTCCAATGACAACTAGAAAAATTAATAAATAAAAAATTGTATTACGGAAGATCCGATTCATTACTTACCTCCTCCTGCGACCCAAACAAACTATAGTAAATGGTACCATATTCATTTAAAAAAACACAACAAATTAACATTCAAAAAGGATAATTTTTCAATTACACTATACAATTACTAATTTTGGTAAACCTCTGGTTTCAACACACCAATATACGGGAGATTACGATATCGTTCCGCAAAGTCTAATCCATAGCCGACAACGAATGCATCAGGAACGTCGAAGCCAACTAAATCAGCTTGGAGATCAACCTTTCGACCTGTTGGTTTATCAAGTAAAGTCACAATCTTAATTGATTGTGCTTTTCGATAATGAAAGAGTTCAACGAGATAGTTTAGGGTAAGACCGCTATCGATAATATCTTCAATAATAATGATATCCCGGCCTTCAACTGATGTATTTAAGTCTTTAATAATCTTAACCTCACCAGAGGAAACAGTAGAGCTGCCATAGCTTGAAACATCCATGAAATCCATTTCAAGATGGATGTCCATATTTTTTACAATATCACTCATAAAAGCAACCGCGCCTTTTAATACGCCAATGACTAACGGAAAACGACCTTGATATTCCTTAGACAAAATAGCTCCAAGCTCTTTAATCCTCTTTTGAATATCCTCTTCTGAAAGTAGTACCTCTTTAATATCATGCTTCATACCCTGTTCCTCCTAGAGCTCTTTGTTGTACAATATATATTGTAATAATAAATAATGATGACTAATATGACATTCATTTTTTTGTTTTCCGATGGATAACGCCGACTTTTTCAGCATTGGAAGCCAGAGAATTTGCCCATTTGCGTCTTCAATAATTGGCCATGAATCCCTTTTGTCCCGTGGCAGCTTTTCATCGATAAAAATAGTCTTAATCTTTTTGGTCCCGTTCATCCCTTTTATGGTCATCCGGTCGCCAGTATTTCGATTGCGAATATGTAAAGGTAACGCAATTTCCTCAGGATTACATAGAAAGAAATCAATTCCGTCTATTTTTTCCGGAATACAGTCAATCCATTCAGCCTTTATGGAAATATCATCTGTTATAAAAACTTCCCCCGGCACTGATAATGAATAAGAAAAAAATGCTGACTGCTTTTCATTCACATCAATCGCCAATGTACATTCGTTATAAGACTTTGTTACAATCATGCCCTTTGGAAAATGCAATGTACCTGAAGGATGCTTGGACCTAAGCAATGCTAAAAGTTGATTAATATGTATTGTAGCTAAATTAGAAGGGATTCTTTTATAAAGATATTTTAATATTAGTTGAATACCCCTTCTTTGTAAAGAAATAGGTATCCTCCGAAACTCTTGAATATTAAAAGCAACTTTTTTCTCTTTTTTCTCAAGCAATACCTTATCTAATTCCTTCGCTGCATATTCTTCTAAAAGCTCTTGATCCTCAAACAACATTTCACTTAAGGATTGAAACCGCTCTGAGACGTTGGGATTTTCCCCTTTTAACAAAGGAAGTACATGATGCCTAAACCGATTTCTCTGATAACTATCTTTGTTATTGCTTGGGTCGAGTCGATAAGAAAGATGTAAATTATCTATATATTGTTCAATTTCCTTTTTTGTCAAACATAAAAAAGGACGGATGATTGTAGCCGTGTTAAATCTCCTTTTTACAGGAATTCCCGCCACTCCTTTCCCATAACTCCCCCTTACCATTCGCATCAACATCGTTTCAACCTGATCATCCGCGTGGTGGGCCAATGCCAAGTAATCTGCATTATACATTTCTAAAATTCTATTATAAAAATCATACCTGCATTCGCGTGCCGCAACCTGTGAACTTACATGGTGCTCCTTGATATAGGCCGGCACATCGATTGAAGTGCCTTCGAATAGAATCTCATATTCCTTACAAAATTCCTTTACAAACAGTAAGTCCTCATATGACTCCTCGCCCCGGAACATATGATCTACATGTGCTGCAATAATGGTAAGAGCCCACTTATCTTTTATCGACCACAAATAATGAAGCAAAGCCATCGAATCTGAGCCGCCTGAAACACCTACTACAACGACAGAATTCTCTGCTAATAAATTGTGTTGTTTGATAAACTGCTCAATTTTATCCTGCTTCAACTTACTCTACCTTCTTAATATTAGTATTTATTCCAATAGTATATTCTAACAAAAATATTATAGTATTTGTCCAGCAATATAAAGAAAGTAAGCAACAAGTAAAAAAAATGCAATAATCAGCGTTTCAATAACACCTCTGAATTTATTTCTCCTGTTTATTTTTCTCTTTTGCTGTCTAACACTTTTATTTGACTTTTGAACAGTCGCTTGAGGCTGTAGAGGTCTTGACTGTGCTTTCTCATGGTTTGCATATGTTGTAGCTACCTTCTTAGGACCGTTTTGAGAGCTGATGACAGCAATCAATTCATACCTCATTTCCTGTGCTGAACTGTATCTTCCCCTAAGGGCCTTCATCATAACATCTTCATATTTTTTTAAGGAAGGTGCACTTCGGATGGCGCTAACTAGCTGTGAATAGTGATCACCCACTTCTCCTTTTTTTGAAAATCTAGTAGGATACGCTGTATTCATCATAATCATGGCTACCGCAAATAAATCATAAGAAGGTTCCGCCCTTCTTGAGCCTAAATTCCAATATCCACGGTCATAAAACTCGGTAAACTCCTTTATGGAGCGGCCCTGGATTGTAGTACCACCTACATCAAGCCACCTTACCCTTGAAGGGGGGCCGACAACGAGTAAATTATCCGGCTTTAAATCACCAAAGACCCATCCCTCCTGATGTAGCTTGTCTAAATCCGACAGCAATTGCAAAACAAGGACACCTAGCCATTCAGCACCATTCTTCTTGATAAAAGAGATAAAATCCGTGCCTTTTAGATACTCCATCACATAAAAATGAAGAGCACACCTTTTTCCCGGTGATGCCCAATCATCAACATCAAGCAAAGAAGGTCCAAGAGAGACTTGGACCTTGGAGAAATGCCGCAGCACATTAACTTCAGAAGTAATCGCCGAGACGTCAGCACTTATTTTTAAAGCAGCGAAGCCTTCCTTCCCTTCAACTAAATAGACACTTCCTGTTGCCCCGTATCCGAGTGGTTTGATTACCGTATAGCTATTGTGATGCCACTTTCCCTTGATAACTGTACCAGCTTTTATATTATAATCAGACTTCTTCGATGTATTCATCATCACGGGAAATCAAGCTCCTTAATGAACGTGGTTTCTTCTTCGAAAAGTGTTGGATTGCCTCACGAATAGCAGGCCCTGTTGGTGTAATCCCCCCTGATGTTAATTTCGGGAATACACTTGAGATTGAATCTAGCTTCGGCGTCCAATCTAGTACTTTATCAACCTCATCTCGCTTTCCTGGAAAAGTAAACATCGAAAAACTATTGTTTCCAATTCGTGAATTTAAACTGATTGATAAGTCAAACAAAGCTTCTTTTACCGTCGGTATTTTATCCCTCATACTGCCACTTACATCTATCAAAATTAACACTTCCAAGTTAACCGTTTCACCAAGCTCATCTACAACTTCCATTACCTCACCGCGTTTTTCCGGTGGTAAGTCTTCGATTGAGCTATTACTCCCAAGTATTTGCCTTAACTCTGAATTAACAACCCCCTGAAGAGTCTGCGTCATCGCTTTTCTTGTCACCATTTGGACCGTCTGCGAAAGCTGCTGGGCATAGACTACTTGGCTAATACCGCCTCCGCCGAGAGCAATCTCCTCAATTTCCTGTTGACCTTCAGCGCCAACGGAATCATTTAGCATTACGCCGATTACATTTACTGTAATCCCTTGTTCCTTTGCAAGCGCCGCCATGGCAACTGGATCCTCCCCTGAATTTGAGCAGCCGTCTGTAATGAGTAATATTTGTTTTAACGTACCTTTTTTCATTCGTATCCCCTCCAATAATGGTCTATTACCATCATTAACGAATAAAAAAAGAAATATACGCATATACTAGTCTAAAAGTAAATTCATCCCTATTTTCCACTTGGCTTTCCCGGGAAATAACTTCATTATTACTATTTCCCTATCAAGGACCCGTGATTTCTTTATTGTGCCTTTTTGTTTGGTAGCACTGGAATTGACGCCCACTTAGGAATATTATGCTTTATTTTTGCTACAATCACCGTCATATCATCTTGAATTTGCCCGCTCGTACGAATGACCTCTTCCAATAAAATATCTGCAATCGCTTGCGGATCGTTTGTGTTTATTTCCTTCAATTTCCGCTTCATCCATACATCGTAATTTTCAACATGGGACGGCCCTTCAAATACCCCATCACTCATCATAATCAGTAAATCGCCTGATTTAAATTGGTCACTAACCACATCTACATCAAAGTCTTGAATAATTCCGATTGGTAAATTGCTCGCTTCAATCTTTTTAATAATATCCCCTCTTTTAATAAAGCTTGGCGATGAACCAATTTTAAGGAATTTCACATTTGCATCCTGTAGGTCAATCATCGCTAAATCAAGGGTCGAAAAAATTTCATCTGTCGTCCTAAGCGATAACACCGAATTAACCGACTTAATTGCTACCTTCTCTTCAATACCGGATTGCAATATCTTCTGAAGAAGCCTTAATGTTTCATTGCTTTCCAAGAATGCCCGTTCACCATTGCCCATTCCATCACTAATGGCAATTGCAAATTTTCCTGCCCCTAGCTCAATTGTTGAATAACAATCGCCTGATACAAATGCTCCGCCCTTCGCCGCATGGGCAACCCCAGTTTCGACAACAAAAGCCTTCGATGAACCCAATGCAACTTGGCAATACCCATGTGGAAATGGTGCACATTCCTCTTTTTTCACGACAATTGTTTCACCTAGTATATCTGATAGCATTGGTGCAATAACCTTTTCAGCCTCACCCGTGCCATTACAATACGGAATACTAAGTTCAATATCTACATTGCCGGCTTTTAAGCTATAGATATCAATTTGTCCAAGCTCAATCCCCATACCAGCCAATGCTTCAACAAGTTGTTCTTCCTGATGTTGGTGATTTTCACGTTCCCGTTGAATTTCCTTCGCAAAATCATCCATTACTTGGGATACGCCTAACAACTGGTCCGCAACCAAACGTCGGCTTTCCTTTACCTGCTTTTTCAACCGTTGATTTGCATGATAAAAAGAAAGTTCCTGTTTAATTTCTTCATAGACCCTTGTAGCTTTGACACAATGCTTGTCCCATTCCCTCTGCAATGCTCGGTTCGATCCGTTTGGAGAATTTGTTTCACACTCATGCATAATTTCTACCATAAAGTCATAGGTTGTAGTAAAGTTGTCTTCCCAACATTTCGCTTTTCGGAAACAGGTCTGGCACGTTTTCTCAGTTACATTACTCAGAAAATAATCAATTTCGCGATGATCATCATCTTCATGACCTACCATGCCATGGTAATTGAAACTATTGGACAACGCCTGGAACAAGGTTGAGAACTGCTCCACCCGCTTTGCTGTTACATCACGGATTTTGCGCATATATTGCTGTTGTTCCTGTGAATGCTCTTCCGTCCCAGGAATGAACTTCGCAATCTTGGCAATCACAGCCTGCGGCGTCAAAAAGAACAAGAATATTGCTATACAAGACTCCATAATTGTAGGCAGAAGGTCGGTCGTACCTTCACCATATAAACCAATTAGTAAAGTTCCGATCAGTAAACCAATCGCTACGCCAAACTTTCTACCATCCTTTAGTAAACCTCCTAGGAGGCCGGAAAAAGCTAAAAGACTCATTTGATATAGACTGGCAACATTAGCCAAACTTAAAATTAATCCCGTAACAACACCAACAGTGGACCCAATTGCTGCACCACCGGTAAAGGCAAATAACATCACTAAGTATCTAGATAAAACATGTTCAACAGAAATATCATAGAAGGACCAGCCAATCGTACCCGTTAAGACAGAAGCTAAAAGAATGATTAAACAAATAATTTCTTCATTCTTTAAGATTTGCTTGCGGCGGCGGGCCGTTAACAATGGCACACTTTGTATAAAAATTAGCGTTAAAATAAAACTTAAACCGGCCTCTACGAATCCCATCATGGTATCGTAATATGTAAGCTCATGATTGTATACATATGTTAAGGACAGCCTTGTTGCTAAACTTGCAATCATAACAACAATAGGAAGCATCTTTATTTGATTTGAACTTACTTTAGAAAAAATCAAATAAAATATAAAGAACGCCCAAATAGACGCAAATGTAAAACCTGCACTTGGAATTGAAGTTGAAAGTGCACCTAGTACAACCGCAATGGCTGCTTGTCCTGTTTTTTCTCTGCGCATTAAAAATACGGCTGCAAAAAACGGTAATGCAAATGGTGCAATCTTGGCTAGAATCAATGCTCGTCCAAGTAAAAAACCAACAAGTAATAGCAGCAAACCTTTTTTAATAAAGATCTGATCAAGCCTTGTTCCAATGCGCTCTAACCAGCCTTCCATTGTTCCTTGGGTTTGCGGTTGAAAAATCAACTCCCTCTCTACTTTTTGCATTACAATCCACTCCCCTAACTAAAAATAGTTGTTTTCATTAAACCACAATCATTTTTATTTTTTTGTCAAAACATCAGGGTAAATCCAAAAAAGTATTCGACGGATTTTTATGTTTCATAGCAAAAACAACGGAAGCCGGGGCCCCTAGTGGAGAGCACCCGGCTTCTTTCAATATTAAACCCATCCTCTATAATGGCTAGCTTCTGCCATTTTCTTAATTCCTGCCATATATGCGGCAAGACGCATATTGACTTTGCGCTGCTCAGCAGTAGTAATAACATTGTGGAATGCTTGAACAAGTGCTTTACGAAGTTTTTCGTTCACTTCTTCTTCAGTCCAATAATATCCTTGGTTATTTTGTACCCACTCAAAATAGGATACTGTCACACCACCGGCACTTGCTAAAACGTCAGGAACCAAGAGAACGCCACGATCAGTAAGAATTTTGGTTGCTTCCAGTGTCGTTGGTCCATTTGCAGCTTCAACAACAATAGATGCTTTTATATTTTCGGCATTCTTCGCCGTAATTTGGTTGGAAATCGCCGCCGGTACAAGAATATCGCAATCAAGCTCAAGTAGTTCCTGATTTGTAATGGTATTCTTAAATAAATTGGTCACCATTCCGAAGCTATCTCTTCGATCTAAAAGATAGTCAATATCAAGGCCGTTAGAATCATACAGGCCACCACCGGCATCTGAGATGCCAACAACCGTAGCACCTAAATCATGCATAAATTTTGCTAAAAAGCTTCCTGCATTTCCGAAGCCCTGAACAACAACACGAGCACCTTCAATGGAAATACCACGCTTTTTCGCAGCTTCCTCGATACATATAGTAACACCCTGCGCTGTCGCCTTATCTCTGCCTAGTGAACCGCCAAGTACAACTGGCTTTCCGGTAATGAACCCTGGTGAATCGTATTCACGGATACGACTATATTCATCCATCATCCAAGCCATAATTTGCGCGTTTGTATAGACGTCCGGAGCTGGAATATCCTTCGTAGGTCCTACAATTTGACTAATTGCTCTTACATAACCACGGCTTAAACGCTCTAGTTCTCCCATCGACATTTGTCGAGGATCACAGATGATACCGCCTTTGCCTCCCCCGTATGGCAAGTCAACAATGCCACATTTTAAACTCATCCACATTGATAATGACTTTACCTCATCCTCATTGACCTCTGGATGGAATCGGACTCCACCTTTTGTTGGCCCTACAGCATCATTATGCTGGGAGCGGTATCCAGTAAACATTTTAATTGAACCATTATCCATCCTTACAGGAATTCGTACTGTCAACATCCGCAGTGGCTCTTTTAAAAGCTCATACATTTCTTTTGAGTAACTTAACTTTTCCAAGGCCTCTTTAATAATAATTTGTGTTGAAGTCAACAAGTCTAATGATTCTTCCACCTTTTTATCTAAATTTGTTTCAACAACGCCTGTACCCATATCGCACCTCTTAATCCACAATATTTTAACCTAGAATGAAACTTCTGGTTTAGTATTGCGAATCAGATTCATACTCATACTCATTTTAGACATCCATTATATGCATAAAAAAGGAAGCAAGAGCCCGGTTCTCTTGCTTCCGATTGTTTCTATACTAAGGCTAATTCACGTGCAAACGCCAAATCACGCTCTTGCATGACATCTGCTTCTGCAAAATCAGTATAATAAATCACTTCAGAAAGGATTTTGCAGCCTTGCAGTTTGTCGAACTTTTCTTTTGCCTCCTCCTCTGTTTCGAACTCATACATTTTAACATTGTCATGCAAATAAAGCGTTACAACCCACACACTCTTTTCCTCCTTGAAAAATATTATAATAACTTCATAATCTCTAGTATTATATGCAGGTGCTAAAGCAAAATTCTAAAAATAACAAAGTTTTTATAATTTATTTCAAAAATGAGCAAAATAAAAGGTTAGCGGTATCCCCCAACCCAATTGTGACTAAAAAATAAAAGCACCCCAATGGGGTGCTTACCTTTTTAACGATGTATATATAAGTCTGCTATGAACATAAGCAGCAAGAACTATAAATAATCTTAACCTCTTCTAGCACCCCGGCCGCCACGCTTGGATTCTGTATGGCGTTTTAATGATGCTAAACGGTCTTCACTATCCTTTAAGAAGCGGGCCATTTTGGACTCAAAGTTCTCAACAGTTCCACCACTGCGCTTATCAGGTTTGAAATTCCGTGGGCGCTGCTGACGTTGTGGGCGTTCTGTTCCAGCAGTTTCTGCTTGTTCTTTTGCCTTCTTTATTGATAACCCAATTTTTCCATCCTTCTCAACGTTTAAAACCTTAACTGTGACTTCGTCGCCAACTTTAAGAAACTCATTTATATCTTTTACGTAATTATCAGCAACCTCACTTATATGAACAAGACCTGTTGAGCCTTCTGGCAGCTCTACAAACGCGCCAAAATTGGTGATCCCTGTTACCTTTCCTTGTAACTTGCTGCCTACTTCGATTGACATAAAAAAAATGCTCCTCCTTGAATTATAAAAAATCAGTTTATTTTATTATACTAAAACAAAAAAATACGGTCAATATGATGACTTTTGCTCATTGGGTAGCTTGAAAATAATCTCCCCTTCTTCTGATAGAAAATATTCATTTCGGGCTAATTTTGCTACATATTCATCATCATTTAGCTTAACAATTTCCGCACGATGATCTTTCTCTTGCTGTTTTAGGGCGGCATACTTTCTCTCAAGCTCTATTTTTTCCTTCATTTTCTGCTGCAAAACATCTCCTTGTGAAAATAAAATAGAACCCATTATGTAACCAATGGCAGTTGCCAAAAGCCCCATTAGTGTTAGCCTGCGATAAAGACCACGTCGTTTTTTCTTTCTCTCCTGGTGCTGTTCTTTCTGTTCATGTGTGTAATTAGAATGAAGTGTTGTTATTTTACGACTTCGCAGTGGTTCCATCGCAACTTCCCCTCCTTATTCACGGAAATTTTTCCACCATTTTACTATATTATTCTTCTTAATTACGAAAAACCCTGCTATTCTTCTAAAAAATATTTTGAACTTTTGTGGCACAAATCGCCACAAAATCAGCAAAATCCACTTTATCGGCGTAAATATAATTAAAAATACCAGTTTCAAAATCTTTAGTAGAACGTTTCCTAGAAAAATAATCGCTATGATTAAAAATTGAATGAGTCCTTTAATGGGCCTTACAATTAAAGTAATGATTAATCGATAAATAAACCTGTATGTCCAAATCGTTGCTTTAATGATTGCCTCTAATGCCTTCATGTAAATATTTTTTAGTAAGCTTTGATAGGCGGCGAAGCCGCATAAGATTGCTAGAATAACATAAAGGCGAAGCTGCCCTTCATTCACACGGAGAAGTACATAAAAAAGGAGCAAGGCCTGTACAATCCAGAATAAAATATCATTTACAAATACAATCCACGAGGAGCGCTTAGGTCGCTTTAAAAAGCGACCATATGTATCAAGTGCGGCCCCCAACCAAGCTCCCATTACGATCATTGCGATCATCGTATTAAACTGGATTGTTAGACTCATTTGAATAACTTGCTAAAGAATCCTTTAGCTTTCTCCCCATGTTGATCATCAATATAGGAAAATGCAGAGACCTTTCCTTTAATTGAGACAACACCTTTATCAACATCAAGGTTTTTCATTTGCAGGTTTTCACCACGAATAACCAAAAAGCCCATCACTGTTTCTAAGAGAAACTCTTCATTATCGAAGCTTTCTACTTGCTTTACACCCGATATTTCCAGCGTCCTTCTCCCCCTCATGATTACGTCATGTTGAGGGGTCGCATTTTTATTTGAATTTCCCATATCATAATAATGATCCATCAATGTACCTCCTAATATTAAAAGTAATAATTGGCAATTGTAAAGGGACTATTGGCCTTTTTAAGAAGTAAAGAAGGTATAAAAGTCCTCTATTGAACTATATGATTGGGAGTAGGAGGATAGACCAAGCAATTAGAAAGACACGACTTCCGCCCACAATGGCGGAAGTCGATGTCCTTTCTTATACTGATATCCAATAAATCTTATACCTTCTAATCAGTATAAAAAACCACCCCTAAAAAATGGAGTGGTCTTCTTCAACGTCATAATCATGGTTATGTATTTTTTCTTCTTTTAAGACAGTGTACATAGCGGCTGCATCTTCTTTTTTCGTCGTATCCTTTATAGCTTCAATTTTGACTGTAACCAGCTTTTGGCCAAATCGAATCGTTAATTCATCGCCGACTTTAACAGTTGAACTTGCTTTTGCTTGCGTACCGTTAATTGAAATGCGGCCTTGATCAGCAACTTCCTTCGCTAATGTTCTTCTTTTTATGAGTCTTGATACCTTCAAAAATTTATCCAAGCGCATATCCATGTTAAACTCACCCTTTTCTATATAAATATGTACTATAATCATTTCATCAGCCGAATATCGTTCCCAATTGTGATTGGACAATCCATTAATGTGGTATAAAGCAAGTTTTTATGCGGACACGAAAAAACATCTGGGTATTTCGGGGAAGTGAGACTATTTTCGTGTTTGTCCGCATAAAAACTTAAGGATGTATCTGACCGTTGGTTTTTCACGTTGTCCAATCAAGATTGGTCACAATAATCGGCTGATGAAATATAAATTACATGGCCTATTATCAATTAAATATAGTGCTTCTTCGCCTCATCCCAAATGGCATCCAATTCTTCAAGGGACAAGGCTGTGATATCAGCACCTTTTTGTTTTACCGTTTCTTCAATAAAGCGAAAACGGTTATAAAATTTAAAATTCGTTGCCCGCAAGCCCTCTTCCGGGTCAATTTTATAAAAGCGGGCAATATTCACAAGCGCAAATATAATATCACCGAATTCTTTTTGCAGCTTTTCTTTATTTTTTGCCGTGACTTCAGTTTGAAACTCGGCAAGCTCTTCTTTTACTTTCGCCCACATCGGCTCAACTTCCTTCCAATCGAAGCCTACCTTAGCTGCCTTTTTCTGAAGTTCATAGGCCCTGTATAGGCTTGGCAGTTCTTTAGGAATTCCGTCTAAAATAGATTCGTTTTGGGGTGCACCTTGTTTTTCAGTTCGCTTGATTTCTTCCCAATTTTTCACGACATCCTCTGATGAATCCACTGAAACCTCGCCGAAAACATGGGGATGCCTGCGAATCATTTTTTCCGTAATCGCTCGAATTACATCATTGATTGAAAAATAACCCTCATCATCGCCAATTTGCGCATGGAGCATGACCTGCAAAAGCACATCCCCCAGCTCTTCAATAAGCGAATCATCATCGCCCATATCAATGGCATCTAATACTTCATATGTTTCCTCAACTAAATACTTTTTTAGTGATTCATGTGTTTGCTCGCGGTCCCATGGACAGCCGTTCGGGCCTCTTAATGCAGCGATCACATTGCGCAATGACTCAAACTCTCCATGTAATAATGCTTCATCGCGGACAGGCGGAACATAAATGCTCGTTAAATTGCTTAATTCCGCCTCGTGGTCCAACTCATACAAAGGCACCCGCTTCAGTACCTCCTCTTCACTTCCCGCAGCGGTAACAATAACAACCTCATAATCATCAGGTAGGCGTTCCATCAATGCCAGCTTAACTAAAGAGGCAATATAGCTGTCATACACCTGTCCTATAATCATATGCTGCTTTAGCTGCAAATCACTTTCATGAAGATCCGTTCCGTCCAAAAACTGAAAACCCTCAACCGGATCAATCTGGAGCGCTGTAAACAGTGCATCTAAAAAGCTCTGTCCACCCTCCACCTTAATCTCGAATTCACCCTCTTCCGCTCTTTCCAACAGCATTTTCACTGCCCTTTCGGCTACAAGCGGATGTCCCGGCACCGCGTATGTAATATCCGCATCCTTCGCCTTCTGCACCAAGATATCAACAATTTCATCATAGACATCTTCAAATTTATCATGTCTCTCATAAATATCATCAAACGATTGAAAGGAGATGCCCTCCTTTTCCAATTCATTCACAACTGGGTGTTCCTTCGTTCGTAAATAAAGATGATCTGCACTTTTTATTTTTCGGTAAACACCGATTGGCAGCTGTTCAAAGTCACCGGCTCCAAGGCCTATAACCGTTATTGTATTGTTGCCCATACTATTCACTCCTCCTTTAACGAATAATGTTTCTTAGTTTTTCCTTTTGCCAACTTTATTAACTTTCTCCCAAATGGTAATGTACTAAGCTCCTCATTTGAAAACACATTTGTTTTCACGATGAAAACAACATAAATAAGTCCCCCAAGAACCACCGCTGACAGAGACTCAAAGGTTGCCAACAAGCGACTGCCTTCTTGTGCAAGAGGGAAAAGCTCATATAGTAAGAATTGATATCCATATAAACCAACCACCATCCATATTCCGGCAAACACAATTCTTTTTATATAGCCTGAAAACAGCTGAATATGAAGAAGGTTTGACAATAGGCGAATATGCAAAACAGTCGCAATTAGATAAGCAACAACAGTGGCTAGCGCAGCCCCCTCCGTACCAAAATGAGGAATGAATAAATAGTTCAAAATGATTTTACAAAAAATGCTGATGACCACAAAGAAGGCTGGGGCGAAGGGTTTTCCTAGCCCCTGTAGAATCGCCGTAGCTGTCATCGTAATAGAGCTAAAAATAATTGTCACTGCTAGTATGGATAGTACAAGCGATCCGTTCATATTCGTAAATAACATATAATTCGTAGGTCTAATAATAGCGATTAGACCGAATGCTGCCCCCAGACCAACGACAACACTTACACGTACCGACAATTGAACCTTTTCTTTAATATATGTAAAATCATTTCTAGCCTTTGCACTTGAAATCAGTGGAACAAGGGTGAGCGATAATGAGGTGGCCACCACAGTACCTAATTGAATCAGCGGCTGCCCCCTGTCAAAAATACCTTTGGCTACTTTGGCTGCAGTAGCCGAATAAAGATTGCTTTCCACAAGCCCAGAATACAAAGTCATCGCGTCCACTAATTGCAACAGTATTAAAAACAAGCTGCTGATGCAAATCGTAAAGCCTTGTACGACTAAAGCCTTGACGATCTCAAAGCTGTTATTTTTCAATGATTGTTTCGTAGCATGAAGCTGATAACCCTTATTCATTTTTACCCAAAAAAAGATAAGAATAAGCGTTGAGCAAAAGCCACCGGTAATAGAGCCAAAAACAGCACCCGCCCCACCTATATAGCTGGAGTATCCACTGGTGAGCAACAGGTATGAAAGCAAAAGAATGGTTGTTACCCGGACAGATTGTTCGCCAATTTGTGATATGGCGGTTGGTGTCATATTATTTAGGCCTTGAAAGTATCCGCGTGAAACAGACAAAAAAGGTATAAATAAAAATGAAAAAGAAACGACCTTTAATGGAACAGACAGTTCTCGGTCGCCCATTAGAAAAACTATTTTTTCTGCACCTGTATATAAAAGTAAAAATAGGCCAATAAAGAGTAATGAAAGAAAAACGAAGGAGACCATCAAGACGGTACCAGCTTCTCCTTTTTTATTCCCTGCCCTTTCAGCGATTAATTTTGATATGACGACAGGAAAACCATATGTAGATAAAATCATGGCAATTCCATAAAAAGGGTACACTTGCTGATAAATATAAAATCCGATGTCACCCGCTATGTTTTGAAAAGGAATTCGATAGGCGGCACTTAATATTTTTGTTATGATACCCGCAATTGTCAGAATAAGGGCGCTTTTCCATATTTGCTTTTCATTTATGATTCCGTGCTTCTCCATAACCCACTTCCTTCCAACATAGCCACCCAAAAAGGTATTATACACTACATCATGGCACAAAAGAAGGAGACAGCTATGCCGCCTCCTCTAAAGACTATGTTAAAATTTCACTTTCGCACGATCATGATTTAGGATTAAGTATAGGTATACATCTTGATTTCTTTAAGAACCTCTATTGTTCCATTTGACGGGCTAAGAAGCTTGCAGCCGTTTCAGCCTGCTTTTGCTCAATTTCCCCAACTGTTTTTCCTTCTCTTGCTAAAATAAACACGGATCCAATTGGGTCACCATTGGCAATAATCGGTCCAATACAATAGGAGGACACTTTTTCTTCAACACCATCAATAATTTCGATGTCTTTTTCAGTCGTTTCCACAACGACTTGGCGATCCTCCATTGCCTTTTCAATAACTTGACCAATATTACGGTTTAAATACTCCTTCTTGGAACCCCCGGCAACTGCAATAAATGAATCTCTATCCGTAATTAAGATTGTATGCCCTAGGCTATCATATAGTGCTTCTGCATATTCCTTGGCAAAATCACTAAGTTCACTAATCGGAGAATATTTCTTTAAAATCACTTCTCCATCTCTATCTACAAAAATCTCTAACGGATCCCCTTCACGGATCCTAAGTGTTCTTCTAATTTCCTTTGGGATAACGACTCTTCCTAAATCATCAATTCGACGAACGATACCTGTTGCTTTCATTCTAGCTGCCTCACTTTCATCTGATGATTGAAAATCTTTGGTGATTTAGCTGCTAACACCTTTGATTGAAGAAATCACCAATTTCTTGAGTTTAGTATCTTACACCTTTACAGTTCTATTCATCATGAAAGTGAAATTTATCTAATTACACCCAGGGAATATTTACCACTAAATTACTTGCTCTTCTTTTAGATTAAGTCCCTTTAAAAAGGATTCAACAATTTTCAATTGCTCATCAAGTGAATGCTTATTTTGTTCAGTAATGATTTTTAGCTTTTCTCCCTCTTGTCCTAGTCGAATATCCTTTACATACTTCGCTGAAAGCTCGACAACTTTGCTAATGAGTTCAGGAGTCGCGTCCATGAGCATCCAAATTTCATTTTTCTTTTGAATAATGGAGTTAATTCTTTGTTTCTTGGCATACACTTTAAGCCTTGAAATTCGGAATAGGTCCTCCACCTCTTTTGGAAATTCTCCGAAGCGGTCGATCATTTCATCTTGTAGGTCTTCAATATCCTCCAACGAATCTAGTGCGCGGAAGCGTTTATACATATCAATTTTTTGTTTTTCATCCGTGATATATTCAGACGGTATATAAGCATCAAGGTCAAGATTGATTTCAACATCATGGAAAATTTCTTCCTTCGGCTTCCCTCTTCTTTCCTCAATCGCATCTTTTAGCATTTGTGAATATAGATCAAAACCAACGGAATCAATAAATCCATGCTGTTCGGCTCCCAAGAGATTACCCGCACCGCGGATGGAAAGGTCACGCATGGCAATTTTGAAGCCTGACCCAAGCTCCGTAAATTCCTTAATGGCTTGGAGTCGTTTCTCTGCAACCTCAGTTAAAATTTTATCCTTTTGATAAGTAAAATAAGCATATGCCACTCGGTTTGAACGGCCTACACGTCCCCTAAGTTGATATAACTGGGAAAGTCCCATTTTATCTGCATTATATACAATCAACGTATTTACGTTTGGTATATCAACCCCAGTCTCGATAATGGTCGTGCTGACCAGAACATCGAATTCTCCTTCTAAAAATGATAAAATTACGGCCTCTAATTCATTTTCATTCATTTGCCCATGGGCATAAGTGACCTTCGCATCCGGTACTAGCATCGATATCTCTTCCGCTTTGCGTTCAATATCCTCGACCCGATTGTAAAGAAAATAGATTTGTCCATCACGGGCCAACTCCCGCTCAATCGCTTCCTTTACAAGGCCTGGGTTATACTCAGCAACATAGGTTTGGATTGGAAAGCGATTCTCAGGTGGTGTTTCAATGACTGACAAATCCCTTACGCCCAACATGGACATATGGAGCGTTCTTGGAATTGGCGTGGCTGTTAATGTTAAGACATCAATATTTGCTTTCAATTTCTTAATTTTTTCTTTATGGGTCACTCCAAAGCGCTGCTCTTCATCAATGACTAGTAGCCCTAAATCTCGGTAGACTATATCCTTAGACAAAATGCGATGAGTCCCGACCACAACATCAACTGTACCGTTTTTAAGTCCTTTAATCGTCTCCGCTTGTTGTTTCTTCGTACGAAAACGGCTCAGTAACCCCACCTCGATTGGGAAGCCTTGAAAGCGCTCACGAATCGTCTCATAATGCTGTTGCGCTAAAATCGTCGTTGGCACTAAAAATGCAACTTGTTTCCCGTCCATGACAGCCTTAAATACAGCCCGAATCGCCACTTCCGTTTTTCCGTAGCCTACATCACCACATAGAAGACGATCCATCGGCCGTTCACTTTCCATATCCTTTTTAATTTCCTCAATACAACGAAGCTGGTCTTCCGTCTCTTGATATTGGAAGGAAGCCTCTAATTCACGCTGTTCCTCGCCATCCTTCGGGAATGCATACCCGCGGCTTGCCTCCCTTTCAGCGTAAAGCTTGATTAAATCATCCGCAATATTCTGAACGGACTTTTGCACCTTCGTTTTAACCTTTTTCCAATCGGTGCCGCCCAGCTTGTATAATTTCGGCTCTTTTCCTTCAGATGCTACATATTTTTGCACCTGGTCAATTTGTTCAACAGGAACATAGAGCTTGTCATTGCCCAAATACCGAAGATGTAGGTAATCTTTATGGACACCATTAATTTCCAATGTCTCAATACCTAAATATTTACCGATACCATGGTTAACATGGACAACGTAATCGCCAACCTGGAGCTCTGAATAGCTTTTGATCCTTTCGGCGTTAGATAGCTTTTGGCGCCGTACAGTCTTTTTTGCTTTTTTTGTAAAAAGCTCTTCCTCCGTTATGACAGCTAAATGCTGTAATGGCAGTTCAAATCCACTTGATAAATCACCTTTTATAATTTGAAAGTGGGATGTTAATAAATCTGATTCTTTTCCGAGGACTTCAGCTTCAATATCATAATCAGCTAGAACGGCCGCTAACTTATGGACACGCTCGTCATTGGCGGCAAGAAATACAACTGCAAAATGCCCTTTTCTCCATCTTTCCAGCTCCCCTTTCAACAGATCCATTTGGCCATGAAAGTTTTGCATTGTTTTACATGTAAAGTTAATAATATTTTCAGGATGTGTATGTGGCACATGTCGTAGGAAAAGAGATAAATAGAGTAATGGACTTTTTGACTTTTCCAATAATTCTTGAAAATGGTGATGGATTGACAGGTCCACAATCATATCACCCTGTCCAATAAGCGATGTTTGCCACTCCGCCTCTTCTTTATCAAGACTCTGTGACATCTCTTGGATACGGCTGATTTCGTCCATGATGACAATGCCACTTTCCGGTAAATAATCTAGCAAACTAGCAGGCCTATCGTAATAAAGCCCCATATACTTGTACATTTCCTGAAATGTCTGCCGTCCTCTCAACTGCTCTATTTCATGGGAAATATTTTCTGAAAGGGCTTCTTTTGCACTTGGGTCAGATACCTTCTTTAAGCTTTTGGCAAGCCCGTTTTCAAGTAAATCAGCGCCTCTTTCAAAATGTTCGTCAAACAGAATCACTTCTGTCGCCGGGCCGAGAGATACTTCACTGACTGTTTGCAACGAACGTTGGTCCTCAATATTAAAGTAACGAATCGAATCAATATCTGTATCAAATAGCTCAATCCTGAGCGGCTGTTCTTCGGTTAATGGATAGATATCGATAATCCCGCCGCGAATGCTAAACTCGCCTGGTGTAGATACCATAGAAGCCCGTTCATATCCCATTTGTACAAGTGTTACTAAAAAGGATTCCAAATCTAATTCTTTTCCAGACTCTAAATGAATTTGGCTCTTTTTCCATAATTCCTTCGGCGGCAAAATTCTCCTTAATCCTGCAACAGGAGCAATCAGAATCCCTTTTTTATTTCTACACCAATGATTTAAAGCATCAATACGTTGTCCCTTTAGCTCCGGACTCGCAATTGCAATTTCTGCTGCAATTAATTCATTGACGGGATATAGAAAAACTTCATCCTCGCCAATCATCTCTAGTAAGTCATCATACATTTTCTGTGCTTGGTATAAATTATGTGTAACAACCAGTTGCGGCTGTTTTGTTTCTATATACATAGCCGCAATAAACAAGGCTCTCGTTGACCCTGTTAAACCAGCCACCAATTGTTCTTTAAGGCCCTCATTGAAGCCACTTGCAACTGTTTTGATTTCTCCATTTTTTATAAAGTACGATCGTAACCCTAACAAAGCCAATCATTCCCCCTATCTAGAAAAACACAAGCATCTTGAACAGTACAAACAGAAAAACGCTTTGGTTTTTTCCAAAGCACACCTCTTACTATTATTGGATGAAAGTATGTAATGAATGATAATCCGGATTTCGTTCAAGTGCTTCCTGACAATCCTCACAAATTGATTTAACTAGAATGTCCCCATTTGTATCATAATTTATCATATCCAGTCTTTCTTCCTCATTTAACAGATGAAATCCTAATGTTTTAGAATCAATCCTATCTGCATCCACTTCACCCATTTGTATATTGCAGTGCCTGCAGTAATAACGAATAGGCATAGTAACCCTCCTTAATGAGACCTTTAAAATTATTATGGGCACGTTAAGGGGATTCTATACTTGCACAGTTACTTTTGATTGAATTCATTCATCACTTCTAAAAACGACCTTGAAAGCCATGCTTCGCAAGCATCAGTAGCATCTTTAATTGCACCTTCAATCTGAGGCTGCTCGTCTTTGGAAAATACACCTAAGACGTAGTCAACTACCTGCATTCCGTTTTTCGGGCGATCGATGCCAATTCTGAGCCGCTTAAAGTCTTGTGTACCTAAATGCTGGATGGATGACTTTATACCATTATGTCCTCCAGCACTTCCTTTTGTACGCAGACGTATCTTCCCTGTCGGCAAATCGAGGTCATCATAAATAACAATTAGATCCTCCAATGGAATCTCATAGTAGTCTAAGAGTGGTCTAATGGATTCTCCTGATAAATTCATATATGTAAGCGGCTTTAATAATATGACCTTTTCGCCATTTATCGTCCCCATTCCATATACTCCCTTAAATTTTTCTTTGTTTAGTGAAAGGCCCCAGCGCTTACAAAGTTCATCAATGACCATAAAACCGACATTATGCCTTGTTTTTTCATAATTTTTCCCTGGGTTTCCCAAGCCAACGAAATATTTCAATGGTTTATTCCCTCTCTTTACATCAAATCATCTTGGCACATATCTAAAAGACGTAACCAAATTTTGGCTACGTCTTATTATATCATTATTCTGCTTCTGTATTCACATTTTCATCTTGGTCTTTTGCTTCACCTGTATCCTGAACTTCCCCGCTGCCAACTTCATCTTCGACTTTTGGCTGCAGGATGGAAGCTATGACCGTATCTTTATCATCGATAATTTCATATTTACCATCGACTTTAATATCGCCAGCGGTAATAACATCACCAATATTGTACTGTGAGATATCAATGTCAATCTTTTCGGGAATATCCCTAGGTAAAGAACGCACGGTCACTTTATACAATGGCTGCTGTAATGTACCGCCGTCCTTTACTCCCTGTGCATCGCCAACTAGATTCACGACCACTTCAACATCAATTTCCGATGACATATTCACAATAAAGAAATCGGCATGGACCACTTCACCGTTAAGCGGATTCATTTGCACATCATGAAGCATGACAGATTCTGTGCTGTCATTTTCCACCTTCAACTGGAGGATGGCATTACGTCCAGCCTTTCTCATTGTTTTCTTGAATTCAAGTGCATCGAAATAAATATGTTTTGTTGGTTTGTTTTTCCCATAGACAACAGCAGGTATTTTGCCGTTTCCACGCAGCCTCGTAATCGCTGATTTTTTAAAATCTTCTCTTTTCATTGCAGAAATTGTAGACAAGAATAAGCACCTTCCTCATGGAAATATTTTATCCCTTCTATCAATTTCTCCAAAAGCCCGGGAAAGCAAACATTAATTTTAATAAATTATATGACCTTTATGTGATCAATCGAATAATGTACTTACTGATTGTTCCTCATGAACGCGAATGATCGCTTCACTGATTAAAGGTGCAACTGAAAGTTCGATTAATTTTGGAATTTTCTTTTCTTCCGGTAATGCAATTGTATTCGTCACAACAAGCTCTTTAATCTTTGAATTCATAATTCTTTCCATTGCTGGGCCAGATAGAACTGGATGTGTACAGCATGCATATACTTCTTTTGCCCCATGTTCAACAAGAGCATTGGCTGCAAGTGTAATAGTTCCAGCTGTATCAATGATATCGTCAATTAGAATAGCCGTTTTTCCTTCAATGTTACCAATAATATTCATAATCTCAGCCACATTTGGACGTGGACGGCGCTTATCAATAATTGCAATTGGTGCTTTCAAGCGATCTGCCATCTTTCTTGCACGTGTTACACCACCATGGTCAGGTGAAACAACAACGATGTCCTCTAAATTTTTCTGTTTGAAATAATCAGTTAAAATAGGTACTGCTTGCAGATGGTCTACTTGAATATCAAAAAATCCTTGAATTTGCGGTGCATGTAGGTCAAGAAGGATGACACGTGATGCTCCAGCTGTTTCAAGTAAATTTGCAACTAATTTAGAAGTAATCGGCTCACGTGCACGTGCCTTCCGGTCTTGACGAGCATAACCATAATAAGGCATAACAACGTTAATTGTTTTAGCTGAAGCACGTTTAAGAGCATCAATCATGATTAAAACTTCCATCAAATGTTCGTTAACTGGTGCACTTGTAGGTTGAATAACATATACATCACAGCCGCGAATACTTTCGTCAATGTTGATTTGTACCTCTCCATCGCTAAAGCGTGCTACAGAACATTTTCCCATTTCAATTCCGATATGTTCAACGATTTCATAAGCTAAAGCAGGATTTGAATTTAAGGTGAACACTTTTAAATTTGGGTCAAGATATTGGTTTGGCATTGTTGAAATAAACCTCCGTAATTTTTATTGATTAGCTTTCTTTTTTTCGATATATCCAATTTTATTAACTTGTCTTGCGCGGGCAATCGATAAACTACTTTCAGGGACATCTTCAGTAATGGTTGACCCAGCGGCAATAAAGGAATCTTTCCCTATTGTGACCGGTGCAACCAAATTTGAATTGCAGCCAACAAATACTCCATCTTCTATTTTCGTTAGATGCTTCTTCTCACCATCATAATTAACGGTAATTGAGCCGCAGCCAATATTGACATCTTTGCCGACTTCGGCATCACCAATATAGCTGAGATGAGAAACTTTACTTCCCGTCCCCAATACTGATTTCTTGACCTCTACAAAGTTGCCAATCTTCACTTCATCGTGTAAAGTAGATTGCGGTCTAATATGAGCAAACGGTCCGATATTCACACCGTTGCCAATTTCGCTATCATAGACAGCAGAATGGCGAATCACTGTGCGATCACCGACTATACAATGATCCACCTCACTATTAGGACCGATGATGCTATCACTACCGATCACTGACTTTCCTTTGATAACAGACCCAGGATAAATAACGGTATCACTGCCAATAATTGCTTCTGCCGATATATATGTATTAGCAGGATCAATTATCGTTACCCCATTCTTCATATGGGTGATGTTGATTCTCTTCTTCATTATCCGCTCTGCTTCAGAAAGTGCAATTCTATCATTTACACCTAAAGTTTCTTCCATATCGTTCGTTTGATACGCTGATATTGTTTCACCTTTGTTCTTCAAGATTTCAATAACATCAGGTAAATAAAACTCACCTTGGGCATTATCATTTTTTACTTCTTTAAGGGCCTGAAAAAGAGATTGATTATCAAAACAATAGGTGCCTGTATTTATCTCTTTTACTCTTAATTCACTTTCATTTGCATCTTTGTGTTCAACAATCTTTTCAACAAAGCCGTTCTCATTTCGAATAATGCGCCCGTATCCAGTTGGATCATCGGAATAAGCAGTTAGAATGGTCGCCTTCGCATTTGTCTCTGTATGATGCTCTAGAAGAGCTTTCATTGTATCAGGTGTAATTAAAGGTGTATCACCACAAATAACGAGTGTTGTTCCTTCTTCATTGCCGAGAAGAGATTCTGCTTGTCGAACCGCATGTGCAGTCCCAAGCTGCTCTTCCTGAAGAGCATACTCGCATTTATTTCCTAAATATTGCTTCACCTTTTCCGCCCCGTGGCCAATAATGGTCACGATTTTTTCCATAGTAAGTATAGATACATGGTCAATGACATGCTCCACCATCGGCTTTCCGCAGACAGGATGCAAAACTTTATAAAGCTTTGACTTCATCCTTGTGCCTTGACCAGCTGCTAAAATAACGGCATAACGATTCATAGAAAACCCCCACTCGACACCTTTTTACCACCTTCGAATATATCGCAAAAGCCAGCCTATTTCAACATATCAACGTAAATATGAAGAAAATTCCTATAAAATATACATAAAAAAGGCTGCCTCAAAAGGATTTAGTACATACAAGCGCAAAAAGGCGCGGGTACTAAATACTGTTGAGACAGCCCTTTAGTTTTAAATTTAAAATTTAGGAGGCTCCTGCTTCTTCATATTCCACTTCATCAAGCTCCCCTAAACGATGATATTCAGCCAAAACTGCATCTTGAATTTTTCCACGAGTGGAAGAATTAATAGGATGAGCTATATCACGGAATTCTCCATCAGGAGTACGTTTACTTGGCATTGCCACAAATAAACCGTTATTCCCATCAATTACTCGAATATCATGAACAACAAATTCATGATCAAGCGTAATGGAGGCGATGGCTCTCATGCGTCCCTCGGTGTTCACGCGGCGTAATCTTACGTCTGTTACTTCCATCTGTATCACCACCTTTTTCCTAACTAAATAAAAACATATTACCAGTAATTCAACAAAATTTAGTTAAATCCTTCTAGTTCACAAAAAATTTACAAAAAAAATCCAACTTCTCATACAAAAGTTGGACATTTTGTGAACACATATTTAACTACTATTTTACTAAGGCAACTACCTCAATTTCTACTAGTGCATCCTTCGGAAGTCTTGCAACCTCCACACATGATCTTGCTGGCTTATGCTCGCTGAAATACTGTCCATAAACTTCATTTAGTCTAGTAAAATCATTCATATCTTTGATAAAAACAGTCGTTTTAATGACTGTTTCAAATGACGCACCTGCTTCAGCAAGTACGGCTTTAAGGTTAGCAAATACTTGATGTGTTTGCGCTTCAATATCACCAGTTACCATTTCTCCTGCGGGCGTTAATGGAATTTGTCCAGAGCTATAAAATAGATTGTTAACAACAATCCCCTGAGAATATGGTCCGATAGCTGCAGGTGCATTTTCTGTATGAACGGCTTTCATTTCTATTCCTCCTAATGATTACTCCTCTATACTTAATGGCTTGGCAAATCTGAAATAATTGCCTTCTTCCACTTCAATCTGCTTTTCTTTCACATTTACTTTTGATAGTTGTACGATGGAAATATACTCATCAACTAAACGCTCTTCCGTATCTTCTGACTCTACTAAAACACCAATGCCGGCTACAGTAGCTTTGAATTCTTCCAGCATACTGACCATACCGTTTATCGTTCCTCCAGCTTTCATAAAGTCGTCTATAATGAGAACATGTGACCCTTCTGCTAAACTTCTTCTTGAAAGCACCATGTTCTGGATTCTCTTCGTTGACCCTGAAACATAATTGATACTCACTGTTGACCCTTCTGTTACTTTACTGTCACGGCGTACTATTACGACCGGAACATCCAAGTAGGACGCAACCGCATAGGCAATGGAGATTCCTTTCGTTGCGACAGTCATGACAACATCAATTTTGCGGTCAGCAAAAACAGATGCAAATAACCGACCAATTCTATTAACAATCCGCGGGTTGCCCAAGATATCATTTAAGTATAAATAACCGCCTGGAAGAAGCCGATCTGGCTCAGCCAGTTGACCACGTAGCTGTTCAATAAACTCATGCGCTTCTGTTTCCGAGGCATGTGGGATAAATTTAACCCCGCCTGCTGCTCCAGGCACTGTATGTAATGAACCGATTCCTTGCTCTTCAAAGGTTTGTTTAATAATTCCTAAATCTTCACTAATCGATGACTTTGCGGCTCCGTAACGATCTGCGAAAAAAGAAAGTGATACTAAGTGGCGGGGATGATCCAACAAATAGCTTGTCATATCTACCAATCTTCCGCTTCGTCTTATTTTCATACATGTTCACCCCCTAAATCCGAATGTTTTATAGTTACTATACCATCTTTATACGGATTTAATCAAGGGTCAGCCTATTTTAACCTTCATTTCTCTGACCTAACATTCTTACAGCATACACTTGGTCGCAAAAGCCCCTTAATCCATTATAAATTCGATGAAGACGTGATTGATATTGGACAAGACCATAAACAGTCGGCCCACTGCCACTCATTAAAACGGCATCCGCCCCAAAGCGATTCATCTGTACTTTAATATGGTTGACCTCGGGATGAAGCTTTAATGTTACAGTTTCCAACACATTACCGACATTTTCACATATCCCTTTGAAATCATGATTATTTATAGCACGAATCATCGCGTCTGTATCTGGGTGCTTCACTTGGTCCACCTTTAAATTGCGGTATACATCTGCAGTTGAAACGCCAATTGTCGGTTTAGCCAGGATAACCCAACATGGCGGTGGTGCCGCTATAGGCTCGATTATTTCGCCTCGTCCTGTGGCAATCGCCGTACCTCCATACACACAGAATGACACATCCGAGCCAATTTCTGCACCCAGTTCCGCAAGTTCATCTAAAGAAAGTCCTAAATTCCACAACTTGTTTAAACCTCTTAGTGTTGCCGCTGCATCACTGCTTCCTCCAGCCAATCCAGCAGCAACAGGAATTACCTTAGAGATTAAAATGGAAACACCCTTTTTTACGCCAAACCTCTCTTTTAAAAGTTTGGCTGCCTGATAAGCAAGATTCCGTTCATCATCAGGAACAAACCGATTATGCGAGAGGATGCTGATTTTATTTTCTTCTTGCTCTTCTAGTTCAATCCGATCCGCCAAATCGATGGTAGTCATTATCATTTTTACCTCATGATAACCATCATCTCGTTTGTGTAAAACATCTAAGGATAAATTAATTTTTGCCGGCGCTTTTACTAATATTCGATTGCCCATCCTATTTCACCTACTAACTACAACTTCTCTTTTTCGTATATTGTATCATAAACAACAAGTATAACCATTTTTAATAAAAAAAAACCGAAGCTATTTTTAGCTTCGGTTATCGCAGTAGTTTAGTTGTCATAAGGACGTGATTTACTGTTTTTGCTGGTTCACCAAATTTTGCTGTGCCATTTCAACAGCGCGCTTCACCATGCTTCCGGCTTGTCTTGCTGTTATACCGCCCCAGCCTTCAGCTTGTACAGTATCGTAAAATCCAAGTTCCTTTGCGAGTTCATCTTTAAATTGTTGGGACATTAAGCCTTTTCGTCTGCCCATAAAGAATGCTCCCTCCTAAAACTGCGATAGTTTTAGTATGAGGAGATTAGCATGAAGTCATTCATTGATGAATACCCCCATGAGCTGCAACCATGAATAAAACGATTCCATCAGCCGATTATCGTTTCCTATAGTGATTGGACAACTTAGGTTTGTATCCAAGCACTTCCCAAAAAAGGCAGTTAAAAAGACAGTAAACTCGATTTACTGTCCGCTTATCGCAATGCTCCCCGCACTTTCATCTAAAAAAGTTAATTCGACTGTTTCTGTTAAAACGTCTGCATAACTGTATGATACACGTTCGAATGAATTTTCTTGTTGATCAAGTTCAATAATGAAAACTGAAGGATACGTTTCAGCCAAAACTCCAGACCTTTCAATCGTCTTGCGGCGCCCACCATTTGCTTTTAATGTTAGGCGTTTCCCAAGATTATTGTCGAGGATCCGTTTAATGTCTAACAAAGTTTTTCCCATTCGTTCCACCTCACTATGTATAGTATATCACTCAGCACCACTTTAGTCAAATAAAACTAAAATTATATCAGTGACACCTTTTTACTGTCAATGGGTTTTTTGCTTATTTAACAACTATTTTTGTGAACATAGTAGTATTATCCCTTGGTTTGTCAAAATTATGTATTTTTTGAGTATATTTTTACTCCTTTAATAATAAAAGCTGTCTTTAAAGTATAGGCCATCGCTAAGAGAGTAATATCCAATATTTTGAATATATACATTCCTACAATCACACTAACCTTTAAAGACAGCTGATTATTCAAAATCCGGGTCACTATAGGGCATGCCTATTCGAAGCAGCCCTCTTGTCTCAACTCCGCCTAAGCCTTTTTCTCCTGTCAATGTATTGCGCAGCACATCCCACACATTAATATGGTCCTTAATCGGTGTATAACTAATCTTAGCTACAATATAAACCGGGTCAAGAGCGTGGATATTGATGCGGGTTGGTGAGCTCGCAAAATTAGCCCCCGCTTTTATTAATGATTCAAAATGGGATTGACACGCACCAGCGAAAATAACGAGTTGATCTAAATGTGGTACTTTCTTTCTTGCCTCAAAGACAGTTTGTGCAAAATAGCGGGAATGGCGATAAGCCTTGATATCACTTTGTTTCCCCTTTGACTTAATATAGGCATCATGACCGGTTACAACTAATATATCGGGACGTATTTGATCAATTAGCTTTCCCACCTTTTCAGGCATCTCTTTTTCGTTCATATGGACACCAAACATCGGAACATTAAGTCTCTCGTATAATGCTCGACACTTTTGTAAATAAACGGGGTCGCCATCTAAATGAAGGACACGACCCGGCATTTGAAAGAACATCTCGTTATGACTATAGCCTCCCGATGCCTGATATTCATTTCTTTGACGGATTAAATTATAATCTTGGCGGAATAACCAGTTTGATTTATTTACTTTTTCTTTTTCCTTTTTTTGTCTGCTTTTATATTCCTTATCATCAATACTTATTAAGTCTAATAGCGGAGCGTCAGCAATAAGCCTAACATCTTCACCAAATAAAATCGCTGTAGTGTTATTGATTTCCGTTACTCGAAAGAGCAAATCCTGCTGGTAGGATATGCGGGCAACCATATCACCTACTTTAATATCCATATTTCCCCCCTCCACATAGACCAGTTCCAATACTGCCTTTTATAGCCTATGTATCAAGAAGGAAAATGTGATTAGAATGATTAGAAAAACACGTGGGGATAGAGCTCATCGCTCAGCTTTCCAAACTCGAGGATACTTAAGGTCTCACCGCGTCTTTTCGGATCAATGTCAGCAGCCAGAAGGGCCTTCTCAATTTCCTGCTTCTCAAGTTTGCCAGAAAAGTGGCTCGTTAAATTATTAAAAATGGTCTTCCGGCGTTGGGCAAAGCTCGCTCTAACAACCGTAAAGAAAAAGTCCTCATTTTTCACCTGAACAGGTGGTTCCTTTCTTTTGATTAATCGAATTACCGCAGAATCAACATTAGGTTGCGGAATAAATACCGTTTTTGGTACTGTCATCACAGTTTTGGCTTCCGTATAATATTGAATTGCAATCGATAAAGATCCATAATCCTTAGTTCCTGGTGAAGCTGCAATGCGGTCGGCAACCTCCTTTTGAAGCATAACAACAATTCCACGAATCGGCAGATGCTCAGTTAAGAGCTTCATAATGATTGGCGTTGTTACATAATAGGGCAGATTAGCAACAACCATTAGGTCCTGGCCTTCCGCAAATTCCTCAGCAATGACTTCTTTTACATTCGCTTTTAATACATCTTCATGGATGACCTTCACATGCGGGTATGGTGCAAGTGTTTCCTCCAAGATTGGCAAGAGACGGCCGTCAATCTCAAATGCGACTACCTTTTCTGCACGCTTTGCCAGCTGTTCCGTTAATGCCCCAATCCCTGGGCCGATTTCAATTGCACCACTGTTCTCTGTTAGTTCAGCAAAATCAACAATTCGGTTTAAAATATTTAAATCAATGAGGAAGTTCTGTCCTAAGCTTTTTTTAAAGGAAAATCCGTGTTTTTCCAAAATGGTTCTAGTTCGTACCGGTGTTGCAATATCCTTTGTCATTTGGTTTCCTCCTGCAATACTTGAAGTACCGCTTCTAAAAAAATTGATTTTTTTATTTGAAACATATTTAAGCGTTTATGTAGTTGTTTTCCGTTCGTATAACCTATTTTTAAGATTGACCCAAGCCTTTCTCTTCTTTCTTTCGAGCGGGCTTCACCGATTAGACCAGCTTCAATTAGGTCTTCGTGAGTAATTTCCTCTTCCACATCAATCATTTCTTGTTTTACAGCATGCAAGGCTTTTTGAATCGCCTCGATGGATGCATGTTCAACACCAAGTCCTTTCCCCTTCTTGGGGATTGCCTCATGTCTTGGTAAAAAAGCATGCTTACAGCCCGGCACCCGTTCTGAAATAATCTTGCGAATCCGCTCACCGGGATAATCAGGGTCTGTAAAAATGATTACACCACGCGTGTTTTGAGCAAGACGAATTTGTTCAATGGTTGCCTCACTTATTTCAGAACCATTTGTTTCAATGGTATCGGCCTCGACAGCTCTTTTTACACGGACAGTATCATCTTTCCCCTCAACAACAATAATCTCTTTTATTTTTTTCATTTTTTCCTCCAATTTGGAAAAGCTCAAAGCTAGTTTAGCGAAGTCCACTAGTCGCTGGGCGCCGGAGCTAGACATCAATATACCAAATTTTATTATATATACAAGTATAAGCGAAAATGTATAAAATAAAAAACACAGAGGTGCTTATCCTCTGTGTTATTCTAAAACTTTAATTTTAACAGTTTGGCGGCCGTAGCTCCCAACCTCTTTTTCATTTGACATAAAAAGGTCAATTTTATTGCCTTTAATTGAACTTCCGGTATCAGCTGCAATGGCATAACCATAGCCCTCCACCCATACTTTTGTTCCTAATGGAATGATGTCTGGGTCAACGGCAATTACCTTTGCGCCAGGGTTTGTCCGTAAGTTAACTCCAGTAGCTGTTTTGCCGGTGCACCCACTACAGTATGCTGTATAGGCAGTAGCTTGGACATAAAATTCCTTTTTAACAGGATTATCATAGCCGCGTGATGTTTGTTTTTTAATTGGCTTTGTTCCTAAAGCAACAATTTTGTCTTTACTGTCTTTGACTTTTTCACTGCTTACTAGTTTTCTAGAAACTTCTTTCCCATTTTCCAAAATCACTTCAAAGGTCTGCTTCTCCAGTCCTTTTTCACCTTGATCGACTACCCGCTTTTCACCCGACGGTAGGGATGAATCTTTTCGAGTTACAACTGCAAAATCAACTGGTGCTTCCACCACATCGGTGACCTTTTCTACGCGTGTTATCTTAACTACCATATTTTTCGTGACTTGAGAGTTAGCTTCTGGCTCTACGCGGTCAAGTTCATTCAGTTTAATTTCTTGGTGCTTTAAAAGGTCAACGACAGTAGTCGAAGTGGTCCAAACTTGCTTTTTCTCATTTTTATCTTTGATTGTTACAAGAAAAGCAGTATCTACGATAATTTCTGTGTTTTGATCTAGCTCTGTATCCCTACTTGGACTAATTCTATCATGTTCATTTAATGTGACTTTTTGTTCTTTAATGAAATCCCCTACAGTTTTTGCTGCTGACCAAACTGTTTGTTCTTTCCCCCAGGCTACAAATCTAATTGGTTTTGCCGGGTCCCATGTTACTCTCATTTTTGCCGTTACTGGCGAATCCAAGGGTGGCGAGACTTTATCCTGCTCTAAAACTTCTAAATCAAGGTCTGATAATAGTTCTTTTACTGACTTTGCATGGGTTCGAACCGTCTCCTCTTTTCCGTCTAAAACAACCGTGACCGGCTGTTTAGTTACCTGATACCCCAGTATCGCAAGCATAATAATTGCTAGAATACTAGATAAGGCAACTATATTTTTTTTCGATTTCAGCATTCATTTGCCTCCTTCTTACGGAGTGATTATATAAGAGCCCTTTATCAGTTGTCAACTAAGATCTACCACCTCTTCCTGTTTCGGGTATGTGCAGACAGGTTATGAATTGTCTGTCGTTTCACATTATAAAGGCAATTTGTTAAGGAAATCCACCCAAAAATATCGACAACAAGATTCGATAAATACATAAAAAATAAAAAACAAGCTGAATATCGCTCCCTAAAGTGATTGGACAGGTCGCAATATTCAGCTTGTCTCTTACAAAATATTGTGTATTTATAATTATGAAATTCGAAAGACTGTTTTTGCATTTAGCGTGGTTTGCTGGGCTACTTCCTCATAGGTAGTGCCTTTTAGCTCAGCAATTTGTTCAGCCACTAATTTTACATAGGCAGGCTCATTTCTTTTGCCGCGATAAGGATGTGGCGTTAAGTATGGACAGTCCGTTTCAATTAGTAATTTTTCCAAAGGAAGATCAGTGACCACTTCCTTTGGCTTTTTTGCATTTTTAAACGTAACGGGACCGCCAAATGATATATAGAAATTCATCGCAATGCATTCCTTTGCCGTTTCAATGCTACCGCTAAAGCAATGCATAATTCCGCCAACTTCAGCGGCATTCTCTTCTTTTAAAATTTCGACAATATCCTGAGTTGCTTCACGGTTATGGATAATAATCGGCAGATTCACTTTTTTGGCTAAGCGGATTTGTTTCCGAAAGACATCTTTTTGAATATCCTTCGGTGATTTATCCCAGTAATAATCCAAGCCCATTTCACCAAGGGCTACAACCTTTGGGTGGCTTGCAAGCTCTTCCATCCAAAGAAGATCATCCTCTTGCATGTCAATTGCATCGACAGGATGCCAGCCAACGGAAGCATAGATAAAATCATATTTTTCAGCAATTCTGATCGCATCTTGAATGGTTTGTTTATCAAATCCAACGCAGACCATAGTAGACACCCCTTCAGCCTGCGCGCGCTTTATGACTTCCTCCTCATCCTCTGCAAATTGGCTTGCATTGAGATGAACATGGGTATCAAATAGCATAGTAAAACTCCCTTGTTTACTTTATTTTTGTTCCATTTGGAATGCTGGCATCAATGGTAGCAACCTTAAGTTTTCCATTGTCTTTACCGGCTAAAATCATTCCTTGAGAAAGCTCGCCACGCAATTTCACCGGCTTTAAGTTCGTTACGCAAATGACCTTTTGGCCGGTAAGCTCTTCTGGAGAATAATATTCGGCAATACCGGAAACAACTTGGCGTTTTTCATAGCCTAAATCTAATTGCAGCTTTAACAGCTTATCTGCCTTTTTAATTTTTTCAACTTGGATTACTTCTGCAACACGAAGTTCTACTTTCATAAAATCATCGATCGTGATTTCTTCAACTTCAGGAATTACTTGCTCTTCACTTTTTGCTTCAGAAGCAGCTTCTTCTGGCTTTGGAGCAGGTGGCTGCATGTCTTTCTTAATAGCCTCTACTTCTTTTTCAGTTTCAAGTCTTGGGAAAATAGGCTCACCTTTCTGTACCTTCGTACCGCCTTTGATTACTCCAAATTGATATAGACTTTCCCAGTTGGTCAATTCTTCACCGTTAATACCTAGCTGCTCCCAGATTTTTTGAGGTGCTCTTGTTAAAAACGGCTGCAGCATAATGGAAGTTTGTCTTAATGACTCCGCCAAATGGCACATAACAGAAGCTAAGTCTTTTTTCTTATTTTCATCCTTAGCTAAAGTCCATGGCTGCGTCTCATCAATATATTTATTGGTGCGGCTAACAAGCTGCCAAATTGCTGCTAATGCAACAGAAAATTCCATTTTTTCCATGGCTTCTTCTACTTTTTCGACCGTTTCTTTTGCCATTTTTTCAATGGATTGGTCTAAATCTGTCACATGTCCTTCATACTGCGGAATTTGACCGTCAAAGTATTTATCAATCATCGCAACCGTACGATTCAATAAGTTTCCTAAATCATTGGCCAAGTCAAAGTTAATGCGGTCAACAAAGCCCTCCGGTGTGAAGACGCCATCTGATCCAAATGGAACTTCCCGCAGCAAGTAATAGCGAAGTGCATCAAGGCCATAACGATCAATTAATGTAACTGGATCGATAACATTTCCCTTTGATTTCGACATTTTTCCATCTTTCATTAATAGCCAGCCATGTGCAAAAACCTTTTTTGGAAGCGGTAAATCTAAAGCCATCAGCATAATTGGCCAATAAATTGTGTGGAAACGGACAATTTCCTTTCCAACTAAATGGACATCAGCCGGCCAGTATTTTTGATATTTCTCGTCATTTTCAGAATCGTATCCCAAAGCAGTAATATAATTTGATAACGCATCAATCCATACGTAAATAACATGCTTTGGGTTGCCAGGCACTTTAATGCCCCAATCAAATGTTGTTCTTGATACAGCTAAATCCTCTAAGCCTGGCTTAATAAAGTTATTAATCATTTCATTTTTGCGTGATTCAGGTTGAATAAATTCAGGATTTTCCTCGTAATATTGGAGCAAGCGATCAACATACTTGCTCATCTTAAAGAAGTAAGACTCCTCTTTTACCTTCTCAACAGGACGACCACAATCAGGACAATTGCCCTCTTCAATTTGGCGCTCTGTAAAGAATGATTCACATGGTGTACAATACCAGCCTTCATACTCATCTAAATAAATGTCGCCTTGTTCAACCAATCGTGCAAAAATCTTTTCGACAATCTTTTTATGGCGCTCTTCCGTTGTGCGGATGAAATCATCATAAGATATATCAAGCTTTTTCCATAAATCTTGAATCCCTGATACAATACCATCAACAAATGCTTGAGGGCTAACACCTTTTTCCTCTGCTTTCCTTTGAATCTTCTGTCCATGCTCGTCAGTACCTGTCAAGTACATGACATCAAAACCACGAAGGCGCTTATAGCGTGCCATTGCATCTCCAGCCACCGTAGTATAAGCATGCCCTATATGTAATTTGTCACTTGGATAGTAAATCGGAGTTGTTAAATAAAATGTCTTTTTTTCACTCATATTAGATATCCCCTTTAAACCTTTTGTAATGTTCGTACCTTTTATATTATCACCAAAATATACCTAATCGAAAGTAATGCTGTCAAGATTCCTTTTTTTGATTTTGTAGTGAGCAAAATACTTGTTGAATTTTGTCGTATTTTTATATAATAGATAATAAACATTAGTTTGAAAATAAGGGATTAAATGTAAGAGTCTGAATATTTACCATTCTTATAGTGTGAATAAGGAAAGTTTATATAACAGTAGTTTACGAGCTTGCTACATACATTTTTTTATAAATTCTACACTTTTTTACAAAATAAAAATTGACTACTTTTGGAAAAGTTGATATGATGAAAACAGATGAAATTTGTCGAATCATGACGAATTATACAATATATATAATCTACATTCAAAGGGAGAATGGTCAAATGAAATCTACAGGTATCGTTCGCAAAGTTGATGAATTAGGACGTGTCGTTATTCCAATCGAATTACGCCGTACACTAGGGATTGCAGAAAAAGATGCGCTTGAAATTTATGTTGATGATGATCGCATCGTTTTAAAGAAATATAAGCCTAATATGACTTGCTATATTACTGGGGAAGTTTCAGATAGCAATTTCACACTTGCTAATGGGAAAATTGTACTAAGCCGTGAAGGTGCAGAACAATTATTAAAAGAGCTTCAAGATAACCTTGCAGTAGCAAAATAAGTCAAATACAAAGTGAATTTGAATATGCAAAAGAGGCTAAGAAATTGTTTAGCCTCTTTTTTATATACATATAAGGATTTCATTAGCCAATATTGTGAGCAATCTTGATTGGACAACGTGAAAATCTAATGGTCAGATTATCCTTAAGTTTTTATGCGGACAAACACGAAAATAGTCTCACTTCCCCGAAATACCCAGATGTTTTTTCGTGTCCGCATAAAAACTTGCATTATATAAATTAGTTGATTGTCCAATCACATTTGGGAACAATCATTGGCTGATGGAATCCTTCTTTGGCAATTAAAAGAGGCTGGATGCCCCCGTTTCCTTATTCTATATGAAACAATTGGTATACCTCTCGTTTCGGTATCCCGCGCTCATCTGCCACCTTTTTAATAGCATCCTTCGAGCGCAAGCCCTCTTTTTCAATATAGTACTCGACATGCTCTTTAATATGTAAGTCTGACCACCAACAATCCTCATCTTGCAGCTCTTCGGCATTGGCTCCTTCAACAATAATGCAGAATTCCCCGCGAACGTTCTCCTCATCTGCCCATTCGATAAGCTCGCTCATAGTCCCTCTAATATACTCTTCAAACTTTTTAGTTAACTCTCTTGAAAGGGATGCCCGACGCTCGGCTCCCAAAACCTTTTCAATAGCAGTCAATGTCTCTTTCAGACGATGCGGGGCCTCATAAAATATAATTGGATCCGTAAATCCCTTCAGTTTTTCCAGCTCTGTCACTCTTTCCTTTTTTCCTCTTGGTAAAAAGCCATAATAATAAAAGTGATCTGTTGGCAGTCCAGAAGCAATAAGGGCAGTTAGAGCCGCATTGGCTCCCGGCAAAGCAATAACCGCAATATTTTCCTCAAGTGCTTCAACAACCAAGTCATAGCCCGGGTCGGATATAGCGGGCATTCCCGCATCGCTCACCAACGCTACGGTCTTCCCATTTCTTATTTCTTCAAGTAATTTAGTTCCACTTTCCCGTTTATTATGCTCATGATAGCTTGTCAGCGGTGTTGAAATTTCAAAATGGTTCAAAAGCTTGACAGTCTGCCTTGTATCCTCGGCAGCAATCAAGTCAGCTTCCTGTAAAATACGAATAGCGCGGAATGTCATATCCTCTAAATTGCCAATGGGAGTCGGAACTAAGTATAATACACCTTCCGTTCTTGCACTAAAGCTCTTTTGTTGCTGTCTCACAAAACTTCCCTCTTTTCTCATCTTCCCCGCACATGGAATGGTGCTTGGTCTTTTGCATATATTTTTCCTTTTGTTCCCGTGTTAATTGTTTTATTCGATATTCTTCCTGTAAAGCTTCTCTTTTAGACTCATATTCTTCGTAGAACAAAAGTTCAACGGGGGTCCGCCCTCTTGTATACTTTGCACCTTTTCCCTTTTGATGCTTTTCAATTCTCTTTTCTAAATTATTCGTATAGCCTGTATAATACGACCCATCGTGACACTTAAGGATATACACATAATACTTATTGCTGCTTTCCATATAAAATTTCAAACATCTCCTCTGTATACTCGTTATTCTCCTGATACACATAAAGCGGAGGTAAAATTTTGAGGCCAGCTTTCCCGTACTTTGTGCCTTCTACCAGCAGTGTATTTGCTTCTTTTCCTGCCTTTGGATAAACAAGCCGCAGCCTTTTAGGCTCTATTTTATATTGTCTCATGAACATAACGATATCAAGCAGCCTTTTTGGACGATGGACAAGGGCCACTTTGCCACCGTGGCGAACAAGCCTGCTCGAAACTCTTATAACATCCTCTAATGTACAATAAATTTCATGGCGGGCAATTGCCAAATGAGGATTTTCATTATACTCAGCTTCACTTGGTGTTGGAAAATATGGCGGATTGCACGTCACTACATCAAATTGTGCGTTGCCTAAAACATTAGGCATATCATTTATGTCACCGTGAATAACAGATAGGCGATCTTCCAAGTTGTTATACTGGATACTTCTTACCGCCATATCATAAATCCGGTCTTGAATTTCAACCCCAGTAATATTCCCTTTTGTGCGTTCACTTAACAAAAGCGGAACGACAGCATTACCCGTACATAAATCAAGTAAATTTCCCTTTTGAATGGGAACATAAACGAAATTAGCCAAAAGTACTGCATCTAATGAAAAATTAAAAACAGATGGACTTTGCACAATCTTCATCCGTTCATCCAACAAATAATCTAACCGCTCATCTCCACGTAATTCAATCATGGTTGACCTTCCTTTTATGTAAAAATATAAATTATATTATTAAAAAAGCCTCTCCCATTATAGGAAAGGCTGTATAAATAGTATATATCAAAACAGGTAAAAGCCTACTTTTTATTCAAAAATGATAAGCAAAATAAACAATCTCCGTCTTTTCGTAAGCTTCCATAGTGAACATTACAAATATGAAATCCTTCTTGGTAAAGGCGCGCCAAATTATCGTATCCTTCTCCTATATCCACTGCTGATGGCTCGGAGTTCTTGTTCTTCTTTCCTTTAGAAGCGCCTTTCCTAGGCTCATCCTCAGTCTCTTTATCAAGACGTTGCCTCAGATGATGGTTTTCCACTTTTAATTGGTGGTTTTCCTCTAATAACTGTGCAAGATGTGTTTTGAATTCACCTAGCTCTTTATATAATTGACCGATTTGTTCTTGCATTTTTATCGCTTGATCAAATAATTGTTTTTTGTCCACTTTTATACACCTCTACTTGTGGCCTAAAACGACACGGTCCCTTGCTCTATTAACTCATCAATCGTATATTCAACGACACGCTCAAACTCAAGCAATTCAACTTGAATAATACCTTCTAATATATTCAAGCCAATCACTTTGCCATTTCCCTGTGGCGTTTGAATAGGGTCGCCTAAATCCGGCAACTCTGCTTTTGCCGTTTCATAGTCGTCATTTTCATACTTCAAACAACACATCAGGCGTCCGCAAAGTCCAGATATTTTAGCAGGGTTTAATGATAAGTTTTGGTCCTTAGCCATTTTTATCGATACCGGGTCGAAATCACCTAAAAACGTAGAACAACATAGCATTCTGCCGCACGGTCCAATCCCCCCGAGCATTTTTGCCTCATCCCGGACGCCGATTTGGCGAAGTTCTATCCTTGTCCTAAAAATTGCCGCTAAGTCTTTAACCAGCTCACGAAAATCAACGCGGCCATCGGCAGTAAAATAGAAAATAATTTTATTTCTATCAAACGTATACTCTACGTCTACTAGCTTCATTTCCAACCCATGCTCTTCTATTTTTTTCGTACAGGCCTCATACGCTTGCTTAGCTTCTTTTCTATTTTCCTCAACATTTGAGACATCACTTTCATCGGCAAGGCGAATCACCTTCTTTAAAGGTAGAACGATATCATTTTCATCGACTTTTTTGTGGCTGATTACAGCCTTGCCAAATTCAATGCCGCGCACAGTTTCAACGATGACAAAATCACCTTTGGCTACTTTTATTTCACCTGGATCAAAATAGTATATTTTACCCGCCTTTTTAAAGCGAACTCCGACTACATCATACAACATTATCCCTCCCGCAACTTTATTACTAGCTGCTCCATCAATAATGAAGGATTGACATTGGCATTTAACCGCTTTTTTGCTTCTAATATCATGGTTAAACAATCTGCAATCTTCCTCTGTGAAAATTGCATAGACTGCGCCTCAAGCAATTCCTTTTGATCTATATAAATGAGACTATTTTCTTCCCCAATTTGGATATATAAAAGGTCTTTAAACCATAATAATAATAAATCCAAACCTACATTAAGCTGCTCTTTTTCTTTAAAATGTGAGAGCCAATGCTCATGTAAAAAAAGAAAAGCATGGTGGCCCCTCTTTAAAAGGACCTCATTTAATTGTATCACTACATTTCGAGCTTGTGCAAACCAATCGTCTGAAATAATGGTAAGTGCCTCATTAATATTATTGGTAAGAGAGGCAACAACTTTCCCTAGATAAGTAGGGACGCCTTGTTCGTCTAATTTCTGTAAAAGAAGTTCCGGAGTCAGCGGCCTAAAATTCAAGATTTGACATCTTGATAGTATTGTCGGTAGAATTTGTTGTCCCTGTTCAGTAAGAAGTATAGCGATGGTCCGTCCACCGGGTTCCTCTAGAAATTTTAATAAGCTATTCGCTGCCTGATTTGTCATTTTATCGGCATGCTCAATGATATAGATTTTCCCCTTTGACTCCACACTCTTTTTTGAAAACTCTCGCTGTAATTCCTTAATCTGTTCCTTTTTTAACGATAAACCGTCTGGTGATAATATATAAACATCAGGATGGTTGCCAGATTCAATTCGTTTGCATTCAATACATGATTGGCAAGGCTCTGCCCCATCTCTATTCCTACAAAAGTAGCTTTTGGCAAGCTGAATGCTGACATCCTTTTTACTAGTTCCACGCCCACCTTCAAATAAATAAGCATGGGCGATACGGTCTTTTAAAATGCTATTGGTCAGCATCCGCACTACATTCGGCTGTGTTTTTCGTAGTTGCTCCCATGTTTGCATAACAATCACCACATTTTCCTGAATACATTTTTATTGATTATACCATGATGTATTTGCCTATGACCTCTTTTACATCTTCATAAACTTTATTCTCAGACTGCTCCGCATTTATTTCAATTATTCGCTCCGGAAACCTTCTGAGAAGCAGTTTATAGCCTTCACGGACTTTATGGTGGAAGTCGATGGTCTCTAGGTCTAAACGATTAATTTCCCGTCCTTTATCCTTTGTAATACGTTCTAGACCCGTTTCGGGTGTAACATCTAGATACAACGTTAAGTGGGGCATATAACCATCAATGGCAAACTCATTGATTGAAAATACCTCTTCAACACCTAGGCCCCGTGCATGGCCTTGATAAGCCAAGCTGCTGTCTATGAAGCGGTCACATAATACAATTTGTCCACTTTTAAGCGCTGGAATGACCTTCTCTATTAGATGTTGCCGTCTTGCTGCCGCATACAACAATGCTTCCGTGCGTCCATCCATCATTGTATGACTTTTATCCAATATAATAGAACGGATTTTTTCTGCAATTTCAATTCCACCCGGTTCACGAGTTAAAATAACAGACAATCCCTTTTTTACCAAATCAACTTGAATCCGTTTAATAATCGTTGACTTCCCAGCACCTTCTGGGCCCTCAAATGTAATAAATAAACCTTTTCCCATAGTAATTCTCCTACAGTTTTATTTAAAATGGTATGATTCTGCAAGTATATTATTACATCTTAAATACCTCAAGTCCATTTTTAAAAATATCCTTCCCATTTTGGATGTATGCCCCAGTATTTATCAACACCCTTAGTTTCTCAACTTGTTGAATCATTATTTCTTCCCCTTCCATAATGAGTGGCACTCCTGGTGGATAAGGGATGATTGGTGCTGCTGCAATTCGGCCCACTGCTCTTCCGAGTGGAACCACTTCCTTTTTGTATTTTTTCATATCCTTATAGTTGATAGCCAAGTTTGAAATAACTGCATCATGGTTAATTGAGCTATATATCATTTTTAGGGGATTTGAATGTAAAGGTTTATGTTCGACTGCTCTTTTAAGTCTATCGGTAATGCTTGTCCAGTCATGAACCACGGCTAATGGTAAAACAAACAGGACGTTCAAGGGATCAGCAAGCTCTGTAAAAATGGACTGCTTTTCAAATTCCTGCTGCATGCCATACCCTGATAATTCACAATTGGTTTGAACAATGAGCTTTAATGGGTCACTGAAATAAGTATTGCTTTTGTTAGTGATGACTACAAGTTGTGGAATAGTTGCAAGTTGTTCTCGAAAATTATGAAGATGATCAATAATGCTCCTTTTTTCATTTTCGGTAATATGGGCTAAATAGTATCGGGCAATATCCAAGGACGCCATGATTGGATAGGATGGACTGCTTGATTGTACAACCTGCAGATAGTACTGAATTTGTTCTAGGTCAATCTTAGGACTATTCACATGAAGAAATGAGCCCATTGTCATCGCTGGTAATGTCTTATGCGCGGATTGTACTACAATATCGGCCCCTAATTGAACAGCAGAAGGAGGAAACGGGTCACCTAAAATGAAATGGGCACCATGTGCCTCATCTACAAGAACGATTAATCCATTGGCATGTGCTAGATTTATAATTTTCCGAAGTTCCTTTGAAACTATTCCGTAGTAGTTGGGTGATGTCAAAATGAGCGACTTAGCAAAAGGGTACTGCTTGATAGCCGCCTCAACCGTTTGATAGGAAACACTTGTAGCTATTTGCCCATCGCTGTCATATTCAGGGTTTAAAAATACAGGCTGAACATCTGCCAATTTTAAAGCATTCATTATCGATTTATGGCTATTGCGCTGAACTAAAACAGTATCATTTGCTTCACAGGTAGCTAATATCATTGTTAGATTACCTGCCGTTGACCCACCTACCAAAAAAAAGCTTTTCTCTACCTTATATAGTGCCGCAGCCAATTCCTGGGCTTCCTTAATCATTCCATTTGCAGAATGCAAGTCATCAAGTCCACTCAGCTCTGTTTGATCTACTTGTAAAAGTTCCTGAAAAACATTTTGTTTTAAGGATGGAAACACCGTGCTATTTTTATGGCCCGGAACATGAAATGAAATTGGATTTGTTTTTACGTGGTTTAATAGTCCATTATATAAAGGGAGTTCGTTCTGTTTCATAATATATCCTCGTTTCATATTATTCCCCATTATTTTAGCACAATGAAAAAACAGACCCTAAACTTGTTTGGATCTGTCGCTTATTTAATATGAAGCATTGGCTCGATTACCTTTTTTAGTTGAGTTAAATAATATTTGTATCTCACATCGCTTGTTTCTGTTGAAACAATTTCTTTCTCACATTCATCGCAAATGAATTGCGTATAAATATGAATGCCATTTTCTTTCTTTTGGTCACAAATAATGCACGTTTCCCCAACTGAATCATTATTTGCACCTGGTGTTGATTCAGAGTTCGAATTCGACTTTACATGATTTGAATCCATCCGGTTTCCACCTCCACAGCAACATTATCGCCATTGGATTTAAAATTTATACACTATTTCGAATAAACAAAACATTATATACAGAACCATAAGTAATAGTAATGCCATTTTATGAAAGGGATTATTTAATCGTGTCTGTCTAGGGGAAAAAGGAAAAAGCCTTACAATTGTCTAATTACACTATATTTTAGGGATTATTAACGTTTATTAAGGATTATTAGCTGCTGCTTTGGGTTTCTACTTAGCATTGCTAGTGACCATGCACTTGTTTTTTTGCTACTTTTGGGGTTCTACTTGGTCTTGCTAGTGACTGTGCAGTTGTTTTTTTGCTGCTTTTGGGTTCTACTTGGTCTTGCTAGTGACTGTGTATTTGATTTTATGCTACCTTTGGGCTCTACTTGGCTATGCTAGTGACCGCATACTTGGTTTTCCACCGCTTTCGGGCTCTATTTACCTTTGCCAGCGACCATTCACTTACATTTTTACTACCTCCGGCACCAATACTGCAAATGCTATGGTCTACAGAACTTTAACATAGCAAGTATTTTAGTTAATTTAATGCCGGTTATTGTTTGAAAAACATATTTACTGAATAAGAAAAATAACATACTTAAATATAAATTTTAAACACGAAAAAAGAGTAGCATATTCGCTACTCTACTCTTTTCTTTTGCTTGGCAACGTCCTACTCTCACAGGGGGACAGCCCCCAACTACCATCGGCGCTGAAGAGCTTAACTTCCGTGTTCGGAATGGGAACGGGTGTGGCCTCTTCGCTATCGCCACCAAACATATATTTAAATGAAGGTTGTTCCTTCAAAACTAGATAATCAAGATTCATATTTACCATGCATTGTCCAGCTCCAGCTCCCAACGACTAGTAAACTTCCGCTCATCTCCCTACGATAAGTCAACATCGACTCACTTTCGTTCGTCGTGTTTCCTTTATCTCAGTCGATGCGCTCCAGTTTTGTCGTGCGCTAAACGGTCGCTTCCGCTTTTCTTTTTGGTTAAGTCCTCGATCGATTAGTATCTGTCAGCTCCACGTATCGCTACGCTTCCACCTCAGACCTATCTACCTCATCGTCTCTGAGGGATCTTACTTCTTACGAATGGGAAATCTCATCTCGAGGGGGGCTTCATGCTTAGATGCTTTCAGCACTTATCCCGTCCGCACATAGCTACCCAGCGATGCCTTTGGCAAGACAACTGGTACACCAGCGGTGCGTCCATCCCGGTCCTCTCGTACTAAGGACAGCTCCTCTCAAATTTCCTGCGCCCACGACGGATAGGGACCGAACTGTCTCACGACGTTCTGAACCCAGCTCGCGTACCGCTTTAATGGGCGAACAGCCCAACCCTTGGGACCGACTACAGCCCCAGGATGCGATGAGCCGACATCGAGGTGCCAAACCTCCCCGTCGATGTGGACTCTTGGGGGAGATAAGCCTGTTATCCCCAGGGTAGCTTTTATCCGTTGAGCGATGGCCCTTCCATGCGGAACCACCGGATCACTAAGCCCGACTTTCGTCCCTGCTCGACTTGTAGGTCTCGCAGTCAAGCTCCCTTGTGCCTTTACACTCTGCGAATGATTTCCAACCATTCTGAGGGAACCTTTGGGCGCCTCCGTTACTCTTTGGGAGGCGACCGCCCCAGTCAAACTGCCCACCTGACACTGTCTCCCGCCCCGATCAGGGGCGTGGGTTAGAATTTCAATACAGCCAGGGTAGTATCCCACCGATGCCTCCACCGAAGCTGGCGCTCCGGCTTCTCAGGCTCCTACCTATCCTGTACAAGCTGTACCAAAATTCAATATCAGGCTGCAGTAAAGCTCCATGGGGTCTTTCCGTCCTGTCGCGGGTAACCTGCATCTTCACAGGTACTATGATTTCACCGAGTCTCTCGTTGAGACAGTGCCCAAGTCGTTACACCTTTCGTGCGGGTCAGAACTTACCTGACAAGGAATTTCGCTACCTTAGGACCGTTATAGTTACGGCCGCCGTTTACTGGGGCTTCGATTCAGAGCTTCTCCGTAAAGGATAACCCCTCCTCTTAACCTTCCAGCACCGGGCAGGTGTCAGCCCCTATACTTCGCCTTACGGCTTCGCAGAGACCTGTGTTTTTGCTAAACAGTCGCTTGGGCCTATTCACTGCGGCTCTCTCGCGCTTGCACGCTACCAGAGCACCCCTTCTCCCGAAGTTACGGGGTCATTTTGCCGAGTTCCTTAACGAGAGTTCTCTCGCGCATCTTAGGATTCTCTCCTCGCCTACCTGTGTCGGTTTGCGGTACGGGCACCTTCTACCTCGCTAGAAGCTTTTCTTGGCAGTGTGGAATCAGGAACTTCGGTACTATTTTCCCTCGCCATCACAGCTCAGCCTTTACAATGAGCGGATTTGCCTACTCATTAGCCTAACTGCTTGGACGCGCACAACCAACGGCGCGCTTACCCTATCCTACTGCGTCCCTCCATTGCTCAAACGGTAAAGAGGTGGTACAGGAATATCAACCTGTTGGCCATCGCCTACGCCTTTCGGCCTCGGCTTAGGTCCCGACTAACCCTGAGCGGACGAGCCTTCCTCAGGAAACCTTAGGCTTTCGATGGACAGGATTCTCACCTGTCTTTTCGCTACTCACACCGGCATTCTCACTTCTAAGCGCTCCACCAGTCCTTTCGGTCTAGCTTCAAAGCCCTTAGAACGCTCCCCTACCACTGACACGTAAGTGTCAATCCACAGCTTCGGTGGTACGTTTAGCCCCGTTACATTTTCGGCGCAGAGTCACTCGACCAGTGAGCTATTACGCACTCTTTAAATGGTGGCTGCTTCTAAGCCAACATCCTGGTTGTCTGGGCAACTCCACATCCTTTGCCACTTAACGTACACTTTGGGACCTTAGCTGGTGATCTGGGCTGTTTCCCTTTTGACCACGGACCTTATCACTCGTAGTCTGACTCCTAAGGATAAGTCTTTGGCATTCGGAGTTTGACTGAATTCGGTAACCCGATGGGGGCCCCTAGTCCAATCAGTGCTCTACCTCCAAGACTCTTACCTTAAGGCTAGCCCTAAAGCTATTTCGGGGAGAACCAGCTATCTCCAAGTTCGATTGGAATTTCTCCGCTACCCACACCTCATCCCCGCACTTTTCAACGTGCGTGGGTTCGGTCCTCCATCCAGTGTTACCTGGACTTCAACCTGGACATGGGTAGATCACCTGGTTTCGGGTCTACGACCACGTACTCTTAACGCCCTATTCAGACTCGCTTTCGCTGCGGCTCCGTCTCATCGACTTAACCTTGCACGGGATCGTAACTCGCCGGTTCATTCTACAAAAGGCACGCTGTCACCCTTGAATGGGCTCCAACTACTTGTAGGCACACGGTTTCAGGATCTCTTTCACTCCCCTTCCGGGGTGCTTTTCACCTTTCCCTCACGGTACTGGTTCACTATCGGTCACTAGGGAGTATTTAGCCTTGGGAGATGGTCCTCCCAGCTTCCGACGGGATTTCACGTGTCCCGCCGTACTCAGGATCCACTCAAGAGGGAACGAAGTTTCAGCTACAGGGCTGTTACCTTCTTTGGCTGGCCTTTCCAGACCACTTCACCTACTTCATTCCTTTATAACTCCGTATAGAGTGTCCTACAACCCCAAGAGGCAAGCCTCTTGGTTTGGGCTGTTTCCGTTTCGCTCGCCGCTACTAAGGAAATCGCATTTGCTTTCTCTTCCTCCGGGTACTTAGATGTTTCAGTTCCCCGGGTCTGCCTTCAATACCCTATGTATTCAGGTAAAGATACTGTCCCATTACGAACAGTGGGTTTCCCCATTCGGAAATCTCCGGATCAAAGCTTACTTACAGCTCCCCGAAGCATATCGGTGTTAGTCCCGTCCTTCATCGGCTCCTAGTGCCAAGGCATTCACCGTGCGCCCTTACTAACTTAACCTAAGATGATTGATTGAATCATCATGATTGTAATAAGAACTTTCTTACAGTAAATATGAATGTTTACGATTATCTAGTTTTCAAGGAACAAGTTCTGAGAGAAATGCTCTCTCAAAACTAAACAAAATGTCGAAGCGTACCTTATTTTCCTTAGAAAGGAGGTGATCCAGCCGCACCTTCCGATACGGCTACCTTGTTACGACTTCACCCCAATCATCTGTCCCACCTTAGGCGGCTGGCTCCAAAAGGTTACCCCACCGACTTCGGGTGTTACAAACTCTCGTGGTGTGACGGGCGGTGTGTACAAGGCCCGGGAACGTATTCACCGCGGCATGCTGATCCGCGATTACTAGCGATTCCGGCTTCATGTAGGCGAGTTGCAGCCTACAATCCGAACTGAGAATGGCTTTATGGGATTGGCTCCACCTCGCGGTCTTGCTTCCCTTTGTACCATCCATTGTAGCACGTGTGTAGCCCAGGTCATAAGGGGCATGATGATTTGACGTCATCCCCACCTTCCTCCGGTTTGTCACCGGCAGTCTCCCTAGAGTGCCCAACTGAATGCTGGCAACTAAGGACAAGGGTTGCGCTCGTTGCGGGACTTAACCCAACATCTCACGACACGAGCTGACGACAACCATGCACCACCTGTCACTCTGTCCCCGAAGGGAAAGTCCTATCTCTAGGATTGTCAGAGGATGTCAAGACCTGGTAAGGTTCTTCGCGTTGCTTCGAATTAAACCACATGCTCCACCGCTTGTGCGGGCCCCCGTCAATTCCTTTGAGTTTCAGTCTTGCGACCGTACTCCCCAGGCGGAGTGCTTAATGCGTTAGCTGCAGCACTGAAGGGCGGAAACCCTCCAACACTTAGCACTCATCGTTTACGGCGTGGACTACCAGGGTATCTAATCCTGTTTGCTCCCCACGCTTTCGCGCCTCAGCGTCAGTTACAGACCAAAGAGCCGCCTTCGCCACTGGTGTTCCTCCACATCTCTACGCATTTCACCGCTACACGTGGAATTCCGCTCTTCTCTTCTGCACTCAAGTTCCCCAGTTTCCAATGACCCTCCCCGGTTGAGCCGGGGGCTTTCACATCAGACTTAAAGAACCGCCTGCGCGCGCTTTACGCCCAATAAATCCGGACAACGCTTGCCACCTACGTATTACCGCGGCTGCTGGCACGTAGTTAGCCGTGGCTTTCTCGTTAGGTACCGTCAAGGTACCAGCAGTTAACTGATACTTGTTCTTCCCTAACAACAGAGCTTTACGACCCGAAGGCCTTCATCGCTCACGCGGCGTTGCTCCGTCAGACTTTCGTCCATTGCGGAAGATTCCCTACTGCTGCCTCCCGTAGGAGTCTGGGCCGTGTCTCAGTCCCAGTGTGGCCGATCACCCTCTCAGGTCGGCTACGCATCGTCGCCTTGGTGAGCCGTTACCTCACCAACTAGCTAATGCGCCGCGGGCCCATCTGTAAGTGATAGCCGAAACCATCTTTTATCATAAGACCATGTGGTCTTATGAGTTATCCGGTATTAGCTCCGGTTTCCCGAAGTTATCCCAGTCTTACAGGCAGGTTGCCCACGTGTTACTCACCCGTCCGCCGCTGAATCAGAGGAGCAAGCTCCTCGTCATCCGCTCGACTTGCATGTATTAGGCACGCCGCCAGCGTTCGTCCTGAGCCAGGATCAAACTCTCCAAAAAGTGTTTGATTGCTCAAAATTAAACTGACTTATGTTGAACTCAAAGGTTCAACTTTATTTGCACGCTTGACATTTTGTTTAGTTTTCAAAGATCATTTTATGTCGTCTTTATTATCTCATCGACATATTTTATTATACCAAACCACTTCGTGGAAGTCAATAACTTTTTTTGTTATTATTTTCTCTTCCGAGGCGACTTCTATTATTCTAAATTAATACAGACATAATGTCAATATTAATTTATTAAGATTACAAAATGAAACAACAGATTAATTCTTGTTTGTGAACATTTTGTGAACATCACTAACAGCGACTTTTATAATATACCACCACAAAACAAACGAGTCAACAAATTTCTACAAAATAATTCAACAAAAAAATCTGACCAAAAATATTGGTCAGACCCTTACAAAACGAATTGATCAATGGCAATTAATGCAGCCATACCAGGTATCCCTAACAATCCCGATACTGAGGCAGTTACCAAATTAATTGGAATATGAAATCCCATTAATGTTCCAATTGAATTTATGATAAATAGACCTAACGCACCAAGCATGATTCTGATTAGACCGCCGCCCACCATTCGTACTGGTTTGATTGGTGCACCTAATATTAATAGAAGGCCAATGATTCCCCCAAGAATAACGACAATCGTTGTTGGCTCAAATGCACTTACATCCATCAACCGCTTCCCCTTTCATAACTTTGTCCCAATTATCATTATCATTTTTATGATAGGGAAGCGTAAAAAAGAACAATAGCAGCTCTTTATTTATGTTCTGCTGTAAGACGGCGAATTTTTGCTTCTCTTACTAAATAAAAATATTTAGCTTCAGAAACCTTTAAATCATTTAACAGTTGTACATTTGTATCAATACTTTTTTCCATTAATTCTTTATTTCTCATCCACTCTACCTTCAATTCATTTAAGGCATCCCACAGTTTTTGATCTGTATCTCGTCTGAGTTTCCCTTTGCGTCGGAAAAACATCAAAAACTCCCCCTAATCCACTATAGTTCACGCCGTCCTTCTAATGCTTTTGAAAGAGTAACTTCGTCAGCATATTCCAAGTCTCCGCCAACCGGTAGTCCATGAGCAATCCTCGTAATGCGAATGCCCGAAGGTTTAATCAAACGTGAAATATACATGGCGGTCGCTTCCCCTTCAATATTAGGATTTGTTGCAAGAATGATTTCTTGTACTTCCTCATTTTGCAATCTTTTTAAAAGCTCAGCCACTTTTATATCCTCTGGCCCAATGCCATCCATCGGAGAAATAGCGCCGTGAAGAACATGGTAAAGACCGCGGTATTCCTTCATCTTTTCCATCGCGATAACGTCTTTAGGGTCTTGAACAACGCAAATGACACTGCGGTCACGGTACTGGTCGTCACAAATAGAGCATGGGTCATGATCCGTAATATTAAAACAAACAGAGCAATGTGTTAAATTTCTTTTAGCATTCACTAATGCCTTGCCGAACTCTAACACATCCTCTTCTTTCATTTTTAAGACAAAAAAAGCCAGACGAACGGCTGTTTTTGGACCGATACCTGGCAACTTCATAAAGCTATCTATAAGCTTCGCAATTGGTTCAGGGTAATGCATTCTTTTAATCTCCCCTAAAAAATTAGAATAAGCCCGGAATATTTAAACCTTGCGTAAATTTACCCATTGTTTGGGCTGTTTTTTCATCGACTTGCTTTAAAGCATCATTCGTTGCAGCCATGATTAAGTCTTGCAGCATTTCAATATCCTCAGGGTCTACTACTTCTTCTTTAATTTTAACTTCTTGTACGACCTTTCCACCAGTAACAGAAACAGTAACCATTCCACCACCGGCTGTTCCTTCAAATACCATTGCTACCAATTCTTCTTGTGACTGCTGCATTTGCTTTTGCATCTTTTGCATTTGTTTCATCATATTATTCATATTTCCCATTCCACCACGCATATAGTGAAACCTCCTTTAATCTTTTATTTCAATTAAATCAGAACCAAATAATTTCTTTGCTTCTGCTATTAATGGATCTTCTTCTGGTACCTCATCATTACTATCATTCTTTTGACGACGGATAAACTCCTCTTTTACAGTTTCCCATTCTTCAACTGTGATAGCGTTCATTTTTAACTCTTGTCCTGTTGTTTCTCTCAGGACTTTTTCAATTATATCACGTTTATTCGTTGATGCCATTTGACAATGGAAATCATGCTTAAACGCAAGGATGAAAGCTGTTTTTGACGCAGCAACTACTTTTGCATCTAATATCATCGCTTGAGCGGCAATTTCCCTCGCTTTTAAATTATCTAAAAATGAACCCCACTGACTTGATAGCCAATGTAAGTCTTGCTTAGAAGCTGTTTTTAACATTTCTTTTACTGGCCCTAGCGACTTTTTGGAGCCTCGCGCCGAGCCCGTTCTTTGAGGCTTTTTATCCCTAGCAGCTGAATTAGTCTCTACATTTTTTTGCATTTCTGCTGGTGGGCCATTTTTCTTCCACTCATTTAATTCATCTTCCAGCTGGTTGATCCGTGCAATAAGTGTTCCTATTTGTTCATTAGAGGTACTTATCTGCCCATCTGTTTGCTGGCATATCTTTACAAGCGCCAATTCAAGAAATACTTTTGGATGATTCGTCCATTTCATTTCTTGTTGGCTTTCATTAAGCTGCTCAATAATCTTATATAAATAATCAGCGGATGCTTCACTGGCTAGTTTTTTAAAAGCATCGTCAACAATCGCCCGCTCCATCATGCCCTCTAAGTTAGGTGCTGTTTGAAATAAAAGCATGTCTCTAAAATAAAAGATGAGATCCTCAATAAAGCGGTTCGGTTCTTTGCCGAGTTTAATCAGTTCATCGATTGCATGTAAAGCACTAGCAACATCCCGATTCAACAAGCTTTGGGCAGTTTCTACTAAAAATTGCTGTGAAACAGCTCCGGTTATTGATAATACATCATCGACGGTAACTTTATCCCCGCTAAAAGAAATCGCTTGGTCAAGCAGGCTTAAAGCATCCCGCATTCCACCTTCAGCTGCCTTCGCAATTAACGGCAACGCCTGTTCTTCCGTTTCAATATTATTTGAATCGGTAATTTCCTTCATCCGGTCGACCATTGCCCGAAGTGGAATCCGCTTGAATTCAAAGCGCTGACAACGGGAAATAATCGTAAGTGGGATTTTATGCGGCTCTGTCGTTGCCAATATAAAAATAACATGTTTCGGCGGCTCCTCTAATGTTTTCAACAATGCATTAAAAGCGCCAATAGAAAGCATATGAACTTCGTCGATTATATATACCTTATAACGAACAGAACTTGGTGCATATTTGACTTTATCACGAATATCACGAATTTCTTCAACGCCATTATTTGAGGCAGCGTCAATTTCAATTACATCCGATATGGAGCCATCTGTAATCCCTCTGCAAGCATCACACTCATTACAGGGCTCACTAATAGGCGCCCTTTCACAGTTAACAGCCTTTGCTAAAATCTTTGCAGCACTTGTTTTCCCTGTACCGCGTGGACCGGAAAATAAATAAGCATGGGAAAATTTTTCTTGAACTAGAGCATTTTGCAATGTTCTCGTGATATGTTCTTGACCGACTACATCATGAAACGTCTGCGGTCTCCACACCCGATATAAAGCTTGATAGGCCATTCCCATACCCCCTCGCAGGTCCATTATCATCAGTTTATTTCATACAAAATCATTATAACTGATATAACCCTTTTTTTCCAAAGTTAATAGAGCCTATCGGCAAAACGCAAAAAACCCACCAAAACGGTGAGTTCTTAAGTGCATATGTATATGCCGTGCACCTTCTGTCGATATGGCAACCATAAGCGTTACTTAAGCAGTTAGCTCGGCCCAGGCGACCCTACGGCACACGGGATGATCCACTTACTGCTGCTTCCTTCCGGACCTGACAGGGTTCGTGGGTTCCCGTTGCGTAGGACCCAGGCGTCAACACCACTTACTTAAGGCAGGCCTTACGGCTACCAACCTCGAGAAGGGATTCAGCCTCGCTACAGCGGATTGCGAGTACAGGGCACCGCTACCTCCCCGCCTAGCACGACTTCTTCAGTATATAGTGTTTTACTATAAAAATCAATAATCTAGGAGTGGTAATTGTTTGCTAACTTTTGCTGTTTCTTCTTTTCACGGAGCTGTTTAAAAAAATTACTTAATAACGCTGCACATTCACTTTCCAATACACCACTCGTTACCTCTGCAACATGGTTGAAACGGTCATCCTCAAGTAAATTCATAAGCGTCCCAGCACAACCACCCTTAGGATCTTTGGCACCATATACGACCCGGTCAACTCTCGACAAGACGATTGCCCCAGCACACATTGGGCAGGGCTCCAATGTTACATATAAAGTAGTCCCGGATAGCCGCCATGTTCCAAGTTGTTTGCATGCCTCATCAATTGCTAGAAGCTCAGCATGGGCTACTGACCTTTGTTCAGATTCCCTTACATTATACGCGCTGGAAATGATAACTCCGTCCTTGACAATCACCGCTCCGATCGGGACCTCGCCGATTGCTTCAGCTTTTTTTGCTTCATTTATTGCTGCTTTCATAAATTGTTCATCTAGATCACTCATTCATGTTCTCCTTTTATTACTGCTCCAGCCCCATTTTTCTGACGACGACATCATCGCGTAGCATCGTCCATATTGCCGGGTCTTCCAACGCCAATCTCCAAAGTGCCAAGCCTCTAATTCCTAAGCGGCTCGCAAGTCGTGCCTTTGCCAATATACTAGCGCGGTTTTCAAACCAAACTTCGTGGTCAACACCCTGTTCATCCTTGTAAGCAAACATTGGTGTTTGGGTCTCTTGATCAAAAATAACCTCTTTATTATACTTTTTCGCCAAATTCATTGCCATCTGATACGTTACATAAGAGGCACGACCCGTTTTTAGGTTAAAATCAAAGCCGAATACTGATACAGCCGCAATAATTTTTGACTTTGGCATCACTGTTGATGCGTATCTTAATACCTTTTCCATTCGTCCAATTGACACAACTGGGCCTGGGCCGCTTCCCGGCCAGCCGTGCTCATTATAAAGCATAATAACAAACTGGTCTGTTGGTTGATGAATATTGGGGTAGTCGAAAGGTTTGGCAAATACGCTTGGATCATTTGGTCCTGTTTTCGATGGAACAGCAGTTGAGAAGAAATAGCCACGCTCACCCAAAACACGGCCAATTACACGATACAGCTGTGTCAATCGGTCGCGGTCCTCTTCCAATACATCTTCAATATCGATATCAACACCATCCAACCCATATCTCTCAATCAGCCTGACTAAATTAAAAGCAAAAGCATTCATATTTTGCTCAGATGATACAAGTTCGTGAATAATTTGCTTTGCTAATTCTACACCCTCATCGTACAAGAGATTATGGACAGTCGCCAGCATTTTAACATTATGACGGTGGCCAATTCTGACTAGATTGCTAATCTCATCATCCGAAAACTCACCAAACTTATCAATTGTAGTTGGATTATCGCGGCTAATTCTAAATAGGAACAAACCGCCTTGTGAAATTTGCTCGATATTTCTAACAAATGACTGAAAAGAGCTTGGCAACGTCGGTCCTTCCTGTAATGTATAGTAACCCAAATTTTGAATAATTGGCTTTGAACCATCATAAGCACGTAGCGTTGTCACTGTTTTTGAAATCCAGCCTGGATTGCCATTAAATAATGCAACTTTATACCAGTCACCCTGCACACCTAATAACGGCAGCCTTGCCCCCCGGTCCATTTGTGCGATGACTGTAGAAGAAGCACCCGGTCTTTGCCGGACGTTAGCCACATCGGCATTGACAACAACCTCGGAAAAAACAGGAATAATCAGCATTTGACCAACAGATAAACCTGCACTCGTCAAATTATTTAAAGCCATAATACTTTCCGCTGTTGTGTTAAATTTGGTGGCAATAGTATATAAGGTATCACCGGATTTCACTTTATAATCGGTTTGTCTTTCGTAATTCTCCGAAACTTTAAGTCTTTGACCAATATAAATGGTGTTGGAGTACAAATTATTTAATCTTTTCATTTCCTCTACATCGGTATCAAAACGCTCGGAAAGAGATTGTAAAGAGTCACCAGCTTCAACCATATAATACGAAACATCATGTTCTTCAGGAATAACAAGCGGTTGATTAATGTAAATCGTATCATCATTTAAACGATTCATTCTCACTAACTCTTCCATAGCCATCCCAAACCTCGTAGCAATCGTATAAAGGCTATCGCCTGGCTGAACATAATATATATTGATCTCAGAATTTGATCGAATCGTTAATGGTTGGCCAATATAAATTAAATTAGACGTTAATTGATTTTCCTCTCTAATACTTTCAATAGAAGTGTTAAACTGTTGGGCAATTGAAGATAATGATTCTCCAGGTTGCACTACATATCTTATTTGCCGAAAATTCATTCGAGCCTCATCCCCCTCACCTAGACATCTATACCACTATATGCAGGTGTGGGTTATGATGACAAAAAAAGAACTGCCACAAAGTAACAGTCCTAAAACATAGGATTAAACAGCAAAATATACCTTTTCATTATCCCGCATAAATTTACTTTCCAACTCATAAGCCGGTAACGGTTTACTAAACAAATAGCCCTGACCACAATCACATTGATATTGTCTTAAATAGCGAAGTTGGTCAATTTCCTCTATCCCTTCTGCAACAACCTTCATCTTTAAAGACTTTGCCAATGAAATAATGGCATTTGTCATCATTGAGGAAGTAAAGCGATTCCTGCTTCCGATTTCATCAATAAACGACTTATCAATTTTGATGACATCAGCAGGCAGTAAATCCAAATATTTTAATGAGCTATACCCCGTTCCAAAGTCGTCAATAGCGATGCTGACACCAATAGCTTTTAATGAATATAACTGCTTCATGATGACTTCTTCAGTCAACATTGATATGCTTTCGGTGATCTCAATTTCTAAAAATTGTGCCTCTAGCTGCGTTTCATGTAAGATCCGTTCAATCATCGCCACCATATTCGGCTGCTTAAATTGATAGGCTGACATATTAACCGCCATTATAAATTCAGAATAGCCTTCATCATGCCATTTTTTATTTTGAACACAAGCCTCTCGAAGTGCCCACTCACCAATTGGATTGATAAGCCCCGTCTCTTCAGCTAGCGGTATAAATTCGGCCGGAGAAATCATCCCCATTTTTGGATGATTCCAGCGGATTAACGCCTCACAACCAACAATCTCCTCAGTCTTCAAATTGATTTTCGGCTGATAATAAAGAATAAACTCCTCATTTTCGACAGCCTTACGAAGTTCCAATTCCAGTTCCATGATTCTAGCCGATTTTTCTTTCATATGAGGCTCATAAAATGAATAATCGTCTTTTCCCTTATCCTTAGACCAGTACATGGCGACATCAGCATTCTTCATTAGTGTCTCCATATCATGACCATGCTCTGGATAAATACTGATTCCTACACTACACGTGATTAAAATTTCTTTTTGTTCAATCACATATGGCTGTTTAATTCGTTCGATCATTTCCTCGGTAAGCCTTTCAATGGCCTCCCGACCGTTATATTTTACTAAAATTGTAAACTCATCGCCGCCTTGACGAGAAACAACCGCATCTGAATCAACCAATTCTTTTAAGCGTCGAGCAACAGATTTAATAAGCCTATCACCAATGTTATGGCCTAATGTATCATTAATGTATTTAAATCTGTCCAAATCGATGAATAGAACTGCGACACTTTCCCTTCTATCAATAGCCTGTTGTAATTCATACTCGAATGTTCGGCGATTTGATAATTGTGTTAAGTGGTCATGCGTCGCTAATAGGCGAATTTCATTTTCTGCTTCTTTTCTAGCCGTGATGTCATTTCTAATCGTTAGGAATTGATAGGGCTCCCCTTTGCTATTTATAAATGGCACAATTATAGTTTGTGCCCAATAATAACTGCCATCCTTCGCCTTATTTTTAATTTGGCCCTCCCAAACCTGACCTCGTATAATCGTAGTCCACATGTTTTTATAAAATTCTTTTGAATGATGACCAGATTGCAACACGCGATGTGTCTTACCAATTACTTCTTCTGGTTTATACTTTGCTAGATTGCAGAATTTATCATTTACGTAAAGTAATTTTCCACTTCGATCAACAACTTCAACAATACTTGAAACATCTAGAGCAGACCTAATATTAGTGAGCTCATTATATATATTCTCAGCCTTATTGATGGATTGAACCTTTTCGGTAATATCCTTAAATAAAACCATTTCACATTTTTCACCGAGCAAATTAACTGGAATTAATACAATTTCAAGATCCACTTCACTGCCATCAATACAATTGCATCTTTCCTCCATCAATTCATCCGTTTTTATTTCAGCTTTTATATCTGGTTTAATAAAATCAAAAACACTTTTGCCTACCATTTCATCACTGCTTAAAGCCCCGAATGTTTGTATACCCACCTTATTAATGAAGCTTATTTTATTATCTTTAAGTGTCATAATTCCCATTGGGGAATGCTCTATCAGCATTCGGTATTTTCTTTCACTATTTTTAATATTAGTAAATAGGCGCCAAATTACGAATAAGACAATAATTAATAACAGGTTTATAAAAATAAGAATAATTTTTTCTGCATTTAACCCTTGAAAATTTTCCTGACCTTCCTCTTCAATAGTGCTAACAAGCACATCTAAGCTCGCGATTTCTTCTTTGCTCTTAGCATTAATATTGGTAAGGATTATTTTTTGACTAGCTGTATCTGGTGTAAGTAAAAGTAACGTATAGTTTTCTTTCAAATCACTCCAAATTTCTTTAGAATGATTGAATTGATTACGAATCTCCTCATTATTATTAATTAGTTGCTGCAGATGTTCGCGGCCATTTTGGATATTATGGAGACCTTGTTCAAATTCTTGAATAGCCTGCTGAAGTTCAGTTCGACTCTCATCACTTTCCATGAAAGCAATTTGAATAGCAATCTTATTCAGCCTTTCCGCCAACAACCGTTCACGGCCCGCAACATTGATCATATGAGAAGTATCTTCCTTCTCCAAAAGAGTATTCGATAGAATATAATAAATCCCTATACTTATGGAAAATAGTAGAAATATAAAAATTCCAATTTTAAAATACATTGACTTGAAAGATGAAAAGCCAGCCATCCATTCACCCGCCTTTTCAAATGATGGTACCCATAGAGAAAATATAATTCTTTTTTACTAGCTGAACTGTGATGCTTTTCACTGAAAGTTAGTAAACTTTACGGTAATGAGATGATTGTCGGAAATTCGACAAAATACTACAAATCCCCTTCAAATTAAAACGCCAGTAGGATGTAAAACCCGCCGGCGTTGAAATTTCCCCCGCTTATCCCTTTGACTTGCCCCACCGTCTTTCCCTTAAACGGTCAACGATTGTAATGTCTCGTTTATGAGCCATTTCCTTTTCTGTAAATAAATCTTCCTTTTCCTTTACAGTTTCTTCCTTCATTTCTAATTCTGGATTATTGTATTTTTCGTGGATTAAGTTTCGAATAAGCTGACTTTGACTAATTGGCGCCTGAAACTTTTGAAAGTGCTGCTCCCTTAGCTGCTCAATTTTTTGCAATTCTTCCTGAGAAACTCGTAATGTAATAGTCTTGTACACGGTCATCCCTCCTAGTTAAAGAATAATATTCTTCTACTAAAAAGTGCGTCGGTTCATGATGCTAATTTTTAACTATTATCATGGGATATTGTCGATTATTACGGTTTATTAGGATGGAAAGTGCTTGATATACAGAAAAAAAAGGCCTACTCAAAATAAATTGAGTAAGCTTCTATTTCACATAATTACGTAGTTTACCGATATTTTCAACTTCTACTGTTACAATGTCTCCTGATTTCATTGGACAACTGCCGGAAGGTGAACCTGTAGCCAAAACATCCCCTGGCTCCAATGTCATAACATTTGAAATCCAACTGATAAGATAAGGAATGGAAAGGGACATCTGATTCGTATTGCCTTCTTGTACGACTTTATCGTTTAAAGTTGTAACGATATTTAAATTAGTTGGATCCAAACCTGTTACAATCCACGGACCCAACGGGCCAAATGTGTCAAAGCCTTTGCCTCTTGTAAATTGCGGATCAGTTTTTGTTAAATCTCTTGCAGTTACATCATTAAAGATTGTACAGCCAAAAACATAATCCAATGCCTCTTCTTCCTTTATATTTTTACCGCGTTTTCCAATAATGAGGGCCACTTCACCCTCCATTTCCACTTGCTCCGTTAAATTGCTAGAGGGAAGGATGATTTCACCCTCATTTGGAATCAAGGAAGATGCCGGTTTTAAAAACAAAAAGGGTTCTTTGAGGTTTGCCTTTCCCCCGGTTTCTTTTGCGTGTTCAGCATATGTCCAACCAAAGTTAACCACTTTTTGGGGTTTTACAGGCTCCAATATCTTTACATCTTCAACCTTGACCCTTACACCATCGAACTTTAACTCATTGTTTGCAATTTCTTTAAAGTTACTGGATAATTGTAGGATTTCCCCGTCTTCAATAATCCCGTAGTATACTCTACCATTTTGATTCTGATAACGAACGATCGTTTGTGTTCGTTGCAATAACTTCATACTCATACCATACCATCCTCATTTATTTATAAATATTCCTTACTCAGCATACACGTCTAAATTCCCGGTTTCAATTCCACTTTTTTCTAATGATGGCATGTTTTATTGACTAAAACAAGCTTTTAATCCATTTTATAATACTTATACTAAAATATATGTCAAAAGTTGCAACTCTCCTTAAAAAATTTTTAAAAAAATTGTACCTGCGACTCCTTGCTAAACTTTTAACAAAAAGCGACAAGCACTTATGAATCTACCCCAAACCATAATACTCGCAAACGACATTCCCCACTGCCTTGGCAGCAACTATCAAAGCATCCTCGTCAATATCGAATTTCGGGTGATGGTTAAAATAAGGCTCTTTTACCCCTTTTGGCGTACAGCCAATGTAGAAATAACAGCCCGGAATTTTTTCTAAATAATAGGCAAAGTCATCGGATGGCGACATCATTGGGTACTCAGTAACCTTTTTAATATCCGGGTCGTCCGCGCTCTCAAGACTCTTCCTGACAATTTCCGTTGCTTCCGGGTCATTATAAAGCGGCGGATAATCAGCGGTGTAGGTTAACTCGCACTCCACACCGAATTCGGCTTCAATTCCGCCAACAATCCGGCGCACCTCCTTCTCAATGATTGCCTGTGTTTCGGTATTCATGTAACGAATATCTCCTTCCAGCTCCACCCGATCTTTGATGACATTAAAGGTACCTTTGCCATCAAAGGAACCAATCGTAATAACGCCCATCTCATGTGGATTTAAGCGGCGGCTGATAATGGTCTGCACAGCGGTCACAAAATAAGCACCGGCGACAATCGCATCGTTTGCTTTATGCGGGGAGGAGCCGTGTCCGCCAACACCTTGAATCCCCAGCTTTAAAAAAGATCTTCCGGCCATTGAGAAACCGCTATGATAACCGACATTGCCTGCTGGGTCCATTGGAAGCAAGTGAATGCCAAAAATATTTTCGACATCATCCAATACTCCTGACTCAACAATGCTTTTGGCACCGCCGGGTGGCACTTCTTCTGCATGTTGGTGGATGATTTTGATTGTACCTGGAATTTCATCCTTTAATTGAATCAGACAATCGGCCAGAATCAGTAAATAAGCCGTATGCCCATCATGAGCACACGCATGCATGACGCCCTCATTCTTTGACTTAAAAGGAAGCTCTGTCTCTTCTTTAATCGGCAGGGCATCGAAATCCGCTCTCAAGGCAATGGTTTTTCCCGGCTTTCCTCCCTTAATTGTCACAATAATCCCATGTCCATTCCCTACATTTCGCTCGACCCCAACATCTTTTCCTTTATAAAAATCAGCAATGTATTGTGCAGTTTTTTCTTCTTTAAACGAAAGTTCCGGATATTCATGTAAATATCTGCGAATTTTACTCATTTCCTCTTTACGGGATGCTAGCATTTCCATTAGTTGTTTTCTCATATTTAACCCCCAAAAATTTTACTTTTACGGTAAAAGCCAACCCGGTTATTCCAATACAGGTGTCGGTACCGGTGTGGATCTTTTTGTCTCCTTCTTGCCGGCACTTTCTGGTACCATCACCATAATGGACAGTAAGGAAAGAATACCGAAGATGACATTTGTAATGATCCCTCCTGTAGCAGCGGCATCCACACTTGCAATTGAATCAATCACGCCATAAACCGCTGCTGAAATCGCCACCCCAAAGGAGCCTCCAAGAGAACTCGCCATTTTATAAAGTCCCGATGCTTCCCCGACTTTATTCGAAGGCGCATTGGAAACGGCAGTATCGGTAGAAGGTGTTGCATAAATTCCAAGCCCAAGACCGAATAAGGCAAAGCCAATAAAGACTATAACCGTATAAATGATTCCTGATAAAAAGGTTAAACCCATCAGTGCCACCCCTACAGTGGAGATGATGGAACCCCAAACCATCGGTGATTTCGCTCCTACCTTTTGTAAAATTTTCTCGCCAACACGAATCATTGCTAATACAGCAACTAAATAACCAAGAGATAACATCCCGGATTGAAAAGAGGTAAATCCTCTACCCACTTGAACGTACGTATTCGCTACGACAAGTGTTCCAGCTATGGCATTTAATAAGAAATTTGAAACTGTTGCACCTGTATATGGTTTATTTTTAAACAAGGCAAAATCAACCAGCGCATGTTCCTTTGTTTTTTCTACCCTAATGAAAATAAATAAGCCAATGAGTGTAACGGCAGCTAGACCTAGCGTTAACGGGCTTGTCCAGCCGAAATCTCCACCGCGGGTAATGACAAGGTTTAAAGCAAGCATGGTAATGGCGAAAATAGCCAGCCCTCCAAAATCAAACTTGAATTTGCCTGTTTCTTCCCCCTTGCTTTCCGGGGTATCTTTAATCAGCCACATAGCTAAAAGTGCAAAAATAATGGAAAAGATGAAAATCCACCGCCACCCCATGTAAGTGGCAATGGCACCGCCGGCAAAAGAACATACACCAGAGCCTCCCCAAGAACCAATCGACCAAAAACTTAAGGCCCGCTGCCGCTCTTTGCCTTCAAAGTACGCATTCATTAAAGCAATGGTTGCCGGCATAATACACGCAGCTGAAAGACCTTGAATCACACGGCCGATGGTTAACAGCACAGCCCCAGTTGCCAGAACGAGACAAAGCGATCCGATTACACTTAAAATCAAACCCAAATAAGTCATTTTCTTGCGCCCAACCTTATCACCGATTCCACCGGCAGCAACGATAAACATCCCCGAGAATAAAGCCGTTAAACTAATGGCTACATTTAATGGTCCCAAGGAAATGCCTAAATCCTTTTGAACGGCCGGAACAACATTAACCATAGCTTGTGCAAACAGCCAAAATGTAATAACGCCAAAGACAATACCGGTAATCATCCTGTTTGTCCCTTTATAGCTTGCCTCCATATCTGAACCTCCTAAAAAGCTTTATTATGGTCGAATTTAGGATTCCAGACTTTTATGTTATTTATTACAAATCCGCCGCCATGCAGAGGCTAAAATTCAGCAACTTTGTAATAGGTAGTATAGGAAAGACAAAAAAACCCTTGCTAGGCAAGGGTTTAGTGAGCGGCCCCGAGAGGAGTCGAACCTCCGACGCACGGTTTAGGAAATTGCTAACTTGTGTTTTGGAAAGTTAGGTGAACTTTGGAAATATTGATTTATTAGGGTTTTATATGAATGATTTAAAGTTTATTTAGGTTGTTTTTGGGGACATTTTGTAAAGTTTGTCCCCAAAGTGTCCCCAACATTTTCATTTGTTAATAGTCCTAAATTTTTTATGGAATCATTTTATTTTTTATTAAAGGGATTTCCTTCTAAGGAATTCAAAAAAGCCTATATTATCTTCCTCATAAATATCAATAAGACCCCTATCTAGGTATTTATTAAATTCTTCACAAGAGATCTCGGATATATAAGAACAGTTATGGCAGGCTGCACCATTTAAATAATCCCTACCTTGGCCACTTTCTACTCCTATCTCATTGCAAACTGGATCAGAGGAACACCATGTTGCTTTCGAAATAATTTTATTAAAAATTCTCTCAATATGTTCTTTTCCTCCCAATCGTACGAGACCACCCATTGTTCCTTCAGAATCTCCCGCAGCAGTGTAGATGAGGAACCCATTCATATTATAATCTTCGGTTTCTCCGACATATATACGTTCCTTTAGCGCGCTAGAACTATAACCACATTCTAAAACTATTTCTTGTATGAATAAATGAGCTAAGGTATGCAACATGACATACCTTGGCGTAATACTTCTATTTATGATTACACCACGGTTTACAGCATCATTTATTCTCTCATCTAGTTTTTGAATTCTAATTGAACCTTCTATTGAAGTTTCCCACAGGGTTAGTAAACTATCATCAAATTCGAAGAATATACCCTCACCATGTACTGTATAAGCAGGTAACCATTGCTTATCGTTTTTTGATGGATTTTTAAAAAGCATGTATTTCCCTTTTTCTATACTTACTTCATCAATGGACGAGGAACCAAATAGTCTACTAAATCCGTATAACACTCTGGTTTCTCTTAAAACCGGTACTAAATTAATCCTTGATATGCCAAAGGAATTTTTAAGAATGGAATCTTCTTTTTTATCAAACTCTGAGACTATTTTTAAATATTCACTAGGTTCCTCCAAACCTTCATAAAGCACTTTGTGTTCTTGTATCTTAATATCTAATTGTATGTCGGATTTTTCAGAGCATGTTTCTATATTGTGATTAATGAAATTATCTAATGCTTTATTAAGTAACAAATCATTAAATTCTGCAAGCTCTTTAGGAAATGTATCTTTTAGTACTTCAATTATTAGCTCTTTTTTTTCCGTTCCAAATTTCAAATATAATTCAATTTTTCTTTTTATGTCATCCCTAGAGAATAAATCTAGAATTTTTTGTAACCTATACTCCCCAGTTGGAGGAAGAAATATTGCACTCATCGTAGAGGGGAAGTAAACATTTGAATTATTTTTCAATATAGGTTGAGGAACACACTCACAATTTTCTTGAAATCTCGGCCCAAACCAAGGCTTTTTTCCAGTGCAATAATATTTTTCATTGTCTGATAAATCATTATGAACAGAATTACTTCCTTTTTTAGTTACACCTTTAAGATTTCGTTTCTTATCACATTTTGTACATTGTACTTCCATAGTGCTTAAAGTAGCACCACCAGTAAAAATTAACTTTAAAGGACCATTACATGAAGGATGTACAGTTTTATGAACCCATTCACTCCATGGAAAATCATCAATATGACCCTTTTCACATGCAATAACAAGTGGAACTTGAATAAGGCGGGCATATGGATTTTTACAGTGTTCGCACTCGATTTTTGAATCTTTCTTTGAACTTGGTTGTTTACTCATTATTTTACAATGGGAACAATAATGCCAGTATGGAAATCTCAATACAGGTACTTTTAAATTCAGATTAAATTCAGTTAGATGCTGCCATTTTGAGTAGGTCTTCCTATAATCCGGAGGAAGTCTAAACTCATCAACTCCAAAAATTCTTTCTAGCCTTTCTTCTCGAACAATAAAGTCATTCACCTTGATAGTTGGGTCAGAAAACCATAAATCTAATGCTCCTGGCATCAAATTAACACCATCACTATTTGTACAAATGGACCCCACACCCATTGGGGATATCAATTCAGATCTTCTTAGAGGAATTTCTACTTCTTTATTTTTTTTATTCAAGTTAAATCCTCCAATCCATACTCATTTGTAACCGTACCCATACATGATGCATCTACATTTCTCATTGATGTAAGAACAGGTTTTGCAGTTTTACTAAATTCCCATTCAACAAAAGAACCAGCACTATACATCAAGAAATAATCATTACTCTTACTTGATTTTTTCCATAACTGTGCTTCGCTTTTAATCATATGAGAGATTAGTTCTTCAAACAACTTGTCAAAATATGTTTCTTGCTTAGGATCAATTAAATGAATACGATTACCTAATATTTCCTTTAAATTATTCAATTGTGGTTCGTACTTTTCTATATTTTTGGGACTATTAGCTATATCTTCTCCAAATAATTGCCGTAACCAAGCAATAATTACTCCGTATAAACCTCTTTTTAGAGATGGCTCGGAAAATGGTGTAATACTAGTTGCTTCAACATGAGCATATAAACTTTGATGATATTCCTTAAAATGTTCAAAATGCGATTTATCGCGTGACATCGATAATTTATAAAGTGTTATCACTAAACCTGGCCTATCATCCCAAGCACGACCAATACGACCACTCACTTGAATGTATTGCGCAGTATTTTTAGGTTGTCCAACTATTGACATTAGTGATAAGCGATCAATATCTACACCTACTTCAATAATATTGGATGCCAAACATACATCGATTGAAGATTTATCTGGATATTTCTTTTTTAACTCCCCAATAGCATCTGTGACTTCACCATTACTTAAACGAGATGTCAACTCTGTAATATTATTTAAATAACGAGGATCATTAGTTTTTGAAATATGATGCTTATTTCTAAATTGAATAGTGTAGTTAGATATGTCGGTTTGGAAGAGAGTTAAACTACCTCCAAGCTCACGAATACTATTATAAAATGCTAATAAACTCCAAAATGGATCTGGGTTTTCTAATTGTTTTGCTTTCTGTAATAAAGTTGTATAGGTTTTAACCTGTAATTGTTGTATGCCGATAATATTACTAGCAATACCAATATATTTACGTCCATGTGAAGGGAGGCCATTTTCATCTAGATGAACTTGAGCAAAGTAAGAGTCATCATGAGTAATTCCGGGACTAGGAAATAGTCGAATGTTATCCTCTAATTTTGCATATAATGCTTTTATTTGCTGTTTATAGCCTCTTACTGTCGCAGTAGCACAGATAATTTTAGGTTTTATTATATTCTCTGACCGTCTATCGGTACATAGTTCTTCAACAATTACCTCATATAAACCAACCGCTGACCCCAATGGGCCAGATATTAAATGTAGTTCATCTTGAATTATTAGACTAGGTGGAGACAACGTTCTATTTCCTTCCTCATCTAATCCAAAAATATTACGGGCTTTTGGCTCCCAAGCTAACATGGCAAATTTATCTACTGTACCAATAATAAACGTTGGACGCACATTATAAATTGTTTCATCAACAATATATATTGGAAGAGAAGAGTTAAATTTACATTTACTGTCAGGACAATATAGTTGCAGTGAACTTTTTCTATTATTGTATGTGTAGCCTATAATTTCTTGATTGTTATATGATTGATTATGTTTTGACTTCGATTTATATTTCCCCAGCTTACTACCACACCAAGGACAACTTTTAACTAGAAAGGCTTTAGAATCATCCGTTGATTTCTCCCACTCTTTTAATTGTTCTTTGGCATCTTTATTTTTATTTGGAGTTGTTGAACTACCTAGCCAAATACCTATGGAAAATGGTTCAGTTCCTAATAAAGACGTACTTTGCTGTCTAATCATATCTAAAGAACAGATTAATCGAGCTGAACGTTGAAATTGGTCCGCTGTTAAAAGTCTTAAGGTATAACGCATTATAATGTCTGTACTAGCATCTTGTGGATTTTTTAGACGACGATAAAGCATCGAAAATGAAGCAACTGCTAAATATGCTTCAGTTTTACCACCCCCAGTAGGAAACCAAATTAAATCAGCTATATTACGGTCACAATTTTTCTCTCTAAAGGACGGCAATAACATAATTAAAAATGCTATTTGAAAAGCGCGCCATTTTCCTTTCGTAGTTTTAAACTGTTTTAATTCATCTATAGAAGGAATATCATAAAATACATTTTCATTTGGCTCTATAATAGTCTTACGTCCTTCAGTGTATCCGGTACGTATTTCTTTACCTACAATTTGTTGTAAAAACATAGCTAAGTTTGTTAATTGAAAGGCCTTGAGCATTTTTTCATCATCTTTTAAACAATCTAGCCCTTTTTGCATGCGATTTAACGAAAGTTGGCAATCATCCAGATGTCTATTAGCAGTTTCGAAAAGTTTTTTATTCTTTAATTTCTTTGCATTTATTCTTTTTTCTTCTATCCAATGTCTATATCCCTCAGTAATAACAGAAAGTTTTTTCAGTATATCTTGATATTTATTAGATGGATCTGCCAAGTCTAACATTGAAATAGAGATGTTTTTCCCGTTTTTATCCTTAATATCCGGAGTTATATTCGTAATTTCATGCTCCGGAAAGAAGGTAGAATATATCTTTGTTACTTGTTTATCTTTATCTTCATCCCAACCAACCGAACAGCCATGGCCAAGAGCATAATTATGTACATTATGGTATAACAATTTGTTAGATAGCTCCTCCAAATCTTCTGTTTGTATATTATTATACAAATCAGTTGGAAAAGGAGAAAATGCCTTCCCATTTATATTTTCAACAGTTAATTCACTTTGAAAAAGTATATTTTTATAAGCCCCTCTAGCGCTATCATTAGATATATTTTTTAGACTTATTGTAATAAATGCGGAGTTTTTCTCATGTTCTAATATACGAAGAAATCCTTGTACTTCCAAAGTCAAATGTTTATATTTAAGAATCTGCTTTATAAAAGCACGTTTATTTTCTTTGAAATCAAACTTAAAGTTCGGTACATCCAAGTTAATCGGTTCTCTATACCACCATTGAGTTTGAAAAGGTTTTATTGGAACAGATTCTTTATTTTCAGGAACAGTATTATCATCGGATACAACTTTGTCATTTGTTTCTAGACGTACATCAAATGGAGTATACATTCCACCCTTAACATTTACTTTAAATTCAACTTGTTCATCTAATCTTTTTACAAAGAAAGTGAAAGCCATACTAGATGGTTTATTATCATCCTTTCCTTCTAATAAGTCTGGGTGTTGTTGATCATCTAATATTGAACGTTTACGAATGGTTTCAATTTGTTCTTGAGCTTTTTCATCTATAATGGAATCATTATTTTCTAAAGAAGGAATTAAAGAAGCATCAATGTTTTCCTCATCTTCACTATTAATTTTCTTAGGAAATAACATTCCAGTAGAATATTGAGTGATAGGTGTGTTTGGGTACTTAATAATTTCTTCTTCAGTATCAGCCTTATAGTAAAAATCGTTGAAAAATGTTTCTTTACTATGAAATACATTTACTTGACCTTCAGTTATTACTAATGGTTTCATGTTAGTTTTATCTATATGAATTGGACCTATAAATTCTTCCTTTAATGAGTTAATTAATAATTCTCTATTCTTTATGTTTGTTTTAAGCAATTTAATACCCCCTTAATAATCATTAAAAGACAAAATGACATTTACTTTGTTACTAGGTATGTTAAATGATTGCTTAGCAATAGATTTAATTAATCGAATAGCAATCTCAAGTTCTGGAAGTTCAGGAATAACTATGTGATAATCGCTATTTTCCAAATTATCCAATATATTTGTGTCTGAAAGTATTTGGCGCATTATTTTTCTTATTTTTCTTCCAGCTTGTATATGGAAATTATTCAATCTTTTACTACTTTTAAAAAAGCGGTGAGCCTTTGCTTCGTCTCCCTTTGTTGCGATAAGTAAAAATCCTAAATATAAGGAATTATCCTGAAGTTTGAATGCATCTTCTTTAGATAAATTAAGTATTTGATAGTCTTCTAGTTTTGTTAATCCCTGCTGTCTGAGATAATTGCAATATCCAGATAAAGTAAACTTTTCAATATTATTATGGATATATTTTCTCAAATTATCTTGTCTTTTTCGATCATTCAATATCCCATTTTTTTTAAATAAGGAGTCAGCGAAATTTCTTAATCCAACTGGGGTGTTGAAATCAGAAATAACAATATAGTCACCAACTTGAACCTCATTTACAGGGATCTTTTTAAACTCTCCATTTGAATTTACAATATCTAACTTTTTGTGAGATGAGTCTTTAATAAATATCAAATCATTTCCATCAAGAGTGAATAACTTTGAGCTTATTAATTCCTTTTCAGTAGTATTTGATTTTAGACGCAGTGTAAAATCTTCAACGATATTCTCAGATAAATTTGGCAGAGACATATCTATTTTTTCATCAATAGTAATATCATTAATAAATTTCATTGTTGTATCTATATTTTTTGAAAAATTAAATTCCCTTTTCTCTAATTCTGGTATATAAATATTTGAAAATTTTTCCTCCCATTCGTAAAAATTGTTATATTTTTTTACATTGTTTAGATAACAGTCTCTACTGATAAATACGATCTTTTTCGAGTTAATGCTATACAGATGGGATTCAGGGAAGATTCCGGCACTACCTAAGAAGATTGCATAATCAAAAACTTCTAGTGTTGTTCTATAATCTTTTTCCGTAAAGAAAGATAAAGTGTTATTTTGAAATTTTTGTTTTAATAAAGTTACATGTTCTTTTGAAAAAGGTCTTAAAGAGACAATCGCATAAGTAAATGATGTATATTTTAGGGAATCTGCTACTGCTTCAAATAAAGCACTTGTTGTACAAGAAGCCAATTCTTCTAATGTTTGTTGTATGTTATTTAATAGTTGTGCATAATTCGGATAAATTTTTATTAGTTTTTGAATCGCATTAATTATGTTTATCAATTGATTATCTGATAAAATTTGATCATAGGATAAAGGAATCGTCGAAAGTTGATATTCAAGTACTTTTAAATCATAGTTGAGCAAAGAAGGTAAGCGATGCTCTACCTCTAGCCCCATTTCAAGTAGCCATAACTTATGAAGGTTAAAAAGGGACTTAAATAAATCATCTTTTATATTAATGAGTTCTATCTTTGGCTTTACCAAAGTGAAATTTTGATAAATATTACTTATTTGATTTAAGTTATTCATTTTCATAACTCCAAGCAATTAACTCCCCATCAAAAAAATCACCAGGTAGTTTTTTTGTTTCCTCAATTATTCCTTTATCTATGTCCCAACTTAATTTCTTCAACAAATTAAAAACATCCTCTCTATGAATACTTGTGTCACGACGGTCAAAAAGTAAGATACAATGACAATCAACCAGTTCTTCATAAAAATTATTAAATGCTTCTAAAGTGTTATATATAACAATTGTCTTGTTTTTAATATTATGCAGATCTTCTTTATGCCTAGAAGAGACTAATTCCGATAAATAGTATTCCTGCTCTCCAACCAATTGCTTTGGCAATAAAAAATCAGAAAAAAATAAGTTTTCAGTTAAACGAGTCTCAAACTCCTTTTTTAATCTTGTTTCATTACCAATAAATAATAGAGAAAATTCATTTGATTTTTCTAATCTGTTTAAGACTTCTGTACCATAAAATTGTTTGACCTTTTTTGTATGGTCATTACTTAAATATCTATTTCGTTTATAGCTACGTTGAGTAGGTGCTATTCGTAATTTATTTTCCCAATTATGTGTTATGGTTATTGTTTCTGGATTTTTTCCTTTAGTTTTTACTATTGGGTGCCCATTACTATTAAAACCTTGGAAAGTAACTGCTTTTTCATCATGATCTGGGGTTACTTTATAAAATAAAAGCATTCCTATTTCATATTCAGCCTCAGTTTCCTTAATTTCAACATCTTCTGAATAAATAGCATCGCAGACACCTAAACCAATTGTAACAGCAAGGTATTCAGTAAATGGAACGTTTATACAAATTCCATATTTACGATTTGAATCCCATATACACTCTAAAAAGTATCTTCCTAAATTCAAATAAAATTTCATCCATGGTAAAGATGCATTTGAACCTTCTATCTCATTAAAATACATACTTAACACCTATTTCCATTTAAGATAGTATAGTTTTATCATACTATAATTTTACATTTAATTGGATGCATTCGAGTCAAATTTTCTAAATAGTCATAATTTGAATGTCTAGTAGAAAAAACTTGATTTTTAGAGCGGATCTGATTTATTGCAAAATAAAAAGCACTCATTAGACAAAATATTTAACCGAATGTCAAATGAGTGCTTTACTTTTAATATGGGAGATAAGTAAAGTTATTTTAAAATAAAAACTTTAGTAAAACAGTTCTTATCTGCTATAATCTGTGTCCTAATAACCTTTTTGTCTTTCTATAACAAGTTTAATGAATTCCTCAAGGTTCATTAACCAAGTTTGTTGGGATACACTATATGTTTTATGTAAAGGCTTCGGCATAATTAATCTTAGATTACTAGACTGCATTTCTTTTGTTTGATTTTCACTTATTCCAGGTTCAAGAGTTAATAAATGCTTTGTCTCAATTCTATTTGCTTCGGTCAATACTTGTCTCCAACGGTCCTTACATGTTGATTTTGCACCTAACATTGTTAAATTGGCTTCAGGAAATAATGGATCTTTATAATATGATATATCAGGGAAAATAAAATCAGGCTTTGATTTATTTTCAGTAACTGATCCCCTAGAATGTTTAATATTATTTTGAATAAAGATTTCTTGTAAATGATTCTCTAATGCATAACCTACACGTGACTTTCTACGATTATGAACCGCTAATGAAAACTTTATAAAACCTTCAACATCTGTACCTCCTGAATAATTAAAACCTTTTTCTAGTTTTTCTTGAACAATATAGCGTTCCAAGCGTTTAAACAACCTTTCTTCTTGTTCCATCCATAAAAGCAAGGTGGAATCAGGATTATCAATTGGAGAGCTATTCTCTACTGATTTTTGAGCAAGATTAGAAAATTCCTTTGTTGAAGGAAAACCTTTTTCAATATAAGGATCAATTAATGTATCTAACAACACTGAATCAGGATCTTGAATTTCAATCCCCATTTCTTCTAAGATGTAGCGAACTGCAAAATCAACCTTTGGATCATGTCCATCTTCTATAGGTTGAAAATTAAACATAAAGCTTATATCATCATTAACACCAAAAAGCCATAATAATTGATTTTCAAAGGTTGAGTCAGCTTTAACTATGATTAAGTATACTTGGCCATTCGGTCTTTTAGCGACTATTAATAAATCACCTTCAGCTGCCCAATCCATTACTCCATTGCTTTTAAAGTATAATCTCCATTCCGCAGAGCGAAATGGGTTTTTCTCCCTAGCATCATACCAAGTTACAATACCTTCCTCAGATATCCCCTCGTTCTCATCACCAAGCCAAACAAATGTAACTGGGTAATCATTTAATCGTTCACTTCCAAGTAAATTACGTAATGGCTTATTTCCATTAAACTCATGCTGATTTGATTTTTGAATATTAACCTCAACCGAACTAAGTTTTTTTATTGCTATTCCTTCAAAATATTGTGAAAGAAACCCCTTTTTCATACTAACAACATCCTTAATATTTTTTAGTCAATCCTAAAAAAAAAATGCCCAATATTAAGTATTAGGCATTTTTTACGACATTAAATAAATCAAGTTGTATATTTGTGCCCTTTATTGGCTTATTCATTGAAACCATTAAATAAGGAAGCATAAATTGAGCAACTGACTCAACTAGAGGAACAACAACGGAATTTCCAAACTGTTTGTACGCTTGTGTATCTGAAACCGGAATTTGAAATAATGGTTTTCCTACTTGATCAAATCCCATTAATCTAGCACATTCTCTTGGTGTTAGTCTTCGTGGGTTTTTCCCATCTTGTTTAATTAAAATTTCTGATCCATCTTTATAATATCTAGCAGATAGGGTTCTTGCAACATCATTTGGACCATTTAAGCCATATCCAAAGCCATTTCCCTTTTGCCTATGTTTTTCAGCATAGGCTTGTAAATAACTCCATAGTTTATCACTAAGAGTATATTTATCATTTACTTTACCTAAAATCTCATTGGTATAAGGAGTTTCAGGGGCTTCGCTTCCATCTTCAGGATGTAAAATAGATTTTAGCCTAGGACCATTAAAAGGATCTTTTGGTTTAAAGTCATTAAAGGAAAAACCTAAGTCTTCTCGAAATCCGACTATAAAAATACGTTCTCTATTTTGGGGTACCCAACCTTTTGCATTAATAACTTTGAAGTCTACATTATATCCCAACTCATCTCTTAAGGTCCTCATTATAACTTTAAAAGTTCGCCCCTTATCATGAGAAACTAGATTTTTGACATTCTCGAGTAAGAAAGCCCTTGGACGATGATACTCAATCATTTGTGCCACATCAAAAAAAAGAGTACCCTGTGTGTCATCCCTAAAACCATGTGGTCTTCCAAGGGAGTTTTTCTTTGAAACCCCAGCAATAGAAAAGGGTTGACAAGGGAATCCTGCAAGTAAAACATCATACGAATCAATTTCATCTAAATCGATGTCTCTAATATCACCAACTATTTTATGAGAGCATTCATAATTTGCTTGGTAAGTCTTTCTACAGGCATCATCCCATTCACTAGTAAAAACGCATTCGCCACCAATAGATTCAAATGCACGCCTAAGCCCGCCGATCCCCGCAAATAAATCAATAAATTTAAATTTAGTTATATTGCTGGCAGAGTATATATTGTCTTTTGGATCTTTTATTAATTTAAGTGTATCCAAAACTTGTGAACTAGGAGCAACTTCTCCATTTTCCCAACGATAGACGGTTCTTTCACTTTTATTTAACAATCTAGCAGTCTGTTTAACAGAATAACCAGTTCTTTCCCTCAAAATGGAAAATTCATTGAGTTTATTTTTTTTCAATTTCATCAACTCTCTCGTTTCCCAATATTCGCTGGGAATGATTTTGACATAATCATACCAACAGAACGTACTTTCGTCAATGAAAAATCCTACTTTTTTGATAGCACATTATTTTATATCCACTGAAGCATATTCCCTACTAGGAGCATTCCTGTAATGAAGAAATTTGAGGTTTGAACAAAAAGAGCCCCCTTGGTATGATACGAGGTGTCCGAAGCTGCAGCGCAAGGACCCTTAATTAATACCCAAGGAGGACTCAAAATGAATTATACTCAAAATCAAAAAATCTCGCAAATCACACCATCAACATTAGTAATTGGCATTGATATCGCCAAAGACAAACACGTAGCACGAGCTCAAGATGATCGGGGTATCGAGTTTGGAAAACGTTTGGTCTTTGAAAATCGAATCCATGGCTTCCAATCATTATTAGAATGGGTGGAACGCCACCAAAAACAAAATGCTAAAAATCACGTGATATTTGGTGTTGAGCCAACTGGACATTACTGGCTTAATTTAGCCTACTTTCTTACCGCCAAGGGCTATGACTTTGTGTTAGTCAACCCAATGCATGTCAAGAAAACCAAAGAACTCGATGACAACTCTCCAACAAAGAATGATACAAAGGATGCCAAAGTAATTGCACAGCTGATAAAGGATGGACGATACTCAGTACCAAATCTTTTAGATGGCATTTATGCCGAGCTAAGAGAGGGCGTCAAAGTAAGAGATCAACTTATCCAGCAGCTTATGATTGCAGAAGGATGTATACAAAATGTGATTCAGCGTTATTTTCCAGAGTTCTTTGATGTTTTTGGGGACTGGGAAGGCAAAGCTGCCTTATGCACACTCAAACTATTCCCGTTTCCTTCTCAAATCACTGAAATGGAGCCTGAAGAGGTTCTTTCGAAATGGAAACCTTTTGTACAACGTGGAGTTGGAATCAAAAGAGCGACTAAGCTAGTAGATACGGCTAAAAAGAGCATTGGTATACAGGTTGGTATTGAGTTTGCCAAACATGAAATGGACTATCTAATCCGCCAATATGAGCTTTATAAAGAGCAACTAGAACAGTTAGATAATCAAATAGAGGCACTTTTAACCACAATACCGGGCACTAAGCAATTGATTGATATAAATGGTTTAGGTGCAACAACAGTTGCCCAATTATTTGCCGAGGTTGGGGATATAAGTAAGTATAGCCATCCACAGCAATTAGTTAACCTAGCAGGGCTTTCGTTACGTGAACATAGTTCTGGAAAATTCAAAGGGCAAACTAGAATCACTAAACGAGGACGAAGTGGGCTCCGAAGAGCCTTATATTTAGCCATTAGGCCTCTCGTCGCTCATAACGAAACCTTTAAAGCTTTACATCACTATTATACAAATCGTTCCGAACGCCCTTTAAAAAAGCAACAGTCACTCATAGCCCTATGTTGTAAGTTACTACGTGTTTTATTTGTCATTGGTCAAAAACAGTGTGATTTTGATGGTTCAAAGTTATTGCAAGGTTTACCTCAAATAGATTCATTACAAGCTGCTTAAAGCAAATTTAAGTAACTAATTGCTTCAGAATACTTTATGAAATCTCAAGGACAAATACCAATAGTGCAGAGTCGGAGTTTATTTTCACCATACAGGCATATGACCTAGCATAGGAGCATATCCGACCTCCACCTCAAGGATACGCAGGACGAAGGAATGTATGGACCCCAATCCGGTGAGACATGGGAGGGTTAGCGGCCATGAGTTGTGTGGAGATTTCTACGCACGGTTATATATTATTTTCCAATTTTATCCAAGTTGGACGTTAGGATGGCCCCTCCTCTGTAAAATATTTAAAGATTTTCAATATATATCCTAAATCCCCCAAGGGGATTAAAGGTGTCAACTATTAGGTATCTATGAAATCATGAGAAAAAAGGAGTATTCGGGAGATAATAATAACTTTATTGAGGGAGAGTATTGTATAATTTAATTAATAAAAACCTATTATTAACACATAAAGAATTGTGGGGAGATACTATTAAAAATATTATTATATATGGAATAATCTCCGAAGAAACTGATAAAAACTTGGAAGCAATGAGGACCTACATTAACAAAAAGAAATGGGTACTTGTTGAGGCAATATTTGACTATATTGGATCATGTGATGGGCTATTTAATTTATCAGAAAAATTGCAGGATATCGATTTAATTCTAATTTACGACTGGAATAATATCACTGATGAGTTTAGTTCAAAATTTTTATACCAAATAGCGCATACTGAAAAAATAAAAATCAAAGAATTTATAAGTTTAGAATAAGACTTATTTAGTTCGTAACAACTAAAAAGCCCCTTATTCCTAAAATAAGCGGGCTTTAATATTAAACTTAATCTATTGCGGATTTCAAAATCTGATCCATTTTCTCTGCCGCATGCCGATCCTTTGACTTTAGTGCATGACCATATCTATTCAGTGTTAATGTCCCATCTTGATGACCCGCTCGACTAATAACAGTTTTGAGATCTACATTATTTGCTAGCAACAGCGTAATATTAGTGTGTCGCAAAGTATGAAAATTCTTTATGGGCAAATTATGTTTTTCCAAGATTTTTTTAAATGTATTATTCGGTGTATTGGGGTGTAACGGCTTACCATCCCATTGAGTAAACAACTTATCATGGTCTTGCCAAATACCATTCAATTCTTCCTTTTGCTTATCCTGAAACTCCTTATACTTTTGTAAGAGTGATACCTCAGTATCTGATAAAGAAAGGGTGCGTTTGGACGACTTAGATTTTGGAGTATCTTCATAAACACCAATTCCATGCCGGTACATTATTGTTTTCTTTACTTCTAATTGTTTATTTTCAAAATCAATATTTGACCACTCTAGTCCTAGTAATTCTCCTTTTCTAAGCCCAGTGGTAATTGCCAATGAAAACAAAACATAATATTTAAAGTTTTCATCTTTTATGACACATAGAATAGCCTTTACTTCTTCTTCTGTGTAAAAGTCAGCTTCAACCTCTGTAGGTTTTGGTGGCTTTACATTATGAGCAATGTTTATTGAGAGAACTTGCCACTCAACTGCATCTTGTAATATAGAAGAGATACAATTGTGATAGTGTTTAACTGTACGAGCCGATAAACCTCCTTTTTTACCATCCAATCGTGTTCCATCTTCTTGAAGATTAGAGTAAAATTGTTGTAAATGTAGTGGTTTAAGTTTATCAAGCGGAATATGGCCAAGTGCTGGATAAACTCTTGTTTTAAGCATTTGTTCATATCCATGAGATGTGCTCACTTTTAAATTCTTCTTTGCATATGTATCTAGCCAAAATTCTGCAAATTCCTTAAGGGTCTGTTTTACAGGTTGAATAAACTGTCCATTTGCAACCTCTGCAACAAATTTTGCTAGTTCCTTTTCAGCCTTTCTTCTACTAGATACTGTTATTGTTTTTCTATACTTGATCCGTTTTCCTTGACCGTCGTACCCACCGGATACTGTTAACCGATAAGTATTTTTACCACGCTCTTCAATGTTACCTGCAGCCATAAAAATGCTCCTTTCTTTCATGCACTACTAATGGCTTTTACATTTGAAATTTATTATATTCACCATGTATATAAGTACGGTAATTTGTCTACAATGTTTCTAAATAGGTACGGTCTTTTAGATAACGGAGTATACTCTGTTATCTATAAAACCGAGCATAATCTACTGGAAAGGCTTGATATCAAGCCTTTCCGTGAGTGACTTAGTTCTCATTATTATTTTCTTGGTTAGAAGTACGGTATTTTAGCTACTCAATCTATTATCTTATTAAGTATTTACGGTAAACTGTCTAACGCTAACTCTAAGCTTACAAATGGAGTTTTAAGGTAATCAATACCTGTAATTGAATTTGTTTCAAAGCTATAGTTAATTTGCTTCATAAAAGATAAACTAATTACACGTAATTCAGTATCAGTTAAAGAGTTATCTTGCATTGACAAAAATAATTGAAATAACATATCTAAGTCAGATTCATTTAATATTCTATTGATTTGATCTAACGCAGCTTGAATAGCTTCAATTTCACTTTGCGTTTCAATCAAGGAGATTGAAATAGCTTCAATCATTTCCTGAGTATATTCATCTAGGTTATTTTCATAAATAAATAAGCGTTCTTGATCTCTAATATACTTTTGAATTGAAAGCTTTTTGTTCAGTTTCTTAGTTAAGGAATTTCTCCATTCTTTTAAATACTTAATAGCATCATGTTTCATTTTTACCTTATTGCTTCCTAGATGGGTGAAAAATTTTTCAAAAGTTAGATCATGAATATTTTGAGCAAATACATAATGTTTGCATTCCAGGCATCGGTATACAAATTTTTGATTTTCTTTATTTTTTGCAAAACCTTTGGCAGAATAGTTTTTAGTTGCAAGTGGTTCACTGCACTTATCGCAATAAACAATGTCCTTTAAAAGGAAGGGGGAATCTCTCTTAATTCCCTTTTCTTTCTTAAATTCCCGAACCTGGGAAACCATTTCTTCTAAAAAGGGTGGAATAATTGCATCATGCGTTTCAAGAATTAAGTCATATTCTCCTTCTTTCTTTCTTGCACCACGTTCATTGCGAACTCGCCAATTGAGATGTCCGAAGTAAAACTGATTATGTAAAATCTTATCGATTGCACCGGATGACCATTTTTTTCCTGTAGGTGAGGGGATTTCGAGCTCATTTAAAATGGTAGCAATAGTTTTGTTGCCTTTTCCCCATGAAGATAAATAAAAAATCAAATAAATAACTACCGCTTCAGACATTTCAATAACTGGTAGCTTATCTTCACCCCTAATGTAACCATATGGTAATGATCCACCTGGTCGACGAGGTTTTCCAGTTTCAGGGTGCAGGCATGTATCATGTAAACCAATCACTCTATCTTTTTTAATCTTTGATTCATATTGATAAATAAGCAGTTTTGCTTGAATATGTGGTTTTTTCGCATCCCATTCTCCCGGTTCAGATGTACTAAAGAACTTAATAGCTGCACGTTCTTCGATTAAAGGGTTGTATATATCCATGACAAAATCAGATGCTTGGCGACTTACGCGAGATTCTTCATAGAAGAAAATCCCGCAATTTTTAAATTCATCCACTAATGCGACTTTATATAAAACCTGCATCGCTTTGCGATCTCCAGCCTTAATTTGTGTTGCTGAAATCGCCTTATCGATGCACCAATAAATAATCTGGTAACCTTCAAGCTTTGCCTTAAGCAAAATTTGTCGTTTTTGAATTTCGACCGAATTGTTTTGGTCTTGTTTCCTATCGGAATAACGGATATAAGCTATGCCATATTTGATTCTACTACTTTTTAAATCTGAATAGTTTTCCTTATCTTTAAATGGTTCATCGAAATAACATACGGATTTTGATTTACCTGTACCGATTATTTCTTGTGCTAAGCTTTCAACTTTGCTAACCAATTTTTCTACTTGTACATTTGATCCAATTCCTTTATTTTCAAGCATCCTTTGACATTCCCTTCCTAAAAAAGTCTGTTAAATACATTTTTAGTTCAATATGACTTTCATCAACTCTTAACTCTTTAACTAGAAAATAGATCATTAGGAGTAGGTCTTCATCCTTTAATTGTTTAGTTAGTTGGTCCTTGATAATAGTAACTAACTTACCGAGAATTGACTTTGTATTTTCTAAGTTGGTTTCCTGTGATTTAAGCTTACTAACTTCTGATTTTAATTCCTTTATTACCCCAAAGTGGTATCTTGATCTTTCTTTTATAGAAATTACGTTAGAACAAACAAACTCTAACTGTTTTTGTTTTATTTCCCGTTCTACAGCATTTTGGCGTATTTGTATGCTTTTAATTGTCTTTTGTACAGAAGCAATAATAATCTTTTCGATATCTTCATGAGGCAAACATTGAATTGCATTTAGTATCTTTTCCTTGATTGTTTGATTTACTTCATTTGTATCAATTTTTACTTTACGATGTTTTGTACATACATAATATGCATACTTCCCAAGTGCATTTTTTCGAAGCACCATTTGCTCTTGACAAATAGAGCATTCTGGAATTAATAAAGCATGTTCACGAGAATGCAGTAAGGCCTTGATAAAATCATCCTCGAATCGATCTAGGATCTCTTGAACAGCAATAAAGGTGTCTAGATCAATAAAAGCCTCAACATAATCTAAAGGGTAATACTGATTATGTTTTACATAACTAGCAGCGTAAAAAGGTGATCTGAGTAATCTCCATACATCTTCGATGCTACTTCTTTTAAGAATCTTCTTATTTTCAAGCAATAATGTATTTAGTTGCTTAGAGTTTACTATCTCTAGACAACTATTAAAAAGGGTCTGGATTGGTACCTGATACTCTTCAATAATCCGATACTCCTTTTTAATCATTTATTTTCACCACCTTCTTTATATATCCAAATTTAGAAGGTGGGAATGTGCTATGAACATCATGAAGTCTATCTCTAATGTTTTTCCCTTCGGATTGAATTTGGATGCCGTAGATTCCTTCAACCAATATATCTTGACTAAAATTTGGTGTTCCAGAGCAAGTAAAAATAACTTCAACACCATATTTATGTAGCTCCCCAACTAATGTTAAATATTCATAAAAGTTTCGGGCTAATCGACAGCGTGTAAATACTAATAGCTTTTTAATTTTACCTGCACGAATAGCCTCTCGAAGTTCCATTAACTTGGGACGGTTTTCCATTAAAACGACATTTGCAGATAATGCATGCTCGTTATACATTTCGATATCATCGATCGTAAGCCCATTTTCATTTAGCCATTTGATTGCCGCCTTTAATTGCATTTCCTCACTTTGGGCTTTTGAACTAACCCGAATGTAAACGGCAATTTGCTTGTTATCAATTTTCACATTAACTATCATTCTTGGCTCTCCTTTTTATAAGACTCATAGTATTTTTTCCTGATTGCATTAATAATTCAGCCTTAAGTTTTGGATCTATCTCTAATTGATCAATAACTATTCTTTCAATTATTCGACTTAACCAAATTTGGCTTTCATTACTCTTTTCATCAGAAAATGTAATCTTAATTTTTTTCATTTTTGAAATCACCTCCTGTCAAATATTTATTACCTCAGCATTGACAGGAGATTAAGATTTCATTCAACAGCACTTACTTTTTTGTTTTTTAACATCATTAAAATAAAAGGATTGTTGAACTACGGCTTCTTTTTGAATGTATTTTTGGCGTTTAATCACTATGGATTTTACTTTACTCCCAGGTAACTGAAATTGTTCATATGTTCTATGCATTCTATTTAACCCTCCTTTCCAATTCTTTCACTTGAACAAGAAATTGTTCTAATATAAATTTTGAGACTCCAAAATCCTCATCAGAGTTTATATATAAATTAATAGCTTCTATTACATTTTTCTGTTCCATATTTTTACACCCCATTTTTATATTTCAATTTTTTGTACACTAGAATTGAGCTTTGGGAGAATCATAGATTGTTTTTCTTGTTCTTTCATCCAACTTTCTAGCGTTTCAACACGAAATAATACACGCTTACCACAACGAATATGTCCAACTTCCTTACGCTTAGCCATTTCGAGAATTTGCCAATATGAAACACCTAATAGTTCCGCTGCCTTTTTAGCACTTATTGTTAAGCAATCCATTTAAATTTTTCCTCCTTTTTTTCTTTAGAAAAACAAAAAACCCCCACTTGAAGCGTTAGAGGGCATAAAAATACCATCATAACTTCTAGTGGGGGATTCCCATTTATTAAATATTTACTTTTACAAAAATAAACTAACATATCTTTGCAAATTATGCAATAACCGAACTATAAAAAACTTTCTAAAAAGTATTCCAACTATTTAGGCTTAATAGGATTTTTCATTATCATCTCTATCAATCCTAAAAACAGTCAGCTCCGGATGTAACTTTTTAGATTTTATTGTTGAGTATTAGCAGTTATTACGTTTTATTAAGAGGTAAATCTCATCAACAACTAATTTAATAGATCTTATGAATTCCGTAGTATTCCTTATCAAATTAGAGAGGTGTGCCGTATTTTAAAAGAATCTAGTCCTTCAGACTGTAAATTTACAATAAGGGCACTTTTTCATTTAAAAGGACACCATTAGTATCATCAGTTCTACCTTAATTGATCCTATCCTTAATTAGTCCATTATACATTTTCATTCATTGTAATGACATTTAAATATATTTTAGGAGTTTACTATTTCCTCCATTGTTTGTCTCCTAAGATTTCGCACAGCATTGTCTAAGTTTTGTTGATTGCCCCCCTCACCCCATTCATCCCAAAACTTTACGGAGTTAGAATTAGGTTTATTTACAGGTTCTTTTATCTTGATCCTACTCGGCAACAAACAAGAATCACCAACAACTATTGCTTCACCAATCCCAAGTGTAGGTAGCATATCTTGTATACCTCCAAGATTTTCAGGCAAAAGATTGCAAACCGCTGTCTTATCAGATTGATTTGATAATCTCAGTGAAATTACGTTATTACATTGGCTCATTATAGTCGTATTAAGCTCAGAAGGCCTTTGACTAATAATTAATAAACTCACTCCGTATTTTCTTCCTTCCTTAGCTATTCTTTCGAAATGCGATAAAGCCCTTGCCTCTGCTGCATCTGCATTTTGCCCTGAAGGTAAATATAAATGTGCTTCATCACATACTAATGCAATTGGATGCCTTTCTTCCTTTGCAGACCACTGCTGAACTTGAAAAACAAGTCTGGCCACTAAACTAATAACAACTGGAAGTATGTCAGATGGTACTTCTGAAAAATCAATAATTTTTACTCCAACTGATTCATCATCAGCCATTCTCATTAGTTTACTAACTAACGAAGACAGGTAGTCTGTTTGTAAATGCTCTTCATTTAAATTAAATAAAAAACCGTATCTTCTATCACTTCTTTTGGAATGGAGTCTAGGAAGGAATCTACTAAACTTACCATTAAATGGCCCATTTATTTCTCTGTTTGTACCAGGATTAATAACTCTTTCATTATTTAATCGGGTTAACTCATCAATCACAAAACTAATATCATAAGGAACAGGGCTATCAATCGTAAATGTTTCTAATTCTTCGTTCAATCCTTCAGTAATCAACGTTTGTCTCTTTGCTTCGATTACTGTATTAGAAAAGGCCATTGCTTGGTTAGGAGCATTTTCATCCGTTCTGTCCAAAATTAAAGCTAACATATCTTCATAACCCAATAACCAATAAGGGAGAAATATAACGTCATCATCTGGGTCATTTAAGTCTCCAGGCCCTGCAATCCTAAAAACTTTAATATTGTCGTGCTCATCTAATGGACTATATTCAGAATGTAAGTCAAAGACAATCATGTTAGCATTTTGTAATTCAGCAACTTGCTCAATTATTGTTGCAGTGGTCCATGACTTTCCTGAACCAGTTGAACCAACTATCATTGCATGTCTCTGAAAAAATGCATTCCCGTCTAATATTGCTTTAGCGCCATTTGCCATTGTAAAAGAACCTAAGATTAATGGAGTTCCTTGATTAATTGTTTCATTCGTTATGAGTCTTGTAAATGAAGTTAATCGTTCACTGTTTAATAAAAAACACCTTGAACTAATTTCAGGGAGGGTCTCAACGGATCTATTAAAAGTTGCAGTCTGCCTACCTGCCCCAACACCCTTTAATGTCCCCAATACATTTATATACACTTCTGCATTATTAAAAACTTCCTCTTGACCATCTTCCGTTATATAGTAATCTACTCCAGACTGTAATACCCTATCGATTCGCCCTATAAGTCTTATATTTGGATTAGAGGTATATAAAATTACAAAACCGTTAACATTCACTTGCTCCAATTTATTTTCATCTATGACTGAAACAGATACACTATAACTATCAACTTTTGTAACTTGACCAATACTCTCTATGTCATTTATTGTAAACAAAATTTCAGTGGTCATTTTTTTTTATTCTCCTCCCCAAATCATATTCACCAATCCCTTTAAACTCCAAGCCTCATGTAAATCAGATAAAAGCTGTTCATCTTGGTGATCAGATATAACTCTAGACCCTGCCTCAAACCTTTCTATTGCATAAAAATTTCTTCAATTCATTTTTTTCTACTAGGGTAAAAAATGTGGAGGATAAACTTCTTGTTGCAATTAACTTAGGAATACTATCGTTCCTCAAAACAGACTGAAAACTAGCTTGAATATGTATATCATTAAACCCAAATCCTAAAAAAATCATAGCCTTTGCATCTTGGATGCTTTGTTGCATTTCTGCCATAACGTTATTATAAGGCTCATAGTGAGTTTCAAGATATTTCCCAATGCCTGGTGTAACAATTACTGGCCTTATACCAAGTTCTTTAAGGATATTGCTTTGAAGGGCAGAAATAGAAGGTATTTTAATAAATGAATTGTCTGCAAGTCTAAACCATGACAATGAACCGTGTGGTTTATATATCTTAACGTGCTTAATCTCTTCAAATATAGGTTTATTCCCAGGCCTTATTAATTTTCTCATTTTGCTTTTCAATAATGTGGAATTCATTGGTCGAGATAATATCCCATTACCAAAACCATCCCATACTTCCCAATTCTTGTATTTGTTAATCTAAAACTGGTCCACATTGTTAATTGAAAATTCCCCCACTGCTATAATAAACCCATAGGATTTTTTCCAAATCATATGGGGAGATGAAAGCGGTGGTTGAGTTGCAACAAAAACAAGATATTATCCTTATGTATTTTAGGGATGGGATGTCACAAAGAGCCATAGCACGAGAGGTTGGGATTGATAGAAAAACAGTTAAACGTTATATCAAGGACTATGAAACAAAGTTAATGGCAGTAGATCAAACTGAAGATTCACTGGACAAGGGGGAACTTATTCAAAGTATAGTAGAAGCACCGAAATACAATACATCTAATCGAGTAAAGCGTAAGCTTACAGATGAAATTGAAGAAAAGATTATTGGGTTCCTAAAAGAAAATAAGGAGAAACAGTTATCTGGGTTGCGTAAGCAAACAAAAAAAATCGTTGATATTCATGAGGCTCTAGAAATGGAAGGGTATGAAATTAGTTACACTACAGTTAGAAATGCAGTACGTAACCTAATGAGAAAGGAAAAAGAAGCATTCATTAAAAGTACTTATAAACCTGGGGATGTATGTGAATTCGATTGGGGAGATGTAAAGATCAAAATAAATGGGAAGATGCGAAGGTTACAAATGGCTGTATTTACCTCCGCCTATGGAAATTATCGTTGGGCCTTTCTATTTACCAAACAAAAGACTGAATGCTTCCAAGAAGCACATTCTCTCTTCTTTGAGAAAGTAGGTGGTGTTTTCCAGACGATGGTTTATGACAATATGAAAGTAGCCGTGAAGCAGTTTGTAGGTACGGAAAAAGAGCCGACCGAAGGGCTTTTAAAACTATCAACCTATTATCTATTTAACTATCGTTTTTGTAATACTGCCAAGGGAAATGAAAAAGGGCACGTAGAGCGTAGTGTGGAGGTTGTTCGAAGAAAAGCATTTTCACATCGTGATACGTTTGAATCACTAGAGGAAGCAAACCAATACTTACTGGAGGTATGCGATAAGAGGAACAAGAAAACGATAAACAAAGAGCTAAATCAAACAGCAGAACAATTACTAAGTATAGAAAAAGAAGCTCTCTTACCTAGGCGTGCGCCATTTGATGCGGCAAGAATTACATATCCACGTGTTGATAAATATTCTACCGTGATAGTAGACCAAAATCGTTACTCCGTGCCGGATCATTTAGTGGGAGAACTATTAAAAGTGAAGATTTATTCGACTTGTATTCTATGTTTTTATCAGGAGGAAAAAGTGTCAGTGCACCAACGTTTAACAGGTAGCCACGAATGGAGTATTCAACTAGAGCATTATTTAAAAACATTAAAGAAAAAGCCTGGTGCATTAGCCGATAGCGCGGCATTACAACAGGCAGATCAAAAAATTAAAACAATCTATGACACTTATTATACCAGTCATCCGAAAGAATTTGTAGAGTTAATAGAATGGATGAAGGATGGGACAAGCCTCGAGAGGATTGAACAAAGTATAGAAGAATTAAGGAGAATCAATCCACAGCATGTGACAACGGATAAAATAAAGATTTTATGCGAGAAATATATTGGGAAGACATTCTCTCCTCCTGTACTTCAATCTCAGGAAACAAAAGCGATAGAACACCAATCTCAAGAAAACACAAAAATGTATGACACCCTTTTTAATACTGAAACAGTTGGCAGAACGGAGGCCATTGCATGAGCAGGATAAAATCGGATTGGAGAGAACAAGTCATTGACTTTAGTAAAGAGTTAAAGCTACCCTCAATACGTAAACACCTGGATGAAGGCGTAAAAGAAGCAGTACAAAAAGATGCAAGCTATGAGGAGTTTTTGGCTTTATTACTACAAAAAGAGTCAGATGCAAGATATGAGACTGCAAAGTCTAATCGGATAAGGCGGGCGGAATTCCCTTATAAAAGGCATTTAGAGGATTTAGTTATAGATGAACTTCCTCCAGATGCGCAGAAAAAATATAAAATGTTTAAAACATTAGACTTCATAAAGGAAGGTAAAAATATTATTCTAGCTGGCAATCCAGGGACTGGTAAAACTCACATGAGCATTGGTCTTGGAATAAAGGCTTGTATGGAAGGCTATAAGGTGTGGTTTACAACGGTCCCTTTACTAATTAACCGGTTAAAAGAAGCTCGTGCAGAGAAGACATTAAGAGCATTTCAAAACCGCTTCGAAAAATATGATCTTGTGATCGCTGATGAGATGGGCTATATCTCATTTGATAAAGAAGGAGCCGAGCTATTATTTACACATCTATCTCTTCGAGCTAATCAAAAATCAACGATAATCACAACAAACCTGTCATTTGAGCGATGGGAAGAGATTTTTCAAGATCCAGTGATGACGGCTGCGATGATCGACCGACTCACTCATCAAGCCTATATCGTGAATATGAACGGAAATTCATATCGAATGAAAGAAACGAAAAAATGGCTCGAACAACAAGAGCTACTATAACTTTCTCATAAATTGGCGGTGATGAAAATGAAATTAACAATTGAAGAAGCAACTTCTATCCTCTGTTCGGACTACGGTATAGAATCCAACGGAGAAAAAGTTACAACTACTATTGTCGATGGATGGGTAGAACAAGGATTAATAAAATCTAGTGGAGACGGAATAAATCGAACAATTGATATTGTAGATCTAGAAGACTTTGTGGAAGATTACAGATGGAAAGGAACAGCATTTGAAAGAGGAATTGATGACCAAACTATGATAGAACGGCTCTTGGATGAACTATACAAGCTAAGGAAGGAAAATGAAAAGCTCCAGAAAGAAAATTACGAATATGCATTAAAATTAGGGATCGGAGATTTCTAAAAAGCCTGGTCCCCTACCATAAATGGAAAAATTAGGTGGGGGACTTTTCATTTAACATTTGGTGGATTTTTGAGTTGACAAATACACCAATTCTCTACAGCAGCAGAAATTTCAATTAATTGATCGTAATTGGTAGTAATTATGTTTATACAATTAATATTTGAATTTCTAAATCTTCTAAATAGCCGAGTAAAACCTATTATATCGTCACCACTTGAAATTTTTAAAAAGGGCTTCATTTCATCTAATAAAATGCAGTTCCAAGTAGCTTGAACAATCGAATTTGTAAACCTTTCTGATATACTCCCCAATCCTTGTAAAACTTCCTCTAGCCCCAATCCATCAGATATCCTTTCCTTGAATACCCCCCAATTTCTTAAGTCTTCTTCTTCAAAGTTTTCAGTTATAACATTTCCTACTAAATAATCACCAAGTGCACCCATTCCCGAAATACCCGCTCCAGACGAAGTACCACTTCCTACAACAAATACAGGATTTTTTGTAAAAACATCTTCTGCAAAATTAAAAAAAGACACTATTACCACTTCCTAAAGTTTTACATAATAATACATTTCTTTACAAAATAAATATTTTCCTGCCAACATATAAAAAAAAACTGATATTAGGTTTATTCCATTCTTTTAGTGACCTATTTCAAACCATTGTGTATTCTTCATAAACTAAATCTTTTTGTTGAGATTTTTATATATAATTTCCACCTTAATCTGATATGTATTTGGCAATCAAAAAATACTGTTTATGGCAGTAAAAAAGAGCCTAAATATACAAGAAGTGAGTAAAACCTTGCATATTTTGGGCTCATTAATTTTCATTGTTGTGTTAAAACCTATTAAGTAGAACAAATAGCACGGCCATCAAACTAGGAAATTTCAATTTAAAAAATGTCGATCTCCAGACTGACATTTTTTAATTAATGCTCTTTCACTTTCTCACTCGTTTATCAAAATCTAACGGATTGGCTTTTAATTAATTTTAAAAAACAAAGGTGGCCAGTAAAAAAAATAACTGCACACCTTTGTTCATTATTTCTAAGTTATCGTCCTCTCTAGAATCACATTACTCTATAATCCAAGGCATATCGCAATAACATACAATCGTTTAAGGACTTTCGGGTATATTGAACATCCACAATGTCTATTACTTTCTTTGCATTTGGAGATTTGGGATCAATACCCATCATAATAAAACTTTAAAAAGAGCGGGGGTCTGATCATAAATGTCTAGGCACTTTGTTCTATCCCATGCTTAAAAGTGAACAATTTTTCATCATAAACTGGTAATCTTATTTAATTTGGCTACTAGAATTTGATGATACATTTTCTTTGCAAATGGTATAATATGGTGGAATCCTTCTACATTAAATATCAAGTTCCTATTATAACACGCTATCTTAATTACAAATGAACACTTTTATTTTTCTAAAAATTAATGTATCTTAAAGTAAAATTAAGGAAAAAACCTAGGCGTTTTTTACAACGAAAAATGTTTGTAGTTTGATATACTCAGTAATTTAACTTTTTACAAGAAAGGTGCCTATATGAAACCGCTATTACTGATCACTCATTCGCAAGATTCAACAGTGTCATACATCGAGAAAAATAACCCAACACTTTTCCTGTTCCGACTGAATGTAGATCAAATTGATTCATATCATATTAACATTAGCCACAAAGGTAGTTCCATTCGGACAAATCAATGGGAAATATCTCTTGAGGATGTCCATGGAGTCTATTATCGAAAAACTGTGTACCCTGACCTGTCAAAGTATGATTTAGAAATTCGTTCTCTCGTGGCAAAGGAACTATTCAGCCTCGTTGAAGGATTAGCCGAAACATACGGGAAACGTTGTTTATCCCGACCCTCAGTGTTGAAGCGGGCCGAAAATAAGATTGTGCAATTACAGCTTGCAAGAGATTTAGGTTTCCGGCTTCCCTTATCACTGGTGACAAATCATGATCAGAGCGCACAGGCCTTCGTTGCTCCACAGTCTTCAATTGTGAAGCCGTTAGCTACAGGAAAACTAGTGACTACCAAGGGGAATTTTATCATTCAAACGAACATCATCCCGCCCAATCATCCTCCAGTTCAACTCTCACATTGTCCATCTTATTTCCAAGCTTTTGTACCAAAAGACTACGAGCTTAGGATAACTATCATTGATAGACAGGTTTTTGCTGTAAGAATTGATGCAGGAAATGATATTGATTGGAGAAAAAGCTACAATAGTAACACATATCAAATCGTAGATATACCCGAAGAAATCACCAGTAAATGTATTTCCATGATGGAGGCACTTCAGCTCCATTTTGGAGCTTTTGATTTCATTGTCTCCGACGGAGATTACTATTTTCTTGAGGTCAATCCAAATGGGCAGTGGCTCTGGTTGGAGCAGGAACTAAATCTACACATATCCAATGCGATTATTCAATATTTAGTACAGGAGGACCCCATAAATGACTGAGTTGCCAAGCTGGACTTTCCGTATCTTCCAGTTTCTTTCCCTTTTACCTATATTCCGAGTGACATGCGATGCTGGATTTGGTGAAATCACTAGAAAGAGAAACCTTTTAAGATTTTCATTACTGAGTATAAACTGGGGGAAACATATTTTACACCTTTTTACGTTTCAATGGTTTTGGGGGACCCCTCCACAGGGACAAATCAAAGAGCGATTTCGAATATATCGTGTTCTTAGCCTAACCGATGTTGAAAAACCATTGGATAAGCATGAATTTAAGCAAAGAATTAATAAGCATAAACTAGAGGTTAAAAATCTGGACTTTGAAAAAAAAGAAGTAATTAAAGAAGCACTTTTTTATAAAATAGGAAATATCAAAGATTCTAAAAATAGAACATTTAATAAGTTTCTAGCTTATCTAGCAATCGTAGCCTTTCTTATCCCTATCTATACGCCGTACCTTACCAGAACAGGGAAAGTCCTTGATTATGAGGGTTTTTTTCAAATTCTTATCTTTGTGATTATTTATTACATCACGTTAAATTTCTTAAATCTCATCTTGTTCTTTCATAATTTCATCAAAGTGAAGTCATACGATAGGTATGCTTATCAAGATGTAAAGAATTCTGCCGATCCATTAACCGAGTTGTTACAGATGGTTTATTTTGAAAGGTACCTAACTGAGTTTGAATGGATTCGTGAGGTTACCCTTATTAAAAATATTGAGAAATACATAAAAGGAATTGTCATCATGAGTATTGCCCTGATCATTGTCCATAACATATCATCACATTACCAATCAGAGAATATTGGGCTAGGACCAATTTTAGAAGGAAATACAGCGGTTTACTCCTTAGACTTGTCCAAGCCTTCTGTTGAGCTCTACGAGGGTCAAAATATCCTTCTAGACCATCTGAAAAATGATTTGCTTGTAGGTGAGATATCAGAAGTCATTTTGATTCGCTCAGGAAGCGGGAATGAAGAGAATTACAAGCGTATTTCCTACTTGATTCAATCCCTTAATGTCCATAATATAGTAGTTACGACAGCTACAGACAATACAACACCAGAGAATCACAAACTAACCATTCTTTTAAAGAGGAGGTGAAAACCTAATGAAACCCTATATCGCACACTTCCTAAGCTCAGCGGGGGGGAATGAATCCAAAGACCTCACCAAGAGTCTTAAAGGAACAGTACAGGACGACATAAGATTCTCAACTCGCCAAACCCGCATGGTCGAGGACACTAGACCCGATGACGGTTTTATGATGTGGAAGGAGAACATAGAGACAGCAAACATTGAAGGGACTGAACCAGATGATAGTTACCTGTTGTATCGCTTCAAGCCAGTGTCTAATGAAAGTACAGATCCGATTGATCTGCAACTAGAGGGGGATGGTAGCAAAAAGACATTTACGCTTGAGGACACTGAGCCGGATGATTATTTTTTCGATAAGCGCCCTCTCTCCGAGTCACTTGAAGATACCGAGCCGGATGACATGTATTTTGATCACATCTAGAAATAAAGACAGCATCCTTTTAGGAGAGCTGTCTTTTTTATCTCATAAATTTATTTTGTGGAAAACAAGTTGTATTGAATAAGATATCTATTGATAAAGTAACCATTTAAAAGTAATAGCAAGCATTTACATCGGCAAAGCCCTTGAAACAAGTTTTACATTTCATTAAGATAAATCCATAGGACTCTACAAATTGATGAGTTTCAAGGAAGGAATTCTCGCGTTTTACTACAAAAATTTCGTTGTTACTTATGGTTAGGTTCACCACCATTAATCTTAAAATAATATACCCTCTAATAAAATGGTCAATCTGCAGCCCATACTAAACATACTAGACCTTAAATGAAAAATGAGCGCTTATCCTTGTTCAAGGAGAGCGCCCGATTGCTGAGCTGAACAAAGGAATATTAAAAAACATCAAAAACCTTGCTCTTTTAATGCTGGTGAAATGACTTCTTTATAGATTTCATATCCATATCTACCGTTAAGTTTTAGATTAACAGCTTCTTCAAACGGAGAATCCGGTGCTGAAATTGCTGTAGGGATATAATGTAAAACACATTTGTTTGCTTCCGTCATCACAGCTGGAAAATTACTATTAAATGCTTTAAAATTCGGCAAAGTGTAGGTTAATACATTTTTGACACCTCGAAGTTGTAATTCTCGGATAATTCTAGTGTTTATTAGATCTTCAGCTTTAGGTGTGTAAGGTTTGACCTTTTCACTTAGTACAATCTCTGGGAGATACTTGTCTTGACCTTGAGAATACGGTTGAAGTTTTATGGTTAGATCAACAATATGAAATGGAGGAACCACTAACCAAGAGTGTGCTGCCGATGCACCTTGAGTATAATCTACACACCAAAAGTGTCCTCTACTTATTTGGCTTTCTTTTGGATAGTCAATACTTAAACTACCAAATACCATGTGATTCCAAATCCCTTCTTTTTCTAGTATTCGCGATAATGTTCCTGACATATCTATACAGGCGCCCAATCTTCCGTCTCTTTCTAACTCTTTATATAGGAGCTTTGAAATGATGGATACTTTCTCTCTTACCATATCTAAATACGTTGAATCGTATTTCTTTAATTGTACAAATTTGGCGTAGTATTCTAGGTACGTAGAATCTTTGCGTTCTACCTGAATAAATTCTAGAGAATCATAGAACCCTACTTTAGAGGTTGTTATATTATTTTCCTCAAAACTTTTTTCAATATCTTTTAATTTTCTTAAATTGGCCACTTTTAACACTCCTTAATCCCTATTATTACTAACATTTAGTCTCATAAATTCATCTGCAAATTTCTTCACAATCCCACCTAAATTTTAACATAAATACCCAGATTTTTTTGAAGATACTGTTCAATTATCAAATGGCCCTATAGCTAAAGAAGGCACAATTCTTTTTCAAGATTTGCGCCCTTTTGTTGAAGATTTTATTATTAAAGTCTCTGTCTAAAACAAATCTGGTCTTCTTTGTGAAAAGTAATATGGACGACTTTCTATAAAATCAACCGCTTTATTACCACTTAAGACTTCAGTTGTCCTTTCTTCAAATCGTTCATTTTCCTTGCCATTAAAGATTTTGCCTGTAGTAATTTTCGTTACCTCAATAGTCCCACAGGATACACTCATTTCTATTTGATGACAATTTTTCCCGTAACCACTGTATGGTTGATACGTATGACTTATACCATCAAATTCTCCTGTTTTAAGGGCAGCTAAAACCTCTTCTCTATTCATTTAACCGTTCCTTTCTGCCACCAATGCATCTAATAATAATTATGTGCACACCAATTCTTCATTACAATCTTCACTATATTTTAACATAAATATCCAATTACTCACTACCTTTATTCAAGGTAATGGCCCGTTTGTTGAACAAAGCTAAAACTTGTTTCTCTTTAAACCGAGTGTCACTTTAAGTATATTATTTTCACAGACTTTGTATTTATCTCTAACATTATTGTACATAACGTTGGTGAACAATAGCCGTGTATTATGTATCGGAAGTTTATTGCATATTAGTGGGCTATTGTTCATTAACTAGCACTGCTAGTTAAGTTAAAATTCAATTTAACAAAAGTTTCTGAAACATCGATAAATGCAACTGCCAGAGATTCAAAAAATTATTGGCAATTGATTTGTAATAGCTGCCAAATTTATATGATATCTTCTTCATTCGCATCTTCCAAACCACCTACTTCTTTAAGCACTCTCTTTTGATATTTGAACAAAAATAACTTTTCCGAAGTCAAAAGCTACAATACCCACTCTAGGCAACTTTAAAAACATCATTGATTTGAAAATGGCCTTTAATAAAGTCCATTATTTTCTATATGGGGTAGCGTCAGGAAAATGCGGATTTACAACGTTAAACTATTTTTTGGATACAAAAACCCTGCTTCTTCAACGCTAAGCAGAAGAAGCAGGGTGGGGGCAATAATTTCCCTTACCAGAATCACGAGGTGAATTCCCCATGTTCATGTAATTTATATCTTCCAGGGTAAACAATATTCACCTCAACATTTACATGACGCAGGGAATCTTGGTTTAAAACGAGTTGCTGTTTTCCTGTGGCAATGTGTTTCCATTGATGTGGATGTTTGCGATACAAAGATTCGCCCAAATTGTAAATATCTATACCCTCTTTAAAAGCTGTTTGATACGTTTTACGGATTTGCTCCTCTATTTTTTCCTGAGCCATTTGTGTGATTTCCTTTTCAGTAAGGTCAGTATGCAATTCATTGATTCCGGCTTTCACATTAACAGAAATGTCGAAAAATGCTTTGTCCAATTTTACAATCGGGGTCACGTCATACTCGGGTTTTTCTGCGACAAGAACAGCAGCAAGCTTCACTTCGGTAAACAAATCAAGAGGCACTCGGATCGTGTGAGTACTTAGCCAGGGCAATCCAGACAGATCCTTAAGATCCATTCGTGCATAATAATTGCCTAGTTCATATACTTGTATGCCTGAATACCTAAGAAGCTCTTTTGGTTTATTACTTTCCTGCCATTGACCTTTGCGAAGCGATAATTCCGGTATATAACTGGTTCTAGCCTTTTCGTGTGAGTCCAGTACAAATTGTTGCAGGCGGACCGGAGCAAGGATAGAACGCTGTCTGAAATTTTGCTCGGGATTGAGAAGAATTGATGCCTTTGGCGATAATCTAAAATATGGTGTTGCCAGCAAGATTTCTTCAAGAGGCTCTCTCGTACTGAACAGCCAGGCCAAGTACCTTATTTCACGATAACGGTTGATCAATTCCAGCACTTCTCCGACTTTGTTTTCCTTCATCAATCTCTCGCTGAACAAGATGGCAGAGATTTGTCCCCAGTTTAAGCGCTGTTGTGATGTACTATACAAATCATTTGCCGCTTCTGTAAACGAGGAACCTTCGCCTTTTCCCACCCAAACCGGGGGCTGCTCCGCTTTTTGCTGCCCCTCCAGCTTTGCCACTGTCGAGAAATCAAGCAATTGCACATATATGGTGTATTGGCCATCGACATAGTCAATTCCAACAGCCGTTGCATAGTTCATGTTTTGCACTTCATATCTGCTCCAGCACCCGGTAAGGGTGAGGAGGAGGAGAAGTGCAACCATACTTTTATATCTCCTCATTTTTGCCTGTCCCATTGCCTTGTAGAATCTCGTGTCTTCAACATGTCCGGTCGTGTGTTTCGCCATTGCCAAGGTAATCGGAACAAAGCGTTGGCAAAGTCTTTAAATGGAGGTGATATCGGGGCCAAGTAAGGCAAGCCGCATGAACGCAATGAGGCTAAATGGCTGAGCACAATAAATAATCCAAGAAAGAAGCCATAAATGCCAAGCATGGCAGACAGAATGAAAAGAAAGAAGCGTAAAATACTAATTGTTCCAGCTAATGAAAGGCTCGATAAAGTTGAACCAAAAATCTGTGTAATTGCTCCGATGACAACAATACCAGGGGATAAGAATCCTGCACGAATGGCCGCATCCCCCAGTATAAGTCCGCCTACAACCGTTACCGTAGATCCGACTGCAGAAGGGAGTCGGACACCTGCTTCCCGCAATATTTCTAAGAAGATAAGTACAATTAACATTTCAACTGTTACATCAAAAGGGATTCCCAACCGGTTAATCCCCAATGTTGCAAGTAGATAATAGGGCAGTTGATCTTGATGATAGGAAAGAATGGCAACCCAAAATGCAGGCAACAGCAGTGAAAAAAAAATCCCGAGTAAACGAAGCGTTTGACCAAATGTAGACGACAAAGCAGTAAAGTGGATATCTTCAGGTGTTTTCAGGAGCAGGAACAAATTGGCTGGCGCGATTAAGGCAGCCGGTGTACCATCCACAATCAACGCTACACGGCCATTTAGCATACAGCTAACGGTAAAGTCTGGTCTGCCTGTATACCCCATCAAAGGAAACAATGCTTTTGTCGGTTCCATTAATTCTTCTAGCTGAGTGGCGCTAAACGCTCCGTCAATGTGAAGATCATCTAATTTATTCTTTACATCTTGAACAATCTTAGGATCAACAATGTCACACATGTATAGAATTGCAACGGTTGTTTTCGTGCGAACGCCTACTTTTTTCGTTTCATAAACCATGCTGGTTGATTTGATTCGTTTCCGAATTAACGCCACATTGACTCCCAGTTCTTCCACAAATCCATCTTTTGGGCCCCGTACCGAGACCTCAATACTGGATTCTTCCGGATTTCGCGCCGGTTTTTTTGAGATATCGAGAGAGAATAAGGAATGTAGGGTCGGAATAAACAAAAGCAGTTTGCCTTCAAAAATATCCGTTTCGGCCGTTTGCTCCCACTCCTCAAGAGTAACGAACTCTAATTGTAGTTGGCTCGACTCTGCAATTTCCTCATGAAAATGAAAACCATTGTTTTCATAAAATCGGGTCAAATGAGGAAGCACTGTCTCATGAATGAACGTTTGGTTGTCACTTAAACCCTCACAATAAATCAATAGGATTCTCGATTGTTCATCATTAGGTTTTAATTTGTAAACATGGTGCTTAACATCTTGACACATTTTAAAGTGTTGGATTAGTGATTGTTCATTAAGCGGTTGCAAGACTGTTACCTCTGTATTAGGCGATGGCCTCTTGCTTTCTGCACCCTGATTTCCAAATAATCTTATCATTCGTCGGAATAGTTTATTCATTCTAGCTGGTCACTCCTTTTGGCTAATTCTTGAGATGAAAATTCGACTGACATACAGGATCAAGGTCCCTACTGTAAAGATACAAAATGAAGGAAAATAAAATCTTCCTAACAGGTCTAGAAAAGCCATGTCGCTAATCGGCAGCAAAATGGCAGCAAGCATAGCGAATGCGACAAGTAATAGAGGTAACCATCTACATTTTTGTAAATCCCATAATTCCCCAATGAGATAGAGGGAAAGGGACACACGAATGAATGTACCAGATAGCCACTGGTAAATCGAAAAAAAATCGACATGCTCCAAATATTCTCCCAGTCTAACGATTCTCCATTGAGCGTAAGGGGGGTATCTCTGGTTAGCCGCTTCATCAGGGCCGAATATCGCAATCGAACCCATCAATGGTCCTAACGTAAGCCCTGTAAGGATGAGGCACATCAACATTAAACTTTTAAATCCAGGTTTCTTTGTTAACTTATGCTGAAACATCAACATCAACAAAGACAACTCCAGCAATCCACCGGCAACGTAAGGAACACCCTTCCATAATGGAGCTGTCCCGTTTTCTAACAAAGGAAAAAGCAGGGTATAATCTTTAAACTGAAAATTTGTAATCGCCACAAGATGACCCAGAATAAGAACAAATGGCAACATTATCCCGCTCACAATTGCGATTGTACGGAGTCCTTGAAAGGCAGCAAAGAAACATGCAACAAGTGTTGTTCCCGCAAGAACTAGTATCGGTGTTTGAGGCAAGTATGATGCGATTGTCCATGTTAGAGTATCTTTTAAGGAAATAAAGCCCATAAGCCATAATAACAAACTATAAATAATAACTAAGATTGCAGATAAAAACTTTCCAAAGTGCTGATCTAGCCACTTCTTAACGTGTTGATTGTTCATGTTTTGAATGATGTAGTTCAAGCAACCAATCCAAACAGGTGAAGCGACAAAAACAAGAAGCACTACAAGCCAGGCATCTCGCTTGGATGCTCCTAGCAGTAACGGGCCAATAATAACGTGGTTCATCAATCCAACCGAAAGCATAATAATTATGTATGACTGAATTGGCGTAATCTTAGGCAAAAATTCACCTCAAATCCAACAATTGGGAATGGAAACATCATGAGCTATAATTTTCCCTCAACAACTTCGTTCTATTCATCTGACATTAAAGCCGTAAGCTAGCACATTTTGAGTCCGGCTTATACCAGTCGGACCAACTTAGAGCAAGAAAAAAACGCTAAGCCATGATCAAAGGCTTAGCGTTTTTTTTTGTTCATCCATCATGGCTATCCAGTTTGATAAACTTTAACGTACTCGTAGTCAGGCACCTGTTTTCCAAACTAAACTACACATTTTTAATAATAATCCTTTGTGCAGTTCTCAGGTTGCGTTGTACAGTTCTCAACACATTTTTTTCTGCGTAAGCCCCTACTTGTACATCGTCAACAATTACACGTTTAATAGCCATATTGCTTTTCAGATTAGACGATTTTCTCTTCAAATTAAACGCGTGCTTGCCGTCAATTCGGGTCCCTTAGTTTTTGGGCATCGCTTGATGAGCAATAAATCCGTTCTCTGTTAATAACAGCTAGCATTCTGGATTCTCGCAGTACATGGAAATTGGACTTTTTTTGCCACGGTTATGTAAGTTATTTACCTTGAGAACCTCTTCATGCATAATGTCCCAAATTAATGCTGTTCTCGATGTATCAGGCAAACTGTTATGAATAAAGTATTCAAACCCATGAGCTGAACCGTTATGTGCATTAACTTAGATGGATAGAAAATAATCTGCACCCCAAGCATTCCAACTCATTTTCGAACTTTACCGACTCATTTTCTTTTTCATACTTTGTAAGAAACTCGGATAACTTTTCCGCTTCGGTGATTATGTTTTGGCTTATTTTATTTTTGTCCATTAGAAAATACAAGAAGAGATAATACTCATACTCAATTAAACCACGACTCTGATTTTCGTAATACCATTTATAACAACCTTCAACAGCTAAAGTTTCTAAACGCATTAAAGAATCACCATAGAATAATAAGAATTTATTAGAAATACATTCGATCGCCATTTTCCTTAACAATCCCCAAACAATAAAGGAGCCTATTAATTCATCCTTGATGAATTTTTCTTTAATAAACAACGTTAAGAGTTGATTAAATGCTTCAACAAAAGCCCCTGAATAATAATTCCCCGTTATTTTTCTTCTTTCAAGAGAAATACATAAAGTCCCTATCCTTTTATACTCATCAAAATAACTTTCTTGATTCGCCGTTTTAGAAAAACAAAGACAATCCAAGAGATGATTTTCAAAGGATTCAGTCTCTCGGTAATTAACAAACACATCCTTAGGATATTTATCTATGAAAATAGAAACCATCTTTTTAATGCCGGAACGTTGATACAATATATCAATTTGTTCGTTAATGGTTTGAACAAACTTTTCCTTACTCATTTCTATATAATCCAAATCACTCCCCCCTTCTTCCTTAATTTTACATTATAATAAAGTTATAGATTATAAAAAATAAAAAAGGGTATCAAAAAATGAATTCCGATACCCCATAAAAATTACAGTAGGATTTCAGCTGGATTATCAGCTTCAATGGTTTCATCTTCTACTAGGTACTCTTCCCCCTCATCAATAAGTACCTCTATATATCCTTCTAATTCTAATAAGTCCAAATTTTCTACCAGATCTATTTGTTCATCATTCATGTCAGGAATATCACAGATTATTTTATCTAACCAAATTTAAGTCTAAAACTTCACAAACTGTACGCTTATTTTACCAAAATGGATTAACATTTTGGTGATTAATTAGAAAATACATTAGATGTTTACAACAATTTTTAGTGCACAATAGGCCTTTATTGTTCATCTAACCCATACCTCAAAGCTAATCACTTCTTTTGGCCCTATTAGTAAAATTTAGTTTAATCTAAACTGATTTGTTTACTTTTGTCCCCAATTCGTCCCCAAATCCTGTTTTTAAACCGAATTCAACTTCAATGAAAAGAAAAAAACCCTTGCTAGGCAAGGGTTTAGTTAGCGGCCCCGAGAGGAATCGAACCTCCGACGCACGGTTTAGGAAACCGACGCTCTATCCGCTGAGCTACGGAGCCATGTATAAAATTATGTCCATTTATAAATTATATCAAGTATGACAAAAAAGTAAAGTGCAGAAAGTAACCCACCTTCCCTATTAGCATAGATAGGTGGGCTTACTTCCTTATTTATCTCAACCAAAACTACTGCACATTTCCTTGCACTTGCTGTGTATCTAGTGAATCCTCAGAAGTTTGTACACCCTCGGTAGTCTGTCCATTCTCTGAATCTTGTACTCCCTCAGGGTCTTGTTGCTCCCCTAAATCCTGTGAATCTGGTAGTTCTGGTTCTTGTTGTTGCTCTTCAACTGTAAGCAAATCAATGACCATTGGCAACGCTGATCCACCGGCATGCATGATTTCAAGTTCAATCATCCCGTTTTTCTCTTTTGCTACATAATCGATGAGATTGGCTACCTCTGTCAATGGCATCAAGGTTGGTGTCAAATAAACCTTGCCATCCACTTTCACTGCACCATTGTAGATTCCGCCACGGGCACCTATTCTTAATCTAACAGTCTTTGGCTCTCCCGTTTCGTTAACAATTGGGATTTTCACAATATAAGAGGCACCATAATGGCCAGGGTTTCTAATCATTTGCGTCGTGTCGCCAAGTCCACTTTCAGGCGTCATTAGATTATCTGTTACCCCATTAGAGATCTGATAAGCAGTTTCGGCGTCGCCTACTTTATATGGTGTTAGTTCGGTTTGTAGCTGTGAACTGCTCCATACCCCTCTTGGATGGCGGGCTTTTTCATCAATAGGAACTGGGTTATTCAAAATTGCTGCTAAATCCTCACCATTTTTACTAATTACAGTTCTAATTTTATAATTTAATTCACCAGTACCTGACTTTCTTTTCACCGTGAAATCATACTGAAAACCAATTGTATTGGCTTGCTTTAATTCAAATGATTTCATTAACGCGTTTTCCCCTGAATTGACTACAGGGCTAGTCATTTTGACTGTTGTTATTTTTCCACTTAATGATTTTTCTGCTAAAGGCAAGCCAACATCATAATTCACCCATGTATTAGGCGTTTGACGGCTTGTTCCCTTTAGGCCGACTATTTCAATTTCGTTCGTTTTTGAGAGGTTCTCAATGGTAATACCGACATTTACATTTTGGTCAAACTCATTAATGTGCCAACCAAATACACGATGATCCATTGAGCCTTCAGCTGTCTTGACTTCATCCTGCCAAAGTGTTTCATTATCTTCAGGTACTGTTCGGCTATTTAAGTTTTCTGGATTATCGCTTACCATTATTCTACGTGTGCCTACATATTTCGTATTAACAACGTTTGTTGGTTGGGCAAATGTTGATTTCTCTTTTGTTAGAAAATCGTGGAGGAATTTCGCTCTATTAATATATATTAATGTTTCATTCGTATCTTCTTTATAGTAGGAGTAGCCTCCAAGAATTTTGGCAAAGGAGTCAGTCGGCACTAGTACCTGACCGTTTTCCTCGATTAACGGTTTTCCCATTTCAACTCTTACGTTGTCGATAATGACAGAGTTTTCACCTACGTAAAAATTCATGACTTTACCATCAAATTCAACGTAAATGTTTCTACCGTTTCGTTCCCAATATATTTCATTGTTTGTTAGATTATCTAAAACTGACTCAATTGGAATAAAGGCCGTTTTATTCTTTAAAACTGGCATAAATTCTCCAAAGTCTAGCAACTTATCATTTAGGTAGACCGTAGCAGGATGTTGTATAATTGGATTCCCATCCATTGTAATGCTGACACTTCTTGTCGCGCCATCCCATGTTACTGTGCCCCCGAACGCTTCTCCAACAAAACGTAGTGGTACAAGTGTCCGATTCTTATACATCGTTGCCGGAACATCTAACTGCAATTCCTCTTCGCCATTTTTGGCAATAGTTGAGTTGACTGTTAGATTAATAGATTTATCATCTTTTACGGCTGAAATCGTTTGAGTGGCACCATCCCATGTAACGGCTGCACCCATCGCTTCAAATATTGCCCGTAGTGGTACTAAAGTTCTGCCACTTTTCATTGCCGGTGGAACGTCGAAATTAATATCTTGTCCATTAATTGTAACCTTCGCATCCTTCATTTCAACAATAGGTCCCTTATCTAGAACAACCGGAACTGGACCCTTCACTTCAGCAATTGCTTCTTCAGCATGCACATTTGGCAAAAATAAATTCAGCGCAAACGATGTTGAAATCATTGCTGTCATGATCTTTTTATTCAAAAAAATTACCTCCCCTACTAACACTATTAACCACTAAATTCTACCATTCTATTATTACAAATAGATTTCATGGATATTACGGTTTAACTCAAAGAAGAAAAAAATACGCATAAAAAAATCGTTACCAAAAGGCAACGATTTAGGCTCTTTTGTATGGAGGAGGAAGAGGGATTCGAACCCCCGCGCGGTTTAACCCGCCTGTCGGTTTTCAAGACCGATCCCTTCAGCCAGACTTGGGTATTCCTCCGTGTAAGACAATAATAAATATAGCATAAAAGCGATTTTGTGTCAAACCTACAAAAACGGGCATTTTTTATTAAAATTTGATGTCCATCACTTCCTTACGCTTTCAAAAGTTATATAATTCAATTTTAAGAAATAAGCTCAATAGGTTAGCTATCGTTTCAAGGAGATGAATAAATGAGTAGAAAAAGGGTTTTAGTAGTCGATGACGAAGAAAATGTATCTGAGCTTCTAAAATTATATCTAGAGGCTGAAGGCTTTGAAGTAAGTACAGCTGAGGATGGATTACGGGCATTAGAAGTTGCTAATCAAATTCACCCTGACTTAATTATACTGGATATTATGCTTCCTTATAAAAATGGGTGGCAGGTAGCAAAGGAACTAAGACTGACTATGGATACCCCTATCATTATTCTTTCAGCAAAAGGTGAAGAATCTGATAAAATTCTTGGTTTAAATTTAGGTGGAGATGACTATGTAACAAAACCATTCTCACCCGGTGAAATTATTGCTAGAGTGAAGGCAATTTTGAGAAGATCAAAACCAGAAGGAAGCCAAAATAAAACTTTAGAATTCCCTAATCTCCTCATTGATCTTTCAAAATATGAGGTCATTGTGGAGGGAGAAAAGATTATCACAACACCAAAGGAAGTAGAGTTATTATGGCTGCTCTCAAGCAATCTTGGCCATGTTTTTACTAGAGATCAATTGTTAGATAAAATTTGGGGATATGCTTATTTGGGTGATTCACGGACAGTGGATACTCATATTAAACGTTTACGTCGAAAAATTGAAAACGGTCAGCCTTATTCCTACCTTCAAACTGTATGGGGTGTTGGCTATAAGTTTGAGGTCATCAAAAATGAAAAAGACTTTATTTAGTAAACTATTGAAAACATATGTTTTAATAACTGTTCTAAGTATCATGATTGCAATCCTATTTTTTTACCTTTTCTTTAAGAGTTATTACTTTAATGAAAAGGAACAACAGTTAATTACTCAGGGTGAAAAAATGTCGCAAATTTTGAGCCCCTATCTCCAGGAAAGCAATTTTACCCAAGTAATCCAAATCGTTAATGAGTATAATCAAGTGAATTCCTCAAAGATATGGATTGTCGATAAAAATGGAGAACTCGTTAGTGAATTAAAGAATCAATCCATTAAGGAACATTTACAACCTAAATCAGATCAGTTAAAAAAGGCCTTAAAGGGTGAGATCATTACCAGCCACGGATTTACAAAGTATATCGATGATCCTGTCCTGTCAGTTGCAGTTCCTATCCTAGCGAATAATCAAGTCGTAGGCGTCACTTTTGTCTGCAATCCTCTATCAGATATTACACTAAGTGTTATTGAAGCCTTGAAAATTGTTATATTCGCGGGAGCCATATCATTAATCATTGTGGCATTTGTCAGTTATTTCATTTCACAATCCATTACAAAACCGATTAATGAAATAACAGAATGCTCCCTAGAAATGATAAAGGGAAATTTCACACAACAACCGAAGGTACATTCCTCTGATGAAATTGGAAAATTAGCTGATACCTTTAATAATATGAGACAGGCCCTAAATAAATCATTGCAGGATTTAGAAAATGAAAAAAATAAAATAGCAGAAATGGAACGAATGCAGCGTGAATTTGTCGCAAATGCCTCACACGAGCTTCGGACCCCTCTTACATCCATTCGTGGGTTTCTAGAGGCTATGTTGGATGGAATCATTACTAGTAAAGAACAAGAAAATAAATACCTGAGAATAAGTTTAAAAGAAACTATAAGACTGCATCGTCTAGTTAATAGTCTTTTAGATTTATCACGGATTGAATCCGGCCAAATGAAATGTAATAAAAGGGAAATAGTGCTTTCAGATATTATAAACCGGACCGTTTTAAAGCTTATTCCTTTAGCCGAAGATCGTTTTATTGATTTAAAAACTGACATTCCAACTACAGTGCCAACTGTTCTTGGAGACGAAGATTTAGTTGAGCAGGTTCTCATTAATTACATTACCAATGCCATCCGCTTTACCCCGGAGGATGGCAGCATTACGGTAAAGGTTGTCACTGACCATGATAATGTTCAAGTCCATGTCATTGATACTGGAGTTGGTATTGCACCAGAAGAGCTTCAAAATGTTTGGAAAAGATTTTATAAGGTTGATAAGGATCGCTCTTTATCAAAGGAGGGGGCAGGACTAGGATTGGCACTTGTCCATGAAATTATTGAACGTTTAGATGGCAGAGCATGGGTTGAAAGTACAGTAAACCAAGGATCCAGCTTTTGTTTTAGTTTAAAAACCGTTTAATGTGGACAAAAATGTCCACATCAAGCTCAAAGAGAGGAAACCTAATTTATATAGGTTTCCTTTTTCTATCCACTTATTCTAGTTATTATTTACCTGGGATTATGAATGATTGCCCAGGGTATATGCGGTGTGGGTTAACAATCTTGTTTGCTTTTTGAATCTCTTGGTAAGTTGTATGATACTTCAATGCAATTTTTGAAAGTGTATCACCAGACTTTACCTTATAGGTAACGACTGAATGTTCTTTTTTTACTGAACTTTTTTTTACTTTGACATTGGTAGCTTTATGGACAGCTTTATCACTTTGAACAGCTGCTGCTCCATGGGAATCAACCGTACCATGAGTTTCTACTACTCCGTGAGCATCAACTTCGCCATGAGCACCTGTTGCTTCGTGATGGCCTTCTTCCTCACCTTCGGCAAATTTAAAGAAGCTTACATAGGCTTCGATGTATTCTCTACCAGCCTCAAGGTTGTTTACATCGTAATCCTTTAATTTCATTACCTTTTCAAATCTTTCTTTAAGCTCAGGCATTTTCTCCTCCTCTACCAGACCTTCTAATGGAGATAGATTTCCAAGTGCAATACTCTTATCTGCAGCCAATACTTTTTCATCTATAGGTGTTCCTGAAGGTTTCAATCCATCAAACGGCGCTCCTTCCCCTGCTCTGTGAACTCGAATAAGCTCACTGAAAAAGTATTGCTCAGAAAGTTCCTTGGCTTCCGGGCTTAGATCCTTCACCTTCATACTAAGATCGAATTTATCTTTTATTTCCTTTTCATATTTTGGCTGCACCCATTTTAACACATAATTGATATTATCATTTTCCAACGCCTTATAAGCGTCCGCTACTGTTGGACCATCCATAGTATCACAATGGGCACTGGCTGATACTGGTATCATCGCAACTACAGCCGCTGCTGCTATAAATGCCCCTACTGATTTCTTCACGTTCCATTTGAAAATATTTGCTCTCATTTTTGTACCTCCTAATAATTTGCCCAATCCATCCTTTTGTTTATTGGTGTGATTGACTATGCTTTTATATTAGGATTACATTTTGAACTGGATTTGAACTAATTGTGAACTTTTTTGTTACTCTGTTCTTTTTTGGAAAATGGTCTGATTTCTTTAAAATTAAAAGAGGGATTCAAACCAGAATCCCTCTCTCCCTACATTCTTATTTTTCTTTTGGCTTCATTACTTCAACATTACCCATATAAGGTCTTAAAATCTCTGGAATCACGACACTGCCATCTTCTTGTTGGTAATTTTCCAAAATAGCTGCTACTGTACGGCCAATTGCCAACCCTGAGCCATTTAATGTATGAACATGCTCAGGCTTTGCTCCCGGCTCACGGCGGAAACGGATATTGGCACGTCTTCCCTGGAATGCCTCAAAGTTACTGCAAGAAGAAATTTCACGATAAGTGTCGTAACTTGGCAACCAAACTTCAATGTCATATTTTTTCGCTGCAGTAAAACCAAGGTCAGCTGTACACATGCTCATCACGCGATATGGCAAGCCCAATAGCTGAAGAATCTTTTCAGCATGGCCTGTTAGTTTTTCTAATTCATTATAAGAATCCTCTGGTTTAACAAAGCGGACAAGCTCGACTTTATTAAACTGATGTTGGCGAATCAACCCGCGTGTATCGCGGCCAGCAGACCCTGCTTCAGAACGGAAACAAGCGCTGTATCCACAATAGGCAATTGGAAGATCCGCACCATCTAAAATTTCATCGCGATGCATATTTGTAACCGGTACTTCCGCAGTTGGAATTAAAAAGTAATCTTGGCCGGCAATTTTAAACGCATCCTCTTCAAATTTAGGAAGCTGACCTGTTCCAGTCATGCTGTCCCGATTAACCATATAAGGCGGAATGATCTCTTCATAGCCATGATTGTCAGAATGATAATCCATCATGAAACTAATAAGGGCACGCTCAAGTCTGGCACCCAAGCCTTTATAAAATACAAAACGACTGCCCGTAACCTTTCCTGCTCTTTCAAAGTCTAAAATCCCAAGCACATCAGCAACATCCCAGTGTGGCTTTGGTTCAAAGGAAAATTCACGAATCTCGCCCCATTTACGGACAACAACATTATCGTCTTCAGAGTCGCCAACAGGCACTGTTTCATGTGGAACATTTGGGATGGATAATAATAAAAGCTGCAAATCCTCTTCTACAGTACGCAACTCATCGTCAATCACCTTGATGCGGTCACCGACTTCACGCATTTCGGTGATAAGATGGTCAGCATCCTTTTTCTCTCTTTTTAAAACAGAAACCTGCTTTGAAACCTCATTACGCTTACTTTTCAGCTCTTCACCTTCTGCAATCAACTCGCGACGACGTGCATCCAATTCGCCAAAACGGCCAAAATCGCCTAAATCCTCCCCACGGCATTGCAATCTCTCTTTAATCTCCGCAAAATTTTCTCGTAAAAATTTCATATCAAGCATCTTTTCTTCCTCCTTATATATTAACTATAATGTGAAAGTATAAATAGCTAATGCATGTATTACTATTTCCCTATCTAGCTTCAGCGCCCAGCGACTAGTAAACTTCGCTAAACGGAGCCTCCACTTTTCCAAATAAAAAACTCCCGTCCCCATAATAAGGGACGAGAGTTAACCCGCGTTGCCACCCTGATTGAAAAAAGACATTGCCTTCTTTCCACTCACAATCATAACGGTATCAAACCGAAAATATTTACTGAGCCGAAAAAGCCGTTCAATATTTTGCTCAGGGATGGATTCACAATACTCTTTTATCGGTTTCCACCGACCACCGACTCTCTTTGAAAAAGAAATACTGCTACTAATTCCCGTCAACACTGTTCATTTATTATACCTATATTTTACCACATAATATCCTTAATTATACAGCTAATTTTTCCTTTGCAGCCTCCACCATTTTCACGAAATACTCATGCATACGATGATCGTCCGTTAATTCTGGATGGAAAGAACAAGCTAAATAATGATCCTGTCTTACAGCTACAATCTTACCTTGATGTTTACAAATGATTTCAACATCATTGCCAACTTCAAGTATTCTTGGTGCGCGGATAAACACACCAATATAGTCATCAGCAACATCAGTAATCATTAAGCTTGCTTCAAAGCTGTCAACTTGGCGCCCAAAAGCATTACGCTCTACTGTCATATTAATTAATCCTAAGTGGGCATCCTCTTGTCCAGCAAGTTTATTAGCCATTAAAATCAGTCCGGCGCAAGTACCAAAGATTGGCTTGCCGCTTTTTCCGAATTCCTTTAATGGTTCAAAAAAGCTATATTTATCTATTAAACGTCTCATGGTCGTGCTTTCTCCGCCGGGGAATACTAGGCCATCAATTTCTGCTAATTGTTCCACCCTTTTAATTTGAACAGCCTCAGCACCCGCTGCTTCAAGTGCACGAATATGTTCTCTTACAGCCCCTTGCAGAGCTAAAACCCCTATTTTAACCATGTAACATTACTCCTTTTGTTGTTGCGAAAATAAATAATACAATCTGCAAGGATTGCATTCGGCCAGCTCCAGTTTTTTCGTCGCTAAGCAGTCGCCTCCGCTTTTCTAATTACCAACCGCGTTCTTGCATGCGCTCGCTTGGTTGTAATGAAGAAATTTCAATACCTTTCATAGCTGTTCCTAAGCCTTTTGAAAGCTCAGCAATTAATTTATAATCTTGATAATGTGTAGTTGCTTCTACAATTGCACGGGCAAATTTCTCAGGATTATCTGATTTGAAGATACCTGAACCAACGAATACGCCGTCTGCACCTAATTGCATCATTAATGCAGCATCAGCAGGTGTTGCCACACCGCCTGCAGCAAAGTTTACAACTGGAAGTTTGCCTTCGCGATTTATTTGAAGAACTAATTCAAATGGAGCTTGAATATTCTTCGCATATGCCATTAGCTCATCTTCTGACATCGCAGCAACCTGGCGAATTTGTGCTTGTACCATACGCATATGACGTACAGCCTCTACGATATTTCCTGTTCCTGGCTCACCTTTTGTACGAAGCATAGATGCACCTTCGCCGATACGACGTAATGCTTCTCCTAAATCACGGCATCCACAAACAAATGGTACTGTATATTCACGCTTGTTAATATGATAAACTTCATCAGCAGGTGTTAAAACTTCACTTTCGTCAATGTAGTCTACGCCCATTGCTTCAAGAACACGTGCTTCAACAATATGGCCGATACGAGCTTTTGCCATTACAGGAATCGATACCGCATTCATAACCTCTTCAACGATTGTAGGGTCAGCCATACGGGCAACTCCACCAGCTGCACGAATATCTGCTGGTACACGCTCAAGGGCCATTACAGCTACAGCTCCAGCAGCCTCGGCAACTTTAGCCTGTTCTGCATTAACAACGTCCATAATAACGCCGCCTTTTTGCATCTCAGCCATCCCGCGTTTTACTCGTTCTGTTCCAATATTTTGTGACATTTAAAAACTCCTCCTAAATGTATGTAGTTATTACGTTTAATTTTATTTCTTTATTTTATCATGTACAAATAAAGGCCTATCCATTATTTTAACCTAAAATGTCGAAAATTCCTATTTTAATTTTCAAAAAGTATAAAAAAAACCATAAATTCAACTAGGAATACTCAATATTCCCCATCTGAATTTATGGTTTATGTTGGAGTTTTTTTTTTAGAATAAGCCTTTAATACCGCCAGCTACACTTGACCAAATATCAGCAAAGAAGCCGCCAATTGCTCTCATTGTTAACGAAAACCAATTTGCCTTTTCTACAGCTGACCCCGTGACAACAGCAACCTTTTCATGAACGCCACCATTATCAACTAAATAGCCATAATTATTTTCACCTTTATATTCATATGTTAAGTAGCCAACCTTTTGACCCTTTTTCACAGGTGCTTCTAGTGTGCCATTTTTAGTAAGAGCCTTTTTGTCTAATACTAGTTTTGGCTCATAAAGCTCTTCTTCATTTGACTTTACGACAGTTTTCAAAGCATCTTTTGTAGCAATTTCTACTTTCTTTTCTTTCCCTTTTTCTACCTTTAAAACATTTTGTTTTTTAAGTTGGTAATCTGCAGGGTAAAGCTCTTTTTCTACGAAATTACTAAATCCATAATCAAATAGCTTCTTAGTTTCTTCAAAACGCGCATATTGTGTCTTTGTACGCATTACAACGCTGATTAATCTCATTCCATTACGTTTTGCAGTTCCTGTAAAGCAATAGCCTGCCATGTCCGTAGAACCCGTCTTTAAGCCGTCTACACCTTGATATGCGAATTGCTGTAAATATCCTGGGATGTTAGGTAACATGGCATTCCAGTTCAACATGCTGATACCTTCACCATCAATCCCTTTTGTGAACTTTTTGAAGGGAATGCTCGCAGTTTGCAACACTTCTGGGTAATCATTGATTAAGCGATAGGCAAGGGTAGCAACAGACCGTGGTGACATCATATTCTCTTCATCCTCGGTTGTACCTTTCGGATACATCCCTTGTAAATCTTTATTATTTAAACCAGTGGCATTCACAAATTTTGCATCTTTCATGCCAAGTTCTTGTGCTTTCTTGTTCATCATTTGAATAAAGTTTGTTTCTGATCCTGCAATCGTTTCTGCTAGAGCAATCGTTGAGCCATTAGCTGAGTAGATTGCCATTGATTCATACAGTTCTCTTACTGTATATTTAATATCCTTCCGAAGCGGAACATTTGATAGCTTTGTATTTTGTGAGATTTTATAAACATAATCATCAATAGATACTTCTTGATCCCAGCTAACCTTCTTGCTATGAATAGCCTCTAACAATAAATACTCTGTCATCATTTTTGACATACTTGCTGGAGGTAATGTCATATCTGGATTCAATTCGTATAAAATTTTTCCAGAATTTCCGTCGACTAAAATAGCAGCTTCTGCTTGAAGTCCTAGTTCGACAGCACTCGCTTTAGTAGGGAAATTCGCAAAGATTGTCGTAAATAAAAAGAGTGCAAGCAAACTATATATGAAACTTTTGTTTCTTATACGTTTTTTCAAATCATATCCCTCCACATATTGCATAGTTCTATTACATAAAGTTAAATAACCACAACGGCTATTCTATCAAATTTAAATAAAAAAAAACAGAGGAAAAGCTCCTCTGTTTTAAAAAGGAATTAATTGTAATATCATACGGAATAATTTGGTGATTCCTTTGTGATTTGAACATCATGTGGATGGCTTTCACGTAAACCGGCACCAGTCATTCGGATGAATTGGCTAGTTTCACGTAATGTCTCAAGGTCTTTTGCACCACAATAGCCCATACCAGAACGAAGTCCGCCCACTAATTGATAGATCATATCGGCAAGAGGACCTTTATATGGAACACGTCCTTCAATTCCTTCAGGAACAAATTTTTGATTTTCTTCTTGGAAGTAACGGTCTTTACTTCCCTTTTCCATAGCACCGACTGAGCCCATACCACGATATACCTTGAAGCGACGTCCTTGATAGATTTCAGTATCCCCTGGGCTTTCAGTTGTACCTGCAAAGATGCTGCCAAGCATAACAGCATTGCCACCAGCAGCAAGTGCCTTCACGATATCCCCTGAATACTTAATACCACCATCGGCAATAATTGGAACACCATGCTTTCTAGCCTCTGTTGCACAATCATACACTGCTGTAATTTGTGGTACACCAACACCGGCAACGACACGAGTTGTACAAATAGAACCAGGACCAATACCAACCTTTATAATATTAGCACCAGCCTCAATTAATGCCTTCGTACCTTCCCCTGTTGCTACGTTTCCGGCGATAATATTTAAGTTTGGATATGCATCGCGAATTTCACGAACTTTATTTAAAACCCCTTGAGAATGTCCATGAGCCGTATCTAGGACAATCGCATCAACACCGGCTTTTACCAATGCTTCTACACGCATTAAGGCATCTACTGTTGCACCGACAGCGGCTCCAACCAATAGTCTACCATGGCTATCCTTCGCTGAATTTGGGAATTCAATGACCTTTTCTATATCTTTGATTGTAATTAATCCTTTTAATGTTCCTTCTTCATTCACGAGCGGTAATTTTTCAATTTTATACTTTTGCAGAATACTTTCCGCTTGAATAAGTGTTGTACCAACAGGTGCTGTCACTAAGTTTTCTTTTGTCATTACATCGTCAATTTTAATGGAGTAATCTTGAATAAAACGAAGATCACGGTTTGTTAAAATGCCGACCAATTTTACATCCTGTTCATTATTAACAATCGGTACACCGGAAATTCTAAATTTGCTCATTAATTGTTCTGCATCGGATACTGTATGATCGGGTGTTAAATAAAATGGATTTGTAATAACGCCACTTTCAGAACGTTTTACTTTATCAACTTGCTCAGCTTGCTGTTCAATTGACATATTTTTGTGGATAATGCCAAGGCCACCTTGTCTAGCAATCGCAATTGCCATATCCGCTTCTGTAACTGTGTCCATACCGGCACTAATTAGGGGGATGTTCAACTTTAAAGTCTCAGATAGTACCGCCTTCACTTCAACATCTCGTGGTAATACGGCAGAATGTGCTGGTACTAACAAGACATCATCAAATGTTAATCCTTCTTTATTAAACTTACTTTCCCACATCGTACAATCTTCTCCCTCTTATGAATTTTCCTAAAAATATTATTAGTTAGCTTAACAATTGGATAGAATACTGTCAAGGAACGACAATTATTTTATCGAAAATTTTATATTACTTTGTAATTTGGAGGTTTAACTATGAGCTCTTGGAATTCTGTTTGGGAATCCTTCTCAATCTTTTATTCCTCAATAAACGTCCAAAAATACCTTTTGCACTGCTACAAACAAATAAATATAGAGGACTCTGAAAAAAAGAGCTATGAAAACTGTTATCCATTCATCTACTATTTAGATCATGGTAAAAGCTATTATCAGCTTTCAAACAATGCGCCCTTATCTATTAAACCCATCCTCTTGTTTTATGGAATGGTTCAGCTTCTGAAGGCATGTTTACTCACTGTAGACCCAGCCTACCCTGAATCCTCCACTGTACTTGCACATGGTGTTACAACACGTAAAAGAAAAAAAAGAAACTATGATTTTTTAAACGATGAGGTAAAGGTTCAAAAAAACGGCCTATTTACACATATGGCCGAGAAAGTGTTTCATGTGAAACGACATCTAGAAGCTGAAAAATACACAATGGATTTTCTTTTGGCACGCATCCCTGAATTAAACCACCTCTTTCAAGTAAGTTTAGAAAAACAGCCAAGTTATAAAGTTGCTGGAATAGAAGATAAGATTCTTTTTATACCAACAGGCATCTTGGATCATTTACATATGACAATTGAAAGGTTCGCTAGTTTTCTTGAAAAAGAATTACCTTTTGAATCGCAATGGCTTGAAAAAGAAACTTGGAATGAAAAGCAGCCTGCCTTTATTCAGGTACAATGTCATCATAGCATTAATCCTAATGATTGTGCGCCATTACAATATAACTGCTTTGAAAATTCACTCCACCTCCCAATCGAAAAGGAACAATTCCAAGCCTTGCCTGAAATCATGACCCACTATTTGCTGCTTTACAATTTAAGCATGATCAGCAGATACGAAACAGAGTGGTGGAGTGAACGGCTGCACAGTTTCGATAACCTTGATTATCCATTCATGGAACAATTTTTAAATGTAACGTACCATAAAATTCCTTACTTAATTTATCATTACTTGCAGGCTAAAATGTAATAATATTACCTAATGCAAAAATTTCATCAGCCAATTATTGTTCCCAATTGTGATTGGACAATCCATTGTGTTTAGTATTGCAAGTTTTTATACGGACACGAAAAAACATCTAGGTATTTCAGGGAAGTGAGACTATTTTCGTGTTTGTCCGCATAAAAACTTGGCTCCCTTCTAACCGTTATTTTTTTACGTTGTCCAATCAAGATAGGTCACAATAATCGGCTGATGAAATCAATAAAGTGTTAGGGAACAATAATTAGCTAATGGAATAGCGGAAGTAATATTTCTAGTGAATGATTTCCTCAATATGTAAGCCACGTTGATTTATAAGTTGAATGATTTCCCCGGACTGCTCTAATCTGACCATTGGTCTTGTTGGCGCCTTTTGTTCAACAAAGACGATTTCGCCAACCTCATTGTTTGACAAACGAACCTTTGTGCCTGAAGAGAAGTTTGCGATAAGCCTTGTCAATGCTTGAATAACCTTTATATCAAATTTACCGAATTGGTCTTGTAAAATAGACTCCAAAACTTTAAATGGTGATTGCTTACTTCTGTATATTCTTTCTGAAGTCATCGCATGGTAGACATCAGCAACAGAAATTATCCGTTCATAAGGGTAAATAGAGTCGGCCCTTACCCCTTTTGGGTAGCCGCTGCCATCAATTCGTTCGTGGTGTTGAAAGACTGCCCGTTTTACGTCCTCTTTCAACAGCTTAATATCTTTTAAGAGGAAAAGGCTGTATATAGGGTGCCTTTTCACTTCATCAAACTCTTCCTTTGTTAAATAGCCTTTTTTATTTATAATCCTCGAAGGAATTTTGGCCATCCCACAGTCGCTTAGGGCGCCGGCAATCCCGATTTGAATACAATCCCCCATAGAGAAGTTAAGACGTTTCGCTAACATGGCTGAAAAGGCTGCAACAGCCACTGCATGATGATATAAGTATTCATCAGCTGTGCAATAGTGGTGCAGTGAAAGAATCTCTTTAGGGTCCTCTAGCGCCTTTTCGATAACAGGCACAATGATTGACCTAACAGCTGGCATATCAACAGGGATTCCCGACATCCAGCCGTTAAAAATTTTTTTATAGCTTTGCACAGCCTTTAAGTAGACCTCAACTAATCCTTGCTCTTTCTCTTGCTTGGCTTCTTCCTTCTCCATAGCTTCCTCAAGAATATCCCCGCTCGGCTTGAACCGCTCGCCCGTAACTAGGATAGGCTCAACTTTTACCTCTTTTATTAAAAATGCTTTAATAATTTCAATTGTTTTAGCAGACAGTATTGTTCTTCTTGGAACAATTGGACTATTCGTAAGTGAAAAGACATCTTCGGATAATATACAACCTTCGATTAATTGGCTCGTATGAACTTTCATATATTGCCTCTCCTCTAAAACTGAATATAAAAAATAAGCCAAAATAGAAAAGAGTCTGGCCCTCTATGCAATAAATAGTTGGCTCATTCCTACCAAGACTACATATTGAAAATAGACGGATGCCAGACACTGTAATGGTTAGTCTCTAACTTTGTTATTCATCTTGATCAGATTCTGGAGTTTCCTCTAGATTTAATTCTTGATGCTCCTCTTGATTTGCTTCCTGATTTACCTCTTCCTCATCCAATAGATTCTCATCATCTTCTTCCCGCTCAACCTTTGCAACGGTAGAAACAACTCCATTTTCATCAAGACGCATTAATTTAACACCTTGGGTATTGCGCCCTGTAATTGAAATCGTATCAATAGCCATGCGGATCACAATGCCACTTTCCGTAATTAACATTAAATCCTCTTCGCCAGTTACTGCTTTAACTGCAGACAATGGCCCATTTTTATCAGTTATATTACACGTTTTAATTCCTTTTCCACCACGGCTCTGCATACGGTATTCCGATAATGGAGTTCGTTTACCATATCCATTGCGGGTAACAACGAGAACATCCTCTGTTCCGTCGATAATTTCCATGCCGATGACAAAATCATCTTCATTTAAGCTGATGCCTTTCACGCCAGTCGCTAATCGGCCCATAGAACGGACATCCGTCTCATTAAAACGAATTAACATCCCATTCTTCGTGCCAATCATAATCTCTTTTTGACCATCTGTTAGACCGACAGAAATCACTTCATCGCCCTCTCTTAAAGAAAGAGCAATTAGTCCGCCCTTACGAATATTACCAAAGGAGGAGAGTGGTGAACGTTTGACTACGCCATGTTTCGTCGCAAAAAATAGGTACCAGTCATCCAAAAATTCCTCAACAGGAATGACGGCATTAATCCATTCATCTTTTTCAATTTCTAACAAATTGATAATTGGAATCCCTTTCGCTGTTCGGCTGTATTCAGGAATTTCATAGCCTTTTAGACGATATACCTTTCCTTTATTGCTAAAGAACAAGATCGTATTGTGTGAAGAAGTGGAAAGCAAATGTTCAACAAAATCATCTTCATTTGTTCCCATTCCTTGGACGCCGCGTCCACCTCTTCTTTGGCTCTTATACGTAGCTGCCGGTAATCGCTTAATATAACCTGCATGGGTAAGCGAAATGACAATGCTTGATTCTGGAATTAAGTCCTCATCCTCAATATCGCCAAAGCTTCCAGAGATAATTTCCGTACGGCGCTCATCAAAAAACCGTTCTTTAATTTCAATTAATTCCTCACGGATAATCTCAAGCACTTTTTCTTCATCTGCCAAGATTGCTTTTAATTCAGCAATTAGCTTCACAAGCTCTTGATATTCCTCTTCAATTTTCTCCCGCTCCAACCCTGTTAAACGTTGCAAACGCATATCTAAAATGGCTTGTGCTTGTTTCTCGGATAAGTTAAACTGGTCCATTAAACCTTGCCTTGCAATATCCGTTGTTTGTGAACTGCGGATTAAGGAAATAATCTCATCTATATGGTCAAGGGCAATTCGTAAGCCCTCCAAAATATGGGCACGTGCTTCCGCTTTGCGTAGTTCAAACTCCGTACGACGGCGAATAATCACGACTTGGTGATCAAGGTAATGACTTAACATTTGCTTGATATTTAATACCTTTGGATGACCGTCCACTAGTGCGAGCATATTAATACCAAAGCTTGATTGCAATGCTGTATGTTTATATAAATTGTTTAAAAGCACATTTGCATTAGCATCACGTTTTACTTCAATGACAATTCTCATTCCGTTACGGTCTGATTCATCACGTAAGTCAGAGATCCCCTCAATTCTCTTATCATGGACAAGCTCAGCAATCTTTTCAATTAGCTTTGCTTTATTCACCTGATACGGAATCTCTGTAATGATAATGGATTGCCTTCCATTTGGTTTTTCTTCTATCATGGATTTGGCCCGGATGGTAATCGAGCCTCTACCTGTTTCGTAAGCCCGACGAATACCACTCCGGCCTAAGATCTGACCTGCTGTTGGAAAATCAGGACCAGGAATAATTTCCATCAATTCAGGAATGGTAATATCACGATTTTTGCTGATAGCCAGCACACCGTCAATAACCTCACCTAAATGATGTGGTGGAATATTCGTAGCCATACCTACAGCAATCCCTGAGGCACCATTCACTAAAAGGTTAGGAAATCTAGCTGGCATGACAACTGGTTCTTTTTCAGAGCCATCGTAATTATCCTGATAATCAATGGTGTCTTTGTTTATATCCCGCAACAATTCCATTGCGAGCTTTGACATCCGTGCTTCCGTATAACGCATCGCCGCTGCGGGGTCACCGTCAACAGAGCCGAAGTTCCCGTGACCATCCACCAGCATGTAACGAAAGTTAAAGTCCTGTGCCATCCGTACCATCGCTTCATAAACCGCAGAATCACCATGTGGATGATACTTACCGATAACATCACCGACAATACGGGCAGATTTTTTATGTGGCTTATCTGATGTATTTCCCAACTCATTCATTGCAAACAAAATTCTTCGATGCACTGGCTTTAAGCCATCCCTTACATCTGGTAAAGCACGGGAAACAATAACACTCATGGCATAATCCAGAAAGGATGTCTTCATCTCAGTGCTTAAATTCACTTCTTGTATTGATTGACGTTCTTCCGACATTTAGGCTCCTCCTCTCTATACATCTAGATTTTTAACATAACGGGCATTCTCTTGAATAAAATCACGCCGTGGTTCTACTTGATCCCCCATCAGCATGTCAAATACCTCATCTGCCTCTATTGCATCTTGAAGCTGTACTTGAAGCAATGTACGAACCTCTGGATCCATCGTAGTTTCCCATAACTGCTCCGGATTCATCTCACCTAGACCTTTATAGCGTTGAAGACTTGGCTTAGGACTGTCAGGTAATTCCGTTAATATTTGTTCTAATTGCCGGTCATTATAAGCATATTGAATCTTTTTGCCTTGCTGCACCTTATATAAAGGCGGCTGGGCAATATAAATATATCCATTTTCAATGATTGGTTTCATAAAGCGATAGAAGAATGTTAATAGGAGTGTCCGAATATGCGCTCCGTCAACATCGGCGTCGGTCATAATAACGACTTTATGGTATCTTGCCTTTGATATATCAAAATCCTCGCCAATACCAGTACCAAGTGCTGTTATTATCGTCCGAATTTCATTGTTGGACAAGATTTTATCTAAACGTGCCTTTTCTACATTAAGGATTTTACCGCGTAATGGAAGGATAGCTTGAAAGTGGCGATCCCTTCCTGACTTAGCTGAACCACCCGCTGAATCACCCTCAACGATATAAAGTTCACTAATAGCTGCGTCTTTTGATGAACAGTCTGCTAATTTCCCTGGTAAGCTTGAAATTTCCAGGGCACCTTTTCGGCGTGTTAATTCTCTTGCCTTTTTCGCGGCAATACGCGCTCTTGAAGCCATCGTACCTTTTTCAACAATTTTCTTGGCAACTGCAGGATTTTCAAGAAGAAACTTCTCGAATCCCTCTGAAAAAACAGAATCTACAATAGCTCTTACTTCACTATTTCCCAGCTTTGTTTTCGTCTGACCTTCGAATTGTGGGTCAGGGTGCTTTACAGAAATAATCGTTGTTAAGCCTTCGCGGACATCATCCCCGGTTAAATTCTGGTCATTATCTTTGAAAATCCCGCTTCTTCTCGCATAATCATTGATTACCCGTGTTAGAGCTGTTTTAAAGCCTACTTCATGCGTACCACCCTCATATGTATGAATATTATTCGCGAAAGAATATATATTACTAACATAGCTGTCATTGTACTGTAGGGCTACTTCTGCTGTAATGCCATCCTTTTCACCCATTACATAGACAGGCTCCTCATGAATGACTTCTCGGGTACGGTTTAAATGTTCTACATAAGAGATAATTCCACCCTCATAGTGCCAGCTATTCTTTTTGCCATCTGGGCGTTTATCCTCTAGGCTAATATTTAGACCACGATTTAAGAAGGCTAACTCACGTAAACGTGTAGCCAACACATCATACTCAAATATAGTTGTTTCTTGGAAAATTTCAGGGTCTGGAGTAAAGTGGATGATTGTCCCTGTCTTATCTGTATCTCCGACAACCGTTAGTTCTTGGACAACTACACCCCGATTAAACTTTATATAATGAATCTTGCCTTCAAGATGAACATAAACCTCTAATTCAGTTGATAAAGCATTAACAACTGATGCACCAACACCGTGTAAACCTCCGGAAACCTTATATCCGCCTCCACCGAATTTACCGCCGGCATGGAGCACGGTCATAATAACCTCCACCGCTGGTCTACCCATTTTTTCTTGAATTCCTACTGGAATCCCACGCCCATTATCTACCACAGTAATACTATTATCAGTTTCAATCGTCACTTTAATTTCAGTACAATAGCCTGCTAATGCCTCATCAATACTATTATCGACGATTTCCCATACAAGATGATGAAGACCCTTTCCACTAGTAGAACCAATATACATTCCTGGACGCTTTCTCACCGCTTCCAAGCCCTCAAGCACTTGTATTTGGTCAGCACCATAGCTAGATTCTACTACCGTTTGTTTTTCTTCCATGGTCACCTGAATCACCTTCACTTTCTTTCTAGAAAAGGGCAGGGCAAAGCCCTCGCCACCTTTATTATTAGTTCTTTCATTCACTGTTTACTTCAAGTTCGGAAATATATTGTAATCGTCTCTTTAAAGTAACGGTTGATAGGGGTGAAAAATAGACATTACGTTCTGTTATAACAATGGATTTAGCACTTCCATTTGAAATCTTAATTATATTCTTTTTCCCCATATTGATGTCAACGAATTCTCGCAATATCGTTGATTCATCTACTAAATTGCCATCAATAATCGCAATCATTTCCCTCGCCTGAATCACAATATTTTCCCCTAAATGGATAAACATGCACCTTTGGCCACCCTTCAATCAGACTTTTCAATCTCCCCGGACCTCACATGAAATTTAGCAGCCTTTTTTAATGTTTCATGATCAATTCCTTCCACACTCGTAGTCGTTACAAATGTCTGAACTTTATCTTGAATGGTGTTTAATAAGTGCGATTGTCTATAATCATCAAGTTCGGAAAGTACATCATCCAACAAAAGTATAGGGTATTCTCCAACCTCTGATTTGATTAATTCAATTTCAGCCAGTTTAATGGATAAGGCCGTTGTCCGCTGCTGCCCCTGTGACCCATAAACTTGAACATCCTTATCATTGACAAAAAACTGCATATCGTCCCGATGGGGCCCCGCTAAAGTAATGCCTCTGTCAATTTCTTTGCTTTTAAGTTGGGCAAACTTCTCGTAGTATCCTTCTTCCATTTTTGACAAATCACTACCCTCTGATACATCAATCGAGGGATTATACTGGATTTTCAGCATTTCCAGCCCTCTTGAGATGCCATGGTGAATCGGCCCGGCCCAGTTTTGTAAAAGTCTAAGGAAGTGAATTCTTCTTTGGGTAATTTTCACTGCTACATCAACAAGCTGTGCCGTTAATATTTCCAGCATCACCTTGTTTTTTTCAGGGGCATGATTATACTGCTTTAATAAGTGATTTCGCTGCTGCAATATATGGTGATATTGATTAAGGTCATGCATATAGACGGGCATCACTTGCCCAATTTCAATATCAATAAAACGTCGACGAACCTGAGGACTGCCTTTCACGAGATTTAAATCCTCAGGTGCAAACATCACTGCATTAAGTGATCCAATATAGCTGCTTAGCTTTTTTTGTTCCAACGAATTTACTTTCGCTTTCTTACCTTTGTTTGAAATAATTAGCTCAAGTGAAAGAGAATTAATTCTTTTATGTACTCTTCCTTCTATTTTAGCATATTCTTCATCCCATTTGATAAGTTCTTTATCTTTAGATGTTCGATGTGATTTTGCAATGGCCAAAACATAGATGCTTTCCATTAAATTTGTCTTTCCTTGAGCATTTTCCCCAAGAATGACATTCACCTTATTTTCAAATGCAAGCTTAGCTTTCTCATAGTTTCGATAGTTTGTAATTGAAAGTTCTGATAAAAACAAAGGGTCCCTCACCCCTTTATGTTCTTTTATTCCTGGGTTATGGAAGAAATCACCCTGTAGGTTCCTTTTCCAGTAACCCTCACTTCGTCTTGATGGATTAACTTTTTGCCGCGGCGGTTTTCAGGCTGACCATTTACGAATACCTCGTGCTCACTTAAAAACCATTTCACAGCCCCACCTGTATCAATAATGCCAGCCAGTTTTAAAAACTGCCCTAATGTAATAACCTCTGTTGAAATGGTAACTTCCTTTGCCATTCATTTCACACCTTTTTTAATTATAAACTATATTTGCATTCTGTTACTTTATTGTACTAAATTGGCGACAAATAGAAAAGAAAGCCAACAGGAAACTACGATTTATTCCTGTTCGGCTTTCCCCATAGCATGTTAAATTAATACGTTCTTACCGGTAAGATTAGCTGTAAAATTGAATCATTGTCCAATGGACGAATTAAAAATGGACGCATTGCCCCAGTAAAACTAATCTTAATATCTGTGCTGTCAAGAGCTTTAAGGGCATCCATCATATATTTCGCACTAAAGGAAATTTTTAATTCCTCTCCCGTTAAAGATTCACTTCGAACATATTCCTCTACCTTACCAACCTCAGGTAAAGTCGTTGAAATTTGTACACTTTCATTTTCAAATGTCGTTAATTTAACAACATTATTCTTTCCTTCACGTGCCAAAAGTGAAGCACGATCGATGGCCTGTAGGAATTCCTTCGTGATCATAATCACTTCCGTTTTATAATCTGCCGGAATTAACCTTGATGTATCAGGATAATTTCCCTCCAAAAGTCTTGATAGGAATAATAAATATTTTGTCTTAAATAAAATTTGGTTTTCAGTTATGACAATATCGATCAATTCATTTGTATCTTCAAGTATTTTATTTAACTCATTCAAACTTTTCCCAGGGATTACCACACTTGAAATATTAGCTTGTTCTCCACCTTCAACAGGTGCCTTCCTCATCGCAAGTCGATGACTGTCAGTTGCTACACAAACAAGCTCGTTATTTTCTAGGCGCCAGTTTACCCCTGTCAAAATTGGTCGAGTCTCAGAAGTTGATACTGCAAATACGGTTTGTCGGATAATTTGCTTTAGTAAATCAATGGGCATTTGAAAAGCATGATTGTTGGAAATCGTCGGCAGCTGTGGATATTCTTCTGGATCTAAGCCAATTAAGTAAAATTCAGCACTTCCAGAAGTAATTCTTGTTGAAAAATTATCTTGTACTTCGATATCCACAGTTTCTTTAGGTAATTTTTTTACGATCTCACTAAAAAACTTCGCTTGTAAAACAATACTACCTGGCTTTTGGATATCCACATGTTGATTACCTTCTTCCTCAACCGGAATAAAGCTTTCAATCGAGATATCTGAATCACTACCTGTTAGTGTTACACCATTTTCTGTAGCTGTTATTTTTATCCCTGTTAGTATAGGAATCGTCGTTTTTGACGATACGGCTTTCATTACATCATTTACTGCTTGTACTAATTTATTTTGTTGAATAGTAAATTGCATTTATTAATGCCTCCTATTTGTTCATTTTTCAAACTGGCTGGCATATCTATATTATTTTTGAAATAAAAAATAGTAGTAATAATAGTAGGGCCTGTTGATTTGTGGATAACCCAACTTTTCTAGTGCCAGAGAAGTCTATCCACATGTGGATAGACTGTATATAAGTAGGTTCAAGTTATTCACAATTTCCAAGGTTTATAATTTTATCTTCTCTTCAATTTCTTGAATTCTTCGTTGGAATTCAGCATCTGTTTGAATAAGATTGGCAATCTTTTCATGGGCATGAATGACTGTTGTATGGTCCCTTCCGCCAAACTCTTCACCAATTTTCGGAAGTGAGGAATCAGTAAGCTCTCTTGATAAATACATGGCAATTTGGCGTGGAAAGGCAACTGATTTCGTTCTTTTTTTTGCTTTAAAATCCTCTAATTTTACGTTGTAGAATTCTCCTACAACGCGCTGGATTTCCTGGATTGTAATGACTTTCGTCCTCGTACCGGGAATGATATCTTTAAGAGCCTCAGCAGCTAAGTCTGCATTAATATCTTTATTAATTAAAGATGAATAAGCGACAACGCGAATGAGTGCACCTTCTAACTCACGTATATTAGTATCAATCTGATTAGCGATATAAATCATGACCTCATTTGAAATATCCAACCCTTCCGCTTTTGCCTTCTTGCGAAGAATGGCGATTCTCGTTTCCAAATCAGGTGGCGTAATATCTGTAATCAGCCCCCATTCAAATCTGGAACGAAGCCGATCCTCTAAAGTTGGAATTTCCTTCGGCGGGCGGTCACTTGAAATAACAATCTGTTTACTTTCCTCATGCAAGGCATTAAATGTATGGAAAAATTCTTCCTGCGTTGATTCTTTTCCAGCCAAGAATTGAATATCATCAATTAGCAGGACATCTACTTTTCGGTACTTATTCCGAAATTCAATGGCCTTATTATCACGAATCGAGTTAATGAACTCATTTGTAAACTTTTCTGATGATAGATAGACAACCTTTGCATTTGGATTATGTTCTAGTACATAGTGGCCAATTGCATGCATTAAGTGGGTTTTTCCTAATCCGACGCCCCCATAGATAAATAATGGATTGTAAGCTTTTGCTGGTGCCTCTGCTACAGCAAGGGAAGCTGCGTGGGCAAAACGATTTCCGGAGCCAATGACAAAAGTATCAAAAGTATATTTTGGAATTAGCATGCTTTGAGGCATTTCTTCTAAATGATCATCATCGACCTTTTTCCTTTTAGCGACAGTTTCAAATTTCAGCTCATCATCTTGTTGTGATTGCGGTATGACAAATTTAATTTCTAATTCAGCCCCGGTAATGTCGAGAATGGTCTCAGCAATTAGTGTCGAATAACGCGATTCCAGCCAATCACGAGCGAAATCATTCGGCGCAGTGATGATTAATGTGTCGTTTTGCAGTGAGTGAGCTTTTGTCGATTTTAACCAAGTTTCAAAGCTGGGTTTACTTATTTTCTTTTGAATAGCTTCTAGTGCCCTGGTCCATAAATCTGAGATGTTTTCCATATTGACAGACTCCCTCCTTATTTAAAAATCTCCATAAAAACATAGGAGGGCATAGTGAATACAAGTTGTATAACTTTTGTACACCCTCAATTTTGAATAATGAATACGAATGTATAAAAATAATTCCACAGCAAAAGTGAATAAATATATAATATAGTAGAAAAGTGTTTATTCGACGTTTTACACAATGTTGTGGACAAAATTCCCCACATAAGGTTATAAAAATATCCACATGTTATCCACACCTGTGGATAATGAGGAGGCTAATAAAAGAGAAAACACAAATATAATAACAAATAAAACCCTTTATTGCAATGGATTTTGGCACTTTATCCACAATCACCATACCTTGTGGATTCAAGTTATCAACAACACTATATTTTGTGTAAAGCTTGTAGATAAGTGGTGGATAGGTGAAAAAAGTGTCGAAAAAGATATCCACATGGTAAAATGGAACGGGAAGTTATAAAATGATCCATACGTAAGAGTCAATTGCGATAAGAAGTAGTGCATTGACAATATAAAGGTAGTTGTCTATAATAATTAAGACTGTCTTTAGAGTTTTTCCTCAGGGAGGTGCAAATATAATGAAACGTACTTATCAACCAAATAAACGTAAGCATAAAAAGGTACATGGTTTCCGCGCTCGCATGAGCTCTGCTAATGGACGTAATGTTCTTGCTCGTCGTCGTAGAAAAGGAAGAAAAGTATTATCAGCATAAGCCACTGAACTTGATCAGTGGTTTTTTTTCTAAATAGAAAAGCGGAGGCACCCGTTAAGCGATATAAAAACTGGAGCAAGGTGACTGAGATAAAGGAAACACGACGAGAGTAGCGAGTCGATGTTGACTTATCGTAGGGAGGCTTGTGAAGTTTTTGGGTCGCTGGGTGCCGGAGCTGGACATGCGGAGGCTGCTGATCGGGTTTTGCTGTAGATAATCTGGTTTGTTTCAAACAGGAGTGAATTTTTGTGAACAAACGGAATAGAATTAAGAAAAATGATGAATTTCAGGACGTTTTTAAAAAAGGAGTATCTGTCGCCAACCGCCAATTTGTCATTTATATGTTGGAGAAGCCGGAACAGAATGAAATGAGGATCGGTTTGTCTGTCAGCAAAAAAATTGGAAAAGCTGTTACAAGAAATCAAATAAAGAGATATGTGCGCCAGACCTTTTTAGAACTTAAAAACGATCTGAAGCAAAATATAGATTATGTTATTATTGCCCGTAAACCAACGGCAGATATGAATTTCTCAGAAACCAAAAAGAGCTTAATCCATGTCTTGAAAATAGCGAAGGCATTTACAAGAAAAATAAATATTGAAAATTAACGAGGATATAAAGGGATTAAGAAGGAAATGTCATATTATAAATGGTAATATCACTTATATACATAAGGAAATGCAAGAAGGAGGAAGGGAGTTTGAAAAAAAGAATCGCACTTGTATTGACCTTAGTGGGTCTATTAGCGGTTTTATCAGCGTGTTCGCAAGTAAATGAACCAATAACTCCAGAGAGTACAGGTTTCTGGAACCAGTATATTGTATACCCATTATCATGGTTCATCTCGTATGTTGCCAAACTTTTAGGAAATAGTTATGGTCTTTCGATTATCGTTGTTACACTCATTATACGCTTAGCCATTTTACCGTTAATGATTAAGCAAACACAGAATTCAAAGGCCATGCAGGCAATTCAGCCTGAATTAAAGGCCCTTCAACAAAAATATGCTTCTAAGGATCCAAATACACAACAAAAGCTTCAGCAAGAAACGATGGCTCTGTTCCAAAGTCATGGCGTAAATCCGTTGGCAGGATGTTTTCCTTTAGTCATTCAAATGCCAATCTTGATTGGGTTTTACCATGCGATTATGAGAACAAGAGAAATAGCAAACCATACTTTCTTGTGGTTTGACCTTGGAGTTAGAGACCCATATTATATTTTGCCGATTGTGGCAGGTATCACAACGTTCTTGCAACAGAAAATCATGATGCAGGGTATGGAAAATAACCCGCAGATGAAAATGATGCTATATATTATGCCGGTTATGATTGTTGTCTTTGCGGTTAAATTTCCAGCTGCATTATCATTGTATTGGGTAGTTGGTAATATCTTTATGGTCTTCCAAACTTTATTAATTAAAGGTCCTGCCAAAAAAGGAGAAGAGAATAGTACAGGGGGAGCAAAGAAGTGAAACAAGTAACGGCTACCGGTACAGGGCAAACAGTTGATGAGGCAATTGCATCTGCTTTACAAGAACTAAATGTATCAAAGGATAAGGTTGAAGTTTCCGTTATCGATGGAGGCAAAAAGGGCTTATTTGGCGTTTTTGGCAATCGGCCGGCAATTGTGAAGCTGACTGTCAAAATAGATCCAGTTTTAGAGGCTCAAACCTTCTTAGAAAACGTTATTCGGAAAATGGGAATAACAGCAACTATTGAGAAAGTTCATAAGGGCAAAGAACTTACATTTAAAATCAGCGGTGATGATGTTGCGATTTTAATTGGTAAACGTGGGCAAACGTTAAACTCTCTTCAATATTTAGTACAGCTTGTTGCCAATAAACATTCTGATGGTTACCTAACAGTCATTGTAGATGCCGAAGATTATCGATCACGCCGTAAAGAAACATTGGAAAATCTTGCTTTGCGATTAGCTTCTAAAGCGAAAAAGACAAAAACAAAAGTAGTGTTGGAGCCAATGCCGTCATTTGAAAGAAAAGTCATTCACTCTGTTCTTTTTGATGTGGAGGGTGTATCGACGGCCTCCGATGGCGTTGAACCAAACCGCCATATCGTGATTATTCCGAATTAAATAAAATCATTCAATAAACATGGCAGTTGCTAGAGAATCTAGCAGCTGCTATTTTTTTGCGTAAAAAATACAAATACCAATTTTATGAGTTGATTATTGTTCCCATTTGTCATTAGGCGTACAAAAATTCAAGTAAGGCGGAGCCTCTAACCTACCACGAAAAAACATCTGGGTGTTTCGGGGAAGTGGGACTATTTTCGTGGCTTAACGGTTAGAGGCCCCAGTTACTATCTAATCTTTCATTTATTACGTTGCCCAATCAAGAATGCTCACAATAATCAACTCATAAAATAATAATTAATAGTTTAATGCAAATCTATATTTTATTAGACAAATATTGCGACCGAGTTTGATTGGACAACGTGAAACAGGAATGATTAGACTGAAGCCAAGTTTTTATGCGGACTAACACGAATATAGCCTCACTTCCTGAACTACCCAGATGTTTATTCGTGTCCGCATAAAAACTTGCGGTATACTACTTGAATGCATTGTCCAATCACTTTAGGGAGCAATACTTGCCTAATAAAATATTTCTATCTGCTACATATTTTTTAAATCTCGCACTAAGGTTGGATGATTTGCAGTTGCGCACACTATTGTGGATAAGTTAAACTAGATATATTGCTTAAAATTTAAAAAGGTTATCCACTGTGGATAAAAAATAGATGATTTAATTACGAGAAAGTTGTGCATAAGTGAGGTGAATGAAATGGAGATGGATACAATTGCGGCGATATCGACGCCAATGGGGGAAGGAGCCATTGCGATTGTAAGAATTAGCGGGCCTGAGGCGGTTAAGGCAGCCAATCAAGTTTTTAAGGGGAAAAATATAGAGAAAGTAGAAAGCCATACGATTCATTATGGATTTATCATGGATCCGGAAAGTAATGAAAAGGTAGAAGAGGTTATGCTGTCGGTCCTACGAGCGCCAAGGACATTCACAAGAGAGGATATTGTCGAAATTAATTGCCATGGTGGATTATTATCTGTTAATCGGGTGTTACAATTAGTATTGAATCAAGGCGTCCGTTTAGCTGAACCAGGGGAGTTTACAAAGCGTGCGTTTTTAAATGGTCGAATTGATTTGTCACAGGCAGAGGCTGTGATGGATTTGATTCGTGCGAAGACAGACCGGGCGATGAATGTTGCAATTGGGCAGATGGAAGGAAAACTGTCGACACTGGTACGGGGTTTACGGCAAACGATTCTTGAAACATTGGCACATGTAGAGGTTAATATCGATTATCCCGAATATGACGATGTAGAAGAGATGACCCATCGACTTTTACTTGAAAAGGCAACAGAAATAAAAGCAGAAATTGAAAAACTATTACAAACGTCAAAACAAGGTAAAATTTTACGGGATGGTTTGGCAACGGTAATCATTGGACGCCCGAACGTAGGAAAGTCATCGCTTTTAAATAGTTTAGTTCATGAAAATAAAGCAATTGTTACTGATGTTCCGGGAACAACACGCGATGTGATTGAAGAGTATGTCAATGTTCGAGGTGTTCCGTTGCGCTTAGTGGATACAGCCGGTATTCGCGAAACGGAGGATATTGTTGAAAGAATAGGTGTAGAACGCTCTAGAAAAGTTTTAAAAGAAGCGGATCTAATTCTTTTAGTGTTAAATAATGCTGAGCCATTAACAGAGGAAGACAAGAAGCTGTTTGAGGCTGTTAGTGGAATGGATGTCATTGTTATCGTGAATAAAATGGATTTAGGACAGAAGCTTGCTATGGATGAAGTAACAGTGTTGGCAAAAGATGCGCCTGTTATTACCACATCCTTAAAAGAGGAAGTAGGGATAGAAAGATTAGAAGAGGCTATTTCTACTTTATTTTTCAGAGGTAAAATTGAAGCGAATGATATGACATATGTGTCCAATACGCGCCACATTGCTCTTTTACATCAAGCAAAAAAAGCAATGGACGATTGTTTGGAAGGAATCGATACAGGTATGCCGATTGATTTAATCCAAATTGACTTCACAAGGTCATGGGAAATACTTGGGGAAATTATTGGCGATACTGTACATGAAAGTTTAATTAATCAATTATTTTCGCAATTTTGTTTAGGTAAATAGGGGCTATATATCAGCTCTTATGCTTTTTTACTAGGAGGCTTATTTTTAATGGAGTACGATGCAGGTTCATATGATGTAATAGTTGTAGGGGCAGGACATGCTGGCTGCGAGGCAGCACTTGCCGCTGCTAGGATGGGTGCAAAAACACTTATTTTAACATTGAATTTAGATATGGTGGCGTTTATGCCTTGTAATCCTTCGATTGGAGGACCGGCCAAAGGAATCGTTGTTCGAGAAATCGATGCCCTTGGTGGAGAAATGGGACGAAACATTGACAAAACTCATATTCAAATGAGAATGCTAAATACAGGGAAGGGTCCTGCCGTCCGTGCATTACGGGCACAGGCTGATAAGCATCATTATCAAAATGAAATGAAGCACACGATGGAAAAGGAAGAAAATTTAGTATTAAAACAAGCGATGGTTCAGAGCCTCATAGTCGAGAATGAAGAATGTAAAGGTGTGATCACTGAAACTGGAGCGAAATACTATGGGAAAGCTGTTGTTATTACAACAGGTACATTTTTAAGGGGGAAAATTATTATTGGTGATTTTTCCTACGAAAGTGGCCCGAATAACCAACGGGCATCCGTAGACTTATCGAAGCATCTTAAAGAATTAGGCTTTGAGATGGGCCGGTTTAAAACAGGGACACCACCGCGTGTAAAAGGGCAAACCATTGATTACAGTAAAACGGAAATTCAACCCGGTGATGAAAAGCTAAGAGCCTTTTCATATGAAACAACACAGTATATCACAAACCAAATTCCGTGTTGGTTAACCTATACTAGTCCAAAAACACATGAAATCATCAATGCCAATCTTCATCGCAGTCCGATGTATTCCGGGATGATAGAAGGGGTTGGAGCCCGTTATTGTCCATCCATTGAAGATAAAGTTGTCCGTTTTAATGATAAGCCAAGGCATCAAATTTTCCTTGAACCGGAAGGGCGGAATACAGAGGAAGTTTATGTACAAGGATTTTCAACAAGCTTGCCTGAAGAGATCCAGGTAGAGATGCTCCATTCAGTACCAGGGTTAGAAAAGGTAGAGATGATGAGAGCTGGCTATGCGATTGAATACGATATGATCTATCCAACGCAATTATGGCCAACGCTTGAAACAAAGGTAATACAAAACTTATTTACCGCTGGTCAAATTAACGGAACGTCTGGTTATGAGGAAGCAGCAGGGCAAGGTCTAATGGCAGGAATTAATGCCGCATGTAAAGTATTGAATATAGACCCGGTTATATTGGACCGTGCACAAGCTTATATCGGGGTGTTAGTTGATGATTTGGTCACAAAAGGAACGAGTGATCCATATCGATTGCTCACTTCAAGAGCTGAATATCGCTTACTATTACGTCACGATAATGCAGATCTTAGACTTACAGAAATTGGACGTAGAATCGGTCTAATCTCTGAAGAACGTTATCAGCGCTTTTTGGAGAAAAAAGAAAAAATAGAAAAAGAAAAAGAGAGACTGGAACAGACAACAATTCGGCCAACTGAACAAGTGCAGAATTTAATTCAACAAATAGGTGGAAGCCCATTAAAGGACGGCGTCCGTGCGGCTGATTTATTAAAACGTCCTGAGATGAGTTATGAGCTGCTTATGCAGTTGATTCCATCCCAAGAAGAATTACCAGTCGATGTTACAGAACAGGTAGAAATTCAGATTAAATATGCAGGCTATATTGAAAAGTCATTGCAGCAAGTAGAGCGGATGAAAAAAATGGAGGATAAAAAAATTCCTCAGGATATTGACTATAATGCAATATCTGGAATTGCTTCTGAAGCTCGCCAAAAGTTATCACAAATCCGCCCATTATCTGTCGGACAAGCATCAAGGATTTCAGGAGTAAACCCTGCTGATATTTCAATTTTATTAGTATACCTAGAGCAAGGCAGGATTGCTAGAATACAACAATAATTATTATTTTTAAATAGTAAAACTTTCACCTTCTAAAGGGGATTAATAATGGATATACAATCATTTAAGAATAGTCTGGAAGAGAAGGGGATTTCCCTTTCTTCTAGACAATTGGAACAATTTGACATATATTTCCATATGCTCGTTGAGTGGAATGAAAAGATGAATTTAACGGCCATTACCGATCAGCAGGAAGTTTATTTAAAGCATTTCTATGATTCGATTACGGCGGCTTTTTACTTTGACTTTTCAAAGGACTTTACCTTGTGTGATGTAGGGGCAGGTGCAGGTTTTCCTAGTATTCCTTTGAAAATATGCTTTCCTCATTTAAATATTTCAATTGTTGATTCATTGCAAAAACGAATCACATTTTTAAATGAATTAGCATCATCTTTGCAGCTTGACCAAGTCAACTTTTATCATGATCGTGCTGAAACATTCGGCCAAAGACCAGAAATAAGAGAGTCATATGATATTGTTACGGCTAGGGCAGTTGCAAGAATGTCTGTATTAAGCGAATTATGCATGCCATTGGTAAAAGTGGGCGGATATTTTATCGGAATGAAAGGTGCGAATCTTTTAGAGGAATTGGAAATTGGGAAAAGGGCTATAAGCACACTAGGTGGCAAAGTTGAAAGTGTTCATAATTTCCAGTTGCCGATTGAAAAAAGTGAACGCAATATTGTCATTATCAAAAAAGAGCACAAGACGCCTAAAAAGTATCCGAGAAAACCAGGGACTCCGAACAAAAGCCCAATTGAGTAGAGAGCAGCAAATGCTCTCATGTTTCACGTGAAACGTAAATTTTAAAATTAGCTATTGCAGGAATTTTTATTTCCATAGAGAATAAAAGTATTATGTCGAATTGTATTGTTTTTTTTTGTAGTATTCAAAAGGCGGTGTATGAAAAATGAAACACCCTTTTTCGCGCTTTTTTGGTATAGGGGAAAAGACGGTTGAGACGAATAACGAAGTAAAGGAAGAAATTGTGTCAGAAAACGAAGAAGTAAAACGTATTCCGATTAAGGATATTGTTCCTAATCGTTTTCAGCCACGAACTGTTTTTGTCGATGAGAAAATTAATGAACTGATGCAGACCATTCACACCCATGGGATTATTCAACCCATTGTAGTACGTGAATACGAAAATGGTAAATTTGAGATTATTGCCGGTGAAAGAAGGTGGCGGGCTGTTACAAAGCTTGGTTGGGATACCATTCCGGCAATTATTAAGGATTTTAATGATACAGAGACAGCCTCAGTTGCATTAATTGAAAATCTACAGCGTGAAGAGTTATCTCCGCTCGAAGAAGCCATTGCTTATGCAAGGTTATTAGAATTACATAATTTAACGCAAGAGGCATTAGCACAACGATTAGGGAAGGGCCAATCTACGATTGCCAATAAACTACGACTATTAAAGCTACCTGATGCTATTCAAGAAGCGCTCTTACAAAAGCAAATAACGGAAAGACACGCTAGAGCGTTGATTCCTCTTAAAGAACCAGAATTACAAGAAAAGCTATTGGAAGAGATTATTGAAAAGCATTTAAATGTGAAACAAACAGAAGACCGTGTTGTGAATCTTCTTGAAAGTAAAGTGCAAAAGCCAAAGCCAAAGCCAAAAAGAAAGGCATTTAGTAAAGATACCAGAATTGCAATGAATACGATTCGCCAATCTTTAAATATGGTTGCCAGCACTGGTATGAAAATAGATAGTCAAGAAGAAGAATATGAGGATTATGTTCAATTTACGATAAAAATACCAAAAAAATAAATGATTTTTTATGCGTTTTAAATCCATCACAAAAAAGTAGATGGGTTTTTTATTTTTGAAACGAAATTAACCACAATTCATGATAAAATAGTAAAGTATTTGTTCTAATTATATTTTTAATAGGACAAACCTCTTTATACTATCGGAATATTTCATAAATAGGATAGTATAAGAAAGGAAAGTAGGTGACAGCATGGGAAAAATTATTGCGATTGCAAACCAAAAGGGTGGAGTTGGCAAAACGACAACTTCAGTAAACTTGAGTGCATGTCTTGCATATTTGGGAAAAAGGGTTTTACTAGTTGATATAGATCCACAAGGAAATGCAACAAGTGGTGTGGGAGTAGAAAAGGCTGATGTTGAACAGTGCATTTATAATGTATTAGTTGATGATGAAGAAGCTAAATCAGTTGTCCTACCTACAGATGTAGAAAATTTATTTGTATTGCCTTCAACGATTCAGTTGGCAGGTGCAGAAATAGAGTTAGTACCAACTATTTCCCGAGAAGTGCGTCTAAAAAGGGCGCTTGAATCGCTTCAAGATGAGTATGAATATATCATTATAGATTGTCCTCCATCTCTTGGATTACTTACTTTAAATGCTTTGACTGCTGCTGATTCCGTCATTATACCGGTGCAATGTGAGTACTATGCGTTGGAAGGTCTCAGTCAATTGCTAAATACAGTAAGACTCGTTCAAAAGCATTTAAACCAATCATTAAAAATTGATGGGGTCCTTTTAACGATGCTTGATGCCAGAACAAACCTTGGTCTACAAGTAATAGACGAGGTAAAAAAATACTTCCAAGACAGAGTTTATCAAGCTATTATTCCAAGAAATATTAGGTTAAGTGAAGCACCTAGCCATGGAAAACCGATTATTATTTATGACCCTAAGTCAAGAGGGGCAGAGGTATACTTAGACTTTGCAAAGGAAGTGATTGCTAATGGCTAAAGGATTAGGAAAAGGCTTGGGGAAAGGTATTAATGCGTTATTACCAGGTTTAGAAAAAGTCGACGATATCATTGATCCAACGGATAAAGTTCAAAAGGTAAAAATAAAAGAATGCCGCCCTAATCCATATCAGCCCCGAAAAAACTTTGATCCGGATTCGATTAAAGAATTGAAGGAATCAATTGAAACACATGGCATCCTACAGCCGATTGTCGTGAGAAAAAGTATTAAGGGTTACGACATTGTAGTTGGAGAAAGACGCTATCGCGCTGCTAAGGAAGCAGGATTTGATACAATTCCAGTTATTGTAAAAGAGTACACTGAACAGCAAATGATGGAGCTCGCTTTGATTGAGAATTTACAGCGGGAGGATTTAAATCCAGTTGAAGAAGGATTGGCATATCAGACATTAATTGAACAATTAAAGTTAACCCAAGAGGAACTGGCCAACCGTTTAGGAAAAAGCCGTCCACATATAGCAAACCATATCCGCTTGTTGGCCTTGCCGGAGGCAATCAAAACGCTTATTTCCAATGGTGAGTTAACAATGGGGCATGGCCGAACACTGTTAGGGCTCAAAAATAAGGATCACATGATGCCTCTTGTAGAAAAAATAAAAAAAGAAAATTTAAATGTCCGTCAATTGGAGCAACTTGTACAGCGGTTGAATGAAAATGTTACACGTGAAACAAAAAAGAAAGAAAAGCCAAAGGATATTTTTATTACACAGCAGGAGTCGCGCCTTCGTGACCGTTTTGGAACAGCTGTTGCTATAAAGCAAAATAAGAACAAGGGTAAAATCGAAATTGAGTTTTATTCTGTAGATGACCTAAACCGTATTTTAGAAATGCTTGAGGATGAATAATACATTTTGCGTAAAAAAAAGATAGTAATATAATGTTAGATAAGCCATCGCTACGGTGGTTTTATTTTTTATCCAGATTAGTATAAATTCTATTAACCAATTATTGTGAACAATCTTGATTGGACAACGAAAGAGTTTAATGGTTAGATGGGTTCCAAGTTTTTATGCGGACAAACACGAAAATAGTCTCACTTCCCCGAAATACCCAGATGTTTTTTCGTGTCCGCATAAAAACTTGCAATGCACTTACTAATGGATTGTCCAATCACAATTGGGAACAATAATTGGTTAATGGAATCTTTAAATATGCATAACAAAGCTAAAACTAGCTTTATCTACAGTTTTCCTATAGGGGGGCCAGTCATGATTTATTTTGATCAAGCTGCATCATCATTTCCAAAGCCAAAAGAGGTTACTGATGCAGTGGTAGAAGCACTTACGAAATATGGAGCTAATCCGGGCAGGGGAAGCCATACATTAGCAAATGAAGCGGGAAATAAAATTTTTGAAGCACGGGTGCAGCTGGCACAGTTTTTTGGATTAGCTGACCCTAGACATGTTATTTTCACACAAAATGCAACTGGTGCATTGAATCAAGGCATTCAAGGGCTTTCTTGGCAACCGGGAGACCATGTGATTACAACTGCCTATGAACATAATTCTGTGCGAAGGCCGCTTGAGCGATTGAAAAAAGAGATAGGGATTGAGATTACATATATTCAGCCTGATGTTAATGGCGAAATTAATATAGCAGAATTAGAGAATGCAATAACAACAACAACTAAATTAATCGTTGCGACACATGGCTCTAATCTAACAGGGGCAATCATCCCAATAGAGAAATTAGGACAAATTTGCAAGAAACATCAGCTGCTCTTTATGGTTGATGCTTCCCAAACAGCGGGTATTTTGCCGATTCATATGGAAAAAATGAATATTGACTTATTAGCCTTTGCAGGCCATAAAGGATTGATGGGTCCGCAGGGGACGGGCGCCCTGTTGATCAATAAAGGTATTGAATTAAAGCCGCTCATGACCGGTGGAACAGGGCATTTTTCGGAACGGGTTGAGCAACCTGAGGAACTCCCGGAAAGGCTGGAAAGTGGTACGTTGAATACACCGGGAATAGCGGGATTATTGGCCGGTGTTTTATATGTAAAAGAAACAGGGCTTGAGGAAATTTTTAAACATGAACAGATCCTTACAGAAGCTTGCCTCAAGGGTCTAAAACAAATTGAAGGTGTCACCGTATATGGACCTGCAGAAAATACAAAACGGCTTGCTGTCCTTTCATTTAATATTGATGGGGTGGATAGCCAGGAAGTAGCCATGATATTGGATCAGCATTATCATGTTGCTGTTAGAGCCGGACTTCACTGTACGCCCCTAGCACACCAAACATTGGAAACCATTGAAGCAGGCGGTGCAGTGCGGGCTAGCTTTGGTATTTTTAATACAGTAGATGAGGTTGAAAAATTCGTCCAAGCTATAGCAGAGATTAGAGCAGGATACTTAGTTTAGGGAGAGAAGAGAACATGGTCTTATTGGGAACAATCGTAAACGGGGTAGCCATTATTGCCGGTACATTCCTCGGCAAGGTATTGCGTCGTATACCGGATAAAGTGAAAACGTTGGTTCTGCAGTCAATCGGTCTTGCTGTTGTGATTCTAGGAATACAGATGGGACTTAAAAGTGAACAATTTTTAATTGTCATTTTAAGCTTGTTATTTGGTAGTATTATTGGTGAATTACTAGATTTGGATGGGAAGCTAAATCGGCTGGGCCTCTGGATTGAAAGAAGGATGGGTGCTTCCGAAGAGGGTGGCATTGCCAAAGGATTTGTAACGGCAACCTTAATATTTGCAGTTGGTGCCATGGCGATTCTTGGTGCCTTGGATAGTGGTTTAAGGGGTGACCATCAAGTTTTATACACAAAATCATTATTGGATGGTTTTACAAGTATAGTGTTAGCAACAACTTTAGGTGTTGGGGTCTTGTTCTCAGCCTTTCCAGTTATGATCTACCAGGGAACCATTGCTTTATTTGCAACACAAATTGATAAATGGATCCCAGATCAAATTATGGATGCATTTATTGTTGAAATGACTTCAGCCGGGGGAATTATGATTTTGGCGATTGGTTTAAATATGTTGGAAATAACGCGAATCCGCGTTGCCAATATGCTGCCGGCCATCCTAGTAGTAGCACTGCTTGTTACTGGGCAGTATTTTATCGCGAATTAATTAAAGATAACTTTGGAGGCTGACCTAGTCAGCCTCTTTTTTCAGCTATCATTTCATTTCTTTTAACAGTTAATAAATGATCAGCTTCCATTATGCCGCTTGCTATTGTTTGTGCCATTTTCATTACAAGATTTAGCCTCGTATTTTGCAGAACAAAAAACTCCATAAATCCACTTACATTAACAATTCCCGTTAGATGAACTTCTCCAACCGGTGGCAGCTGCTTGTTTACACCAGCTCCGGGCTTTAAGGCGCCCGCATTTAACGTTACATCCCCAACACTTTTTAACCTTCCAAGACAGGCATCGATTCCAATAATATAGGGGCGGAGATGCTTATGGTGAATAAACTCTAATTGTTCTTCAAGATTAACAGCATGAATAGGATCCTCAAGTGTCCCGTATACATGGAAGTGGGATGGCCTTTTCTCGTGAAGAATTGACCCAATCAAGGGTCCAAGTGCATCTCCGGTTGACCGGTCTGTTCCGATGCAGGCAATGACAATAGGTTGGATGAAATGCTGTGGTAAAAGCTTTACTAAATGTTCTCCAATATAGAAAGATGCAGTTGGTTCTTCATAAGAGATGCGGTAGGAGGAGGCCTCTTTTTTTTCAAAAAACTTTGGTTTTAGATTCATAGGATTCACTCCTCGTTAATAGTAGTAACAGTATACGGAATTAATTAAGTTCCTATACATATGTTGGAAAATTATTTATTTAAGAAGGGGATGAATAGGATGTGGAGTGCAGGCCTTAAATGGATGTTTCTAATTATGGGTACTATGATTGGAGCCGGTTATGCTTCAGGTAGAGAAATATGGCAGTTTTTTGGTGATGAAAGTGGACTTGCCATTTTTTTATTTACCGTATTGTTTACAATTAGTTGCTATATTATTCTAAAAATTAGTTTTGAAAAGAAGACAGTTCACTATTTGCCGGTATTGGAGGATTTGCTGGGAAAAAGGTTGGCTCACTTTTATGACCTTATGATTATGTTATATTTATTTTCAGTAACCATTGTCATGTTAGCAGGCAGTGGGGCAGCATTAGAAGTATTTTATTTGCCATATTGGCTGGGTATTACAATTACTGTTGTTTTTTTAGTATTATTATTTTTATGGGATGTGAAAGGCATGGTTTCAATGAATGCCGTGATTACCCCGCTATTAGTCATTGGCCTACTTATTGCTCTTTCCTTATTTATCGTTCAATATGGTCAACCGATTATCGTCAACTTGTCTGAGCAATCAAATTGGCCTTCAGCTTTTACCTTTACTGCATTAAATATTTTGCCATTAGTCGCTGTTTTGGCGGCCATTGGCAAGGAAATGAAACATAAGGGAGAAATTTGGATTGCAAGTGTAGGAAGTGGTTTAGTTTTAGGGGCAATTACCTATGTATATAATGAAGTATTAAATCAAATAGCTTCTGATATCATCCTTTATGAGATCCCTTTATTTGCTGTACTGAAAAATTATCATCAAATCATGCTAATATGTATGTCTTTAGTATTGTGGGGTGCCATTTATACAACGGCTGCATCCGGAGTCTTTGGATTGGTAACGAGGCTTAGACAAAAAACGCTGCTGCCTTTATGGGTTTTAGCACTTTTAATTTTAGTAGTGATGGTGCCATTGACATCGTTTGGTTTTTCAACATTAGTTGCCGTCCTTTATCCAATATATGGACTCTTAAATTTATATATGTTGGCAGCACTTTTATTATATCCAATTGCAAACCGCTACAAATGGTAGCTAAAAATTGTTTAAATAAATGAAAAAGATATTGTAAAATTGAACTTAAGTAATGGTGAATAAATGGAGGGGTGTGCAAAATGGTTGAAAAGGAATTTGAACTAAATGATATTGTCGAAATGAAAAAGCAGCATCCTTGTGGAACGAATCGTTGGAAGATTATTCGCCTTGGAATGGATATTCGCATTAAATGTGAAGGTTGCAACCATAGTGTATTAATACCCCGTAAAGAGTTCATAAGAAAGCTTAAAAAGGTTCTTGTTAAGCATGAAGAGTAGTTTGGGAGAATTGCAGAGGCTGTCCCAGTAGTTGGGTCAGTCTTTTCTTGTGTCAATATACTGATTTCCATTAACGCTTGCGCTTTTCAGGAACTGTTTCTATAATTGTTAAGAATAGTTAGAACGATTGTTAATTAAGGAGTGAAGTAAATGGGTTTAACAGCCGGAATCGTTGGTCTTCCGAATGTTGGGAAATCAACGCTTTTTAACGCGATTACACAGGCAGGTGCTGAATCAGCAAACTACCCTTTCTGTACAATTGATCCCAATGTCGGGATTGTTGAAGTACCAGATGAGCGTTTAAATAAATTAACAGAATTAGTAAAGCCGAAAAAAACAGTGCCAACAGCATTTGAATTTACTGACATAGCCGGAATTGTAAAGGGTGCCAGCAAAGGTGAAGGGTTGGGAAATAAGTTTTTATCACATATCCGCCAGGTGGATGCCATTTGTCAAGTTGTTCGTTGTTTCGCAGATGATGAAATTACCCATGTAGCGGGTAAGGTCGATCCAATCTCTGATATTGAAACAATTAATTTAGAATTAATATTGGCTGATTTAGAAACAGTGGACAAGCGTATTGACCGTGTCGGCAAGCTTGCAAAGCAAAAAGACAAGGATGCAGCAGCCGAACACGAGATTCTTGTGATGCTTAAAGAGGCCTTTGAAGAGGGGAAAATGGCCCGCACGATTGAATTTACTGAAGAACAACTAAAGATTGTCAAACATCTTCATTTATTAACAATCAAGCCAATGCTTTATGTTGCTAATGTTGGTGAAGATGAAGTAGCAGATACATCAGGGAATGAATATGTGAACAAAGTACGTGAATTTGCCGAAGCAGATCATGCTGAGGTTATCGTTATTTGTGCCAAGATTGAATCTGAAATTGCTGAGCTTGAAGGCGAAGAGAAGCAGATGTTCTTAGAAGAGCTAGGTATTAAAGAATCAGGTTTGGATCAATTGATTAAGGCTGCTTATTCATTACTTGGCTTGGCAACTTATTTTACTGCCGGAGAACAAGAGGTAAGGGCATGGACATTTAAAAAGGGTATGAAGGCACCGCAGTGCGCAGGTATTATTCATACTGACTTTGAACGTGGCTTCATTCGTGCCGAGACAGTTTCTTATGAGGATTTACTTGCTTGTGGTAATATGACTGCAGCTCGCGAGGCTGGTAAAGTACGTCTTGAAGGAAAAGAGTATGTAGTCCAAGACGGGGATGTCATGCATTTTAGATTTAACGTATAAGCCTTGTTGTGCAAGGAGAGAGGGGCACTCAGGATTCGTGCTGCAGAAATGCAGTCAACCTGGGGCCCCATTTTTATGCACTTGCGTAAGAGGATAAATCATGGTATAATTTTGACTCGTGAGTAATTATTTTTGAATATTGCTCCTTGCTCCTTTTAGAAAAAGGGAGCCGTTAGTCCAAGAGGAGGTGAAAGATATGCGTAAATATGAAATTATGTACATTATTCGTCCAAACGTTGATGATGAAACAAAGAAGGCTGTAATCGACCGTTTCAATGGTATCTTAACTAATGAAGGTACAGAAATCGCGAAAGCAACTGACATGGGTAAGCGTCGTTTAGCTTACGAAATCAATGATTTCCGTGAAGGTTATTACCAGCTTCTAAACGTTGTGGCAAAACCAGAAGCAATCAACGAATTTGACCGCTTAGCGAAAATCAGCGAAGACATCATTCGTCACATCGCAGTACGTGAAGAAGAGTAATCAATTGTATTAGATTTCAATTTTCATTAAGGAGTGTTTCTGATGCTGAATCGCGTGGTACTCGTTGGTAGGTTAACGAAAGACCCAGAATTGCGTTATACTCCAAATGGAGTAGCTGTTGCCCAATTTACACTCGCTGTTAATCGTACATTTTCAAATCAGCAAGGCGATCGTGAAGCAGATTTTATCAACTGCGTAGTATGGCGTCGTGCAGCTGAAAATGTAGCAAACTTCTTAAAAAAGGGAAGCTTGGCAGGGGTCGATGGCCGCTTGCAAACTCGCAATTATGAGGGACAAGATGGTCGCCGTGTTTATGTAACAGAGGTTGTGGCTGATAGTGTGCAGTTTTTGGAGCCGAAAGGTGCCAGCCAAGGTGGCGGACAAGCAGACCCATTTGGATTTGGTGGGCAAGGCGGCTCTGGCGGTGGCAATTTTGGACCTGGGCCGGGATATGGAGGTCAAAAACCATCCGGTGGCAACGGATATCGTCCAAATCAGAATCAACGTCCAAATGATAATTTTACAACTGTCGATGATGACCCATTTAAGGATGATGGTTTACCAATTGACATATCAGACGATGATTTACCGTTTTAATAGAAAAGCGGAGGCGACCGCTTAGCGACGAAAAAACTGGAGCACATCGACTGAGATAAAGGAAACACGGCGAGCGTAGAGAGCCGATGTTGACTTATCGTAGGGAGATGGGGGAAGTTTTTCGAGTCGCTGGGAGCTGAAGCTGGACAGATGAAAAATAAACACAAAGGAGGGAATTTAAGATGGCAATGGGTGGAGCTCGTAAAGGTCGCACTAAGCGTCGTAAAGTGTGCTATTTCACAGCAAACGGAATTACACACATCGACTATAAAGATGTTGACTTATTAAAACGTTTTGTTTCAGAGCGTGGTAAAATTTTACCTCGTCGTGTAACTGGAACATCTTCAAAATACCAACGTAAATTAACAACAGCTATTAAGCGCGCACGTCAAATGGCGTTGTTACCATACGTAAATGATTGATACCAAAAAGGCAGCAAGATTGACTTGCTGCCTTTTTTTCATAGCTATGTATGGGCGACTAGTCTACTATATTGAAAACACACCGGTAAATGCCTAAAATGGAACATAAAAGGGTTGTAAGAGGTGAAGCTGTGAATTTAATTCGTTCAATAACTGAAGGGGCAGTAGTAATAGCGTTATATTGCCTTTTTTTACTAGCGGTTTTATTTTTACCAGTGATAGGGATCTTGTTTATTTTCATTCTTCCGGTTCCTTTCATTTTTTATGCTGCACGCCACACATTTAAAAGGGGACTGCTAACACTCGTTGTGTCCTTACTCATTACATATATGATTGGCTCCACTGCCTCGCTTCCGATTACGTTCATTTTTGGAACAACAGGGCTTGTCATGGGATATATATATTCATTAAGGAAGAGTGCTTTTGAAGTTTTAATTAGTGGGAGTCTCAGCTTTTTAGCAAACTTTGTGCTACTGTTCATTATCACAAATGTATTCTTTCATATTAATTTTATCGAAGATACAAAGAACACGATGTATCAGTCGTTAGAAGTGGCTGAAAAAATGATGACACAGCTTGGTGAGCCAACAAAGCAATTTGAGTTGATATACCAATCCATCGGAATGATTTCTTATATTGTACCGAGTGCAATGGTCATTACAAGTGTGTTCTTGACCTTTATCGCACAGCTATTTGCAAATCAAATTTTAAAAAGATATACATATAATAGTACACCATTTCCGCCACTTAGACAGTGGTCATTCCCAAAAAGCATCCTTTGGTATTATTTGATTGTCACCATTATTTTTATGATGGGTTTAGTAGAAGAAGGTACAATTTCTTTTATAATGATTCTAAATCTGTTTATTGTTCTTGAAATTATTATTGCGATTCAAGGATTTTCCTTTATCTTTTTCCAATTTTATAGAAAAGGAAAATCAATCACGGTTCCGATTATCATAGTAGTTGTATCTTTGATTATGCCTTTTCTACTGTATATAATAAGAATCTTAGGTATAATTGATTTAGGGTTTGATTTGCGAAAGCGCATGAAGGACCCACAATGATGTGGAGATGAAGATATGCCGAATTCTATTAAAAAACGATGGCGAAGTATTCCGTTTATCCTCTTCCTAATATTATCGATTATCATGATGGCTGTAATTGCTTATTATCAATGGATAATCGGAATTGTTGTTTTCCTCATCATGGGAATAATCGTTTATTATTTGCTTAGATATGAGCTTCGTTTATATGAAGAGATGGAGAATTATATTTCGACTTTATCCCATCGCGTCAAAAAAGTAGGCGAAGAGGCGCTGCTGCAAATGCCGATTGGCATCGTTTTATTTAATGATGAGCACCAAATTGAATGGTCAAATTCTTATTTGGCATCTGTTCTCAAAGTGGAAACATTAATAGGCCGTCATTTAAATACCGTTTCTGAAGGAATAATGACGGTATTAAAAGGCGAAGGTGATATTGAAACACTAACGCTACAGGATCGGAAATTTAGAATTCATATTATCCGCGAAGAAAAGCTGTTATATTTCTTTGATATAACAGAACAGTCGAAAATTGAAAGATTGTATGAGGAAGAAAAAACGGCGCTCGGCATCGTTTATTTGGATAATTATGATGATATTACCCAAGGTATGGATGACCAGACAAAGAGCACGATTAACAGCAAAGTGATCTCTATTTTAAACAACTGGGCCAGCAGGCATGGCATCTTCTTGAAAAGAACATCATCAGACCGCTTTGTTGCTGTTTTTAACCAGCGAATTTTAAATGAATTGGAAAAGACAAAATTTGATGTATTGGATGAAGTCCGTGAACTAACATCGAAACAAATTTCGTTAACACTAAGTGTAGGGGTGGGAACTGGATCGTCGATTCTACCAGAGCTTGGAGCACTGGCGCAATCGAGTCTGGAGTTGGCACTAGGCAGAGGCGGGGATCAGGTTGCTATTAAGAGCCTAAGCGGCAAAGTCAAGTTTTACGGCGGTAAAACGAATCCAGTGGAAAAGCGCACACGGGTCAGAGCAAGAGTTATTTCCCATGCTTTACGTGAATGGGTATTAGCGAGTGATAAGGTATTAATTATGGGCCATAAATCGCCTGACATGGATGCCATCGGGTCGGCGATAGGAATCCTCAAGGTTACGGAGGCAAATGAAAAAGATGGCTTTATTGTCATTAATGAAAACGATATTGATTCCGGTGTTCAGAAACTAATGGCTGAGGTAAAAGTTAAGCATGAACTGTGGCAAAGGTTTATTGGTCCAGAAGAAGCGTTGGAAATTGCGACAGATCACACTTTATTGGTCATTGTTGATACTCATAAGCCGTCGATGGTTATCGACCAGCGCATATTGAATAAGTTGGATAATGTGGTCGTCATTGATCACCATCGCCGTGGTGAGGAGTTTATTGAAAACCCTGTCATGGTGTACATGGAGCCTTATGCTTCCTCAACTTCAGAGCTTGTAACGGAGCTTTTGGAATATCAACCGAAAACGTTAAAGATTGATATGTTGGAATCAACCGCACTGCTCGCTGGTATCATCGTTGATACAAAAAGCTTTACCTTGCGTACCGGGTCACGGACGTTTGATGCTGCCTCTTACTTACGTTCCCATGGAGCGGATACCGTATTAGTTCAAAAGTTTTTAAAAGAAGACTTGGAGCAATTTATTAATCGCTCAAGGCTCATTGAAAATACACAAATTTATAAAAAAGGCATTGCGATTGCAAAAGCGGGTTCAGAGCAAATGTTTGGTCAAGTATTAATTGCCCAAGCTGCTGATACATTATTATCAATGAATAATGTGGTTGCGTCTTTTGTGATTTCTAAAAGACAAGATGGTAAAATAAGTATTAGTGCACGCTCTCTTGGTGATGTGAATGTGCAATTAATTATGGAGAGTTTAAATGGCGGTGGCCATTTAACAAATGCAGCAACCCAAATTGAGGGTAAATCAATAGTTGAAGTTGAAAAACTATTAAAAGAAGCCATTGATGAATATTTAGAAGGGGGAAAAAAGTAATGAAAGTCATTTTTTTACAAGATGTAAAAGGTAAAGGAAAAAAAGGTGAAATCAAGAATGTTGCCGATGGATATGCCCATAATTTCCTTTTAAAGAATAATTTTGCCCTTGAAGCAACACCCGCAAATATGAAATCATTAGAAGCGCAGAAGAAAAAGCAAGATCGTGAAGCTGCTGAAGAATTACAAGAAGCAAAGGTGCTAAAAGAGCAGCTTGAAAAGCTAACAGTTGAGCTTTCCGCAAAGTCTGGCGAGGGCGGCCGCTTATTTGGTTCCATTACTTCAAAGCAAATTGCCGATGAGTTAAACAAAGCCCACAAAATTAAAATTGATAAACGAAAGTTAGAGTTAGATGATGCAATTCGATCACTTGGAGTAACAAATGTACCTGTAAAGCTTCATCATGAAGTGACAGCTACATTAAAAGTGCATGTAAAAGAAGTTAAATAACTATAATCTATATAAAAATATTCCACAAGCCGATTATTGCTTCCTAAAGTGATTGGACACTGCAATTGGGTTGTTTCTAGCAAGTCTCTAAGCGGACACGAATAAACATCTGGGTACTTCGGGGAAGTGAGACTATATTCATGTTTATCCGCTTAGAGACTTGGATTGTATATAATCACAACTCTGTGACTGTGTCCAATCAAACTCGGTCGCAATAATCATCTTATGGAATATATATTTTCATATAAAAAAGAGGCTGCTCCAACTAGATGGTCAGTCTCTTTTAAAATTGAGTTTCATTGAAAGGAGCAATGTTGTTTATGAGCGATCTTTTTACTGACCGGACACCGCCCCATAATCTTGAAGCAGAACAAGCCATTATAGGGGCTATTTTCCTTGAGCCATCGACTTTAACAACTGCTTCAGAAATATTAATGCCGGATGACTTTTATCGTTCGGCACATTCAAGGATATTCTCAGCTATGCTCGATATATCTGAAAAAGGGGAGCCTGTTGATATTGTTACAGTGACTTCTGAACTTGCTGACCGTAAACAGCTTGAGGAAGTTGGCGGGGTTGCCTATTTAAGTGAATTAGCAGATGCTGTACCAACAGCTGCAAATATTGAATATTACGCAAAAATAGTAGAAGAAAAGTCCATTCTAAGACGGTTAATCCGTACAGCAACGGTAATCGCAACAGAGGGCTATAACAACGATGATAATGTTGAATCATTATTAAATGATGCAGAAAAATCCATCCTTGAAGTAGCCAATCGAAAAAATACGGGCGGTTTTCGCAATATTAAAGATGTATTGGTCAATGTCTATGACAACATTGAGGTGCTTCATAACCGAAAAGGCGATGTTACCGGGATTCCTACCGGCTTTGTCGATTTAGACCGAATGACAGCGGGGTTTCAACGCAATGACTTAATTATCGTAGCAGCTCGTCCTTCTGTTGGTAAAACGGCCTTCGCTTTAAATATTGCGCAGAATGTTGCAACAAAGACAGATGAAAATGTGGCCATTTTTAGTTTGGAGATGGGCGCTGAACAGCTTGTCATGCGTATGTTATGCGCGGAGGGGAATATTAATGCCCAGTCCTTAAGAACAGGAAAAATGACGGAGGAAGACTGGACGAAGCTGACAATGGCGATGGGGAGCCTTTCAAACGCAGGCATCTATATTGACGATACTCCAGGGGTTCGTGTTAATGAAATACGTTCAAAATGTCGAAGATTACAACAGGAACACGGTCTTGGGATGATTTTGATTGACTATTTGCAATTAATTCAAGGCAGCGGTCGTTCTGGCGAAAACCGCCAACAAGAAGTATCAGAAATATCAAGGTCCCTAAAAGCGTTAGCGCGTGAATTAAGTGTACCAGTCATAGCCTTATCACAGCTTTCCCGTGGTGTTGAACAGCGTCAGGACAAGCGCCCGATGATGTCTGACATTCGTGAATCAGGTAGTATTGAGCAGGACGCAGATATTGTTGCCTTCTTATACCGTGATGATTATTACGATAAAGAAACTGAGAACAAAAATATTATTGAAATCATTATCGCCAAGCAGCGTAACGGCCCTGTAGGAACGGTGGAGCTTGCTTTTGTTAAAGAGTATAATAAATTTGTTAATTTAGAACGACATCGTGATATGCAACCTAGTGCCTGAGCATTAGGTTGTTTTTTTACGAACGAAAGATATATGTTTTATAAAATTGTTCGTGTTTAATTGACTTTAAAGTTGTATATTGATACACTTACTGTTGGTTATTATTTTACACATTTATCAATAGAAATATTAGTTTACCGTTTTTTATTTTTGGAGGTGCAAAAAAAATGTCTTCAGTTGTAGTTGTTGGATCACAATGGGGCGATGAAGGAAAAGGAAAAATCACGGATTTCCTTTCTCAAAATGCAGAGGTTGTTGCAAGATATCAAGGTGGAAATAACGCAGGTCATACCATTGTTTTTGGTGGGAAAAAGTATAAATTACATTTAATTCCTTCAGGGATTTTCTTTAGCGAGAAAATTTGCGTAGTTGGTAATGGAATGGTAATTGACCCTAAAGCTTTAGTAGAAGAATTACAATACTTACATGAGCAGGGTATTAATACTGATAATTTAAGAATCAGCAACCGCGCCCATGTTATCCTACCTTATCATCTAAAACTAGATGAGTTAGCCGAAGAGAGTAAAGGTGCTAACAAAATAGGAACTACGAAAAAAGGAATCGGACCAGCTTATATGGATAAGGCTGCCCGTATCGGCATTAGAATAGCTGACTTATTAGACCGTGAAGAATTCGAGAAAAAGTTAAAGCAAAACTTGGAAGAAAAGAATCGAATTCTTGAAAAGTTATATGATGCAGAAGGCTTTAAACTTGAAGATATTTTAGATGAATATTATAACTATGGACAACAGTTTGCAAAATATGTTTGTGATACATCTGTTGTTTTAAATGATGCCATTGATGAAGGCAAGCGTGTATTATTTGAAGGTGCACAAGGGGTTATGTTAGATATTGACCAAGGTACATATCCGTTTGTTACATCATCAAATCCAGTTGCTGGCGGTGTTACAATTGGTTCTGGTGTGGGCCCTACAAAAATTAATCATGTCGTTGGTGTTTGTAAGGCATATACTTCTCGCGTTGGTGATGGTCCATTCCCAACCGAGCTTCATGATGAAATAGGGCATCAAATCCGTGAAGTTGGTCGTGAATACGGTACAACAACAGGCCGTCCTCGCCGTATTGGTTGGTTTGACAGTGTCGTTGTCCGCCACGCACGCCGTGTTAGCGGTATTACTGATCTAGCATTAAACTCAATTGATGTTTTAACTGGCTTAGAAACAGTAAAGATTTGCGTTGCTTACAAATATAAAGGAGAAGTCATTAAAGAGTTTCCTGCAAGCCTAAACGTTTTATCAGAATGTGAGCCTGTATACGAAGAAATGCCTGGCTGGACTGAAGATATTACTGGTGTAAGAAAACTTGATGATCTCCCTGAAAATGCGCGTCATTATGTTGAACGTGTAGCACAATTAACAGGAATACCACTTGCTACGTTCTCTGTTGGTCCTGATCGAAACCAAACAAATGTTATTCGTAGCGTATACGGACCACGCTAAAAAATAAATTAATAATGGGACTGTCCTAAATAGTGGACCAACCACATATAGTAAGAAGTGCTGTTTATTCGGTATATGTGGCTTGTCTCCTTTATTTAGTGCAGTCCTTTTTTATTGTTAGATTGAAAACATTAAAAATGTGTGGATGTTGGTTTCGAGTGGTTTCGACAAATTCTAGGATTTTTCTAGAATTTTTAATGAATTTATGGTAAAGTAAAAAAGGTATGAAATCCATCACAATTAATGGGAAAATTTTGAATTTTATTTGTAGGAAAGAAGGAGTAGGAAGAAATATAGGAGGAAGACTCGTGATACAAATTTTACATAAAATAAAGACGAATATGACGCGTGTTTTTAAAACACCGCACTCGAATAAATCAGTGGTACTTAAAAGAGCGATTATAACAACCTCTGTTATTGCCTCAATATCAATTGGATCTGTATATGCATCGAATGATAAATATGAAAATGCAAATGTAAATACTGTATATCATATTTATCATAAAGGAGAATTGCTTGGCACAGTAAGTGACAAAAGTGTAATTAATAGTCTCCTAGGGGAAAAATACCAGAAGGCAATGAAGGTTTATCAAGATTATGAGTTTGCAAAGGAAGAGCAAATATCATATGTACCTGAAAAGGTTTTTACACCTGTGTATGATAATGAAGGGGCTGTTCAACAGGTACAACAGGCATTCAGCGCCATGGCTAGCGCAGAGGCAATTATGGTTGACGGCAAAACGGTTGCCTTTGTATCTAATAAAGAAGAGGCCGAGCAGGTCATCAAGCGAATAAAGATGAAATATGTTCCAGAAGAAATTCTAACTAAGCTGGCGAATGGCGCAGATAAAGTCGAATATAACGACTTATTCATTAAAGACGTTCGTATAAAAGAAAATGTTACATATTCAGAAGGGAAAGTTTTTCCGGAAGATATTTTATCAGTAGACGAAGCTGTAAAGTTATTGAAAGTTGGTACTCTTCAAGAAAAGAAGCACGTAGTTGCGGAAGGGGAAGTTTTAAGTCAAATTGCTAATAGCTATGACCTAACTTTAGATCAATTAATTCAGCTTAATCCAGGTCTAGATGAAGACAAACTTATACATATTGACGATGAGTTGAACGTAACAACACATGTGCCATTAGTTACTGTTGTTGTTGATATGGAAGCTGTTCGTGACGAAGTTATTCCTTTTGAGATTGAAGTAAAAGAGGATAACACTGTTTTCAAAGGAACAACAAAGGTAGCGCAAGAAGGAGCAAATGGCGAAAAGATCTCAAAATATAATATCGTGAAAGAAAATGGAATGCTTACCCAAAAGGTAATGGTCGGCGAGACTATTGTGAAAGAATCTACAAAGAAAGTAGTAATTAAAGGTACAAAAGTGATTCCTTCCCGTGGAACAGGGGATTTAAGTTGGCCAACCATTGGCGGCTATATTTCAAGTCCAATGGGCTATAGATGGGGGAAACAGCATAAAGGCATTGATATTGCAGGTCCGAGGGACCGCAGCATTTTGGCAGCTGATAACGGCAAAGTTGTATCAGCAGGCTGGGATGATGGCGGTTATGGAAATAAAATTGTAATCAACCATAACAACGGAATGAGGACAGTTTATGGCCATCTAGCAAAAATTGAAGTAAAGGTTGGTCAAACTGTATCCAAAGGCCAAGAAATTGGTATTATGGGCTCTACCGGAAATTCAACAGGCCTTCACTTGCATTTTGAAGTATATGAAGACGGCGTACTAAAGAATCCACGTAAAGAATTATAGAATAATAGAATACTAGATAAAAAGAGGGGCTTCTCAGGTTGTTACAACTGGGAAGGCCTTTTTTATTTTAGGAAAAGTTATATTCCAGCAGTCGATTATTGCGACCAAGCTTGATTGGACAACGTTCAAATATTAAAGGTTAGATAGCTACTAAGTTTTTATGCGGACTAACACGAATACAGTCTCACCTCCCCGAAACACCTAGATGTTTATTCGTGTCCGCATAAAAACTTGCCTTATACATAATGAACGGATTGTCCAATCACCTTAAGGAGCAATAATTGGCTGTTGGAATATCTACCTGAACCAAATATATCCGTTGCTGGACCAATCAGGATATAACTAACAATATCTAACAAACAGCAAGTCAATGGATGCTTAAAAGTCACAGACATGATAAAGTAAAGTAGGAAACTTCTATAGGAGTTTGAAGGAGAGAAGACGATGGAAAAGCACATTTTAGTTGTTGATGATGAAATGCCAATCGCTGACATTTTACAATTTAATTTAGAGAAAGAAGGCTATAAGGTCACTTGTGCTTATGATGGATTAGAGGCGCTTCGTAAAGTAGAAGAAGTAAAACCAGACCTTATCTTATTAGATATAATGCTCCCTCATAAAGATGGAATGGAAGTTTGTCGAGAAGTAAGAAAAAAATATGAAATGCCAATCATTATGTTAACAGCAAAAGATTCAGAGATTGATAAAGTTTTAGGACTGGAGCTTGGGGCGGATGATTATGTCACGAAACCATTTAGTACAAGAGAGCTAATTGCCCGTGTAAAGGCCAATTTACGGCGACGCCAGCAAGATGGCGATAAAGGGAGCAGTGAATTGACAGAAATCATCATCGGTGCTCTCACCATTCATCCAGATGCTTATTTAGTCACAAAAAGGGGAGAGCCAATTGAACTGACGCATCGTGAGTTTGAGTTAATCCACTATATGGCTAAGCATATCGGTCAAGTAATGACTCGTGAGCATCTCTTACAAACGGTTTGGGGCTATGACTATTTTGGCGATGTCCGGACTGTTGATGTAACTGTAAGAAGGCTTAGGGAGAAAATTGAAGACCTCCCAAGCCATCCAACATGGATTATCACGCGCCGCGGTGTCGGTTATTATTTGAGAAATCCAGATCAGGAGTAGTAGAAATGAAAAAAGTCGGTTTCTTTAAATCGATCCATTTTAAATTTATTTTAATCTATGTATTGTTGATTTTATTTGCAATGCAAGTCATCGGTGTTTATTTCGTCCGAGAACTTGAACAACAGTTGGTTGATAACTTTACAGAATCAATCAACGAGCGGATTCGACTATTAGTCTATAATATTGGGCAACAGATGGATGAACAGCGAAATGGACGAACGTTGCAGCTTGAAGAAGAGATTAATGTAATTTTACAGGATTTCCTTTCAGATGATATTTCGGAGGTTCAAGTTGCAGATAGCAGCTTTCGTATTATCGGCATTTCAGATCCAAATAATCAAGGCATGATTGGCCGAAGGACAACAGAGGTTCGGGTGAAGAAGGCGATTATTGGGGAAGCTGAGTCGGAGAATATCTTACTTGATCCAAGAACTGGAAATCGGATGTTCGTTAGAGCAATCCCTATTAAGTCTAGGGATGAAGTCATTGGTGGAATGTATGTCGTTGCCTCGATGGAAAGGGTTTATGAACAAATGCGGGTTATTAACGGCATTTTGGCTTCAGGAACAATTATTGCCTCGGTAATAACTGCTTTACTGGGCGTCTTTGTAGCTCGAACAATTACAAGACCGATTGCTGATATGAGAAAGCAAGCTTTGGTATTGGCAGAAGGGGACTTTTCCAGGAAGGTTAATGTTTTTGGAAAAGATGAAATAGGGCAACTGGCGGAAACCTTCAATGAACTAACGCATAAGCTTGAAATTGCTCAAGAAACAACGGAAGGAGAAAGGCGTAAATTAAGCTCAGTCCTATCCCATATGTCTGATGGTGTCATCGCAACAGATCGGGATGGTCATATCATCTTAATGAATGAGCCTGCTGAAAGGATGTTGAATGTTTCACGTGAAACAGTACAGCATACATCAATTATGGCGCTCCTTAATATTGACGAAAATGAAATACTTGAAAAACTTCAAGATAACAAGGATTCTGTTTTACTAGACTTAAGTGAAAATAGAAATAAATATATTTTACGAGCAAATTTTTCAGTTATTAAGGATGACCATGATAGCCCAACTGGGTTAATTGCCGTATTGCAGGACGTTACAGAACAAGAGGCGATTGAACAAGAACGGCGTGAGTTTGTTGCCAATGTTTCACACGAACTTCGGACACCACTGACAACGATGCGCAGCTATTTGGAGGCCCTTGCAGACGGTGCTTGGCAAAACGAAACACTTGCACCGCGATTTATAGATGTTACGCAAACAGAAACAGAGCGAATGATTAGACTGGTAAATGACCTTTTACAGCTTTCAAGATTAGATAGTAGAGATTATCAACTTGTTAAGAAAACGATAAACTTCACGGCGTATTTCCAACAAATTATTGATCGTTTTGAAATGAGCAAAGAAGATCAATTTACCTTTGAGAGGGCATTTTCTCATCGTGAACGATATGTAATGATTGATAAAGATAAAATTACCCAAGTACTAGATAATATCATTTCTAATTCTTTGAAATACTCTCCTGAAGGCGGCAAAGTGAGATTTGAATTATTACAAAAGGGAAATATTCTCCATGTAAGAGTATCTGATGAAGGAGTTGGAATTCCAAAGTCGGACTTACCAAAGGTTTTTGACCGTTTTTATCGTGTTGATAAAGCAAGGTCAAGAAAAATGGGAGGTACCGGACTGGGACTGGCCATCGCCAAGGAAATTATTGAGATTCATGGTGGGGAAATATGGGCAGATAGTGAAGAAGGAAAAGGTGCAACAATTGCTTTTACACTTCCTCTTGAAAAGGCAAGAGAGGAGGGGCATTCATGAAAATGAATCGGGAGAAGGCTAAATCGATTGTACTTGCATTACTTGTATTCTTAAGTCTCATTTTATCCTGGGGCTTGTGGACGTTTCAGCCGCAATATGACTTCAGACATAAAAACAATCCAATACAAACTGTAACCATTGGTGAGAAAAGACAGTTTAATGAAGTGATTAAACCACTTCAATTTATGTACCACCAAGGTGGGCTTCATTATCAACTATCTGATTATGTACTCGCAAATAAAGTTTACGAAGCGGTCATGAATTTAAATGTAGTAAATTATGAACATATTACTTTTTCTTCAAAGGAACAGCGGGAGTCAATATTATTTCGCGAGAGCAGCCTTGAGTTAATCTATCCCGTCAATCTGCCAATAAATATTGTGAACTACATTATGAAACCGGTTAGACAAGAATGGAATCTTAACTATTTTGACCGCATTGTTGTAAATTTCTCAAAATCTCCTGCTATTTATTTTGTCTCAAGTTCCTTAGATCAGGCGATTAAATTGAACATTGAAGATAGTGAAATAAACAATATTAAAGAACAATTAGCAACGGGCGTCATCGAGGTAAGTGGGTCCCCGTATTTTACAATTAGGGGCAATCATGGCCAAATTTTGTACTTACCGGAGAAAAGGGTTACTGTAAAACAACTGACTTTTTCAACGGAAAATATACCTTCTACCGATTTTAAAAATGCATTGTTCAGTGATCCAAATGGTGTAAAACAATATAGTTTGAACAATGGTGAGGAATCATTTACTGATGGTACGAGGGCATTGGCTATTTCAAAAAATCAGGGGATGATGAACTTTATTAATCCAGCAAATCCTGAAGTGTATGAATTAGACTCGGAGGAAATGATTTTAAAATCAATTGAGTTTATTAATGATCATTCAGGATGGACGGATTCATTTTCGCTGATGGACTGGAGTAAAACAAATCATACGGTTAGCTTCCGTTTAATGGTAGGTGGGTCCCCGGTTTTTAGCCAAAATGAATCAACTTCAATCAATGAATCGTGGCGTGATAATGAAATTTACGAATACACACGCTCGCTTACTAATTTACGATTTAGTATTACGAACGAGCAGAAAACGGTAATTTTGCCATCTGGCAGGGAATTGCTTAGCTATTTAACACAGATGAAACCAAAATTTTCTTTGAATTCTTTAGAAGCTGCATTAATTGGATATGACTTTGTGAAAGAAAATAAAAAAACATCAATGATGGCAACCGTTCGGCCCATATGGTATATAAAATATGACGGAAAATGGGAAGAGATTGTAATTCCTTCTACTTCTAAAGGACAAGGGGGAAGCTAGAATGGATTGGAGTAGAACAAAGACAATTTTTATTCTAATATTTCTTGTCCTTGATTTATTTTTAGCCTTTCAAATCATTGAAAAAAGAACGACCGCTGAGCTTGAGTATATTACTGAATCAACAATTGAAGAACAGCTGGAAGCGGATGAAATTACGTATGCCAACCTTCCTAATGAAGTGGACCGGGAATCATACATTAGTGGGGTTAGAAAAAAGTTCATTCCAAGTGATTTTTTAAAATTAAAAAACCAAACTGTATCTAATATAACGGAGGAGTGGATTACTTCGAAGTTTACGAAGTCAATCTCTCTGCCTGAAAAAAATGTAGAAGCTTTCTTACGTGATTTCTTAAAGGAAAATGTTTATTCCGGAAGTTCTTATGTGTATTGGGGTCGGGACAAAAAGGCAAATAAGCTGCTATTTTTCCAAACCTATAGAGGAAGACCGCTTTTTTTAAATGAACAAGCTATGCTTTCGATTAAGTTGAACAAAGCAAATGAAATAGTCAGTTATGAGCAAACAATGCTGACGGGTATTAAGGAAATTACAGAAGAAGGATCCAAGCAGGAAATCTTACCTCCTTTAAAGGCCATTGAAAATTTATATTATAACGATTATTTGACATCTGGCGGACATATAACAAAAGTAGAATTAGGGTATTACAAAAATGTTCCAATATCAGGAGATGTTCAAATTTTCGTTCCAACATGGCATGTCGTTTTAGATCATGACCACAACTTTTTCGTCAATGCAATTGATGGACAAATTTTTCAATTAATACAAAGTGGAGTTGGAGAAAATGAGTTTGCATTTTAGTGTACTAGCCAGCGGCAGTACAGGGAACGCTTTTTATATTGGAACAGACAAAGCCAAACTTCTAGTTGATGCAGGCTTTAGTGGAAAGCAAATGGAACAGCTGATGGATACAGTAAACCTAAATCCTAAGGAGTTGGATGGTTTATTAGTAACCCATGAGCATAGCGACCATGTAAAAGGCTTAGGAATATTAGCTAGAAGATATAAGCTGCCTATTTACGCAAATAAGAAAACATGGGAGGCGATGGAGGGCTTAATTGGCGCCATTCCGACTGAACAAAAATTCATATTTGATGCCGGGACTATTAAAACGTTTGCCGATATCGATGTGGAATCATTTGGTGTATCACATGATGCAGCAGAGCCGATGTTCTATTGTTTCCATAGCGCCGGGAAAAAAGTGACGATCGTAACGGATTTAGGTTATGTAAGCGATCGAATTAAAGGAACGATTCGCAATTCTGATGTATTTATTTTTGAGGCAAACCATGATGTTGAAATGTTACGAATGGGACCCTATCCATGGAATGTAAAGCGCCGCATCCTTAGTGATGTTGGCCATGTTTGCAATGAGGATGCCGGCTTGGCATTGGCCGATTGTATCGGCGACAAAACAAAGCGTATTTATTTAGCACATTTAAGTAAAGATAATAACATTAAGGACTTAGCAAGAATGACTGTATCGCAAACCTTAACCGAGAAAGGCTTTGCTGTTGGAGAAGACTTTAAGATTTATGATACAGATCCAAAAGTGCCGACAAAACTGCAAGTGGTATAGAAAAGCGAAAGCACCCGTCTAGCGACGTAAAAACTGGAGCTGGACAATGAAAAGCGATAACCGCTCGGTTTGCCGTTGCATACTGCTGAGGCTTGAAGTTAAAAATGAACTCATTTGTGCAAATAAAAATATGAGTAGCAACAGCAAAGATTACACATCCTAGAAAATATCATTCATCAGTGAAAGGATTGGTGAATAATCAGTGGGGTATTATGACCAGGATTATGAAAATAAAAGGATGAAAGGCAACCGGGGAGGATTCTTTCTGCCAACCCTTGTTGGTGCAATTTTAGGGGCATTAATTGTTATTTTTACAATTCCTGCCTTATCAAAGTATGATGTTCTCCCGTATAATTTAACACCAAAAGGGGCCGAAACAGAGCAAGCTGCTGGAACTGGGCCACAGGGGAATGTCGGTCAAGCACAAAATGTAAATGTTAATATCACTTCAGCAGTTACAGATGCTGTCAACAAAGTATCCGATGCTGTTGTTGGCGTTATTAATATTCAACAAACTGGGTTTTGGCAAGATACTAGTGAGGTAGGAAGTGGATCTGGCGTCGTTTATAAGAAAGAAAACGGCAAGGCCTACATTGTTACAAACAATCACGTTATTGCAGGAGCCACACAGGTGGAAGTTAGCCTATCTAGTGGTGAGCGTGTTCCAGCGAAAGTACTTGGCAGCGATAAGCTTATGGATTTAGCAGTAATCGCAATTGATGGATCTAAAGTAAAAAAGGTAGCGGAAATTGGAAGGTCTGAAAATTTAGAGGTTGGTCAACCAGTATTAGCAGTTGGTAATCCACTAGGAATGGAATTCTCTGGATCCGTTACCCAAGGGATTATTAGTGGGGTTGAAAGAACGATTCCACAAGACTTTGACGGGGACGGAAATCCTGATTGGCAGGCTGAGGTAATCCAAACAGATGCCGCAATTAACCCAGGAAACAGCGGTGGAGCGCTTGTAAATATTGAAGGCCAGGTCATTGGGATTAACTCCATGAAGATTGCTCAGGAAGCGGTTGAAGGAATAGGATTAGCCATCCCAATTGATAGTGCAATCCCTGTTATGGGGGATTTGGAGAAGTTTGGTGAAGTACGCCGACCATTTATGGGAGTTGGCTTACGGTCATTAAATGAAATTCCTAGCTATCATTGGCAACAAACATTAAAGCTACCTAAGAATATAGATAAGGGTGCCTTTGTTGTGAGCGTTATGCCAAATTCACCGGCATCTGCAGCGGGATTAAAGGAATTGGATGTAGTCGTTGAATTAGATGGTAAACCAATTGCCGATGTTCTCGAACTACGGAAGCATCTGTATAAAGATAAGAAAATTGGCGACGAGATGGATATCACATTCTATCGTGAAGGTAAGTTAATGCATACAAAGATGAAGTTAGTAGAACAGAAAACATCATAAAAGTGTAAGTAAAGGGGGCCGTGCATCCACAAGTTATTCCCATTGTGGATAAGTGGGCCTCCTTTTTTCCGTTAAATAGGATTGTGGATTGTGTCAAATCATGTAAAATAGTGGGTGTGGATTGTGGATAAAAGATAGTGGCTTCGATTAAGCCAAAAATTAAAAAGTGAGGATGAAAAAATATGATTAAATGCTGTGAAGAGCATGTTGAGCTAGCATTAGATATCATTGTAGATGAATATGAGGTTGCACCTGTAATTGAAAAAATAACAGAAGGTGACTTATCAACAACCTGTGAATATTGTCAAAATAAGGCGGTATATGTTGTATCGAACTGATATTCGTCCACAAAATACAGGTAGCACATTGTGGATATGTGGATAATTTTTGTGTATAACTTGTTTATAGTAGGGGGATAAATGTGAATATCTCAATTTTCTGTGTAGGGAAGCTAAAGGAGAAATACCTAAAGCAAGGTATTGATGAATATCTGAAAAGATTAGGTCCATACGCAAAAGTGGAAGTAATTGAAGTAGCAGATGAAAAGGCACCAGAAAATTTAAGTGGAACAGAAATGGAGCAGGTAAAAGACAAGGAAGGGGAACGAATCCTAGCAAAAATCTCCGATGATACATATGTCATCATATTAGCTATTCAGGGTAAAATGCTTTCCTCTGAGGAGTTGGCTCAGGAAATTGATCAGCTGGCAACGTACGGCAAGAGCAAAATTGCCTTTATTATCGGCGGATCATTAGGCTTAAGCAAGGCAATCGAAAAGCGAGCCAACCATGCCTTGTCCTTTTCAAAAATGACATTTCCGCACCAGTTGATGCGGCTTGTGTTGGTGGAGCAAATTTATCGGGCATTTCGGATTAATCGGGGGGAACCGTATCATAAGTAAATGAGGTTCGATAGTTTCTAATAAATAGTCTTACTAATTGGTTAAAAAAACGATAACTCCCAAATTATGAATTACCCCCTTTCCTTGATGAAGAGGGGGTTTTTTAGTTGTCATTACCAAAAACAATATTTGTAAAATCGTTAGGTTAGTTCCTTTAGATAATATTTTTCTAAAATATTCACAAATCCAGTAGAATTCCGCATACTACCCAAATTTTCATGTGATTTAATAAGGGATAACAGTTTCTTTCTGTCATAGTAGCAATCGACACTGTTGGGTTTAAGTTTACTTTCATTGGTTTTTTCAAGCCATAACTCGGCTTCTTTTGAGAAGTTTCCAGAAGTTATATAACATGCTTTTATTTTTGATTTGTCATAGCCAAATGGGGCTAAAGGTATTGAACACTTTACTTTAGCATGGGGAAGTGTTTTCCCAAAAAACCATTTTACTGTATTTTTTGTCTTATTATCCCCTAGATTAATAATCGTGGTATTCTTAAAGCCCTTCAGTTCAAAAATAATTATTTCTTCGTCCCGTTGAACAATTACATCGTATTCATAGGGCTTAATAATTTTTGAATGCTCTATTCTGCTGTTATGAGGGAAAAGGTTTGATATTACTACATACATTAAAGATTCAAACAAATCACCTTTTAAGTTCTGCATATTATCTAAATGACCAGTCTCATCCATTAACTTTAGTGACTTTTCAACATTTTCTACAATATCATTTGAATCATTTTCAGAATGAACTGGTTTTGCAAAAGACATTTGGATGTAATCTAAGCTTTGAATAAGTTCAGTGACTCTTTTTCCAAAAATACTCTGTAATGAAAAGTGTAGGAGATTTAATCTTTTGATTTCATTTATTACATTTTCATCGATATCTACATAAAAAATGATTGGGAGCACTTTTCTTACCTCAGACTGAGTACTATTTCTAACAGATTGTATTCGATTATAAAAACCATCTAAATCTTCTTTTAAATATTCTCTATGAATTAAAATATCTAATATTACTAGTGTTTGTTTATCTTTTCCCCCAACATTTATCGAAAATCCCGTTGTGTTAGTGTAGGTACAGACGTCCCATAAGAAGTCGTTATGTTTAGCACCTATTGAGGGATTATCAACGCGTCTGTATAAAGGAGATTCAGAGTTAATAAAATTATGCTCTCTCAACCAACGTAAAATGTCTGGAATGAATATACTATCAAGGCGCATCTTTTCATAGTGGCGCTTCATTAATCCCTTAATCTGCGGACTATCTTGGAGATCTTTTATTGCAATATATGATATGTCTCTTTCTTCGTCCTTGATGGCAAAAATAAAATCCTGTGTTATCAGTTCTTTTATTTCTTCATCTAACTTAGTAAGTTTATATCTATCAATGTTTTCGATGGGAGTAGCAGCAGCCTTCCTAGCTTCATAGAATGACAAAAGGTTTCCTTCCTTTTTTAGCAAGGATAAAACCCTATACATTGAGGGTTTATAAACTTTTGAGAGTTGAATAAGAGTTTCTAGGTTTAATTGATTATCATTTGCCATGTACACATACTGACCATTCCTAAACTTAAATGGATGACTACTTTTAATTAAATTTTTTTTAACTGCTCTTCTAATTAGTTGCCTTGCATAATCTCTAGTAATGTTAATCTTCTCACAAAGAATAGAAATCAGTTCAGTTGCTGCTAGAAATTTGTTGCCTTCAGAAAATATTTCTGTAATAGTAATTTCCCATGAAAGGTGATCACTCATCGAGAGTACCTCCGAATAATATATTTATCTAAATATATCACTAATCTAGCAAAGTTGTCACGCTGCCCTTATTAAAATATTATTCTTTTAAAATAAATAATGACTCTAAAAATTTCTGAAAATATAGTAATAGCAGTGATTGTAACTTCAGAAAACAAATAAAATCTGTCACAGTAAATAACAAAGTTTAGATCCAACAATTATATCTATTTTAGGAAGAACTTCATTTTTTTATGTTTCCAACGACAACCTTCGTTTATTCAAGTAAGGTAATTCAAGCAATTTAATGGAGGGAATTTCCAAGAGGATGTTGAATAAGGGAAAAAGTGCAGGAAATTAACGATGTATTGTCGAACCTTTAGTCATAACTTCTAGTACAAAGGAAGTGAATTAATCGTTGTCTCCTAAAATGGCAAAACAGAAGAATGATGATACAAAAACTAAGTTAGGTGATATCTACCACTACTATGTAGTTCTTTCTTATTGTCTCGAACTTCAAGAGAATGAAACCATTCTGGTAGAAAAATACGGTGATATTTCCATAGAATCTGAAGAGGATTCTAAAAACATTGAGGTCAAGCGTCATCAAGATGAACATATATTGAGAGATCGTCAGATTGATTTTTGGAAGACCGTGAGAAACTGGGTGACATATCATCAAAATATGCGAGATTTTAAAAAGTTAATATTATATACTACCTCCACCTTGGGAGAGAAGAGCAAACTGAAATCATGGAATTCGGTTAGAGCTTATGAAAGATTAAGAATCTTGGTTGAGATTGGACATGAAATGAAGAAGGCAGAAGAAGGACTTCGCCCAATCTATGATTCTATTTTTAAACATGATGTTGAAATTATATTAACTATCCTTGAAAAAGTTGAGCTATATACGAACCAAACAGATATCGTAGATATTGAAAAAAAAATAATGAAAAATAGCTTTTTTAAAAGCGTTAAGAAGAATGACAGGAAGCCTTTTATCAATAGTCTAATGGGTTACATACTAACTCTTCCTGTAAATAAACCACATAAATGGGAAATCTCTTGTGAGGATTTTGAATCGCTTGCTTGTGAAGTTAGGAATAGATTTACGAGTACATCTGGTGGTCTTCGTTTACCACCTAACATACCAAATACCCCTCAAGATGAGGAAAGTTTTAAAAAAAGGAAATTTGTTCGGGAAATTAAGGAGATAAGATATGACAGTAAAATTCCCAGTGCAATTTCAAATTACTGGAGGGCGCAACAAGCAATTTTCTATTCTTCCATAGATAATCCAACTTTTAATGTGGATTTGGGTGAATTTCAAAACGACATAAAGGATTCATTAGTTGAGTTCAAAACTTCTTTTCAAGATGAATGTGATGATAAAGATCCAGAAGATATTATCTATAAATCAAAAAAGCTGTATGATAAAGCGATGGAAATGCCAGCCAATGGTTACTATTCAGTTAAACCTAATCGACCATTTTTTCAGAGAGGAATCATCCATAAATTGGTTGAGGAAAGGGGATTTTCATGGAACGTTTTGAGGAAATGACAGAAGAGAAATACGAATATGTTGACCATATTCAGAACATTACCCTAAATCCATTTTTCATGAGCAGAATCATTCATGCATTTATTTCAGGTTATGAAAAATCAGCTGTTCCTTTTAACTTAATATATATCGTATTACCAATTATTTACTATCGTCCATCTCGAAATTTATTAATAACAGCACAGAGTAGAAGTTCTTTAAGAACTTTGTTTGTAGATGATGTAGAAAAGGCTGCTGCATTAGGTGGTCTTCAAGAGAGATTATTTTATTTTTATACTTTGACGAATCAGTCCTTTATCGTAGCTGCAAATGAAGGAAGAGTGCGATTGAATTCTAATGGGATGATTGAGCTTTCTCAAAAGATTGATTATAGAGAAATTCTGAATAAAAACGTTAGGGACTTTATTAGAGCAGCTCGCTACTTAGGATTACTATGTTCGAAAATGGAAGTCTCAAATGTATATCGTCTGCTGGGGGTAACTCTTCTATGAATGTTTATATTAAATCCATTCTCACCTTTAATAAGGAAGGCGAGAAAAGGCATGTTGATTTAACTGATGGGTTGAATGTAATAACTGGAGAGTCTAAAAGCGGTAAAAGTGCATTGTTAGAGATAATTGATTATTGTCTTGGAAGTTCAAAATCAACTATTCCAAAAGGTGAAGTAACAAAATTCGGACAACTATTTGCGCTTATTCTTAAATTCCCGAAGTATCATTTAATTGTAGCTCGGAAGCAATTTGATGATGAAGGTAATAGGAAAATGTATTTGTATCGCACTTCCCAAGATATAATACCAAAAGAATTATCAATGGAACTATTCACTGAAGAGTATGAATTGAATTTGAAGCAAGGAATAATTGAACTAGGAAAAGAGTTTGGTATCGCAGTATCTAATTCAACTGAAAACATTGATGCAATAAAAAATGAACCAAGACCAACAGTAAGAAATATGACTTCTTATATGTTTCAACATCAAAATTTAGTAGCAAGTAAATTTGCCATTTTCTACAGATTTGAGGATTCTCAAAAGCGGGAGCAAACAATTAAGCAGTTCCCAGTCTTTGCTGGGTGGGTAGATCAGCTATATTATAATTATCGATTAGAGCTAGATGAACTATTAAAACAACAGAAGCGTAATGAAAAATTACAAGAATCGTATAGTAAATCAACTGAGAAAATCAGAAGAGATTTGCTGGATACATTTAAACGTTATTATATGCTGGTCGGCAAGACTTTGGATGATAATTTATCCTTAAATAAATTGCTAAGTTTAAGAAAGAGTCTACCTGACTTTACAAGAGAAAGTTATTTATCTGAAGAAATGGAACGTAGATACGAAAAATTGAAAATCCAACGTGAAGAACTGAAGCAGAAGAGATATGATATTGAAATGAGCATAAGTAATTTAGAGCTAAGTCAAGGGTACGGACAAACCTATTCTTCTAATTTAAAGTCTCTTAAAGCTATATTAAATCATTCTCTTCATGATAATGATTCATATGACTGTCCATTATGCGGTCAAGGGGTTAAAACTCTGTCACATAAAATTATTTCAATAAATGAATCAAGAAGGTGGCTCGTTGAAGAACTTGCTAGTGTTAAAGGCCAAGGAAATGAATTTCATTTACAAATTCATAATTTGAATATTAAAAAAGAAAAGATAAACGATGAAATTAGAAGACTTGGGAATGAAATTAGTAGAATTGAAGCAATTACGGATAGATGGAAGAAAACAAAGCAGCTGGATAATGAGGTTGTATATGCAAGGGCTGTAATTGATATAGAGTGCAAAAGAATTGAAGAGCAGCTTGTTAATCTTCGTAAAAGTGATGATGAATCGGATGTTCGGGTTAATGAACTTAAAAGACACATCGATGGCTACAATTTAAAATCATATTACTCACAAGCAGAAACATTTTTTAAAAAAAATATCAGTAGAGTTATTGAAAAGTTGGATTATGAAGAAGAGTTTAGGCCAGCTGATATGAATTTCTTATTAGAAACCTTTGATTTGTATCATCATGATAAGGAAAGTAAGGCTAGAGTATATCTCAGTGAAATGGGGAGTGGAGCTAATTGGCTCGCTTGTCATGTAAGTCTATTTCTAAGTTTCCTTCACTTTTTTGCAGTACAGAAAAAATCAGCTATACCGTCAATTCTATTCCTTGACCAACCAAGCCAGGTTTATTTCCCTGAGAAAATGTTTGTTGATGCAATAGAAAAGTCGAACGATGTCCAAAAAGTGGAGCAAATTTATAAAACAATCCTAGAAGAAATTGATTTGATTGAAAAAACAGCTCATTTTAAACCACAAGTCATCGTAACAGACCATGTAGGCGAACTGGACATTGAAGGATATAAGTTTAAAGATTATCTACGTAAGAACTGGAGAGGTAATAACAATAAGTTCATTTAAGATTACACAGAGTTGATTTAGAGGGAAATTTAATGGAAGAAGTTGCTCTTCATATTAATGGACTTAATAGAAATTGAAAACTGAAAAAAATCTATATCCTAAAAATAATAAAAGGTCGCCTATTCACTTGTACTATATGTGTCAAGCATTTGCTAGTAAAAGTATAAAAGCCTGTAACTCAAATTTGATTAATGTGGAGAGTTTAGGAATGGAGTTAATTTAAAGTGATGAACTTTTCCAATTTGACTAATTTATATAAGATTGATTTAATTATAGAATTTGGCGAGACCTCTATTATGCAAAGAAATGATATTGATTTATTAATTGTTTCGGATGACTTTGATGATATGTTTATGCATAAGAGGAGAAATTTGGTAAAAGGGTGCATTGTTTCAGAGCTTGTAATAGATCCCATTTGTATTACGTTAGAGGAATTTGAAAGATTTCAAAAAGGGAATAGTATTTTCGCTAAGCAAATTCTAAAAGGGGCAATTTTATATGATTCAAGAAATAAAGGAGATATTACCTAAACTTGCTAAAGAGGTTCATCAGTTAATCCTAGATAATACGGATAATAGAGATCTAAATATGAAGAAAAAGCAATTAATCGGAGAAGCAGCAATTTCGTTTAGTAGGCTCTTCAATGCTGAATATATTATGGCTCATGAAAGAGTCCTAATGGAGAGAGCATTCATAAAAGCATTTCATTTACTTTATGATGATGAGGCGCTCTATTATTTTTCAAGCTTTTATTACGCTTATCGTAATGTTAAAGATAATGATTTACATCAACAGCAAATAGTGTTAATGAAAACCAATTTAGATACAATGGCCATGCTGTTAAAAGTGTTAGCCGTCGAAAAAAGGTTTACAATTTTGGGAACTTCTTTAGATAATTGTTTTTTCACTCGGATAGAAAGGTTTATATGGGCACTAGAATTTATAATAAATAAAGAAGAGGAAGAGCTTTATATACCTGGTTTATATAATATTTGTAATATACATCAAACTTTAATTCGTTATTTACAATGTGGAGATAGTAAATATAATGATTTGGTGAAAGAACAATTAAGAAAATTACATTCTTTGCTTTTATCGTACGGTCAAAATGAAAAAATAAATAACCTATTAAGTGGAAACCTACAATTACAACTTTTCAACGAGGGACAAAAGTATTTGTATTCTGAACTAAATAATCAAGGGTATAAACTTGAAGTTTCTTTAGAAGATATTGATTCATTAAATAATGAGCAAAAATTGAGGGTGCTAACAAGCTTATTTGTAATAGATAAAGAATTATTTAGTGAAAAATTTGAACTGATAATTGAAGATATTATTGAAAAAGTAGACTACATGAATGACCTTCAAAAAGTTTTATTATTGAGAGTTATTGGTGATTATTTAGTCTATAACGAGGAGAAAGACCTGATTGAACTTAATTTGGTGGAACCTTTCGAATCAATTGATATAGTAGATTATATGATGTCCACCTTTAAAAAGTATTCGTTAGTTGGATCTGTAGACGTAACTGAAGAGGATTTGACCACATTACAATCCTTAGGTGACCAAGAGCTAAGAACTAAAGTAGCAGAAGTTATTTTAGGGGCGGATTCAGCAGAACTGTTAAGGGAATCTAAAAAGCCACATGGCGTTTTTGAGATTTCTGATATGGAAGTTAAGACACGTTATAGAGGAAAGCGATTATTTTTATGTATGCCTTTCAAGAGTGGAAAAGAAATAAAGAGTAAATCGGTACCCGTTGAAATATCATATCAAATTGTTAGACCATTTATTGAATTCAAAAAATGTGTTGTAATTTTTATTACAGCGAAGAAATGCTCTGAAAATTTAATGAATTATATAAAGAAGTTACAGGACCATTTAGGGTGGCCTATAGGAGTTATTGAGGAAAGACAATTAGCTGCTCTATTAAAGACAAATGGGAAAATCTAAGTAAAAATCAAAGTCGCCTCTATTATGGGGGCAACTTTGATTTTTACTTAGATTTCTATTAGAACAATTATTTCTCTAATAGCATCTTTTTCTAAAGTATCAGCGATTCTCTCAATATGGCTAAAATTTATATTTTGTATCTTTTGATAAGCTAATTCGCTTAAAGCAGCATGGCGTATGGCAGGTTAATCAAACGAAATTATTCTTAAAGTAATATCGTATGTTATGAAAGATTCTTATTTAGAGAATAATTTTAAAGCTGTATAGAAGATCAGAATTATCAATAGTAATATCAAATAAATTAGTTGGGAAATTTGATGGGAGTGGAGTAACCTCATTTATATACATCGCGGTGAACCGTATCATAAATAAATGCGGTTTTTTTTTACATTAAGGTCCATGAACGAAAGGAAGTAATTACCCTCCGAATTCATATTACTGAAAGAGGAAAGTGTATACTTCCTTTTTCTGCATTTTTTGATCTTATTTTGTCATTAAAAAGATAGTTGTGTTAATTGAATATTGGAAATTTTATGATAGAATTTAGCTGATATTATATCAAATTTGGAGGTGTGGATGTGAAACGAAAATTCCACAAGCGTATAGTAAAACTAATTAGTTTCGTTTTTTTATTCATGCTAGTTCTTTCACAACAGGCGTATGCTGAAGACTTAGAAATATTTAAAAGTGAAGAACCTGCTAACGTAACTGCATTATGGATTAATAACCCTGTCGTCTTAGTTAATACCAAAGAACAAAGACTGGATGTAAGCCCATTTCAAAAAGACGGTCGAACAATGGTGCCGCTTCGATTCATTAGTGAATCACTTGGAGCAAAGGTCGGCTGGACGGAAAGTGAAAATAAAATAACCGTTACTCTTGACGGAACAAACATTGACCTATGGCTTGGAAAGACGGAAGCAAAGGTCAATAATCATACAGTTAAACTGGATGTTCCTGCGATGTCAAGTAAAAGCAGAACGATGGTTCCCCTTCGGTTTATCAGTGAAAATCTGAAGCAGAAGGTAGACTTCAATCCAAAGACAAATAAGATTACAATTACAGCTAATGGTGCCAACACACAGCAAGCAACAAGTTATCAAGCACCAGAGGTTAAAAATGAAAGTGGGCTTACAGTAAGAGATATTGTAAGTAGCGACAACAAATACAATGGCGTATCATCACAGGACGACTTATCTGCAAAATACAGCATTACATTTACAAACTTCCAACAAAATGGTGAATTTAAAGGAAAAATAGAATGGGTAGGCTTTAACGTTATTGATGATTTAGTCGGCTATATTTCTGGAGATCAGATTATCTTCACACAAACAGCACGCTATCAAAATAATGAAGTAAAACAAATGAATGTCAAAGTGACAATGGAAATCGGTGGAAATAACCGAGTAAGTGGAACATGGAAGGATGAACAAACCGGTACTACAGGAACAACGTATTTTGAATTTACACCAGCAAAGGAAACACCTGTAAAGACAGCACCAACAAAGACACCAGAAATTACATACATTGGTGACTTTGATACAAAAGGGTATCCGTTTGGAGATGTGACTGTTACTTTCGGGAACAATATTAAATTTGACGGCGAGGTGAAGGTGAATGCCAATAACTTCATCGCGATTGGGGTTGTCACCTATCCTGATAAAACCAAGGTCATTGGTCGATTTGTCAATGGCAAACCAGATGGCATGTGCTCGATTATGTATCCTAATAAAGCTGCTTATTTGTTAGATTTTAACTACGGAAAACCAATCGACGTTTATCAAGCTAATACTATCCCAACCTTTAAAGCAGATGAATTAGACGTCTATAAAGCTCATGAGGTTGATGTATTCAAGGCTGAGCCAATTGGTTCTTTTAAAGCAGACAATATCGATCATTTCCAAGCGGACGATATCGAATTCTTCCAGGCCGATGATATTGACTATTTCCAAGCCGACAGTATTGAGCCATACAAAGCTGATATGATTGAGCTTTATAAAGCCGAACAAGTGGAAAAGATTTCTGCTGAAGATATTAAGAAGTATGAGGCGGAAGTAGCAAAATTAAATCCGCCTGGGGCACATTCCAATATAGGGTTAGGCGGCTTTACTTCACCAGATTATATGAATCCGCTAGTACAAGCATGGACTTCCCATATGATGAGATTGCCTTACTTGATGAATAATAATATGGTGTATTCTAATTAAGGAAGTTTTCAAAAACATCATACTGTGAATGAACTGCCCCTTAAATTTTAGATATCAATCTAACTTTTAAGGGGGTTTTTTATGGCAAAATTAACTGTTGAACAACGAATTCAATTAGTTCAACGATATGTAAATGGACATGAATCATGTATAAAATTGAGAAAGATGTAGGTGTTACAAGACGGGGTGTCAACAGCGGATTAAAATCCCCATTTTCATCACTTTACTGCTACTGTTGCAAGTTGAATAGCCTTTAGGAAAAATTTCAATAACGATAGAGATAAAAAATAAAGGTAGTTAACGGGGATGAATCGTACAACGTTTAATACAGGAACTAGAATCAGATGGTGTAAAGATTATGGGAAGAGGAGCCGGTACAAAATGGGGACATTATGAAAAATAATAAACAGACGTGATCAGCCTTTTTACATATAGTGGTATTTGAATATTATTAAACGCCCTGTTACCAATATATGGTTTTAGTGCTATCATTGTTCATATAGGAAACTTGAAGAGGTGAACGATGGATTAATGGAAATGTTAACAGTTAGACTGCAAAAGGCAGGGTATAGCGCAGATGATAGTGTTATTAAGGATATCTCCTTTACGGTAGAAGCGGGCGAACTTGTTGGGTTGATAGGGGAAAATGGTGCTGGCAAAAGTACAACGATTAAGGCTATACTTGGGCAACTTCCATGGATGGAGGGTAGTATTACTATTCAACCGAAGAATGAAACATATGGATATGTACCCGAAAGGCCAGTTTTTTATGATGAGCTTTCAGTTTGGGAACAGATTGAATATTGCGGAGTCATGAGGGAAATACCAAACTGGAAGGAAAGAGCGAAGGAATTGGTGGAAACCTTTCGTATTGAGAAGTTTATTCATCAGTTGCCGCAAAGCTTATCGAAAGGAACACAACAAAAAGTCATGATTATTCTGGCGTTGCTTCCCTCTCCTGGGCTATTAATCATAGATGAACCTTTCATTGGGCTAGATCCCCGTGCTACCAAACTATTAATACAGATGATTGATGCCGAACGGTCAAAAGGGATGGGTATTCTCATGTGTACACATGTTTTGGATACGGCTGAGAAGATCTGCAACAAGTTTATTCTGCTTGCAAAGGGAACGATGTTTACGCAAGGGTCGCTGGTTGAACTACAAGCAAAGTGTCAGTTACCCGGTGGAAATTTGCTAGATTGTTTTAATTATCTAATTGATGGGGATCTTCAACATGGGTTGGAATGAGTACATAGGAAGAGGTATCCGGGAGGCCAAATTTCAGATGCGGGCATTCGGGATGGTAATAGATTGGACGGTTTTCATGTATATTTTGGTCCCGGCTATCATTGCGCTAGCTGTGTTTGATTATCAGCTTTGGCAAGCTCCCCCGGCATGGACATCTATTATCCCTGCGAGTTTGCTTGGAATATGTTTGTTTTTTTCTTATCAAATTTCTTCCGTAAGAACCTATATTGAACGGGCAGATGAGCTATTTGTCATTCAGAATCTCAAATACTGTCAAACACTTATTCAAGCCGGAAAATGGTTTAACGTTTTAAAAACTAGTATGGAAATAGCCGTGCTCATTCTCTACATATTGCCTATTTTAAAATTAGGATATCATCTCTCAGCTTATTTCGTCACTATTATTTATTTTTATGTGGTTATTTGGAGCCTCTTTATCAATCTGGCATCGAGGTGGTTTTCACTGCGGGGGTTAAGGTGGTGGTATAGGGCTTTTGCCATTATGGCATTCGCTTTTTATAGCACAGGCTTTTATTCTTTATTCGGCAAGTATCTTATCTTTATTTTCATCACCGTGTTTATTTTAGTAATGGTGATAATTTTTCTAAAAAAAGAAAACCGTCCATTAAGATTCTTTCACGCTGAAGCGGAACGAGAACGGAACGAGAAATGGAAATGGGTAGCCCTGTTTATGAGGCAGTCTGGAGAAATCGAAGGCATTCAGAAGGTGCGAAAATACCCATTCTTAAATAAAAATTCTAGACCTATTTTTTCTGAGCGGTCCCCTGAAAAAGTTCTGACTGAAATGTACTGGAAATGGTATATTCGCAAAGGGAGACAATTGAAGCTGTATCTATACTTCTTGTTCGTATCTTTCTACGGCATGACAATTATTCCTTCAAAGGTAAAATTCATTGTGCTCCTGTTTATTCTGTTTGCAGGTTATAAATTACAAGAAGGGGACTGGAAAACCTTTATTACCCACCCATTCACAAGGAATCTGGGAGCCCAAACTGTAAATGAAGGCATTATCACTAAAGCTAAAAAACGCTCCTTAATCGTTACATGGCTCATCCCGCTTGCAGTGCTCACACTCTGGGCATATTTATAGTATGCCGTCACCATCCGGAATTTGCCGAAGGGCGGACGGAAGGCAATCCAAATACTAACTGTTACAGGCACTGCCCGTTTGCCTAAACATAGTAATGAGTGAATGGACAATATAACTTCGTTAGCTTGTTTCATGTGAAGCAAATAATGATGATAAGAAAAATCGCCTCTTAGGTAGGTGCGGTGAACCGTATCATAAGTAGCTGCGGTTTTTTTACATAAAATAGCTGCTCACTAGTATTGCCTCAATATATTTTATTGCCCTCCTCAAACTACATTTAAAAACACGGGGACGGATCTCATGTTTCATTATTATGATACAGTAGATCCGTCCCTGTGTTTAATTATAGAAAAACCATTATCGTCATTGCACAATGATAGAAAATTATCACAGATATTGTGACTTTATTTCTTCAAGTTGTTGGAGATAACTTTCCTTGAGCTGTTCTGGAAATTCAATCTTTACATGTTTTCCATATGAACAAAGATAATGCGTCATATAGTCGAGTTCAGTTTCATTATAGCCACCAGTCAGATAAGAGATACCATTTTTCTCTTCTAGCACCATATTTGGATAATGATGCTTTAAAAATAGCTCTTTTCCAAACGAAGTTAATTGAGCGCAAAAAGGAATATTATGATAATTTTTTTCGTGCTCCTCATGAAAATTCTTCAGTTCTTTAAGTGAGTAGGTATGTTCAATTTCTTCAAGAATTTCGCACTCTGACATATAATCACAGCGATATGTTCCCCACATTCCTTGATTTACCTCATAAGCACTACAAAACCAAATGCCATTGCGATAAAACAATTCATAGACCTGAAGATCAATTTTGATTGTTTCATATTGAGAATATATCATTCGAACAATTTTTTCTTCCATAATAGCAGTTAAGATAAGTGCAAGATATTCTGGCGGATTAATTGGAGCAACACCGTAATACCGAACCACCTCAAGCATTCTATCAAGATAGTCTTGCTGGCTCTTAGGTAAAGTAGCAAATAATTTTTGTCGGATATGTGTATATGATTTTTCAAAAGGTGTGCTTGAGAGAATGTTTAGGGCGTTCAATGCGAAAAAAATAGCTCGAATCTCATCATTGTTGAAATAAACTGGAGGTAGCAAGGTTTGGTTAATCAATTTATAACCTCCATATCTGCCACTTTCAGTATAATAAGGTAAACCCATCCTAGCCAATTCTTCAATATCTCTTAGTGCCGTTCGTTTAGAAATATGAAACTCTTCCATCAAGTCTTTTAATTGAAATTCGTGCTTATTGCTCAAAAAGATAAGTTCTTGATTGAGTCGTTCTGCTTTTTTCATTTTTTTCGCCACCTTTGTTTAATGGTGTCTAATCTTGTCACCTTTTAACAGTATACTTAGATTATCAAAAACAAAGGAGATTTTATATGAAAACTTTACTTATTAACGCACATCCTGATTTTACAAACCACAATCACTTTTCTGTTCAATTGCAAGATAAATTTATTGAAAAGTATAAGAATGAATTCCCAGACAATGAACTGACAATTATTAATCTTTATGATTTGGATATTCCAAGAATTGAAACAGATGGATTACTTGCTATTTGGAAAAAACAACAGTCTGACATAGCACTAAATCCAACTGAAGCAGAGATTGCCAAACAGTCTGCTGCATTATTGACACAATTCAAGGACAATCATCGTATCGTAATTTCAACGCCGCTGCATAACTTTAACATTACATCTCGACTAAAAGACTACATGGATAACATCCTCATCGCTCGTGAAACGTTTAAATACACAGAATCTGGCTCTGTGGGACTGATGACTGATGACTATCGATTGCTTCTACTGCAAGCTTCAGGTGGTGTCTATACTAATAACGACCGTTATACTGCATTAGATTTTGCCCCAAATTATCTAAAAGAGATGTTTACTAATATCATGGGTTTTAGCCAGTTTGATTTGGTTCGCGCTCAAGGAACTGATATCTTGTCTGCTGATAAGGTGTGGGAGCGTGCGAATATAAATCTTGAAGAAGCTTTTAGACATTTTTACGAAAAATAATTGTATATTCTCAGAATAAAACTGATAAATAAATTGCTTTTTTCCATCAAATTGACAGGTAATATTCATTTCACAGTCGTTTTGGATTTACCAGTTATCGAATAAAATAACGGCCTAAAAGATTGCCAACTAGAAAAATCGGGATGAAGATCAGACTAACCGGGAGACTGGTGAATATCAACTGCCAGTCCAGCTGTTCATAGTCAGCTAAAGAATAATAGGTTAGGAGGCAGTAAGGGATAAGGAGGAACAGTGACGTTAGGATGCCAGGCGTGTAGCCCCTAAACATGATAGATTGAATAACATGCATGAATGCCTGCAAAACAAATAAATTAAGAATAGCTGTAAATAAAAGAAAGTTCCCTCCATTAAATGAATAATGGGCGGTCATCAATGCAGTGAATGAGATAAACAGTAAAATCCATGCAGCCGAAACAGCAAGCTGGGCAGCAGTTGAACCTAGTTTCTCCCTCATTCTAAATGTTAGTTTGACGAATTTAGTTTTCGGATAATTGTTTTTGTTTGCATTCATGGAAGATTCAATGATTATGATCTCTTCTAAGTCATGGAAAATAAATATGATAGGAAACAACCAAATTAATGTTTTAAGATCTAAAAATTGGTGGAGCGCCCCTAGCATCTTTTGTCTGCCTCCTTTTAGTTGATACGATTTTGTTTTCTTCAAGACCTGCTGTCTGCAGTCATTTGTTTATATATTATGGGACAGGATATAAAAGTATGATAAGGTTACTCAAGAGATTTTTTGAATATACCCAACCTTAATTAGCATCCTTGTGTGATAATCCCGTTAGAAGCTGCCCGCCAGCTAATTTTTGATAATGAGCCAGGGAAATCAATGGAAAAACATATTCATAACAATGATAATTAATATAAAAGGATCCTGCCATTCCCCTCCCTTTTGGGTAGGTCGTGGTCCAATCCTTTTCTTTTTTATCCACTAAAAAAGCTACACCGTTTTCTATTTCAGGAGTTACACTAGTTGCAGCACAGATGAGTGTGTCAAGGGCCCAAGCGGTATGTGTGCGGGTACTTTCGCCCAACGGCACATAACAATTTTTAATATCACTTTTACACGATTCTCCCCACCCGCCGTCGGGATTTTGAATTTTCCGCAACCAAGTTAGAGCCTTTTGAATAGCTGGATGACTTGCAGAAACCCCAACCGCAATCATTCCTGTTACAGCCGCCCATGTGCCATAAATATACACGCCCCAACGCCCGACCCAGGAACCATCTGAATTTTGATGCTTCAACAGCAAACGAATCCCTCGTTTCACCATAGGATGGTGTTGATCCAAATTTGTATAGTTACCAAAGAACTCTAAAGTCCTTCCTGTTAAATCAACTGTCGAGGGATCAATTAATAAATCTTTTCCCCCGTCTATCGGTAACAAGTTCAATATTTTTTTATCCACATTCTTTTCGAAGGCCGCCCAACCACCGTCATTGTTTTGCATGGAGATGAGCCAGTTTACTCCACGATCCCATGCTTGACGGTACTTAACTTGCTTTAATGCCAAAGTACGTATCGCCCGGAGTGCAGCTGTTGTGTCGTCAATATCAGGGTGGATTGTGTTCATGTCTGCAAATCCCCAACCTCCCGGCAACAGGTTCGGTTCATGAATGACCCAATCTCCGTATCTGAGATGCTGACGGGATAGAATATAATGATTTGCTTTTTGAATTGTGTTAGATGAATAGGGAGCTCCGGCTTCTTGGAGAGCATAATTGATTAATGTCGTATTCCAGACCGTAGCCGTTGTGTACTGGCAGTGAAGTTCTCCGTCAATCCGACAGGTCATCGCTTTTAAACCTTGCAATGCACGAGTAATCACCGGATGTGTATTTGAATACCCCCTCGCCAGTAAGGCAAAAATCATTAGAAGGGTTGAGCTGAAATAATTAAAAAAGGTGCCGTCCGGTTCAATCCGATCCAGCATATATTTTTCTGCGCGGTATAAGGTCAATTCGCGAAGGTTTCCATGGTATTTCAGGGCCTGAATTCCCTGTTTAATTAATTTGAACACTGAGCGGACCTCTTCTTCTTGATCCTCTGTAAAAAATCGAACCTCTCTGTTTTGAAACAAATCGGACAGATCGGGTGATCTTGGCGTTCTCCTACGAAAATTTGTATTAGCGAGGATTAAAAAAGGGATGATGTTGGCTCTTCCATACACGGAGAGATCAAAAAGATTGATTGGAAAGGAGTCTGGTAGAAGCATCACTTCGATATTAATGGGGAAGTGCGGCCATGCACATTGTCCTGTTAGGGCCAACAAGATTTTCAAAAACATATGGACTTCCGTGGCCCCTCCGTTGGCCAAAATAAACCTTCGTGCTGCTTGGAGTTCCGGGCCTTTTGGGTCTCGATAACCAGAATAAAGGAGAGCATAATACGCTTCCACAGTGGATGTTAGATTTCCTTTATCCTGATCATGAAATAGCTTCCAAGAGCCATCTTCCTGCTGTTTCCCGGCAATACGCTGCGCCAATTGCTTTATGAACTCTTCGTCATTTATCTCCAATGTCCGTAATAAGATAATCATACTGCAGTCCGATGCGATCCCGGTCTCAAAAGGATAATGCCAGGCCCCATCCTCAGCTTGGTCTTGGACGAACTGATTGGCGATTCTGTTCATTTCCTCATATACCTGATTCCTCATTTTACCAACCCTCTCCCCAAAACATCCTTTTTTAAAAATTCATATTCCCTGAGCAAGTTGAATATGCTCCTTTGATAGGGAGGATTAGGAAAATGTAATTTGAAAAGGATGATGCCGTCTTGCTGGACTCTTTATTAGATGTAAAAAAAGAATTGAAAAAAAAGATGAAGATAATGATGAAAAAAAAGTCTGATTGCCTTTTGCCGTCTTTATCAGAATATGATAAACAATGTATTCATCTTATAAGAGAACAGACGAGACGACTTAACCAAAACAATGTAACACGGACGCAAGCTTATTTTGATTTTTACATTCAGTATCCAGAAATACATTGGGCCCTTCTTGGACATATGATATCACGAAACGTCGGTTGGAACATGACGGATTTAAAAGGGGACCTGCTGACAAAACTTCTACCTGAAAGAGATCAGGAGGCTTTTTATTCTTTTTTGGAACGCGGAAGTTGGTTGATTTTTCAAGACGTATATCCTCAATTTTCAGTTTATGATCTGAGTGTGAGGGGAGGTAAAGAAATGTTCCACCTTTTACCTTTCCTTTACACTTCTACCTTTATGGAGACGATGTGGCGTTATTTTTGGCGCAGTGGGGATAGTTATTCGATAGCGATAGCGATGGTGATAAATGAACAAAGCTATTTGGAAAAAAGATTGATTCAAGATCATCATTTCAAAAGAACTGTAACCGATACGGTCGGCTTCAAAATGTATGATTTTTTACGACTGAATAACATTCTTTTTCCCTACTATGCAGGGGAAGAAATGAAGAAAACCTCACTTGTTGGCGCCACGGCAAGGCATTTCACTTCACTCCACGAAAGAATTTTATTCGGGAAAAATTTGTATTCCCTACTTTTTCAGCGTGAAGGGATACTGGAGGGGATCTTAAAATGGGCATATAAATGTCCTCACACCGGTTCTCGGAAAGATTATTGGCCTGATTTGTTTAATGATGTAAATGAATCTTTCCCTCGATCTCTCTATAAACGCCGGATCAAGAATTGCAGTTTAAGAAAGGGCGCTAATCGGTTGTACAGTCCACCCTTAAAATACGCCTGGCAGAAGAATATTCCCCATGAAGATGAGAAAAGTGGAGATTGGTTTAGGGATTGGCATGTTCTAGATTATCTTCAGAAAGAAGACAGTTTGAATGGAGAGATTTTAAATAATTATTGCAAAACCCTTGAAACAATTGAACTTGCGGTTATGGCGAAGGAAGCCCTTCTGTTACGAGAAGAAGAATAATCATTAATGAGTGATGGTCCTGGTGTTGTTCAAATAATAGTAGTTGATAAAAAAACGTTGGTATAGCAGGCATGGTGAACCGTATCATAGGTAAATGAGGTTTACCTAAAATAAAAAGGTGCCTGCCCGAATTGCATTTACGCATAGGGGCAGGCACCTTTCAAATTCATATACAAGCTTCATATTCATTCATAATATTGTGGATGATTGTTTTAACTGGTAAGATTTCTTTGATTTCATGTACTCTTGCTCCGGCAAAAACAAGACCATTTTCGCAATCTCCATTCAAAGATGTTATCAAAGAATCCAGCGTACAAAAACGATAAGAACAATTTTTTAGGCAGTCTAGGCAATTTTTAATTTTCACCTTTTTATCATCAGAAATAAGTTCAGTAAACTGGTTCTTAATTGCACGACCCTGAAGGCCAACCGTCGTTTTTACCAAAATGGTGTCTTCCTGTTTGGCATTTACATATTTTTCTTTAAATGATAAAGGTGCATCACATTCTTCACTTGCAACGAACCTAGTTCCTATCTGTACCCCAGACGCTCCCGCACGTAAAGCTTTTGCAAGATCTTCCCCAGTCATAATTCCTCCAGCAGCAATAACCGGAATATTAACAGATTCAACCACTTCAGGTAAAATATCAAATAAGGGTCTCTCTGTACCAAGATGTCCACCGGCCTCATGTCCTTCTACAACAACGGCTGATGCACCAAGGCGCTCTGACAACCTAGCGAGCTTCGCAGATGACACTATTGAAATAACGGGTATGCCGGATTCTTTTCCCCAAGCATACATATCTCTCGAAATCCCAGCACCTGATATAATGAAATCAACCTTTTCATCAATAGCTGCTTTCATTTTTTCAGCAAAGTCATTCATGGCAAAAAGAACATTTACCCCAATATAGCCGGAACCCTTAATACTGTCCTTCGCCTTCCTTATATGTGATCTCATTTCATCGACGGTAATCCCAGTTCCTGATATAATTCCAATTCCCCCAGCATTCGCAACAGCAGAGGCGAGCCCACTTAAAGAAATCCCAACCCCCATACCACCCTGCATAATTGGAAACCTTGGTAACATATGACCTATCTTCAATTGTGGAAGATTCAAAGAAAAGACCCCATTTCCTTACTTTTTTTATGTGTGCCTTACTTCTTACACTACAATAATTTTAACAAAAGGATTTCTAAAGAGTAGTGACAAGTATAATGGGTAACCTTAAAAGTCAAAAAAAAAAAAATCTCCTCTTGCCACAGAATGTTCAAATTTGGTCTGATTGGAATGAGTTGATAAATAGACGAACAAAATTCGCTTAAATAGTAAATTGCAATAAAAACCTCTTTAAGTATCGCTCATTGTGGACTTGTCAAAAATATGATTAGATAAGATGAGCGAACGTAACTAATAATTTTATGTAAAAAATAGTATTTAAATATGGATGGTGTATATGCAGACAGAAGGTATAGTAAAGGTAAAGTCGAAATTTGTGAAATCCTATCAAGCTGGTTATCCCCTTATTCTTAAAGAAGCAATTCATAACATGGATAGCTTAACAAAAGAGGGAATGCTGGTTCAGCTTGTAGATGAAAAGAACCAATTTATTGGAAAAGGTTACTACGGGAAACAAAATAAAGGCTATGGCTGGATTCTCACTCAAAGGAAAGATGAAAAGATTGATCAATCATTTTTTGAAGGAAAAATAAAAACTGCTTTAGAAAAGAGAAAAGAATTATTTAATAGTACAGAGACAAATGCCTTTCGGGTCTTTAACGCTGAAGGAGACGGAATTGGCGGATTAACGATTGATTATTTTAATGGGTATTATGTAATTAATTGGTATAGTGAAGGAATCTTTGCATTTTATGATTACGTCATTGATTCACTAAGACATTTAGTAGAATATGAGGGCATTTACCAGAAAAAGCGCTATGACACTGGTGGGAAATATATCGAAGAAGATGGATTTGTAGATGGAAATAGAGGTCAGTTTCCGTTAATAGTCAAAGAAAATGGTGTTAACGTAGCCGTATACTTAAATGAGGGGGCGATGGTTGGCGTATTCCTTGACCAGCGCGATGTGAGAAAAACCATTCTTGATAAGTATGCAAAAGGTAAAACAGTATTAAACACATTTTCATATACAGGCATATTTTCTGTTTTCGCTGCATTAGGTGGAGCCATTAAGACAACGAGTGTGGATCTTGCGAATCGTAGTCTGGGCAAAACAAAGGAACAGTTTAGTATCAATGGAATAGATCCTGAGGCCAATGATATTATTGTGGAGGATGTATTTCAATACTTTAAATATGCTGTAAGGAAAAAGAAAATGTTTGACCTAGTTATTCTTGATCCCCCTAGTTTTGCTAGGTCTAAAAAGTATACCTTTAGTGCAGCTAAAGACTATAAAGATCTACTAAAAGAAGCGATTCTTATCACTGAAAAAAATGGGATCATTGTCGCTTCAACAAATTGTGCCAATTTTGATATGAAAAAATTCAAAGTGTTTATTGACCAGGCATTTAAGGAATCAAACGTAAAATATAGTATAAAAGAGGAGTTTTCCCTTCCTTCTGACTTTGCAACAATAAAGCAATTTAAAGAAGGAAACTATTTAAAAGTAGTGTTTATTCAAAAGCATTAATAGTAGAGTGGTTGTCACAGTAAGCCGTATCATAAATAGATGCGGCTTTTTTACAATTTTTATGGAATTCTCCTTCATAGTTGGTAATATTTAAAGTTCGGTTATATCCCTGCAAATGATAAAATAAAATATGGAAGAACAATAATAACTAGGGTGTTATTCATACATCTTTTTGAAATTTTACCGTCTAGATTTGAATATGGGTAGGGGGATTCGGATTGAAGAAGAAATTGTCTATTGCTATTAGTATAGTCGTCTTTATAGCAATTATCTTTATGTTCCTACAAAACCAAACTAAATCAATTGACGTCAGCGGCTATGAAGTTGCAGACACTACCTATAAGGAAATGATTAGTAGTGTTGGGTCTGTTGAGTATGATGAAGAGGTTGAAATTAAAGCAGAGGTTAGTGGAACTCTTAGCGATATTTATAGTGAAGCGGGTGACAAAATCAAGGCAGGGGATGTAGTAGCTAAGATTGATGACCGCCAAGCACGTGTAGAACTCGAGGAGGTTCAAACAAACAGCAATGTAGCAAAAGCTAGATACGAAGATTATATGGAATCTTATTCTCAAAATGGGCAAGCCATTAACGACCAACGAGTATTACAAGAGAATGAAATTGCGTCACTTAAGCTAGAACAGTCTCAATTGAAAACAAAAATAGCAGAAACAAAAACTCTTGTGGAGGCTGGGGCACTACCTTCTAAAGATTTAACGAATGTAAACAATCAGCTGGCTGCACTTGAATTAAAAATTCAATCTGCTCGTAAAAAGTTAGAATCGTTACATTCACCTGTGCTTGCTGACCAAGAGCTAAAAGCTTCGATAGAGGCAGCTGCTGCCAAAGTTAATAAGCAAAAATTACTATTAGATAAATATACAGTTAAAGCACCGATTGATGGAATTGTCATTGAGCGTTTAGTCGAACCTGGAACTTTTGTTCAGGCTGGAGAAGTCATCATGAAAATTGCATCTGACAATCATAAATACGCTGTAGTTGATATAGATGAAAAATATTTGAACTATGTTGCGGTAGGTAAAGAAGCCCAAATTACTACGGAAGCTTATCCGGATGATGTAGTGAAGGGAATTGTAGAGAGTATCAGTCCAGAGGTTGACAAGGACTCAGGTACTGTTCGAATAAAAGTGAAGATTAACGAAAAAACTGATCGTTTCCTACAGAATATGTCTGTGAAAGTAGAATTCGTTGGCCAGGCTTATGATCATGCCATCGTGATTCCCGGTGATTATCTCATTAATGATGAAACACCAGCTGTTTATATCAAGGGTGAGAATGGTGAGGCGGTTAAGCAAGAGATTGTCATAGCTAACAAAAATGCCAAGAATATTATGGTCTTAAAAGGGCTGTCAGCTGGAACGGTGGTCTTAAATCCTGAAAATTTAGAGGAAGGCATGGAAGTGAAAGTGACTCTTTCTAAAGAAGGTGAGAAAGGCCTATGATTTTTGAATGGAAGGTCGCCGTAAGGTTTCTTAAGGAAGGGAAAGGTCAGACATTATTTATATTACTTGGAATTACCGTTGGCGTCGGTGTCATGGTCTTTCTCAATACTTTAATTACAGGACTTCAAGCCAATATGATTAATACGGCTGTCGGTGATAGTCCACATGTATGGATTTCCGGGGATGACGATTTTAATAAAGTAGAGACTTCAGATGAGAGCAGCAACTATATAAAAGGAAGTTTTACCGAGAAGGATACAAGTCTTGGTAATTGGGAGTCGATTGAAGAAATTTTAATGGATCGTAAAGACATTACTGCTGTTTCACCGGTTGCTGAAGGTAATGGTTTTGTTAACAAGGGCGGACAAACATCGCCAGTCTTGGTAAGAGGGGTCAATCTAGAGAAGGCGAATGAAATTTATCGAATCAGTGATAGATTGATAGATGGCATGGGAGTCCTAGATGGAAATCATGTGATGATTGGGAAAGAGTTGGCGGCAGAAAATGAAATAGCTGTCAATGATGCGATGACCATTCAACTTGCCAATGGGACGACTCAGTCCTTCATTGTATCAGGTATTTTTGACTTAGAAAATAAAGCTTTGAATAGTAGCTGGATCTTTATGGATTTAGCGAGGGCTCAAAAACTATTAGGCCTAAGAAATGATGTTTCAAGTATAGAAATGCAAATTCGTGATGTTTTTGATGCAGAACTGGTAATGGCTTCGATTGCAAATCGATTTGATGGTATTCACACAGACAACTGGATGGAAAGTAATGCTTCATTATTAACAGGTCTTCAAAGTCAGCAGCAGTCATCACTTATGATTCAGGGCTTTGTTTTATTGGCTGTTACATTAGGAATCTCAAGTGTGCTTGCTGTATCAGTTGTGCAGAAATCCAAGCAACTGGGAATACTAAAAGCGATGGGTACTAAAAGTAGAAGCGCAAGCCGAATCTTTCTTTTTCAGGGTGGGTTGTTGGGTATTATTGGAGGTGTCCTTGGAGCGGGGGTGGGGATCGCCTTAGTGAAGACCTTCCTATGGGGGACCTCCCTAAAAACAGGAGTACCCCTTTTTCCGTTGCAACTAAAGGTAGGCAGTATTGTCCCTATTTGTATGATAGCGATTGTGGCTTGTACCATCGCTGCCTTTTTACCTGCACGAAAGTCATCAAAGTTAAACCCTGTGGAGGTTATTCGCCATGGATAATATTGTTTTAGAGGCTCGTAATATAAAAAAAGAATATGGTACGACGATAAAAACAGAAATTCTACATGGCATTAATTTTTCGCTTACTGAAGGTGAATTTGTTAGTATCATCGGCTATTCTGGGTCTGGAAAATCCACTTTGCTAAACATACTTGGAGCTCTCGATACTCCTACAAGCGGAGAAATTCTTTTTAGAGGACAAGAATACGGGAAAATGACGGAGGATCAATTAGCGGACTTCCGGAATCAAAATATGGGTTTTATTTTTCAATTTCATCATCTATTACCTGAGTTCACAGCTATCGAAAATGTACTTATCCCAACCTGGATTAAAATGGGGAATACGAGCAAAAAGTATGTGAATCGTGCGGAAGAGCTGCTTGAACTGGTTGGATTGAAAGAGTATACCAATCATAAGTCAACCAATCTATCTGGTGGTCAGCAACAAAGGGTGGCTATCGCTAGAGCTTTGATTAATGACCCTGCCATTTTACTTGGGGATGAACCAACCGGAAACCTTGATACAGAAACAACGGAACAAGTCTATGAACTATTTAGAGATATTAATAAGGAAATTGGAACGACCGTTCTAATCGTTACTCATAATGATAAAATTTCAGAGAAATCTGATCGGGTCATTGAAATGAAGGACGGCAATATTAGTAGGGATTATATGAATTAGAAATATTAATTGGTAGAAAAACAAACTAAATCACACATCGGAAAAGGATAAAAAGAAAAAGGTAGGGAAAGGCTTTCCCTACTTTTTTGCCTGTTTTTAAGAAAAACGGTGGAAAGTTCCCCAACTTTCCTGTCTAGCAAACTGGGGATAGGCAGATATAAAGTTAATGATGATTGAAGCTTGATCAAGATTAGGATATGTATTGAATAAAAACCGATCTCCGTATCGAATAGCTGTTAATGCAAGCGGTAATTCACGTCTAAATATTTCATTACGCTTTGCTGCCACATTTTGATTATGTTCTCCTTGATCAACATGTAAATAAACACAATAATATAAAAAACTCCTGTTCGTTTTCCATTCACCTAACACTTCATCTCTCATGGGATTCACTTTATCCCAGGCATAATGAATTCCAATGGTTAAAAATAGATCTCCCGTTACATCAGAGTGAGTTAACGTGTAACATCTTGGTATGACAGGTTCGGTAGGCGTAACACCACCCCTGTATTCCACAGATAATTTTTCAGGAATGAATTTGCTCAAAGTTTTCAACTCCCATTGGTTTTTAAATTATTATGCTAATTCTTATTCATTCATTCACCAACAAATGGATAAATCTAACAAAAGTCATACAAAAGGTTAATATTACATTAACAATCATCTGGTTTAATTTAACTGTAAACTATAAATCTACTAGGAGGATTTATTAGATGATTAATAAGAAACTTGTGAAAAAAGGGGCTACTTTAGCACTTGCATTCGCAATTACTGTTCCAGCAGCAACATCAGCAGTAGCGGCTTCCCCAAAAAATAGTAAAGTAGATTCTGTCAGATTTAATGGAATGGAAGCACCTACGACTATTGATGAAATGGTAAAGACCTATACAAATGCAACTGTTGATGTGAAGTATAACAATGGAAAAGTAGAAACATTCCCGCTGTCTTACAACTACCTATTCAAATCGGAAGATAAGGTAGCAACAGTAAATGGCAAGAAAATTCCTGCAGGTACACCAATTGATGCCAAAGGGAATCCAATTAAGGATCCCAGCAGCACAAGCGGGAACAATTTTGTCTCCGATGCTCCGGATTCAAACAGTATGTTAATGCCTATTAACGGTAAACTTTATATGATTACACATTATGAATATCAAACGATTGATTCTGCTGGTAAATCAGCATACGGTTTAGTTCCAGCATCTATGTCTTTAACTGAGTTGGAACAGGACAAGAAAACGGGTGAACTTAACACTGTAAAAGTAGAAAAAATTGATTTTTCAGCTGTAAATGGACTTTGGATTCCATGTAATGGATCTTTATCTCCATGGAATACACATTTAGGTTCTGAAGAGTACGAACCAGATGCACGTCTTTTCTTAGACCCAACTTCGAAAGTAAGAAGTCAAGTTGATACATTTGCTCAATTCTATTTTGGAGATCAAGCAAAGGCGAATCCTTATTTCTATGGCTACACTCCTGAAATTACAGTAGATAAGAAAGGTAAAACATCAGTTGTAAAACATTATAGTACAGGACGTTTCTCTCATGAGTTAGCGAAAGTAATGCCTGATAACAAAACTGTTTTTTACGGGGATGACGGTGGTAATACAGGAATGTTTATGTATGTAGCTGACAAAGAAAAAGATTTATCATCAGGTACCATATATGCAGCTACATTTAAACAAACAGGTACTGAAAACGGTGGTTCAGGGGAATTGCAATGGATAAGTTTAGGACATGCAACGGATAAAGAAGTGAAGGACATCATTGACAGTGGGATTACATTCAATGATATTTTTGAAACTTCAGATGCTCCTAAAGAAGGTTTTTCAGCTATTAAAACATACTCAAATGAAGGAAAGGTTGAGTATCTAAAACTTAAACCTGGAAAAGAAAAAGCAGCAGCCTTCCTTGAAACCCGCCGTTACGCGGCTATGCTTGGTGCTACTACAGAATTTAACAAAATGGAAGGGATAGCACTAAACGAAAAGGATAAGAAAGTATATATTGCAATTTCCGATCAAAGTAAGGCTATGGAAAAGGATTCAACAGGAAAGGATCCAGTAGACCATATTCAATTACCAAAAATTAAAGCTGGTGTCACCTATCAATTAGACTTGCGAGGCGGTCAAAAAGATAGCAAAGGAACTGCTATTAATAGCTCGTATGCAGCATCATCAATATATGGATTAGTAGTAGGGGAAGACCTTCCTGCCGCTGATGTTTATGGAAACACTGCGAATGTAGATAAAGTAGCTAATCCAGATAACTTAAGTTACTCTGAAGCAATGAGAACACTCTTTATTGGGGAAGATAGTGGTGCCCACACAAATAACTACGTTTGGGCTTATAATGTTGATACTAAAGAATTAAATCGTATTTTGTCTGTTCCAGCAGGCGCGGAAGCAACTGGATTATTTGCTGCTGATAACCGAAATGGCTTCTCATACATTTTCAGTAATTTTCAGCATCCAGGTGATGAAGTAGAGGGTAAGTCAATTACTGCTGTTAATAAAGAAGAATTACTTAAAGCTGTTGACGAACAAATTGGTATTAACAAAACAGGCGGTATTGGTTATATCTCTGGTCTACCTTCTTTAACAAAAATGCCATAAATAGATACAAGTCATCCGCTTTAGTTGATGATTCTTATTAAAAGGATCTATTTAAATTTATTGCTGTTTTTTACTAATAAGCGTATTCGATTTACTTGAATACGCTTATTAGTACGTAGCATCATATGTTGGTTTGCCAAAAAAGATATGTGCTACGGCCCAACTGTGTCGGTACAATCCCCGATAAATGTTTGTGGAGAAGTAGAAATGGGGGCAGTAAATGTTGTATCAAAGGTAGCACCTGTCGTGCCCCTAGCATGAATAACTATTGTTGCCACATTTGTTGAAGGGTCTATAGTGTAGGAGAAATCAACAGTAAAACCCTGGCTCGGATAAACATTTCCACTTACTTGTGCTGTGCCTCCAGTTAATGTAGCTGTAGTACCATCAATACAAGAAATGACACCACGTTTACCCTGTGTGAAATTAACTGTATTTCCGGAATCATCTACAAAAGTAATTTCAAAGTTATCGACGGTTTGATTACATTGGGCGGCTTCAGTAAAACATTCAACCGCAGAAAAGTTAATTGTACCGTTTCTACCTTCATCCGTTCCTTCAGGAATGAATATCCCAACTTCAGCCGGTGCTTCATTACCCTCAATCCCTAAACGGAACTTACAAGGACATCTTAAACCCACTTTATTTCACCTCCTTCATGAATACAGTAGGTAATACACGCAATCCATGTATTTTATACTTTAGTGCTAAACTTGGAAGCCCACTTTTGTTAGAAACTCATTCTACGACATTAGTTGTTGCTGTAACTGATTGGTCGGTCTCCAATTCATTCCCCGTAACGGTAGCAGTGTTTGTGAAGGACCCGGGTGTCATGGCAGTCGCGGAAACATTCATAAATACAGAGTGCAAAGCATACAGGGAACCAATGTCAAATGTCGCGGTATTTGTAGCGAAATCAAAATGGGTACCACCCTGGCTGCTGCCTATACCCTCAAAGCTGAATCCATCAGGTAGTGTATCGGTAACCATCAATCCTGTTGCAATATCCGGTCCGTTATTAGTAATTTCAATGTCGAAGTTTACCATATCCCCTACAGTTGCTTGATTCGGATTGGAAACTTTGGTTATTGATATGTTAGCTGTTCTTATTCCCAAAAAAACTCACTTCCTTTTTGTTTTATAGTTTGGATCGGCTACACTTAGTTAGACAGAAATTTTAAGGTCAAGTAGAATTAACTATACTAATCAGTTATGAGGAGAATCTACATGACAAAAAAAGTACGTCGAACGTTTACCGAAGAATTTAAGGAACAGATCGTGCAACTATATCAGAATGGAAAGCCTCGCAAAGACATTATTCGCGAATATGAATTAACCCCTTCTTCACTAGATAAGTGGATTAATCAAAGTAAGTCCTCCGGTTCCTTCAAAGAAAAGGATAACCTCAGCCCCGAACAGAAAGAGCTGCAGGAACTTAGGAAACGTAATAAGCAATTAGAGATGGAGAATGATATTTTAAAGCAAGCCGCGCTGATACTAGGACGAAAGTAAATGTGATTAAGAACAACCAGCACAAATACTCGATATCAGCAATGTGCAAGGTCCTACAACTCCCAAGAAGTACGTATTATTATGAAGCAAAAGAACGAAAGAATGAAGATGATATAACTTCAGACATCGTTGAAATTTTCCATCAAAGCCGCCAAAATTATGGTGCAAGAAAGATAAAGCACGAGCTAAAGAAACGAGGGAAATTGGTTTCCCGTCGTCGTATCGGCAGGATTATGAACGAACAAGGGCTTGTTTCAGCTTATACCGTGGCTCAATTCAAACCACATAAGAATAAACCAAATGAAAGTGAACAAGCAAATGAGTTAAATCGTGAATTTACTCAAGAGGATGAGTTGACCGTCGTGGTCAGTGACCTAACCTATGTAAGAGTCCATAAAAAATGGAATTACATATGTGTATTTGTTGATCTCTATAATCGGGAAATCGTTGGATTTAGCACAGGTGAGAACAAAGATGCTTTACTAGTTTATCGTGCTCTATCGTCAATTAAAGGGAATTTGCATATGATTCAAATGTTCCATACTGACAGAGGAAGCGAGTTTAAGAACCAGATCATTGATGAAGCACTAGAAACGTTTAAAATCAAGCGATCTCTAAGTTTGAAAGGCTGTCCGTATGATAACGCAGTAGCTGAAGCAACATTCAAAATCATTAAGACAGAGTTCGTAAAGAAACGTCATTTTGATAGCTTAGAAGAGTTACACAGAGAGTTTACAGACTATGTGCACTGGTTTAACCACCTACGCATCCATGGTACTTTAGATTATCTAAGTCCAGTGGAATACAAACTTACGCACCTTAAGAAAACTGTCTAGTTTAGTGTTGACAATCCAGTTTCATCCTATGTAATCTATCTTTTGAATGTTTGGACGAGCACCTAAAGGTTTATAGTGTCTTTTTTTTCATATAAAAAAAACATAAAAGGTAACACTAAGGTCATCTATGATAACCATAATGTAAGGGGGATAAAATATGGTATCAAACACGAAGATGATCAAAAAGTTGACCTTACTATCTCTCGTATTAATGATTTTCACGTCTGTTTATGGATTCAACAATATTCCAAGATCATTTTATAAGATGGGGTATGCCGCTATTCCTTGGTTCATATTTGCAGCCATAGCCTTTTTCGTTCCTTTTGCATTAATGGTGGCTGAATTTGGTTCCGCCTTTAAAGAGGAAAGGGGTGGGATCTACTCATGGATGGAAAAATCCATTGGGCCTAAATTTGCATTTATAGGAACGTTCATGTGGTACTTTTCTTATGTAACTTGGATGGTGAATGTCGCATCTGGAATGTGGGTTCCAGTATCAAATGCGATTTTTGGAAAAGACACAACACAAAGTTGGGCTTTATTTAATCTTCAAGGGCCAGAGGTGTTGGGCATTCTGGGAATTGCCTGGATTCTTGTCGTCACTTATACATCTACTAAAGGTCTGGATAAAATTAAAAAAGTAACTTCTGTAGGCGGTTCAGCTGTCCTGTTATTGAATGTATTCCTTTGGGTTGGAGCAATAGCAGTACTTGTCGGGAATCAAGGACATCTTGCAGAACCGATTACAGGATTACAATCATTTACCCAAACACCAAATCCAATATATGCAGGAGATATTATTGCTGCATTAGCATTTGTCGTCTATGCCTTATTCGCTTATGGCGGACTTGAAGCAGTAGGTGGGTTAGTGGATGAAACAGAAAATCCGGAAAAAAACTTTCCAAAAGGAATTCTCTTATCAGCAGCCATCATTTCCATTGGATATTCAATAGGCATACTGTTGACTGGTATATTTACAAATTGGTCGACTGTGATGGGGATTGAGAATGTGAATCTTGGAAATGCAAGTTATATTGTGATGGCCAATTTAGGCTATTCATTAGGTGCGGCTTTTGGGGCAAGCGATGCTACAGCTGCAGCCTTGGGCGCTGGGGTAGCGAGATTCGTTGGGCTTTCGATGTTCTTGGCACTGTCCGGTGCATTCTTTACGCTGATGTTTTCACCACTAAAGCAGCTAATTGAAGGGACGCCGACGAAATTATGGCCAGGAAAGATCGGTGAAACAAAAAATGGGTTGCCTATTCATGCGATGTGGATTCAAGCTGCTATTGTTTGTGTCATCATTGCCCTAATTGCTTTTGGTGGAAGCACCATGGCCGCATTTTTTAATATATTGGTTTCGATGACAAACGTGGCAATGACGATACCATATGTATTTATAGCACTTGCATTTCCATATTTTAAGAAAAAGGTGGAAGTCCATAAGCCCTTTACCGTATTTAAAAGGCAAGGAACCGCAAAATTATGGACGTTAATTGTAGTTCTTACAGTTGGACTTGCCAATTTTTTTAGCATCATCCAACCAGCTTTAGAAGGAGATATGCAAACAACCATTTGGAGCGTGGCCGGACCCATTATTTTCTCCTTGATAGCATGGCAAATGTACAACAGGTACGAAAAAATACATGGACTCAAAATACAGAAAATAAAGAAAGTGGGGTAGGCTTGTAATTCAAAAAGTATGCATGTAACTTTGAATGAAATGTAGAGTGGATAAGGAAAAAATAGTTCTATTTACTGCGTTCCTATATGAGGAAATACTACCATTTTTGTACAATTTACTGAATATTTAAACTCCATTAATACCCACTTTACAATTCTCCTATAAATTCATACCTGAAATATATAATATTTTAGGAGATGAATTAAAATGAAAAAGGGTTTAATCGCTTGCCTTACTGGTCTCTCTCTTTCGGTAACTTCAGCAGTTCCTTTTGCAGTTCTAGCTTCTCCAATTAGCAAACAAGAAGTTGTTGAGAATGGACAATCTACCTTACGTCCAATCACTTCGAAGGTAGCCGTTATTGCCCATCGTGGTGCATCGGCATACGGCCCGGAGCACACGCTTGCTGCCTATAAGCAGGCAATTACAATGAAGGCTGATTATGTAGAATTTGATTTGCAAATGACAAAGGATGGCCATTTAATCGCCATGCATGACGAAACGTTGGCTAGAACAACAAATGCTAAAGAGGTTTATCCAGATCGGGCACCATGGCTGGTTAAAGATTTTACTCTAGAGGAAATCAGTAGTCTCGATGCCGGTTCGTGGTTTAATCAAGAGTATCCGAATATGGCAAAACAAGAGTACAAAGGTCAACATGTACCTACGCTAGAGGAAGCAATTGAATTTGTTAAACAGCACGGAAATGGAAAAGTCGGACTTTATATGGAAACAAAGGCACCTAATGTTTATCCCGGAATGGAAGAGAAATTAATCGAGGTGTTGAAAAAAGCCAATGTTCTGGCTGATGAAAATCTTTTTCTAGAGTCATTCAGTGAGGATAGCCTTCGCAAGCTAAAATCACTTGAACCAAATGTCCAGCTGGTGCAGCTTTATACAGCAAAAATGCTAGCAGGCAAGGATATATATCAGGAATTTAAGCGAATTTCCGACTATGCTACTGGTGTAGGTCCCAGCAAAGATCTTGTAGTTCCGAAGCTGATGGAGGCTGCCCATCAGAACAAGCTTCTCGTCCCTCCTTGGACTGTCAATTCTCAGGACGATATGGTTTCACTGCTATCTCTTGGTGTGGATGGAGAATTCACCAACAATCCGGACCAGTTGGATGATTTACTGAAAAAACCGTTTATTTCACATGGAGTTGCTAGCGGAGATATTACGAATTCATCAGCAATTCTTTGGGCACGTACAAACGAAGAGGCTACCGTTCAATTTGAAATTTCGACGGACAGCCATTTTAAAGATAAAACCATCATCAAAACGAGCGATGCTACTGAAGAGCATGATTTTACCGCAAAAGTAAGTGTCACTGGATTAAAGCCAGAAACGACGTATTATTACCGGGCTCATGCGGTTTCTAGCAAGTATGATGTGAACGGTTCCTTCAAAACAGCTCCAGAAGAACACAGCCTAGAGCCAATGACCATAGTTTGGGGCGGGGATACGGGTGGTCAGGGAGAAATTCCTCCATTTGCATCTTTTAAGGCGATGGCAGATTTAAATCCAGACCTCTTCCTGTTTAGCGGGGATACCATTTATGCCGACAATAAGACACCGGCCGTTCCTAGCGCTCCTTCCAAAACACCTGATGATTTCTGGGGAAAATATAAAGAGAATCGCACGGATGCGGGATTTCGCAAGCTTTTGCAAAATACGGGAACATTTGCGATATGGGACGACCATGAAGTAACCAATGATTTTTCAGGTCCCACAGAGCAGCTGACGACAACAGGGTTAAGGGCATTTAAGGACTATTGGCCAATTTCAGAGGAACGTAGTTCGGCAGATAAGCTATATCATAAGTATTCTTGGGGCAACACCATGGATATGATTATTCTTAACAACCGAGGCTATCGTTCGCCAAACAACCAGCCTGATGGGTTGGATAAAACGATGCTTGGTGAAGAACAGCTAAAGTGGCTTAAACAGGAACTTTTGGAGTCGGATGCAAAGGTAAAACTGGTAGCCACTTCCGTACCAATCTCCATCCCAACCGGAAAAGCAAATGCCAGGGATGGCTGGGCGAATGCCAACCAAGTAAACCCAAATGATCCAACCGGCTATGAGAATGAGTTTAAAAAAGTCTCTGATTTCATCATTGAAAATGACATCAAAAACGTCTTTTTCGTTACGACAGATGTTCACTTTGCCGAAGTCATTAAATATGATGCCAATCAAGACGGAGCGCCGGATTATCACGAGCTGGTTAGCGGTCCAATTGGGGCTGTAAAAATTAAACCTGGTACATTAGATCCTAGCTTTGGTCCGGAGATATTATATGCCGAAGGGGAATTCTTCAACTTCGGAGTGTTCCGTGTGGATCCTGCCAAAAAGCAAGCGATAGTAGAAATCAAAGATGAAAATGGAAAAAGCCATTTCACGCACACTTTCAAGCTAGAAGACTAATTTTATTGCACTTGTTGTTGCAATTGATTGTGTGAAGGCTGACCAAGCAGCTGCTTCCTCTGCAGCATCGATTTAACATAGGGACGTATAATAGTATAATATAAAAAGCTGACAGGTTTTCTTTTAGAAAGGCAGGGAAGCACGTGTGAATTCCCTGCTTTTTATTATGAAAAACCCTCACGCTAATCCACCTATCAAATTCCAATAATTTCTCCATTTTCAGGCACAGAAATTTTATTTTCTAATTGGTTTTGCCTTATATATTCCCAAACCTCTTCCCGTTTTAATAAGCAGTGGTTCCAAGATTCCATATGAGAAATAATTAGTTTCGTTTGTGGTGAAGTTTGTCTAATATTTTCTATATCGGCAATTCCCATAGTAATCGGAAGGCCTTCTAAGAAACGTGCTTCTCCAGCAAAAACGATTGCAGCATCAGGGGAGAAATGTTTAAAATGATGTTCGATATCTGAATACCATACACTATCGCCAATAATATATAAGGTAGGCTCCTCTGTTGCCCTTAAAATAAATCCGGAAACTGGTCCCATGGCTTCTGCCAGCTGACCATGGCCATGTCTCCCTTCTGTTCGGGTCAATTCAATCCCCTGCCAAACAATTTCCTTATTTATTGCAATGACATTCTCAAATCCTTTATCGTTGATTACCTGCTCATCTGCAGGCTGACAAAATAACGGCAAATGCTTGGGTAAACTTGAAATAGCACGGTCATCAAAATGATCACGATGTGAGTGTGTCACGATAATTGCATCAACGTCTAATAGTTTCTCGACATCTACTGGTAATGAAGATAAAGGATTATTTAGATGCTGGTTGGGTGCATTAGGAACGGGTGCAAGTGTTCCTTGTTCACTAAACATAGGGTCTAAAAGGAATGTAAGACCTTTATAAGTAATAAGATGTGTTGCATGTCGAATTAATTGAATCTGCATAAACTTTCTCTCCTCGTAAGTATATTTATAGAGTATTGTATGCTCCCTACGTTTTTGCTACCAGCATCTTACGAAAAGGATATTGGCTCTTTTGTTTCATCATGAAAGAAATTCATAACGAATCTCACTTTGAATCATTTACAATAAAATTTGAAAACTTTTACTGTATTTTTTGGGGGAATTGGTATGGATGAAATTGACTTTCAAATTCTCAAATTATTAAAAGAAAACGCCCGTAAACCTTGGAAAGAAATTGGAGAATCAATCCATATGACAGGCCAGGCAGTGGGAAATAGAATTCGCAGGATGGAGGAAGAGGGGATAATTGAGCAATACACCGTTTCTGTTAATGAATTAAAGCTTGGAAAGAGTATTCAAGCATTTATAATGGTATTTCTAAAATCAAATCAACACCTTGAATTTCAAAAGTACGTAAAGGAAAATCCAGATATAACAGAAGTTCACCGCATAAGTGGTGAAGGCTGCTATATGATTAAAGCTAGCGTTTCTGATCAATTAGCTTTAAATACTGCACTTGATGAAATACTTAAATTTGCCAACTACAGGGTTAATATATCCATAGGAAAAATAAAGTAAGCACTTGTATAGAGGGGGTTACGGATCATTACTGGGGCAAATAATTATTAGTGAAAAATTTCTTTTGAATTTCCTCATTCACTCTCTCCTTCCATACATAACATATTTATATGTTGGAAGAAGGAGGGAAAAAATGATTGATTTAAATCAGCTTGGTTGGATTGTTATAGGTGCAGGTCTTGTCCTTCTCGTTGAAATGCTAGGCTGGCTTTATTGGCGTTTTTGGGGTGGTGGTTCTATTCGAGATTATGTATCAGAAGAAGAGGAGCCTGATGGGGAATATCGTATTATCAAACGTTTTAAAACGCCGACTCAACGAATCGCCTTGGTTGAGAATCAAGGGAAAATGCTTGTATATGCGAATGGAGATGTAATGTTTGGAACAACAGAGGACGAAGAAATATATGCTGAAGCATTCATTCATTTGCCAATGGCAGTCACTGTTAAACGGGAGAACATTCTTATAATTGGTGGTGGCGGTGGCATTACAACAAGAGAAGTACTTAAGTATCCTGAAGTGAAGGAGATTACGACAGTAGATATAGATTCTATTATGATGGATTTTGGTAAAAGTTTAGAACCTCTCGTTAAATTTAATAAAGGTGCATTAAACCACCCAAAGGTGCGAACAGTTATCGAAGATGGAAGAAAGTTTATTGAAGATAATCATGGAAAATGGGATGCTATTTTCGTAGATATTCCGGAGCCAAGCAAGGAATGTCCAGAACTAAGAAAGCTTTTTAGTCGGGAATTCTTTAGGCTTTTACAAGAACGATTGGAGCCAGGTGGCGTAATGAATATCTCCTGTCCCTCACTAGCCAAGATACCAGAGTATCTTTGGTGTGTGCAAGCTACCTTAGTGAAAGCAGGTTTTCATGTTTTGTCTTATCATTTTGATGTAATTGCAGAATATGAAGACGATTATGGATTTTGTATGGCGGCAAATCGCCCATTATTGCCTGAGGATATCACCATCTCTATTCCTACACGTTTCCTTTCTAAGGAGAGAGTTCGGGATATGTTTCATTTTCCCTATAACTATATTAAAAGCAGATCAAACAAAAAAATTCAAACGGATCGTAACCAAGTACTTGCCGAAATTGTGGATGATTACTGGGATGATTAGATATTGATTTGAGTTTTGCTGATTCAACTTGCTTTTTTGAAGAATAAACGAAGAGGTTTTTACCTCTTCGTGCATATTTTTACTACGGCAAGGATAGGATTAATATCCTATAGAACGCATTATCTCTTTAAGAACTACAACTGAATGGTTAAATTGTTCTTGTTCCTTTTCATTTAATTCAATTTCAATTAATTCTCTGATCCCATTTCGGTTTATAACGGCGGGTACTCCTACATATATATCCCTATGACCATATTCTCCATCTAAATAGACGGAAACTGTAAGAATACTATTTTCGTTATTGAAAATGGCTTTCGTAATACGAACAAGGGACATCCCTATACCATAAAACGTTGCTCCTTTTCGGCCAATAATTTGATACGCCGCATCCCGAACACCTACAAAAATCTCTTCTAAGCATTCTTGATTAAAATCTTCTCTTTTTGCCAGAACCTTTTCCAGCGGTTCTATACCAATTGTTACATGGCTCCAGACTGGTAGTTCGGTATCGCCGTGTTCTCCAATAATTGCAGCATGAACATTCCTCGTATCCACATTTAAATATTGTCCTATCGCAAATCGGAGTCGTGCAGAATCTAAAACAGTCCCTGACCCAATGACACGTTCCTTTGGAAGTCCTGATTCCTTCCAAGTGACATAAGTGAGAATATCTACTGGATTTGTAGCAACCAAGAAGATGCCTTTAAAATTATGCTCCATTACGCTTCGGACAATTTGCTTAAAAATTTTTGTGTTTTTTTCGACTAATTCTAAGCGTGTTTCTCCAGGCTTTTGCGCAAGACCAGCCGTAATGACTACTAAGTCAGCCTTTTCGCAGTCACTATAATTTCCATGCCATACATTTACTGGGGAAGGTGCAAATGGCATCCCGTGATTAAGATCCATCGCCTCACCCTCGGCTCTAGCATCATTCACATCAATTAGGACCAGTTCTTCAGTTACCCCTTGATTAATCATGGAATATGCATAACTGCAGCCAACTGCTCCAGTCCCTATTACTACGACTCTCTTTACTTTTTCTTCATTCACTTTAGTCGACCCTTTCTTTTAAACTTGCAGATGACAAAGATTAGTATGACCAATGTAGAAAGGCATTATCAATCAGAAATTTCTAATTGTAAAGGCAAAAAAATAGAACCTATTCTATCTTAGATAGAGTAGGCTCTTACGAATTTATGCACAGCCCAAGGCGGTGATTGAACCATCTGGAAGCGGCTCTGCACCTGTTTGCTCGAAAAAGTCTGTAATGGTAAAGCTTTGAACATTATCGACTCCCGGTCCGTCTCTGAATTCAGCTGTGAATGATAAAAATGCATCCCCGCCGAATCCAGTTTTAAAACCAACCCCCATTACGGTTATCACACAGGTATTCCCTTCCAAACGGCACGTTACAGAAGTAATGGATGTCCCTGCTACTAAAGGTGAAACGGTAAAAGAAAAGCTTGTATCTGGTGGGTTGCCATCTGTGTTAGTGAATCCTAAGAAAAGGGTAGAAGCGTCGAGAGTATCTGCACATACATTTGCTGTATAGGTAATATCTCCAGTTTCATTTCCATTAACGCCATTAAATTTCACGTTTACTCCCAGCTTCGTCGCGTCCACAACAGCACCACAACTACAACGAACTCCCATCAACCATCCATCTCCTTATTAGTCCCTTTTACCTTGACAAAGGGAATGTTTATTCAGGTTTTCTTATTAATTTTCAATCCATTATATGCAAGAAAAGTGAAAGGGGGCGGGCGTGAAACCAGTTGATACTAAATTTCAACTGAATCATTATTAAAGCTGTACATAAGAAATTTAATCATTATCGGCTAATCTTTTGTTCCCGCTATACCTTTAAATATTTCACAGGCGATTTCAATGTTTTCATCGCGAAAATCATAATGAGACGTATGAATATGGTGATACTCTTCACCGTTTCCTACATAAAAAAATGCCCCTTTTGTTTCTTTTGTATAGTGGCCAAAGTCTTCAGAAGGGCGGAGCGGCTTGTCCATTTCGTGAAGCTCAATTCCCTTTTCTTTTGCAATAGCACGAACTTTATCAACGCAGTATTTGTCACTTTTTGTTTCAGGGAATGAATCACTATATTCAAAGTTGACCTTTAGCCCATACTTTTCAGCTTCTTCATTTGCCACTTTAATTAGGTTATCGCGAAGTTCCACCAATTCCTTCTCATATAAGGATCGAATGGTCAATAGTAATTCTCCTTTGTAAGCTGACATGCCGAATGCTCTTTCGCCAATGTTAACTTGGACAATGGTACAAAGTAATACCCCATGACTGCTTTCAGTCAATTTGGGTATAGTATTGATAATTTTTGCAATGGCAAAGGAGGGGTTCCTACCGTTTTCTGGTTGACTAGCATGTGCAGGTGTTCCTTCCATTTTGATAATCATGCCAGTGGAGGCACATTGAACATTTCCATCAAGAACATTGACGGATTGAAAAGGCATCCCGCTCATATTGTGATAGCCATAAATTTCGTCAATTTTTTCATCCTTCAACATAGGCAAACATTGAACCGCTCCATCACCTGTTTCCTCTGCAGGCTGGAATAAGAAAAAGATATTTTTGTCAGCCCCTTTTTGATCCACTTCCATTGCAAATGCTACTAATGTAGCAGAATGTCCATCATGTCCACATTTGTGCGCCTTTTTTGGGAATTGAGAAGCCCATGGAATATCGATGAACTCATCCATAGGAAGTGCATCGAAATCAGCACGGAATGCAATATTCGGTTTATTTTCGCCTGCATGATATTTAGCATAAAACCAGGTCCCTTTATCGATTACCTCTAGGTTATTGGTATGTGTTTGTATGAACTCCATCAAATGTTGCTTCGTCCAAATCTCCTCATTCGAGAGCTCTGGATGCATATGTAGTTCATGACGTAATTGAATAGCCATATCTAAATTTTTTTTGTCCAATAGAATACGCTCCTTTATAAAAAAGTTAATGGTCCAATACTACAAATTAAGCATTGGCTGGATTATTTGGCAGGCAAAATTTGTGCAGTAATTGCAAAAAGTGATAGAATTGTGTCTATAGAACCCTTGAAGAGAAAATGGGGTCTGTAAAGCAAGAGGAAGTTGATAGTCAGAAGGGAAAGCTATTAGCAACTTTTCAGGTACGTGCTGTCATAATTTGGGAAGTAGAAGCTGGAAGGCTTCCCACTAATTATCATCTATTAAATATTTTATAACTATCATATAATAAAAATAGAATAGTAAATAGATATTTTAATCTATAAAGGTTTAATAGTAAATAGATATTTTAATCTCTTAAAAATTCTGATAAACTATAAGATATGGTTTTAATTGTTTCAGAAATGATGTGTGACTGGGTTGCGTTCTAGCTTAATGTGCTGCCTAAGCGGGAGCGCCTACATTCTTTCTGTAAATCTTAGGGGATAGGGATGAAAAGATGAGTAACAATCAAACTAACACAGACGTTATCTTAATTGGTGCTGGAGTCATGAGTGCGACTTTAGGTGCACTGCTGAAGGAATTAGTACCGGAATGGAAGATCACAGTGTTTGAGAAACTAGCAAACGCTGGGGAAGAAAGCTCTAACGAATGGAACAACGCGGGAACGGGGCATGCCGCATTGTGTGAGCTTAACTATACCGTCGAAAAACCAGACGGATCTTTGGATATTACGAAAGCTATCAAGACTAATGAACAGTTTCAGGTTTCAAGACAATTCTGGTCTCACCTTGTAAATAGCAATCTAATCCATAATCCACATGACTTTATCATGCCATTGCCTCATATGAGTCTAGTTGAAGGGGAAAAAAATGTAACGTTCTTGAAAAAACGTTTTGAGGCGCTTTCTAAGAATCCTCTGTTCAAAGGAATGGAATTTTCCGATAATCCGGAAAAACTGAAAGAGTGGATTCCGCTTATTATGGAAGGCCGCACATCACAGGAACCTATAGCAGCAACAAGAACTGAGTACGGAACAGATGTTAACTTTGGCGCTTTATCACGTATGTTATTTGACCACTTAAAGAAACAAAATGTTGATATCAAATACAAACATCAAGTAGTTGATATTACACGTACTAGCGGTGGCTTATGGGAAATGAAGGTACGTAATCTAGCTAGCGGTACTGTTGAACGCCATACTGCAAAATTTATCTTTATCGGCGGCGGCGGCGGAAGCCTGCATTTGTTGCAAAAAACTGGCATTCCTGAAAGCAAGCATATTGGAGGATTCCCAGTAAGCGGACTATTCCTAGTATGTAACAATCCGGAGGTTGTTAAGCAACATCATGCTAAAGTATACGGTAAAGCTAAAGTTGGTGCTCCACCAATGTCTGTACCGCATCTTGATACACGCTTTATCGACAACAAGAAATCACTACTATTTGGACCATTTGCAGGATTTTCACCAAAATTCTTAAAAACCGGCTCAAATATGGATTTAATAACTTCTATAAAATCACATAATCTTGTAACAATGATGGCAGCAGGTGCAAAAAACGTTCCATTAACAAAATACTTGATCCAACAACTAATGTTATCGAAGGAACAACGTATTGAAGAATTACGTGAATTTATCCCGAACGCTAAGAGCGAAGATTGGGATATCGTCGTAGCGGGCCAACGTGTACAAGTTATAAAAGATACAGCAGCTGGCAAAGGAACGCTTCAATTTGGTACAGAGGTAATTACTGGCGCTGATGGCTCAGTCGCTGCATTACTTGGTGCTTCTCCAGGTGCCTCTACAGCTGTTTCAGTTATGTTGGAAGTAATCAAAAAATGCTTCCCACAACAGATGAAAGAGTGGGAGCCAAAAATTAAAGAAATGATTCCATCTTACGGCTTATCACTATTGGAACACCCAGAGTTGATTGATGAAATTCATAATTCAACAGCAAAAGCACTTGGCTTAGATGAGAATAAACAAGAAGATTCAAAAGGGGAAAAATCCCGTGTACTACAAGTACAAGGAGCATAAATTGCCGTTTCGGCGATTTATGCTTTTTTTTTATTTCCACCTCCATTACTCTTCAAGATTCCTACCTATGTTTATGATTCGCTCATACATACTTTGGTCATGTAGTCTTTTAAATATTGATATATCAGGATATAAATTTGTTTCAATCAGCTTAATTCTCCCCTTGTCATCGATGCCCACATCCATTCCGATGAATGTAATCTCTTGAAAATATCGCTCTAACTGCTCAGCAGCGAGTAAACAAATTTCATCTACTTTTGCAAATAATTGATCAGGTGGAATATTTTCGATAGACGACTTTTGCAAGGCATCCTCTACTAACAAAAGTGATTTTGCTACATTGGTAACGGTAAAATTGTTGCTAGCGACCTTTACCAATTTTCCAGTAATCTCCCATTCGGTAGTGGTGTTTTCTCTTTGAACCATTACGCGTATATCAAAAAGGGAACCTTCAATCGTTGCCAAGTTAATTCTTTCTTGAACGATATAAGCGTCTTTGTATAAAAAATGGGTATGGAGGTAATCCAGCAATTCATTTTTACCTTTGATGGTAGATTTCCTTTTCTCATTATGAACTCCAAAAGCTGCGCCCTCTAAGGCAGAAATTTTTACAATACCACGGCCCAATTGGCCCTTGCATGGTTTAAGCATGATCTCTTTATATTTTTTTAGAGATTCAAAGAGAATTTTTTGGGTAAATAACTCAGTATTGGGGAGGTAGGGAGAAAGTCCTTTGAATGCGTTCAACATTTGATACTGGCCCCACTTACTCTTTGGGAAATGAAGGTTAATATCCTGAATCCACAGTTTTCCTTTGATTTTGCCGATTTCGAGTACGATGGCGGCACATTCAGGATAATGTTGCTCCAAACAAACGGCGGTTTCGGTTGAAATATGTTGAATCTTATTTTGTAAAAAATGAAGCACCCATTTTGATGAGGATCCGTTCTTATCATGGATAGAGGCTACGCTCCATTTGGAATCTTCTCCTCGAACAACTGTCACAAAAAACTCGACTACTTCGCTTGGATCATTGAGAAAATTCATATCCTGCAGGATGTAAAAACGATCTTCGTTGCAAATCTTAGTTAGATATTGATAAACATCTAGTTTTCCGGTTAAAACTGTCGAAATGTTGCTCTTAAGAATATGATAGCGTTCCTCATTTTCTTTGACAGAAGACACACTGACTTTTGAAAAAGCATGACAAGGCCTAATCACAAGGTGTTGTTGTAATAGCTGTTCAAAAGCCTTTCTTTTAAACAGCACGGTAGGCAGTAGATAGGGTTCAATTATTTCATTCTCTTTTAGTATTTTGTAAATGTTCAATCGCCCTTCTGAGCTTTTCATGAAACGACCACCTTTAAAAACATCATTACTTTAATATATGAAAAATAATCAATGTCAACTATTGAAGGCACCTATTCGACCATTTGATGGATGAATAAAATATTGAAGAATAGTACAAGGAGGTGATGAATATGGGAACTCGTGATGAAGGATGCACACCAGGATATTGGATACAACCACAGCATTTTGATAGTTGGGCTCCAACAGGTTTCGCGCCTACTGACGATTTTGATACAGTCTTTGGCAGAGATGCCTTTACACCAGATATCACTCTAGAAGAAGCACTTAGTCTTGGTGGAGTAGGCTTAGATGCACTTGCAAGACAGGCTGTAGCCGCACTTCTTAATGCGGCACACCCCGATGTAGCTTATCCATTAACGACGGCCGAGGTCATTAGCATGTTCCAAGCAGCTTTTGATAGTGGGAATTACGAAGACACTAAAGATGAATTTGACAGATTGAACAACTCATTCTGCCCACTAAATTAAGAGAAGGCTATATGATTGTTTTCATTTTAGCAAGATAGAAACTGTTTCATTTGTCCATGCAAATCTTCATTTGTCTCATACCATATAAGAGGCTTTTTATTCGTAAGGTTATGAAACAGGAGAGTGGAAGAATGAAGTCAATTATTTTTCTCGGAGTAAATAAATCCGGGTCGAGTAGAGAAGCGGTGAGAGCAGCGAATGAATTAGGCTATCATACCATTGTATTTACTAATCAGGTAAAACAAATTCATCAAAGGAGGGAATATCCAGATGTTCACCAACTAATCTTACTAGATCTAAGTAACTTGGAGGAATTAAGAGCGCAAATCAAAATATTACAACAAAGAGGAAGCAAAGTTGTTGCCATAGTAAGCTTTGTTGCAAATTATGTTTATACTGCATCATTGCTTGCTGATGAATTCTGCAAAAACAATATTGTTTCGACTGAAGCAGTCTCTATCATGGTGAATAAGGAGAAAACGCGGGAATTCTTTGCAAAAGAATCATTTACGCCGAAATTCTTACTGGTGAAAAGTGATGATGAGTTGCCAGTAGAGCTCGAATCCCAAGGGTTTAAATTCCCTATAGTTATTAAAGGTGCCGAGTCAACCGGATCAAAGGATGTATTATTTGCAAAAAATAACAATGAGTTACAGGAAGGTGGGGCCGTACTAAAAAAGAAGTATCCAGAGGAATCCATTCTTATTGAGGAATACATTGACGGGGAGCAGTACTTGGTGGAAGTCTTAGTCACAAACGGACAAATACTTATTGCTGCCATTATCAAGCAAGAAATTACGAAGGGGAAACGCTTTATTGTGACAGGATATAGTGTATTAGCTGAAGTAGACTCCAAATTGGAAGAAGGCTTGCTGAAGGTAATTGATTCAATCGTTACTAATACAAAACTCCAAAATGGGGCATTTCATTTGGAATTAAGATTACGAAAGGATGGATGGAAGCTGATAGAAATCAATCCAAGGATCTCGGGCGGCGCGATGAACAGGATGATTGAAGCAGCTTTTGGCTATAGTCTAGTAAAAGAAACACTAAAAATGTTGTTAGGAGATGTACCAACTTTAATAAAAGAAACGAATCAATTTGTATTTACGAAGTATATCATTCTAGACGAGAATGGGATTCTAGAGAGGGTAACAGGTAAAAAAAGAGCAATGGCCATTCCTGGGGTAGTGGAAGTGTTTATAAAGCCGAGAAGGGGAACATTCTTGACTTCACCCCCACTGTCTATGGGGCATCGCTATGCCTATATTATTGCTAAAGGTGACACGCTGGAAGAAGCACAAAAAGTAGCGAAGAAGGCAGCAAAAGAGATTAAGTTTCATTTAAAAGAAGAATAAAATAAAGCAAGTGGGGAATGAAATGTTTTTCCCACTTGCTTTTTTATGCATTAATTTTTTGACCTTTTCCTGCCAATTGTGGTTTTGATAAATGTAACAGTGTCAAACATATTCATGATACTCGCGCCCTTTACGAGGACCGTATCGTGTTCCTGTAAAATTTCCTGCAAATATTGGTGCATGGCATCTTGATCTAGAAAATGTTTAAAGTGATCTGCTGGCAAGCTGGCGTTTTTTGCTTCCTCTCCAATTAGATTGACGTAATTTCCGTAAGTAACCACAATATCGATTCCTTGTTTTACAAGGTATTGTCCTATTTCTTTGTATTGTTCCTTTTCTACTTTGTTTCCAAGGCCTATCATTCTTCCTAATACCGCAATTTTTCTAGCGGAGCCAATGTTTTTCAAGACGTCAATCGCAGCGAGTACGCCTTGGGGAGTAGCATGAACGGAGTCATCTATCAATGTAATGGACTGATTAAGGCGATAGATGGTTAAACGGCGAGGAGGCTTCTTGAAATGCAATCCGGATTTGATTTCAAGTGGTGTAAAGCCTAAATAATCGGCAACAGCAATCGCATTCAGGGCATTATAGACATGATGTTCACCGAAAATTGGAATGAAAAACGACCACTTTTTATTATGAAGCACCGTTTTGAACGTCATTCCATTTTTACTATATTTAATGTCTAAGGCCTGATAGTCGGCTGACTTGTGGATTCCTATTGTAATGATTTTTCCCTTAAATTGACCATGTTCAAGATATTTAGAGTTCTCACAATCATTGTTGATAAATAGGATGCCATTTTGCTTCATCCCGTGAATGATCTCCGATTTTGCTTTGGCAATTTTTTTAATATCACCACCAAAGTTTCCTATATGTGCATTCCCTACGTTGGTAATAACGCTGATAGTCGGCTGAATGATACGACAATGCTCGGAAATGATGCCAGGAAAGCCCATGCCATACTCAAGAACAGCTCCCTCGTGTTTTGAGTTAATTTGTTCGGCATGAATTTTTGTATGGTTTGTTAAATTCCAATAGTCATTCGATTCGAAAATGTTCATTCTCGTTTTAAGGATAGAGGAAATGAAGGCTTTTGTCGTTGTTTTCCCGGCACTTCCAGTTACTGCAATGACTGGAATGCTCTTTATATAATTTCTTTTTACTTGTACAATTTCTTGCTTAATCTTGTCTTGATTTTTTACTAAGTACATTGCATATTGAATCGTATTTTTCACAACATCTAATTCCAAATAAAAGGCTGGTGGACATCCCGGGCGCCAGTTCACTTCATAAATCCACAGTTTTTGATTTTCATCTAAACCAACATCAATTCCAATTTCATCAATAACTTCCCCATAGTCAAGCATTTGCAGTTTATCAAGGTGGTGTGCTAGAGAGAGGGAGAAGCATTCTAATGTTCCTTTAATATTATAAGCTTCCTTTTCACCAAATTCCTGGTTAAGAAACGGTTCTAAATAATTGGTATATCCACCGCTATTGATATTGGCAATAATCGTTCCTTTAGGGGCTACTCGAGGATAGATTGTGGTAATGACCCACTTTCCTGCACCGTTCTTTTGAACATGAAGACGAAAATCAAATATAAGTCCTGATTTTGTTTTACTACAAATATAGGGCTGAACAATATAAGTGTTTGTATTTATTAAATCATGAATAAAGTCTTTCAGCTTCTCTTCTGTATAGATTTCATCCTGGGAATCCTTATTAACAATAAAGCCCTGTTCTGAGGACTTAATAAAATAGATTCCTTGTCCTTTCCGACCATCCATTGGTTTTACAACGACAGCTTGATGGGCATCCAGATGCTCTACGAGGTCTTTCCACTCTTTAAGGAGTTTAGAGGGTATTAAATACTGTGTAAATTCTTTTCCTCTCTTTAATCTTTCATTTACACTCCATTTATTGCCAATGGATACAGTGGTAAAAGGAATGGTTTCCCGCAGTCGGTCGAGGATATCCTTTGACTTCTCAAGCTTTTCCGGACTGCCCGTATTATAAATAACGTCAGGGAAGGGTGTTATTTGTTCCTTCCATGAACCATTTTCATATACGAACCCTTTTATCGTCTCTGTATCAAAATCTACGCCACCTGGTGAGAAATAAATAAAATCAGCTCCTTCTGCCTTTGCAACAATTGCGTATGCATAGGACTTGATCACAGTAGTTGGATCCTTTCTTTGATGAAGCATCCCGATTAATGTCACATAAATCCCCCTTCTTTCCAATATATTGATAAAATATGATGATTTGGAGGCTTTCGTTATAGATGATAAGCGGAAGTTTTCTAGCAAATAGGGGATCTCCTGCCTACTAAAAAATTGCATATTCTTTTCTTCCACTCTAGTTAAATGACTAGAGCTTGTTTAATTTGTTTTCATTCATAATCAATTAGTCCACTACCAATTGACAACCTGTGCATATCCTAAAAAGAAAAATTTATAAGAAGGAGTGAATAGTGTTGTGTTTAGTTTAACAGGCACAGAAATTAGTCATTTTTTGATGGCAATGGGATGTTTGTTAGCAACTGCCCATTTATTGGGGTTTCTAGCCGAACGGATATTCATACCACGGGTCATCGGGGAGGTAGCAGCAGGGTTAGTTTTAGGACCAACATTATTAGGACACCTTTTTCCAGATGCCTATCAGTGGTTGTTTCTCGGCTTTCCGACAGAGGATAAATTATTTGGACTCCTCTACCAATTGGGCTTACTTATGTTGATGTTTTGCTCAGGTCTTAAATTCCAGACCCACTTTAATAAAGAAGATTTGAAAATTACATCGGTATTGGCTATTGGTGCAACAATTCCGGCCTTTGTCGTGGGCTGGTTTGCAGCTGATATTTTTAATATAACTCCCTTCCTTGGAACAGCGAATAGTCCGCTGGCAATGAAGATTGTGATTGCCGTATCAATCGCTATAACATCTATACCGGTCATATCAAAAATTTTCATTGACCTTGGGATCATGCATACGCGCTTTGCCAAAATTGTCGTTGCTTGTGCAGGTATTCATGATATTCTTCTTTGGGTTGCTTTAGGTTTTGCGACCGCGATTGCAAGCCAGACTGGCGTATTTACGGTTGGTACAGCTGTAAAAAGCGTGGGAACATCCCTAGCGTTTATCTTTGGCACCTTCATCCTTGGGTATTTTCTATTTAAACGTTTGACTATTATTAAACAAAATTTGTTGTTTCGATCCTCTAATTTAGGATATTTTCTCTTTATTATGTTTGTGATTGCTTCGATTGCCGGTAATCTCCATGTCGAAACGATATTTGGGGCATTGCTTGCAGGGATTGTGGCAAAGGTTGCTTTGCCAAAAGCAGTGTCAGAGCGACTTGAGCAAGGTGTATCAGATATTTCTTTCTCTTGGTTTATCCCAATCTATTTTGCAACAGTGGGATTGCAGTTGGATCTTGTAAGACATTTTAGCCCTCTCTTTTTCCTTGGATATCTCCTTTTTGCTACCTTAACTCAAACTTTAGCTGTTTATATAACATCCCGTAGCTTAAAACAAGATTATCTTACTAGTTTTAATTTAGGAGTCGCTATTAATGATCGCGGCGGGCCGGGAATTGTTCTTTCCTCCGTAGCTTATACAGCCGGTATAATCAACCAGGAGTTTTTTGCCGTTCTTGTGATGCTGGCACTTGTTACATCTTGGATACCGGGAACGTGGCTTAGGATTGTTGTAAATAAAGGGTGGAGGTTAATGCCTGGCGATGAGAATGTTGTCCCACATAAAAGAAACAATGACGACAAAATTACATCATTTAATAAGCCTATTTAAGGAGCCGCTCTCAGGCTTCTTTTATTTTAGTTAGCAATGGATATAATCCCCTATTATTGGAAATTATAGTTGTGACTATATATTCTTAGGGGGGAATTCAAATTGAATTTAGCAGATATTTTCACGATTATTGGGTTTATATTTGGCGCCATCATCCTTCTTATTTTAATAACCGTCGCAATCTATTTATATTTTATAGACCGCAAGCAAAAGCAGCATCCAGTCCTTCGAAATTATCCAGTTATTGGACGGGCAAGGTATTTCCTAGAAACAATTGGGCCGGAGCTGCGCCAGTATTTATTTAATAATGAGCATGAAGGGAAGCCTTTTTCAAGGGATGAATTTCAACATATTGTAAAAAAGGCAAAGTATAAGCGTGATGTCATTGGTTATGGTTCAGTCAGGGATTTTGAAAAGGCAGGCTTTTATATTAGAAATTCGCTGTTCCCGAAACTAACAGAAGAATTAAAAATGGACGAGAACAGCAAGGTAACAACAAATCGCTACTTATTATTAAAAGAACCCTTATTTACACAAAGGATTGAGAAATGGGAAAGGGAAGAGTCTAGTAACTATTTGCTGGTTGACAGCGAAGCCATTGTCATCGGCAAGAATCTAAAGCATCCATTTGTTGTAAAGGGACAAATTGGAATGTCGGCGATGAGCTATGGCTCATTGGGTGACAGAGCGATTACCGCACTTTCCGAAGGTCTGGCAATTGCAGGGGGAACTTGGATGAATACCGGGGAGGGTGGCCTTTCTGACTACCATTTAAAGGGCGGCGTCGATATCATTATGCAGATTGGCCCGGGCTTATTTGGTGTTCGTGATAGAGAAGGGAATTTTAGTTGGGACGCATTAATGGAAAAGAGTCAAATTCCACAAATTAAAGCATTTGAGCTTAAAATGGCACAGGGGGCAAAAACACGTGGTGGCCATATTGATGCAGAAAAAGTGACAGAGGAAATCGCTAGGATTCGCATGGTGGAGCCCTTTAAGTCGATTGACAGCCCGAACCGTTTTAAGGAGTTTCAAGATTTGCCATCCTTGTTCGACTTTATCGGACGCATCCGTGAAGTTACAGGGAAGCCGGTAGGAATGAAAGTGGTTATAGGAAGCAGACATGAGGCTGATGAACTGGCTAAGCTAATAAAAGAAACGGGGAAAGGCCCGGACTTTATTACAGTTGATGGCGGTGAGGGGGGGACAGGTGCTTCCTATCAAGAGTTAGCGGATAGTGTCGGCTTGCCGATTAAATCAGCCCTGCCATTACTCGACCATGCGTTACGAAAATATGGCGTGCGTGATCAGGTCAAAATCATCGCTTCAGGTAAACTGTTTTCGCCAGACCGCGTCGCCATTGCACTGGCGATGGGGGCTGACCTTGTGAATATTGCCAGAGGATTTATGATTACAGTGGGCTGCATTCAAGCATTAAAATGCCATACCAATGCTTGCCCAGTAGGTGTTGCCACAACAGACCCTGACTTGCAGAAGGCCCTTGTCATTGATGAGAAAAAATACCGGACAGCCAATTATGTCATTATCATGCGGAAAGCTCTATATCGCCTGGCAGCAGCTGCTGGCCTGGAGTCACCTGCCCACTTTAAAAGTGAACATGTCGTCTATAAAGATGAGCGCGGGAGAACATGGTCATTGGAGGAAATTTATCAATCCATCGTTGAAAAGGCAGAATAAAAATAAGAGAAATCCTAAGGCTCAATCACCCTTAGGATTTTTCTTATTGTCCATTTTGATGGTATTGTCTATACCAAGCAAGGAAATGGCCTAAACCGATCCGTAGTGGCGTGGAAGGTGAGAAGCCAATCTCCTTTTGTAAATCTGTAATATCGGCAAAGGTTTCTTTAATATCCCCTGGCTGCATTGGCAAAAATTCAATATTCGCCTTTTTGCCGATCAAGGTTTCTAATATCGCAATAAAATCAAGTAAATGAATAGGGTTATGATTACCAATATTATAAATTTTGTAAGGGACAAGGTTTGAGCTTAACGCAGTGTTTGCAAGGTCTTGCATACTGCTTGCTTGTGGTGGTCGATGGAGTAGTTTGATAATGCCTTCAACAATATCATCAATATAGGTAAAATCCCGCTTCATATCGCCGTTATTAAATACCTTAATTTTATTACCTTCAATAATGTCCTTTGTAAATGTGTAGTAGGACATATCCGGCCGCCCCCATGGGCCGTATACTGTAAAGAATCGAAGTCCTGTTGTTGGAATTTGAAATAAATGACTATAGGAATAGGCCATTAATTCATTTGCCTTTTTTGAAGCAGCATACATGTTTAGCGGGTAATCAACACGGTCCTTTGTCGAAAAAGGAGTTTTTGAATTTGCACCGTAGACAGAACTGGAAGAAGCATAGATTAGATGTTTAACATGATGGTACCTGCACGCTTCTAATATACTAAGGAACCCTACTAGATTGGAGTGGGCATAAGCATGTGGATGATTAATACTATATCGAACGCCAGCCTGTGCGGCGAGGTTGATGACAATATCGATCGATTCATTCGCAAATATAGATTGTAAGGCTTCTTGATTCGCAATATCTATTTTGTAAAATGTAAAGTTCGGGTGCTTTTCCAATATAGCTAATCGTTCCTTTTTTAAAAGAACATCATAGTAGTCATTAAGATGATCTACGCTAATCACCTGATAATTTTCAGCTAATAACCGCCTTGTGAGGTGAAAACCAATAAAGCCTGCAACTCCGGTTACAAGGATGCTCATTTCCGTTTATTCTGTCCTTTTTCTTTTATGATGAGGGCTTCTTCTGTCAGTGGAATGGGTGTTTTCGTCCATTCATTATAAAGCTTTGGCTCCATTTTCTTTACTTGTTCAAGGAAAGAGTCTAAAAATTTTCTTTCATGAAGGTTTTGAAATAATTCAAGCGGCCTATCCTGCAAACGCGTAAACGAAAAGACGTGGTCAACCATTTTAAAGCCTTGATTGGTTACAAAAATATGCCTCAAAGGAGCATCAATTTGCTTAAAGCCTGCTTTTTTCATTGCTATTAAAATATCGAGAAGACGTCTTGTGATATCTTCTGAAAGATGGGATTGTTTTTTTAGAAATGTATTTAAGTCGGGACCAAGCAGGTACTCCATGACGACAAAATGAGCACCGGAATCGTATACACGTGGAATAAAAGATAAGCCCTGGTTCGATAATAAGGCCTTTTTTTCTAGCTTACACTGCTCTACTTTTCCATAAATCTTTACGCATTTATCCTCAGCTATACGATAGACGGCCCCTTGATGTCCTTTGCCAATTAAGGGTTGGGCGATAGAACTTTCGACCTTTACCGCTTCCCCGTCCCCACCCTTGGTAACCGGAATCTTTCGATAATCAAGCTTATTTTTGCTAAAATAATCATACCAAGTTTTATAAGTTTTAGGTGCCAGCCTTTTTACTCTCGCTAAAAATGAGTCCTTTAATAATATAATCTTTAAGTCTCTTAGCAATTTTATCGGCACTGGATGTACTCTTTTGAAAGCATTGACATGGTCGATGACTTTCAATTCTTCATTTTCCAGAACAAAAATATGTCGTAAAGGAGCATCAACCATTGTAAAATTAGCCTTTTTTAGTTCCCTTAAGATGAGTAATAATTTTTTTGTAATGGATTCGGGAATATAGGTGCAATTCTTGAGGTATTCTTTTAACGTTGGCGCATGAAAGTATTCCATTACGATAAAATTTTTTCCTGAATCATATAATTTAGGGAAGAAAGGAAGATGCTGCCCAGCCTTTAGGGCCGTTACTTCCATTTCTGCCTGTAGTTGATCAGAATAAATTTTGACACATTTTTCTTCGGAAAGTTTAAAGACTGCCCCTTGCGACCCTTTGCCGACTAGAGGATAGTTTGTGGGATTATCAATTTCCAGCATTTTGCCGGCTTTTGTTACCTTAATGGCTGTAAAATCCGTCATCGTTTTCCTCCTAATAATTCATCATAGAATGCAGCCTGTACTTGCAGCTGCTTTTTTAGGTCAAAAGAGTCCTCAACCTTTTTCCGCGCGGCAATTGTATATCTTTCCCACCTTGTCCTGTCGCTCAGCATATAATCAAGTGCATTTGCAAGCCGTTGAATTTTATTTTCTTTAACAAGGATTCCTTCAACTTTGTTGGTAATAAGTTCGGGGATACCGGCGTGAGTGGTTGAAATGACGGGGACGCCTAGTGCCATGGCTTCTTTTAAAGTATTAGGAATACCTTCGATATCACCATTAGAGGCCTCTAGACTCGCAGCGCAAAATAAATCGGCCTTCGCCATATGCTCTTTAACAGCCTCTTTTGGTAAATGATGTAGGAGACGGAAGGAGTCTCCTAAGTTCAATTGGTTGGCTAAAGTTAGGAGATAGCCTTCAAGCTCACCTTTTCCGATAATCGTTAATGTGGCATTTGGATATTTATCTTTTATTTTTTTGAAAGCTTTCATTAGGATATGGTGGCCCTTTTTTTCTACTAAACGGCCGACAGAAATAATATTTTGTGAGTCATTCATAGTTGGAGCCTTATATCGGTATTGGCTAAGGTCAACCCCTCCATAAAGAACCTTGATTTTTTCAGCGGGACAGCCCCAAGCATTGATTCTGTCAGCTAGATACTGACAGACAGGATAAAACTGCTCTCCTTGTTCAAAAAGCATTTTCATGTTTTCAAGATAGCCGACTGGCTGACTTGCCAATGTAGCATCTCTGCCACGAAAGCTCGTTGCGAGTGGGAGGTTTGTTTCCTCTTTAAATGGGAGCAGCAAGACCCCTAACTGACCATGGTGTGCATGTAAAAGGGAAATCTTATGTTTCTTTGCGTATTCCTTTGGAGAAAAGATTTCACTAAGATAATGAACCCTTTCATTTAGAAGTGAAAGGTCAGTCAAGTACTTTGGCTGCCGTACCATATGAATATAGTCGTACCCGGGAACTTCACGAATCTGGGGAATATATTGCGTTGGATCAACTCTTAAATTTAAATGGGCAGCGGTTGGCAATGTGATCGTCTCCTTTCATTGGATTTTCTTGTTTAAGTTATAGAATAAAATATGCCAACAAAAGAGCAGGGGCTTGGATAAAACCACCAACGCTATTGTGGAGTTTTACCACTTTAAAAGATTTGAAAAATAAATGGTTAGAATATTTTTAATGTTGAAGATTAGATGGGACTTTGTTATAATGAAATAAATTAACAGACTATATGTAACTGGCGAGACACGGAATAACCGTGAGGGAGCATATAGTGACGGAATGGCCGTTCGCCTGGGCTGAGGTAAGGGAGTCTCCCTTACCTCTTTATGCTTATAGGAGGGATAATTAAGAAACTTGGTGTCGAAAATGTAAGTTCATTAGGTTACTATTATCTTAGGTGAAGTTTTTTAATAATTGGAAATTTATGATGACGAGTTTATTACACTACTATAATGAAAAAGAGGAGAATAATGATGAGCACAGTTACGTTAGACAAAGTTAAAACGATTAAAACATTAAATAATATCGCTGAGAGCGGGTTAAATGTGTTTAACGACGAAAATTATACAATCAACAATGATAGTGAAAATCCGGATGCCATTCTTGTTCGTAGCTTTAACATGCATTCAATGGAATTAGGCGAGAACTTAAAGGCGATCGCACGTGCCGGTGCTGGTACTAATAATATTCCAGTTGAAACATGCACAGAGCGTGGAATTGTTGTTTTTAATACTCCTGGAGCAAATGCAAACGCGGTTAAAGAGATTGTGCTTACTTCATTAATGGCTTCCTCACGCAATGTGTTCGATGGTATTGCTTGGACGAAAACATTAGTTGATGAAGGCGATCAAGTTCCAAAGCTTGTTGAGGCTGGCAAGAAGCAATTTGTCGGAAAAGAAATTAAAGGAAAAACACTAGGTGTTATTGGTTTAGGTGCAATTGGTGCACTTGTTGCAAATGATGCCCTTGACTTAGACATGGATGTTATTGGCTATGACCCATATATCTCTGTTGATTTAGCTTGGAAATTATCTCGCAATGTAAAACGTGCTATGACACTTGAACAGCTATTTGCAGCTGCTGACTATATTACAGTGCATGTTCCGTTACTTGACAGCACAAAAGGAATGTTCAATACCGACGCATTTAATATTATGAAAGATGGCGTTCATATTTTGAACTTCTCACGCGGTGAGCTTGTAAATGAAGAAGATATGGCTGCTGCGCTTGAAAGCGGAAAAGTCGGAAAATATATTACAGACTTCCCAAATGCAAATGTATTAAAGATGAAAAATTCAATCTGCATCCCACACCTTGGTGCGTCTACTGAAGAATCAGAAGAAAACTGCGCAATCATGGCATCACGTCAAATGAAGGAATTTCTTGAAACAGGAAATATCAAAAACTCTGTGAATTTCCCAAATGCATATTTGGAATACACAGGGAAACGCCGTCTGGCTGTGTTCCATAAAAATGTTCCAAACATGGTTGGTCAAATTACAGCTGCGATTTCTAACTACGATTTGAATATCGCCGACATGGTGAATAGAAGCCGTGGTGATTTTGCCTACACAATGATTGACATTGATGGTGAAGTAAACAGTGAAGTCCTTCCAGGTATTGCGGAAAAGATTACGCAGGTTGCAAATGTTGTAACTGTAAATGTTTTTTAATCTAAAATAAAATTGTAATGTAAGAAGCAAGGGTAGATTCCCTTGCTTCTTTTTTGTGCTTTTGGGGAGTTATTATATAATTAAATGTATAACAATAGTAATAATTAAAGGAGAGGGAGCGAATGTCTGAACAATATAAGTTAGCTACATTTGCAGGTGGATGTTTTTGGTGCATGGTTTCGCCGTTTGATGAACAGCCAGGGATTAAAGAAGTGGTATCAGGTTATACAGGCGGGCATAAGGAAAATCCTACTTATGAAGAGGTTTGTTCCGATACGACCGGTCATTTCGAAGCAGTCCAGATTACATATGATCCTGCTGTTTTTCCATATAAAAAATTGCTTGATTTATTTTGGCAGCAAATTGATCCAACAGATGCTGGCGGGCAGTTTCATGATAGGGGCCAGTCTTATCAAACGGCGATTTTTTATCATGATGAGGAACAAAGGAAAGAAGCAGAGGCTTCAAAACAGGAGTTGTCTGACAGCGGCCGTTTTCAAAAGCCAATTGTAACAGAAATCTTACCTGCTGGTCCATTTTACCAGGCGGAGGAAAAACATCAGCATTATTATAAGAAGAATCCATTCCATTATAACCACTATAAAGAGGGCTCTGGGCGGGCGCGCTTCATCCACGAGCATTGGAAAAATGTAAAAAGTGAGGAGGAATTGCGGAAGGAACTGACGACGATTCAATATGAGGTTACAAGAAATAATGCAACTGAGCCGCCGTTTTATAATGAATATTGGAATAACTTCGAGGATGGCATTTATGTTGATATTATTTCCGGTGAGCCGTTATTTAGTTCTAAAGATAAATTTGATGCAGGCTGCGGCTGGCCGAGTTTCACAAAGTCTATGCGTAGGATGGATTTAGAGGAACGATTGGACTTGGCGCACGGCATGCGGAGAATTGAAGTTCGTTCTAAACAGTCCGACTCCCATTTAGGCCATGTTTTTGATGATGGACCAGGTCCGGATCGAGCACGATATTGTATCAACTCCGCCGCCCTTCGCTTTATACCGAAGGAAAAGTTGGCGGAAGAAGGATACGGGCAGTTTTTAAGTTTATTTGAGTGAGGAATGTGGGGGCTATGCCCCCACATTAACCAAAGTGAATTTTATCTCCAACCATACAGCATACATACTCCATCCTTGCAGAGTGATGAAATTCCCCAACATCATCTTTTACCCTCAATTGTCACCTAATCACCTACAATCCTTCATTGGCCTATAATTCTCGATGCATTTATTTACATAATAGTAATAAAATTTAATTTACTAGATATATGCCTGTACATTTTCCACTATTCCTGAATTATATATTGAAGAAGGCTGAATTTGATTCTTTTATGAAAGATAAAAGGATATGGTACCAAGAAAGGAGTGGGAACTTGGATATTAAGTATCTGGAGGCATGTGTAAAAGCAATAAAAGTAAAAAATTTGGTGAATGCAGATGTTGAGGTGAGCAATAAGTCTCCATTAACGATGATTGGAAAGGGGCGCCAAGGGGCTGTCTTTAAAGTAACGGACGATATTTGTGTAAAGGTATTTGGCAATCAAGAGGACTGTGATCGTGAATATTATGCATTATCGCTTGGACAAAAGAGTAGCCTGTTTCCAAAGGTGTATGCAAAAGGGTCGCTTTATATTGCAATGGATATTATAAAAGGTGTCGATGTCCGTGAATATTTGCAATCCCAGCCGCTATCAGAAGAGCTATCTGCAAAATTAATTGAAATGTTAATTACCTTCAAGGAAATAGGCTATGAGCGGATCGACCACCATAAGCGGCAAATCTATATTCAACCAGACGGCAATCTGAAGGTTATTGATGTTGCCAGAACGGTTTGGCGGGATCGTGTTTACCCATATCCTCGGAAACTATTAACATCACTTGGAGAAGAAAATAAAGCAATTTTTCTAACCCATGTTCAAGAAATGGCACCTGAATTGTATCAGGAATGGCTGCACTATATGGAAATGGAAGAGCAAGCCCGGAAAGTTTATCAAAGTGCTCTAAGTAAATATAACTCTTCAAGAAAAGATGAATTGAAAAACAAAAGCAAGCAGCTACTGTCTACAAATAACCAGCAGGCTTATGCAATGGGGTTAGAGGGGTTAATGCATAAGGTTTTCAAAGAGGAATGGGTAAAAACCATGCTGGCCTTAGGCTATGACCCGGATGATGTCATGGAAAAAATCGATGCATACTGGGATAGCCGGGAACAAGAAGCTGAATTTAATTGGGAAAAGGACCCTAAAAAGGGAAAGCGTGACGAAAAGGGTAAAAAAGATAAAAAAGATAAAAAAGATAAAAAAGAAAAGGATAAAGATAAGAAAGATAAACATGGCCATGGACCAAATAAATGGAATAAAGTTCAGATTGTACACAAGGGCCGTTATAAAGGCAGGCTACGTTAAATTTTACTAGGAGCTAAGCATGCAAAGAAGATGCTAATCGAGGAGGTTGTCCACGAGAATAAACGAGGAGAAACGAATATGAAAGTACTTGTAATTTGGCGTCTGCTCACTGTTGGTGGAGTAAATGCTGGATGGCGAAATCGCTCCATCTATTTTAAGAAGCATGGAATTGAGACAGAGTTTCTTTACACAACAGACCATGGCGGGTTGCACATTATGCAGGATGTTGCTCCCGTTTATTTAACAAAGGATGAAGAAAAAATTATTTCAATTATTAAGAATAATGCCTATGATGCTATTATTGTAGTCGATACAGGGGCTGCTTATAAATGGATTAAAAAGGCGAAGTATAAAGGGCCTGTTATTGTAGAGGCACGTACACCCGAGCTTATAAAGCTAATTCCCCACATGAAGAATTTCAGAAATATCGAACCGTTGTCAATCATCGTCCCTTCACAATACCAAAAACGTTTAGTGTCCATACTATCAGATACCATTCCAATAAATGTTATTTACAATGGCGTAGATACAGCCTTTTTTAAGGCATTACCGAAGGAGAAAATTGATTTTAATAGCGAACCGATCCTTCCTCAGGATAAAAAAGTTGTGGCCTATATCGGCCGATTGGATAAACGCAAAAATTGGCCAATGTTGCTGGAAATCGCCAAGAGGGTGAAAAGTGAGCGTAATGATATCGAGTTTTGGGTTGTTGGTGGAGCACAAAGTGTTCAACGTGAAGAATTTGCACAAATGTGGCAGGAAGAACAATTAACGGATATTGTAAAGTGGTTTCCTGTGATTCCTTATCAGCAAATGCCCCATATGTATGCAAAAATACGTGAATCATGTGGATGCACCCTTGCAACAACAAGATCAGAATCATTTGGAAATACCTTTATTGAATCCATGATTTGCGGTGTTCCCGTTGTTGCTTCCAAAATGATGCCTGTGACTGAGATTGTGGCCAATGGTGAAACAGGATTGCTTTATTATGGCCAAAATGTAGATGATGCCATCAAACAACTTTATGAAATACTAGATAACCAAACGCTTCATAAAAGTATGTCAAATGCTGCAATAAAACATGTTCAAGATCACTTTGCCATCGAAGTTGTTGCCGATCAATATGTGAATTTATTAAAAACGCTGATTAAAAAAGGCGATAGTACCGATGGAGAGGTGAATACCCTTTGATCGAACCTGCTTCGTATCAAAAAAAACTGGAAGGAAAATCAAATGCACATTTAATTAGATTTAGTGATGGAAAAGATTATGTAGTAAAGTACTTCCAACCCGGATTTGAAAAATCATTGCCAAATGAATGGGTTGCCTATTGTTTGGCACGTTATCTAGGCCTTCCGGTACCATTTGCAAAAATTGTTGAAATCCCGCAAGAATTCTCTTCACAAATACCCGAGCTTAACGATGTCGCCATGACCCAACATCAATTTGCCTCATTATATGTTCCCGGATGTTTGAATGGCCATCAAGTTCCGATTATTCCCCATATTATGAATCATAAATCATTAGCAAGTATTATTGTCTTTGACTACTGGTTGTGCAATCGCGACCGAACAAGAAAAAATATACTTTTACGAGAAGAACTCAAAAATATATATCGATTGTGGGCAATCGACCACGCCGAAGTATTTGGATCTTTTAATTGGCAAAAAGCAGATTTAGAGAATTTACCGCAAGGATTATTGAGGAGTGCAACACATAAAATAATGGCTAAATTTATTGAAGATAAGGCGGATTTTCAGGAACAGGTGGAATTGATCCAGACAATTCCAATTCTATTAATGGAAGAAATCGTCGATTTAATACCTGACGACTGGGACGTTACAAGAGAGGAAAAAAAGGCGATGGTTACTGCTTTAATCAAAAGCCGCAGGAAGGTCCTGCCGAAGCAAATCCAGAGATTCTTGAGGAAAATTTAGGAAACAGGAGAATGATTTCTTGTTTCCTTTTTATATCTGCAAATCCAATACATTCTCTAGCCCTATTTACTAGTAATAGGCTATTGAACGTAGCCTGAAGTCGTCCTTCTGAATATGAATATAAGAGAATTCAAGAAGGAGGCAGCATATGAAAATAAGGAAGGCAATTATTCCAGCTGCTGGTCTTGGCACCCGTTTTTTGCCTGCAACGAAAGCGCAGCCAAAGGAAATGCTGCCGATTGTTGATAAGCCGACAATTCAGTATATTGTCGAGGAAGCAGTTGCCTCAGGAATAGAAGAAATTGTCATCATCATCGGCAGGGGAAAAAGATCGATTGAGGATCACTTTGATAAATCCTATGAGCTGGAAGACGCGTTATTGAAAAAAAATCAAATAGCGATGTTGGAGGAAGTTCAAAAAATATCAAACTTAGTCAATATCTATTACGTCCGCCAAAAGGAAGCAAAAGGGCTCGGACATGCCATTTTATGTGCCAAAAGTTTTATCGGCAATGAGCCGTTTGCTATTTTACTAGGGGACGACATTGTAAAGTCGGAAGTTCCTTGTTTAAAGCAGATTATCAATGTTTTTGAGTACTGCAACAGCTCGGTTGTGGCAGTCCAGGAAGTCCCTGAACATGATGTAAGCAAGTATGGAATTATTAAACCAAAAGGAACAAGCATTGAGCCAAATCGCTTTTATATCGAATCATTAGTAGAAAAGCCAAGCAAGGAAGAAGCCCCTTCTAGATACGCCATTATGGGGCGGTATGTATTAAGGCCTGAGATATTTGATATTCTCGAAAGAATTCCATTTGGGCGGGGCAATGAATTACAACTAACAGATGCTATTAATGTCTTGAATAAGCACCAAGCCGTCCTTGCTTATCACTTTGAAGGAAGCCGTTATGATATCGGTGATAAAAATGGCTTTGTTAAAGCGACCTTAGATTTCGCTCTGCAAAGGGAAGATATGAGGGATGAGATTCTTGACTATATCAGGAATGTAAGTAAAAAAGAAAATCTGAACGTCATAGATAGGGAGCTTGAGTAAGATGAAAATAGCTGTATTAGGTACAGGTTATGTCGGGCTGTCAACGGGTGTTTGTTTATCAGAAATAGGTCATCAAGTTGTTTGCATTGATATCGATGACCGGAAAATAAACAATCTTCGTCAAGGGATTTCCCCTATTTATGAACCGGGTTTGGAGGATTTGCTTGAAAAAAATACAAAAGCGGGTAGGCTTTTATTTACAACTTCACATCAAGAAGGCTTAAAGAATGCCGAAGTGATTGTCATTGCCGTGGGAACACCGCAGGGCGATGATGGTGCCGCTGATTTATCCTATATTAAGCAAGCTGCAGGGGATATAGCCCACCACCTAAACCATGATGCCATTGTTGCTATTAAAAGTACGGTCCCAGTAGGTACGAATGATTATATAAAAGAATTATTACAACAGCAATGTGCACCCAATATCACAATTACCATGGTTTCCAACCCCGAATTTCTAAGGCAAGGCTCTGCTGTGAACGACACAATGAAAGCAGACCGGATCATCATCGGTGCTGAAAATGAAGAGGCGGCAAAAAAGATAGAAGAAATGTACCGTCCTTTAGGCGTTCCCATTTTAAGAACAAGCATCAGAAGTGCTGAAATGATTAAGTATGCTTCCAATGCCTTTTTGGCTACGAAAATAAGCTATATTAATGAAATTGCCAATCTATGTGAGGCTATTGGGGCAGATGTTACGGATGTAGCCTGTGGCATGGGAAAGGACAAACGGATTGGGGAAGCATTCCTGAATCCGGGAATCGGCTATGGTGGATCCTGTTTTCCTAAAGATGTAAAGGCCTTATTGCATACAGCGGGCTTAAATAATGTTAATTTCGCCATGTTAAAGGAGACCATTTCAATTAATGAGAATCAGCGGCAGCTTCTAGTAAACAAGGCCTTGAAGCGTTTCGGTAATCTTAAAGGGAAGAAAATTGCGATGCTCGGTCTTTCCTTTAAACCGGAAACCGATGATATGCGGGAAGCTCCATCCATCACCATTGCCAACCTTTTAACGGAGCTGGGTGCAGAAGTAGTGGCTTACGATCCAGTTGCAACCGAAAATGCCAAAAAGATATTAGGAGAGACAATTCAGTATGCCTCTTCAGTATATGAAGCAGCAAAAGATGCAGACGCTTTATTTATTGTGACCGAATGGAAAGAGTTTAAAAATGTAGACCTTAACCAACTTGGAAAAACGTTAAAGCAGCCTATTATTTTTGATGGACGTAATATGTTTGATATCGATAGGCTGAAGAGTTGTGATGTGGTTGAGTACTATCCGGTCGGCAAGCCGACTATAATTATAGGAAAATGAAAAAGGAGCCCTTGGGTCTCCTTTTTCTTTTTTATAAAAATGTAAGGAAACAGATTTATCGTAATTTACATGTTTCCAAGGTAAAAAAGAGTATAATAATATAATTTTAAATTAGTATTCAGAAATATAAAAATACACAAAAAATTAACTAGACTTAATAGACACTATGATATAAAATACACTTATTGATATAATATTAATAATTATTTTTTTATTCTGACTGGTGTAATAGGATTCCTATATTAGACAAATAATAATTCACGCCCTATATTGTCAGAATAATTAAACAATTAAAATGAGGGGGATTTTTAGGATGAGTAAAAGGTTTTCTAAAATTCTTTTATCAACTGCTTTATTTGCCGGCTTATTGGCGGGATGTTCAGGCGGCGGCCAAGAGTCAGCCAACTCAAGCGGCGGTAAATCAGGAGATGCAGATGTAATTAAAGTCGGTGTAAACATGGAACTTTCAGGTCCGGTTGCTTCTTATGGACAATCAAACACTGAGGGTGTTGAATTAGCTGTTGATGAAATCAACGCAGCCGGCGGTATTGATGGCAAGAAGATTGAACTTATTAAAGTTGATAATAAGTCTGACGCTGCTGAAGCTACAAATGCAGCAATCAGATTGACAAGCCAAGATAAAGTTAATGCCATTATCGGTGCTTCTACTAGTGGAAATACAGTGGCACAGGCACAAATCGCCAACGATACACAAACAGTTTTAATTACACCATCTGGAACAAGCCCAACTGTAACAGTAAAAGAGGATGGCTCAGTAAATGATTTTGTATTCCGTACATCCTTCATTGATCCATTCCAAGGAACAGTTGCTGCTAACTTTGCAGTAAATGATCTTAAGGTAAAAAATGCAGCCATCTTTGCAGATAATGCAAGTGACTATGCAAAAGGCCTTGCAGCAGCATTTAAAGAAACATTTGAAAAAGCCGGCGGCAAGGTTGTAGCGGAAGAAGCATATGTAGCAAAAGATACAGACTTCCGTTCTACATTAACTCGTATTAAGGCAAAAAATCCAGAATTTATTTTTATTCCTGGTTATTATGAAGAAGTTGGTCTAATCGTTAAACAAGCTCGTGAGATGGGCATTACTGCACCATTAATGGGCGGCGACGGTTGGGATTCTCCAAAACTTGTAGAATTAGCTGGTGCAGATGCATTGAATAATACATTTATTACAAACCACTATTCTGCAGAAGACCCAGATCAAAAGATCCAGGATTTCGTTAAGAAATTCAAAGAGAAATACAATGGTAAAGCACCAGATGCATTTAACGGTTTAGGTTATGATACTGTTTATCTATTAAAAGATGCAATTGAGCGTGCCGGAAGCTTAGATCCAGTTAAGGTTAAAGACGCTTTAGCAGCTACAAAAGATTTATCTTTAGTTACTGGTACAGTTACAATTGATAAAAATCATCACCCAATTAAGTCAACAACTGTTATTGAATATGTAGATGGTAAGCATCAATTCAAAACAAAAGTGAACCCTTAAGAAGTAAATAAAGAATCATATGAATCGCCGTATTTTTAGAGGTGAGTTCGTTCTAAATTTAATGAAATGGGGGGGCATCCTCCCATTTCCCTTTTTGTAGGTAGGCTTTATAGAAGGAGTGAAAATTTATGGAATGGGTCCAACAAATCGTAAATGGAATTTCGTTAGGAAGTATTTACGCTTTGATAGCACTAGGATATACGATGGTATATGGAATTATTAAACTTATCAATTTTGCCCATGGCGATGTTTTCATGGTTGGATCTTTTATTGGATTTTATGCCATTGTTGGATGGGGATTAGGATTTCTTCCTGCACTGATACTCGCTATGGCGGCATGTGCCATATTTGGAGTATTAATTGAGCGCATTGCTTATAAACCACTTCGGAACGCTACTCGTATTGCTGCTTTAATTACGGCTATTGGGGTTTCTTTTCTAATTGAATATGGCACGATTTATATTCGTGGTGCCCAGCCAGAGGCTTTTCCGAATGTATTGCCTAACAAAACTTTTGACATCTTCGGAGCTAAAATTGGCAGCCAATCCCTCTTTATATTAGCAATTTCCGTTATCTTAATGATTATTTTACAAATTGTTGTGCAACGGACAAAAATCGGCAAGGCCATGCGTGCTGTTTCCTACGATACAGAGGCTGCACAGCTAATGGGCATTAACGTAAACACTACAATCTCTGCAACATTTGCGATTGGTTCTGCTTTGGCAGGAGCAGCAGGCGTTATTTTTGGTGTCTATTATACAAAGATTGAACCATTAATGGGTGTTATTCCAGGTATCAAGGCATTTATTGCCGCCGTTTTAGGTGGAATTGGTATTATTCCCGGAGCAATGGTTGGAGGATTATTGCTAGGACTTGTGGAATCAGTGGTAACAGCTTTAGGGTACTCTCTCTGGAGAGATGCAGCAGCCTTTGTTATTCTCATATTAATTCTGATCTTTAGGCCTTCTGGTCTTTTCGGTAAAAATACGAGAGAGAAAGTGTAGGTGAGATCAACCATGAAAAAATCAAAGGGATTTTGGCTATTTTTCATTTTATCCATTATAATTTACGCGGCGGTGCAGCTTTCCATTAACGCTGGAACGATGAATCCATTTTATATAAATACATTAATTTTTATCAGCATTAATATTATTCTGGCTGTCAGTCTACATTTAGTCATCGGGATTACTGGACAATTTTCAATTGGACATGCCGGCTTTTTGGCAGTAGGTGCCTATATTTCGGCAATTGTAACAATGAAAATGCATATGCCGTTTCCTGTTGCTTTGTTGGTTGGGGGGATTATCGCAGCCTTGGCTGGTCTGATTGTCGGCATTCCAAGTTTACGTTTGCGCGGTGACTATTTGGCAATTGCGACATTAGGATTTGCTGAAATCATTCGGATTGTCTTTTTAAATATTGATTATGTTGGCGGCGCTGCCGGGATGCAAGTTTCTCACATGACAACATGGACTTATGCATTTATTTGTTTATTTATTACGTTACTTGTCATTATAAATTTTACAAACTCACGGCATGGACGGGCATGTATTGCTGTTCGCGAAAATGAAATTGCGGCAGATGCCATGGGCATCAATACAACTTATTATAAGGTTATCGCCTTTACATTAGGGTCATTTTTTGCCGGTCTTGCCGGCGGCCTGTATGCCCATAACTTTTATATCATTCAGCCGGGTAACTTCGGCTTCTTGAAATCCTTTGATATTTTGATTTATGTTGTATTGGGTGGTTTAGGAAGCTTATCAGGATCTGTTATTGCTGCCATTTTATTAACAATTGTTTCAACGTTCTTACAAGAGTATCCAGAAACGCGGATGATTATTTATAGTCTTGTTCTTGTTATCGTTATGCTTTACAGACCACAAGGATTAATGGGTACACGTGAAATTACAGACCTATTTGGCAGCAAGTGGAAGAGTGCGAAGGGAGGAAACGGCTATGGGAAATAGTCCTTTGCTTCAAGTGCAAAGCGCAGGTATTCAATTTGGTGGTCTAAAGGCTGTTTCCGGTGTGAATATGGAAATCCACCAAGGAGAATTAATTGGACTAATAGGGCCAAATGGTGCCGGGAAAACGACATGCTTTAACCTTCTTACAGGTGTCTATGTGCCAACAGAAGGGAATATTGTATTTAATGGTGAGCGTTTAAATAAACTTCCACCGTACAAGGTAACACGGAAAGGAATCGCCCGGACGTTCCAAAATATTCGCCTTTTCAATGAATTATCGGTGTTGGACAATGTTAAGGTTGCCTATCATTCGTTGGCGAAGCATTCGATCTTTAGCTCCATTTTGCGGCTACCTTCCCATTTTACAGGGGAAAAAGAAATGGAAGAGAAATCAATCGAATTTCTGAAAATTTTCCAATTAGATAAACTAAAAGATGAAAAAGCGAAAAACCTACCATATGGACAGCAAAGAAGATTGGAAATTGCCAGGGCCCTAGCGGCCGGTCCGAAGCTATTGCTTCTTGATGAGCCTGCAGCAGGTATGAACCCGCAGGAAACGCATGAATTGATGGAGTTGATTGCCTTTATCCGCAATCAATTTGATCTAACCATCCTTTTGATTGAACATGATATGAAACTAGTTATGGGTATTTGTGAAAGAATTTATGTGCTAGACCATGGTCAGCTTATTGCTGAAGGAACTCCAGATGAAATCCGCAAGAATCCTAAAGTTATTGAGGCTTATTTAGGTGAGGAGGTAAGCGAAGATGCTTAAAGTTGACCAAATTGACGTTTATTACGGAAATATTCAGGCGCTGAAGCAGGTTTCATTGGAAGTGAATGAAGGAGAAATCGTTACATTAATTGGGGCGAATGGAGCGGGAAAAAGTACGCTATTGAAAACATTATCCGGTCTATTGAAACCCAAAAATGGTGATATTCAATATTTAGGTTCATCAATTGCCGGAAAGCAGGCTCAAGCGGTTGTAAAGGCGGGGATTTCCCACGTCCCTGAAGGCCGTAGAGTGTTCGCCAATATGACAGTGGAGGAAAACCTCGATTTAGGTGCGTTTTTACGGAAAGATAAAAAAGAAATTCGTAAAGATTTGGACAAGGTCTATGAAATCTTTCCACGTCTGTTGGAGCGCCGCAAGCAGTTATCCGGTACACTTTCCGGCGGTGAGCAGCAGATGCTGGCAATGGGAAGGGCAATTATGGCACGACCTAAGCTCTTATTGCTTGACGAACCATCAATGGGATTAGCACCATTAATGGTTAAAACCATTTTTGATATTATTGAGGAAATTAACAAGGCCGGCACAACGATTTTGTTGGTTGAACAAAATGCCAATATGGCTTTATCGGTTGCCAATCGCGCTTATGTTATTGAAACTGGCCGCGTCGTTGTTTCAGGTACAGCGGCAGAGCTGCAAGCGAGTGAACAAATTAAAGAAGCCTATCTTGGCGGGCTATAAAAGGAAGCAGAGGACCCTTTAGGTCTCTTGCTTCCTTTTTTTAGGGAAACATGGGGACGGTTCTGCTGTTTTTTTTGGCGTTTCCACTTTTTAGGGAAACAGGAGAACCGTCCCCTCTGTTTCCGTTTGACGTTCATCACAGATAAGAGGTAGTCCACCGTGTATAATCGACTTTAGGTCAAAATTAGGGGGATTTTTTGTGGAGTTGATTATTACGAATGAAGATATACAGGACTATTTGGAAGAAACCTATCTTATAAATTTTAGTCATCCATTCATTCAAGAGAAGATAAATGAGTTTAAACAAAAGGGAAAAACGAAGCAAGAATGGGCAGAGTTAGCGTTTCTTTTCGTCCGTGATGAGATTCAGCATTCATTTGATATTGATGGTAAAGCCATTACCATTAACGCCTCAGATGTGTTGGAAAAAGGAGAAGGGATTTGCTTTGCGAAAGCGCATCTCTTGGCTGCCTTTTTAAGAGGAATGGGCATTCCTGCCGGATTTTGTTATCAACGGGTGACAAGGAAAGGATCGCCGGAATCGGGCTATGCATTACATGGTTTAAATGCGCTGTATTTTGAAGAGATAGGTCAGTGGTTCCGCGTTGACCCAAGGGGCAATAAACCAGGTGTGTCTTCAGAATTCAGTATAAGCCCGGAAAAACTGGCATATCCGATTCGAAATGAAATTGATGAGGTTGATTATCCATATGTGTTTAGTGGACCTTTGGACAAAGTCATCTCAGCGATGGAGGATTCCGCTGATTGCAAGGAACTATTTTTTAACCGACCGGAGAGCATTTAATATGTAAATAGGATGAAGAGGTGAGGGCGCAAACAAGAGGTGCTCTCTTTTTTGTACATTATAATTCGATGAATATTCCATTTATTAGGGAAACGGAGAGAACCGTCCCTGCTGTTTCCTGTAAAATTAATAATAACTGACAAAATTATGGAAATAGTAACAAAAAGAAATCCTATTAAAAGGAGAATGATGATGGGTAGCCTTTTAAAACAAATAGCGGCAACACTTTTTCCTGGATATTTTGCAATGGTGATGGCAACGGGGGCTTTATCGATAGCGACTTTTTTGCTTGGAATGCACACCATTTCAAAGAGTTTGTTATATTTTAATATCGTTGCTTACGTAGTTTTATGGGTGTTTACTATTATTCGCTTAATTTGGTACTTTCCCCGGGTAATAAAGGATTTAACAAGCCATGCACTTGGACCTGGTTTTTTTACACTAATTGCAGGTACTTGTGTTTTTGGAAGTCAGCTTGTCATTATTGCCAATAATTATGAACTTGCTACATTTTTATGGTTCCTCGGTATTTTTTTGTGGGCTGTTGTCATGTATACCTTTTTTACAGCTGTCACAGTTCGGCAAGACAAGCCTTCCCTTGCGGAAGGAATTAACGGGGCATGGTTGATAGCAGCTGTTGCTACTCAATCTGTTTCAATACTAGGCACTTTACTTTCACCTAAAATGGGTGATTGGCGAGATGTCCTCTTATTTTTCACGTTTTGTATGTATTTGTTAGGATGCATGCTGTACCTCAATATTATTACATTGATCTTTTATCGATTTACATTTGTTGAATTTAAATATGCTTCCCTTACGCCACCGTACTGGATTAATATGGGTGCCGTTGCGATTACGACCTTGGCAGGCTCCACACTTATGCTCCATTCAGAAGGCTGGAATTTTCTCGTAGATATTATGCCATTTTTAAAGGGCTTTACATTATTCTTTTGGATGGCCGGTACATGGTGGATTCCATTGTTGTTTATTCTCATGATTTGGCGGCACTTTGTTCACCGTTATCCACTTGAATATGATCCGCAATTTTGGGGAATGGCTTTTCCGCTCGCAATGTATACAACAAGCACATTTCAGTTGTCAAAGGCATTAGGTGTTCCTTTTCTACTTGTAATCCCTCGTATAATGGTGTATGTGGCATTAGCTGCATGGATTATAGTATCAATTGGCTTAATAAAACATGTATATATGATTTTCGTAAAATATGCTCGGATTATTTGAGAATGCGGTGGTTTTCAAATAAGTTTTCTATTGTAAGCGGTTGGCTTTATTGTACAATGATTTTATAAAATAATTTTGATTTAGGAAAGAGCTGCTATTGGAAAGAGGGAGTATTTATGAAATTTTCGTTTAAAAACTCGCTGTCTATGGGAAAAGGAAACGGCGTAATGGTTGCTCTATCCGCCATCGCCTTATTGATCACCCTGTTTTTCAGAGAATCATTGTATGGGGTTTTTGGTGAACAAAATTATTTAGCAATCCATTTAATTATTGAAGTTCTAATTACCACCATTTCTTTTATGATAGCGATACAGTCATGGATGACGTTTCCTCATATCTTATCAAGCTATCGTTTATGGATCGGAGCATTATTCTTTTCTGTCGGTTTACTAGAAATAGCCCATGTGATTTCATACAAGGGAATGCCCTTTTTTCTATCTGAAAGCTCAGCCTACAAAGCAACATGGTTTTTTATGTCGGCTCGGTTAACAGAGGTGGTCGCAATGCTTGTAATCGTAGTATCTAAAGACCGTTTAGTTCGTTCAAACCTAAGATATGCAGCCTATAGTATCGCCTTTCTATATTCTGTAGTTTGGATGTTCCTTATTTTTAATCCGACTCCGATGCTGCCGGACCTCGTAAAGGAAGGAATTGGGACCACAACTATAAAAAATAATCTCCAATATATTGGCATTGCCTTAGAGTTCATTTTTCTTTATGTTGTTGGAATCCATTTCAAATCAAAACGTGTGTTTAACTACATGCTTATGACAGCATCAGTGTATTTAATGATTGGGGATTATATTTTTACAACGTATAAAAGTGTCTATGATATAAATAATTTTATTGGTCATTGTTTTCAGTTGGCAGGCTTTTATTTTCTGCAAAGAGCGGTTTACCACAGATCAGTCGAAGAGCCGTTTGAAATGAAAAAAGAGGCGGAAAGTTTATTAAAGCAAAATGAAGACTTCCTCCAATCGATTACCTCTAATATGGGGGAAGGACTTATTGTCATGAGCGGGGACGGAAGCTTGACATATATGAATGCCGAAGCGGAACGACTACTCGGTTGGACAGAGGAAGAGTTATTGGGCAAAAGCGTGCACGATTATATCCATCGCCGTAAAGATGGCAGTCATTTGCCGCGGGAGAATTGTGCCTTTTTGAAGGCCAGCAGGGAATGTCAGGTATATCGAGTGGATGAGGATTTTTTTATCCATAAAAACGGAAAGGTATTTCCAGTTTCCTTTGTCGCTACCCCTTTTTCCGAAAAGGGACAAGCTACCGGATCTATTATAGTTTTTCGTGATATCACACAGTTGAAAATGAATCAGGAACTTATACATTATATGGCTTTTTATGACGAATTAACAAAACTGCCGAATATCCGCTGCTTGAATGAAAGATGGGCAGAGATTGTGGCAAATCTTTCTGATAAAAAGGCAGCCGTTTTAATACTTGATATCAATCGATTTAAAAATATTAATGAAGCACTCGGTCATTCATTTGGAGATATTATTCTCCAGGCTGCAGCCACCCGACTTAACGACCGAATACCACCAAATATGTCGTTATATAGGCTGACGGGAGATGAATTTGTTTTAATTATGCCAACTGACGAAGAGGTGGATATTGTAAGCACTTTTAATGCCATCCAAATGAGATTTAAAGAACCATTACAAGCGCAGCAATTATTGCTAAATGTGACCTTCAGATGTGGCGTTTCTATTTTCCCGAAAAATGGGTTTGAGATAGATGTATTACTCCAGAAGGCGAACGCTGCGCTAATGGAGGCACAAAATAGAAGCAAAGCAATCCAGCTTTACGAGCCTTATATGGACGGAAAAGCCCTTGATAATCTTGTTTTCGAAAACGACTTGTACAGTGCTCTTTCAAAGAATGAACTCTCTGTTGTCTATCAACCGCAAGTGGATCTTTGTAGTGGTGAAATAATTGGAGTGGAGTCACTAATTCGCTGGCACCATCCGGTCCATGGCTGGATTTCTCCTGTGAGATTCATTTCAATTGCTGAAGAAACAGGACTAATCATCCCTATTGGCGAGTGGGTATTGCGTACAGCTTGCCAGCAAATGAAAGAGTGGCATGACAGAGGCCTTCCTAAACTCCGGGTCGCCGTCAACTTATCAATTAGGCAATTCTATCAACAAAATTTAGTAGAAACGGTAAAAGAGATATTACAGGAGACGGAGCTATCACCCGAATATTTAGAGGTCGAAGTGACCGAAAGTATGATGATGAATATCGATCATACGAAAAAGACATTAGATGCTTTGAAGCAATTAGGCATTCAAATTTCCATCGATGATTTTGGTACCGGCTACTCTTCTTTAGCTTATTTAAAGCATCTGCCGGTTGATCGATTAAAAATTGACCAGTCATTTGTTCGTGATGTTATAGATAAGGATAGTGATATGACAATTATTTCAACCATCATTTCAATGGCTCGTTTCTTACATCTTGAGGTTATTGCAGAAGGCGTTGAAACAGTCATACAAAAGGAAATGCTCCAAAGTGAGCACTGCATGCAAATCCAAGGATATCTGATTAGTAAGCCAGTGCCTCCTGTTCAATTGTATCAAGAGTTTACTAGACTTCAGGAAATGACCAAGGAAATTGTGAATGGGGTGTCATCATAGGGGTAAACTCTATGAAACTAAGACATGACATCTAAATTTCATTGAAAGACCTACAGGTTTGCTATAAGAAATATTAATAATGAAGGACAATGCCTGAACATTTCTAAATAAATTTTAAAGACATTGTTCTTTTTTTACCATAATATGTTATAATATTCTGAAAACAATATCAAATAATAGCAATAGTGCTTGGACGCTAGAGCTTATAGGGGGCCAAACAATGGAAGAAAAGGTTGTTAACGCAATTCAAGATGATTATCCAGATGATTTCGCATGGTGTTATGGTTGTGGACGATTAAATGAAAGTGGCCATCACTTTCGAACAGGTTGGCAAGGGGAAAATACAGTGACAATTTATCAACCAGAACCTGAACATACTGCATTGCCTGGCTTTGTTTATGGAGGCTTAATTGCTTCATTTATTGATTGCCATGGGACAGGATCAGCTTCTCTTGCATTACATCGTAAAAATGGCCACGAGCCTGGTGATGGAGCGGAGCCGCCACGATTTGTAACCGCTTCCCTGCGTGTGGACTTTTTAAAACCAACGCCACAAGATGTACCACTAAAAGCCATTGGTACGGTTGAAGAGATTCACCCGAAAAAATGGAAAGTTAATGCAGAAGTATATGCAGATGATACACTTTGTGCCCGTGGTGAGGTTATTGCTGTAGTTATGCCAAGTACATTTGCGAAAAAAGAGTAGGCGAACTTTTGTAAGAGAGCTGAAAAGTGTTGTGTTGTAAGATATGAGAAGGGGTTTTAATCCTGTTTGTATGAGCGGCCGTTCGGTCTGTTCTGCTGTAAGATAGGGTTGGCTTATTGGGTAAAAAATATTGCAGATCACATAACATATAGTTGCAAGCTAAATAGCAGGGTTTAGTTTAAACACCAAAGACCTGATAAACCAAGGTTTATCAGGTCTTTGACGTTATTACGATATTTATTACAATAGCTCTTTACGTAAATCTGCTGCAGATTTAGGTGAAAGGTATGCTGGAGCTACATCAAACACAGTTTTTGCACCGTATTGTCCTTCTTGATTCATACGGTATGCTGCACGCGCATAAGCAACAAGTATACTTGCTGTGAATTCTGGGTTGCTGTCAAGTTTTAGTGAATACTCAATAACATGGTTAGTATTTTCACTAGTTTCACCACTGCGGATTACGAATCCTCCATGGGGCATTGTTGAATGATTTGCTTTTAATTCTTCTTCAGAAATGAAGTTTACAGTTGTGTCATAATCTGAGAAGTAGTTAGGCATTGTTTTAATCGTTGTTTCGATTTCAGCAAGGTTTGCGCCTTCTTCAGCAACTACCCAGCATTCTCTTAAGTGTTTTTCTCTTGTTGAAAGCTCAGGATTTTCCCCTTTACGAACACGCTCTACTGCTTCTTCAATTGGAATTGTGTATTGCACACCTGCTTTAACACCTTGAACGCGGCGAATTGCATCTGAGTGGCCTTGGCTTAAACCTTTGCCCCAGAATGTATATGTTTCGCCTTCTGGAAGTGCGATTTCTGCGTAAACACGGTTTAATGAGAAGAAGCCTGGATCCCAACCAACAGAAATAACACTTGTTTTATTATTTGGCTTAGCTGCAGCGTCTACTGATTCAAAATACTCAGGAATTCTTGCGTGTGTATCGAAACTGTCGATTGTATTAAATAATTTTGCATATGTAGGTCCTTGTTCTGGAAGGTCTGTCGCAGAACCGCCACATAAAATTAAGACATCAACTTCATTTGTATATTTTTCAATCTCATCAACGCTAATTACTTTAATGCTCTCATCATTTACGTTGACACTTTCAGGAGCTCTTCTTGTAAAAACATAATTAAGAGTTACGTCGCTATTTTTCTTAACAGCTGCTTGAACCCCTCTACCAATGTTTCCATATCCAACGATACCAAGTCTAATTTGATTTCCCATCCTTATTTCCTCCAATGTAAAGAAAAATAGTAAATTTAAATGACAAACATTCTCAATTAAGTGCTCGCCATGATGATTTAGTATATCACCCATTTTCAAAAATGTCCAAATTTGTCGAATGCCATTTTTGGGTAAAATTTATGAAAAAACTACTTCTACATTTTATAATTGTTTCCCAATTGAAAACAATATATTGTTTGGATAAAAACAATATCAGAATGAGATGATTTGGAAAATGACACGAAAGGCTGTTCAGTAGCAACAGGCACCAATTGTAGATGCCAGCGGTGCCGAGAACAGCCTTTTACTGTAAAAATAGGTTACCCCATAACTATATTATCTAACACCTTTCATAAATCCTTGAATTTTTGGCGCAGCCATTAAAAGGATGATACCAAGTACGATGGATGCTCCGCCGATTACGCCAAAGTAAGCCATTTCTGTTTCAGGTGTATAGAATTTAACGAGTTGTGCATTAACCGCTTGTGCGGCTGCATTTGATAAAAACCATAAACTCATCGTTTGCGCTGAGAACGCTGCAGGTGCCAATTTAGTTGTTGCTGACAAACCAACTGGTGATAACAGCAATTCCCCAATTACACAGACGAAGTAGCTAAGCACAAGCCATAATGGATTTACTAATGAATGAGTGCCGCCAAAATAAGCTGGTAAAAGAATAACAATAAATGAGACACCAGAGAAAAGTAGTGCTAATGAGAATTTTTGCGGTATGGTTGGTTGGCGTTTGCCTAATTTCACCCACAACCATGCGAAGATTGGTGCAAACACGATAATGAATAATGGATTTAGACTTTGAAACCATGCAGGGGAAATGTGCATCCCTGCGAAATCTAATTGTGTGCGCTTGTCCGCATAATTGGCAAGAATGGTTGATCCTTGCTCTTGGATAGACCAGAACATAACAGCTGCAATGAATAACGGAATATAGGCAAGTAGTCTTGAACGCTCGACTGCTGTTGTTTTTGGACTGCAATACATGACGATAAAATACATCGTCGGAATAAAAATACCAAGAATACCAACAAGGGCAATAAATCGATCAATCGTTAAAATACCAGCAGGTATTAAAGTAACGCATAAAATTGCAATAACAGCAATTCCGATACCAATTGCGGTAAAGACCTTTTTCTTTTCAGCAGGCTCTAATGGATTGGCAATTTGTGTACCAGCAAGACCAAGGTTTTTCTTTCTAGTTAAAAGGAAGAGTACTAAGCCAACAAACATCCCAACTGCGGCAATACCAAAGCCTAAGTGGAAACTTTTATCCATTACAGAGCCGACAATTAATGGTGAAATAAATGCACCGGAGTTAATTCCCATATAAAAAATACTAAAGCCTGCATCACGACGGTCATCGCCTTCTGCATACATATCACCAACAACACTGGAGACGTTCGGCTTAAGTAAGCCTGTCCCAAGAATAATCAGTACCATTGAAATGAAGAACATGGCTACGTTTCCTGGAATTGCAAGCGCGATATGACCGAACATAATTAAAATTCCGCCGAAAAAGACAGCCCTTTGTGTACCGATAATCCGATCGGCTAGCCAGCCGCCGATAATGCCGGACATATAAACCAATGAACCGTAAATTGACATAATCGCCAGTGCAGTAGATTCTGGTAAGCCTAAACCACCTTTGGATACTTCATAATAAATATAGTAAACAAGGATTGCTCGCATCCCATAGTAAGAAAAGCGCTCCCAAAACTCTGTAAAGAAACATGTAAATAACCCTTTTGGGTGACCAAAGAAGCCCTTTTGTGGGACACTTCTGACAATTTCTTCTTTAGTTACATTCGACATATTGCAACCTCCATAAAATATTTTGCTATTTTATAATACTTTTAATAACTCTAAATTGTCAAAACAAGATTTTGGAAGCGTTGAAAATAATGGGATTGCTAAACTAGTATCACTTTTTAAAAAAGCTATTAAAATAATAAAATAATGGAAATAACCTGCTTAGGTGTCGAAGGGTACCTACATCAAAATTCGGAAATATTTAACATACATTCACTACCTTTTAATGTACTGTAAAGGTAGGATTTCTATACATTTTTACCTCGGAAATGAGGAGGTGGTCTCCAGTGACAGTTATATTAACAGCTAAAAATGTTTCAAAGGTTTACCAGATGGGTGAGGTGACAGTGCAGGCTTTAAAGGATGTCAATTTTGAAATATATAAAGGTGAATTTATTGTCGTTTTGGGGCCGAGCGGCTCTGGAAAAAGTACAATGATCAATCTGATTGGCGGCATGGATACAGCCAGTTCAGGTGAAATCTATTACCATGAGAAGCCGCTTCATCAGGCAACGGAAAAAGTGTTAACGGAATATCGCCGCCATGCCGTCGGGTTTGTTTTTCAATTTTATAATTTAATGCCAAATCTAACAGCCTATGAGAATATTCAGCTTTCAACGCAAATTGCCAAAAACCCGCTCGAGCCGATGGAGGTCCTAGGCCAGGTTGGCTTGGCTGACCGCGCCGATCATTTTCCGGCACAGCTGTCAGGAGGTGAACAGCAGCGGGTGGCTATCGCCAGGGCAGTGGCGAAAAACCCTGAAATTCTATTATGTGACGAGCCAACAGGGGCCCTGGATTTTTCAACTGGTATCCAAGTGTTAAAGCTTTTGCGTGAATTTAACAAGACATATGGAAAAACGGTAATGATCATAACGCATAATGCTGGAATTGCGGCGATGGCAGATCGCGTTTTTTATATTAAAGATGGAATGCTTGAAAAAATTGAAGTGAATGAACATCCTCTCTATCCAGAGGAGGTGTCATGGTGATGCTATGGCGAAAAATGATCAGAGATATCCGCGAAAATAAATTTGCTTATCTGGCCTGTGCGGTTGTCATTGCAATTGGGCTTATGGCGTATACATCGATGTCGATTGCAAAAGACGGCTTGTTTTACGCTAAAGATCAATTTTATCAAGAGTATCATTTTGCTGATGGATTTGCGAAGGTCAAGGCTATTCCATATGAAAGGGCAAAGGCACTTGCTGAAATCGACGGAATCGCCAAAGTGGATGGTCGTTTCATTAAAGATGTTAGGGTGTTAATGCCTGACACAAAAGAAAATGTTTATTTACGGTTGATTTCATTGCACACCCCGGAGGGAAATGAACTAAATGGAATCAAGCTTGAAAAGGGCAAATTTCCTGAAGGAAAGCACCAGCAGGTTTTGGTTGCTGATAAGTTTTATCAGGCCCATGGACTTGAGCTGGGCAACAAAATCAACGTCATTATAGAAGGAAAACAAGTAGAACTTTCAATCAGCGGCACGGGCCAAAGTCCAGAATATATTTATGCTCTAAAAGAACTGCAAACTATTGCTGCCGATCCCAAAACCTTTGAAGTGGCTTATATGCCATATGAGGATATGGAGCAGCTTTTTAATCAAAAAGGCTTGGTAAATGATATTTCTTTTACCCTTAAGCCTGGTTTCAAATTTGAAGATGTTGAGCAAAGGGTAAAATCAGCTTTGGACCGCTATGAACTTGAAGGCCTTTACGCTGCTAAGGACCAGCTCAGCAATGCGATGCTGACGGAAGAATTAAAGCAGCTTGAAAGGATCGCAAGCAGTATGCCGCTTATTTTCTTAGGGATTGCGGCCATTATTTTATATATCATGTTAAAGCGGCTTGTCGAATCGCAGCGCGGGCAGATTGGAACACTGAAAGCCTTCGGCTACAGAAACCTGGAAATATTGCTTCATTATATGTGGTACGGTGTGTTCATCGGCGTCCTCGGTGGAGTGCTCGGCGGCCTGCTTGGGATGTGGGTGTCGAAATATTATTTGAAGCTCTATCAAATGTACTTTAGCTTGCCAAATCTTGAGGCACATACTTCTCTTCAATATTTTTATCTTGGAATCATCATGACGGCACTCTTTAGTGCCGCAGCGTCCTTTCAAGGTGTGAAAAGCGTCATCCACCTTCAGCCCGCGGAGGCGATGCACCCGGTTGTGCCGACTTTTGTTAAAAAAACAGTGTTGGAGAAAATTGGCTGGTTTTGGCGGATCTTCAACGTCCAGGGACGGATGGCGATTAGGAATTTGCTGCGCAACAAAAACCGTAGCTTTTTTACCCTGATTGGAATTGTCTTTACGTTTGCGATGATGGCGTCCTTTTTCTCTTTTTATAGTTTGTCAGAAGTGATGATTATGGACCAGTTTACAAAAGTGCAGAAGCAGGATGTGAAAGTAACCTTCTCGAAACCGATGCAGCGAGCTGACGCTGTTCGGGAATTACAACACGTAGAGGGAATAAAGCGTGTTGAATCGCTCCTTGAGATTCCGGTTTCACTACGTTTTTTAAATCATAAAAAGGATGTTGTTGCATTGGGGATTCCCGCCGATTCAACATTATACACTGTTTTTGATAAACAAGGGAATCGCGTGGGACTGCCACAGTCAGGGGTGATGGTGTCCGAACAGATCGCGGCCAAGCTTGGTGTCAAGGACGGTGATGTACTGCAGATGGAGAGCCTATATGCGAAGGATGAAAAAATTAAGATTAAGGTGGAAAAGGTGATTCCCCAATATCTAGGTGCCAATATTTATATGAATCAAGATGCGATGCTTGGACTTTTAAAGCAAGGGGACATGATGACCTCTGCGCTCCTTGCCATTGATGAGCGAGCCATTCCGGCTTTTAAAGATGAGTATCGTTCCTCAAAATATGTGAGCACGATTGAGGTTAGGCAGGAGCAGATTGATAAGTATACCGAAATGATGGCGGCTTCATCTGGGGCAATGTGGGTCATGGCGATTATTTCAATTGTCACCGGCTTTGCCATTGTCTATAACTCTAGCATTATTTCATTAGCGGAACGGAAACGAGAGTTGGCTTCACTCAGGGTGATGGGCATGACGCCGAAAGAAGTCATGGAAGTCGTTTCTGTTGAACAATGGTTTCTCGGCTTTGTCGGCGTCATTGCCGGCATCCCGCTCGCCTTTTCGTTTTGTAAATTGATGTCAACTAGCATGAGCAATGATCTTTATACAATCCCGGCAATCATCAGCACAGATGCGATTGTCCAGGCCTTGCTTGGCACGATTATTGCCATTGCGATTTCGCAATTATCAGTATCACGTAAGGTGAAACAGCTTGATTTGGTCGCAGTATTAAAAGAACGAGAATGAGACAAGGGGCCCGTTCGTTTGTCATAAAAATAAGTCTGCATTATGGAGGGGAAAGGCTATGGTAGCACATTTAAAGTGGATCATTAGCGGTGTTTTGGCATTAGGCATTGGCGGCTATTATGTTTATTCAGCTGCGAAACCCCTTGATGTTGAATTGCTTGCGGTCAAGCCGCAGACGGTAGCGCAAGCATTTAAAGAAGAGGGGATTGTGACAGCGGCGATTGAAAGGCCTGTGTACAGTGTCACCACTGGTAAAGTAACGAGCATTCCGGTGAAAGAAGGACAGGCGGTCAAAAAAGGTGACTTGCTCATTGAAATGGAGTCAAAGGATTTAGAATACCAGCTCCAACAATTAAAAGCACAGAAACTGAGCTTGCAAGGTCAAGAGAAAATGACGAGCCGGGAAATGAAGCAGCAGCTTGGCCAGCTACAAGGGCAGCTTGACAGTATTAAAGGGCAGGAAAAACAAGCAAATAAAAGTCCATATAATGCACAACTTGCCCAGCAAGAGCTCGTAATTGCAGAGACGAAACGAGAGTTGGCCATCACCAAAGGAGATTTACAAAAGGTGCAAAAGCTATATGACAACGGGGCTGCTTCCAAAAAAGAGTTAGATGATGCGAAAGACAAGGTTGAACAGTTTGAAAACTCCCTCAAGCAGCAGGAACAAGCACTAAAATTAATTAAAGAGCAGGCCGTACCATTGCCAGGCACCAATCAGTATTATAGCGGTCTTAAGGATGCGATTGCGGCACAAATTGATATTTTAAAAAGTGAATTAAACGGCGGGGCAACTGGCACAAGTGAATATTACCATGGTTTAATCGAAGTGGTTGATGCCCAAATCAATCATTTAGATTATTTAATCGGCAATAATAAAATTTCTGCGCCAATTGATGGCATCATCAAAGGCGTAATGACTAAAGAAGGCGAAGTGGTTTCAACCCAAGCGCCGCTCATTACCCTACAATCTAATGAAAGTTTAGAGGTAGAGGTTTATCTGTTAACGGAAGATGTCTTGAATGTGAAAGAGAGGATGCCGGTTACCCTTATACAAAAGAGAAAAAACGGTGATTATTCATTTGATGGTACTGTCAAAGCGATTGCTCCGGCAGCTGAGGAAAAAGTTTCAGCATTAGGCCTAACCGAGCAAAAGGTGAAGGTGACGATTGCCCTTGGCGCCAAAGCCCCCGAATTGCGACCAGGATACGCCTTGGATGTGCAATTTACAACATTGGAGCAGAGAAATAAATTGGCTGTTCCAAAGGTTGTTCTTTTCCCAGATGGTAAGGCTGGAGATGCCGTCTGGGTTGTCAAAGGTGGAAAGGCTATGATGCAGGGAGTAAAGACAGGAATGGAAACCGATGAGCTCGTTGTCATTGAAAAAGGCTTGAAGGCTGGCGATAAGGTTATTAAAAATCCGCAGCTTGAAGGGCTTCAAGAGGGGAAGAAGGTAAAGTAGTAAGGAATTACTTTTGGGGCCAGGTGGATGGCTGAACAGTCCACCTGGTTTTTTCTGATATCAAAATTCCCGCTTAGAGGAAGGGTTACTTACTATGCTTTGGATGGTTGTGTAGTTTGGTTGGCAGTCTTTTTTCCGGATGGCCTTTGCCGCGTTTACGGTTTTCCTCATCTTTCGCTTGGGTGTCATGCAGCTTTTCAACAAATTCATGTGTATCCATTTTTTATTGCCTCCTTGTTTGCCTCATAGGGTGATAATGCACTTTTCTAGTATATTTTTTAACTAATCCTGTTTAAATTATGTATGGATGAAGGAAGGTCCTGTCTGTTTATGCTGGGTTGAGAGCGCACACTCATATGTTTTTTTTATAAAAGTTATTACCAAAAGGGCGATGTTTAAAGTGCAAACAAGGGATATTTTATGATAAAGTGAAGGTAAATGGGTTATGTTAAATATTGAAAAATAATGACTACAAGCTCGATAAAAATCTGGGCGCAAATACGCCAAGGTGTATTTGATCATAACATACCCTTTTAAAAATACATAGGAAGGTGGCTATTATATATGACAAATCAAAATGATAATACTGCTTTACCGCCAAAAACATGTACGATTGAACGTTTAGTAACTGTACCGGAAGATGTTCAAAAGGTATTGAATGGACAAAAAACAGCTACTCGCCGCAATGGCAGATATGCTGATATTGGAGAAATAATGACCCTTGAAGGGCAGGATTTTGTTGTGGAACGCATCTATTCACAGTCACTTGGGGAACTGACTGATGAACATGCCCGTCAAGAAGGATACGCTAATGTAGAGGAATATAAGCAATCAATCTTATCAATGCATCCTGGAATGCCATGGCTGCCACAAATGCGTGTATGGGTTCATGAGTTTCGCCGCGCGTAGGCATCCTTCCTTATGTTAAATGAATTATACTCTATATCAAGTTATTCTTTATATTCACATCGTTAGTGTTATCCTAACCATTGGTCCCTTTTTCATATTATTACCGTTTATAAAAAAGCTGCTGAATGTAAAGGAAGATATACAAGAGGCATATTTAAGTGTTTTTAAATTTACCGTAAGAATTTCGAAACATGCTGGGCATGTTTTGGTTATATCAGGAATATTGCTTGTCTGGATTACTTCATGGACATGGAAAACATCATGGCTTGTTACATCCGTGGGCATTATGCTAGTGTCAGGCTACTTTTTAGCGCGGGCTTTTTCACCGACAGTGCGTAAGTTTAACGATCCTAATCAGGATAAGGTAAAATCAGTTCGTGTTCTGTACCGCTCAACATGGGCTTACATTATTTTATTAATGTTAATGCTTTGGTTTATGGTGGCGAAGCCGACGTTGTGGTAGGGATGTGCCGGTAGTTTTGTTGTGGCGAATGCTTCCCAGGTGCTCGGTGGTGTGTTAGTAGTGCCTGGGACGTGTTTTGAGGCATGGGTGCGGTCACTAGCGAGTGGATATAGCGCCCGCGAAGAGTAAGGAAAGCGCCGTACGGTCACTAGTGGGAGGAAGTAGAGCCCGAAAAGAGTGAGAAAAGCGCTGCACGGTCACTATCAAGAACGCTTCGCGTGCCCAAAACCACCGCAAAGGCAGTGTGAAGGTAACGCAAGAACGCCTCACGTGCCCAAAACCATCGCAAAGGCGGCAGGCAGGTAATGCAAGATTGTCTCACGTGCCCAATCAGAGGTGCAAAAGACAAAAACGGTTATGCGAAAAGATCCGGCACGCCCCAGTAGAAGCGCGAAGGCAAATAACCGCATATTTATTAGTAAAATCCAATGGAAAACAAAGGGGCTGTTCAGTAGAACAGCCCCTTTTCACTTATTCAAAAAAATTGCAAAACAAAATAGATGGATTCCCCTATAAAATGGAGTATATTTTAGGGTAGATAGCTGGAATTCATTACGGTTTTTAAGGTGGTGCTTGTCTTTTGCACTTTTTACATAAATATTTCCGGAAATATTGGCTGGCGTTTACGGTTGCTGTTGTCTTTTTAACGTTGGAGGCCACAGCCGATTTGCTTTTGCCGACCATCATGGCAAAGATTATCGACGTTGGGGTTGCTAACAAAGAGATGAGTTATGTTTTGCATATGGGTGGCATCATGCTTCTCATTACAGGTCTTGGGGCGATTTCCGCGACGATCAGGAACTTTATATCCAGTTCTGTTTCACAGAAATTTGGCGCCGAGCTGCGCTACGACCTTTTTCAAAAAATCCAATCGCTTTCTTTTCAAAATATCGATAAATTTGACCGTGCTTCGTTAGTTACAAGATTAACAAATGATGTTACCCAGATTCAGACGTTTGCCAACGGGCTGATGCGTATCTTTGTCAGGGCGCCTCTTCTTTGTATTGGCTCGCTAATCATGGCTATTCGTTTAAACCCTCACTTATCAATCATACTAGCTATGGTTGTTCCGATTGTTGCTATTTTAATTATGTTAAATATGAGACTCGGATTTCCATTTTTTATGAAGGTACAAAAGGCGATTGACCGCGTAAACAGCGTGATGCGCGAATATTTATCAGGGGTAAGAGTGGTCAAAGCATTTAACCAGTTTGCTTTTGAAGTCCATAAATTTGAGCGATCAAATCGTGATTTACAGGGGGCTGCCACATCAACTTCACGGCTGATGTCGATCTTTGGCCCGATGATGGTCACGGTGATGAATATCGGCATTGTGGCTGTGCTTTGGTTTGGCGGCTATGGTGTCGAGAGCGGTCATATCCAAGTTGGAGAGATTATCGCCTTCACCAATTACATGATTCAAATTCTATTTTCGCTCCGGATGATTTCAATGGTTTTCATCATGTTTGTACGGGCAAAGGCATCTGCCGGGCGGATTGGCGAAGTTTTTGCAGAAGAAAACCGGATGGTATCCAGTTTGAAGGAAGCCGCAGAGCTTGGAGAAACAAAAGGGCGCATTGACTTTCACAATGTTTCTTTTTCCTATAACGATTCTTTACGTGAAGCTGTTTTAAAAAATATCTCATTTAGCTGCCTGCCCGGCCAGACTGTTGGGATTATCGGTTCAACCGGATCGGGAAAGACTAGCTTAATTAATTTAATTCCGCGCTTTTACGATGTAATGGATGGGTCGGTAGAAGTAGATGGTGTTGACGTTCGAGATTACAATCTTAAAGAGTTGCGAGAAAAAATTGCAATCGTGCCACAGCAAACGATGTTGTTCTCAGGAACGATTGCTGAAAACATTAGATGGGGAAAAGAAGATGCAACTGATGGGGAAATCAAGCAGGCAACACTTATTGCAGCGGCGGACTCGTTTATAAATGATTCACCTGAAGGGTACGATACGAGACTTGGTCAAGGCGGCATCAATTTATCGGGCGGGCAAAAACAGCGGTTATCGATTGCCCGGGCGCTCGTGAAACAGCCGGAGATTTTGATTTTAGACGATAGTACAAGTGCCGTCGATGTTGCAACAGAGGCGAAGATCAAGGTAGGGCTGAAAAAATATGCGGCGGAGTTAACCTGCATCATCATTACACAACGGATTTCATCGGTGAGCGATGCTGACCAAATTCTCGTTTTGGATGATGGAAAGCTTGTTGGTGCTGGAAGGCACGAAGAGTTAATGAAGAGCTGTGATGTGTACCAGGAGATTTATCATTCACAGATGGGGAAGGAGGTGCTTTAAGTGGCAAGTCAGATAGATGGACGCAACAGTAAGGCCCCACCTTCGAATATCGGACCTGGGGGAGGCTTTGGAAAGAATCGCTTAAAACAAGTGGAAAAGCCGAAAAACTTTGGCGGCACACTAAAGCGCCTCTGGGGCTTTATCGGTCAGGAGAAAAAGCTGCTCACATTTGTGTTTATCTTTGTTTTAATCGACGCCTTTCTTTCCCTTGTCTCTCCCTATTTAATTGGTAAAGCGATCGACTCGATGGCAATGAAACATGGCGGCGTCAATTTCAGTATTTTAGGTACGATTGTCGTTGGGTTGCTTATTGCCTATTTGGCTAGCGGCGCCCTAACATTATCGGAAGGCTGGGTCATAGCTGGGGTCTCCCAACGGATTGTGGCGAACTTAAGACAGACGTTGTTTGCGAAGCTGCAAAAGCTGCCGATTGCTTTTTTTGACACTCATACACATGGGGAATTAATGAGCCGGTTGGTCAATGACATTGATAATGTTTCCAATAGTATTTCCCAGTCAATAACGCAGCTTATGAACGGCGTGATCATTCTCATTGGTTCATTTATTATGATGATGTATTTAAGCCCGCTGCTAACGTTGGCAAGTCTGATTACGATTCCACTCGTTTATTTATTGACGAGCACGATTACGAAGCGGACGAAAGTGTTGTTTAAGGACCAGCAAAGGCAGCTGGGGATGCTGAACGGCCATATTGAAGAAGTGATTTCCGGGCTTTATGTCATTAAAGCTTTTAATCATGAAGAAAAGGTCATTGAGCAGTTTAAAGGGATTAATGATGAACTGCAAAAAGTCGGATTGAAGGCACAAATATGGTCTGGCTTTTTAATGCCGCTTATGAATATTATCGGCAACATCGGCTTTGTTGCTGTCGCCATCGTCGGCGGAATCCTCGCGGTAAAAAGCATGATAACTGTCGGCATTATTGCCAGCTTTTTAACCTATTCACGTCAATTTGTCCGTCCTTTGAATGAATTGGCCAATATTTATAATGTTGTGTTGTCAGGTGTTGCCGGGGCGGAGCGGGTGTTTGAAATTTTTGATAAAAAAAATGAGCCCGAAGATCCAGCCGGTGCCATTCCTTTGCAAGACCCGAATGGGCATGTTGTCTTTGAAAATGTCAGCTTTGGGTACCGGGAAGATGTGCCGATTCTTAAAAATATTAGCTTTGAAGCAGCGGCCGGCAGCCGGATTGCATTAATCGGTCCTACAGGTGCTGGCAAAACAACGATTGTGAATTTGTTGACGCGCTTTTATGATGTGACTAAGGGTCGGATTTTAATTGATGGCCGGGATATAAGGACCTACACGAGGGATAGCTTGCGGAGCAGCTTCGGGATTGTGTTGCAGGATACGTATTTATTTTCTGGGACGATAAAGGATAACATTAAATACGGGAAGCCAGATGCAAGTGATGAAGAGGTGGAGCTTGCAGCTAAAATGGCGAATGCCGATGGCTTCATCAGCCGCCTTCCTCAAAAGTATGATACCATTTTGGATGAGAACGGTGGCAATTTAAGCCAAGGGCAAAGGCAGCTCTTAGCGATTGCGCGGGTGATGTTAGCCAAACCAGCATTTTTAATTTTAGATGAGGCAACAAGCAGTATTGATACGCGGACGGAGCATCAAATCCAGGCGGCGCTGGCTAATGTGATGGCAGGGCGCACGAGCTTCATCATCGCCCACAGGCTGAATACGATTCGCGATGCCGATACCATCATGGTTATTGCTGCCGGAGAGATCGTCGAAAGCGGCAGCCATGAAGAGCTGCTTGCGAAAAAAGGTGCTTATTATGATTTGTACCGAAGCAGTATGGTGCAAAGTGGGATTTAAGTTGGTTGATGAATAGCCTTACTTTAAATAATATGATTTTGCCCCTCTGGGTTGCGCATAAAGTGAGCCCAGTAGGGGTTTTTTAGCTAGAATAGGAAATTTCGGGTAAACTCCAAAATCCATCGGTAAAGTCCTCTATATTTTCAAGTAGATCCACTTAAATCATCAAAAGGAACGTAGTGTAGCCTTCTGCTTAAGAAAACCCATGCCAATCTTAAGGAAAACTTAAGATTTACGCTCACTTATTGTTAAGATTTAACGGCTACAATGAAAATAAGTTCAGAGGAGAGCAAAAACGCCGCTCTCTCTTAGAAAAGCACCAGATATAACGGTATAATTTGGAAAGGAGTGTGAGGAAAATGACCAATTACAATGTCCTTGTTGTCGATGATGAAAAAGAAATCAGAGATGCAATTGAAATATATTTAAAAAATGAAGGAATCACCGTAATTAAAGCAAAAGATGGCATTGAAGCAATTGAAAAGCTGCATGAGCAGGAGATTCATCTTATTATTTTAGACATCATGATGCCACGCCTGGATGGCATTGCCACGACCTTTAAAATTCGCGAGCAAAAGAATATCCCAATTATCATGCTAAGTGCGAAGAGTGAGGATACCGATAAAATTTTAGGTCTGCAAGTCGGTGCCGACGATTATGTAACAAAGCCGTTTAATCCGCTTGAGCTAATTGCCCGGGTCAAGTCACAGCTGAGGCGTTATGTGACCTTGGGAACTTATGAAGGAGCAACGGACAAGATTATTGATCTCCATGGGCTTACGCTGGACCAAGCAGCAAAAGAAGCGGCTGTTAATGGTGAGCCCGTCAAGCTGACACCGATTGAATATAAGATTGTTGAGTTGTTAATGACGAATGCTGGGCGTGTTTTTTCCATTCATGAAATTTATGAGCGGGTTTGGAATGAACCGGGCTACAACGCGGAAAATACAGTCGCTGTTCATATTCGTAAAATTCGCGAAAAGATTGAAATTGATCCAAAGAATCCGAGGTACTTAAAGGTGGTGTGGGGAATTGGCTATAAGATGGAAAAGTAGATTTATTATCATTGCTTGGTTGCTATTGTTCACATATGGGATGAGCGGCCTGTTCGTAGGTCTGTCCAAAGGCAATCATTATCTCAATCAAGATTATTTTCAAACCGACCAATTTGAAGACACCCTTGATCGTTTTATCAATGATTTGTCCGTATTTGAATTAAATGGTTTGACAAGGGAAGAAGCCAAAAAACAGCTTACCGTGACAGCGGAGGAAATCGATGAACACCGCTATCGCTACGGTGAATTGAATGAACAAATCACGAGTATTAAGGAGCAATACGAAGGGAAAATTCAAGATGCTAAAGCGGCCGGTAATAAAGAGGTGACAGACCTTTACATTGCTGAACGAGATCAAAAGATTGCCGATATCACGAAAAATTTTACAAGTGACGACTATGTCCGTGAGAAGGTTTTGAAGGAAAAAGAAAAGCAGGTGGATCAGTACTTTGATGAATTGGAACAGCATCGCCAGGATTTCTTAACATACAAAAACTCATTTGTTTATTACTTGAAAAATAATGAAACCGGTGAAGTATTTACGAATGTAGCTGAAGCAGACGCTTCACCCCAACAAAAGATAAACAGCAAAAATATGGCGTTTGTTCGTAATTACACGGACTTAACAACCAATGGAAGCTATTCCGAATTTGGCGATTATGATGTTGTGGGGCCATTATTAGATAAAAGTGCTACAACGTTTACTGGAAAAATTGCCGTTCCGAAACTGACGTCGCAATCAAATTCAGTTTTAAATGATTATTATGATTTTAAAAATAATCAAATCGTCTATTATATCTATTCACTAGCTGGAATTGCAGTGCTTCTGTTAAGCTTATATTTTTATAAAAATTCAACAACGCTTCGTACGCTAAGGTTTGAAAAACTGCAGCCTTACTATAACAAGGTTCCGATTGATGTGAGAATTGCAGCCTTCCTGTTTACTTGTTTACTTGCCTTGATTTTTCTAACCGATAGCTGGTTTTTGGGCTATTGGGTAAATATGTACAGCTTATTTGAAGGGATTTCCTATCATTTAGTAAGGGCAGCTTTTTTTGTTGCTTTGGCCCTTATCCAGGGAAAGCTTCTTTATGATCGTTCCAAAGACCGTTCCCATCTGAAGGGTGACTGGCAGAAGGCTTTTGTTATAAGAAACAAAGAAGCAATCAAAAGTGCCTTTTTGAATAGACGTGTGGGGACTCAGGTGCTGATACTTCTGGCTATTGCGTTTGCTTTTGGACTAGGAGCAGCTGTCATAGTCGTACAGCCCGTATTTTTAGTAATCTATTTGCCGGCTTTGTGCTTAGTAGGTTTGCCACTTTTTATTGTAATCATGAAACGCACGGGTTATTTTAACCGAATTGTTAAAAATACGAGTGAGCTTGCGCGCGGTAATTTTGAACCTGACCTTCCTGTTACAGGGAAATCAGTGTTGGCAAAGCTTGCAGAAAATATTAATACGCTAAAGTATGGAGTCAAAGCTTCGCAAAAAGAACAGGCAAAAAGTGAGCGTTTGAAAACAGAGCTGATTACAAATGTCAGCCATGATTTACGGACACCGTTAACCTCCATTATTACGTATTCAGAGCTATTGAAAACACCGGGTCTTGGTGAAGAGGAGCGGGATTCCTACATTGAAATTATTGATCGAAAGTCTAAACGTTTGAAAGTTTTAATTGATGACCTATTTGAAGCTTCCAAAATGGCGAGCGGCAATATTGAACTTTTGAAAGAGAAAGTAGATTTGGCGCAATTATTGGAGCAGGCCTTGGCGGAGTATGATGAAAAGATTGCTGAATCAACGTTGCAGTTTAGGGTAGTGAAACCTGATACTTCAGTCTATGCGATTGTTGATGGGCAAAAAATGTGGCGCGTGTTTGATAATATCATCGGCAATATTCTTAAATATTCGCTCGAGAATACGAGAGTCTATATTTCTATAAAACCAATTGGTGAGAAGATTGAGATTACCTTTAAAAATATTGCCAAATACGAGCTTGGCGGTGATGTCAACGAGCTGTTTGAACGCTTTAAACGCGGTGATGCGTCTCGGCAAACAGAAGGGTCTGGGCTTGGACTTGCGATTGCCAAGTCAATCGTTGATCTGCATGATGGCCAAATGGACATCGATGTTGATGGCGATTTATTTAAGGTTACGATTATGTTGGATGTAAAATAACTTTTGAAGTGCCCCTTTGGGTGACCTACTAATAGTGGCGAACCTGAAGGGGCTGATTTGTTTTGTATACTGAATGGTCTATCATTAAATAATTGGAGTTTAAGCTGGAGAATGGATAATATAGTAGTGTTGGAAAATGAAAAAACGGAGTTGATCTACATATGGATTCAAACTCAAAGCAATCAAGTCAGCTCAATCAATCTGGGCACAAGGAACAAAATCAGCATGGCAACGATGAACAACAGCTGCTAACCAAAACGTCTCAACCAACGAATATAGATGAAATTGTCGAGGCTTGCCTGCTAGCGGGAAAAATCATGCTGCAAAGTGGTGCGGAAACCTATCGTGTGGAGGATACAATGATGCGGATTGCCGCAGCATGTGGTTTTAAAAACTCCCATAGCTACGTGACGCCAACAGGAATCATCTTTACTGTCGACCAAATGGAAGCAACCAGGTTTATTAGGATCACTGTAAGATCAACGGACTTGCAAAAAGTGGCGATGGTCAACAGCGTTTCCCGGAGAATTGCCAGTGGAGAAATAAAAATACATGAAGCGGATGAGCTTTTAAAGGAAATTGATGCAACAAAACATGCGTATACGATTACCTTACAAATTGCTGCAGCTGCCATCTCAAGTGGATGCTTTTTAATCATGTTTAAAGGCGGTTGGGGGGACTTTTTGCCAGCCTTGATAACGGGTGGCCTTGGATTTATATTTTTTATTTACTTCAGCCGTTTAGTCGATATAAAATTCTTTTCTGAATTTCTAGCGTCTTTTTTAATTGGGGTTATGGCCGTGACATTTGTGAAACTCGGTGTTGGCCAACAAATTGACAAAATTATTATTGGCTCAGTGATGCCGCTGGTCCCCGGTTTATTAATTACAAACGCCGTCAGGGATTTAATGGCTGGCCATCTTGTTTCAGGCCTTTCTAAAGGTGCGGAGGCATTCCTAACCGCCTTTGCCATCGGTACCGGTGTTGCTGTTGTAATCTCTATCTATTAATATTTTTGATATGGTGCCGGCAATCCTTTTTCAGTTGGCCATATCCACTAAAGGAAGGATTCTATTTATGTTTTTCTTAAATCATCTTGTGACTAGCTTTATTGCCTCTGCCGCTTTTGGGATTCTCTTCAATGTTCCAAGAAATACGCTGCTCAAATGTGGCTTTGTAGGAATGGTAGGGTGGTTTATTTATATCGTTCTGGAGAGCCGCTTTGAAATGGATGCAATGGTGGCTACGTTAATAGCATCTGCTTTTATTTCAATTATAAGCCAAACGTTCGCAAAGATTTATAAGACACCAATCATTGTTTTTAATGTTTCAGGGATCATTCCGCTTGTACCTGGGGGTATGGCGTATGACTCGATGCGGCACTTTGTTGAAAATGACTATAATATGGCTGTTCAATTAGCTGCGAAAGCCTTTATGATATCAGGCTCGATTGCAATTGGCCTTGTGTTTTCAGAGGTCTTTAATCAAGTGATTAGAAAAGCAAAAATATAATCATAAGAATAAGATTCGCTTTCCAATGCACCTCATTGTGAAAGCGAATTTTTTTATTTTACATCCATCATTAATTAGTCACCAACATAAAAAATACATTGAAAAAGACAAATGAAAAATTCTGGGTCTTGGATCGGACTGGTTTCTTCAATTTCTAAGTAGGTCTTGAACCATTCAGTCGTTTTCATTTTCCATCTTGCCACTTCTTTACCTTGATGATAGAGTCTTGCCCAATCCATTACTTCTTTTTTCATTGTGAATTCGTGTGATGGACTTGTAATGAGGAATTCAGGCGCAATTTTTTGCCAAGTTTTATAGGTTACTTGAAAAATCTCGTTCGTTTTGCAGTTAAAAATATGATAATATGGATGCCCAACCCATTTAGCTGTTTTTTTACAATGATAAATAAGTTCTCCATTATTAGAGTAAACGTCAATTTGAGTGTACCAATCAAAACTTCCCAAATAATTTATTAACCTCACTAAAAGGTTTTTGTAAGTTCTTTTGAATCTACATTTCACATTACCTTGTTCATCCATTACATCAATTAATTTAGTTGAATCTTTAATTTTCGGGGGAGAGTAGGTATATTTTTGCATTGTAACTCCTTTCAATATTACTATATCAAAATTATCAATCCCCATCATACAAATGTCTACCATATTTTTACACTATATGTTCTTGCAAAACCTTTAGTTATATTTCAAAAGGGCTCGTAATATATATTTTTCAATAAGTCTATTTTATACTGATACGAAAGTATAAGCTTTATTGGATATCAGTATAAGAAAGTGCATCGACTTCCGCCATTGTGGGCGGAAGTCGTGTCTTTCTAACTAGTAAGCAAATTAAAGGGGGGTTCCAACAATGGTAAAGAAAACTCTATCTATTTTTGCTACAGCAACATTAGCATTAGGGCTACTGGCAGGGTGTTCTTCATCAGGTGGAAATGAGCAAACAGGAAATGCAACACAATCTGGGGCCGGTGGAAGTGGAGGAAAAGCACAAGTCATTAAAATTGCCACTCAAAGTCCACTTTCCGGAGGCAGTGCCACGATTGGTGAAGCTATTAAACTGGGAGCCCAGCTTGCTTTAGATGAGAATGCTGCAAATTTCAAGGAGTTAGGCTTTGAGCTGCAATTAGTCCCTTATGATGACCAAGCTGACCCGAAAAAAGGGGTTGCCAATGCCCAATTAATTGGCTCTGATCAAGCAATCTTAGGAGTGGTTGGTCATTATAACTCTGGTGTCGCGATTCCTTCCTCAGAAATATACGAGAAATACAGCTTACCAATGGTTTCCCCAGCTAATACAGCTACAGACGTTACTGACCGCAAATTAAAAACCGTAAATCGCATCGTTGCCCGTGACGACTTCCAAGGGCCTGCAGGTGCTGAATTTGCTGTAAAAACACTTGGCGCTAAGAAAATTTTCATTATTCAAGACAAAACTGCATATGGGACTGGTCTTGCCGAGGCCTTTAAAGGTGCCGCTGAAAAACTAGGTGCCGAGATACAAGGCTTTGAAGGAATTACAATTGGCGAAAAAGACTTTAATGGTGTCATCAATCAAGTGATCGCCAAAAAACCTGACCTCGTTTATTTTGGAGGAATGTATACAGAAGGCGGGTTGTTGATTAAGCAGGCCCGTGAAAAAGGCTACAACGGACCGGTTATGGGTGGAGATGGCATGGACTCTTCAACACTGGTGGAAATTGCAGGGAGTTCCATTCTTAACACATACTTAACCTCTGCGGCTGGGGTAACAACAGCTACGGAAGAAGGAAAAAAATTCGCCGAGAAGTACCAAGGCCAATTTGGCAAAGGTATTGAATCATACTCCGCCTACGGCTATGACGCCATGAGCGTTCTGTTAAAAGGCTTAGGGGAAGCTATTACTGCCAACAACAATGCTTTGCCAACCCGTGAGCAGGTGAGGGATGCTGTACGTAATGTAACAGATTACGAAGGTGTCGTAACCAAAGTCAGCTTTGATGACATTGGCGACAACGAATTCGCAAAAATTTTCATCTACAAATTTGAAGAGCCTAAGTATCCTGCAACACAAGTGGATGAGGTAAGTAAATAACTAAAATATAGTTTTACATCAAGGAAGGGTATCGACAATTGTCTTTACCCTTTCTTTATAGAAGCGTGTTATACAAAAAAATAGGAAAGGTTGGTGACATCCATGTTGTCAGAGGTTCTTCATACGCTCCCGCAAGTATTAGTTGATGGCTTAACATTGGGAGCTGTTTATGCCATTGTTGCTTTGGGCTATACGATGGTTTATGGGATTTTGGAATTAATAAACTTTGCCCATGGCGAGATTTTTATGACAGGGGCCTTTATTGGAACAGCCATGTTGTTATCATTTACGTCTCTGGGGTTAATGACGGCAATGCCAGCCCTAGTGGCACTTATTATCATTCTACTGATTACTTCTGTTTTGACAGGCCTCCTAGGTGTGGGAATTGAAAGAATTGCCTACCGGCCTGTAAGAAACTCCCCTAAATTAATCGCTTTAATTACGGCCATTGGCATTTCGTTTTTACTTCAGGATTTGATTCGCTTTATTACGGAGTTAAAAAAAGGAAATTATATTTTAACGGGTCCAAGCCTTTTTAACGATCAAATTGTTGTCAAAGCTTCAGCCATTCTTCCCATCTTTAGCGACGCTTCCTTTAAATCTTCCTTTATCATCGTGTTGGTCATCGCGCTTCTGTTAATGGTTGGTTTAGACTTTTTCATCAACCGTACCAAATGGGGCATGGCGATGAGAGCTGTCGCTCAGGATCGGGAAACAGCGGCATTAATGACTGTGAATGTGAATAGGGTGATTGCCATTACATTTTTTGTCGGCTCGGCGTTGGGTGGCGCTACTGGCGTATTATTTGCCATTCAATATGGAACCATCGATCCATACATCGGGTTCATCCTTGGTTTGAAGGCATTTACAGCTGCTGTCCTCGGTGGAATTGGCAATATACGTGGTGCAATGCTGGGCGGCGTTCTGATTGGCTTATTGGAAATGTTCGCCGCTGCCAATTTAACCATTCTGACCAACGGCGTCTTTGGCGCTGAATACAAAGATGTATTTGCGTTCTCCATCCTAATCTTAGTGCTGATTTTTAAGCCGGAAGGATTATTTGGCAAAGCAGTTACGGAGAAGGTGTAGGTGATAAATGTGAGAACGAAAATGAAGGTGTTTTTAGAAAAAATAAAAACGAATAAAAAACAACAAGCGGCCCTGATTATGGCTTACATTGCCGTGACAACGGCGGCGTTGATCCTTGCCCAAAAATCCGTTATCGCCTTCCTGCTCTTATTAGCATCATTGCTGTTATTACATTTCACAACGTTCGGTCAGTTTAAAAAGTGGCTTATCGCCGCGGCTGTTTTAGTCATCATTTTACCAATGGCAGCAAGCCGAGGACCTGCTTACCAGTCCTATATGGAGGTCGTCTGTTTCGTTGGCATTTATGTGGCGATGGCTCTTGGACTAAACATTGTTGTCGGTCTGGCAGGATTATTAGATTTGGGCTTTGTTGCCTTCTTTGCCGTTGGCGCTTATACCTATGGAATATTTGCAACAAAGCAAGCATCACAGTTTCTTCCCTTTGGTGAGTTTCCTTTGCCGGGGGAAAGCTTTTGGCTGTTTCTCTTGATTGGTGGAATTGCTGCCGCCATCGTGGGCGTTCTCATTGGTGTGCCGGTTTTGCGGGTGAAAGGTGACTATTTGGCAATTGTAACCCTTGGATTTGGTGAAATTATTCGTATTGTTTTTAATAACCTTGACCGCCCGGTAAATATTACGAACGGAGCCATGGGCTTGATTTCAATTACGCCGCCAAAGCTGTTTGGATTTGAATTTATGTACCCAAGCCAATTTTATTATATCGTCCTTCTAATCTTAGTTATTACCATTTTTGCTGTCCGCAGGCTAGAGTATTCAAAGCTTGGTCGCTCTTGGAAAGCTGTTCGTGAGAATGAAATTGCGGCCCAGGCGATGGGAGTTCCGTTGGTCAGGACAAAGCTACTTGCCTTTGCCATCGGCGCTTCGTTTTCCGGAACGATGGGTGTTGTTTTTGCCGCGAAGCAAACCTTTGTTGATCCAACAAGCTTTACCCTGCTTGAGTCCATTACGATTCTCGTCATGGTGCTATTAGGTGGAATGGGTAGTGTCCCCGGGGTTATTTTAGGTGCTGCCATTATGACGATTCTCAATCTCCAGGTGCTCACCGAGTTTGCCAACTGGTTGAATCAGCTAAGCCTGCAAGGCGTTTTAGCGATACCGGATGCACTTTCACCGGCGAAAATGCAGCGCTTTATTTTTGGAGCAATCTTAATCCTCTTTGCTTTGTATCGACCGCAGGGACTTTTACCAGCTAAAAATCCTGTGTTTGATATTGAGAGGCTTAAGAGAAATAAAGGGCAGGTCAGCAGCATGGTCAAGGAATTGAATAATGCTCGAGAAGCAAAGGAGGCAAATGAAGATGTCCATTCTGACCGTTAAAAATTTAACAAAAACCTTCGGCGGCCTCATTGCCAATTACGATATTAGTATGGACATAAAAAAGGGCTCCATCACGGCTGTCATCGGTCCAAACGGAGCGGGAAAGACGACGTTCTTCAATATGGTGACCGGCGTTTATAAGCCGACAAGCGGCGATATCGAACTAAATGGAAAATCCATTGTCGGCTTAAAGCCGCATGCTGTATCGGCAAAAGGGATTTCACGGACGTTTCAAAATACGCGCCTCTTTGGCAGTATGACGGTTTTAGAAAATATCATGATCGGGATGCATAACCATATTAAGCAGAATGTCTTAGGGGCGGTGCTTGACTTGCCTTCTTTTAAAAAACAAGAACGATACGCTGAGCAGGAAGCGTACAATATCCTGGACTATGTCGGTTTAAGCAAGTTTACGAATGAGGAAGCAGGGAGCCTTTCCTATGGGGACCAGCGTCGCCTGGAAATTGGGAGAGCATTGGCAACAAGGCCACAGCTGCTTCTGTTGGATGAACCAGCTGCAGGGATGAATCCGAAGGAAACGAAGGAGCTTACGGAGCTTATTTTTGCGATGCGCGATGAATTTGGATTGACAATTGTGTTAATCGAACATGATATGAAGCTTGTTATGGAAATATCGGAGCATATTGTTGTCTTGGATCATGGAGTAAAAATTGCGGAGGGGTCCGCACAGGAAATCCGCACAAACCAAAAAGTAATGGATGCCTATTTAGGGAAAAGCGGAGGGGAGCCTGTTTTATGAACAGTTTCACAAGGGGAAGGTGTATGAAATGATGGCAGAGCAAGAGCATATTTTACAGTTGATAGATATAAACACCTATTACGGAGGAATTCAGGCATTAAAGGGCATTTCACTTCATGTTGATGCCGGTGAAATTGTCACGTTAATTGGCAGCAACGGTGCTGGAAAATCGACAACATTAAAAGCGATAAGTGGACAAGTAAAGGCAAAAAGCGGCAGAATTCTATATAATCGGGAGGATATTACAAACAATGTTCCACATGAAACATCACTTTTCGGCATTGCCCATGTGCCGGAAGGGCGGAGGATTTTCCCAAAGCTTACGGTAAAAGAAAACCTTGAAATGGGAGCCTTTTCTGTGAAGGATAAGAGGGTTGTCAAGGAACGGATGGAGCGGGTGTTTCATTATTTCCCGAGAATTAAAGAACGCCTAAGCCAGCAGGGTGGCACGATGAGCGGTGGGGAACAGCAGATGCTGGCGATTGGCCGCGCCTTGATGATGAAGCCGAACATATTAATGCTCGATGAACCTTCGATGGGGCTGGCGCCAATCATTGTAGAACAAATTTTTGAAATCATTAATGAGTTGAATCATGAAGGAATGACGATTTTGTTGGTTGAACAGAATGCCTATCAGGCTTTAAGTATCGCGGACCGCGGCTATGTCATTCAAAATGGGAAAATCACCTTAACCGGCCTTGGCAAGGATTTAATTAACAATGAGCAAATTCGGGAAGCTTATTTGGCATGAGGGGAGGGAGGTCCAAATGTGGCCTCTCTTTTAAATTAAATTAAACTAAACTGGCTATTTTACTTCAAATAAGAACAGGGAAATGCTAAGAATTATTTTAATTGGCATATTAATGGTGAAGTTATTAGAATTAATGGTGGATGAATGAACCGTAAAAGGTTGCGATTCTTTAGGATGAAGGTCGCATTTTTTGTACCCAGAACTAGTTTGTGAAGAAAACGATAAAAGGAGCATAACGAAATGAATTCATCAGGATTAACGTTTGGAATTTACCCACTTAGTGTAGCTGGTACGCCTTTTGGCTTAGCTGTAGGCCCTAATGATGACTACCAAAAAATTCAAACTGCGTTGCAGGAACTTCGAGGTCGTTCAAAAAAATTGTATCCAAGAACCTACCTCATTTATACGAAGGAATGGGAAATAAAAATGTTGGCAAATGCAGATCGCTATCTTGAATTCAATTTATTAGGGGACTTAACGATCGGATGTGGGGATTGGACACAGAGTCAGGAACCAGATATAGAACTCGAAGATTGGATTGATTTTATTCGAAAAGTCATTAACAAATACGGTGCTCATTTAGCTTCTTTACAAATTACAAATGAACCTAATTTATCTTTTATGGAAGGTTCAAAGTCATATATAATGCAAGCCCTGGTAGAAGGTGTAATTGCAGCGAAAAAGGAAGTGCGATTACTGAATCTACCGATAAAGATTGGATTCGGTTCGGTCCCAGAAAGTCCTGCATCGGTTCCGGATTTTTGGGAGAACTTAGCTAAAGCTGGAAGTTCATCATTTATTGAATCCGTTGATTTTGTCGGACATAATTTTTACGTGGATGTATTCGAAGACCAGCCACTCGATTTAAAAGAAATCCCTGCTGCAGTTGAGCATACACTTCGCAGTCTTAGGGGAAATATTACGAAGATAGGCATACCTACTTCAGTCCCTATACGAGTTACTGAAAACGGATGGCCCACAGGTAAGAACCCTATAGCCAATATAGAAAGACCTTATGAACGTCAATCGACAGTGCTTGAAACAGTCATACGAACAATCTATAAACTGCGAAAGGAAGTCAATGTGTCCCATTATGAACTTTTTGGGCTCCGGGATGCAGATAGTTCCAAAGATGATCTTTTCCATCAATACGGGATTATGCGTGATGATTATACTCCAAAACCGGCTTACAATACATTTAAGAAGTTAATACAAGAGCTAGGGCTATAGTTGACAAGTGTCAGGCACTTGTAAATGTTTCCCAAAACTTAAAATCTCCTGTTTATTTCATTAAAAGTTGGTGAAATTGCAGTTTTTTAAAAAATAGGTGTTACATTATAGGAGTAGAAATCACATCAATGTTTACTATTGTTGGTGAAGGATATATAAAGGAAAGCCAATTCCTTTAAGAAAGTGTAATGCTAATAAATGATTGCAATGAGGGAGAAAAAAATGAATACAAGGGCAAATAGGGTAAAGAAACAAGGGTGGATTCCTAAAAATGAACGTATATGGGCAATTGCTGCGGTTATAATCGCTGTTCTGTTGGCGTTTTGGGAGATAAAGGGGCTATTACAGCTTTCGTCAGCCACTCTGCATAGCAGACATTTCGAACACACCTTTAAAGGATATGGCTCCAATGCCAGAATTGCATTATTTTTTGTATTGTCCTATTATGTGCTTCTCAAAATGATAAAGCTTCGTAAGTTAAGCAGTCTGGGTAATATGAAAAAGTGGGTGTCCAACTTGCTACGCCTTACCAGAAGGTGGCATACCCCAGTGGCGATTATTGGGATTGCTTTTATTATCTTGCATACAGTAGCAGTCTTTATGCACGGCTTTAAATTTGATTTTAGCAATATAAGTGGATTACTTGCCTTGCTGGTCTTGCTACCAGTTCCTATCTCGGGGCTATTTCGATATCAGAGATTGGATCGGAAGTGGCACCTGCGGTCTGGTTTGGCATTTGCCATTCTATTTTTAATTCATTCTTTTATATAAGGAAAAATTCTGAAAATTATTTATAATATAATTGAGCGATCGTTCACTCATCATTGATTAGTCATTTAATAAAAGGGGGAATAGGATTGTCTTTAAAAGTTGGGGATATTATTACATTTGAACGTACTTTCACGACAGACGATGTTACATTGTTTACGACGGTTTCAGGTGATGAAGGATCACACCATGTTACTCCGGATGAACAGGGAAGACTTGTTATTCAAGGATTGTTGACAGCTACATTACCAACAAAAGTCGGTGGAGATCACAATGTACTTGCTCGTACGATGAATTTTGAGTTTCTAAGACCAGTATTTACAGGAGATACCATAAGATGTGACGTAACGATTGAAAAGTTTGAAAGACAAGATAATAATAGAATATCGATTATGGCATCTTTCCTATGTACAAACCAACATGAGAAACAAGTATTGAATGGAAGCTTTACGGGAGTAATATTATAATTACGTTGGATAACATCATACGGACTGCCTCTGTTATTATGCAGTGCAAATGTAATATAATAGGGAAAAGTTATGTATGAAGGATGATTTCAATTGGGTAAAAGAAGAGATAGACGAAGTGAGGAAAAGGATAGTCTTGCCATTAAAGTAGCAAAGATACTTTATACGCTGGTGTTTGCAGCGGTTGTGGTCGGCGTTTTATTAATTGGCATGGAAACGTTCATCCGCGGCGATTTTCTTGAGGCCAAAAAGTGGATGGCTGAAAACTATAATCCGTTTATTTTAAACTATTTAATCTTGTTCGTGTTTTTTCTATTATTTTTAGGACTGTTTAATGATTTATTGTTTAGCACGTTTGCGTTTACTATTTTTATTTTCCTACTGAGCTTTATTGACCGCTATAAGTATATGTTTTTAGGAGAAAACCTGTATCCATGGGATGTCCTCTTGTACCAGCAAATGTTCAATTTATTTCCAGAGTTGATTAAAGAGGTAAACAAGGAAAAAATGATGCTGGTCGGAGGGGCGGTTGTCCTTGTAATTGCGGGGATTATTTTTCTCAAACGGAAAATAAACTTTGTGGTGTTTCGCCTCGGATTCTTGAAACGTCTGGCTTTAGTTGTCATTAGCATTGGTTTAATCGTTTCTTTTTTCCTATTTAGATCGACACCATTAAATCGCTTATTTACTTCATTGCAAATTACGAATATCAATTGGAATCAGGATTCGAACTACCGCATCAATGGCTTTATGCTCAGTTTTGTCTTAAATACGGAAAGCACGCTCGTTTTTCCGCCGCAAGGCTATGGGGAAGAGAATATCAAAAATATTGTAAAAGATCTTAAGAAGAAGCTGCCGCTAGAACAGCCAAAGAATACGCTGGCGCGCAAACCCAATATTATTTTTGTCATGAGTGAATCATTCTGGGACCCAACCCAATTGAAGTCAGTTTCATTTAGTGAGGACCCGATGCCGAATGTGAGAAACAATCAAGTGGGCTGGCTGCTTTCACCACAGTTTGGGGGCGGTACCTCCAATATAGAATTCGAAGCGATGACAGGCTTAAATGTATCCTTTTTGCCAACAGGCTCAATTGCCTATCAGCAATTCGTAGGCCGACCGCTGCCATCACTTGTTTCGGTATTAAAAGAACAAGGCTATGAGCCGACCGCGATTCATCCTTATTACAATTGGTTTTGGAATCGTGAGAATGTCTACAAATATTTAGGCTTCAAGCAATTTATCAGCTTGGACCAGTTTAAGGGTGCAGCCCATCGTGGGCCTTATATTTCAGATAAAGAGGTTAATAAAAAAATAATCAGTCAAACAGAAGCAACGGACAAGCCTGATTTCATTTATGCTGTTACGATGCAAAACCACGGCCCATATGAGAAAGGGCGTTATAAAGATACAAAAATAAACATTTCCGGCGACCTGTCAGACGAGGCGCAGAATACTTTGCAATCCTATACAGAAGGGGTTGTCGAGGCAGATGAGGCCTTACATGAGCTGATTCAGTATTACGAAAAATCAGCAGAGCCGACGATTATTGTCTTTTACGGCGATCATTTACCATTTTTAGGTGCAGATTATTTAACCTATAAAGAGGCCGGTTTTGTTGGAGATGATTGGTCACTTGAGGACTTTCATAAAATGAGGACAACGCCATTAGTGGTGTGGAGCAATTTTGAACATGAAAGAGTGGAATTTCCAAGCATAAGTCCATCCTTTTTGGCACCGCATATTCTTGATTTGGCGCAGTTGCCAAAACCGTTGTATTATCGTTTCTTAGAGGACTTTAATAAACAGATGCCGGGCTTTACAGCGCCTATTAAAATGGATGCAAAAGGTCATTTATATAAAGATACGCCAGCTGCGATGAAGCCACTCGAAGATACGTATCTGCGCCTGCAATATGATTTATTGTTCGGGAAGCAGTATGGGGTTGAGGGATTGTATGGCAATCAAGGGGAGTAAGGTAAAATAACATAAAAAAGGCGAGCGCCCGATTGCTCGCCTTTTTTCATGGAAACAGTATGTAGTTAACCTACCAAATAATTATTCCGCATCATCTTTGTCCATATGGTGGCAATGGCGCGGCATATAGCCGTTTTTCTTCATCATTTCAGACTTTTTCGTAAGCTTTGCCTTTATTTTGGCGGCTGTTTCTTTTGGCATCATTCCAAATTCGACATGCTTATCAAGCATTTCGAATTTCTTATCAAGGATTTCCTGGTGAATCTTAGCGAGCTCCTGTTTTTGCGCCTCTGTAAGTTTGACAGTTGTTTCGAGCTTGTGCGTCGGATTATTTTCCGCCCACGCCGGCATTGCCAGCCCCAGTGTTAGGCACAGCACGCCGAGTAAAACCATCATTTTTTTCATTAGAAAAACCTCCTATGCATATTTTCAATTGTTAATATGCAACAGAGAGTCTGCTTTTATCCATATTTGTGAAATTTTCTTGTCAAACCTTTCAAACTCATTGGTATAAGCGAGCTATAATATTGGAGATTTAATCGTTAATTCGGTAAGATAGATTTAAAGTTTCTAAAGAAAAGGTGAAAAAATATATGAAATTATTTATGATTGTAGGGGCGATTATGGCCTTTTTATCAGTAGCATTAGGTGCGTTTGGAGCGCATGGTCTTCAGGGCCGAATTAGTGCGCACATGTTGGATGTTTGGGAAAAAGGCGTTGACTATCAAATGTTTCACGCTGTTGGGTTATTCATCGTTGCATTTGCTGCCGATAAGTGGCGTAACTCAAGACTTGTAACCTGGTCTGGATTCTTCATTTTCCTAGGAATTATTTTATTTTCTGGAAGTCTTTATGCCCTTAGTACAACTGGGATTTCAATCTTAGGTATTATTACACCTTTTGGCGGCGTTTCATTTTTAGCAGGCTGGGTTTTACTGATGCTTGCGGCATTTAGAGAGGCGTAATAGATTAAAAGGACATCGTATTTGCCAAGTGCAAACATCGATGTCCTTTTTTATGTTGCCTATCTTGGACTCATGGAAGTTAGCCCGGCACCGCCACCAAATGGATATTGATATTCGATTTCTTCAGAGAACGTTACGTAGTCAACGTAAATCATTGGAATTAAGAAACGTTGGCCTGTTTGCGGATCACTTAAAATGAGGTGATCCCTGCCGGCTGCCTCAATAACGCCCTTGAATACTTTTGCATTCCATTGTGTGTTATTTTCAAACGTCGCATAAACAGTGACCTGTTTTCCTTTGTTTAATCTTAAAATATTTTCAATGTAAGATTCCTCAATTGGAAGCATCCCTGGAACTTGTGCAGCTGGTGAAGTTGGTGCTTGTGTTTGCATCGGCATAGCAAAGCCTGGAAAAGCACCTCCCGAAGCAGCAGGTGGTACCTGTGCTTGTTGAAACCCAAACTGTGGAAATTGACCATAAGCAGGGGTTTGATATGGATAATTTTTTGCCATTTTACCTTCCTCCTTTGATGATAAGCTTCTTATACTTTTTAAAAGGTGGATCTTCTTAGGGCTAAAGTATAAGAAATGACTCCCACTAGTTTTAATGGAAAGCCGTATTTCTCTATTGGTGCCTGAGGTTATAGATTCCCTATAATGGCGAAATACATATTTTTTAAAAATAAATCTGTGGACAATCTGACCGATCTGGAGCAGAGAAGCAATGTGTTTTGTAACGGCCTACATTCCTTTGGTTACATCTTCCTCCGTAAAAGGAACAACAGCCATTCTCTCACCTCACAATAGATAGCGATTACCTTACTAACATATTGCAAAGGCGGAATTTGGTGACTTGTATAGTGCTAATTTTTTATTGATTTTGTAGTAAGATACTATGTCGCAATTATTACTTTTATGAAAAAAACAAAGCTATGGTGAGCAGGGGAGTCTATTTGAAGCAAACCTTCATATAAATGAAAAAAGGCTGACCCTTTATTTTGAGTCAGCCTCTTAGGAGAGGAATCAAACTTGTAAAAATTTCGGTACAGCTTCTTCAGTTAAAATATTGCCGACGAAGAATGAGCCAAACTCGCCATATCTTGCACTTACTTCATCAAATCTCATTTCATAAACGAGCTTCTTAAATTGAAGGACATCATCGGCAAATAAAGTGACGCCCCATTCCCAATCATCAAAACCAACAGAGCCCGTAATAATTTGTTTCACTTTTCCTGCATACTGACGGCCAATCATGCCGTGTGAACGCATCATTTTGCTGCGTTCTTCCATCGGAAGCATATACCAGTTATCATTGCCTTGGCGGCGCTTATCCATTGGATAGAAGCAAATATGCTTAGCCTTTGGAAGAATTGGATACAACCGCGCCAAAATCTCAGGGCTTTGATATGGGTCTTGATCAGATGGCAAATAGTTGCTCAATTCAACGACAGAAACGTAAGAATGAGCAGGGAGTAAGTACTCTGCAAATTTTGTTTTATTAAAAGCAGTTTCAAGTTCATTCAGCTCTTCCATTGTTGGACGAAGAATCATCAGCATAAAGTCCGCTTTTTGGCCGACAATGGTGTATAAAGCATGGCTGCCTTTTTTAGCTTCTTCAGTATTTTTTAAATTTCCAAGAAACTCCTGGAATTCAGCAATAGCTTCATTACGCTCATCAGCTGAAACGGTTTTCCATGAAGTCCAATCTACAGTACGGAAATCATGCAAACAATACCAACCATCTAACGTTTTTGCTGGTTCACTCATTTAAAAACACTCCTTCGTTTTATATTAATGTGTAGGTCCATTTTCCAGTTTGTACATGTCAATAACTAATATAACAATAGTTTAATTTAGAAGAAAGTTTTTAGCTTAATAATTTGACAAAATGAGGCAAAATTAGCTGAACCGTTCAATTTTTTGCGGATTTTTTTACTCTAAACGTTTTCAATTGATTATTTTATTTTCTAGAATACTGAAAAGGTTTATGGTAATAATAAGCAAGATAAACGTTAATGTGGAGGTAGGAAAGTTGAGCGACTTATTTTCAATTGTAAAAGAAAAGCTGAAAGGCAAAAATAGATCGATCGTATTTCCAGAAGGGTTGGATGAGCGTATCTTAACGGCTGTCGGTAGACTGGCATCTGAGGAAATTGTGAAGCCAATTGTACTTGGCAATAAAGCTGAGGTTGAAGGGAAGGCGGCATCATTAAATATTTCTTTAGGTCATGTTGAAATCATTGATCCGAATTCATATGATGAGTTTGATGTGCTAGTTCGTGAGTTTGTTGAGCGTCGAAATGGGAAAACAACGGAGGAAGAGGCTAGGAAAGTTTTAAAGGATGAAAACTATTTTGGAACGATGCTTGTTTATTTAAAAAAGGCAGATGGATTGGTAAGCGGGGCGGCACATTCCACTGCAGATACGGTGCGTCCAGCCCTACAAATTATTAAAACAAAAGCGGGGGTAAGAAAAACATCCGGTATGTTTATTATGGTTCGCGGGGATGAAAAATATATCTTCGCGGATTGCGCTATTAACCCAGCGCCTGATAGCCAGGATTTAGCAGAGACAGCTATCGTTAGTAGCGAATCTGCAAAACTATTTGATGTAGATCCGCGTGTTGCCATGCTCAGCTTTTCAACAAAAGGGTCAGCGGTCACACCGGAAACGGAAAAAGTGGCAGAAGCCATTAAAATTGCTAAAGAAAGACAGCCGGATTTGATTATCGATGGCGAGTTTCAATTCGATGCAGCATTTGTCCCATCCGTTGCTGCTAAAAAGGCACCGGATTCTGTCATAAAAGGGGATGCAAAGGTATTTATTTTCCCTACTTTAGATGCCGGCAACATTGGTTATAAAATTGCGCAACGCCTCGGTGGCTTTGAAGCAATTGGGCCTGTCCTCCAAGGTTTAAATCAGCCGGTGAATGACCTGTCACGCGGGTGCAATGCTGAGGATGTTTATAAGCTGGCGTTGATTACGGCGGCGCAGACGCTGTAAGTGGAGTGTAGTGGGGGCGAGCGATTAGACGAAGAACCCGAATAGGCTGTTGTATTGCAGGTGCACATTCTGCGAAAAAGGGGCATACTTATCCATGGTGTGCGGTCTGAAGCACTAGTTAGGTGGTATGCTGTGGGAGTGTGCCAATAGGTAATAGGTAGAGATGTGGGAGATAATATTTGTTGTAAATATTTTGTTGGCATGGTAGGGTGTCTAATCAAATAAATAGTAAATGACATGCGGATTGTATGCCATTTTTTCAGGACAATACTCTGTAAAATGGCTCACTCTTGTCCGCAAAAAGGAAAAATGAGGACAAGTATGGGGCGAATGAGCTTGTTCTTGTCTGCAAAATGGAAAGATGAGGACAAGTATGGGGCGAATGAGCTTGTTCTTGTCTGCGAAATGTAAAAATGAGGACAAGTATGGGGCGAATGAGCTTGCTCTTGTCTGTAAAATGTAAAAATGAGGACAAGTATGGGGCGAATGAGCTTGTTCTTGTCTGCAAAAAGGAAAAATGAGGACAAGTACGGAACAAGCGAGCCTGCCCTTGTCTGTAAAATGGAAAAGTGAGGACAAGTATGGAACGAATGAGCTAGTTCTTGTCTGCAAAGTGTAAAAATGAGGACAAGTATGGGGCGAATGAGCTTGTTCTTGTCTGCAAAGTGTAAAAATGAGGACAAGTATGGGGCGAATGAGCTTGTTCTTGTCCGCAAAAAGGAAAAATGAGGACAAGCATGGGGCGAATGAGCCTGCCCTTGTCTGCAAAAAGGAAAAATGAGGACAAGTAAGGAGCAAACGCTCTTGCCCTTGTCTGCGAAATGTAAAAATGAGGACAAGTAGGGAGCAAACGCTCTTGCTCTTGTCTGCGAAATGTAAAAATGAGGACAAGTAGGGAGCAAACGCTCTTGCTCTTGTCTGCGAAATGTAAAAATGAGGACAAGTAGGGAACAAGCGAGCTTGCCCTTGTCTGCAAAATGGAAACATGAGGACAAAGTATGGGGCAAACGAGCTTCCTCTTGTCCGCAAAATGTAAAATAAGGACAAACATGCAACAGTAAAGCAAGACTTTGTCTGCAGATAATAAAGTGAAATAATGGACAATAACCTGTAATATCGGACAATTTTTACGAACCTTTTCAACAAAAAGCATGGTCCTTTGTTGGATTCACATCCAACCGGCATCATGCTTTTTATTTTTCATTCCGTTTGATTATTCGCTCGTAGTTGTATTGGAATAAGGTTTGTTCGTGCTCGCTTAATGGAGCAGTCGAAATGGTTGCGCCCAATTTATTTTTCAAAGTCGTCTGTAAAAGGGCAATCATTTGATCAGTTGTAATGCCGTCGTGTAACAGTTCTTCTAATGAGGCCATTGTAGATGGAATGATGGTCGGGTAGTTGAATTTTGTTGTTTCTTTTAATAAAGAGCGTTCATAAAATTCCCGGACAATTTCCGCCCGTCTCTTGCCGCTGCCTGTGACACAAAGATAGATTTGCACAGCAACGCCGCCGCGCAGCCTTCGTTGGGAAATCCCGGCAAACTTCTTATGATTGATGCTTAAATCAAAGCCCCCAGGACAGTAACTGCCGACGATTTCCCCTGCTTCAATCTGTACTGCAAATTTAGCCAACATGAGTTTGATAAGATCCCACATCGCTTCAAAGCCACGATTAATATCAATTCCGTTTCCCTCCGGCAAAATCAGTGAGAGGTTCAAAATGCCCTCGTCTAATACAACGGCTAAGCCGCCTGAGTTCCGGACAATAGATTGATAGCCGGCCTGTTCGAGACATTCCCGGCCTTGCTCCAAATAAGGCAGCCTTGCGTCCTGAATGCCTAACACAATCGTTGGTGCATGAATCCATGCCCGCATAACCGGAGGAGATTCGCCATTTCCAACAGTCTCACAAAATGTATCATCATAGGCAAATGATTGCAGCGCGCTAACATATAATCCAGATGAAGAGTGATCAACAAAACGCCACTCTTTTTGCAGTAAAAGCGGGTTGATGCCTGGCATAATTGGAAACCTTCTTTACTTTCATTTTACGTTATTATAGCATTTGCTGATTTGGATAAAAAATAAGTGAAACCGGTAGTTAATTAACTGTTTCTTTTTTGGGCGCAAATAGGAAATGATGCTTTCAAACAGTCATACGGACAGTGTAAGCGGATTTTCAGCTGGAGTAGTCCAAATCAGGGAGTTATTTCGGACAGCTCAAACAGATTTTCAGCCAGTAAAGTCCGAATCATAGGAGCCTTCCATTCAACCAGCCTTTGCGTACATCATTCAGGAGCTCTACAAATGTTGAATGATTAAAATAGCAAAAACCTGATAAATAAGTCAAGGTTTATCAGGTTTTTAATGCTATTACGTCGGCATCGGCAACTATCAATATAATGTTGTTCATGTGCCGTTATAAATTTAACGTCATCCATTTTTCATTATTTCGCAATCCGCTCAAGGTTGCCATTCTTGTCCATTTTAAATGTATTTGTTGGCGTCTCTTCATCCTCGAATAAAACCATTTTGCGAGCGCGGTCCATGATTTTAACAAGCGCTTGGTAGTCTTCTTGGATCGTTTGGAATTCACGTTCAGTCCGCTCAAGCTGCTGCTTCAAGGAAGCAACCTCCTCGCTTAATTCTTTGTTTTCCATTTTTAATCTATCATTCTTTTGTTGTAAACTCGTAGATTGATGGCCATTATTTTGTAAATTGCTTAAATATAAAATGACGTCATCCATGGAAACGGGTCTAGATTGAGTAATGGAGATTGGTGTTGAATGGTTTACATATTGTTCCATTTCCACTTCTTCTCGATCATCTTTCTCAACCGTGAATTCCTCTGCAACTTCAAATGAGAATGTTGGTGGCGGCGGAGTATAGAGTGGCTTCGTTTTTTCGCCTAAAGCCCGCTGTCTTTGTTTACGTTGTTTTTTCGCTAAATCAATGGCTTTCATATAATCCTGTCTAACAACTGCATTCCAACGGAATCCGCAGGCTGCTGACGTGCGATTTAGCTTATCGCCAACTTCCTCAAATGCGTTTAATTGTGTACTACCCTCCCGGATATGACGCAATACGGTCTCTGCCAATAACAAATCATCCTCTTCAGACCATGCATCCTGTCTTTGAATCATCAAATGAAACACCCCTTCTATATTTTTCTAGTAAAAAGGAAAATAATTAAGATTTCTGTTAGTTAAAGGATGGACAAATTCCAAAAGATTTATACATATTTTAAAAGGGTAGTAGAGAAATGTATGGGTATATGTCATTGCTACAAATAGCGGGAAGTGGTAAAATGACTTTTGTTTAAAGATAGATATCATGTGAATTTATAATAGAGGCCGTTACATATTAGGAAATGTAATTTTTGCCTATAATAATTTTTATAAATAAAAAGATTGCGCGGATTATGATTTGAATTCACTAAATTGCACGAAAGGTAGGTGGGCTCTATGTCAAAAAATGAATTCCGAGTTTGCGATGATTGCCAGGGTACTAACTTAAAAACTTTATTGCCAAAACTAAAACAATTAGACCCAGATGCTGAGATTGTTATTGGTTGTCAATCCTATTGCGGTCCAGGTCGAAAGAAATCATTTGCCTTTCTAAATAATCGTCCGATTTCAGCACCGTCAGAGGATGAATTGATTACAAAATTAGAGAAAAAAATGAAATAAACGGGAACCAATTACGGTTTTGCCGAATGGAAAAATTCACCTCTTTTTGTTGAAAAAAGAGGTTTTTTGCTGAGAAAATAGAATGTATAATGGAAAAAGTATGAGAAAGGACCGCTGCTTTTCGCGTGGGCGGTGCGTCTTCTTTCTAATGAAAGGGGGGCCCCTTTCATGGCCTACAAAGATGAACAGTTACATGAAGAAAAGGTTTTTAAAGACCCGGTCCATCGCTATGTGCATGTTCGGGATAAATTAATATGGGATTTAATTGGTACCGCCGAGTTCCAAAGACTGCGGAGAATTCGCCAGCTTGGCACAACATTTTTTACATTCCATGGTGCGGAGCATAGTCGCTTCAATCATTCGCTCGGCGTCTATGAAGTTGTGCGGAGAATTATTGAGAATTTTCAAGGCCGTGAGCATTGGGACAATTCTGAGCGGTTATTATGCCTTTCTGCAGCTCTTTTGCACGATGTTGGTCATGGACCTTTTTCTCATTCATTCGAAAAGGTTTTTCATCTTGACCATGAAGATTGGACAAGGGCCATCATTACGGGGGACACGGAAATTAATAAAGTTTTAAAAAAAGTAAGTGATGATTTTCCGAAAAAAGTGGCAGAGGTCATTGCGAAAACGTATGAAAATAAATTAGTGGTCAGTTTGATTTCGAGCCAAATTGACGCAGATCGGATGGATTATCTGCAGCGTGACGCCTTTTACACAGGGGTCAGCTATGGCCATTTTGACATGGAGCGGATTTTGCGTGTTATGCGCCCAACAGAAGATATGGTCGTTATTAAAAAAAGCGGCATGCATGCTGTGGAAGACTATATTATGAGCCGCTACCAAATGTATTGGCAGGTGTATTTTCACCCTGTTACACGGAGTGCAGAGGTCATTTTAATAAAAATTCTTCACCGTGCGAAGAAATTGTACGAAGAGGGTTATCAATTTTCAATGGAGCCAAAGCATTTTTATTCGCTCTTTAATGGAAATGTAAGTCTGAAAGATTATTTGGCCTTAGATGAATCCGTGATGCTTTTCTTTTTCCAAAATTGGATGGATGAAGAGGACGCCGTTTTAAAGGACCTATGTACGCGTTTTATGAATCGTAATCTTTTTAAGTACATAGAATTCAATCCAAATTCCAGTTATTTGCAATTGATGGAATTAATGAAGCTGTTTAACGAAGCAGGCATTGACACGAATTACTATTTAGAGGTCGATTCTTCCTCTGATCTGCCTTACGACTTTTACCGGCCTGGTGAAGAAGGGGAGCGGATTCCAATCTATTTATTAATGCCGAGCGGAGAACTACGGGAATTATCAAGAGAGTCAGAGATTGTTGAATCGATTTCTGGCAAAAAACGAACAGACCATAAGCTCTACTACCCTCAAGACTTTGTCGACAACCTGCCTGAGGGCGATGTAAAGAGAAGGATAAAAGAAATTTTGCAAGGATAGGAGAAGATTTAAGAATGTTGCAGGATCACGCAAAATTGATGAAGGTGTTTTCATATGCGGGTGAAATTGTCGGTAGAAAAAAGCTGCAAAAGATGATTTACATTGCAAAAAAACTCCATTTTCCTTTTAATGAAAAATATAATTTTCACTTTTTTGGCCCCTATTCTGAAGAGCTGACATTGCGAATCGAAGAGCTTGAAAACAACGGCTTTTTGAGCGAGCAAAAGGAAAAGAAGGGCGGCTATGTACAATATCGCTACGCGCTGCTAGACGAGGGTAGAGAGTTTCTTAGCCATTTCGGCGTGGACATCCCGAACTTGGAATCATGTGTGAAAAATATGAATGAGCAAAGCTCCCGCTTCTTAGAGCTTGTTTCAACCGTCCTTTATTTTGAAGACCTTCCAAAAGAGCAGGTGAAGGAAAAGGTATTTACGCTCAAATCAAAACAACGCTACACCGATGAAGAAGTAGGGCAGGCCTATCAATATATAGAATCGCTTCGTAGTGAGGCAGCAATAGAAATGGCTAGGTCCGTATAGACCTAGCCATTTTGGCATTTTTTGCGAATTATTTTTCGCTGGCCATTTTTCCACCAACACAAAGATGTGTTTTAGGCATTTCTTCAATCATCACATGAACTCTGTCAGCAGGAGCGCCAGTTGTTTCGGCTACAGCTGCAGTTACTTTTTCCGCTAATGCCTTCTTTTGTTCATCAGTGCGTCCTTCTAGCATTTTAATGGTTACGTATGGCATCGTGATCTTCTCCTTCCGATTTGAATATGTATTTTGATCCTAACTGGAATTATATCACAAGGGCGATAGGGTGAGTAAATGGAGGAATTTCAGCAATCAAGAAAGATGAAGTTTTTGTGTTTTGATGCTAAAATAGGGATAATATGTTAATGATAGTATTTTATCTAAAATATTTGTTTTTAATATGAAAAGAGGTGCTGTAAGTGACAGAAAAAAGCCGGGGGACTGGTTTTAATATTATAAAGAATGATTCAACAGATGGGCATGGCGGCTATGGTGTCGGTGCGGTCAGCTTAAATAATGTAACGCCTGTCATTGTTGATGTGGAAAAGCAAGAGGCCTATATCGATATGGGAGCGCTTCATGCTAGAAGTGCAATTGAAAAAGGGATTAAGCTGATAGCCAACCGCGACGAAGTGCCAAATGGTAAAACCTATTGGGTGGTCTGGGTAACCGTAAATCGTAAGCAAGAGGGGCCATACTATCATGGGCTTGGAGCTTGTGGGCTATTCATTGATCCTGAGGCGCGGCGCCTTTATAAATCGATGCCGGAGCATGTGAATAATATGGACCGTTCCTTGAAGGGAAAAGTCATCGTTGACCATATGGATGTGCAATCCAGAAAGGTATTAGGGGAGTTTTTAAAAAAATTTAACGCAGAGATGTGGGCCAACTCTTCTGAGCAAGTAAGAAAAGCACTTTTGCAAGAGGAATAAAATCAAATTCGAATAATTTGCAGAAAAGTTTGAACGATTTTTGAACATTCTGTGAATGTATTGAGCTTTTATTCAAAAGAAAGTAAACTAGGTAATAGTCTAAACACACACATAGACTAGGACAAAAAGAAACTAGGACTTCCATTTTTCGGAAATCCTAGTTTCTTTTATTTTGCGGCAAACCCCCAATACATTAAGCTTTTACCACCATTTAAACAGTTTATCAAACCAACCATCTTCCGGTTGCTTATCCTTCGTACCCTTTTTCTCATGAGGCTCATCGCCTTTTGGTAAATGGATTGAGCAATATTCAGTTGGCTCTGTTCCTTCCACATAGTAGGTCAAGCGGGCATTTTTACAATCACTTGTTGCAAGTAAACCGTTCGCAGGGTCGACATAGGCCGGTACCACTCCCTTTGGTGGTTTAAACGCTACAAACGGCTTATCTTGTAAAACATCCTCCATATACTTGGCCCAAATTCGTTTGGCATATGTTCGTTCAGCAACAATGTCAATCGTTTCATCACGATCATAGCCAATCCAAACTCCTGTCACGAGCTGTGGTGTAAAGCCGATCATCCAGCTGTCGGTGGTTGTTGTTCCGGACTTACCCGCATAAAGACGAGTGAGTTGGCTGGCAATCGACTGACCTGTGACCGATGTATAGGCATTTAATTTTTTATCAAACATTCCTGTCATCAAATGGGCAGTCACGAATGAAAGCGCCGGGTCTAAAATCTGTTCTTTTTTGTGTTCATATTCATAAATCACATCACCGTTGTGATTAACAACTTTTTCAATAAAAATAGGGGTAATGGCATTGCCGCCGTTTGCGATGATTCCATAGGCTTTTACCATATCAATCATTTTGACAGTGGACGTGCCCAGTGCAAGCGATGGGACGGCGTCAAGCTTGCTCGTAATACCAAGCGTTTTCGCCGTTTCCACGAGCTTGTCGACACCTAAAAACATATGTGTTTTTACCGCATAAATATTGTCGGATAAGGCGATGGCCTGGGCCATTGTAATAAAATCGTTCGCATAATAATTATTATAGTTGTCCGGACGGTATACGGATCGGCCATCATCATACGGAAAGCTCATTGGCTCGCTGCGCACCGTAGTTGAAGGTGTAAACCCATGTGCCAATGCCGTGTAATAAAGAAATGGCTTAAACGTTGATCCCGGCATCCGTTCCGCTTGGGTCACCCTATTGAAGGGGCTTTTTGTATAATCACGACCACCTATCAATGCCCGCACCTTTCCCGTTTTCGGCTCCATTGACATAAGAGCAGCTTGGATTTCCGACTCTGGGTTAATGATATCCTTCACTTCTGTTTCTGCTATTTCCTGTGCTTTCGGGTCTAATGTCGTATAAATGCGCAAACCGCCTAATTCAATGGTCCGCTCATCAAGCTGGACGACATCCTTTAATGCTTGTTTGACAGCATCCTGAAAGTAGGGGGCCACTTGCTTATGTGTGATGTCATGGTCTGTATTGAATTGTAACGGTGTTTCGAAAGCTTTATTTAACTCGGCTTCTGTGATCAGGCCGTTACTCGCCATGGACTGAAGGACAATTTTTTGCCTAGTCTTGGCTCTTTTTTCATCAGCAAAAGGGGAATAATAGCTCGGCCCTTTAGGAATACCGGCAAGCATAGATGCCTCACTTAATGAAAGCTCACTCGCATGCTTGTTAAAATAATAGTTTGCAGCGGCTTCAATTCCATAGGCGCCATGGCCGTAATAAATCGTGTTTAAATAGCCTTCCAAGATTTCACCCTTGCTATAGTTCGTTTCAAGCCGGACGGTATAGAGCACTTCCTCGAACTTCCGCTTCCACGTTTTTTCATGCTCTAAAAATAAATTCTTCGCATACTGCTGGGTAATCGTACTTGCTCCTTGGACCTTCGCCATTGCTTTAAGGTCGGCGAGGATTGCACCGAAAATTCGGTGGATATCAAATCCATAATGGTCATAAAATTTACGATCCTCAATGGAGATTGTGGCATCAATGACATCCTGCGATATTTCATCTAACGGCATCCAGTAGCGATTTTCCCCGTGATGAACGCTTTCCCCAATAATCGTTTTCTCGTCATTGGCATAAAAGATTGTTGTCTGCGGCACCGCTAACGGCGGCGGCCCTTTCATATAGCCATATGAAACTAGACTGACAATTACGATAATAAAAAAGATTAATAGGATGATGCCAATAACAAAAATTGCCCGCAGCCATTTCCGCGTTTTCTCAAGGTTTCCCTGGGTAATAAGCTCCAACTAAACTCCCCCCTTTTTTATTTGGTGAATATATATTCTATTAATTGCCGTAGGTAGTAGGCCTTATTCCGGCTACTGTTTTAGTATTGGAATTTTTTTCAGAAAATAAACGTAGGGAGGAAATGCTTAGAAAAATTCCTTGCATTTTTAGTAGATTTATCTATACTTTTAATTTGTACTTTCAGATTTTTTCAGGAATTTCATTATTTTTCTAAAGGGCATAGGGAACATTAAAAAGTAGTGTGAAATATAGGAACTTTTTAAGTGTCGAAAGGATGAAGTAAAGATGGAATTATGGTTTACTGAAAAACAGACCGAAAGCTATGGTATAACAGCAAAAATTAAACAGACTTTACATACAGAACAAACCCAATTTCAAAAGTTGGATATGGTTGAGACAGAGGAGTTCGGCAATATGCTGATTCTCGATGGAATGGTCATGACAACAAAGAAGGACGAGTTTGTTTACCATGAAATGGTGGCCCATGTTCCACTGTTCACCCATCCGAACCCTGAAAATGTCCTTGTAGTTGGCGGTGGTGATGGCGGCGTCATTCGTGAGGTTTTAAAACACCCAAGCGTGAAGAAGGCAACTTTAGTTGAAATTGACGGCAAAGTAATAGAGTATTCGAAGAAGTTTCTTCCGGAAATTGCCGGGGAGCTTGAAAATCCCCGCGTTGAGGTCATCGTCGGCGATGGCTTCATGCATATTGCCAAGGCAGAAAACGAGTATGACGTCATTATGGTAGATTCAACCGAGCCGGTTGGCCCAGCTGTTAATCTTTTTACAAAAGGCTTTTACGCGGGAATTGCCAAAGCGTTGAAAGAGGACGGCCTATTTGTCGCGCAAACGGACAACCCTTGGTTTAAAGGGGACTTAATCCGCACCGTGCAACGTGATGTGAAAGAAATTTTTCCGATTGTAAGGCTTTATATCGCCAATGTTCCTACTTATCCTAGTGGAATGTGGACATTTACAATTGGCTCTAAAAAGCATGACCCATTAGCAGTGGAAGAAGGCCGTTTCCACGAGATTGAAACAAAGTATTATACAAAAGAGCTGCATAAGGCAGCATTTGTCTTGCCGCGTTTTGTTGGGGATTTGACAAAAAATTAGTCTTCTACACAGATAAGGCAACAATTTTGAGGAGGTTATCGCATGAGATTTGATGAAGCATATTCAGGAAATGTTTTTATAAAAAGTCATCCGAATTTTGAAGAAAGTGAAGCCGTTATATATGGAATGCCAATGGATTGGACGGTAAGTTTCCGCCCGGGCTCTCGTTTCGGCCCTGCGCGCATTCGTGAAGTATCTATTGGCTTAGAAGAATACAGCGCTTATTTAGACCGTGAATTGGAAGAGGTAAAATATTATGATGCCGGAGATATTCCACTTCCTTTTGGTAATGCGCAAAGAAGCCTTGATATGATTGAAGACTTTGTTGATCAAATTTTAGATGCAGATAAGTTTCCGCTAGGAATTGGCGGTGAACACTTAGTATCATGGCCGGTTATCAGAGCAATGTACAAAAAATACCCTGATTTGGCGGTTATTCATATGGATGCCCATACTGACCTTCGTGAGAACTATGAAGGGGAGCCATTATCCCATTCAACACCAATCCGCAAGGTAGCGGGATTAATCGGGCCAACAAATGTATTTTCATTTGGCATTCGCTCTGGTATGAAAGAGGAATTCCAGTGGGCTAAAGAAGTGGGAATGTACATAGCTAAATTTGAAGTGCTTGAGCCATTGAAGGAAATTTTACCGAAGCTTGCCGGCCGTCCGGTCTATGTCACCATTGACATTGATGTTCTAGACCCAGCACATGCGCCTGGTACAGGAACAGTGGATGCAGGCGGTATTACTTCCCGCGAGCTGCTCGCTTCCATCCATGAAATTGCGAAATCTGATATAAATGTAGTCGGCGCGGACCTTGTTGAGGTTGCCCCAATTTATGACCCATCAGAGCAAACAGCAAACACAGCAAGCAAACTGCTGCGTGAAATGATTCTTGGTTGGGTGCAAAAAAGGAAATAACCATAAATAATAGTTGCAACTAAAATAGCAGGTTGAATTTGAGCTCCTCAATTTCGACCTGCTATTTCTGATTGATAGTGGCATTCGGGACCGCAATACTCAATTTCCTGGTTTGTGGGAGTCCGATAGAAGGAGCCAAGTGGACAGCGGAGGCTGATTTTCCGGAAGTGGAGTCCGATAGAAGGTGTCAAACGGACAGCGGAAGCTGATTTTCCGGAAGTGGAGTCCGATAGAAGGTGTCAAACGGACAGCGGAAGCTGATTTTCCGGAAGTGGAGTCCGAGAGGAGGTGCCAAACGGACAGCGGAAGCTGATTTTCCGGAAGTGGAGTCCGATAGAAGGTGTCAAACGGACAGCGGAAGTTGATTTTCCGGAAGTGGAGTCCGATAGGAGGTGCCAAACGGACAGCGGAAGTTGATTTCCCGGAAGTGGAGTCCGAGAGGAGGTGCCAAACGGACAGCGGAGGCTGATTTACCGGAAGTGGAGTCCGATAGAAGGTGTCAAACGGACAGCGGAAGTTGATTTCCCGTCGGGAGGGTCCGATAGAAGGCATTAAACGGACAGCAAAAGCTGATTTCTCCTTCAAATCTTCGTGCACGAAGGTAAAGTGCCAGTATTATATATTACTGTTCAAATGAAAATGAATAAGAAAGGCATACAAGTATAGAAAAATACGTGAATATAATAGAAAAGAGCTTGGGACAACACAACCCACGCTCTACTTCAACATTTATTAAGCTGAATAAGGAAACGCCTTTTCATGCTTTTTTTCGTCACCTTTAAAAAATAATTTGCGTAAATAAGGTAATACAAAGCGGTCTAATCCAAATTTGCCTGCATTGTAGCCGGATGCAACGATAAATACGCCCATTAAAATATCAGTTGGGTTGTGAGATACTGTTCCAGCTAACATAAATGAGAAGTTCATTACCATTCCAAAGAAGGCAGCAGCTGTTGTTAAGCAGCCTAAAATTAATCCTAAACCAACTAAAACTTCACCTGTTGGTACAATAATGTTAAATAAGTCCACATTTGGTAAGGCAAAGCCTTTTAGAAAAGATACATACCATCCATAAACTACTTCACCATGTGTTGCTACAGGATTGGCAATGGCCCCTTTTAGAAATCCGCTTGCGTCAAATCCTTCTGTGAATTTGCCTATTCCAGCTGTAAGAAAAGCGTAGCCCCAATATAATCTAATTACTGTTAAAATAGTTGCTGCAATATTATTTTCCCTTAACCATTTGTTGATCATGGTGACTCACCCTTTCGAAATAAATAAATATGATTTCTATATGAATAAGATTACCATGGTCGATAGGGTATTTATACAATAATGTGAAAGTATTCACAAAGTGTTAAAAAAGGTATGGCGAAATAATGACAGTATACGAAAATGACCTGTTTTGTATCTGTATAACGAACAACGTACATTCGTTATACAGATAATCTAAATTTTACATCCGTCCCGACCGAATAATTGAAAAAACAATAAATAAAAACATCAATGTAGCAACAACAGAGCCAATCTCAATGACAGGTATTTTCCATAACAAGTTGGCTTGACCGGCAATCGCTGATCCAACAATCACGCCGACCATTAAAATGCTAAACGCTAGTAGGATGATGCTGAACGCGAGGCGGTTGCTGATTTTATCAAGTCTGTGCAAGAAGAATTGCAGCTCTGGCACGCTGATTTTTACTTGTAGATTGCCATTTTGAATGGTTTTTGCAAAATCCTTTAAATCCATCGGGAACTTCGATAAAATTTGCATGCTTTCAAATAACTGGCGCCATGATTTTTTGGCGATATTTTTTGGCTCATAACGTAAAAATAATAATTTTTCTCCAAACGGCTCAGCCGCCTTCATAATGCTGAACTCCGGATCAAGGTCCCCAACAATGCCTTCCATCTCGATTAATGTTTTTGCCAAAACGGTGAGGTCAGAAGGGATTTGGATGTGGTGACGAAAAATAATCGTCAGCAGGTCATTAATCGCTTCGCCAAGACTGAGCTTACGAAATGAAATATCATAATATTTCATGACGAGCTGGTCAATTTCGTTATAAAAAACGGTCATATCCGTTTCGTCAGGCAGCATGCCCATTGCGGAGATGTCTCTGATGACCCCATCCGTATGGCCTTGCTGCAAATGAATGATGATCGACGCAAAATGAAATTTCATCTCATCGTTAAGCCTTCCGACCATCCCAAAGTCTAAATAAGCGATTCTATTTTCCGGCAAAATGTAGATGTTGCCAGGGTGCGGGTCGCCGTGAAAAAAGCCTTCGACAAAGATTTGCTGGAGCATGGACTGGGTAATGCGTTCCGCAATTAATTTTCGGTCATAGCCTTCCTGATCAAGCTTCTCGAGGTTATTCACCTTGATGCCTTGCACAAGATCCATTGTTAGTACTCGTTTCGTTGTAAACTTCCAGTGGACCTTTGGAATTTGGATATCGGGCTGGTCTAGGAACTGTCTGGCAATCCGTTCGCAATTTCTTCCTTCAATATAATAATCAAGCTCAGCACGCAACGTCTTGGCAAACTCGTTGATGATTTTTCTTACTTGATGGGTTTTTGCCCAGCTAAATCTGGACTCCATGATTCTAGCCAAATCATCGAGAATTTCCAAATCCGTTTCGACAATAGGAATGATATCCGGCCGTTGAATTTTAATAGCAATAGGCTCTCCTGAATGAAGATGCGCGCTGTGTACTTGGCCGATGGAGGCTGTCGCGATCGGCACTTCATTGAAATCGTGGAACAGAGTTTCCAATTTCTCACCGAGTTCTTCTTCAATAATTTCCCGCACTTGCTCAAAAGAGAAGGCAATGACATGATCTTGCAGCTGTTCAAGCTCCTCTGCGATTTCCACTGGAATGAGGTCGCGCCTTGTGCTCGCAATTTGTCCAAGCTTAATGAACGTTGGTCCCAATCCTTGCAAAACGCCGCGCAGCTTGATACCAATCGTTTGTTTGTTCATATGCCTTTCCGTGTCTTCTTGTTTTTTTGATAAAATTTGATTGGATAAGCCGAGCCGATATACAAAATAACTAAACCCGTTGCGTAAAAAGGCGTTCACGATTTCCTGATAACGATGGGCATGTTTTATTTTTCTACCAAGCATTTGAATCACCTCCGCTATAGGTAACCTTCCTTTCGTACTTTTATCATACAACAATTGGCAATTTTGACAGGCTGAAAATTTGTATATTTGCCAACACCTTTATGCAAGAAAAGTTGAGAAAAGAATGGACATCGATTAAAGTAGGGTAAAAGAAGGGTGCTGAAATATGGAAATTCAATGGAACGAAATCACGGCTGACAATCAAGAGAAATTGGAAAAGGTATTAAAGTTTTACGACGAATCGTTTCCAATTGAGGTGAGAGAGCCGCATGATGTTTTTTTAAAAGGGGTACAATACGCTGCTGACAGCTTTCCGAATCATTTTCGCTTTATCGTTGGGGTGGAAGGAGACCAGGTCGTTTCTTTTGCAACCGGGCACTATTTGGCAGAGGTAAATGCAGGCTTTATCGTTTATATTGCTACAAATCCACTATTGCGGAGAAATGGAGTAGGGTCAAAAACGTTAAAGAAAATTGAGGAACTACTTCATGAAGATGCAGTGGCGGCAGGGAAAAGTGCATTACAGTCAATCGTTTTAGAGACGGAAATAGAGGAAATGGTCCATACGGAGGCTGAAGAGGAAGACTGTATCAAGAGGCAGCGTTTCTTTGAAAAAAATTATTATAAACGGTATGAGGAAGTCCATTATCTCCAACCGCCGTTGCATGGGGATGAAGAGGGGATTCCACTTTATTTATTTATAAAGGATCTTCAGGGAAATCATTTGGCGAAGGCGGAGGTTGATAAGCTGATTCAGGCCATTTACCGCGAAAAATATGACCGAGTAAACGGAATTGATCAAAATATCTTGCGTAGGTGCCTAGAAAAGATGGAGATAAATGAAAGGTAAAACACTTGGAGACAAGTGTTTTTTTGTTGCCTCCAATCAATATGGAGGGATGAGCTAGAAGCACTGTTTATTGTCAGAAAGCGGTTGTTTATTAGCGGTTATTACGATTTATTGTCCGCCATATTCCTTTAGAGATGCTGGAAATTTCAACCAAATAATAGTTGACAACACTGTATTACGTTATATAATACGGTTAGAACACATAATACGATTAATACAGCAGGATGAGAGGAGGCTAGCCAAAAAATGTTCCAATTAGATATTCGCAGCCGGGTACCGATCTATGAACAGCTTGTTGAAAAATTCAAGGACTTAATTATTAATGAAGTGCTGAAGGCAGATGAGCAATTGCCGTCCGTTCGCCAGATGGCGAAAGACCTAACAATCAATCCGAACACGATTCAAAAGGCATACCGTGAATTAGAACATCAAGGCTATATTTATTCAGTGCCAGGAAAGGGCAGTTTTGTCACACCACCGTCAGAGATTAATAAGGGGGAAAAGGTGAAGAAGATGAAACAAGAATTGATTAAATTAATTTCCGAAGCAATTTTTCTTGGGGTTGAAAAAGAAGAAATTGTTTCGCTTATTGAAGAAGCTGAGCGCTCGGTCAAAGGAGGCGATAGTCAATGATTGAGATCCAAAATATCCGAAAAGCGTTTGAAGACCTGGAAGCTGTTAAAAACGTCAGCCTACATATTGATAAAGGCTCCATCTATGGACTTCTTGGTTCAAACGGCGCAGGTAAAACAACGCTGTTAAAAATTTTAGCTGGTATTTACAAGCAGGATAGCGGTGAAGTTCGCATTAATAACGAACCTGTTTATGAAAATATTGCAATTAAAGAGAAGCTCATCTTTTTACCAGATGTTCTATTCTTTTTCTCACAATATACAATCAAGCAGATGGCCGATTACTACCGCAGTCTTTACCCATCATGGAACGAGGCACGCTATCAAAAGCTCGGTGAAGTTTTTCCAATTGATCAAAATAAAAAAATCCACCGTCTTTCAAAAGGGATGCAGCGCCAGGTTGCCTTTTGGTTATCGCTTGCCACGATGCCGGATGTGTTGATCCTTGATGAGCCACTGGACGGCTTGGATGCAGTGATGCGTCAAAATATAAAAAATTTACTTGTGCAGGATGTAGCCGATCGTGAAATGACAATCCTCATTTCCTCTCATAACCTGCGGGAAGTTGAAGACATTTGTGACCATGTCGGGATTTTGCATCAAGGAAAAATCATTATCGAAAGAGATTTAGATGATTTAAAATCGGATGTTCATAAAATTCAAGTTGCATTTAAGGCGGGAGAGATACCAGCGCAATTTTTACAAGGCCTCGATTGTTTATATCAGGAAACGCGCGGCAGTGTCCTTTTATGCATCGTTAGGGGGAAAGAAGCGGACGTGACCAAGAAAGTAAAGTCTTATCACCCTGTGCTCTTTGACCTATTGCCGTTGACACTCGAGGAAATCTTTATTTACGAAATGGGGGATGTCGGTTATGCAATCGAAAGTATCATGGTTTAAACGCGGAATCATTGCGCAGGATTTACGAAGTGTCGGTTGGATCGGCATCATTTATCAAATTGCTTTATTATTTACGTTGCCATTGCAGCTGGTCATGATGCATCAGGCTGATAGTTTGCCATACAATTTTACCCACTCTCAAACAAATAGCCTGTTTTCGATAGTAATAGAATTGCAGATTTTACTTATGTTCACGGTCCCGGTGATCTTGGCGGTCATACTTTTTCGCTATTTACAGGTAAAAATCCCAACGGATTTTATCCACAGCATGCCGATTAAAAGAACAGCCCTATTACACCATCATGCACTGATGGGATTTTTCCTATTAGTTGTACCAGTTCTGGTCACCGCCATTTTTATTGCAATTGTTTATGGCGTGTTGCCATTAGAACAATATTTTACAATAGTAGAAATTGCGGAATGGGCCGGAGTCACCATTTTGATGAATATATTTGTGTTCGTGATGACGATGCTGGTGGGAATGGTTACCGGAATTTCAGCCGCACAGGTGATCTTGTCCTATATTTTTCTAATCTTCCCGACGGGAATCCTGTTTTTATTTTATATTAATCTTAAATACGTGATTTATGGATTTGCTTATGATTCTTACCTTAATCAAAGTGTCCAATATCTAACACCAATTTTTCAGATTGTTGATTACGGAATTCGGGGCTTCACGATAAAGGAAGTGTTGGTATATATCATACTAACCATCGCTTTTTATCTCTTGGCAATCTTTACTTATAAAAAGAGACATATTGAAACTGCCACACAAGCAATTGCGTTTCGTTCTTTAAGGCCGGTTTTTAAATACGGGGTTACATTCTGTATGATGCTTGTAAGCGGCATGTATTTTGGCGAAACACAGCAAGGATCTTTTGGGTGGTTGATTTTTGGCTATATCTTCGGCTCACTCTTCGGTTATGTGATTGCCGAAATGGTGCTACAGAAAACATGGCGGATTTTTAGAAGTATGAAGGGGTACATTATTTATGTTGTTGCAGTAGTTGCAGTTGGTTTTCTTTTAAACTTGGACGTGACCGGTTATGAGAAAAAGCTGCCGGTCGCTGCCGAAGTTGAGCGTGCTTATTTTGCCGATGGTGTCTACTTTTTGAAAGATAATGGTGAACGGATGGATCAAGGGATTGTAATCGAGGGAAGTCCGGAAGTGAGTCCTGTAAATGAGGCGGATCGTTATTATTTTACAGATCCTGAAAATATCAACTCTATTATGAAGCTGCACCAACAGTTAGTAATGAATAAGAATGATGACCATAGTGGGCAAACAAAATACAAAAGAAGCATAGCCATTGCGTATGAACTTAAAAACGGCTCGACATTTGTGCGCCAGTACCAAATTCCAGAAGGTGGCTATCAGGAGTTTTTGAAGCCGATTTATGAATCAGAAGAACACCGCAACTCGTTTAATGATTTATTACGGTTAAAAGAGGGATTGACCATCGACAAAGTCATGGTTACCTCTAATTCGGTATTCCAGAAAAGCTTTGAAACGGTCGATCCACAGCAAATTCAGGAAATGATGAATGCGTTAAAGTCGGATATGATGCAAGAACCATATGAAGAAATGTTCAGTGAACGCGATTCATGGGGAGATATTGAATTATTGTTGAAAAATAATCAAAGGCTAGGAATCCCTTGGAAAAAGTCATACCATCAATTTGACAAATGGCTTGCAGATAATAACTTGCAAGAAAAAGCACGAGTAGTTCCGACGGACATTGACTATGCACTCGTTGCTCCAATTGAAAATGGTGCTGAAGCTGTAAACAAAATGCAAGAGGAACTGCTGGAGCAAATGAAAAACAATCCAGCAACATTAAAAATAACAGATCCGAAGCAGCTTGAGGAATGCCTATACGAAACAGCGTGGTTACATGAGAAAGGTGAATATCTTATTGCCATTTACTACAAACATCGCAGTGAGGCGGATATCCGTAGTTTAGTGGACGTGCCGCCAGCTATTGCAGAGCAATTTTAAAAGCAACCTGTGTAAAGGTGGTTGGCATCGTAGCACAGACAGTGATAGAGAGGCGGGACATTTGGCAATCATATATATTCCAAGTTAGATAGGAGAAAATGCAGCTTATGTCGAATAGTAGTAGTAGAACGTTGATTTAACTGGAGGTGTCCTTATGGAAAATACAATACTAGTCCCTATTGATGGTTCAGACCATTCAAGAAGAGCTTTAAAGTTTGCAGTTCATATAGCAAAAGGCCTTCAAGCGAAAGTAATTGTTTTAAATGTTCAACTAAGCCTTAATACACGAAATGTTAAAAGATTTATAAGCCAAGATCAAATCCGTGAGTACCAGGAAGAAGAAGCCCAAGATGCCATTTCTAAGGTCCTTGATATAGTGGAAGGGCAGGGCCTTGAGGTAGTAACAAAGTTTAGAATCGGTGCACCAGATGCGGAGATTTGCAAAGAGGCAGAGGAGGAACAAGTAACCTCTATCGTAATGGGCACAAGAGGCTTGGGTGCTTTCAAAAGAAACATCCTCGGCAGTGTCAGCTACAGTGTTCTTCAAGAAGCACCTTGTCCGGTAACAGTTGTACCGTAACTAGGTATAAAAAAGCTAGATAAAATAGAAGAGGCAGGTCCCAAATATCTGGAATGTATTTTGGGGACGCTGCCTCTTTTAATTTTGGGGATTTTTTTCCCGTACAAGTTTCATCTTGCGTACATTGGGTACAATTTATATAATAGAAAGGTTAAAGAGACTATGAGGACGTGTCTACATGGCGGAGAAAGATTCAACAAAAATTCCAATTAAAGTGAAGTTTGTAACTGAAATTCGCGACGGGGCAGGCCGAAAAGAATTGCTAGCAACAGAAGCAGATGGCACTTTATATTCGAAAGAAGAAGCAACATTCTTGGCTTATAAGGAAATGATGGAGAATGTCGGTCAGATTTCAAATATCATAAAAATTAAAAATAATGAAGTGACAATCATGCGCTCTGGTGGAGTGTCCATGCGTCATACATACATAAAAGGTGCAACAACATCAGGGGCTTACCAAAGTCCATTTGGAATGATGGAAATGGTTACAAAGACGGAAAACGTCGATTTTACATACCATATAAATTCTCGGAAAGCGAAGTTGTTTTTATCCTTTCAATTGCAAATGCAAGGGGAATGGGTGGGTCGCCATCGGCTGACATTTTTAATAGAAAAGCTTGATTAGTAAAGAAAAGAACTTTTCACATAGATAAAAAATTTAGGAGGAAGACCAATGAATATCGTTGAACAAGTGAAAGACCGTTTAAAAGAAGAAATCAAAGCGGCCGTCATCAAAGCGGGTTTGGCAAGTGAAGCCGAGATTCCTGAGGTTATTTTAGAATTACCAAAGGATAAGGCCCATGGCGACTATGCTACCAACATGGCGATGCAATTGGCTCGCATTGCGAAAAAGGCACCGCGTGCCATTGCTGAAGATTTAGTTAATCATTTTGATAAAACAAAGGCATCTATCGAAAAAATTGAAATTGCCGGTCCGGGTTTTATTAATTTTTACATGAATAACAGCTACCTAACGGATCTTATTCCGACCATTCTTAAAGCGGAAGCTGAATATGGAAAAACAAACACTGGCAACGGCCTGAAGGTTCAAGTTGAGTTTGTTTCTGCAAACCCAACAGGAGATCTTCATTTAGGACATGCCCGCGGTGCAGCTGTCGGCGATTCGCTTTGCAATATTTTAGACAAAGCAGGCTACAACGTAGAGCGTGAATACTATATTAATGATGCCGGAAATCAGATTCATAACTTAGCACTTTCTGTTGAGGCCCGCTACCGCCAAGCGCTTGGCCAGGATGCGGCAATGCCAGAGGATGGCTATTATGGTGCTGACATTATTGAAATTGGGAAAAAATTAGCGGCAGAAGAAGGCGATGGTCTTTTACAAAAAGATGAAAAAGAACGCTATAAATATTTCCGTCAATATGGCTTGGAGCTGGAATTAGCGAAGCTGCGCAATGATTTAAAGCAATTCCGTGTTGAATTTGATAATTGGTTTTCAGAAACTTCATTATATGAAAATGGCAAAATTGATATCGCCTTAGATACGTTACGCAGTAAAGGCGAGCTTTTTGAAGAGGAAGGCGCAACTTGGTTCCGTTCAACAACATATGGCGACGACAAAGACCGCGTCCTAATCAAAAGTGATGGCAGCTACACTTACTTAACGCCGGATATTGCGTACCACCAAGATAAATTAAAACGCGGCTTTGAAAAATTGATTAATATTTGGGGTGCAGACCACCATGGCTATATCCCAAGAATGAAAGCAGCGATTCAAGCGCTTGGCTACAACGCTGATACATTGGAAGTTGAAATCATTCAGATGGTGAACCTATTCCAAAACGGCGAGAAAATGAAAATGAGTAAGCGTACTGGTAAGGCAGTCACATTACGTGAATTGATGGAGGAAGTAGGCATTGATGCGATGCGTTATTTCTTTGCGATGCGCAGTGCGGACAGCCATCTAGACTTTGATATGGACTTGGCGGTTTCTAAATCAAATGAAAATCCAGTTTATTATGCGCAATATGCCCATGCTCGTATTTGCAGCATGCTGCGCCAAGGCGAAGAGCAAAACCTTACTTATGAAGGTGAATTGGATCTTTCCTATATTCAAGCTGAGAAGGAAATTGATTTATTGAAAAAGATGGGTGAATTCCCAGAGGCTGTTGCGGAAGCTGCTGAAAAAAGAATGCCACACCGCATTACAAATTATGTAAATGAGCTTGCATCAGCACTTCATAGCTTCTACAACGCTGAAAAAGTAATCAACTTAGATGAGCTTGAAAAATCAAAAGCACGTTTAGCTTTAGTAAAAGCAGTGCAAATCACATTGAAAAATGCCTTAGATTTAGTTGGCGTATCAGCTCCGGAGAAAATGTAATATATATGTAGGAAAGCCCTTGGGTGGTTAACTGCCCGAGGGCTTTTGCGTGCTTTCACGACACTAAAATAGGACTAAAAAAGTACGTAAAGTGGGATGATAACGGTATAGAGGAGGGGTAGAGTTTTGAAGGAAGTATTACTATCTCTTGGTACCGGTGGGATTGTTGGCTTTTTATTTGCGCTGCTAAAGTTGCCGATTCCAGCGCCACCAGTATTAGCAGGGGTTACTGGTATTGTTGGTGTTTATTTAGGATTTAAAATTTTTGATGTACTATTTCGATGAAATTTCGTGAAACCGCTATGAAGCGGTTTTTTGCTGTAAAATAAAGAAAGAAGGGAGGCAATGGTTATTTTGAAAAATAATTTTCAACTTAAACGTATTTATGAGATACCAATGCTGGATGACGGATTACGGGTTCTAATTGATCGACTATGGCCAAGGGGCGTTGCCAAAGAAAAAGCAAAAGTTGACCTATGGCTGAAGGAGGTTGCTCCAAGTCCGGAATTGCGAAAATGGTTTTGCCACGACCCGGAGCGCTTTCAAGATTTCCGCGAATATTACGTAAAGGAATTGCAGGACGACCCGGTGCACCAGGAACAAATTAAATTATTAGAGCAAAAATTGACGGAAAGCCCTGTGACATTGCTGTATGCCGCGAAGGACCCTGTTCATAATCATGCAGTGGTGCTACATGAATTTTTGAAAAATAGGCAGGGTTCATGAAGATTGAAGGCTTGCTGATTTACCTATATTTCTTTGTCCGAAGTCCAGCCTGATTCGGACAATCAGGCGCCATTTCTTGCGGACTCTCCTACCACTAAATCCGGCAACATTGTCCGTTTGACGCTCTCTTGCGGACTCTCCTAGCACTAAATTCGGCAACACTGTCCGTTTGGCGCTCTCTTGCGGACTATCCTACTACTAAATCCGGCAACATTGTCCGTTTGGCACCTTCTTGCGGACTCTCCTACCACTAAATCTGGCAACATTGTCCGTTTGACGCTCTCTTGCGGACTCTCCTACTACTAAATCCGGCAACATTGTCCGTTTGGCACCCTCTTGCGGACTCTCCTGAGTCTAAATCCAGCTACACTGTCCGTTTGACGCTTTCTTGCGGACTCTCCTGACTCTAAATCCGGCAACATTGTCCGTTTGACGCCATTTCCCGCTACCATAGTCCGAAACCCAGCCTTATTCAGACAATCTGACGCCAATTCGTGTCTCCATAATCCGAATCCCGTCCTCATTCGTACTGTCTAACGGAACTCCTTTTCACGCCTCTAATTTTTACACCCACATCCAAACCGCCAAACCGCCAAACCCCTATAACAAATCCGAAATCAAAGCTGAAACAAGCTCTTTGCCCCTCTGCGAAAGCGGGCGCTTTTCATATCTAGTCAACGTAAGCTCTTCTGAACGATGTAAAATATCAAGTAAAAACTCATTGCGAATTTTTTCAATAAAAACGGGATCGTGAATGAGACAATTCAGTTCATCATTAATAAAAAAGCTGCGCTTATCAAAGTTGGCAGTGCCAAAATCACAAAGCTCATTATCAATTAAAACTATTTTGCCGTGGTAAAATCCATTCGTATAACGGTAAATTTTGCAGCCGGCCAGGAGCATCTCCTTGAAGTATGGGAAAGAAGCTTCTTTGACGAAAGCATGATCTGCTTTATACGGGACTAGAATGGTAACATCAACGCCGCGCGCTTTTGCATCCAATAGACCTTGAAGAACTTCCTTCCCGGGGATGAAATAGGGAGTGCCAATTAAAATTTCCGTCTTAGCATTTTTCATCAATTCTAGTACAAGCTCTTTAACGTAGGCCCCATCTGTAGGCAGAAACCTTAATGGCAACCGGCCTTGTGTAAGCTCTGGAAAATAGTTCGGGTTTCTATGCAAGTCTTCCTTCGTTGCCTTTTTCCAATCTAATAAAAACTCCGTTTGTAAATCTTGGACGCCGTCACCGGAAATCTTCAAGTGGAAGTCTTGCCAGTAGCCAAGATACGGGTCATGTCCTAAATACTCTTTGCCAATATTAAAGCCGCCGAAGTAGCCAATGTTGCCATCAATGACCGTGATTTTTCGATGATTGCGGTAATTTAACGAGTAGAAAAGGTAAGGAAACTTTGGCTTATTGCTAAAAGCAAAGTGGACACCGCTATCTCGCAAAGAACGAACCTCCTTCTTTGATATTTGGGAGGAGCCAATCCGGTCTAAAAGCAAAAGAACTTCGACGCCTGCCTCTGCCTTCCCTTTTAATAAATTCAAAAACTCTTGGCTAATTACATCATTTTTCACGATATAAAACAAAATATGAACATGGTGCATTGCCTCGGAAATATCTCGAAATAAATCCGTATAAAGATCTTGTCCATCTGTAAAAAGCAGCCATTGGCCATGCCGCGTCGGGTAGTTTCTTTTCGTGATGCTTTTTAAATGGCTTTTTCGACCGAAATAAAAATCGGCAGATACCAAGGCTATAAAAATTAATAAAATAATTAATATTATAGTCATCAATGTGGACTCCTCAGTCATAATTATATTAGTGCTGTTGCGTGGAAACAGGAGAACCGTCCCCAGTGTTTTCATTTCTAGTATGCACAACTTATCAAGGCTTAAGAAAAAATTTTTTTTAAAAATTTTGTCGACCGAACGCTCGCTCAGAAAATTTGTGTTATAATGAATTCAGAAAATTATCTATCTTTAAAATACAAGGAGAAAAAAGGAGAGAAGTTCATGCTGTTAGTAAACTGGCTTGCATTTTTAGTAGTAACAGCTTACGGCATTTATCTATTTGCTTACCTAGTGAAGACCAGACATGAATACATCAAGTTAGGGAAAAAAGTAGAGTTTGACCGCAAGTACAAAGAACGCCTTGATAAAATTTGGGTCATGGTGTTTGGACAAAAGAAGCTTTTGAAGGATAAAAAGAGCGGCATCATGCATGTCATGATGTTTTATGGCTTCTTACTCGTCCAATTTGGCGCGATTGATTTTATTTGGAAAGGCTTAGCCCCAGGGTCCCATTTACCACTTGGGCCACTGTATCCGGCTTTTACCTTTTTCCAAGAAATTGTCACATTAGTAATCCTTGTTGCGGTAATTTTTGCTTTTTACCGCCGCTATATTGAGAAGCTTGCCCGACTAAAGCGTGGGCTTAAGGCAGGCTTGGTGCTTATTTTTATTGGTTCTTTAATGTTGTCCGTTTTGCTAGGCAATGGGATGGGGATCATTTGGCATGGTGAAGAAATTTCAATGAGCGAGCCTGTTGCATCAGCCATTGCGACAGTTTTTGCCGGCTTAAGTAAACCTATTGCTGTAACTGTATTTTATATTGCATGGTGGATTCACTTATTAGTGCTTTTAACATTCCTTGTTTACGTACCACAGTCAAAGCATGCTCACTTAATTGCCGGGCCGCTAAACGTCTTTTTCAACCGTCTAGACAAACCGGGCAAGCTTAGACCAATTAATTTTGAAGATGAGACACAGGAATCCTTCGGGGTTGGAAAGATTGAAGACTTCACGCAGCACCAAATGATTGACTTCTACGCCTGCGTAGAATGTGGCCGCTGTACAAGCATGTGTCCAGCAACGGGCACAGGAAAAATGTTGTCGCCGATGGATTTAATCGTAAAAATGCGCGACCATCTAACTGAAAAAGGGGCAGCAGTCACATCAAGGGCGCCATGGGTACCGACCTTCGCTTTTGCGAATACAGTAGGCAACCAATTGGCAATGCAAGCTTCAGGCAAGGGTGCTAGTGAATCAGCGGCAGCACTTGCGACGTATGATAAAAGCCTAATCGGCGATGTCATTACCGAAGAGGAAATTTGGGCCTGTACAACATGCCGCAACTGTGAGGACCAATGTCCGGTAATGAATGAACATGTTGAAAAAATTATTGACCTCCGCCGTTACCTTGTGATGACGGAAGGTAAAGTAAATCCTGACGCGCAGCGTGCTATGCAAAACATTGAACGTCAAGGCAATCCATGGGGCATCAATCGTAAGGAGCGTGAAAACTGGCGTGACCTTCGTGATGATGTAGTCATTAAAACGGTAAAAGAAATGCAAAAAGCGGGCGAGGAGTTTGAGTACCTATTCTGGGTTGGCTCCATGGGCTCTTATGATAACCGCAGTCAAAAAATTGCATTATCGTTTGCAAAATTAATGAATGAAGCTGGCGTTTCGTTTGCAATTTTAGGAAATAAAGAAAAGAACTCCGGCGATACACCGCGCCGCCTTGGAAATGAGTTTTTATTCCAAGAGTTAGCGACAGGCAATATTGGTGAGATTGAAAAGAGCGGTGCGAAAAAGATTGTTACGATTGACCCGCACGCCTATAATACGTTGAAAAATGAATACTGTGATTTCGGGCTGGAAGCGGAAGTATTCCACCATACAGAAGTGCTTGCCCAGCTTGTGAAGGAAGGCCGTTTACAGCCTAAATATGAGTTGGATGAAACGATCACGTTCCATGATTCATGTTATCTTGGCCGCTACAATGAAATTTACGAGCAGCCGCGTGAAATTTTAAAAGCAATTCCTGGCGTGAAGCTCGTTGAAATGGAGCGCAACCGTGATACTGGAATGTGCTGTGGTGCCGGCGGTGGTTTAATGTGGATGGAGGAGCATGTTGGCGATCGAATCAATGTCAAGCGTACAGAGCAAGCGCTTGAAGTGAATCCATCGGTCATTTCCAGCGGCTGTCCATATTGCTTAACGATGTTAAGTGATGGCACAAAAGCGAAGGAAGTAGAGGACAAGGTAAAAACATATGATGTCGCTGAACTCCTTGAAATGGCGGTTTATCGTAAGGAAGAGCAAATTGCTCAATAAAAATACCAGTTTAGTAGATTACCGTTAGCTTCATACATCAAGTCTCTAAGCGGATGCGGGTAAATCCAGCATGTAACGTTTAGGGACTTGGGTTCTACATAAATTTGCTACTTGTAAAAAAGGGGGAAAAGAAATGACGAGGACAGTAATTGTAAGTGGGGCAAGAACACCCTTTGCGAGGTTTGGCGGGGGCTTAAGCACATTAAAAGCTGCACAGTTGGGTGGTATCGCGATAAAGGAAGCGCTGAAACGTGCTGCTATCGACGGCTCACAGGTTGACGAACTGATCATGGGAACTGTGTTACAAGGCGGACAAGGCCAAATTCCATCACGCCAGGCAGCCCATGAAGCAGGCCTTCCTTGGGAAGTGCAGACAGAAACCATTAATAAAGTGTGTGCTTCAGGACTTCGAAGCGTCACAATAGCTGACCAAATTATCCGCCTTGGTGATCAAGAAGTGATTGTCGCCGGTGGAATGGAATCCATGAGCAATGCGCCTTACTTCATGCCCTCTGCTCGATTCGGAGCAAGAATGGGCGATACGAAAATGGTTGACCTTATGGTCCATGATGGTTTGACATGCTCATTTAAAAATGTGCACATGGGTACATATGGCAGTACTACAGCAGCAGAGTTTGGAATTACGCGCGAAGAGCAGGATCAATGGTCATTACGCAGCCACGAGCGGGCAATCGCCGCTATTGAAGCCGGAAAGTTCAAGGATGAAATTGTTCCGGTTGAAGTACCGCAGCGTAAAGGGGATCCAATGGTTGTTGACACAGATGAAGGTCCGCGCAAGGATACATCCCTTGAAAAGTTAAGCAAATTGCCATCGGCCTTTGGCCCTGATGGCACGATTACAGCGGGCAATGCGCCTGGTGTAAATGATGGCGCCGCAGCATTGGTGTTAATGTCTGAGGACCGTGCTTTAGCGGAAGGAAAAGAGATTATGGCAACGATTGTCGGCCACGCCGCCATTGCGATTGAGCCACATCGTTTCCCGGAAACGCCGGGGATTGTTATTAATGAACTTTTGAAGAAAACTGGTAAATCATTAGAGGACATTGCTTTATTTGAAATCAATGAGGCCTTTGCAGTAGTGGCATTGACAAGTGGCAAAATCGCCGGCCTTGATCCAGAGAAAGTGAATGTGAATGGCGGTGCTGTCGCTTTGGGTCATCCAATTGGGGCGAGTGGTGCACGGATTATTTTAACGTTAATTCACGAATTAAAACGTCGTGGCGGTGGGCTTGGTATTGCAGCTATTTGCAGCGGCGGCGGTCAAGGCGATGCCATCATGGTGGAAGTGAAATACCAAAATTAGCATTGTTCGTGGGTAAACGCCCACGAATACCGGGTTAATTTTATATAAAAAAATCAAATTGGGGGAGTCAAATCATGAGCATTCAAAAAGTAATGGTAATTGGGGCAGGACAAATGGGCTCTGGTATTGCACAGGTTTGTGCAATGGCAGGCTTCGATGTTATTTTACAAGATTTAAAACAAGAATTTATAGACCGCGGTATGGGCATTATCAATAAAAACCTGCAACGCCAGGTTGACAAAGACCGCATGACTGCTGATGAAAAAGAGGCAATTATTGCACGCCTGCAAACATCAACAGATATCAATTCTGCTAGCGAGGTTGACATTGTCATCGAAGCAGCGGTTGAAAATATGGAAATTAAGAGCAACATTTTCAGACAATTGGATGGAATTGCACCAGAACATGCAATTTTAGCAACGAATACATCCTCACTACCAATTACGGAAATTGCCGCTGTCACAAAACGTCCGGAAAAAGTAATCGGCATGCATTTTATGAATCCGGTTCCAGTTATGAAGCTTGTTGAGGTAATCCGCGGATTAGCAACAGCGGATGAAGTGTATCAGGCGATTGAAGATATGACGAAGAAATTGAATAAAGTGCCGGTAGAAGTAAATGATTTCCCTGGCTTCGTTTCAAACCGCATCCTCCTTCCAATGATTAATGAAGCTATTTACACCGTTTATGAAGGAGTGGCAACACCTGAAGCAGTTGACGAGGTGATGAAGCTTGGTATGAATCATCCAATGGGGCCTCTAACATTAGCAGACTTTATCGGCCTTGATACTTGCCTTTACATTATGGAAGTTCTTCATGAAGGCCTTGGCGATGACAAGTACCGTCCATGTCCACTACTACGCAAATATGTAAAAGCTGGATGGTTAGGCAAAAAGTCAGGTCGCGGCTTCTATAAATATGAATAATATAACATCAGGAACAGTGTGCTAAGGAGGACGAGCGATGGATCTAAAGTTTACGGAAGAACAAGAAATGATGCGGAAAATGGTCCGGGATTTTGCCCAAACAGAAATTGCTCCATTTGTTGAAAAAATGGATGTGTATAGTGAGTTTCCGAGAGAAATTCTTACTAAAATGGCAGAGTTGGGGCTGATGGGAATCACCATCCCAGAGCAATATGGTGGTGCTGGAATGGATTTCATCTCTTATATTATTGCCATTAACGAGATTTCAAGAGTGAGTGCAACGGTGGGAGTCATTTTATCCGTTCATACATCTGTTGGCACAAATCCGATTCTTTATTTTGGAACAGAAGCACAAAAGCAAAAATATGTGCCAAAGCTTGCCGGTGGTGAGTACTTAGGTGCATTTGCCTTGACAGAGCCGAATGCTGGATCTGATGCAGCGGGTTTAAAGACACGCGCAGTGAAAGATGGCGAATTTTACATTTTAAATGGCTCAAAGATTTTTATTACAAACGGCGGTGAGGCTGATACGTATATCGCGTTTGCGATTACTGACCCTGAAAAAGGATCGAAGGGAATTTCAGCATTCATTGTTGAAAAAGATACACCAGGCTTAATCATTGGAAAAAATGAGCATAAAATGGGCCTCCATGGCTCTAGAACAGTGCAGTTAACATTCGAAGACTGCAAAGTGCCGGCGGAAAATCTACTTGGTGCCGAAGGGGAAGGCTTTAAAGTGGCGATGAGCAATCTTGAATATGGCCGCATCGGCATTGGTGCACAGTCGCTCGGCATTGCCGAAGCAGCACTGGAAGCTGCCGCTCAGTATGCAAAAGAGCGCAAGCAATTTGGCAAGCCAATTGCACTTCAGCAGGGCATCGGCTTCAAGCTGGCGGACATGGCGACGGCAGTTGAGGCTGCTAAACTATTGGTCTACCGCGCGGCACACTTAAAAACGCAAGGCATCCCATGTGGGCAAGAAGCATCGATGGCAAAGCTGTTTGCATCAAGAACAGCAATGGAGGTTGCAATAGAAGCGATTCAAGTATTTGGCGGCTATGGCTATACAAAGGAATACCCAGTTGAGCGTTATTTCCGCGATGCGAAGATTTGCGAGATATATGAAGGCACAAGTGAGATTCAACGAATGGTGATTAGTCGAAAATTGATTGCTGATTGATCTATATTGACCGAGCACTCAGTCATAAAATAAACCATAATTTTATTTTGATTGAGCACTCAGTCGGGGACAAAAAGCGTTATACTTAATGTAATCCAAAAAGTACCAATTACTACTATAAAAACGAAAGTCTAGGGGGACAAAAAAATGAATTTCCAATTATCTGAAGAACATGAAATGCTCCGTAAAATGGTGCGCGAATTTGCAAACGAAGTAGTTGCTCCAACAGCAGCTGAGCGTGATGAAGAAGCACGCTTTGACCGTGATATTTTCAATCAAATGGCAGAGCTAGGGTTAACAGGGATTCCATGGCCGGAGGAATACGGAGGCAGCGGCTTTGACTTTCTAGCATACGTTATTGCAGTAGAAGAGCTTTCCCGTGTTTGTGCATCAACAGGTGTAACGTTATCAGCACATGTATCCTTAGCAGGCTGGCCTATTTATAAATTCGGCAATGAGGAACAAAAACAAAAATATTTACGTCCAATGGCGGAAGGAAAGAAAATCGGTGCCTACGGCTTAACTGAGCCAGGCGCAGGCTCGGATGCAGGCGGCATGAAAACAAATGCTAGATTAGTTGGCGATGAATATATTATAAACGGATCAAAGATCTTTATTACAAACGGCGGCGTTGCTGACACTTATGTCGTGTTTGCAATTACTGATCCAGAGCAAAAGACAAAAGGGATCAGTGCCTTTATTGTTGAAAAAGACTTCCCAGGCTTTTCAGTAGGGAAAAAAGAACATAAACTAGGCATTCGTTCATCACCTACAACTGAAATTATTTTCGAAGACTGCCGTGTACCAAAAGAAAATCTACTTGGAAAAGAAGGCGAAGGCTTTAAAATTGCGATGATGACTCTTGATGGCGGCCGTAACGGTATCGCTGCCCAAGCTGTTGGTATTGCCCAAGGTGCCCTCGATGCAGCGGTTGCCTATGCAAAAGAGCGCAAGCAATTTGGCAAGCCAATCGCCCTACAGCAAGGCATCGGCTTCAAGCTTGCTGATATGGCAACAGCAATTGAAGCTTCTAGACTATTAACCTACCAAGCAGCATGGAAAGAGTCAGCTGGCGTACCGTATGGTCAAGCGTCTGCAATGGCGAAGCTTATGGCTGGTGACACAGCAATGAAGGTAACAACGGATGCTGTTCAAGTATTTGGCGGCTATGGTTATACAAAGGAATATCCAGTGGAACGCTTTATGCGTGATGCAAAAATCACACAAATTTATGAAGGAACACAAGAAATTCAACGTCTTGTTATCTCAAGAATGTTGATTGCGGATTAATATTTTTATTTTGGTAAAATGGCAATCGGTGAAGCATTTTCTTGCGTGTGGCGGTACAATTCGACAAAAAAATAATAAAATTTATGAATTGTAGAGTAAAAGCGGCAAATTTTTGTATAAAATAGAATTATATTGACTGCATTTGCCGCTTTACTGTACTAATTAGAAAGTGCATCTTTCAAACAGTTGATTTTTAGCCGGTACACGGGATTTTTCATCCCACACTAGTACTTGATTGCCCGCTACGCAAATAGTAGTACCCATATGCCTAATTTTACCAAAATATTCTGAAAACTATGTCTAGTATCACTCGAAGCTAGGTAGTCTCCATTTCCCAACGAAGGAGGGAAAGCATTGACGAAACAAGAAGTGCCAGCTTCAGTCAAAGACGAGAAGCTTATTCAAAAAAGACGAGACCAAATGATTAAAGGAGCTGTAAAGCTTTTTATAAAAAAAGGTTTTCATCGTAGTACAACTAGAGAAATTGCAAAGGCCTCTGGTTTCAGCATCGGTACACTCTATGAATATATTCGCAAAAAAGAAGATGTTCTATATTTAGTTTGTGACTCGATTTATGACAAAGTACATGAAAGGCTGCAGCAGGTCATCGATACTGACCGCGGCAATATCGAAAGTCTCCGCGATGCGGTGACAGCCTATTTTAAAGTAATGGATGAAATGCAGGATGAGGTTCTTGTTATGTACCAGGAAGCCAAGTCGCTCACGAAGGATGCCCTTCCCTATGTTTTAAAAAAGGAACTTGAAATGGTGGGCATGTTTCAAAGCGTCATTGAAGGCTGTGTTCGTAACGATGAACTGAAGCTTGATGAAAAGGAAATTAAGCTTGTCTCCCACAATATTTTTGTCCAAGGACAAATGTGGGCATTTCGAAGATGGGCATTACGAGATATGTATACACTTGAAGACTATACAGAACTGCAAATCAATCAATTGTTAACTGGCGTAAAGGGGGAGTAGGACAAATGAGTACTGTGGAAGTGTACCGTCCAAAAAATCATGTTCGTTTTGTGACAGCATCTAGCCTTTTCGATGGTCATGATGCATCCATTAATATTATGAGAAGAATTATTCAAGGTACTGGGGCGGAGGTGATCCACCTAGGCCATAACCGTTCTGTTGAGGAAATTGTGAACGCTGCCATTCAGGAAGATGTTCAAGGGATCGCAGTTTCTTCCTATCAGGGAGGGCATGTTGAATATTTCAAATATATGTACGACCTTTTGAAAGAAAAAGGTGCATCACACATCCGCATTTACGGCGGTGGTGGCGGTGTTATTATTCCTAGGGAAATAAAAGAACTTCAGGAGTATGGGATTGCCCGTATTTTTTCACCTGACGATGGCCGGGAATTAGGCCTGCAGGGCATGATCAATAAAGTCGTTGAAGAGTGTGATTTCTCAACGGTAACAGGCCTCGCGGAAGAAGAGCTAGAGCAGCTTAAAAAAGGTGATCATAAAGCGATTGCGAAATGTATTACATTAGCGGAAAATACGTTAACGGCAACAGATGAGGCAGCTGCAACCGCCCAAACTGTGCTTACAAAAGTGAAACAATTTGAAAAGAATGTTCCAGTTGTCGGTATTACCGGAACAGGTGGAGCTGGGAAATCATCGTTAACAGATGAATTAATTCGCCGCTTCCTTCAAGAAGTTCCAGATAAAAAAGTGGCCATTCTTTCCATTGACCCAACAAAACAAAAAACCGGCGGCGCACTTCTCGGTGACCGTATTCGTATGAATGCCATTTTCAACCCACGCGTCTATATGAGAAGCCTTGCCACACGTGGTTCACGTTCTGAGCTTTCAGCAGCGATCAAAGAGGCGATTCAAGTTGTAAAATCAGCTGGCTTCGATTTAATTATTGTTGAAACAAGCGGAATCGGCCAAGGGGATGCAGGGATTACGGAAGTCACCGACATTTCTATGTATGTCATGACAAGTGAATTCGGGGCACCATCCCAGCTTGAAAAAATTGATATGATTGATTATGCCGATTTGATCGTAATTAATAAATTTGAGCGTCAAGGCTCCGAGGATGCCCTCATACAGGTGCGCAAGCAATATCAGCGCAGCCATAATCTTTTTGACAAAAATCCTGAAGAAATGCCGGTGTATGGCACTATTGCAAGCCAATTTAATGATGCAGGCACAAACACATTGTTTGTAGCATTCCTTGAAACAATTCAAGCAAAATTCAGCGGCGAATGGTCAACAAAGCTGAAAAAATCAGATAAGGTAATCAAGCAAAATGTTATTATTCCGAACAGCCGGCGCCACTACCTCCGCGAAATTGCCGACACTGTCCGCAATTATCATAAACAAGCGGAACAACAAGTGAAAATTGCTCGTCAGTTATTCCAAGTGACAGGAACTTTAGAGGTATTAAAAACAAGAGAGTCTAATAGTGAGGTCATTCAGTCACTTGAAGCACTGAAGGCTTCCATTGAGGAAAGGCTGACAACGGAATCGAAGAAGGTTTTACAAGAGTGGCCGAGCCGCTTGGAAAAATATAGTGGCAAGCAATTCGTGACAAAAGTGCGGGATAAAGAAATCGTAACGGAACTCACGACAAGAAGTCTTTCCGGGCTTGACATTCCTAAGGTGAAATTGCCTAAATACGAGGACTGGGGCGAAATTTTACGGTGGGTATACAAAGAAAATGCCCCTGGATATTTCCCATATACAGCTGGGGTATTCCCATTCAAACGCCAAGGTGAAGATCCGAAACGCCAGTTTGCTGGGGAAGGTACACCAGAACGGACCAACCGCCGTTTCCACTACTTGTCAAAAGACGACGATGCCAAACGTCTAAGTACAGCCTTTGACTCTGTAACACTTTACGGCGAAGATCCGGATTACCGCCCGGATATTTTCGGAAAAGTAGGCGAGAGCGGCGTCAGTATCTGTACGTTGGAGGATATGAAAAAGCTTTATAACGGCTTTGACCTTTGTGCACCATCCACATCTGTATCCATGACCATCAATGGACCGGCGCCGATTATGCTTGCCTTTTTTATGAATACAGCCATTGACCAGCAGGTACGCAAGTTTGAAGAAGAAAATGGCCGCATTCCGACTGTAGAGGAATTTATAAAAATTAAAGAATGGACGCTGCAAACAGTCCGTGGAACTGTTCAGGCTGATATTTTAAAAGAAGACCAAGGCCAAAATACATGTATTTTCTCAACTGAATTTGCCCTTAGAATGATGGGAGATATTCAGCAGTACTTTATCGATCAGAAGGTACGAAATTATTATTCTGTGTCCATCTCCGGCTACCATATTGCCGAAGCGGGAGCAAATCCAATTTCACAGCTTGCCTTCACATTATCAAACGGCTTTACGTATGTAGAATATTATTTAAGCCGCGGTATGGATATCGATGAGTTTGCACCAAACCTATCCTTCTTCTTCTCAAACGGTCTTGATCCGGAATACACCGTGCTCGGCCGTGTTGCCAGAAGAATCTGGGCTGTTACAATGAAAAATAAATACGGTGCCAACGAGCGCAGCCAAAAGTTAAAGTATCATACACAAACATCCGGCCGCTCCTTGCACGCTCAGGAAATTGACTTCAATGATATTCGTACAACGCTGCAAGCGTTAATTGCCTTAATGGATAATTGTAATTCCCTTCATACGAATGCGTATGATGAAGCAATCACAACGCCGACAGAGGAATCTGTGCGACGTGCGATGGCGATTCAAATGATCATTACAAAAGAGTTTGGCTTAACGAAAAACGAAAATCCATTGCAAGGCTCGTTCATTGTTGAAGAATTGACGGATATCGTCGAAGAAGCCGTTCTACAAGAATTCGAGCGCATCAATGACCGCGGCGGCGTGTTGGGTGCGATGGAAACGCAATATCAGCGCAGCAAGATTCAAGAGGAATCTATGTACTATGAACATAAAAAGCATAGTGGAGAGCTGCCAATTATCGGCGTGAACACGTATTTAAATCCAAATCCGCCATCAGAAGAAGACATGAACAGCATCGAGCTTGCCCGTGCATCCTATGAAGAGAAGGAAAGCCAAATCTTGAATCTACGCAAGTTCCAAGAAGAACACGTAGATGTAGCAAGTGCTGCATTAGCTAAGCTGAAAGAAGTTGCAGTCACCGGCGGCAATATCTTTGCAGAATTAATGGAAACAGTAAAAGTAGCCAGCCTAGGCCAAATCACAGCTGCCTTATACGAAGTAGGCGGGCAGTATAGAAGAAATATGTAAGGCATTAGAAGAAGGAAAAACGCGGGTTTTTCCTTCTTTTATTTGAAAATAGATAAGAAATTCCATAAGCCAATTATTGTGACCAAGTTTGATTGGACAACGTAAAAATGAAGTGCTTAGATGGAATCTAAGTTTTTATGCGGACAAACACGAATATAGTCTCACTTCCCCGAAATACCCAAATGTTTATTCGTGTCCGCATAAAAACCTGCGTTATATAAAATGACGGATTGTCCAATCACTTTCGGGAACAATAATTGGCTTATGGAATACTTTATAGGCTGAGTACAAGCACTAATGAATGTTTTTTGCAAAAAACTCTTGAATACTCTAGCATATTCTATGTAGTTTTGTTTATAATGAATGGTATGATTTTCTATATAAGCTAAACAGGATGTTTATTCTTACATAAATGCTTTTATTTTGTTTTTAAAATGAGAGGAGTTGCCATAATGATATCGCAATTAACAGAAGAGCAAATTCAAGAGCTATCCATGATTGAGATTGCCATGATGCTTTTACAAGAAGAAAAGCAGGCAATGGATTTCTATGAATTATTTAATAAAGTTGCAGAAATAAAAGGATTATCGCAAGCAGAAAGGGACAATCGCATTGCCCAATTTTATACAGATGTGAACGTGGATGGTAGCTTTTTATGCATCGGTGAAAACCGTTGGGGCATACGGGCATGGTATCCATATGATCAAGTGGATGAGGAAGTTCATACACCGGCGAAGCCTAAGAAGAAAAAAGGCAAGAAGAAAGTTGTGGAAGATGACTTTGATGATTATGATGAAGATGAAGACTACGAAGATGAAGATGATGAGTATTTAGATGACGATGATTTAGAAGAGGAAGAAGATCTCTTAGATGACGAGGATGACGAGGACTTTGAGGAAGACGAAGAAGAGGACTTGGACTTCGACGAAATTGAGGAGGAAGAAGACGAGGACGAAGATCTCATCGACGATGATGAATTTGACTTGGACGAGAATTTTGAAGACACAGAGCTGGACGAAGACCTCGATGATGAAGAGGAAGACGAGGACGAAGATTTTGATGATGAGGACAAAGATTAATCCTTTACAAGAAGGTGTCTTATTCTTACATGAAACGACATTCTTTTTACACTCTTGACTTTAAAAGTCGAAATCGGTAAAATCTTTCTTGGGCTTCATTAAACAATAGAAATTGTTTGTATTGTTAAACATGATCGAGAAAGTGCTCCCTACTTTAGGGTTGCACTTTTTTTATTTTATAGCACCTGACGATGATTAATCTTTTTTGTAAAACATCACATACTACTCTAGAGATGTTTCAATTAAATTTATTGGCAATTTATATTGATTTTTAAGTTTTTAGAAAAGAGGGGAAAATAATGACGAAATATATTTTCGTTACTGGAGGCGTTGTGTCTTCACTTGGCAAAGGGATTACAGCCGCATCACTTGGTCGTTTATTAAAAAATCGCGGTGTAAATGTCACAATTCAAAAATTTGATCCATATATCAATGTGGACCCAGGAACAATGAGTCCATATCAGCATGGAGAGGTTTTCGTAACGGATGATGGTGCAGAGACAGACTTAGACTTAGGGCATTATGAACGTTTTATTGATATTAACTTAAGTAAGTATAATAATGTGACAACAGGTAAAATATATTCAACCGTAATTAAGAAGGAACGCCGAGGCGATTACTTAGGCGGCACTGTCCAAGTTATTCCTCATATTACAAACGAAATTAAAGACCGCGTGTTCCGTTCAGGCCGTGAAACAAATGCAGATGTAGTGATCACTGAAATCGGTGGAACGGTCGGTGATATTGAGTCTTTACCATTCTTAGAAGCAATCCGCCAAATCAAGAGTGACATCGGCAGTGAAAATGTAATGTACATCCATTGTACACTCATTCCGTACATTAAAGCCGCTGGTGAAATGAAAACAAAGCCAACACAGCACAGTGTTAAAGAGTTGCGCAGTCTTGGAATCCAGCCAAACGTAATCGTTACACGTAACGAAATGCCGATTACACAGGATATGAAGGATAAAATTGCGCTATTCTGTGATATCGATTCAAAAGCAGTGATTGAATGCCGCGATGCGAAGAATTTATATGAAATTCCACTAGCATTGCAGGAGCAAGGCTTTGACCAAATTGTTTGTGATTATTTGAAATTAAATGTTAAAGAAGCAGACATGGCCGAGTGGAAGGTTTTAGTTGAAAAGGTAACCAACCTTTCTAAAGAAGTGAAAATCGGTTTAGTGGGTAAATATGTCGAGCTTCAGGATGCTTATATTTCTGTAGTAGAAGCATTGCGTCATGCTGGTTATTACTATGATGCAGATATTAAGGTGAAATGGATCAATGCTGAACATGTAACAGCTGAAAATGTGGACGAGCTTCTTGGCGACGTTGACGGCGTCCTTGTCCCAGGTGGATTCGGTGACCGCGGGATCGAAGGTAAAATTGAAGCAACACGCTTTGCCCGTGAAAATAAAGTGCCATTCCTTGGTATTTGCTTAGGCATGCAGCTGGCAACTATTGAATTTGCCCGCAATGTATTAGGCTACGAAGGCGCAAACTCAGCAGAAATTAAGCCTGAAACACCATACCCAATCATTGATTTATTGCCAGAGCAAAAAGATGTCGAGGATTTAGGCGGAACATTGCGCTTAGGCTTATACCCTTGCAAATTGAAGGAAGGCACAGCAGCATACGAAGCTTACGAGGATGAGCTTGTCTATGAACGCCATCGCCATCGCTATGAATTTAACAACCAATACCGCCAAGCATTTGAAGACGCTGGCTTAGTATTCTCAGGAACAAGCCCTGATGGCCGCCTAGTAGAAGTAATTGAAGTGCCAGACCACCCATGGTTTGTTGCATCTCAATTCCACCCAGAATTCAGATCAAGACCAACTAGACCACAGCCATTATTCCGTGAATTCATTCACGCATCATTGAGCAATAAAGAATAGTATTCGCTAATCAGGCACTATCCGCATAGCACGGATAGTGCTTTTTGTGTGAGAGTTTCACTTTAGAAAGCAATAATCGACTTCTGGAATCTTCTCATTGATGGGTAGCGGATTGGGTCCTATAAATGAAAACTGTCGATATTTTCTTTTTTATCTATGCAGGAAAAGAATAACAACCGGAGAATATTATTTAAATAGGCTAATATATGAACAAAATGACTAAATCCGGGGGTGATATCTTGAGTAGTAAGAAGTTGTTAATTGTTGATGATCAGTATGGAATACGAATTTTATTAAATGAAGTTTTTCAAAAAGAAGGATATCAAACATTTCAAGCTTCAAATGGAATGCAAGCATTGCAAATTGTTGAGCAAGATAGACCAGATCTCGTTCTGCTTGATATGAAAATACCGGGGATGGACGGCATTGAGATTTTAAAAAGATTGAAAGAAATTGATCAAACGATTGAAGTTTTTATTATGACCGCCTATGGTGAATTAGATATGATCCAGCAAGCAAAGGACTTAGGGGCGCGTACGCACTTTGCTAAGCCATTTGATATTGATGACATTCGTGCTGCGGTGAAGGCACAAGTTCCACTCGAAGCGTAGTCAAAACAAAAATCGACAGCATCCCAATTTTTAAAAAACATTAGATTTGGGCATTCTATAAAAAGCTAAGCCAATTTGGCGGGTGCCCAGATTTAAATTGAAATGATTCTGAAACCGACAAGGAAAAATCTAGGTTATAAATATGCGCCAAGGCGAGGTTGATTGTGCTATACTAATTTTTGTATGTACATAAATTACTATTGATGATTAGGGAGGACATGAAACAATGCCTTTAGTGTCAATGACTGAAATGTTAAACAAAGCAAAAAATGAAGGATATGCTGTAGGTCAGTTTAATATTAATAACCTTGAGTATATCCAAGCCATTTTACAGGCTGCGCAAGCAGAGAACTCACCGGTAATCTTAGGGGTTTCTGAAGGTGCAGCTAAATATATGGGCGGCTTCAAGACGGTTGTAGCAATGGTGACAGCCCTTTTGGAGGATTACAAAATTACAGTTCCTGTTGCCATTCACCTGGATCATGGTTCAAGCTTTGAAAAATGTATCGAATCAATGTATGCTGGTTTCACATCTGTTATGATCGACGGCTCACATTATCCACTAGATGAAAACATTGCATTAACAAAGAAAGTTGTTGATGTTGCACATACTTTAGGAATTTCAGTAGAAGCTGAATTAGGCCGTATCGGTGGTCAAGAGGACGACTTAGTTGTAGACGATGCGGAAGCGATGTATGCAATTCCAGCTGAGTGTGACCGCCTAGTACGCGAAACAGGCGTTGATTGCTTTGCTCCTGCCTTAGGTTCTGTTCATGGACCATACAAAGGCGAGCCAAAACTTGGCTTTGACCGCATGAAGGAAGTTATGGAGTTGACAGGCGTGCCATTGGTATTACATGGCGGCACAGGCATTCCAACTAAAGACATCCAAAAAGCGATTTCACTTGGAACAGCTAAAATTAACGTAAATACTGAAAACCAAATTACTTCTTCAAAAACAGTTCGCAAAATTTTAGAAGAAAAGCCAGATCTTTACGATACACGTAAATTTATGGGCCCTGCACGTGATACAATTAAGGAAACGGTTATTGGAAAAATCCGTGAGTTTGGCTCATCAAATAAAGCATAAATAGTCGAAAGCCACGTCATTTGCCTACATGGGCAAATGACGATGTCTTTTTCTATGCAGATATATAAATTCCAACAGCCGATTATTATGAGCAATCTTGATTGGACAACGTAAAAGATTAGTGGAAAATAGATTCCTAAGTTTTTATGCGGACAAACACGAATATAGTCTCACTTCACTGAAATACCCAGATGTTTATTCGTGTCCGCATAAAAACTTGCTTTGCACGAAATTATTGGATTGTCCAATCACATCGGGAATAATAATCGGCTGGTGGAATGCTTATGCTTAAAGAAACCGTCACTAGACGGTTTCGCTTTTTGCTATGACCAAAAAATTAAAAATAGGAGTGAAGACGATGAAATTTTTCATAGATACAGCGAATATTGATGAAATCCGTGAAGCAAATGCCCTTGGTATTTTAGACGGCGTCACAACAAATCCTAGTCTAGTAGCTAAAGAGAATGTATCTTTCCCTGATCGTTTGAAAGAAATTGCGGCGGAAGTAACACAAGGCTCTATCAGTGCTGAAGTCCTATCCTTAAAAGCGGAGGAAATGATTGCAGAAGGCAAAGAGTTAGCCGCGATTGCTCCAAATATTACAATCAAAGTGCCAATGACTCCGGACGGTTTAAAAGCAGTAAAGGCCTTTAAAGACCTTGGCATTAAGACAAACGTAACGCTTATTTTCTCTGCAAATCAAGCACTTTTAGCAGCAAGAGCGGGTGCAAGCTATGTATCACCGTTTTTAGGACGATTAGATGATATTGGCCATGACGGCTTAGCATTGGTCTCCCAAATTGCTGATATTTTTGCGATTCATGATATTGATACAGAAATTATCGCAGCATCGATTCGCCATCCTATGCATATCACAGAAGCGGCTTTAAAAGGCGCACATATTGCAACGGTTCCTTTTAAAGTCATTATGCAATTATTTAATCACCCATTAACTGAGAGCGGAATTGAAAAGTTTTTGGCAGATTGGAATAAAAATAAATAAAAAGCCAATAATGTTGACCAAATCCTAGAAATTTCATAAAAGTCATATATGTAAAAAGGTTTTTTGGTGTAAACTAATAGATAAAAGAAAAATCGAAAAGGGGGCGCAAAGTGGCAAAATGGAAAAGTTAAAAATTGAAGGCGGCCATCCATTAAAAGGAACCGTCCGTATCAGCGGAGCCAAGAATAGCGCTGTAGCTTTAATACCAGCAGCTATATTAGCAGATTCACCTGTAACAATTGAAGGGTTGCCGAATATTTCGGATGTACATACATTATGTGGCCTGTTGGAGGAAATAGGAGGAACCGTAACGTTGGAGCATGACTACCTTACCATTGATCCTTCTAAAATGATTTCCATGCCATTGCCGAATGGAAAGGTTAAAAAGCTTCGAGCATCCTATTATTTAATGGGTGCCATGCTTGGTCGCTTTAAACAAGCGGTGATTGGTCTGCCGGGCGGTTGTCACCTTGGCCCTCGTCCGATTGATCAGCATATCAAAGGGTTTGAAGCGCTAGGGGCCACTGTTACCAATGAACAGGGCGCCATCTATTTGCGTGCCAAAGAACTAGTAGGGGCCCGTATCTATCTGGATGTTGTTAGTGTGGGTGCTACAATAAATATTATGCTAGCGGCTGTTCGTGCAAAAGGACAAACCATTATTGAAAATGCCGCCAAAGAGCCTGAAATTGTTGATGTAGCAACGATTCTTACAAGCATGGGGGCCAAAATCAAAGGTGCCGGAACAGATGTGATTCGAATTGAGGGCGTCGAAGATTTGCATGGCTGCCGTCATACGATTATTCCTGATCGCATTGAAGCGGGTACATATATGATTATGGCTGTTGCCCAAGGTGAAGAAGTATTGATTGATAATGTGATTCCGCAGCATTTGGAATCCCTCATTGCAAAACTTCGGGAAATGGGAGCCGATATTAAAATTATCGATGACCAAGCGTTGATTACGAAAGTGCCGGAGCTGAAAATGGTCGATATTAAAACACTGGTTTATCCAGGATTTCCGACAGATCTCCAGCAGCCTTTTACATCATTATTGACGCGTGCAGTAGGAACCGGACTTGTTACCGATACAATCTATGGCGCTCGCTTTAAACACATTGATGAGCTTCGTAGAATGAACGCCAATGTAAAGGTAGAAGGACGTTCAGCGATTATTACCGGCCCAGTCAAGCTCCATGGGGCCAAGGTGAAGGCGACTGATTTAAGAGCAGGAGCGGCCCTTGTTGTTGCAGGCCTTATTGCAGATGGAATTACGGAAATAACCGGGTTGGAGCATATCGACCGCGGCTATGAGGATTTAGTAGACAAGCTTTCAAATTTAGGTGCCGTTGTGTGGCGTGAAAACATGACGGAGGCTGAGATTAAGCATTTTCAAAATTCATAACAGGGATTTTCACATACCTATGCCTATAGGCAAGTGGAGATAAAAACGGACTAGAAGTGAACTATTAACGCCATTCGGTCCGAAAAAACCACAGGGAGAGATTGAATCATGGAAAGAAGTTTAACAATGGAATTAGTGCGGGTAACTGAAGCAGCTGCCCTCGCCTCAGCAAGATGGATGGGAAGAGGTAAAAAGTTAGAGGCAGACAATGCTGCCACTGAAGCAATGCGTAAAGTATTCGATACAATTCCAATGCAAGGTGTCGTTGTCATTGGTGAAGGTGAAATGGACGAAGCACCGATGCTATATATTGGCGAAGAGCTTGGCACCGGACATGGCCCAGAAGTAGACGTAGCTGTTGACCCACTTGAAGGGACAAATATTCTAGCAGCAGGTACATGGGGTGCATTTGCTGTGATCGCCATCGCTGACCATGGCAATTTATTGCATGCTCCTGATATGTATATGGAAAAAATCGCAGTTGGCCCTGAGTGTGCAGGAAAAGTTGATATTAATGCACCAGTGATTGACAATTTAAAGGCTGTTGCCAAAGCGAAAAATAAAGCTATTGAAGATGTCGTTGCCATCATTTTGAATCGTGAACGCCATGATCAAATTATTTCCGAAATTCGCGAAGCAGGTGCCCGCATTAAATTGATTAGTGACGGAGACGTTGCAGCTGCATTGAACACTGCATTTGATTTTACCGGTGTTGACATCATGTTCGGTACTGGTGGAGCGCCTGAAGGTGTGCTGGCAGCTGTTGGCTTGAAATGTCTAGGTGGAGAGCTTCAAGGCAAGCTTAAACCGCAAAATGACGAAGAGTTAAGACGATGCCATGAAATGGGGATCACTGATATAAATAAAGTGTTAATGATGGATGATCTTGTACGCGGCGATGATTGTATTTTTGCTGCGACAGGTGTAACGGATGGTGAACTATTGAAAGGTGTTCAGTTTAAAGAAGGCAGCATTGGCACAACCCAATCATTGGTTATGCGTGCCAAATCCGGAACTGTTCGCTTTATTGATGGCCGTCATAGCCTAAAAACAAAACCTAATCTAGTAATGAAATAATTAAATAGAGACTAAATGAAAAGTGAAGATTATAGAAATCAGTTGGAGTTCGTGCTTTCAGGCTTTAGGGCGTGAACTTCAACTGACATTCTTCTATTATGAAACAAAAAAACATAGAACAACTGTTTGACTTCATCGGAAAATATGGTATACTAATTCTAATAGTCTACCTCGACTGGAACTTGTTTTATATAGAGATAAATTACTACAAAATTAACTTCACGAATAAAAGTTTCACCCTTCTCTTACATTAAACTTCCTGTTTTTTAATTCCTTTTATTAATGAAAAATGATAAATGATCTTTTATAAAATAAACTAAAGAGTGGTGTAATAATGTCTGTATCTATTTCACATTTAGAAAATATGAAATTAAAGGAATTGTATGAGCTTGCCCGTGAGCTGAAAATTTCCTACTACAGCAAGTTGAACAAAAAAGAATTAATTTTTTCAATTCTGAAAGCAAGAGCTGAGCAAGATGGCTTATTGTTTATGGAAGGCGTATTGGAAATTATCCAGTCTGAGGGATTTGGATTTTTACGGCCAATCAACTATTCCCCAAGTTCGGAGGATATCTATATTTCCGCATCGCAAATCAGAAGATTTGACCTGCGAAACGGTGATAAAGTATCTGGGAAAGTTCGACCGCCAAAAGAAAATGAACGTTATTATGGGTTATTGCATGTTGAAGCTGTAAATGGGGAAGACCCAGAAACTGCGAAAGAAAGAGTACACTTTCCAGCACTAACACCTCTATATCCTGACCGCCATATGGTTCTTGAAACAGAATCCCATCATCTCTCAACAAGAATTATGGATTTACTGGCTCCAGTTGGTTTTGGTCAACGTGGTTTAATTGTTGCCCCTCCAAAAGCAGGGAAAACCGTATTATTAAAAGAGATTGCCAACAGCATTACAACCAATCATCCCGAAGCAGAATTAATCGTTTTACTAATCGACGAGCGCCCAGAGGAAGTAACCGATATTGAAAGATCCGTTGCCGGTGATGTTGTCAGCTCAACATTTGATGAGGTGCCTGAAAACCATATTAAGGTGGCAGAGCTTGTCTTAGAAAGAGCCATGCGTTTAGTAGAGCATAAAAAAGACGTTGTCATTCTTATGGATAGCATTACCCGCTTAGCGAGGGCTTATAACCTTGTTATTCCGCCAAGCGGCCGTACATTATCCGGTGGTATTGATCCGGCTGCGTTCCATCGTCCGAAGCGATTCTTTGGTGCAGCCCGCAATATCGAAGAAGGCGGAAGCTTAACGATTTTAGCAACAGCCCTCGTTGATACAGGATCAAGAATGGATGACGTGATTTACGAGGAATTCAAAGGAACAGGTAATATGGAGCTGCATCTTGACCGCAGCCTAGCAGAACGCCGTATTTTCCCTGCCATCGACATTCGTCGTTCAGGAACACGGAAAGAAGAACTGTTATTGCCGAAGAACCATTTGGATAAACTATGGGCTATTCGCAAAACAATGACAGATACTCCGGATTTTGTAGAACGATTCTTAAAGCGTTTAAGAAATACAAAAACGAACGAAGAATTCTTCCAAAAGATGGACGAGGAAATGCGTGGGGTTACTAGTAAAAGATAGTATTAATAGGGATGGATAACTATATATAAAATTCTATCAGCTGATTATTGGGACCTATCATAAAAACTTACTTTACACAATACTGATGGATTGTCCGATCACAATTGGGAACAATAATTAGCTGATGGAATATTGCAATTAGAAATGGATTCTTGCATTAAGAATGCATTCCTGTTATAATCTTGTCATGTGTGTTAAGTAACTTAAAGTTAAACTCTGTTTCCTCAGGAATCAGGGCGGAAGGAGAGATAGTCATGAAACAAGGAATTCACCCTAACTATAAAAAAGTAATGGTGACATGTGCTTGTGGAAACGAATTTGAGAGCGGATCAGTTAAGGATGCAGTGAAAGTAGAAATTTGTTCTGAATGCCATCCATTCTACACTGGACGTCAAAAATTCGCTGATGCTGGCGGCCGTGTTGATCGCTTCAAGAAAAAATACAATCTTAAGTAATATTTTTATTCAAGGATTGGCTTGTGCATAGGCATTTGACTTTGAATAATTATAATATTGTAAGGGGCTGTTTCAAAGGTGTCTTGTATCCTTGACTGGATACAGATGAATCCGCATAACGTTATGTGGTGCCTGACACATTTTGAGACAAGCCCTTTTTACTTTGAATAATGAGTGGTTAGGGAAGCATTTATCCGTGGGAATTTTTATTCCGGAAGCCGATTATTGTGACCGGGTTTGATTGGACACAAGCAGAAAAATCATGATTAGATATAATCCAAGTTTTTATACGGACAAACACGAATATAGTCACACTTCCCTGAAGTACCCAAATGTTTATTCGTGTCCGTATAAAAACTTGCTATGTATAAAAGTGATTGCAGTGTCCAATCACTTTAGGGAGCGATAATTGGCTTCCGGAATGTGAGAATTTCTAATTAAAGCTTTTGTGTAACCATTCAACATGATTTGCAAGGGGGGAAGCGCTTCATGTATGTTATGAAGCAAAGCGGTTGGATTGAAGTGATATGTGGAAGTATGTTTTCCGGAAAATCAGAGGAGTTAATCAGAAGAATACGACGGGCGGAATATGCAAAGCTGTCTGTTCAGGTGTTCAAGCCGGTCATCGATAACCGGTATAGTAAATCCTCGGTTGTCTCGCATAATGGAGCTTCTGTCATTGCAAAACCTGTTGAAAACTCCGATAGCATATTGGAACTAGTATTACCGGAAACCGATGTAATTGGCATCGATGAAGTCCAATTTTTTGATGATAAAATCGTTGAAGTCGCACAGCAATTGGCTGATAAAGGCTATCGTGTCATCTGTGCAGGGCTTGACCAGGACTTTCGCGGTGAGCCGTTTGGCTGTATGCCGGCACTGATGTCACTGGCAGAATTAGTGACAAAGCTGCAAGCGATTTGTGTTGTTTGTGGCTCACCGGCAAGCCGTACACAACGATTAATCAACGGTAAACCTGCCTCTTATGATGATCCGATTATTTTAGTGGGTGCATCAGAGTCCTATGAATCACGGTGCCGCCATTGTCATGAAGTACCGGGAAAGCCTGAAAAGGCATCCGTAGAAACGAAAACGGCGGAAATGAAAGTGGACCCATCTGTCGCAATTTAATGGATGGTGATTTTTACTTGCTATGAACTGTTTTATTTTTTGGCAACCTAATTTTACGGAGGTGTTGTCTAATGAATAAAACAGTTACTTTTTTGTTGCTGCTTATACTTACAGCCTGTGGAACGAATCAAGGTGCACAACCAACAGAAACAAGTGATGCATCAAGAGATGTCAAAGGGAATAGGGCGGTCGATGTTTCTTTCCGTGAAGGGGAAATAACCGATATTGCTGACTACAACCCGAATTTCTTGGATTTGAACACAGAAAATGAAGCACATAACAACCAGGGCGCCTATCAACAAAAACTGCGCGAAATTGTAGAAAGCTCTGATGTATTCGATGCCGGGATGATTTATATAAATGGCTACAAAGCAATAGTTAACGTTACACCAAAACGAAAGCTCTCTTACAAAGAGTTTCATGAACAACGCGGTCTTCTTCAAAATAGGTTAAGTGAAGCGGTCCCACGCTACCAAGTTGTTTTAAACGTAAATACTGATAACCAATGATCACAATGATAAAAATGCCAAGTACCACGTAAAGTTCATACAGTGCTTGGCATTTTTTGCTCATCTACTACCAACTATCCACTTGATTATACTAGGCTGCACGTACACGCCACCCAAAGATGCAATTTTAGTATAATTTTGACTAGCATTCCCGCTTATACTATAATAGAAATGTTATGGACTTACGTGAAATGTAATGTTATGGACTTATATAATGAGGTGAGTAAGCGTGTTAGATCGTTTGCAAGCGATTGAAAATCGTTATGAGAAATTAAATGAACTGCTGAGTGATCCAGCAATCATAAGTGATACAAATAAATTACGTGAATATTCGAAGGAACAGTCCGGCATTGAGGAAACTGTTCAAGCTTTTCGTGAATATAAAGATGTATTAGAGCAATTGCACGATGCGAAAGCAATGCTTGAAGAAAAGCTAGATTCAGATATGCGTGAAATGGTGAAGGAAGAGGTTTCAGAGCTTTCTGATCGTGAACAGGAGCTCTCTGAGCGGATGAGAATTTTACTTCTTCCGAAAGACCCTAACGATGATAAGAACGTTATCGTTGAAATTCGTGGTGCTGCCGGTGGGGATGAGGCTGCATTATTTGCCGGTGACCTGTACCGGATGTATACACGTTTTGCCGAATCACAAGGCTGGAAAGTTGACCTGATTGAAGCAAGCACAACCGGTATCGGCGGATACAAGGAAATCATTTTCATGGTGAACGGAAATGGTGCGTATTCAAAGATGAAATTTGAAAATGGTGCCCATCGCGTGCAGCGTGTTCCGGAAACGGAATCTGGCGGCCGTATTCATACATCAACAGCAACCGTGGCTGTATTGCCTGAGGCGGAAGAGGTTGAAGTTGAAATTCACGACAAAGATATCCGCGTCGATACCTTTGCATCAAGCGGCCCTGGTGGACAAAGCGTTAACACAACTATGTCAGCTGTACGTTTAACCCACATCCCAACTGGCACCGTTGTTTCATGTCAGGATGAAAAGTCGCAAATTAAGAACAAGGAAAAAGCGATGAAGGTACTACGTGCCCGTGTTTATGATAAATTCCAGCAGGAAGCACAGGCCGAATACGACCAAAACCGTAAATCAGCAGTTGGTACAGGGGATCGTTCCGAGCGTATTCGTACGTATAACTTCCCGCAAAACCGTGTGACAGACCACCGCATCGGTCTAACAATTCAAAAGCTTGATCAGATTTTACAAGGAAAAATTGATGAAATCATTGATGCTTTAATTTTAGACGATCAAGCGAAAAAAATGGAGCAAGCAGAGTAATGGAAACATCGTTCACGAAAATTCATGAAGCCCTCAATTGGGCTTCTTCTTTTTTAGAAAAACAAAACAGGGAAGCGTTCGCGGCAGAGCTTTTACTAAGACATCACCTGAAACTCTCCCGGGCACAGCTTTATTCTTCATTGCGCGAAGACTGGCCGAATGACGAATCAAAGGCAGCTTTTATCAACGACATCTTTAACTATGCCGAGGGCACACCTGTCCAATATTTAATCGGATACGAAGAGTTTTACGGCAGAACATTTGAAGTCAATGAGGAAGTATTGATTCCACGTCCAGAAACGGAAGAATTAATCGTAGGTGTGTTAAAAAGAAGAAAAGAACATTTTGACTCAAGTAAAAAGCTTGATGTCGTCGATATTGGAACGGGCAGCGGCATCATCGCCATCACGTTGGCGTTGGAGGATCCGAAGCTGCAAATGACGGCTACAGATATTGCAGAGGAATCACTTGAAGTTGCGAAAAGAAATGCAGGGCAGCTTGGAGTGGACAAAATCCGTTTTGTCCAGGGTGATCTGCTTACACCGTTTATTGAACGAGGCGAAACATTTGATATTGTTGTATCCAATCCGCCTTATATACCGGAAAGTGACATACCAACATTATCGGATATCGTCGTAGACCATGAGCCAATGCGCGCCTTGGTCGGCGGAGCAGATGGGCTTGACCTCTATCGTCGCTTCATGGAGCAGCTGCCATTAGTTGTAAATGACCATGCCCTTATTGCATTTGAAATTGGTGCGGGCCAGGGGGAAGCGGTTGCTGAAATGTTGCGCAATACTTTTCAGCATAAGGATGTTCAGGTTGAAATCGTCTTTGATATTAATGGTAAGGATCGGATGGTATTTGGCAGGTTTTAAAGGAAAGTGCGCGGGGTAGCCGGAATTCCGGGTAACCCCCGTCGCGCGTCCCCAATCTAGAAATCTATTAAAATATTTTTAAAAAAATTTAAATTTGCTAGTTTAAGATTTTTGCTTTTTGTCCACACTGTCTAGTGAAGGACGGTGGAGATAAAATGAAAAAACAAACACAAGCAATCATCTTTATGCTTTTAATTTTAATAGGTGCAAATTTAATTCAAATTTTTGATAGGGGTATCGTAGAGGCGGAGGGACCTGTGGTCATTCCAGATGAAGCAATTCGGTTACGGATTCTTGCTAACAGTGATTCAAGTGCAGATCAAGCGCTAAAAAGAAAAGTGCGCGATGCAGTAAATGCTGAGATTACAACATGGGTCAAGGATCTAACTTCAATTGAAGCGGCTCGAGCTTTAATCAACAGCCGTGTTCCTGAAATTGAAAAAATAGCGTACAAAGTGCTGGAAGAGGAAGGTAGCAACCAAAGTGTTCACGTTGATTTTGACCAAGTAAACTTTCCGACAAAAATTTATGGCAACTATATTTATCCGGCAGGACAGTATGAGGCCATTTTAATCACGTTAGGTGAAGGTGAAGGTGCAAATTGGTGGTGCGTGTTATTCCCACCGCTGTGTTTCTTGGATTTCTCAAACGGGGATGCTGTTAAACAAGCAGAGGAAGAGACTACAACAGCGGATGCTTCTGCTAAAGAAAAAGTGGTTGTAAAATCTTTTATCGCAGAACTATTTGAAAAGATCTTCGGCTAAAATTAATAGAATAAATAGTCATCAAATCTACTTTTTGCACATAGTTTTAAGTATCGCTAGATTACTTAAATACCGAAAAGTAGGGAGAGACTTATAATGCAAATTATTCGAAAAGCTAAATTTGAAGATATAAATAGAATTCAACAGCTGGTAGGCCAGGCAGGTTTACAAACGGACGGAATTGAACAAAATGTGGATAACTTTTTATTAATGGAAAAAGAAATTGATGGTCTGAGCGACCTAGAATCACTAATTGCTGTGGTTGGTTTCGAACTGCAAAAGCAAAACGGCTTGCTGCGCTCCTTTGTGATCAATGAAAAGTCGGACCAGTTTAATATATTGGAAATCATGCGGGCTGTCATTGATTATTCGAAAAAAAGCAGCCTGCAAAGGCTATTTTTATGCACAAAACATCACTCCTCTGTAAAACTTTTTTACATGCTCGGGTTTCAATTAGCAGATGAAACGCCAGAGGAATTAAAGCTTTTTGGACACTATAAAAATATAAATCATGAGCAGCCATTCATTATGTACTACACTTTTTGAGCACAAAAGTGTAACAATTAACAAAATCCACAGAGTTATCCACTTTTTTAAGGAATTTATCCACAATATGTGGATATTTTTGTTTATAGACGTTATTATAAAATACGAAAAATGGCGATATAGCAAAGAAGGGATCAAACGATGAACAACTTAATAACACAACATTGGGTTGTGGATAAAAATATGAAGGAATTAACAAGTAATCCACAGATTAAAGAGGCAGCCCTGTGGATTAATAAGGGTGAGGTAGTTGCATTTCCCACTGAAACGGTGTACGGACTTGGGGCAAATGCCTTGTCAGATAAGGCGATAGCGAAAATTTATGAAGCAAAAGGGCGCCCAAGTGATAATCCACTAATTGTCCACATATCCAATAAAAATCAGCTAAACAAGCTTGTGAAAAATATTCCGGATACTGCGCAAAAGCTGATGGATACCTTTTGGCCAGGCCCATTAACGATTATTTTTGAAAGTAATGGAGCAGTGTCCGAAAAAGTAACAGCTGGACTGGAAACAGTGGCTATTCGGATGCCAGACCATCCAGTTGCATTAGCTTTAATTGAAGCTTCGGCGGTTCCATTGGCGGCACCAAGTGCGAATCTTTCCGGCAAACCAAGCCCGACAAAGGCGGAGCATGTTTTACATGATTTAAATGGCAGAATTGCCGGTGTCTTGGATGGCGGTGCAACAGGTGTCGGCCTTGAATCCACCGTACTTGACTGCACAGGTACACCCCCAATGATTTTACGCCCGGGCGGCGTAACAAAAGAAGAGTTGGAAGCTGTAATTGGAGCTGTGGCTGTGGATAAAGCACTTTTACAAAAAGACCAAGCCCCTAAAGCACCGGGAATGAAATACACACACTATGCACCAAAAGCACCGCTAGTAATTGTGGATGGTTCAAAGACTTTTATCCAAAGTTTAATCGATGAACAGAGGATAAGTGGAAAAACTGTTGGTATGTTGACAACTGAAGAAAACAAAGAAAATTACCAGGCAGATCTCATCGTCACTTGTGGATATCGTGAGGATTTAAAAACAGTTGCCCACCATTTATATGACAGCCTGCGAACCTTTGACGAGGAAAAGGTGGATATCATCTATAGCGAAAGTTTTCCACAAACGGGCGTGGGTGAAGCGGTAATGAATCGGCTCACCAAAGCAGCAGGTGGCCAAATCATAAAAGAATAATGGGGATAAATGAACGCCCGGCGGATTTACTTGTAAAATCTGCTGGGTGTTTTGTTTGTGGTTTGTTTTTGGGATGGGGCCAGGTACCCGTTAAAAATTGGTCCTGTTACGTCTAAAACTTTTCGGACGTGCATATGTTATACAAGCACGTCTCTAGGGGGAAAGACGATGGGAATAACGGAAATTATCGGAGAAGTTATAACAATATCAATTATGGCAATTGCCTTAGGAATGGATGCCTTTTCGCTGGGCTTAGGAATGGGAATGATTCGCCTTGGCTTAAGGCAGGTGGCATATATAGGGGTGATCATCGGCATTTTTCATGTTATAATGCCGCTTTTAGGGATGGGCTTGGGCCGTATCATCTCCTTCCATTTCAGTGGCATTGCAACTTATATCGGTGGTGCCCTTCTATTAATTTTAGGATTGCAAATGGTTATTTCCTCATTTAAATCAGGGACTGAAACCTTTGTTACGCCAATTGGATTTGGCTTGATTCTGTTTGCATTAACAGTAAGTTTGGATAGCTTTTCGCTCGGCTTAAGCTTGGGAATATTCGGAGCGCGGACGGCGCTAACGATCTTTTTGTTTGGATTTTTCAGCATGATTCTAACCTGGGCAGGGTTGTTACTCGGTAGGAAGGTGCAGACTTGGCTTGGATCCTATGGCGAAGCACTGGGGGGCAGTATTTTATTCGCCTTTGGTTTAAAGTTGTTATTGCCGTTTTAAAGGGATAAAATATCATAATAATCTTTTAAAGCCTGATAAACGTTGATTTATCGGGTTTTTAATATTAATAAAAAAGTCAGTTACTTCCATCACAAAAACCTCACCTTTCCACTATTTTTTTCTTAATTTAGTGAAATCTTTTTGATTATTTTCACTAAAATATATTAGAAAAAATAAGATTGCTTTATAATAGTACAAGACAGTTGTTAAAATTTGCGAATGGAGGAGGAGCCGTCATGCGTAAAATTCTATTTATTTGTACGGGGAATACATGTCGAAGCCCGATGGCGGAGGCTATTTTGAAGCATAAGACGAATAACCGCTTTGAAGTGAAATCGGCGGGCATTTTTGCGCACGATGGAAGTGCAGCATCGTCGCATTCTATTGAGGTTTTAAAAAAACAATCCATTCCGATTGAACATAAATCGAAACAGCTGACGACAGAGCTCGTAGCTTGGTCTGATTTAATTTTAACGATGGGAAATAGCCATAAAGAGATCATTCAACAGCGCTATCCAAAGGCGAATGACAAAGTCTTTAGTTTAAAAGAATTTGCGTTAAATAATAAAGCTGATATTGCCGACCCCTTTGGTGGAACGCTTGAAGATTATGAACAAACGTTTAAAGAGATTGAGGAAGCGATTCATAAGCTGGTGGAAAAATTGGATGGAATTTAATGCGTACAGCCTTACAATATCCAGGCAGAGCTCGTAGTAATAAAAGTAGTATATGAACACTGGGAGGATCCTAAATGCAAAAAAGATACAAGTTTGGCTTGCGTTTGAAAGTTGTCGTTTTTATCACTATCGTCTCAATCATTACGTATTCTACAACAGGAATTTTTATTTATTTTCTAAATGACTATGTTAAAAATTTCATCCCAATAAGCGAGGAATTTTTGACAGTCCTCTCATTAGTGATGGGAATTGTGTGGTCTGGAATTATTGCCTATTTCGTTGCAGGATTGCTTTCAAAGCCATTACAGGTGTTGGAGGAGGCTGTCCACAAGGCGGCAGAAGGGGATATTCGTGAGGATGTAAAGGTATCGAAGTCTGATGATGAAATACGTGCATTAGGACTTGCTTTCAATAACATGCTACAATCTTTACGAACAATGGTTTACAATATAGAGCAAAACTTCCAAAATACGAATGACCATGTTGACCACATTTCAGAAGCGTCGAGTACAGCTGCCATCCAGGCAGAAACTATTTCCAAAACGTTGGAGGAAATTGCGAGCGGTGCAGAGCGCTCAGCCTGCGCGGTTACCGGGACTGTAGAATCCATTAACACCGTTACGGTTATTTCCCAGGAAGTTTTAAAGCACGCGTCTGACTCTCAGGAAGTATCCGCCAATATGGTTGTTTCTTTAGAAAATAGCAAAAAGGTCATTCATTCCCTAGTGGAAGGTATTGAAAAGCTTGCCAAAGACAATCAAAGTTCGTTATCGGCTGTCCAGCGGCTTGAGAAAAATGCGAAAGAAATCAACAATATTATTTCCCTAGTAGGAGATATCGCCGGTCAAACAAATTTACTCGCGTTGAATGCATCCATTGAAGCGGCACGGGCTGGAGAGCACGGCAAAGGCTTTGCGGTCGTTGCAGAGGAGGTTCGTCAGCTGGCGGATCAAAGTAGACAAGCTGTCCAAGGAATTTCCAAATTGGTTGAAAATATCCAAGAAGAAGTTAAAAGCGTTGTTTCCCAAATTCATGAGCAAGTGGATGCCGCAAATAAAAGTGCTGAAAAAGGCAATGAAACGAATGTGGCTATTCAGCAAATGACGGAATCTGTCCAGCAAATGGAAGAGGCTGTTCATCAAATTGCAATTTTTGCGGAAAAACAAATGAAGCACATCCAAGATACGTCAACACAATCTGAGGAGGTAGCGGCAATTGCTGAACAAACTTCGGCTGGATCAGAGGAAATAGCAGCGACTACAGTAGAACAGGCCGCACAAATAGATGATATTGCGAAGATTGCTGGTCAATTATCAGAGCAAGCTAGAAACTTGAAACAAACAATTAACCAATTTCGATTAGGAGGAAAATAAAATGAAAGTAGCAATCGCTTCAGATCACGGTGGTATTCATATTAGAGAGGAAATTATCAATCTATTGGAAGAGATGGGGATTGAATACCAAGACTTTGGTTGTGAATGCAGCACATCTGTAGATTACCCGGATTATGCTCTTCCTGTTGCAGAGAAGGTCGCAAGCGGCGAGTTTGACCGCGGCATTCTTGTTTGTGGGACAGGTATTGGAATGTCCATTTCTGCGAACAAGGTAAAAGGGATTCGTTGTGCATTGGTTCATGATGTGTTTAGTGCGAAGGCAACTCGCCAGCATAATGACAGCAATGTTCTTGCGATGGGGGAACGTGTAATTGGCCCTGGACTAGCAAGAGAAATTGCAAAAACATGGCTGACAACGGACTTCGAAGGCGGCCGTCATTTAAACCGCGTTAATAAAATTACAGAATACGAAAATAAATAATAGTTGTTTGTGTGGTTTCATTTAGTTCGGATTTAGGCCTGCCACCTCATATTAATTTTATTAAAAAAGATAGCAGTTGTATTAAATACCTGCTATTTTTGTACTTATGACAATCGATATACTTCACAGAAAAGGGAGTCTTCGCTATGGAGATGGATTTAGAACAAATTAAAAATCAACTACAAACCGTATTGGGTGATTTGCAAGCGGCCGCTTCGCTAACAGACGAGCACGTCCTTGTCATTGGCTGTAGCACGAGTGAAGTGATTGGTAAGCGGATTGGTACCTCTGGAACGGAAAATATTGCACAAACAATTTTCGGAGTATTTCAAAGTTTCAAGGAAAAGACAGGTGTGCAGCTGGCATTCCAATGCTGTGAGCATTTAAACCGCGCCCTTGTAGTTGAAAAAGAAACAGCTAAAAGCAAACAGCTTGAGCAAGTATCGGTTATTCCCGTCCAACATGCAGGAGGGGCAATGGCAACCTATGCTTACCACCATTTTAAAAATCCGCAGGTGGTGGAGTTCATAAAAGCCGATGCCGGGATTGATATTGGTGACACATTTATCGGTATGCATTTGAAACATGTAGCCGTACCCGTTCGCAGTAAAATAACGGAGATTGGCCAAGCACATGTAACGATGGCGCGGACAAGACCGAAGTTAATTGGCGGAGAACGAGCGGTTTATTCGGAAATAAAAGAGAATAAAACTTGCAATGGTTAATATATTTATGGTTTTTTCTTAAAAACAAATATGTTACAATGATAAACGTACGTTAATATTCGGATTTTATCAAATTTATATATATATTTTAGGAGGATTCTAATGAGTTATTTAAAATCACAAGACCAAGAAGTTTTTGAAGCGATTCAGAAGGAACTTGGTCGCCAACGCAATAAAATTGAATTAATTGCGTCAGAAAATTTCGTAAGTGAAGCAGTAATGGAGGCACAAGGTTCAGTTTTAACGAACAAATATGCAGAAGGTTATCCAGGCCGCCGCTATTATGGTGGTTGTGAATATGTCGACATCGCGGAAAATATCGCGAGAGACCGCGCAAAGCAAATTTTTGGAGCAGAGCATGTCAATGTTCAACCGCACTCAGGCGCACAAGCAAACATGGCTGTTTACTTCACTATTTTAGAACATGGGGATACAGTTCTTGGAATGAACTTATCACACGGCGGACATTTAACACACGGAAGTCCTGTAAACTTCAGCGGCGTTCAGTATAACTTTGTTGCTTATGGAGTTGACAAAGATACTCAGCAAATCGACTATGAAGATGTTTTAGCAAAAGCAAAAGAACATAAGCCAAAATTAATCGTAGCCGGTGCAAGTGCATATCCACGCGAAATTAATTTTAAAAAGTTCCGCGAAATCGCTGATGAAGTGGGCGCTTACCTAATGGTTGATATGGCTCACATTGCTGGTCTTGTTGCAGCAGGCTTGCATATGAATCCAGTGCCATACGCTGATTTTGTAACAACAACAACACATAAAACATTACGTGGGCCACGTGGCGGTATGATTTTATGTAAAGAAGAATTTGCACAAAAAATTGATAAAGCTATTTTCCCTGGTATCCAAGGTGGACCTTTAATGCACGTGATTTCAGCTAAGGCTGTTGCTTTCGGCGAAGCATTACAAGACAGCTTTAAAGAATATGCTGGGAATATTATTAAAAACGCACAACGCCTTGCAGAAGGCCTACAAAAACAAGGCTTAACATTAGTATCAGGCGGTACTGACAACCATTTATTATTAGTGGATGTGCGTAACCTAGGCTTAACAGGAAAAGTTGCTGAAAAAGCACTTGATGATGTAGGTATTACAGTTAACAAAAACACAATTCCGTACGATCCAGAAAGCCCATTTGTAACAAGTGGTGTCCGTATCGGTACAGCAGCGATTACAAGCCGCGGCTTCGGACTTGAAGAAATGGATGAAATCGCAGAAATCATCGGCTTAACTTTAAAAAATGCCGACAACGAAGAAAAACTAGCAGAAGCAGCACAGCGTGTACAAGATTTAACATCAAAATTCACACTTTATCCAGATCGTTAATATGAAACTGCAGGGGGCCCTTTTGCTGATAGCAATGGGGCTTTCTTTTTGGGCATTTCCGGGTGAGTGGTGACGGATTCCGGGTAAAGGCCGCGCATTTCCGGGTAAGTGGAGATGAATTCCGGGTAAACGCTTCAAATATCCGGGTGAAGATTAAAATACCCTTGAGTTGGCACGATGCTGGGGAACTTCGCCAGTTTTATCAACATGAAAATGGCCACAGAGCCAAATTGGTGATAAAAACTGGCTTTTATCACCACGAAAAGGAAGGGCGATAGTCTTTGCTGATGATAACCGGCTTTTATCACCACGAAAAGGAGTGGCGATAGAATTTGCTGATGATAACCAGCTTATAACATCACGAAGCGGGACGTCGAGAGTCTTTGCTGATGATAACTGGCTTATATCATCACGAAAGGGAGTGGCGATAGAATTTGCTGATGATAACCGGCTTATAACATCACGAAGCGGGACGTCGAGAGTCTTTGCTGATGATAACTTGCCTTTATCAACACGAAAAGGAGCGGCGAGCGGATTTGCTGGTGATAACTGGCTTTTATCAACACGAAAAGGAGCGGTGTGCAAATTTGCTGATGATAACTGGCTTTTATCATCACGAAGAGGAGCGGCGATAGAATTTGCTGATGATAACTTGCCTTTATCATCACGAAAACAGCCTCAGCACCCGTTTGATGGTGCAAAGGGATGTAGGCACCACACCACACCCATATTTGAAAAATTATAATATTGCCTATATTTGTTTTATAGCAAGACTTTTCCCAATTCCCTTGTCTACGTGCCCTTTTTCTTATACAATTTACTAGATAAGCACATTTCGACCAAAGTAGGCAAATTTTTTTCTATTTCAGCCAATCGGCCATCATAGAAACTGCAGAATTTGTCCAATTATGGCAACAGGGCTGCCCTTTTTGTACAAAAATGGGCAAAATACATAATGTGAATACAAGAAAAGGAGACGGTAATAGATGGGAAAAATTCATGTTTTTGATCATCCTTTAATTCAACATAAACTTACAATGATTCGCGATAAGAATACGGGTACAAAAGAGTTTCGTGAGTTAGTAGATGAAATTGCCAGCCTTATGGCATTTGAGGCTACTCGTGACCTTCCTCTAAAGGAAGTAACTGTTGAAACTCCAGTTGCAACAGCAAAGGCTAAAACGCTGGCTGGTAAAAAACTTGGCTTAATTCCTATATTGCGCGCCGGTCTAGGAATGGTTGACGGAATTTTAAAGCTGATCCCGGCTGCAAAGGTAGGCCATATTGGTTTATACCGTGACCCTGAAACACTAAAACCAGTTGAATACTATGCAAAGCTACCTTCAGACATTGAAGAGCGTGAATTTATCGTTGTTGATCCTATGCTAGCTACAGGGGGCTCAGCAGTAGCGGCCATTAATTCGCTAAAAGTGCGCGGAGCACAGCATATCAAATTAATGTGTGTTATTGCTGCACCAGAAGGCGTAGAAACTGTACAAAAGGAACACCCAGATGTTGATATCTACATTGCTGGCTTAGATGAAAAATTAAATGACCACGGCTATATTGTTCCTGGTTTAGGTGACGCTGGAGACCGTTTATTCGGAACAAAATAAAACCGAATGTTGCAATTGTTTGCGGTGCAAACGTATGTCCAGCCTAAAATAGATACCGTTGTTCAGAGAAAGTAATTGGAGTGAAAAATGATGTCAAAACGAATTAAAGTGCTAACAACCTTCGGGACAAGACCGGAAGCAATCAAAATGTGTCCGCTTGTGCTTGAACTTGAAAAGCGCCCTGATCAATTTGAATCGATCGTGGCGGTAACCGCGCAGCATCGTCAAATGCTCGATCAGGTTCTGGAGATTTTTAATGTAAAACCCGATTACGATTTAAACATAATGAAGGATCGCCAAACATTAGTGGATGTAACAACAAGAGGTCTTGAAGGTTTGGATGCGGTAATCAAAGAGGTTAAACCGGATATCGTACTCGTTCATGGCGACACAACGACCACATTTATCGCAAGCCTTGCCGCTTACTATAATCAAGTGGCGGTTGGCCATGTCGAAGCGGGCCTTAGAACGTGGAATAAATATTCGCCATTTCCGGAGGAGATGAATCGCCAACTAACAGGTGTGATGGCGGACCTGCATTTTGCGCCGACGGAGAAGGCTTTTGATAACCTAATTCAAGAGAATAAAAAAGAAGAAGCCATCTTTATCACCGGAAATACAGCGATTGACGCGTTGAAAACGACTGTAAAAGATGATTATCAAAATGAAGTTCTTGAAAAAGTGAGCAAAGGAAGACTTATGCTTGTAACGGCACATCGTCGTGAAAACCTTGGTGAGCCAATGCGCAACATGTTCCGTGCCATTCGCCGCATTGTCGATGAGTATAGCGATGTGCAGGTTGTTTATCCTGTTCATTTAAACCCAGCTGTACGTGAAATTGCCGGTGAAATCCTGGGCGGACATGAGCGTATTCACTTAATTGAGCCGCTTGATGTAATTGACTTCCATAACTTCGCAGCCCGGGCTCATTTGATTTTGACAGATTCCGGCGGCGTTCAGGAAGAAGCACCATCACTTGGGGTTCCGGTACTTGTCCTTCGGGATACAACCGAGCGTCCGGAAGGCATTGAAGCGGGTACATTGAAGCTGGCGGGTACGGAGGAAGAAACGATTTATCGCTTAGCGGCAGACCTGCTTACAGATAAAGTGGAATATGAAAAAATGGCAAAGGCTTCAAATCCATATGGAGATGGCAATGCCAGCGCGCGGATCGCGGAAGCCATGCGCTATCATTTTGGACAAATCGAACAACGCCCAGAAGCATTTTTATATAAAAAATAAAGCAAAACGAAAGGTAGCACACCAGTCTGGCATGTGCTACTTTTTTATTTAAAAAAATATTATTGTTTAAAAATGCATAGGTAGTAAAAATCACTTCTATCCGCTGCACACGCAGAAATTCCTATATCTGTTCCAGCGCAATTGAAAATTGTGTTTCATGGTAAATTTTATAAAAAGCCTTAATTTAAAAAATAGTGAATAAAAAACGACTATATAATAGGAAGAAACTAGTAATGGTCGTTAAAAAATTTATAGAGACCTTATAAATTTTAACTAAATAGTAAGAAAGGTTACGTGCCAGCAGATTTGCTCCAAATTCCTGATTTCTATCAAGTGGTACAGCCTTTAAAAGGTGTGCTATTGAACCTTCAATATGGTTACATAAAAATCCATTATTGTGACACAATACTAATTTAAGGAGTGTGTCGCTACAATGGTTAAAGTTCCAATTCATGTGCTTCTCAGTACACAGTTACTTTTCCTCAGTCAGCCAACCTACACTGATGCAAGCAAGATGATTAAATCAACGGTTGTAAAAGTGAAACCAATTGAAATTAAAATCGAGGCACCAAAGCGAGAGTTAAAAAAATACATTATCGAAGTGGAAGATCATAATACCCTTACCAAAGTAAAGGACAGCTACCCCAATGTAAAACTGGAGAAGGTGTTTAACACCGTACTAAATGGGGCAGCGGTAAAAAGTACGGAAGAGGAGATTGAAAAAATCAAGCAGCTTCCCGGAATAAAGCAGGTTCATGAAACAACTACCTACAAAGTGGAGCTTGATGAGAGTGTACCCTTTATCGGCGGAAATCTTGTCCGCGGTGAATTTGATGAAAAAAATCAGCGCCTAACCGGTAAGGGCGTGAAGATTGGTGTTATTGATACGGGCATTGACTATACCCATCATGATTTGCAGCGCAATTTTCAAGGCGGCTTTGACTTGGTGGATGAAGATGAAGATCCGATGGAGACGGTGAAAAGCCAAGGGGAAGCAACCCTTCATGGTACGCATGTAGCGGGAATCATCGGTGCGAATGGAAAATATCTTGGTGTGGCCCCTGATGCTGAAATTTATGCCTATCGTGCTCTTGGGCCTGGCGGCTATGGTACATCTGATCAAGTTATTGCTGCGATTGAAAAAGCGGTGGAAGATGGAATGGATGTGATTAACCTTTCCCTTGGGAGCTCGGTGAACGCTCCTGATTATCCGACCAGCTTAGCTCTTGATAAAGCAGTTGAAAAGGGCGTAGTCGCGGTGACCTCAAATGGAAATTCCGGTCCGGGACTATGGACGGTTGGCTCACCGGGTGCATCTGAAAAAGCAATCTCTGTCGGCGCATCGACCCCGCCGCTTGAGATTCCGGTATTGCAGCTTGAGCTGGTGCCGAATAAACAAATTTTTTTACAGCCGCTGCAAGGGTCGGTACCGTGGAATGTAACGAAAAGCTACAAAATCGTTTACGGTGGTTTGGGCCATCCAAAAGAGTTGTCTGCTGTAAAAGAAAAGATTGTGCTGATGGAGCGGGGTGAGATTTCTTTTACAGAAAAGGCAAGGAACGCGAAGGCCAAAGGGGCAAAGGCAGTATTAATTTTTAATAACGAGGAAGGAATGTTTTCCGGTGGACTTGAGGAGGCGTTGGAGATCCCGGTTGTGGCCCTTTCTAAGAAAGACGGGCTTTTTCTAAAAGAGGAAGTAGCAAGGGGACATGAATGGGCGGCTACAAAAGGACGGAAGATCCAAGACCAATTGGCAAGCTTCAGTTCGCGGGGACCGGTCACGCATACATGGGCAATCAAGCCGGATGTTGTCGCGCCGGGGGTAAAAATTGATAGCCCAATTCCAAACGGGTATACCGCATTGCAAGGGACAAGCATGGCTTCACCCCATGTGGCTGGGGCGGCGGCGTTAATCCTGCAGGCGCACCCGGATTGGAATCCGGAACAGGTCAAGGCAGCGTTGATGAATACGGCCAAACCGATTTTTAATGATACCGGGAAACAATATAACCCATATGAACAAGGGGCGGGGCGCATTCAAGTTGAAAAAGCGGTAAATGCGACGGTGCTCGCATACCCAGGGTCGCTTGCATTTGGTTCTTTTGAAAAAAATAAAGGTGAAACTGGGAATTCACTCACGCTCACAGTCGAAAACAAGTCTAGCAGGCCTGAGAAAATATCATTTGCAACGCCTGGTTACGAGAAGGGTGTGAAGTGGAAGCTGCCGCTTTCTATTTCTTTAGGTCCGCAGGATAAAAAGCAAGTTACAGTGGCGGTGAGTGTCGAACCTGAACAACTATCCGAAGGCCTTCATTTTGGGAGTGTGAAGATAGAATCTAGTAGTACGGAGGACGAAATCCAACTACCATATTTGTTTGTAGTAGGAGATGCGAATCATCCTCGTGTCATGGGCTTTTCTTTTGATAAAGAAAACGAAGAAGATGCTGAGGAGGACAGCTATAAGTACGAGCTTTATTTACCGGAAGGTGCAGATGAACTTGGAATCGCACTCTTTGATCCGTTAACATTACAATTCGTCGGCTTTTTGCATCATGAAACCAATGCCGAACGAGGCTTGCTGGAAGTAGTGAAACCGCGCGGTGAAATTCCATTTGCCGATGGGGACTACAAAGTAATCGTCTATGCTGTTCAAAATGGCAAAGAAACGACGGAGGAAAGCGTAATTACAATTGGGGAAAGAGAAGAATAGCCTTAGGATTCGGACAGCCTAGCCCACCCCGCCAAAGACAAAGTGAATTAATTAAAACAAACTTGCAATATCCAACCCAATATTCACAATCAGGTTGTATTACCTTAAAAAAAGCATATGAATTTAACAGGAAAGACAAGCTTTGGCGGGGCAAAAACCCACTTCCGAAAATTTGACATTCATGTGACAATTTTCACTAAAATGGATTGACATTAAAAGGGGGCTATTGTATGCTAAAAAAGGTGTGAAAAGGGGAGTATATCCTAATATAGTTATCAGTGAATTGAAAAAATTCAAGCCGAAGGAGCGTTTTCATTGCGTGATGAGAGACGGCCTAATGATCAAGATGAGCGTGAAGTTCCTAAAAGTTCCAATAAAAACCCTTACAAGGCCATGGCGCTTATGTCCGCCATTTCGGCTCAATTAGTCGGATCAATATTAGTAGGGATTTTTTTAGGGAAATGGATAGATGCGAAATTAGGAACGTTGCCATTGTTTTTACTGGTGGGACTATTTGTTGGACTAGCTACCGGCATCTACAGTATGCTGCGGCTGATTAAAACCTTTTCAGGGGACAAGGAACCCCCTAAATCCTAGGTTAGTATCCCGAGTGACAAGCTTAACAGAAAGCTTAAAGCAAGAATGATAAACTAAACCTTATCGTAGACTAAACCTTATAATAGACTCATCAAAAGCCTCAAAGGGAGCCATGATGAATAAAGAATATAAACAAGTTTTCATTAGAGAACTGAAGATTATTATTAATCTATTAGCCGTATTTGTGATTGGATGGGGTTTTACACCATACCCTCACATTTTTTTAGGTCTAATACTGGGAACTGCTTTCAGTACATACAATTTATGGTCGATGCACAGCAAGGTGAATCGACTTGGACAAACCATCGTTGACAATGCCAAGAAAAAAGAAGATGAAAAGAAAAAGAGAGTTAAATCTCTTGGATCCCTCAACCGTCTAGCGGCAGCTGTTCTCGCAGTTGCTATTGCAATACGCTATCCGGATACATTCAACCTGGTAGCCGTGATTATAGGATTAATGACAAACCATTTCGTCATTATGATAGATTTTCTTTTTCAATCCATCAGGAAAAAACTGAAAGAGAGGTGAAACAATTTGGAACATGGTGCTCCAATAAGAGAATTTTTAGGACTTACTTTTAATTTATCCAACGTCCTTATGATCACTGTAGCTTCAGTTATTGTCTTTTTATTAGCGGTTTCTGGTTCGAAAGCTCTGCAACTCCGTCCAACAGGGATGCAAAACTTTATGGAATGGGTTATGGACTTCGTGAAAGGAATCATTGGGAATACAATGGACTGGAACACGGGTGGTCGCTTCCTGACATTAGGAATGACAATTATTATGTACATTTTTGTCGCCAATATGTTAGGTTTGCCGTTTTCAATTCATGTTGATGGAAATGTGTGGTGGAAATCACCGACAGCTGATCCAACAATCACGTTAACTTTAGCTGTAATGATCGTGGGTCTAACCCATTATTACGGTATTAAGTTAAACGGAGCAAAAGCATACGGAAGTACGTTCTTTTCTCCAATGAAATTTTTATTTCCATTAAAAATTATTGAAGAGTTTGCGAACACACTAACTCTCGGCTTGCGTCTTTATGGTAACATCTACGCAGGTGAAATTTTGCTAGGATTACTAGCAGGTTTAGGTACAAGCGGTATTGGCGGCGGAATCGGCGCAGTATTACCAATGCTTGCATGGCAAGGATTCAGTATCTTCGTTGGTACAATCCAAGCATTCATTTTTACAATGTTAACAATGGTTTATATGTCCCACAAAGTGAGTCATGACCATTAATATAAAAAAACCTATTATAATACATTAATTTTTCTAAGGAAAAAGGGAGGACTTTTAAAATGAATTTAATAGCAGCTGCAATTGCGGTAGGTTTAGCGGCACTAGGTGCTGGTATTGGTAACGGTCTTATCGTTGGACGTACAGTAGAAGGTATTGCACGTCAACCAGAACTTCAAGGTAGACTTCAAACTACAATGTTTATCGGGGTTGCGTTAGTTGAAGCATTACCGATCATCGGCGTAGTTATCGCGTTCATCGTAATGGGTTCTTAATAACACATTACAAACTGTTTAATAATGGCGAAAGATCGATCCAAGCGAGATCCTTCGCCATTCCTTTATGTAGCATAACTGAAACAGATAGAAAATTTGCTAAATTGCATTATTCATTTTTATAGTGGGTAGGCACGTATTGAAAGGAGTGAAATACAGTGTCATTAGACTTTTTAGTATTGGCTTCAGCTGAAGGCGCCGCTTCTGGTATTAATGTAGGAGACATTGTTTATCAGCTGGTAGCATTCATTGTCTTATTGTTATTACTTCGTAAATATGCATTCGGCCCATTGATGGGAATTATGAAACAACGTGAAGAGCATATTTCAAACGAAATCGATGCAGCTGAAAAGAGCCGCAAAGAAGCAGAAAAGTTTGCAGCTCAACAGGCTGAGGCTTTAAAAGCTGCACGTCAAGATGCGCAAGAGTTAATCGAAAGCGCAAAGAAACTTGGCGAGCAACAACAAAAAGATATCGTCGAAGCAGCGAAAGTGGAAGCAACACGCCTAAAGGATGCTGCTGTAAAAGAAATTCAGCAGGAAAAGGATCAGGCGATTGCAGCTTTACGCGAACAAGTCGCTTCGTTATCTGTACTAATTGCATCTAAAGTTATTGAGAAAGAGTTAAGTGAACAAGATCAACAAAAATTGATCGATGAGTACATCAAAGAGGTAGGCGAGGCACGATGAGTCAAAACGCTGTCGCTGGTCGCTATGCTGTCGCTCTGTACAATCTAGCTAAAGAACATAACGAATTAGAGCAATTAGAACAAGAATTAAAGGTTATAGAAAAAGTAGTGGCTGAAAATCCACAATTTCTAACAATCTTAAAGCATCCAAAGGTTGCAAAAGAAACGAAAAAAGCACTTGTAAAAGAAGTATTCCAAAACGCATCACAAACCTTGATCAACACAATGCTTCTATTAATTGACCGTAAACGTGAAGAATTACTTCCTGAAATTGCTGAACAATATTTTCTTCTAGCAAATGAGTCACGTGGTATTGCGGACGCAAAAGTATACTCCGTTCGCCCGTTAACAGCTGACGAAGAAAAAGCTCTTTCAGAAGTTTTCGCAAAGAAAATCGGCAAATCAGAATTACGTATTCAAAATATCGTTGACAACAGCCTAATCGGTGGTGTCAAGCTTAGAATCGGCAATACAATTTATGATGGCAGTGTTAAGGGTAAATTAGAACGTATTGAACGTCAATTACTTACTGCACAACGCTAGAAGTTAGGGGTGAAATTCATGAGCATCAAAGCAGAAGAAATTAGTGCACTGATAAAAAAGCAAATCGAAAACTATCAGTCTGAAATCGAAGTGAATGATGTTGGTACTGTTATCCAAGTCGGTGACGGTATCGCGCGTGCTCATGGTCTTGATAACGTAATGTCAGGAGAACTTGTTGAATTCTCTAACGGAGTAATGGGTCTTGCCCAAAACTTAGAAGAAAACAACGTTGGTATCGTTATTCTTGGACCATATACAGAAATTCGTGAAGGTGACGAAGTTCGTCGTACAGGACGTATCATGCAAGTTCCTGTAGGTGAGCAATTATTAGGACGTGTAGTAAACCCATTAGGTTTGCCAGTTGATGGCTTAGGCCCAATTGAAACTACAAAAACTCGTCCAATCGAACAAAAAGCACCAGGTGTTATGGCTCGTAAATCAGTACATGAACCATTACAAACTGGTATCAAAGCGATTGACGCTCTTGTACCTATCGGACGTGGACAACGTGAGTTAATCATCGGTGACCGTCAAACTGGTAAAACATCAGTAGCAATCGATGCGATCTTAAACCAAAAGAACGAAAATATGATTTGTATTTACGTTGCGATTGGTCAAAAAGAATCAACTGTTCGTGGTGTTGTTGAAACATTACGTAAAAACGGTGCATTAGAGTACACAATCGTTGTAACAGCATCTGCATCACAACCAGCTCCATTATTATACCTTGCTCCATATGCAGGTGTAGCAATGGGTGAGGAATTTATGTATAACGGTAAGCACGTTTTAATCATCTATGATGATTTAACAAAACAAGCATCAGCATACCGTGAACTTTCATTGTTATTACGTCGTCCTCCAGGCCGTGAAGCATATCCAGGGGACGTATTCTACTTACACTCACGCTTACTTGAGCGTGCAGCAAAACTTAGCGATGAGTTAGGCGGAGGCTCTATGACTGCCCTTCCATTCATCGAAACACAAGCTGGTGACGTTTCTGCGTACATTCCAACAAACGTTATCTCTATCACAGACGGTCAGATCTTCTTACAATCAGACTTGTTCTTCTCAGGGGTACGTCCAGCGATCAACGCAGGTTTATCAGTATCACGTGTAGGGGGATCTGCGCAAATTAAAGCGATGAAAAAGGTATCAGGTACATTACGTCTTGACCTTGCTTCTTTCCGTGAGTTAGAAGCATTCGCACAATTCGGATCTGACCTTGATAAAGCAACACAAGCAAAATTAAACCGTGGTGTTCGTACAGTAGAAGTACTAAAACAAGGTTTAAACAAGCCGCTTGCTGTTGAAAAACAAGTAACAATCCTTTATGCATTAACAAAAGGCTTACTTGACGATATCCCAGTTGCTGATATCGGCCGTTTCGAGCTTGAACTTTATGCATGGGTTGAAATGAACCGCAAAGAAATTTTTGAAACAATCAGAAACACAAAAGAGCTTCCTAAAGATGCAGACATCACTGCTGCAATCAATGATTTCAAAAAGACATTTGCAATCTCTGAATAATTGACATTCAATTTTTAAAATAAATAAAGACGGTGGACTTTGGTCCACCTCTTGTCCGCTGAATAAAAAAGGTGGTGAAAACGAGTGGCTTCATTACGCGATATAAAACATCGTATTACATCAACAAAGAAAACAATGCAAATCACAAAAGCGATGCACATGGTATCTGCTTCTAAACTAAGCCGTGCTGAAGAAAACGCCAAATCATTTAATCCATATATGGAAAAAATTCAGGAGGTTGTTACCAGCATTGCCGTTGGCAGCAAAGGTGTTCGTCATCCAATGCTAGAGTCAAGACCAGTGAAGAAGACAGGCTATGTAGTCATCACATCTGACCGTGGTTTAGCAGGTGCCTATAACAGTAACGTTTTACGTAATGTATTACGTGAAATTCAAGAACGTCATAAATCAACTGATGAATATGCGATTATTGCAATTGGCCGTATGGGACGTGACTTCTTTAAGAAGAGAAATATGCCGGTTGTTAAAGAAATCACTGGTTTAGCTGACCAGCCGATGTTCGCAGATATCAAAGATTTAGCCAACCAAGCGGTTGGAATGTTCGAAGACGGTACATATGATGAGCTTTATATGTACTACAACCACTTCATAAGTGCTATTTCGCAGGAACTAACCGTGAAGAAACTTTTACCGTTAACAGATCTTGCAGAAGGCAATGCGCCTTTAAGCTCTTATGAATATGAACCATCTCAAGAAGAAATTTTGGAAACACTGCTTCCGCAGTATGCTGAAAGCTTAATTTATGGAGCACTGCTCGATGGTAAAGCAAGTGAACATGCCGCACGTATGACAGCGATGCAAAGTGCTACCGATAACGCTGGTGAGCTTATCGATTCACTTACATTGCTATTCAACCGTGCACGTCAAGCTGCTATTACGCAAGAAATTACCGAAATTGTCGGTGGGGCAGCAGCATTAGAATAGTTTACACTAAGCAATAGACTCAGTGTAAACACCGAAAAATGCAAACGAAGCAATAGCTAAGAACGGAATGTTCGTAATGGACAAATCTGTTAGGAGGAAAAGCAATGAATAAAGGACGCATAACAGCAATTTTGGGTCCAGTTGTAGACGTAAAATTCGAAAGCGGCAAGCTTCCTGAATTATACAACGCCCTAAGAATTGAATATAAAGCGCGTACTGAGGCTGAAGTGGATATCCACTTAACTTTAGAAGTTGCCCTTCACTTAGGTGACGACACAGTACGTACAGTTGCGATGGACTCTACTGATGGTTTAGTTCGCGGTTTGGATGTTATCGACACTGGAGCACCAATTTCAGTGCCAGTTGGTGACGTAACTCTTGGACGTGTATTTAACGTATTAGGAGATGCAATCGACCTTAAAGATCCAATCCCTGCAGAAGCTCGCAGAGATCCAATCCATCGTCAAGCACCAACATTTGAAAACCTTTCAACACAAGTTGAAATCTTAGAGACTGGTATTAAAGTAGTAGACCTTCTTGCTCCTTATATTAAAGGTGGTAAGATCGGTTTGTTCGGTGGTGCCGGTGTAGGTAAAACCGTATTAATCCAGGAATTAATCAACAACATCGCGCAAGAGCACGGCGGTATCTCAGTATTCGCTGGTGTAGGGGAACGTACTCGTGAAGGAAACGACCTTTACCACGAAATGAGCGACTCAGGCGTTATCAAGAAAACAGCGATGGTATTCGGTCAGATGAACGAGCCACCAGGTGCACGTCAACGTGTTGCCTTAACTGGTTTAACAATGGCTGAATATTTCCGTGATGAGCAAGGACAAGACGTGTTATTCTTTATCGATAACATCTTCCGTTTCACACAAGCAGGTTCCGAGGTATCAGCGCTACTTGGCCGTATGCCATCTGCCGTTGGTTACCAACCAACACTTGCAACTGAAATGGGTCAATTACAAGAGCGTATCACATCTACAAACGTAGGTTCAGTTACATCTATCCAAGCGATTTATGTACCAGCCGATGACTATACTGACCCAGCACCGGCTACAACATTCGCTCACTTAGACGCAACTACAAACCTTGAGCGTAAACTTTCTGAGATGGGTATCTACCCAGCGGTGGACCCATTAGCATCTACATCTCGTGCATTATCACCTGAGATTGTTGGTGAAGAACATTACAATGTTGCTCGTCAAGTACAGCAAACATTACAAAGATATAGAGAATTACAGGATATCATCGCCATCCTAGGTATGGATGAATTAGGTGACGAAGACAAGCTAGTCGTAGCACGTGCTCGTCGTATCCAATTCTTCTTATCTCAAAACTTCCACGTTGCTGAGCAGTTTACAGGCCAACCAGGATCTTATGTACCTGTAAAAGAAACAGTTCGTGGCTTCAAGGAAATCCTTGAAGGTAAATACGATAATCTTCCAGAAGACGCATTCCGTCTAGTTGGACGTATCGAAGATGTTGTTGAAAAAGCAAAAACAATGGCTTAAGAATGCCTCGGATTTTAAAAGGTAATTTTTCGAGCTTGCTCGAAAAAATCTGGGCAACAAATACGCCAAGGCGCATTTGATTTCTAGAAGTGAGAAATGGGGAATGAGAGAATCTCATTTCTCACCTCTTACAACTCACCTCTAGAATAGGAGGTTATTTAATGAAGACAATCCAAGTCAGTGTAGTTACTCCTGATGGCGCTGTAGTAGATCAAGATGTTGAAATGGTAAGTGTAAAAGCCATTAGCGGTGAACTTGGTATTTTACCAGGTCATATTCCGTTGGTTGCACCATTAGCCATTAGTGCTGTTCGTCTTAAGAATGGCAACACTACTGATCAAGTTGCTGTTAGCGGTGGCTTCGTTGAAGTAAGACCTGATAAAGTGACTATTTTAGCTCAAGCGGCTGAATTAGCATCAGAAATAGATGTCGATCGTGCGCGCGCAGCAAAAGAACGGGCAGAGCGCCGAATGCAGCAAGCGAAAACAGACGATGTTGATTTTAAACGTGCCGAACTTGCATTAAAACGTGCGATTAATCGTTTAAATGTTGGAGGACGTTCTTAGTAAACTAAACCTAAAGGAGGACTCAGTTGATCTTTCTTTAGGTTTATTTTTTTGTGTGCATCATATTTAAAGGGAATTTATTACTTCACAATAATTTCATTCATTAAATTGTAAATAATTTAAAATAATTATGTGATAAATTACATAGACTTAATCATATAAAATACACACAGTCAAGATTTCCAGATTCTTTTTCATATTTTTTTGCGATATTTTTGAACGTTTATCGACACTTATTGGGCGATTTGCTATAATAAGGTCGGTGTGTAAAACTAGAAAATACCGATTTGGGGGGGATGGTATGGACAGTCTACTTCTGTACCAAAACAATTATTTAATCGTAGTTGTTTTTCTATTGTTAGGGATTATTCTGCCTGTCGGGGCTTTAACATTAGGTCGTTTTTTGAGACCTTATAAACCATCGGCAGAAAAAGAGACAACCTATGAAAGTGGTCTTGACCCTTTTCATGAAGCTAGGGTACAATTCAATGTTCGTTATTATATCTTTGCTCTAATGTTTGTTATTTTTGACGTAGAGACAGTCTTTTTGTATCCATGGGCCGTTGCCTATGATCATTTAGGTATCTTTGCTCTAATTGAAATGTTAGTTTTCGTCATTATGCTTGCCATTGGCTTAATTTACGCTTGGAAAAAGAAGGTGTTGAAGTGGATCTAAAATTACAAGATATTACACCAGAAGAGCAAGAGGAACTTAAACGCAACGTCTTTTTAACTACAGTCGAAGAGATTAAAGCCTGGGCTCGAAGAGGTTCAATCTGGCCAATGACTTTCGGGCTTGCTTGTTGTGCCATTGAAATGATGGCTACTGGTGGTGCGCATTTTGATATTTCTCGTATCGGTAAGGAAGTATTCCGTGCTTCACCACGTCATTCAGATTGTATGATTGTCGCAGGTACAGTTACGAAAAAAATGGCGCCAATCTTACGCCGTCTTTACGACCAAATGCCAGAGCCAAAATGGGTGATTGCCATGGGTGTCTGTGCAACAGCTGGTGGACCTTATGTGAAGTCTTATGCCGTCGTCAAAGGCGTAGACCAAATCGTTCCTGTAGACGTTTATATCCCAGGCTGCCCACCAAATCCGGCTGCCTTACTTTACGGATTGCATAAATTGGAGGAAAAAATCCGCCTAGAAGCGAAGACTGGAAAGCGGGTGATGTAACGCATGAGTGAAAAGGATTTAGAACAATTAAAGAAAGAAGCTGCTGAAAAAGCAAAAGCTGCTGCACTAGCAAAGGAACAGGGTGCAGATTCTGATGCGGGACAAGCCGCTCTAGCAGCAGCAGGACCAGATGCTACAGATGCTGAAAAAGCAGCCTCAGCAGGTGCCGCTGCCGCATTCCAAGCAGAAGGTGCAACAGCTCTACCTGAAGGAACAGATGATAAAGCGAAAGCCATTGCTGCCGCTAAGGCAAAAGCCGCTGCCCTTGCAAAACAAGGTGGAGGCGAAACAGAAGCAGAAGCAACTGGTGATGCTCCAGCAGGCGCAGATGATAAAGCAAAAGCCGCCGCTGCCGCGAAGGCAAAGGCCGCCGCAGCTGCAAAGGCAAAAGCTGCAGCCGCCGCGAAAGCAAAAGCCGCAGGGGGCGAGGCTCCTGCCGGTGGTGACGATGATAAAGCAAAAGCAATTGCTGCCGCAAAAGCAAAAGCCGCAGCCGCTGCAGCCGCAAAAGCGAAGGCAGCCGGTGGAGCAACAGCAGCCGGTGGTGATGATGATAAAGCGAAAGCAATCGCCGCAGCCAAAGCAAAGGCCGCTGCATTAGCCAAAGCAAAAACAGCAGGTGCAGGTGCTGGCGCCACAGAAGAAGCAGCTCCAGAAGCACCATCACCAAATCAACCTTATTTAGATAAATACATTAAAGTCATTAAAGATCATCTAGGCGAAGACGTTCTCGAAGATGCTTACATCAATAAACTATCAAACGACGTACCTACATTGGTGGCAAAGCCAGAATCCTATTATAAAATCGCCGAATTCCTAAAATATAATGAACAGCTTGGTTTTGATTATTTATCAGAGCATCATGGATCAGATTTCATGACACATATGGAAGTGTACAACCACTTTTACTCTTATAAAAATCGCCAATCTGTCGCTTTAAAAGTAAAAATTAACCGTGATGAAGCGACTATTGATTCGTTAACGCCATTATGGCCTGGTTGCGATTGGCCTGAAAGAGAATCCTATGACCTTTTAGGGATCAAGTACACAAATCACCCAAATCTAAAGAGAATTATGCTTGCAGACGATTGGGTTGGGCACCCACTTCGCAAAGACTACGAGCAGTATGATGTGGAGGTGTAGCAAATGGCTTATAAAATAGAAGAATTGCTACTCAACGTAGGTCCTCAGCATCCAAGTACACATGGTGTATTCCGGGTTGTTCTAAAACTTGATGGTGAGATTATTAAAGAAGCTACACCTGTTATCGGCTATTTACACCGAGGAACAGAGAAATTAGCGGAAAACCTACAATATACACAAATCATTCCATATACAGACCGCATGGATTACTTATCAGCGATGACGAACAACTACACAGTTGTGCATACAGTTGAAACCATGATGGGCCTTGAAATTCCAGAAAGAGCAGAATATTTACGTGTTATTGCCATGGAGCTTGGCAGAATTGCCAGCCACCTGATCGCATTCGGAACATTCCTTATGGATATGGGGGCAACAAGTCCGTTTATGTACGCTGTTAGAGAACGAGAAATCATTCTCAACTTATTAAATGAATTATCTGGTGCCCGTATTACGTTCAACTATATGAGGGTTGGCGGTGTGAAATGGGATGCTCCAGATGGCTGGATTGAAAAAGTAAAAGAATTTATTCCATATATGCGTGAAAAAGCGAAAGGTTACCATGACCTAGTAACGGGAAATGAAATCTTCCAAACACGTGTAAAAGGTGTCGGCGTTATTACAAAAGAAGATGCGATTGCCTATTCACTAAGTGGTACAAACCTTCGTGGGTCAGGAATTAAATGGGATCTTCGTAAAGATGAGCCATATTCAATTTATGACCGTTTTGACTTTGAAGTACCAGTTGGAGAAAACGGTGACGCCTTTGACCGCTATCTCTGCCGGATGCTGGAAGTAGAACAATGCTTAAATATTGTGGAACAAGCTTGCGAACAAATTCCAAAAGAAGGAGACTTCATTGGTAAAGTTCCAAAAATCATCAAGGCCCCTAAAGGCGAAGCGTTTACTCGCATTGAAGGAGCACGTGGTGAAATCGGCTGTTATATCTATAGTGATGGTAAAAAAGAGCCATACCGTCTGAAATTCCGTCGTCCAAGCTTTTACAATCTACAAATCTTTAAAAAGTTGATTGAAGGCGAAAACCTTTCAGACATGGTTGCGATTTTGGGAAGTATTGATATCGTTCTTGGGGAGGTTGATGGATAATGATACAATCGCTTTTAAACTCACCTCCAAGTCTTTTAAACTTTGGGATTTATTTCCTATTAGCGGCACTGTTATTATTCACCGTTATTTTGGCATTTGTAGCTTATGCCATTTTATCAGAGAGAAAAGTACTTGCCTTCATGCAATCCCGTATAGGTCCGAATAAGCTGGGGGGGCGCTTCGGTCTATTACAAACAGTGGCGGACGTTCTTAAATTATTACTAAAAGAGGACATCATTCCAAAAGCTGTTGATAAGCCATTATTCATACTTGCCCCGATTATAGCATTCGTTCCATCATTCATGGTTATGGCAACCATTCCATTTACGGATAAGTATCAATTTGCTGACCTTGGTATTGGTTTCTTATACTATGTAGCCATTTCAGGTATGTCCATTGTTGGTATTGTAATGGCATCTTGGGCTTCCAACAATAAGTACTCACTACTTGGTGGTATGCGTGCCGGTGCCCAAATGATTTCCTATGAGATACCACTTGTTATGTCTGCATTAGGTGTTATTTTGTTTACAGGCAGCATGAATTTAAACGATATTGTTGCTGCACAAGAACATTGGGCATTTATCTTTAAACAACCAATTGGCTTTATTATCTTCTTTATTGCAGCCAATGCAGAGCTTGCACGGATTCCGTTTGACTTACCTGAAACGGAGTCAGAGCTTGTAGCAGGTTATCATACAGAGTATTCAGGTTTCCGTATGGCTTTCTTCATGTTATCTGAATATGTATATTTATTTGCAATGTCATTGTTAATCTCTGTTTTATTCTTAGGCGGTTGGAACCCAATCCCTGGTTTAGACTTTATTCCAGGAGCAGTTTGGATTGCGCTTAAGTTCAGTTTAGTTGTCTTTATTTTCGTTTGGTTCCGTGCGACATTCCCACGCTTTAAAGCTGATACATTGATGGAATTCGCTTGGAAGATATTATTACCAATCGCATTAGCCAACTTACTTTTATCTGCACTTTTAAAAGCATTATTTTCGTAAAATAAGTTACAGCAAAAGAAAAGGGGTGGAAGCATGAAAGGCGTATTAAAAGGCTTAAATTATACCCTGAAGGAATTAACGAAAAAGCCGGTAACATATGATTACCCAAATGAACCATTGGCCTTGCCTGATCGTTTTCGCGGGATTCAAAAATTTTACCCTGAAAAATGTATCGTGTGTAACCAATGTGCGGCAATCTGTCCGACTGACTGTATAAAGCTTACTGGGAAAAAGCATCCTGATCCAAGTAAAAAGGGGAAAATTATTGACACGTATACAATTAACTTTGAAATTTGTATACTTTGTGATTTATGCACCGAGGTTTGTCCTACAGAAGCAATTATTATGACCAATAACTTTGAACTTGCGGAGTATAGCCGCGATGAGTTATATAAAGATCTAAACTATTTAGATGAAAATGATCAGAACATAAGAGAGGTGAACAAACCATGAGTGGAGAACTATTAGCGTTTTTTATCCTTGCCCTTATTGCAATTGCCGGCGGGGTGCTAATGTTAAACCTGACAAAGGTGGTCCACATGGTTGTTGCACTGGTATTCACCTTTATAGCATTGGCAGGACTTTATGTTACACTTTCTGCAGAATTTGTCGCAGTTGTGCAAGTTCTAATTTATTCCGGTGCGATTACAATCATTATGCTTTTCGGAATCATGTTAACGAAGCATGACCATGAAGAAGAGAAGAGACCTGGCATGTGGAAGAGGATTTTCGTGTTGCTCGGAATCATCGGGTTTTTCCTTGTCATGTACTTCTCTATTAATGATTTAACATTAGGAGAGCAAGCAACAACACTACATGAAAACAACGTTGTACAAGTTGGTACAGCCCTTTATTCAAAATATATTATTCCGTTTGAATTATTATCAGTATTATTACTTGTAGCTTTAGTTGGTGCGATTATTCTTTCGAAAAAGGATGAGGACAAGGAGGGAGAGGCTCATGAGTAGTATACCTTTATCCGTCTACCTTGTACTGGCACTTGTGCTTTTCTGTATCGGTTTGTTTGGTGCTCTAACGAAAAGAAACACCGTGATCGTGTTAATATCAATTGAATTAATGCTGAATGCAGTTAATTTAAATCTTGTAGCTTTTAGTAAGTATGGGGTAAATCCAAGTATCACAGGACAAGTTTTTTCATTATTTACAATTAGTGTAGCAGCAGCTGAAGTTGCCGTTGGTTTGGCTATTTTATTAGCTCTACACCGCAACAAGAAAACAGTTAATATTGATGAAATGGATATAATGAAAAAATAGACATGAGTCTCACGGCCTGTGAGTCTGGAAGGGGATTGTGATAAGATGATGGAAAATGCATGGCTGATACCACTGTTCCCACTTCTTTCTTTCATACTTCTCGTAATATTTGGGCGAAGATTAAAGGAAAGTAGTGCATACGTGGGTATGTTAGCAACAATAGCCTCCCTCTTACTGTCGATCATGGTGCTCTTGGAGCGGCTTCAAGGGTCAAATGTTAAGATTGAGGGAACATGGCTTACAATCGGAGATACTAGCTTAACAGCTGGTTTCGAAGTCAATCAATTAAATGCGTTAATGTTATTTATCGTTTCACTAGTAAGTTTCCTAGTACATATGTATTCAAAAGGATACATGCATGGCGATGAGCGCATCCCAGTGTTTTATAGCTACCTAGGACTATTTACATTCGCAATGCTTGCACTCGTTATTTCACCAAACCTATTACAAGTTTATATCTTCTGGGAGCTAGTAGGTTTAGGTTCGTTTTTACTTATCGGTTTCTACTTTTTCAAGGACGAAGCAAGAGCGGCTGCTAAGAAGGCCTTCATCGTTACACGTATCGGTGACGTTGGCTTCTTTATCGGAATCATTCTTTTGTTCTGGCAAGTAGGAAGCTTTGAATATGATGAGATTTTTGCTGCCGTTGAAAATGGAGTTATTTCTCCTGGTTGGATTACGGTAACGGCGCTTCTTATTTTCGTTGGTGCTGTTGGTAAATCAGGTCAGTTCCCGTTACACACATGGTTACCGGATGCGATGGAAGGTCCAACACCAGTGTCAGCATTAATCCACGCAGCTACGATGGTTGCTGCCGGGGTATATTTAGTAGCGTCTTTATTCCCGCTATTTTCCGCAAGCAATACAGCCATGACAACTGTTGCTGTGATTGGTGGAATTACAGCAATTTTTGCAGCATCAATTGGTCTAGTACAAAAAGATATTAAGCGCGTTTTAGCTTACTCTACAGTCAGCCAATTAGGTTATATGATGCTTGCTTTAGGATCTGCTAGCTATGTAGCTGGTGTGTTCCACTTAATGACACATGCTTTCTTCAAAGCATTGCTATTCCTTGCTGCCGGGTCTGTCATTCACGCTGCCCATACGCAGGACATTGAAGAAATGGGCGGATTATGGAAAAAAATGAAACTAACAGGTCCATTGTTCCTAATTGGTACATTGGCCATTAGTGGATTCCCATTACTATCAGGTTTCTTCAGTAAAGATGAAATTTTAGTTGCAGCCTATGCAGATGGCCGTTACGGTGTATTCTGGTTAGCTGTTATTGCTGCATTTTTTACAGCATTCTATATGTTCCGTTTATTCTTCATGGTGTTTACGGGGGAAGCACGTGGAGATCAGAAGCATGTACATGAATCACCTGGTGTTATGACGTTCCCGATGATCGTCTTAGGAATCTTAGCTATTGTCTCAGGCTATTTAAATACACCATGGTTTGGCACGTTCTTGGGGGATTGGTTAACAGAAGGTACGGAACTTTACGGACACGGTCATGTTGAAGGTCCAGGCTGGATTATGTTCGTGGCAACAGGGGTTTCATTAGCTGGGATATTGTTAGCATATTTGATGTACGGTGCGAAGGTTTTATCAAGAGATTGGCTTGTTAAGCCGTTTCCTGTATGGTACAAATTGTTGTTCAACAAGTACTATATCGATGAGATTTATCATGCAACTGCAGTAATGGGTACACGTGCTGTCGGTTATATTTTACAAGGCTTTGATACCTATATCGTTGGTGGTCTAGTAAAAGGAACAGTAGCTTTAGCTCAGGGAATTGGGCGCGCAGGTTCTAAGCTTCAAGATGGTCAAATTCAAACGTATGGAACAGTTGCCTTCTTTGGTCTAGCCGTTCTCGTTGTGATCATCGCGTTGACAGGGGGGTATTTTGGATGAGTCTTCTTTCGTTTTTAGTTTTTTCGCCCCTGCTCGGGATTATCGTCTTAGCGTTAATGCCTAAATCAAGTGAAAAAGCAATCAAAGCGATTGGCTTTTTAGCGACATTAGTGCCTTTATTCTTAGCTTTTGCCGCCTACGGTCAGTTTGATTTTAATGAAAAGGCGATCCAGCTTGCTGAGAAAGTAAATTGGATGTCCTTTAACTTAGCTGGGGATTTCCCATTTACAATCAATTATGAATTAGGCGTAAATGGTTTATCTTTAGTCCTAATTCTATTAACAACTGTTGTCGCAACACTTGCAGCCGTTGCATCCATCTATATTAAGAAAGAATGGAAAGGCTTCTTCATGCTCTTCCTACTTCTTGAACTTGGTATGCTCGGCGTGTTTGCAGCACAAAACACAGTATTATTCTTTATCTTCTTTGAAATTACGTTAATCCCAACCTTCTTCTTAGTTGGTAAGTGGGGTTATGACGAAAGAATGAAGGCAGCATACAATTTCTTAATCTATAACGGCTTTGGTTCCGCGATTTTGTTAGTTGTATTCTCGCTGCTTTTAGCAAAAACAGGGACTGCCAATATTGAAGAGTTAAAAACAATCATGGCGGCAGATCCAAAAGCACTTGCAACAGTGGGCATTACACCAGCCTTTAAAATGGGCTGTTTGATCGCTTTATTGATTGCCTTTGGTGTAAAGCTTCCGATTTTCCCATTGCATTCATGGATGTTGACAGTGCACGCGCAAGCACCAATCCCAACTGTTATGATTCACTCAGGGATTTTGTTAAAAATCGGTGCGTACGGTTTAATCACATTTGCTTTCAACCTATTCCCTGCTGAGTTCGGACGTTTATCAGTCCTAATCGCAGTTCTAGGTGTAGTCAACTTATTGTACGGTGCCTTCTTAGCACTTGTTCAAAAAGACTTCAGAATGGTGCTTGCATATTCAAGTATTTCACATATGGGAATTGTTTTAATTGGTTTAGGTGCAATGAATACAGAAGGTGTTCAAGGAGCGATTTTCCAAGTCATTTCCCACGGTTTAATTTCAGCCTTGTTGTTCTTTATCGTTGGTATTTTATATGAACGTACGGGAACAACAACAATCGATGCTTTAGGTGGTATTGCAAAAGTAATGCCTATCACAGCCGGCTTCTTCTTAGCGGCAGCAATGGCTTCGCTTGGACTACCAGGCATGTCAGGATTTATTAGTGAATTTACAGCCTTCTTAGGCTTATTTAAAGCAATGCCAGCTGTTGCGGCGGTTGGATGTTTAGGTATTATCATCACAGCTGCTTACCTTTTAAGAGCAGTACTTGGAATTACATTTGGCGCTACAAGCACTCGTTTTACAGGGGTTTCAGATATGCGTTCAGTTGAATATGTACCGGTTCTTGTATTGTTGGCGTTTATTATTCTGATCGGTGTCTACCCTAATATTCTTACAAGTGCGATTGCGATGACGCTTGAAACTATAACTTTAGGGATAGGGGGGTAAGCTGATATGGATCTAGAGACACTGTTAAGCTTTAAATGGGGACTTATGGCTCCGGAATACGTGATTCTTGGTACAGCTATCCTTTTATCACTCATAGATTTATTTATGGATAAAAATAAAAGCCGCAATGTGTTAGGCTGGCTAGGTGTTGCCGGTATTGTCATTGCGTTGGTTTTAGTCATTGGTCAAATTGGTCAAAAGCCTGCCGATATTTTATTTGGCACGTATGTATTTGACCCATTCGCAACCGTATTTAAAATCATCTTCTTAGTGGGTACAGCGTTTGTACTTTTACTAGGAATCGGTTATCAGCCAAAAGACGGCTTACGCTATCGCGGTGAATTTTTCTATCTTATTTTAACAGCGTGCTTAGGTGCCATGTATATGGCTTCAAGCGCTGATTTAATTACATTATTTATTGGCCTTGAGTTACTTTCTATTTCATCCTATATCTTAGCAGGCTTACGCAAAACGAATTTACAGTCAAACGAATCTGCTATGAAATATATTGTAAATGGATCAATTTCAACAGCCATCATCTTATTTGGTTTCAGTTATCTATACGGATTAACAGGAACAACAAATGTATATGAAATCGGCATGGCAACAGCCAATTTACACAGCGGCAAATTATTAAATCTAGTCGGTCTAGCGTTTATTATTTCATTCGTTGGTTTATCCTTTAAAATTGCAACAGTGCCATATCAAATGTGGGCACCAGACGTTTACCAAGGTGCACCAACACCTGTTACAGCATTCTTGAGTGTTGTATCAAAAACAGCTGGTTTTGTAATCATCATTCGTATCTTCCTAGGTGCTTTCAACAGCACACCAGGACTTCATGCGGGCGATTACAACATGCTATGGTCAATGAAACCAATCATTGCCGTTCTAGCTGCCATCACAATGATTGTCGGTAATACGATCGCTTTAAAGCAAACGAACATCAAGCGCTTGTTCGCTTATTCTGCGATTGCCCATGCCGGCTACTTATTAGTACCGTTTGTTGCTTTATCACCACTTTGGTTGGAAAGCATTTGGTTCTATTTAGTAGCATACTTACTAATGAACTTAGGTATGTTTGCTGTATTACAAGTGGTTACTGAAAAAATGGGCAGCGAGGAAATTTCAAGCTTTGCCGGCTTGTACAAACGCGCACCAATTGTCGCAGTAGCGATGGCAATCTTCCTATTATCATTAGCCGGAATTCCAGGCACAGCTGGATTCATCGGTAAATTGGACATCTTCATCGGTGCCTTAGGCCCAATTACATCAATGGGACCATTCCCAGGCCATCTAGTACTAGTAAGCATCATGATGGGTACAACCGTCATCTCTTACTTCTACTATTTCAGCGTGATGAAGCAAATGTTCCTTGTACCACCAACTGATGCACACGAGCCAATGAAGATTAAACTGCCAAGCGGTATCATGGTAGTTGTTGCGCTTTGCGTAGTTGGGACAATCCTGTTTGGTGTTGCACCAAACTTAGCGGTTGACTTCTTCTATAAAGTGCTTGGTATTTAATAAGGTATAAAAATGAAAGCGACTCACGTGCGTGAGTCGCTTTTTTGTAAGTAGGAGGGTTGAAAAAATAATGTTCGCAAACTATAGCCAGCAAGCAGCCGTCAGCATCATTGTGCATTTACTATTTTTCGCCATAACGTGGTGGACACTACAAGGGTTGCGGATTGACCTATTAATCAAGCCCGGCAAAACCGGCCATGCCAAAGTATTAATGATTCTATTAACCATAGCGATTGGATCAGCCGTAAGCAAATTCTTTCTAGACTACCTCATTTGGGCACAGCAGCTGCAGTTTTTGTTTTAAAAGCTGCAGCTATTTTTTTCCCGAGCATATTCCCCTAGCAAACTCATATCATGTTAGAAGTGTGACTAAATAACCAAACATATTATTTCCTACAACTTCACAATTTATCCGTGTCGAGAACTGACGACTTCTTCCACGTATGTTACCACGTGAACTGGCAACACTGTAAGTATAGAATCACGTAGGTGACTAAACTAAATGACATTAAAAATATAGAGATAACCGATGGTGCAACCGAATCGCTACAAACAAGATGAAAAAGTACCATCCATAAGGGAGAAGGAGAACTCGAAATGAATAAGCAAATCTTTGTTCTTTTTACATTTATGTTTGTTATGTTTTTTCAAATGAATGGGCACGGGAACGGTCAAGTAATCGGTGCCGCAGATGAAGCTATTCAGCAGTTGCAGGAAATCATTGATGTGATGAACAAGCATGACATCAAGGTCAACGAGTGGACCATTTATGCGCGCGAGGACAATACTGTTTTAATGAATCAACAAAAATATCAAGCAAAAGTTGAGGAGTTAAAAGAGCAAAACCCAAGCTTAAAATGGGTGCAAACTAAAGAAAAAGGCATGTATAAAACAGTTGGAACGACGGATGACAAAGCCCTAATGAACAACAAAACAGCATTAAAAGAACAAATAATTTATGTCGCCTACCCCCATAAAGATCAACTCAACACGTATCTTATATATGTGTCTAAAGGAGAAACATGGAAGCCTAAAATGTGGCTTGAACAAGCAGCAACATTTCAATCTAAAATAAATACAATGTTCGACAAAAATCCTCAAATTTTCTCTTGTGCTAATGGACAATATGGTGGTAAGATTAATGGTGTTTTGTATAGTCAAGCCCTTACCATACTAAAGGATTTTTCCGCGAATCCAATCGAGTCACTAGAAGAAGAGGCATTTGTCTCGGTATCTGCATATACTGAGAATTGGAAGAACAGCATTCCTGAGAAAAATAAGGAAATGAATATACAAATAGCTTTACGTAACTCAGGATTGGGCGCCCCAACTACAGTCGTAATTGGCACACCAATCATCACATCTGAATATTAATATATAGATAATGGACGCGGAGGGGAATACCTTGGATAAAATCATCGTCCGTGGTGGGAGGCGGTTATCCGGTACTGTCAAAGTAGAAGGTGCCAAGAATGCTGTACTGCCTGTCATCGCAGCAAGTTTACTAGCTAGTGAAGGAAAAAGTTATATTTATGATGTCCCTTCTCTTGCAGATGTTTACACAATCAATGAAGTTTTGCGACTTTTAAACACAGAGGTTTCATTTCAAAATAACATGATTCAAGTTGACGCTTCTAGACCATTATTGACTGAAGCTCCATTTGAATATGTACGTAAAATGCGTGCCTCTGTACTTGTAATGGGACCATTGTTGGCCCGCGTGGGTCATGCACGTGTGGCATTACCAGGCGGATGTGCCATTGGGTCTCGACCAATTGATCAGCATTTAAAAGGCTTCGAAGCAATGGGAGCAACCGTTCAAGTAGGCAACGGGTTCCTAGAGGCAAAGGTTGACGGCCGACTTCGTGGCGCCAAAATATATTTAGACTTTCCAAGCGTTGGTGCTACTGAGAATATCATGATGGCGGCAGTGCTTGCCGAAGGTACAACAACGATGGAAAACGTTGCGAAAGAGCCTGAAATCGTTGATTTAGCAAACTTCCTTAATGCAATGGGCGCTAAGGTGAGAGGTGCCGGTACTGGTACGATTCGAATTGATGGTGTAAACAAGCTGGTAGGTGCTCACCATACAATCATACCTGACCGTATAGAGGCAGGTACATTTATGATTGCAGCAGCAATCACGCAAGGTGATGTCATTGTAAAGGGTGCTGTTCCCGAACACTTAACGGCTTTAATTGCAAAAATGGAAGAGATGGGCGTTCATTTTGAAGAAAAAGAGGATGGCATTCGTGTAATAGGGCCAGAACGACTCAAGGCTGTAGATTTTAAAACAATGCCATATCCAGGATTTCCTACAGATATGCAATCTCAAATGATGGCGCTGCTTTTACGAGCAGAAGGAACAAGCATGATCACAGAAACGGTTTTTGAAAATCGATACATGCATGTTGAAGAATTCCGTCGAATGAACAGTGATATCAAAATTGAAGGCCGTTCGGCAATCATAAATGGTCCTGCTAATCTACAAGGGGCTGAAGTAGCTGCAACCGATCTTCGTGCAGCAGCGGCACTAATACTCGCAGGTCTTGTCGCAGAAGGTTATACACGCGTTGTTGAGCTGAAACATTTAGATCGCGGCTATTATAATTTTGCAGAAAAATTAGCAAACCTCGGTGCAGACATTGAAAGAATAAATGAAGAAACCATCACAAAATCAAGCAATATCGTGAACATTAGGTCAAACCTGGCTTAATGGATACGATATATGAGAAAAGGAGCCAATGCACTGGCTTCTTTTTTTATTCTAAAAAAAGAATATGTCGAGCGTATGGCGAAAATTTAGATAGCAAACATGAAAACAAACGATTTATGTTCTAAACACTTGTCCATTCCCATATTTTAGTTATGTAGCAACTACTTATATGGAGGATGAAACAATGTCACGAATCAAGCCACTAGTTCTTCTTGGAGCCATACTTTTTGCAATCATATTATTAATTCCAACTTTATTAGTATTACCCTTTACACAGGAAAAACATACACTTCAAGTGAATAAAACCACAGTACCAGCCACTGTAACGCAGCAAAATCCAACCGCTTCAGAGCCAGCAATTGAAGTTGCTGTCTATCGTAGCAAAACAAAGAAAATCGCCAATATTCCGTTGGAGGAATATGTAAAGGGAGTTGTTGCATCTGAAATGCCAGCAGAGTTTGAACTCGAGGCTCTCAAGGCGCAAGCGTTAACCGCCCGCACTTATATCATTCGACAATTATTAGGTGACGAACCAATCAGTGCTCCAAAGGGGGCAGTCGTAACGGATACAGTGATGCACCAGGTTTATAAAAGCCCAGAGGAGCTGCGTGCCGCTTGGGGACCAGCGAATTATGACTGGAAAATGGCCCGCATCACAGAAGCCGTAGAAGCGACAAAAGGGCAGATCATCACGTACAACAATGAGCCGATCACAGCATCCTTCTTTTCAACAAGCAATGGTTATACCGAAAACTCCGAAGATTACTGGAAAAACTCATTTCCTTACCTAAGGAGTGTCGAAAGCCCATGGGATAAAATATCCCCTAAATTTAAGGATAAAGTGGTTGTGTCCGTTGCCGACTTTGAAAAGAAGCTGGGCGTAAAAGTAACCTCCGACAAAATCGGCGAAATCGTATCACGAACAGCAGGCAACCGTGTAGCCAAAGTCAAAATCAATGACAAAACATTCGACGGTCGTGAAATTCGCGAAAAGCTAGAACTGCGCTCAACCGACTTCACATGGAAAAAACAAGGCAACAATGTCGTCATTACAACAAAAGGCTACGGCCACGGCGTCGGCATGAGCCAATACGGCGCAAACGGCATGGCTACCGAAGGCAAATCATTCAAGGACATCATCATACACTACTACAAAGGCACCAACATCTCAAGCGCCGAACCGTTCTTAAAGGATGTGCTTGTGGCGAAGCAGTAATAGCATGATAGCTGGAATAGGGGAGCCTCCAAATAGGGGGCTTCTTTTTGTGTTTTTTTGCTATTTGCCGCTGGCCGATGCCAGAATTCATTGCGTGTTGCCGGTTAATCGTAAAGTAAGGTACCCCGGCTTTAATTATCATAAGAGGAAGCCCATTGCTAAGTGCCTGCTTTGCTTATAAAAGAGCTGAATCGGTAACTACCGCGGGAGAGTAGCGCCCGCAATATGGAAAAAAGAGCCGAAGCGGTAACTACCGCGGGAGAGTAGCGCCCGTACTATGAAAAAAAGAGCCGAAGCGGGAACTACTGCGGGAGAGTAGCGCCCGTAATATGAAGAAAAGAGCCGAAGTGGGAACTACCGCGGGAAAGTAGTGCCCGTACTACGCAAAAAAAAGCAGATACGGTAACTACCGTGGGAGAGTAGTGCCCGCAATATGAAGAAAAGAGCCGAAGTGGGAACTACCGCGGGAGGGTAGCGCCCGTATTACGTAAAAAAAGCCAAAGCGGGAACTAGAGTAGCAACCTAGTACCCGTGTCCGGTAAAAATGATTGCGGGCGGGCACTAGAACCTTGTCCCAGTACCTACTTGATAGCAAATAACCGGCATTTAACATCACCAAAAGGAACTGTGAACCAATTTGATAATAGATAACGTGGCTCTATCAACACAAAGAGGGGCCAAAAGCAGATTTGCTGGTTATAACCGGCTTTTATCATCATCAAAAAGAGTAGTAATCTTATTTGATAATAGATAACTTGTGTTAATCGTCACCAAAAGGAGCAAGGTGCTAAATTGATGCTATATATGAGGCCGGGTCCGTTTGCATGACTTCAACGACCACGATTGTGGGAGGGTGGAGGATTATACAAGATTGTCTTGCCTACCCAAAACAGTAGTAAAGGCAGGAAGAAGGGAACGCAAGGTGGTCTCACGTACCCGAAGGAGGAGTAAAGGCAGGAAGAAGGGAACGCAAGGTGGTCTCACGTGCCCGAAGTAGGAGTAAAGGCAGGAAGAAGGGAACGCAAGGCGGTCTCACGTACCCGAAGGAGGAGTAAAGGCAGGAAAACAGTAACGCAACATCATCTTACGTGCCCAAAGCGGATATCAAAGGAGGAAAGTGGTAACGCAAGAGCCTCTTGCATCCCCGGGATCCGGGTAAGATGCTAAGCTCGGGAACGCAAGCCCGTCTCACGTGCCCAAAGCAGGTATTAAACTGGAAAAACTGTCACGCAAAACTAGTACCCACTTCACCCCAAAAAGAAAAAGGCCAATCCAGTAACGGATTGCCCCCTCATCAAACTAAACATTATACTTCTTCTACTTCACCCTCAACATCCAAATCAATAGGAAGCTTGCCATTCGCAACCAAATCCAAATGCCACCACCACTCACTTAGCGGTTTATCTGAAACTGAAAAATCATACACATCTTTTATATGCTCAGCCATTAATTTGGCATTTTCTATTAACTTCAAATCATAATTCCACAACTTTAATTTTTCATCATCAGTAAGTTCGTGAATTACATTTTCCAATTTGCTTCTTCTATGTAACATATCAACAGATTGAAAAGCGTCTATCTCGAAGTTATCCACGCAAGTACCATACAATTCAATGCGCTTAGCATACTTCGTATCCATAATTCCACCCCCCTTGCCGTTCAAAATCATTTATAGAAATAAGGTATATGCCAACTCATAAACCAATCATACAGCAATCGAAAACAAATCCCCAAGCGTTTTGCACAAAAAGGTGTAAACTCGTAGAAAATTTTTAAAAATTCAATCAATTCAGCCAATATATGGAAGTAGTGCTACAAGACTACAAATCCACCCTTCGCAAAATTATTCCAACCTCAACAAAAACAAATTTTCCGGCTTCATGTATATTTTCTGCTATTTTGTCGAAAAATAATTCAAAAAACTTTTTTACCGCCACGTATAGAATCTAGTAAATTTGCTCAAACTGATTGCTGAGGTGATGATAAATGAGAGAGGAAGAAAAAATTACTTCTCTAGATTCAAAGTTGAAACGTGTTATTAGAAAGAAATGGGTGTTACCATCAATTTACATTGGAAGTGCAGCCTTAATTTTAACAGGAGTTCTTTGGTACCAAGCGGCTACAGGCAGTCTATTTGGTCAAGACAATGAAGCAGAAAAGACTCCAAATGTAGCAAATAATCAAGTAACGGATTACAGTAGCCAAGAAGCTGTTCCTGTTAACGCAGTAGAGGAAAACTTCAAAATGCCTGTAATGGATGAGAAATCAGTCGTCATTAAGAAGGATTTCTATGATGTTGGTGCATCCAGTGATAAACAAGAAGCCGCACTCGTTTTCTATAATAATACGTATTATCCTAGCACTGGCATTGATATCGCCCAAGAAAATGGCGAAAGCTTTGACGTAGTTGCATCCTTAAGTGGAACGGTAGTTAGAGCGGAAAACGATTCAATTCTAGGAAATGTAGTAGAAATCGAGCATGAAAATGGTGTAACAACATTCTATCAAAGTTTAGGTGAAATGCATGTGGAAGCAGGTGCAACGGTAGATCAGGGCGAAGTCATTGGTACAGCTGGCACTAGCGTATACAATAAGGACGCTGGCGTACATGTTCATTTTGAAATTCGTCAAAACAATGAGCCTGTAAACCCAAATGAGTTTTTCAACAAACCACTTTCATCAATTGAAAACAAGGTAAACGAGCAAAAGGCGAAAACAGAAGAAGCTGCCCAACAGCCGAAAGAAGAAGGCACAACAGATTCAACTGATAACGCAACACAACCTGAACAAGTGGAACAACCTGAGCAAACAGAACAGCCACAGCCTGCTGATGATATGAAAGATCAATCCTCTAGCAAACCAGAGGACAAAACTTCAAATACGAAAACAGAAGAAAACGCTGATCTCAGCACGCCACAAGCTTAATACAAAATACAAGGACCTTGGAGCTTCAAGGTCTATTTTTTTTGAAAAAAAATCAAGTGAAAGCTCTCCGACACAAAATATTATTTAATAATACAAATGGACTATATATCCGATTGGTATATTTGCACTATAAAAATCAAGGCAAACCGCTAAAATTCAATGGTCAATTCTAGTGATTATGCTTTCTTTATACAAAATACAGAGCCAAAGAGAGCAAACCTAACTTAGAACGCCCACTATGAACCTGTTCCAATACTCTGAAATTATTATCCTAATAAAATGAATACCCAAAATCTAACAAGCATAACCTTCGTTGATCCAATCTGAAAAAAGTGACAATGACGCTATTCGACAAAAAAATATAAGTAATTTATAAAAAAACACTTGACGGTAGACTCCAGAGTCTGGAATAATACAGATATAAGAATTTTCTAAAAATTACTTACAACTTTTTAAATTTATGTAAAGCTATACTGACAAAAAGTTAGCCAGGTTACCCATGTAAAATTTTAATTTTCTATGAAGTCTTGTATACGCTTACATGTAAGATTTTTATAAAAACTTGTCTAATAGAGAATGTTTGATAGAGAACTAGCATATGATGGAATGTAACCAACAAAATCGTGAAGCCTCTAGAAAGGGTATACATGGTTTGATATGGGACTACCTTTAAGGAGGTGAGGAACAAAGGGGTTAGGTGTAAAGGTGTAAGAAACGAATTTGGGAGAATGTTTTAAGGGGAAATCACAAAAAAGAAAAGGGGTTGAGTTGATGAGTAGTACTGCTCGCAAGGAGACGAGTTCAAGCAACGTGGATTACGAAAGATTAGTACAAACTCCAGAATTTACGGCGATGGTTAAACGTAAAAATGCATTTATGACACCTTATGTTGTTTTCTTCATGGTAGCTTACTTTTTACTTCCGATTTTAACAGGATATACACATGTTCTTGAAACGAAAGCCGTTGGCTGGATTACGTGGACATGGATTTACTCTTTTGGAATGTTTATTATGACTTGGGCATTTGCAACAATCTATCTGAAGAAGTCTTCAAGCTTCGATAAAGATGCGGAAGAAATTATTGCAAAAAACATTCTTAAATAAGGTAGAAAAATATAAAGGGGGGCGTTGTACTTGAACATTATTTCAATAGCTATCTTTCTTGGTGTAATTGCTTTAACGTTAGTAATCACTTATTGGGCAGCAAAAAGAACAAAAACGGCCAGTGAATTTTATACAGCTGGGGGTTCTTTAACCGGTTGGCAAAATGGTATGGCGATAGCGGGGGACTACTTATCAGCTGCGTCATTTTTAGGAATTGCAGGAGCTATTTCTTTAAGTGGATATGATGGCTTTTACTATAGTATTGGGTGGCTTGTGGCATATCTAGTTGTATTATTCCTTGTGGCAGAGCCAATGCGTAACCTTGGAAAATATACGATGGCAGATATGATTGCATCACGTTTTTCGGCACCAAAAGTTCGTGGTGCAGCAGCCTTTAATACAATCACAATCGTAATTTTCTACATGCTTGCACAGCTTGTTGGAGCAGGAGCGCTTATTAAGCTTCTATTCGGTATTGATTATACTTATGCAGTTATTCTAGTTGGTATTATGATGACGATTTACGTATTATTCGGCGGTATGACTGGTACAAGCTGGGTGCAAATCATCAAAGCCGGTCTACTAATGGCAGGAACGGTGGTTATTTCCTTCCTAGTATTCATGAAGTTTGACTTTAGTCTTGTCCAAATGTTTAACGATATGTCAACAGCAACACCACATGGTGAAGCGTATTTACACTCTGGTGTAAAATACAAAAACCCACTTGATTTAATTTCAGTTCTTATTGCACTTATTTTAGGTACTGCAGGTTTACCACATATTCTAATGCGTTTCTTTACTGTTAAAGACGCGAAGACAGCTCGTTCATCTGTAATTTCTGCAACATGGATCATCGGTATATTCTATGTATTAACAATCTTCTTAGGTTTTGGTGCTGCGAAATTCGTTGGCGCAGATGCGATTATTGCTGAAAACGCAGCTGGAAATATGGCCGCTCCAATGCTTGCAGGCGCACTTGGCGGACCTGTACTTGAAGCATTCGTTTCAGCCGTAGCGTTTGCAACAATTCTAGCGGTAGTTGCCGGACTTGTATTATCAGGAGCATCAGCTGTTGCCCATGACCTTTACGGACAAATTATTAAAAAAGGGAATGTAACAGAAAAAGAGCAAGTAAAAGCAGCCCGCTTTGCATCTTTAGGAATCGCTGTATTCTCTATCATTGTAGCCCTTGGTGCAGAAAAAATGAACGTAGCATTCCTAGTATCACTTGCATTCTGTATCGCTGCAGCAGCGAATCTACCAACAATTCTATTCACAATTTACTGGAAAAAATTCAATACTACAGGTGCAATTGCTTCAATGGTAGTAGGTCTTGTTTCATCACTTGTTCTTGTTGCCATCAGTCCAAGCGTATTAAGCCCTACAGAAGGAGCAACATTACTTGTCGGGAATCCAATCTTCCCATTAACAAATCCAGCTATTATCTCCGTGCCACTTGGCTTCATCGCGGGTATCGTTGGCTCACTATTGTCGGCTGAACGCGATGAGAAGAAATTCGCAGAAGTTGAATTTAAAGCACAAACTGGTTACAGAGAAATTGGCTAATTAATTAAATGAATAGCAAACTGAAAACCCTCTTCCATAACCATGCATGAGGGTTTTCTTTTTGGAAACACTGGGGACGGTTCTTTTTGTTTCCCTAAATAATGGAAGCTAGATGGGCGCTGCTTTTTGTTACCTCAAATAATAGAAATAGTGATCTCGCTTTTTCCGCATATATGAACTGAAGTTGAAGCACGAGGACAGATGCTCTGCTTCCAAAACTAATTTCCTATTAGCATGAAGGTGGTGAAGCCGATGAATGTTCATAACAAACTAGAACTCTATGAACAGGTGCATAAACATCCGCTTTTTTCAGGTACATCGAAAGAACAATTTTTATTATTAATGGAAGAATGTGAATTGAAATTTTATAGAAAAGCGGAGCGGGTGCTTTACGGCAAGACACATCGAGAAGGACTGTTGCTCATCCTAAACGGTGTGGCCGAAGTTTTTATTGGGGAAAATGGCAGAAAGGAAATCCTCGAAGTACTGCAGCAGAATGAAATGATTGGCTTTTCCGGCTTAGCCAGCTTTTTAGGTGAACTGGATGATCACCCTCAATCCCTGACTGTTCAAGTAGAAGCAGTTGAGGATTTATATGGTCTGAAAATCCCTTATTCGGTTGTTGAAAAAAGATGGGATGATGAGCAGGTCCGTGAATTTGTACTTCGAAAAGTGGCAGTTCGATTAAGAGACATATATTCATCACTGGCAGAACAAGTGAAGCTAGCAGGTGAATGGGGCGAAAGTGAGCCGTTTGTCCGCCGTGTCCAAGACTTAATGAGCGAGCCGGTCATTACCATTGCAGAGCATGAAACAGTACAAAGTGCGGCACAAAAAATGATAGAAAACACAATCGGATCTGTCATTGTTGTGGATGAAAACAATAAACTGCTAGGTATTATTACAGATAAAGACCTTGTTCGTCGTGTTGTTGCTCAAACAGGAAATGTCTCAAAGGAGCTGCTTGCAAAGGATGTCATGACTGCAAGCCCACTGACAATCACACGCAATGCCTATTATTACGAAGCCCTATCGGCATTTTACACAAATGGCGTGAAGCATTTGCCGGTTGTTGAGGAGGAACGGGTTGTCGGAGTCGTCACGCTTTCCAATTTGCTTGCTAAGAAAAATCGCGGGCAAATGGATATTTTAAAAAAAATCGAACAGGCCTCCTATGAAAGCTTGCCATCGGTGAAAAATGCCATCTATGATGTCCTTTCAAGCTTAATAAACGATGAAATTTCAACCATTCATATGCTTGAAATCATTACAAAGCTCTATGACCGCCTTGTCCGGCGTTGTGTAAGTTTGGCTGTGGAATCGTTGGCAATGCTGGGAAAAGGCAGCCCGCCCGTGCCATTTTCATGGTACTTAATGGGTAGCGGTGCTAGAGGCGAGCAGTTTATGCTTACAGACCAGGATCACTTTCTTGTCTATGCTGATAGCGATGCAAGCGAGAAGAAATCGATAGCAGACTATTTCTCTTTGCTAGGCGAGGTAATCGTCCGGCACTTGGAGCGGGCTGGTTATTCATTATGTAAAGGCAAGATGATGTCCAATAACCCCAATTGGAGCGGATCGGTATCAGATTGGAAAGAGAGGCTCCATCAGTGGGCATTAAAAACAACCGATGATCAAATTTTATTAGGGCAAAACTTTTTATCATTTCGCTTTTTATACGGAGACGATTCCCTAAATGAACAATTCGTCGAAATGGTCCAAAACAAATTGGAGGTTTCCAAGACGTTCATTTATTATATGGCCCAGCAAGAGCGGGAAAAACTAGTTCCACAAATCGATCAATCATTCTTAAGCATGTTCAAAGCAAAGAAAAAAGTAATCGATATCAAGAAGCATGCTCTTTTCCCATTACACCATTGCCTGCAAGTGTTAGGCGCACAGCACGGCATCATTGAAGGCACATCCCTGCAGCTCTTAAACGAACTAGTCAGGAAAAAGGCCTTATACGAAAGCTTTTCAGAGGATCTACGCTATGCATACGAAATCGCCCTGAAAACACGCATCAAAACGTCATGGGAAAAACATCTCAAAGGGGAACATAGCACTACCGAAATTGAAATAACAGCATTGCGTAGCTGGGAGAGAGATGAACTGATCAATATGTTAAAAGCAATACGTGCCTTGCAATTTTTCCTATTGTCTAAACTGTAGGGGCAGGCAATCGCTACATGATAGGTGTCAGGCCACAATAGGGGGAACTTGCCAACAAAGCGCAACAACTGCAACATTTTTACCTAAATCAAAAAGAAACGGCAATCGAATAGGGGGGATCCACGATTGTTTTGGTTAAAAAAATCTTGTATCTGTCCATTGAAGGAAACACTGCCATTATCAACACCCATCACTGAGGTTTCGTTTACAATCTTCGACACTGAGACGACCGGCTTTCAAGTCGCTACAACAGACCGGTTAATTGAAATTGGTGCAGTTCAAATGAAAGGGTTCGAGGTGTTGGAAAAAAATACATTCCAAACATTTGTGAAGCCAAACCGCGGGATTCCATCGGTCATAACGGAGTTGACTGGTATTACGGATGAGAAGGTCAAACAGGCACCGGAGTCCATGGAGGCTATCTTTTCCTACTTTGATTTTATAAAAAGCAACGAAAGTGCCGCCCTGGTTGGTCATTATGTTGCTTTTGACGAAATGGTACTGCGACAAGAAATTAGACGAGCCAAGCAAGTGTTTAAAAAACCAAAATTAATCGATACATTAAATGTCATCGGCTTCTTAAGCCCATCCTGGGATATGCGCGATCTAGAAAGATACGCGAAGGAATTCGGCACGCGAATATACGAAAGACACACCGCCCTCGGTGATGCGCTCACAACCGCTTACCTATTCAGCGAGCTCCTACAGCAATTTATCGACCGCGGCTACAAAACCTGGGGCGAACTGCTGCGGTATAGTGATGCGGATGCAAGGACGATATCGTTTTGAAAAGAAAAGTGGCTTTTGGTTCAATCCAAGTAGCCACTTTTTTACTTATTAATCTCTTATAATGCTTATGCATTATTATCATGTCACAAGTGTTGATCAGTGGGGTGCACACTCTAAAAACTACGCTAAAGAAACCAAAACATAAAAGAAATGATTGTGACTAATCAAACAGGTCAAAAAAGTAATAGGCAATTTGAGTCCGAGAAAGTGCGGCATACAGACAAGGCGAGGCAACAAAAGTGAAATTGAGTCCGCAAGCGGGTTTCAAACGGACAAGGCGGGGTAGCAAAAGGGCAATCGAGTCTGCAAGAGAGCTTCAAACGGACAAGGCGAGGAGGCAAAAGGGCAATCGAGTCCGCAAGAGAGCTTCAAATGGACAAGGTGGGGCAACAAAAGCGAAATCGAGTCCGCAAGAGGGTTCCAAACGGACAGGGTGAGGAGGCAAAAGTGAAATCGAGTCCGCAAGCGGGTTTCAAACGGACAAGGCGAGGAGGCAAAAGGGCAATGGAGTCCGCAAGAGAGCTTCAAATGGACAAGGTGGGGTGGCAAAAGAGCAATGGAGTCCGCAAGAGGGTTCCAAACGGACAGGGTGAGGAGGCAAAAGTGAAATCGAGTCCGTAAGCGGGTTCCAAACGGACAGGGTGAGGCAACAAAAGTGAAATCGAGTCCGTAAGCGGGTTTCAAACGGACAGGGTGAGGCAACAAAAGCGAAATCGAGTCCGTAAGCGGGTTTCAAACGGACAAGGCGAGGAGGCAAAAGCGAAATCGAGTCCGCAAGCGGGTTTCAAACGGAGAAGGCGAGGAGGCAAAAGGGCAATCGAGTCCGCAAGCGGGTTTCAAACGGACAAGGCGAGGTGGCAAAAAGTGAAATCGAGTCCGCAAGCAAGGCACATACTAAAAATGATATTTTAATAATGCACACTCTTGCTTGAATAACTATGTACAAAATTGACATTGTTTTACATACTAATCCTGGGGTGATTAGTATGTACATAACTTTAAATGTTGAAACAGATTTTGAGATTAAGAGTCTTATAGACTTACCAAAATTTAAACAAGTAATGGAGCATTTAAAAATGAAAATCAATAAAAGTCAATTAGCAAGAGAATTAGGTGTGGATCGGAGAACGATTGAAAAATATCTAAATGGTTTTATGCCGAAGCGTAAGAGGGAGAAGTCTTCCAAAATTGATGAGTACTATCCCATCATAGCCGCACTTCTTTCAGAGGATTCCAAACAGAAATTTTATTACCGTCGAGTGCTTTGGCAATATCTAAAGGACAATCATGGTCTTGATTGTGCTGCCTCTACTTTTCGAGCCTATATTGCAAAAACGCCTGAGTTTAATGCCTACTTTGAGGAAGACAAGCCGATTGCAGTCCCTACAGGAACCGCTCGTTTTGAAACACCAGCTGGGAAGCAAGCACAGCTAGATTGGAAAGAAAGTATTCCATTTGAAACAAAAGATGGGGAACAAGTAGAAGTGAATGTTGCGGTACTACTGCTTTCGTGCTCCCGGTTACGTACATTTTATTTAAGTATTTCAAAATCTCAAAGTGTTTTATTTTCGTTTTTAACAGAGGCATTTGAAGCATTTGGGGGTGTACCAGATGAGCTCGTTACGGACAACATGAAAACGGTAATGGATGAAGCAAGAACAGAGCATTTTCCAGGGAAAATAAATGCCAAGTTTGAACAATTCGCAAAGGATTTTGGGTTTAAAGTAAAGCCTTGTATCGCAGGGCGACCACGTACGAAAGGGAAAGTTGAAACCACCATGAAATTATTAGATGAAATCCATGCTTACCAAGGTCAGTTAACATTAGAGGAACTACATCAATTTGTACAAGATTTATGCCACCGATTGAATCACGAGGTGCATCAAGGTACAGGAAAAATACCAATCCTTGAATTCCAAAAAGAAAAGAACCTCTTACACCAGCTACCAACTGACAAAATAAGAGATTCTTATCGCATCAAACATACGCTTGTAAAAGTCAATGCTTCCAACATGATTTCCTACAAATCCAATCAATACTCGGTACCAGCGAAGTACCAAGGAAAGAATGTAGGATTACAAGTGTATGATGATCAATTATGGATTTATTATAACACGAAGCTGATTGCACAACATCCTATAAGTCACAAGAAATTAAATTATCAGGAAGCGCATTATCAAGAATCTTTAGGGGTTTCAACGCCTACTTATCCTGATATTGATGATTTAGCAAAACGAAATTTAGCAGCGATTGGTGAGGTGTATCAATAATGAATCCAGTGGCCACGAATTACCAACAGCTATTACAAAATTTAGAGTATTTAAAGCTTAAGCAAATGACATTGCATTTAAATGAAGTCATAGACTTCAGCGTGAACAATCAACTTTCAATCATTGATACAATCATCAAATTAACGAATTACGAAATAGATGTACGCGAACAGAATATGGTTCAATCGATGGTGAAGGTCGGTGCGTTCCCACATTTAAAGGAAATTAAGGATTTTGATTTCGCTTTTCAACCTACCATTAATCAACAACAGATCTTAGATTTCTTAACGCTTCGTTTTATTGAGAAGAATGAGAATATCGTCTTTTTGGGTCCGAGTGGTGTTGGAAAAACCCACTTGGCAACCTCCATTGGAATTGCGGCAGCTAAGAAACGTACAAGCACCTATTTCATAAAGTGCCATGATTTGATTCAAAACCTGAAAAAGGCACGTCTTGAGAATCGCCTAGAGAGCCGCTTAAAACATTATACAAAATACAAGCTATTAATTATCGATGAAATTGGCTATTTACCTATTGATTCTGAAGATGCGAAGCTATTTTTCCAGCTCATTGATATGCGTTACGAAAAGCGCAGTACGATTTTAACAACAAATGTAAACTTCAAATCATGGGATGAGATTTTCCAAGAGCCAAAGCTTGCCAATGCCATTTTAGATCGAATTTTACATCACGCAACTGTCGTTGCGATTGTGGGGCCTTCTTATCGTTTGAAGGATCATTTAGAGAAAGAAAACGAGTGATTTTGTACATCCTTACGCAAGCAAAAGTGTGCATGATAGTGTTGACATTTATAGCACATACGGACTAACCGAGATAAAAAATGGTCACGCAGTCCGCAAGAGTGCCGCATTCGGACAAGACAAAGCTGAAAAGGTATGAGTCAGCCCAAAACCATAAAGACAAATATATTTACTCATAATAAGTATGTCTAGAGCCTCCAAATGGAGTAAAGTATTTCTTTAAAACCCTGCGAAACGTCCTTTCACATAATTCTACATTGCACCACTCGTAAATTTCCTTGGTAGTAATCTTTCTATCCGGAAACAAAAGCTTAAATTCCTTCACGTTTCGCATAATGGTTTGCTCAATCTTGTCTTGGTCTCCACAATTTTTGCATACAAAATTGGAATTCTTTATAGAAATCTGAGAAGACCCACAACCCTTACAATACACCCCTTTTTGCAACTGGTCATAAGTGTATCCAGGCAATGTTATAAATCGGTTTTTAGTTTGATGTGATGAAAGTAATGTTTGAGCAAGTTTTTTGTGGCTATCATTTAATGTTGATGGTATTTTATTTAAATCTCGTAAAAAACGATTGACTTGGGTTGGTAAAATAATAGGTTGGTCTTTTGGGGCTTGATATAGGGTGAACTCTGGATTGATAAAAATTACATATGCTTCAACAAGGAAATTTAGCTTGTGGCTTTGGAGAAATTGGCGGAATAGAGTAGCGCATCTTTGTAACTGGTTAACAGGATTCTTATATTCGTAACCCGTTATTACGGAGTATAGCTTGTCCGATTCTAAGTAACAATCACCTTCATAATTTTTTATATCTAAAAGGTGAATAACCTCCTGTGATATTAATATTGAGTCAATTTGAAATTGGGAGTTGTTTACTTCCAGCAGCAAGTCATTTAGAATAAACCGTTCTTCTTTGAGATATTTTGCAAGTAGATCAAATTTCAGTTCCCCTTCATAGCCCTTTTCAAGAGCTAAATAATGGAACCTTTCCTTTGTAGTTAAATCTATACGCCTGTTTAAGTAACGCAAAGTCAGTAATTCCTCTGATTCGGAACGTTCTTTAAGAAACATAGGACACATCCTTTCTTATTTTATAAGTTTATTTTAAAAAAATTAGCGAAGCTTGTCTATATAAATTAGAATGTTCTGATAACGGTTTAATAAGCTTTCTAATAAAAGGCTGGGATATAGGGACAGCTCAAGCAAGAGAGTCCGAACGAAGCCCAGATAATGGACTCCCTCATCATAAAAACCACCAAAGCAGTCCGAACGCCACCACCGACACACCCACTCCCCACTCCAAAAACCCAATTTTATAAAAAAATTACAACAATTCTCTTGTCCCTATTGACTTTTTAGCATAATGCCACTTGTTCCCTAATAAATATATACAAACCATGTTTAGAGAGTGTTTGAGGTGAGCGCATAAAGTGAGCAGCTTCGAAGGCTTCAAGTGAAATCAAAGGTCAGTTCTGTATCCGTACAGAGCCATCTAAATGCCTAGATTCCTCTTCGAAAGTTAAAATCACATAAGTCTCATTTCACACTTCTCACATCCAATTTAGGGAGGCGAGTGGTGTGCACGATTACATCAAAGAGCGTACTATCAAGATTGGCAAGTATATCGTGGAGACGAAGAAGACAGTTCGCGTCATTGCGAAGGAATTTGGCGTTTCCAAAAGTACTGTCCACAAGGATTTGACAGAACGACTTCCAGACATTAATCCCGAGCTTGCAAATGAAGTAAAAGAGATCCTCGATTATCATAAATCAATACGACACTTGCGGGGTGGTGAAGCAACAAAAATGAAGTACAAATCAGACAAAACAGATGCTGAAACAGATAGTACAGAAGTTCAGGTGTAATTATACCAAAAATTACCCGAATGAATCCCCAAACGGAAGTGACGAGCCCTATACAACTATGATACAATATGTTATTAGAGATAAAGTAGCGGTCCATTTTTATGGAATGGTTTAAGGAGGATATTAAATTGATGATTGCTAGGGATATCGGTATCGATTTGGGGACAGCTAATGTGCTGATCCATGTGAAAGGAAAGGGAATCGTCTTAAACGAGCCATCTGTTGTCGCTATTGACCGAAACACAGGCCGTGCATTAGCAGTTGGGGAAGAAGCAAGACGTATGGTAGGTCGTACACCTGGAAATATTGTTGCAATTCGCCCGTTAAAAGATGGGGTCATTGCCGATTTTGATGTAACAGAATCAATGTTGAAGTATTTTATTGAAAAAATTAATGTAAAAGGATTTTTCGCAAAGCCAAGAATGCTAATCTGCTGCCCAACTAATATTACATCAGTTGAGAGAAAAGCAATCAAAGAAGCTGCTGAAAAAAGCGGCGGGAAAAAAGTGTATCTTGAGGAAGAGCCGAAGGTAGCTGCGATTGGTGCAGGAATGGATATCTTTCAACCAAGTGGAAACATGGTTGTAGATATTGGCGGTGGAACAACAGATGTTGCCGTGCTTTCTATGGGCGATATTGTCACCGCCTCTTCTATTAAAATGGCTGGGGACAAGTTCGATGCGGAAATTCTTAACTATGTCAAAAGAAAGTACAAGCTGTTAATTGGTGAAAGAACATCTGAGGATATCAAAATTAACGTCGCAACTGTATTTCCAGGTGGACGTAAAGAGGAAATCGATATACGCGGCCGTGATATGGTATCAGGACTGCCACGTACAATTACGATTTATTCTGAAGAAATTGAACAAGCATTACGTGAGCCAGTGTCCATGATTATCCAGGCTTCTAAGAGTGTTCTAGAACGCACGCCACCAGAGCTTTCAGCAGACATCATTGATCGCGGTGTCATCCTTACGGGAGGCGGTGCGCTGCTTCACGGTATTGATAATCTTCTTGCAGAAGAACTAAAAGTACCAGTTTTAATTGCAGATAATCCAATGGATTGCGTTGCTATCGGTACTGGTATCATGCTTGATAATATGGATAAAATTCCAAGTAAAAGATGGGGCTAAGCAGCGGGACAAGGGGACAGGTACTCTGTCCCAGATAATCCGGTAAACGGGGACAGTGAACCTGTCCCCCTGTCCCACGAAAGGGGAAATACCAATGCTCCGAGGTTTTTATACAGCGGCAGCGGGCATGCTCGCCCAACAGCGCCGTCAAGAAATGCTGACAAATAACTTAGCGAACGCCAATACACCAGGATTCAAAGCAGATCAAGCTTCACTGAGAGCATTCCCTGAAATGCTGATCACAAGCATGAATTCGAAAACATTGCCGGTCAAAAAACATTTCCAGCTCAATGGTGCCAATACCGTTGGACCAATTAATACAGGTGTCTATGTGCAGGAAACGCAGCCGAAATTTAAGCAAGGCGATATCCAGGAAACCGGTAACGAAACGGACCTTGCTTTAGTAGACGGCAGCTTACCTAACAACCCGCGAACCAACCGCCCGGGTGCGCTTTTCTTTCAAGTTTTAAACGCCAATGGCGAGCCGCGCTACACCCGCAATGGAAATTTTACGGTTGATGGTGAAGGCTATCTAACAACAACGGATGGCAATTATGTGGTGGATACAAACGGTGAGCCGATTGTCGTTTATGGCGATCATTTTACAGTAACATCCGATGGCCGTTTTCTCGAAGATGGCGAAGATACGGGCCAGCAAATCCAAGTGGCCTATGCCAACAATCCGGATCAACTTGTAAAAGAAGGCAGCGGCCTATTCCGCGCGGGTGGCAATCTGCCCAGCGCACTTGATAATCCGGACATTACCTATCAAGTAAAACAAAAGTTTATCGAGCGTTCCAACGTGGACCCCGAACAAACGATGACAGAAATGATGACGGCATACCGGACATTTGAAGCAAACCAAAAAATTGTCCAAGCCTATGATAAAAGCTTAGAAAAAACGGTCAACGAAATCGGTCGTGTCAACTAGGGGGTATGATCAATGAATCGTGCAATGCTAACAGCAAGTGTAACAATGGGGCAGCTTCAGAAAAAAATTGACACCATTGGTCAGAACCTTGCCAACACCAATACGAACGCTTATAAAAAAAGAGAGACCAACTTTAACGATCTCTTATTCCAGCAAATCAATAATCAACCAAACCAAAATGAAGAAGTCGGACGCCGCACACCAAACGGTATCCGCATGGGTTCCGGTGCCAAGCTTTCCGAAACAAATCTACGGATGGAGCAAGGCGCCATTAAAGTAACAGACCGCCCATTAGATGTGGCGTTGACGAACCCAGATCAATTTTTCGAACTGCTCGTTGATGAAAATGGTAATCTCGCCACACGCTATACTCGCGATGGCGCCTTCTATTTATCTCCTTATGGGGATGGGGAGATGGCATTAGTCACTAGCAATGGGGACTTTGTCCTTGGTACAGATGGCCAGCCGATTTTTACTCCGGATAATTTTAAAGAAATAAAATTTAGAGATAACGGCGAAGTCGTCGTGACGCACGATGATAATACAGAAGAAACGCTAGGACAGCTGCAGCTTGTCCAAATGCTTCGCCCGCAGCTTTTACAATCAACAGGCGAGAATCAATATGCATTACCAGACTTACAGCAGCTAAACTTGCAAGACGACGAAGTCTATCAAACTGCCGAAAACAGTGAAGGCATGGTCCAACCAGGAGCGTTGGAAATGTCAAATGTTGATATCTCGACAGAAATGACCGAGTTATTAACAGCGCAGCGCTCGTACCAATTCAACGCAAAATCGATCTCAATCGCTGACCAAATGGCAGGCCTCGTCACAAATTTGAGATAGTTTCTTCTATTATATAGGTTACAAAATGTTTTAAAAAAGGAGCAACAACAATGACAAGTGAAATTGACAACGCAAGGCAGGAGGAAGTGAAAACCCGGCGAGAACGGAGACAAGCCCGGGTCGTCGCACGCGCCCAACGAAGCCGAAAACAAAGTCATGAAACACATACAGAAGAAGTAGCAAAAAGGCATCACAAAGTTCGCCTTATTCCGATCTGGATGCGCTTGGTCATTGTTGTTGTCCTGCTTGTCATCAGCATGACAGCCGGCATCATATTTGGCTACGGCGTCATCGGGAACGGAAAAGCCTTCGATGCCCTAAAAGCATCAACATGGGAGCATATCGTTGATTTAGTTGTGAAAGGTACGGATAGGGACACGGGGACAGGCACCCTGTCCCAGAAAATTCGGTAAACCGGGGGCAGTAAACCAAATAAGCACGGATTTGGGAGAGAGCTTTTGTTTAAGCTCTCTTTTTTATTTTGCCATTGTTGCTAGTGCCCCATACTGGAGGGACAAGGGGACAGGTTCACTGTCCCAGAAAATCCTGTACATGGGGACAGTGAACCTGTCCCCATGTACCGCCCCCAAAACCGGGACAGAGAACCTGTCCCCGTGTCCCGAAACATTTCTATTGACGCATAACCAATTTAATTATAATATACCCTTATAGGTATATAAGGTAAAAACAAAAAAACCAAATCAAACCACGGAGGTTATGCAATGAAAGGCGGAATAAAGATCATTGTATTTTTGATCATTCCTGTAACGGCATTTTTATTAATTTTATCGGGTGTTTTTAATGACAAAGTGGAGCCGGGTACGAAGTCGATGAAGCCGGAGCGGGTTTCTGGCATCAAAGTTGGGGAGGTAAATGCGCAATCTTATAACACCGGCAATAAAGTGTATGGGTCAACGGTTTCTTCCGAAAGTGCGAAGATTGCTGCGGAGATCATGGCAAATGTCAACGCCGTCCATGTCACAAACGGCGATTATGTAAAAGAGGGGCAGACGCTAATCCAGCTTGACAATGATAAAGCAAATGCCTCATTAAACCAAGTCGCTGCTAATATCGGTACGGTCAAAGCGAAGGTAAAAAGCGTTGATGAGACGATTAAGCAAGCGGAGGCTACAGTGACTAAGGCACAGACAGACCTAGCACTCAAGGAAAAAGTCTATTCCAGAAAAAATAGCCTTTATGAAGCTGGCGCTATCAGCCTTCAAGAAAAAGATGAAGCAGAAACAGCTTACCTTGCTGCAAAAGCACAGGTAGCCGAATCCCAAGCACAGCTTGAAACGACAAAAGCAAACCGCTCAGAAGTCCTAGCATCACTTGGTGTTGCAGAAGCTGCTCTCAACTCAGCTGCTGTTAATGTACAAGATGGAACAATCCAAGCACCGTTCAACGGCGTGGTTGTTGAAAAACTAGTAGACAAAGGCGATATGGTGAGCCCAGGTGTACCGCTTCTTACAATCGAAAAAGCACCATATTACCTTGAAGTTTTTGTAGACGAACGTAAACAAAGTAAAATTAACATCGGTCAGACAATACCGGTTACAATCGACGCACTAACAAATACCATACAGGGCAAGGTAACGGAAATCACACCAAAAATCGATCCTGCGAGTCGCACCTTTAAGGTAAAAATTGAAATCCCGCAATCAGCGGGCAATCCAAACTCAAATCTAAAGCTCAAAAGCGGTATGTTCGGCTATGCGATTTTTCCAGAAGCAAATGAACAAGGCATGTTCATTCCGAAGTCAGCGGTTTACTATTGGTCACAATTGACAGCCGTCTTCGTCGTAGATCAACAAAACATCGCCCATCTCCGTTACGTGCAGCTTGGGGAAGAACATAACAACAACGTCGAAGTGCTGAGCGGATTAAATAAAGGTGAACGCATTGTCCTTTCGAACCCAGAAAAGGTCAAGGACGGCGTACAGGTGGTGGCAGCTAAATGAAAAAACATCACGACCCTGAAAAAATAGGCCTTTCCGGTAAAATCGCCAAGGCATTTATTGATTCAAAACTGACACCGCTGCTCGTCATCGCTGTCATCTTACTAGGCGTTTTTGCCGTCCTAAACACACCGCGGGAAGAAGAGCCGCAAATCTCGGTGCCGATGGTCGATATCTACATTGCCTATCCCGGCCATACGGCCAAGGATATTGAAAACCGCATCACAAAAGTAATGGAGAAGAAGCTTTGGGAAATCGATGGCATTGAATATGTTTATTCCACATCCACACCAGGGATGGCCAACTTCATTACGCGTTTTAAAGTAGGCTCAGATTTAGATCAAAGCTTAGTGCGCCTGTACAATAAGCTGATGTCCAATATCGATGAGCTTCCGGAAGGGGCAGCAGAGCCCTTGGTCAAGCCGGTCACCATCGATGATGTGCCGATTGTATCGTATACATTATGGAGCGACAAGCTGAACCATTACGACATGAAGCGGGTAGCTGACGTTGTCGCTGATGAAATAAATAAAATTGAAAATGTCTCAAAAACAGAGGTCATCGGTGGGCTAAACCGGGAAGTCCTCATTCAAATCGATCCAAACCGGCTTGCCAGCTACAAAATATCACCGATAACAATCGAACAAACCATTCGGCAAGCTAATATTTCCTTGCCTTCAGGTGATTTTGACCAAGGAAATCAAGAGTTTAAGGTAAAAACAGGCCAATACCTGCAGAATAGAAATGAAATTGAAAACTTAGTCATCGGCACATACGACAATCGCCCTGTTTATCTAAAAGATGTGGCAACGGTAAAAGATGGCTCAGGTGAGGTCGACAATTATGTCCTCCTTGGCACAGGTCCAATGGCAGAGGAAAAACAAATCGAGAAAGACCAAGGCGAAGTCTTCCCAGCTGTCACGATTGCGGTTTCGAAAAAGCCAAACACGAACGCTGTTACGATTTCCAAGAACGTGGAAAAGAAAATCGAAGACCTAAAAGGAAAGGTCATCCCACAGGAAGTCCATGTGACCGTAACGCGCGATTATGGGGCAACATCGGAAGAGAAGGCCAATGAATTAATCAAGCACCTTTTGATTGCAACTTTATCAGTTACGCTTTTAGTTGGAGTGGTCCTTGGGGTCCGCGAAGCACTCGTGGTCGGCATTGCTGTTCCGGTGACGCTCGCCCTTGCTCTATTTTTAAGTAAAATGTACGGCTATACCTTGAACCGCGTCACCTTGTTTGCGCTGATTTTCGCAATCGGGATTCTCGTCGATGACGCCATCGTTGTCGTGGAAAACATCCATCGCTGGTTCCAAAAAGGTAAGCAAGAGCCTTTAAAAGCGGCCATCCTTGCAGTCGATGAAGTCGGCAACCCGACGATTCTGGCGACGTTTACCGTCATCGCCACCTTGATGCCAATGGCATTTGTCGGGGGGATGATGGGACCGTACATGGCGCCGATTCCGATTAACGCATCGGTTGCGATGTTCTTCTCGCTATTAGTAGCCTTTATCGTGACACCATGGTTTGCTTATCGTTTTTTGAAAAAAACACCAGGTGAAGCTGAGCCGCACTTTGAGCGTGCCAATCTAAAAGGCTACTCCAAATGGTATGCCAAGACGATTCAAGGGATGCTGCAAAATAGAGGGAAACGGTTTGGATTCTTGCTCGGCATCATCGTATTGCTGTTAGGTTCATTCAGCTTTTTCTATACAAAAGCTGTGCCAATGAAAATGATGCCATTTGATAATAAAAGCGAAATCCAAGTGGTCATTGATATGCCAGAAGGAACAACACTGGAAACAACAGCGGCCGCAACAAAGGCCATTGGCCACTATGTTTCTACTATTAATGAAGTAACAGATTATGAAATGTATGTCGGTGCCGCTTCGCCGTTCAATTTCAATGGACTTGTCCGCCATTATTACTTGCGCTCAGATAAGCATGAAGCCGATATTCAAATCAATTTAGTTGAAAAAACAAACCGAAAAGATCAAAGCCATGACATTGCGAAACGCATCCGTCCTGAAATTCAAGAAATAGCGGCGGAGTACGGCGCCAATGCCAAGGTCGTCGAAGTACCGCCGGGACCACCGGTTTTATCAACGCTTGTGTTGGAGGTTTACGGCAATGACCGCGAAGAGCAATTCGCAGTCGCACGTCAGGCGGAGAAAATTTTTAAAGAAACAAAAGGCGTCGTCGATGTCGACACCTATATGGAAGACGTTCAGCCAGAGTACACATTTGCCATCAAGGATAAAGCAAGACTAAACGGTGTAAGTGACGAACAAATTGTCAAAACGATTCAAATGATGATGGACGGCGCATCTGTCGGCTTAATTCATCCAGAGCATGAATTGAATCCAGTGCAAATCAAGATTCAGCCGGAAAAAGGGAAACGCGCCAACTTGGAGGATATTAAGAGCATTCAAATTCCAACAGCAGCGGGTACATTGATTCCACTTGGTGAGCTAGTGGACATTAAAGAAGGTGAAGTGGAACAACCGCTTTACCGGAAGAACCTGCAAAGCGTCACTTACGTTCTCGGTGATGTGGCCGGCTACGAGGAAAGTCCGGCATACTCGATGGCAAATATGTGGGATAAGATTGCCGCGATTAAAACATCATCCGGTACCAAGGTCGAACAATATCTCACCCACCAGCCATGGCTGGAAGATGATGTGAAGATGAAGTGGGACGGCGAATGGCAAATCACCTATGAGGTGTTCCGTGATTTAGGAATTGCCTTTGCAATTGCTTTAATCGTCATGTATCTGCTTGTGACAGGATGGTTTCAATCGTTTATTACACCGTTGATTATCATGTCGCCGATACCATTGACATTAATTGGGGTAATTCCGGGCCACTGGCTCTTCGGTGCTTTCTTCACCGCGACATCCATGATCGGCGTCATTGCCTTGGCGGGTATCATCGTCCGGAACTCGATTCTGTTGGTGGAGTTTACCATCATGCGCCGCCAAGAAGGGGCGACCTTATCAGATGCGGTCATTGAAGCGGGCATCGTCCGTGCTAAACCGATTATCCTAACAGCCTCAGCTGTGGTCATCGGGGCCGTCGTTATTCTGTTCGACCCGATTTTCTCAGGGCTAGCGATATCGCTTATGTTTGGAACAATTGCATCAACTGTTTTGACCCTATTCGTTATACCGGTTTTATATTGCATGGTTGAAACAAAACGTGCGCAGATTAAACACCGGAAAGATCAAGAATGTACTATTAAATGTGCGGATGATGTGAAGGGGATGTAGGGACAGGTTCCGGGACGTGGGGACAGGTCCCTTGTCCCGGTTATAGAATAACCAAAAGAGGTCAGGCTCCATTGTTATAGGGGGCTTGGCCTTGTTTTTTTGCGGAAGTTATTATGTGCTGGTGCTTGTTGGTACGTCGGTCTTTGGTGCCTGTCACCTAGCAATGTTACACTGACTAAATCTATTCGCGAATAAGAAAGTAACGTGCTAAACGTTGAATTGTGTGTGTTGCTAGGTGACAGGCACCGACGACTGTTGCACTATCAATATTTAGCGCGACTCAAGAAAACAGTCACCTGAGACCGACGCACCAACCAAAGCGCAAGTATCTGAGACCGATGGACACTTAATTACAATGTAATGCAATCAAAAAATGTAACAATCATAAAAAATATTGTCCAAATAACAATTGCTTGGTATCATAAATATAACACCACACAACCTCACACTTTCTTCGTCATATCCACGAAAGGAGTCCTACAATTATGAAAACAGGAAAGCCAGCCACCCGAAATGATTGCTTCCGAAAAACGACTTTGTATTTAAACTCTTGTTTGGCAGTGACAACAAACGTTCCATTGAACATTGAACTACTTACACATTTCTTAAATGATTTATTTCAAGTGCCAGAAGGCCAAAGTTTCCCCGATGTCCATTTGCTGAACCCTCAATTAAACAAAGAACATCTTTCAGACAAAGCCTCCATCTTAGATATTAAAGCCCAAATCCCAGGCGCAGGTATGTTCAACATTGAAATGCAATTGGAAAATCAATATAATATGGATAAAAGAACGTTATTCTATAGTGCAAAGATGATTGCAGCACAGCTTAACGAAAGTGATAACTATAAAAAGCTCCGAAAAACCACAACAATCAACCTACTCGACTTTGATTATTCCAGCAACGAACATTATCACAGCATTTACCACCTAACGGAGAAACAAACAGGAATTCCATACCCAGATATACTTCAGCTCCATTTCATTGAAATGAAGAAATTTAAAAGGTTGCTTCAAACTGGAAAGGTTGCACTTAACGATTGTTTGGCCAAATGGATTGAATTCATATCCAATGAAGATGATAACCAGTACGAAGTTATGGCGTTTAAGGACTCAATAATAAAAAAGGCGGTGAATCAATTGGAAATTATAAGCCAGAATCCAGAGAATAGATGGGAGTATGAGATAAGACAAAAAGCATTAAAAGACATAACAACTATGAAGGAAGGAGCAAGGGAGGAAGGTGAAGTGGAAGGTATAACTAAAGGGAAAATAGATGTAGCCCTTAAAATGCTCTGTGAAGGACTTGATCTAGAATTTATCTCTAAGTTTACAGGTTTTACAAGAGATGAATTATTGAAGTTGCAAAAGGATATGAAGTTGGATTAATGTCAGAGAGCTTGTGCTCTCTTTTTTGATGTCTGTAACACGGTCGATTGGTTGCCGGGACAGTAAACCTGTCCCCTCGCCCCACCCAAAATATGCTATAATGACATAAAATTCATCTAAAAAGGAGCCTAATACATATGTTAGATATCAATGAAATAAAAAAAATCATCCCACACCGCTATCCATTCTTATTAGTGGATCGTATTCTTGAAGTAGAAGACGGCAAGCGTGCAGTCGGCTACAAAAACGTATCAGCCAATGAACAATTCTTTAACGGCCATTTTCCAGACTATCCTGTTATGCCTGGTGTTCTTATTGTTGAAGCATTGGCACAAGTTGGCGCTGTAGCTATGCTTAAGCTTCCAGATAACCAAGGCCGTCTTGCCTTCTTTGCGGGCATTGATAACTGCCGTTTTAAAAGACAGGTTGTGCCAGGGGACCAGCTTCGTTTGGAAGTAGAGATGACACGAGTCAAAGGAAAGATTGGCAAAGGGAAAGCAGTTGCGACCGTCGAGGGCGAGTTAGTATGTGAGACAGAGATCATGTTTGCTTTGGGGGATAAGCAGGAATAAAAGTAAAATAATCTGTTTTTCCATTATGGCCAGTGTAACAGTCTCAGGTGCCTGTCACCTAGCGACGTTACACTGGCCATACTTTTTTGCAGATACGATAGCTACGAACCACATATTGAATAGTGTGTATCGCTAGGTGACAGGCACCTGAGACCGGCGCACCAAACTTTACACAATTTCTGGGCACCTAAACCCAAGCATACATCTATACGCAAGAGACAAGCCCCACCGACAGTAGCACTACAGGAGTTTTGTAGGTCACCCAGCTACAGACACAAGTACAACCCCTTAAATCAAAGATAACATGTGACTTTTGTAACATTTCTGTAATCAAAGTAAGCAAACCTTAACTATCTATTTAGCATACTTTTACGTATAATCAAATATAGATAGATATTGTGAGAGGAAACACAAAGTAAGTCCTTAAACAAATTTATCTAAACAAGATACAAAACCGAAGAGTAATTCATCTTGATTTTTAAACTATCAAATTAGATCTGGCAATATAAGAAACAAATTCTATCAATATTACATTTATGTAACAACGTAGAAATTTGTTGCATCTTGTAGTAAAAACATCCTATAATAGGTTTGTATCGTCAAAAATGTGTAGTAAATAGAATAAGAGTATTAAAATATGTAAATACTAAAAATGTCACGTAATCTCAAAGACTCGCTCTTCCAGCACTGGAAGAAAAGGTTGACTTTTACAATTCTAAGTAATATACTACACAATGAATCTTTAATTCTAGGTATTTACTAACCCAAGGGAACAATTCTATTAATCTCGATACATAAGAAACTAGAAACTGTTCTTTTGGTTTAGTGAAAATATATTAATTCAACCAATCATAGGGAGGATATGAAACATGAATAAAACTTTAAAAGTTATGGCTTCTGCAGCTATGCTTGCTGGTGTTGTAGCTCCTGTTGCTACTACAACTGTAAATGCTGCTAACACAAAAAATATTGTTGACAAGGTTATTTATGTAGCTGATGATTATAACGCTGAAGGTAAAGCAGCTGGTGATGTAAATAATTTATTCGTAAGAGCAGATGATATGAATGTAACAACTGATGACACATTCAGATTATCATTACCAAGCGGAGTGAAATGGGTAGAATCTTATTATGAAAATAATAAAGCCCTTAAGAGCGACGCTGGTTTAACAGTTGTTTCTAGAACTGATCGTGATTTAGAATTAAAAGCAAATAAAACAATCGCTAAAGGCGAAGAATTCAAAATCGCATTATACTTTGAAGTTGATGGCGCTGAAGGCGAAATCAAAGTAACTGTTGATCCAAGAGATTCAAAAGTTTCTGGCGGTCAATATACAGTTGCAGTAGTTGGTGAAGGTAAAACTACAGCATCAATCGCTTCTGTAAAAACAATCAAAGATGGCGGAACTATCGATGATATCCGTATCGATGAAACATCTATCGGTGCACTTTGGGCTGATGAGTACAAAAAAGATAATAACAAAGCTCAAAAATTCTCATTAACATTACCATCTAACTATAAATGGATCACTAAAGATGCAAAAGTAAATCTTGGTGGCGGATTTGTGGGCGCAGTTGATCCTGCATCTATCGTAGTAACTCCAGATGACAATAAAGTTACTGTTGAATTTAAGTTCTCAGTTAATTCTACACCATCTAAAATTGGTACATTCTACATTTCAGGTCTAGCAATTGATGCTGATAAAGACGCTGAGTATGGCGAAGTTGAAGCTGACCTTGATGGCGACAAAGTAACAAGTGGCACACTAGTTGTTGCTAACTATGGTGACTTTGGAACAGAAGCATCATTAAAAGGTGACGTACCAACATTATTAGCTGGTCGCTTAACTGACGACAAAAAAGATGTTGAAACTGTAGAAGTTACACTTAAAGAAAGAGTAGCTGGTTCATGGTTAACAGGCAGAAGTGTTGATGTAGAATTCCCATCTTGGGTAAAAGTACTTGGTGTAGATGTTTCAGGTGAGAAGAATTTCGATAAATACAATGGTTTAGTTGATACATTATTCAATGGTGATATTAAAGGTGATAGCAATGAAATCAGCTTTGATTTACCAGCAGATTTAAAACAAGATGATAACAAGAAAGAATTCAAAGTTAAGTTCTACGTGTCTACAAAAGCTAATGCTGAAGGCGACGTAACAGTAAAAATCGGCGGAAGAGCTGGCGTTGAAGTTCCTGAAACTGTAATCGCTAAAGTTGTTGCACCAGTAAAAGTTACAACAGAAAAAGTAGATGTTAGAACTGGTATCAAGAAACAAGCTCTTAAAGATATCGTGATCACTGAAGCTACTAAAGGCGCATTATTAGCTGACAAGAAAGTACAATTAACATTGTCTGATGGTGAATTCACAGATGAAAAACCAACAATTACTGTAAAAGAAGGAAATGTAAAAATTAAAGAAGATACAGTAAGTGTTGAAGGCGGCGTATTATCATTTGAAATTGATGGCGAAAGCACAAGAGCAAGCCAAATCGTAGTTTCAGGTCTATCTCTTGATCTTAACCGTGCAATTCCAGAAGGTGAAGTATCTGTAGAAGTTGGTGGTACTGCACTTGTTCAAAACGATGCAACATTAGGTGGCGCTTATGCACTAGCAGTTGCTAAAATGTATAAATTCGGAGATAAGAATTACAAAGACGGCGCACCTACTCCTGCTGAAGCTGCACAAGGTTGGTCTGATTATAAGTTAGACAGCGATGTAGATGCTGGTGAATTCGATCAAGATTATGTAACAAAAGCTGCTGTAGCTACTGTAACAACTCCAGCTGAAGGTAACGTATCTGCTGAGAAAGTTACATTAACAATCGGTTCAAGCACAATGAAGGTTGGCGATAAAGAGGTTGCTATTGATGCAGCTCCTTACATCGAAGCTTCTACAGGTAGAACTTACCTTCCATTACGTGCAATTGCTAATGCAATCGGAGCTAACTCTGTAGAGTGGGATAACGCTTCTAGAACTGCAACAGTAATTAAGGGTGGTCTAGTTGCTCAAATGACAATTGGTCAAAACTCTTACGTATTAAACGGAGCTAAAATTGGTATGGACGGCAAAGCTCAAATCGCTAGCGAGCGTACATTCTTACCAATCCGTGCTTTAGGAAATGCTCTTGGAGCAACTGTTGAGTGGGATGCAGCTACTCAAACTGTAACAATCAAGTAATTTAAGTAACCCTAATAAAGAGGGCCTCCATTAGGGGGCCCTTTTTTACTACAATGATAAGCCAAAATATGGAGATGAGAAAATGAACAAAATTTCAAAATGGGCAATCATCCCTATGCTTGCAGGGTCTTTAACATTTCCGCAGCTCACACATGCAGAACAGGCAGCTATATCAGTTTTTGTAGATAATAACAAAGTTGCTTTTGATCAAAACCCTGTCATCCATGGCGATATTACCTTAGTTCCCTTACGTGGTGTATTTGAAAAAATAGGCGCGAAGGTCGATTGGAATACAAAAACACAAACCGTCAAAGTAATAAAAGAGGATAAAACGATTACCCTTAAAAAGGGATCAAAGGATGCTTTTATCAACAATAACCTACAAAAATTAGATACAGATCCACAATTACTAAACAATCGAATAATGGTACCCCTACGCTTCATTAGTGAAACCCTTAATGCAAAAGTAGACTGGAACGGGTCAACAAGAACAATTACGATTACACAGCAAGCAAACACACAACAAACGAGTCAAAATGATAATACAAACAAAGTTGTAACCAAAGACGAAAATTCAACTACATTAACATATAATGACGCACTTCAAAAATCACTTGCTTATAGCTATGCATTAAAGCAAGCTCAAAAAGAAATTGATAAAGCAGATGAATCCCGTGATGATTACGGTGAATTCTTTAGGTATAGTTCACCATTTGGTAATGGTAATTCACTAGAGGATGCTCAAATGAGACAAATTTATTTAGGGATGCTTTCTGCAGATGACAAAGTAAAAAAGGCAAATCGTGATCTTGAAACAACAAAAGATGAAATCACATACCAGGTAAAACAAGCCTATAATGATATTCTTGATAAAGAGGCAAGCAAGTTATATAACGAGAAGGCATTAGCTGTTGAACAATTAAACTTCAAATTTGCTAAAATCCAATTAGAACAAGGGGTCATCAGCAAAGTTCAATATGACCAATTAGCAAATAAACTTGATGCAGCGAAGAAAACTGTAGAAGCGTCAGAAAAAGCCTTAACACAAGCAAATACAAAACTAAATCAATTAATGGGTGTAACAAGCAACAATAGTTACTCTCTAGTTGACATGCCTACATTTGAAACAATGGATAATGTAGATGTCGACTATCAAATAACGAAAACGTTAGAAAACCACCCATCAATATTTGAATTGGAGCAAGCTAAAAATCTTGCACAAAAATCACTTGATTTCTATTCGTACAATTCAGGTAGTATTGGAGATAACTACGAAACAAAGAGAATTACCGCTGCCTCTATCGGCGATCAGATTGCACAAACAAAAGATAGTATAGCTCAAGGTGTTCGAACAACTTATCTTAATATTAAGAGTTTAGAAGACCAATATGCAATTTTACAAACAAACCTAGCAAATGCTGAGAAAAGTTTAGAAGTTGCTAAAGTACAATATGAAGTTGGGCAAACAACCGAGTTGGATTTAAGACAAAAAGAGTTACAAGTAGCTGATCTTAACGCGAAAATTACCGATACTGTTGTTAAATTAGATAATCTTCACGCCGTATTTGAAAAACCATGGGCAGCTATGGGAGGATCCTCATCTGCCCAATAAAGGAGGGAATAGCACCATGAGAAACTATAAACAATTTGTTGCTGGCGTTATTGTTGGTGGAGTTTTACTTTCTGGAGGAAATGTACTAGCAAATAGCGCTGGTCTGCCTAGTGTTATGAATTGGGTAAAATACAAAATTAATGGTGAAGCAAAAGCATTACCTAGTGGTTATACAACTTTAAATTATGAGGGTCATACGTATGTACCTACACGGTTTATCGCTGACCAATTAGGCGCAGATGTTAAATGGGATGATCAAACAAAAACTGTTACAATCGAGAAACCAGTTACGAATACTGAACCAGTAGTCAATAACCAAGATGAAAACACTAATAAAACTGAAGAATGTACGAAACCAGATACAACTAGATATGAGGAATTGCCAGTATCTAAGATGATTAATGGTGTACGTGTGGAGTTAGATTCCATTGAAAATGATCAAAACTATACAAAGCTTTACGTTGTTGTAAAAAATACGAATGAAACTCTGGTACAATTAAACCAAGGTACGGCAAGCTTTAAATCAGAGTTTGACACATATGCAAATAAAGACATCAATGGTGGCGTATTATATTGGAAAGATACATCATGGTTTAAAGATATCGGCGAAGACCAAGATTCAAAAGGCTATATTATGCTACCTCCAATTCCTAAAGACGAAAGACAAGGGAAATTTTATGTGGAAGTTTACGAAAATGGCCTAAACCAAAAGGTAACGCCATATGAATTTGACATTAAGTGGTAGGTACAAGAGAACGGTTCATTTGTCCCGCTTCAAAAGGCAAAACAAGTATTTATATGCTTGTTTTGCCTTTTTTGTAGTTAAAGGTCTTGCTAGTAATATATTACTGGTAAAAAGGAAGGTATTTTTAAATATACCTAGAATTTAATAATTAGGAAAATATGGAGGTGTATTACAGATGGATAAAAAATTCATTACAGGATTTATAGCAGGAGCGATTACATTCAGCTCCATTGGCGTTTTTGCAGCAGGGGGAAAAGCAATTGAGGTATTTTATAGCATAAAAGATATCAAAATTGATAACGTTTCACAAATGCCAAGCCAAAAACCATTTACTTACAATGGAACAACATTTGTTCCGCTACGCTTTATCGCTGATAAGCTCAAACAACCAGTTAAGTTCGATACAAAAACACAAACAATTTTTATCGGGCAATTTGATGGAGAAAAGGTTTACCTTGGTGATGGTATTAAACATTCAGATGATGATACAACGGCCCTTTCATATGAATATAGCAACGGTACTAAAACAGTAAAAGATAACCTTAAAAAGGATCATTCAAAATATCTATTACTAAAGTATGAACCAACGATGACACAGAAACCGGCTGGAAAATTTACATTTAATTTAAACAAGCAATATACAAAGTTCTTTGCAACCATGGGATTCATCCAAGGTTCTGGTGAAATTGATAAACCAATTCAAGTAAGAATTTATGCAGACGATAAAAGAATATTTGCAGGTCAAATGGAACGAGGAAAATTGCCATCAGATATTAATCTAAATGTAACTGACGTTATCAAACTTAGAATTGAAACGGATTTAGACTCAGAAAAGTCAGCTGAAATTGGATTGTTCGATGCTTATTTAGAGCAAGTTAAATAGGCACAAAAACGTTTGCGTAAAAGTATCACAAAAAGGCACAATGGGCAACCCCTATGCTCATTGTGCTTTTGCATTTTCCTTCACAAATCCAAGGCTGAAATTTCTTGCCGCAACTTATCACTCGGTATTCCAACACACAGCATCCAATAATCCTAACTGCTTCCTCCCCTCGTTGTCGCAATTTGTTGTCGAAAGGTTGAACTATTTCTGGAAATCAACTAAAATTTACTTATGTCAAAAAGATACTTTTAGAGGAGTTTGCCTAGATGAAATCGAGTACAGTGAAATACATATTTTTGGGAATTTTATTGTTTGTCTTAATAGGAATCATCTACACAAATAGCGTGGGAAAAAAACAAGCAGTAGTATATAAGAAGGATTTTGGGGAGTATCAACAAGCTGTTCAGCTTCTAAAGTCCAATCAGGCGCCCCAAGCAATCGAAACGCTTGAACAATTAGTTGTAAAACATCCTGATGAATATAAATTATACTACCAGCTTGGTCTAGCGTACAGTGGTCTAAAAGATTACAATAAGGCTGCCATTTACCTCCAAAGGGCAGTTGATATTCGTCCAGCATTGTTAGAGGATCAAACCTTTACATTTAAAATGGGCGAAAGCTTGTATCATATTAAACAATTAGACCTCGCCAGGGCCTATCTAGAAAAACCTGTTACTAAAGAGTTCCAAGCACAAAAAGATGAGCTTCTCCAGTCAATAGAGAAAGAACTTCAATCGTAGAGGAGGGATATAATGGATTATAGCAAATATTATAAAAAGTCAAAGGTCAATAGCGAACCTAAAATTGAGCGTGACAACTCTATAGATGCCAAGGAATCAGCCAACATTGACAAAACCATATATATGTTATTAATAGCTGCACTTGTGCTTATACCATTATTCGTTAAGGCACGTGTAATCGACTATGCTAGTCCAAAGTTAACATTATTAAGTACTGGTATGCAGGCTGATATCTTCTCCTATTATAAGTATATCTTTCTGATTATTATCACCATTCTAATAGGGATTCTATTTCTCTATAAAGTATTTTTCTTACAATACACGATCCCAAAAAATAAAATAAATCTTTTCTTGGGAATTTTATCTCTTGCAGTTACTCTTTCAGCGGTTTTATCACCATATAAAAGCCTGGCCCTTCACGGGATGTACAACCGCCATGAAGGAACATTAGCCTTTATTTGTTACATAATGCTCTTTTTTGTTACAGCAAATATGAAGCTTTCAGCTAAGCAAATCAGCGGATTTCTATATAGTCTATATCCATTTGTGATTTTGAATATGATTACCGGCATCGCTGTGCTAAATGGCAAAAACCTCCTGAATATTGGTTGGCTTCATAATTTCATTTTAGGTGCTATTCCGAAAGGTGCTCAAGTTTCAGAAGGGGCACAGTTATGGGGGACGTTAAGTAATCCGAACTACATTAGCGGAATCGGTTCGATTTTAGCTGTTTTATTTCTAACATGGGCCCTCTTTGATAAAAATAAAGTTAGGACTGCAATTAATGTTGTGATGGCGCTGCTATCGTTCGTGATAGTATTAACCTCGCTCTCCACAAGTGGTTTTTTAACCTTATTAGTTTTATTGCCGATTATGATTTTGGCAATCTTGGTTCATAAGCAAAAAGGAAAAGCACTACTTGTCCTAGGTTCATTTTTGATTCTGGCAATTTCTATCTTTATTCCAATTGCCAATAAAAATCCGCGGGTATGGGATGAATCCATTGGTTTTATTATAAAAGAAAATCCATTTGCAAATCAGCCACAGGCATCTCTATTAATGACGAAGCCTCAAGTTATCAAAAAAGGGTTAAACGAAATATTTTTGCCCCATCATGCATATGCTGAAGGTAGTAAGATTGATGATAATGTAAAATTTAGTATTCCGACCTTGCCGGCACCGGGTATAGGAGCTGGAACTGGGCGTGTTTATAACTGGGAAAAAACGTTAGAACTAGTGAAAGCAAGACCACTGTTTGGCTATGGTCTAGATACATTCCCGTACTTTTTCCCACAAAACGATCCGGACATCATTGCAAACTTGGGTACTAGTAATATTATTTTCGACAAACCGCATAATATGTTTTTAGGATTATTATATGGATCCGGTGTTTTCGCGTTTTTGTCTTTTATGGCGCTCATTATTCTTATTGTAATAAAACAAATAAGGGTATATTTTAAACATGAAAAAACTGATAATCAAACTAACACTAGCGCACTGAATTGGAGTATCCTCCTCTTAGGTCTAGCCTATTTAGTCCAAGGATTATTCAATGATTCAATTGTGGCAGCCGCCCCAATCTTTTGGGTTTTAATGGGAGTGTTAGTAGCGAACATCAATCAGTATGAAGAAGTTAAAGACTAAGTATTGTAGCAAGGGGTTCTATTGGCACAAACAATAGGGCCTTTTTTGCTGATAGAAAAGCTAGAGCAATCCATATCCTGCAATTGTTAACAACTTGGTAGTTTCTATTTATTCACATTGTGATTTTTAGTTCACTAATTTATAATTAATAAGGTATTTTGAAGTATTATGAAGAATTTTGTTGAATTTTTATAGTTAAAAGGCAACTGCATTCTAATATACCGAATGGTCAGTTGCAAATGATAATAGATAAATTTGGTATTCATACAATTCTTGCAAGTAAAGGGGAAATTCAAATGACAGTAGTATCTTCATCAAAAGGCTTATCAGCCTTAGCAGAGAGTTTAATAGAAAAGATTCATAACAGAACAGCAGTAATAGGTGTTGTTGGTCTTGGTTATGTTGGTCTTCCCTTGGCTGTAGAAAAAGCAAAGGCAGGATTTCATGTAATCGGTTTTGATGTCCAAGAAAAACGTACAGATATGGTTAATAGTGGAATTAACTTTATTGGTGATGTTGTTGATAATGATTTACGAGAAATCGTAGAAAAGAAAATGTTAAAAGCAACGACGGATTACTCTTTGATTAGCAATGTTGATGCTGTTGCCATCTGTGTTCCAACACCATTAGATATGTATCAACAGCCTGATACAAGCTATGTAGAGGCATCAACAAAGGAGATTTCAAAATATATCAAACCAGGAACCTTGGTTGTATTGGAAAGTACAACCTATCCAGGTACGACAGAAGAACTAGTAAGACCAATTCTTGAAGGATCAGGCTTACGATGTGGAGAGGATTTCTTCCTAGCCTATTCCCCTGAACGTGTTGATCCGGGTAACAAGCATTTTAATACGAAAAATACTCCAAAAGTAGTTGGCGGTGTAACCAATGATTGTACAAAGGTTGCAGCATCACTTTACCGTTCTGTATTAGAGGGGGAAGTACACGAGGTATCTAGTCCAGCTGTAGCTGAAATGGAAAAAATCTATGAAAATACGTTCCGCCATGTGAATATTGCGTTGGCAAATGAAATGGCCATTCTTTGTAACAAAATGGGCATTGATGTGTGGGAAGTCATTGATGCAGCTAAAACGAAGCCGTATGGTTTCATGCCTTTCTATCCAGGACCAGGATTAGGTGGCCATTGTATTCCAATTGATCCATTTTATTTAACATGGAAAGCTCGTGAATACAATTATCATACTCGTTTTATCGAACTTGCAGGTGAGATTAATAACACGATGCCGGCATTTGTTGTTGATAAGATGGCGTCAATCTTAAACAATGTGAAAAAGCCATTGAACGGTTCGAAAGTATTACTATTAGGGGTTGCCTATAAAAAAGATATTGATGACTTAAGGGAATCACCAGTTCTAAAGATTATTGAAATATTGGAACAAAAAGGTGTAGAAATTGCTTACCATGATTTATTTATCCCAAGTATCGTTCATAATGGCAAAGGTTATGAAAGTGTTTCCTTGAATAAAGAAGTATTAGAAGGCTTTGATCTTACTGTTATCACAACTGATCATTCTAATGTCGATTATTGCTTAGTAGCGAAGCATGCTCAGCAAGTTTTGGATACGAGAAATGCGATGAAAAATATAGACGGTAAAGCAGAAAATTATTTCCGCCTATAAAATGTTTTAACCGCAGGCGGCAACTTTAGGTCTAGTATGTAAGGAGTAGTTTTTTCATGAACAATCCGTTTTCGCTACTTTATAAATATAGGAAAATATTATTTAACTTAGCGGCTAATGATATAAAGCAAAAGTATGCAGGTTCATTATTGGGGGGGATGTGGATAGTTTTATATCCACTTCTCTTTTTATCTGTCTATTTTCTAGTCTATATTGCTATCTTTAAAATCAGGCTGGAAGGATTATCAACAGTAGACTATGTTTTAATCATATTCTCAGGTTTAATTCCTTGGTTTGGTTTTGCGGATGCCATTGGAATAAGTGTCAATTCGGTCACAGCAAATAGTTCTTTAATTAAAAATACATTATTTCCGATTGAATTAATTCCCGTTAAGGTCGTGCTTTCCAGCATGGTATCGCAAATCATTGGACTTGTGCTGCTATTAGTTGTGTTAGCTTTTAGAGGACAGCTAAGCTTTTACGTTTTATGGCTACCACTCATTTTGTTCTTGCAAATTTTATTTACAATGGGCTTGGCCTGGATTCTAGCTAGTATTAATGTCTTTTTCCGGGATGTCGGCCAAGTTATTAACGTCATTTTAATTTTGCTAATGTTAGTTTCCCCAATAGCCTATACAGTAGATATGTTGGATGAAAACTTGTTATTCTTTATGAAGTTCAATCCTTTATATTATATGATTCTAGTCTATCGAGAAGTCATTATGTATCAATCATTCCCAAGTATGGATGTAACGCTCATCTTTGTGTTGATGTCTTTTATTGTATTTTATATTGGGTACTATATTTTTACACGCTTGAAAGTGGTGTTTTCTGACTATGTATAAGAATCAAGATGCAATCAGTATTAGCGGCCTAAGTAAAATGTATAAGACATTTAATAATCCTAAATATCGGATTTTAGATTTATTAGGGTTTGGTAAACTATCAAAAAATAAATACAATGAATTTTGGGCTTTAAAAGATATTAATCTAAATATAAAAAAAGGTAGTAAGGTTGCCCTAGTTGGCAGGAATGGTGCCGGGAAAAGTACGTTACTCAAAATTATCTCAGGCACTTTAGCGCCAACAAGCGGACAGGTTAAGATTAACGGGAAGGTTTCTGCATTAATGGACTTAGGAACGGGCTTTCATCCGGAATTCTCAGGAAGAGAGAATATCTTTGCCTCTTTAGCCTACTCAGGAGTAGTTGGAAAAGAAGCGGAGGAAAAATTCGAGGAAATCTTAGATTTTTCAGAGTTAGAGGATTTTATTGAAAACCCTGTGAAAACTTATTCAGCTGGTATGTATGCAAGGTTAGCTTTTGCAACATCGACAGCGATTGTCCCAGAAATTTTAATTATTGATGAAATACTAGGCGCCGGTGATGCCTATTTTATTAATAAATCAATTGAGCGTATGAAGAAATTAACAGAAGGTGGGACAACCGTTCTTTTCGTTTCCCATGATATTACTTCTGTACAAAAGTTATGTAGTGAAGCAATCTGGATTGATAAAGGGCATGTCGTAATGGAAGGACATATCCTCGATGTGACTGCCGAATACTTGGCTTCAATCAGAAAGCAAGAAGAAAAGAGATTGAAAGCCAGAAACTTACGTTTGAAGCATAACGATTTAAAAACATTAGAAGAGGGCATCAATAACGAAATTGTCTACTGCCATCTCATCACTGAAAACGGTGCACCGATGGATAAGCACTCAATTTCAAAAATCAGCTTATATATGGACGAACAAGAGGTTGAAACGTTGGAGCTGGGGAAAGGATTTGACAATAATGCCGGCAATAATATTTTCCTCTTGATAGATAAAGAAACAATCAATTGGTCCGATGTTCAAAACAAGGAAGGTAGAGTTTATCGAAACTTCGAAAATATTGGCGGAAGCTATCAACATGCATCGTTTGCAATCAGAGTCAATAATTTCGCTGACCTTTCTAAATATAGTTTAGCAATTGAATATAAAGATTCATCCAAAGAAGCCGTGAAGGTTGAATATTATGATGGCAAAGAATATTTCCTCTTAGGTCAATTAGACGCCAATAACGATGATGTTTGGAAACAGTCCGCTTTTGCTTTCACAAAGGAAATGCAAAACAAAAATCAGAATAACGAGAATGATAATGTTACTGACAGTCAGGATGACGAGGTCGTACTAATTGATCGTGAAAATAATAGCAAAATCTATGGTTCCGGCGAGATTGTCCTTACAAAAGTGCAATTTTTAGATGCCAATAATGAGGAAAAGCTTGTTTTCACAAGTGGAGAGTATAAAAAAGTCAGGTTGCATTATAAAGCAAATCAACAAATTTTTAGCCCTGTATTTGTTGTAGCTTATTATCTTTTAGATGGTACATGTGCAACACAAGCTATTTCCAATAAAGATCACTTTGAAGTCGCTACGGTTAGCGGCGAGGGCTATGTTGATATTGTTTTTGATCCATTATTGCTAGGTGCAGGCCATTATTTGGTATCTGCTGCTATTTTTAAAGAATTAAACCTATTAGATAATGTTGAACCATCAGCTTATGATTTACATGATAAAATGTACGAAGTTAAAATTGAACAACCGTTTGGATTGAATGTAAATCTTGGGTTAGTCAATCATCCAATTAGGTGGGGTATAAAACATGACAAATGATCATTTAATGAAATATTACAATTCAGAAGGCCTTTGGGATAAAGCACCTTCTGATTTTCAGATAGATGTTGCAAATTTGACGTTGAGTAAGATTCCAGTGGATGTCAGTACAATTTTAGATGTTGGCTGCGGCAATGGCGTGATTACGAATCAATTAGTTGATAAATATACAAGAGTTTGTGCGCTGGATATTAGTGAAGAAGCATTGAAATATGTAAAAGCGGAGAAGGTTATTGGTTCTATTGCGGAGCTCCCCTTTAAAGATAATGAATTTGATTTAATTTTAATTAGCGATGTGCTTGAGCACTTACCACTTCCCATCTTTAGGAAGGGGATTGAAGAGCTGAAAAGAGTTGCGAAGAAATATATTTTGGTCGTTACGCCTTTTCAGGAAAAATTAGAGTTTGGAAAAATGACGTGCTATCAATGTACTTGTGAGTTTCACGTCAATCTGCATATTCAGTCAATTACGAAAGAGACCATCATCGAAAACTTCACACCAGCTTTTACAATAAAAGAAATGGGATTCTCAGGAGATGAATGGCCTCATATTCCGAGATATGCAGAAGCATTAAAAAGTCTTTATCATTATTCAAATAATTGGGTTGAAGCTGTTTGTCCACAGTGTGGGGCCAAGCAGGAATCCCAACTTCAAAAGACAGAGCCTGAATTCTACCATGCCATCGCCGATACGATTCATGAGGTGATGGACAGTTTTAGATTGGAAGAAATCACTCAAAATGAGGCTTTGTTTCTATTAGAAAAGGCAAGTCAAAAGCAAACAGTAGAAGTGAACGACTATTTTGAAATTGTAATTGAAAGTGACTGCCAAATCCAAAGAGTTGAACTAGCAAACAATCCAAAGTGGAATGTAGACTTTGTGAATCCTTTTTATGAACGGAAGCATACGATTTATTTTGGCTATAAACCTTATATTGTAAACAATGACATGATGAATTTCAGCGCCATTTCTTTCAATCACGAGGGGACTTTTAGATTTATCGGGCCAAAGCAAAATGCGAATAACCAATCGCTGTTTGTTGTTCCGAAATTTACAAATGAAGACTTTGAACTGAATATTGAATATATAGATAACAGTGAAGGTCGTTTATTATTAAATGTCTATGATCGCCAAAAGTCATATCTACCGATTGGTGAGTTGCTATATACAGGCGATGGAGAAAGCAAAACAAAAACGTTTCAGATTCCGGCAAGCAAGATCAAATGTCCGCCGGAGGGGTTTCTGTTTGAATTAACAAATACAGAAATGATAAAGGACACATTATCCATCAGTTATGTTGGAGTCAATTCGGAACAGAAGACAAATCAAACATTACAGTTTAGTCAAAGGACTGATAAATACGTTGTTGATTTGAAACAGGTTGCCGATAACCTCATTCGTGGAAATTGTTATCTATACGCTTATATTGAGAATGAAGATTGTCATGAACAAATTGATTCTCGCTTACGAGCACATTCGAATATCAACGGGACTCAAGTGGAGCTTAAGGCGGTTATGATGAATAACTTATTGATTGTTGAAATTCCAGCAGAAATAATAAGTATGTTCACTCAAACCGAGTTGTCTTTGGAGTCCAAACCATCGAATGATGAGATTGTTCAATTGTTGAAAAATAACCTAACAAATCAAGAACAAGAGGCAGACGTTGAAGCATACGAAAATCGCATAACTGAACTGATGCTCATGAGTAACCAATATAAAGGGATCCATGCAAAATATGAAGTAGCCTTAGTTGATATTCAAAACAAAGATGCATTAATTGAAAGATACAAAGAAATTAAGGAAGAAAACGAAAAGGAAATTGTCAACTTCCAAAATAAAGTCGCAGAGTTAACCGAGATTGTCAAGAGCAATGCGGAGGACATAAATAATCTAACAAATCAGCTATCAATTGCTGCTGATAAAATTAACCAATTACAAAATCGAAAACTAATCGACTTTCTATTTAAAAAAGATAACTAGTTTCGGGGTGGGGAAATTTGAAGGTACTAGTTTTAACACCAGATACCGATATTGATAGAAGAATCATTTTACAGGCAAATTCACTCGTAAAAAAAGGCTATGATATCACAATTATTGGTGTTCCATATTCGGGTGATAATTTTTTATCGGGTAGCATAAATGAAAAAATAAAGATTAAGAGAGTAGATATGAATGACATCGAATATCATTCATATCTAGTTAAATTTTATAAACAGACCCATAAGAAAGTCATGGGGTTTGCGCATCGTCGCAATGACTTTATTAATCATTATGCGAATAAAAACCTAACGTATGTTGATGAAAATTCTTCCTTTAAAAACGCTAAAAAAGCGAAAAATAAAATTGTCTCATTTGTTACAAAATCAATCAATGCGATTAGTACGATCCTAATCCGGGCGATTCAATTTTCTGCGAATGTTTTTTATAATCTTGCATTAAAATTTATGCGCCTGTTTAACCTGAATTTCTTTCCGTTGTTTGATAAAGCCTTTTATAATGCAGCTGTTAATGAAGAAGCAGATATTGTGATTGCCAATGACCTTCCTTCCTTTAAAGCAGGGTATATGATAGCAAAGGAAAGAGGGATTCCATTAATTTATGATGCTCATGAAAACTATACAGAGCAATGTACTCTCCCGCGGAGATATGCGAAGCTACTAGAGAAAACAGAGGCTGAAGTTTTGCCAAATGTTGATTTTTGGATTGTGCCAAATGATTTGTTAGGGAAAGCTGTCATTGATAAATATAAAGAAAAATATCATATTTCCGTAAAGGAACCTCTAGTTATTCAAAATGCAGTGAAAAAGTGGAATCAATATCCAGAATATCAAAATTGTAATATATTACGAGAGAAAATTGGCCTCGGAAACGATAAGAAGATTTTACTTTTTCAAGGTGGCTTTTTAGCGAAACGAAATTTAGAAAACTTAGTTAAATCAATGAAATACGTAACGGATCCAAATGTCGTCTTGGTTATGTTAGGCTTTGGGAGTTATGTAGAAACATTAAAGAAAATCGCAATTGCCAACCATGTAGAGGGGAAAGTATACTTCTTGGACCCTGTTTCTCAAGATGAGCTTTTGAAATATACTTGTTCTGCGGATGTAGGCATCATTCCATATCCAGCCATTGATAAAAATACGTATAACTGCTCTCCTAATAAGTTGTATGAATTTATTCAATCACGTTTACCGATTCTCGCCAATGACTTACCGTTTTTGCGAAAGCTAATTGTAGGAGAAGGAATTGGCGTCGTCCAAGACTTTTCAAGTGCCAAACTTATCGCCAATGCGGTAGATGAATTTTTCAGCAACCCAGAACAATATCAACGCTTAAAAGAACGTGTAAATGAAGTCGCAGAAGAAATCAACTGGGAAAACGAAGAGAAGAAGCTTTTAGAATATTATACGAACCTGCAAGGAGCAATGGAGGCTGCCGCAGCAAAAGAGCGTTAAGGAGGATATGTCAGCATGTGTGGGATTTATGGAATCATAAGATCCAATCGTGATGTGTATGAAAAAGAATTAACTTTGATGGGAGGGAAATTGGCGCATAGAGGCCCAGATGATGAGGGAAAATATTTACAAGGGCGAGTTGGGTTAGGCCACAAACGGTTAAGTATTATCGATGTAAGTAATGGCAAACAGCCAATGACGAACGAGGACGGCAGTGTATGGATTGTTTTCAATGGCTGTGTCTATAACTATTTGGAAATTCGGCAAGAACTAATCCAAAAAGGCCACCAGATGAAAACTTATAGTGACACTGAGGTTATTATTCATGCCTATGAAGAGTTTGGAAAAGACTGTGTCCATCGCTTCAATGGAATGTTTTCTTTTGTTATTTGGGATGCAAATAAACAAGAAATCTTTGCGGCAAGAGATCGCTTCGGTGTGAAACCTTTTTATTACACCATCAATGAAACTGAATTTGTCTTCGCTTCAGAAATTAAGGCGATATTAGCAAATAACCCTTCCCTACGGCAAGTGAATGAAAAGGGCATGAAAGATTATATGGTCTTTCAGTATACCCTTGGTAACAAGACGTTATTTAAAGGGGTCAATAAATTAGAGCCTGGCTACCATATGACAATCAAATTAAATGAAACGCTTGAGTACAAACTGGAGCAGTATTGGGATTTTAACTTTGATTATGATATGTACCATACCGAAGACTATTTTGTCGATAAGGTTCGCTTTTTATTAGAAGATGCAGTGAAAATTCGATTACGTAGTGATGTTCCGCTTGGCTCACACTTAAGTGGCGGATTGGATTCCAGTACAGTTGCCTGTTTTGCAGCGTCTTTATTAGATGGCGTTGAATTGCAAACTTTTACTGGGGGGTTTAAAGAGAGCAAGGATTATGATGAAACACATTATGCGAAATTAGTTTCAGCAGAAATTGGTGCGAAAAATCATGTTATATATCCAACTGCTAGTGACTTTGCGAAAAGCATTCATGAAATTATTTATTATTTAGATGAACCGGGAGCAGGACCTGGCGTCTTTCCACAGTATATGGTGTCTAAATTAGCTAGCGAAAATGTAACAGTCGTATTGGGCGGTCAAGGAGGAGATGAAATCTTTGGCGGCTATGCACGATATTTAGTTGCTTATTTGGAAGAATCCCTTAAGGGAGCAATCATGGAAACGGCAGACCGCTCGCAATTTGTTGCAACGCTAAGTTCGATTATTCCAAACTTAAATTTATTACAAAATTATCAACCAATGCTGCAGCATTTCTTTAAAGACGGTTTATTTGGTCCACAAGATGAACGATATTTCCGCTTAGTTGACCGCAGCGAAGGGATGAAAGGCATTTTCCATCAAGATTTATTTGAGCAAGCAAACAATGGCTACTCTGTATTTAATGAGTTCCAAAACATCTTTAATAAATCAAACGCCCAATCCTATCTAGATAAAATGCTCTATTTTGATGTGAAAGCATCATTGCCAGCATTGCTGCACGTTGAAGACCGGACAAGCATGGCAGCCAGCTTAGAGTCAAGACTTCCATTACTTGACTATCGACTCATTGAATTAGTTGCGCAAATCCCACCGGTTATTAAGTTCCAAGGTGGCAAGTCAAAGAATATCTTGAAGAAAGCCGTACGCAACCATGTTCCAGATGAAATTATCAATCGCAAAGACAAAATGGGATTCCCTGTTCCACTCAATGAATGGTACCGTGGCGAGCTTAACGGATTCATAAAGGAAATTCTATTGGATGACCGTGCGAAGAATAGAGGCCTATATAATATCAATGAGGTTGAAAAAATATTAAATCAACAATCAAAATTCAGCCGCGTTATGTGGGGCTTGCTATGTCTTGAGTTGTGGTTTAGGGAATTTATTGACTGAAACTAGTGGGGAGATAAATATGAGGAAGTATATGATTAGTTTTAGCAGTTTATTCATTATATTGTTTATGGCTTTTCATCCTTCGGCACAAGCGTTATTTAAGGATAAAGAACAAACGCAGTTGGCATCACTGATAAAACTCAATTTAGAAGTTCATAATAGCTTTGATTATGGACAGGGATTGCCTGGTTATCCAACTCTCGAAGAGACTATTCAATATGGCAATGGTCATTGTGGATTATATGCAACCTACTTTGCTGAAAAGGCAAGCAAAATAGGATTTCATCCAATTGTAGTTGACCTTACCTCTGCTATTAATAATGAAAACAAGCTTTTTCATTCTGTAGTAGAATTGAAAATAGGGGAAAAAGACTATACTTTTGACCCGACGTTAGGAGTTTACTATAAACATAATGTAACCGAACTGTTTATGTCCCCGCTCTTAGCTGAAAAAAAAGTAGGAAAAAGTATTAATGACAATGTAAAGGTATACGGTACACCGATGTTTTGGGGGAACATCACAAATGTTAAAGTCTACCACGATTTAGATTACTACCAGTCAGATTATTTGCAAACACAAAAGTTTGAAGTATCCACCAAAAGCTCATTTTTTAATAGCCCGAATGATTTAGGAGCAAGCTTTGATGGAAAAGCTTATGATAATTACACTGCATCTAAAGAGGGAGAATTACCTGTTGTTTTCACTATTAAATTTAAGAGCCCCGTTGATGTGAATCGCATCTATTTTGCTTGGTATGATTTAGAGAACTATCCGACAGATTTTACAGTTTATGATGAGAATGGAAATCCATTAATTAAAAAAACAAATTACAAAAATAACATAGGGCACTTTAACGAATGGTTACCTGAAAGTAGTAAAACGGATTCATTAACTTTTTCGTTTACAAAATTTGAAGGCCAACAAAGGTTATTATTAAGAAAATTATCTGTTTATTGATATTGAATAAGTGAATAGGGAGATAGCGCTAACTAATGAAAAAATACTTACTAATCACTTTGCTTTGCATCCTAGCGATAAGTGGATGCAGTACTCAAGAGCGAAACGTAAAACATGAAAAGGGCATGGAGGATTTTGTCTTGGGAAATGAATTAAATCCCGGTCATATACATGTGAAGGATTATTATAATAATGTAAAGGTAAATACAAAAGGTGAACCAGTATTCGTAGTGGGAATAACGCCTTTTGGTGATGGCTTTATTTTGTGCGATTATGAAAACATCTACTTATTAGATGGAAATAATCTAATAAGACTAAGCCCTCCTAAAAATATAAATGTTTGGAACCCGACAGGAGTATTTTATAGCGAGATAACAAGTTCTTTATTTGTAGCAAATTATAATGGCCATAATGTTGTAGAACTGGACGTTAATTTAAAGAAAAAACAATTAGATATACGGAAAGTTTTAAAGGCTCCCGAGATGGTTTCGCCAGAAAATGTGGCGGTCAGCGAAGATGGAAGCCATATTGCAATCGCGGATTATGATGGCAATAAGGTGTTCTTATTTAATTCCAACGGAGAAATAGAATGGAGTACTGACGTTAAACAGGCCCATGGGATTGCAATCGATGAAAGTAATGTATATGCTACATCCTTAACCGACCGTAAATTAGTAAAAATAGATTTAAAAGGCACGATAACGAAAGAAGTTGGCGGGATTGGTTGGAACGAAAATGAATATCTATGGCCAACAGCAATAAGTTCAACAAAAAATTATTTGTTAATAACGGATGCGCATACAGGCAAATTAACTTTTCTTACAAAAGATCTAGAATATGTCGGTGCAATTGGCGGGAATGGCCCGGGGATAGACGCTTTCAATTACCCTTATACGGCAATCTTTAAGAGTGGAAATATCCTCCTGACTGATTCGTTTAAAGCAAGAATTTTAGAGATTGATGCAAATGCAAATATAGTAAAACAATACAATCTAGGTCCATTTGAGTTAAAAGTAAAAAATGCACCATTATTAAAAGGGGATCAGCATAATCCGTATACCTTTCATAACAATGTGTTTACCCAAATACCAGTAGAATTCATGAATCCATATTATAATCATAGTTTAAAGCTTGCTTCGGGCTTTAATTCCATTGATGTTGTGACCAACAACGGAGAATTGGTTTCCCAGATGGAAATCGATTACCCTGAATCACCATCATATATTGGGAAAAATTATTGGTATGTTACTTGGTTGAAAAATATTACATTCAATAACAATAGATATTATGTGGTAGGCTCTCCACAACATCGAACGTTTATAATTTATGATGTTACCAATAATATTTTCTCTATTAAAACTCTTACAAATGGTCTTTATGATCTATGGGTCTTTAATGATCAAGTTTATTTAGGATCTGATAAAGGGTTTCAACTTGAAAGCGTGATAGAAGATCAAATACCATTGTTTAACAAGTTTAACAAAGAAGTTAAAAGCGGCATTTCAAGATTAGATGCATATAACCATGTATTCTATCCTGAGATGAGTAAGGACCAATTTATGATTTGGCTAAAGAAAATGATTCCAACTACAGTAGGAGAACAATGGTTAGAAAAGGTTGGCAATGACGTTGATGCAAATGCTGCTGCTAGACAGTACTTTTTTGATATTAAAGATGAACCTTATAAATATCTACTAGAAACGTTATTAATCAAATCCTTTGGTAATTTTCAGGAAGATTTGATTGATTTAACAGAAAGTGCAACGGTAACGAAAGAGAAAGAACCATATGAGAATTATGGAATAAAGGGTAGCCTCGACGATGATCCAAATACGTATACGGGTTACAAAGAAGGCATGAATCCAGGCATTTTTGAGTTGGAATGGGCTCATGAGGTCAAAGTAACTGATATTTTGATTGAATGGCTATCGGAAAATGATAAGGGTTTAAACTACAAAATTGTCGGGATTGATAAGGATGGCCAAGAACAAGAATTATTCAGTGAGAAAAACAATCAAAATGTAATAGAACATATTAGAATGGGACAGTCCAAAACGATTAAAAAACTCAGATTTGAATTTAATAGTGGTACGGGCCAAAATCGATTATTGATGAGAGATTTTAAAGTATTTGGATCAAATCATGATTAAGTTCAACTCATACATTGTTAGGAGAATAATTTGTGTGTGGTTTTGTAGGAATTTGTAATCTAAATCAAGAGAAGGTTAATAGCGAAATACTGATGAAAATGCGAGACATCATCTCACACCGCGGTCCAGACGATGCCGGCCTTTTCCTCGATGAAAACGTCGGCTTAGCCTTCCGTCGTCTCAGTATTATCGACCTAGAATCCGGTCATCAGCCAATGTCAACGGTTGATGGCCGTTATACCATTGTCTTTAATGGCGAAATTTATAACTATGTCGAACTGCGGGAAGACCTAGTAAGAAAAGGCATAACCTTTCAAACGCATTCCGATACGGAGGTTATTCTGCAGCTGTTCGCGGAAAAAGGACCTGGGTGTCTCGAGTTGTTGAATGGGATGTTCGCATTTGCGATTTGGGATAAAGAAAAGCGGGAGCTGTTTTTTGCCAGGGACCGCTTAGGCGTTAAGCCGTTTTATTATTATCATGATGGGGACCGCTTTGTGTTTGGTTCGGAAATCAAGGCGATTATTGCTGATGCAACGATTAAACGGGAGCCGAATTTTGCAGCCATCTATGATTATCTTTCGTTTATGTATATTCCAGACAATAAAACATTTTTCAAAGGCATCACCAAGCTTTTGCCGGGCTATTACGGGACGATTTCTGAAACAGCCGGGCTGCAAATCGAGAAATATTGGGATGTCGTCTTTGAAGAAATGAACAAGACCGAAGAGGAATATATCAGCGGCTTACGGGAATTGATTGAAGATGCCGTGAAGATTCATTTGCGAAGCGATGTACCGGTAGGCTGCCATCTGAGTGGCGGCTTGGATTCTAGTACGGTGACGGTATTATCGGCGCGAAATCTTGAACAAAAAATCAAAACCTTTTCCGGAAAATTCGCGGAAAATGAATTTTACGATGAAACGAAATATGCAAAACTAGTTGCCAAGCAAGCGGGCACCGAGTACTTGGAAACAGTGCCAACACAAGATTGGTTTGAAAGTGTGCTCCCAAAAATTATTTGGCATATGGATGAGCCCTGTGTTGGTCCAGGTATTGTCCCACAGTTTGCGGTCTGCCAACTCGCTGCCGATAATGTCAAGGTAGCATTAGGCGGCCAAGGCGGGGATGAAATTTTTGGCGGCTATCCACGCTATTTTCTGACGTATGAAGCCTATATGAAAAATAACAAAGGCGACAACACCATCCAACATACACAGAAAACAAAAATGTCTAGGCTCCTTAACAAGTTCGTGTTTGTAAAAGGATATGTGAAGCAGCATGGCCTCAAAACTACGGTGAAAAAAGTCTTCCGTACCATTCAAAGGGACAACCAGCTTGAGTCCAACTCTTTCCCTGCCATTTGGAAGAATTATAGCACCTCCTTTAAGTTTGCGGACATGTCACTATTGACAGAGCATTTTAAGGCGTTCGTCAAAGATTATGACGCCGATAAGGTATTCACACAATATATTGACGATTGCCCATCTACTGATATTTTTAATAAAATGCTCTACCATGATATGAAAGCCTATTTGCCAGGCTTATTACAAGTAGAAGACCGGATGAGCATGGCGGTTTCACTTGAATCACGAGTGCCCTTACTAGATTTCCGGATTGTCGAGTATGCGGCTAGTATACCAAGTGCAATTAAAGTGAAGGGCTTGGAAGCAAAGTATATTTTTAAAAAGGCGATTCAAGGAATCATTCCTGATGAGGTTTTAAATAGAAAAGATAAAAAGGGCTTTCCAACGCCAATTAATATCTGGTTTAAGAACAATCCGCAATTTGTAAAGGATATCTTGCTGGATAAGGCAGCGCGGGAGCGGAATTTATTTCATTCCAAAACCGTTGAGAAAATGATTCATTCTACCGAAGATTACAGCTGGCAGCTATGGACGTTAATGAATATTGAGCTCTGGTTTAAAATCTATATCGATCAAGATCCGAAGTTTGTGAATGCCGATGGCTTGATCAAAGCAAAGGTTGAGAAATAACCATGAATAAAAAAGTATGTATGCTTGTGATGAATGAGGTTAGCTCTGACCCTCGTGTAACGAAAGAGGCCAATGTCGTTGGTCAAAAGTGTTCCTTAACAGTGGTTGGTGAACGGAACTCCCTAATGAAAGCAACGCTCGAGAATGCAGGCTATTATCAAATTTATCGAGTGAACAGTATCAAGAAAGAGAACGGTGGGGCTTCGATAATAAGTAAAATTATGAGGAAAGTAGCTGCTACTGTAAAAATTGGCCTTTCCGCCTATAAACAAAAAGCTGATATTTATCATGCCCATGATTTTGAAATGCTCCCGTCTGCTTTTGTAGCTGCAAAACTAAGGAAAGCAAAGCTAGTCTATGATTCCCACGAACTTTGGATTGAGCAGCGTCCTGACTTTCCGCCATTATTTAAAAAAATAGTGATGATTGTTGAAGGCTGGCTTGTCAAAAGAACAGATGAAATCATTACGGTGAATGAATCGATTGCAAACGAGCTAAAAACTCGTTATCAACTTTCTAAAAAGCCGACTATTCTTCATAATTTCACAACGAAGCAAACTAGCACAGCGAAAGTGTCTGAAAATGCAGCGTCAGAACCAATCATCGTTCTTTATCATGGCGGCTATATGAAGGACCGTGGGTTAGAGGAGTTAATTAAGTCTTTTGAATACGTTACCGAAAATGCAGTTCTCCATCTGAGAGGTTTTGGACCAATCGAAGAGGAGCTTCGGAATCTGGCAAAAGATTTGATAAAAGATGGGAAAGTCGTCTTTTGTCCTCCTGTTTCGATGAAAGAACTCGTGACAGAAGCAAGAAATGCCGATATCGGTGTCATTCCGTATAAACCAACGTGCTTAAATAATCTTTATAGCTTTCCGAATAAGCTTTCTGAATATTTAATGGCCGGCCTTGCCGTATGTGCCAGTGATATTCCAGAAATCGCCAGTTTAAATCAACAAGTGCATTTCGGAGCGTTATTTGATCCGTTTAGTCCGGAAAGTATCGCCAAAGCCATTAATGAACTTGCTGCAGACAAAATACAGCTGCAAAAATGTCGGGAAAATGCCCTTACGTGGAGTGTAACGGAAGGAAATTGGGAAGAGGAAAGTAAAAAATTGGATGACCTATATCATCGATTGTTAGGTGTAAATCATGAAGAAAAGCATTTGGATCATCAATCAATATAGCATCACACCTGAATATCCAGCCAGTACAAGGCATTACGAATTGGCCAAATATTTAGCGAAAGCGTTTCGGGTAAGACTGTTTGGCTGCAATTTTGTTCACCATAATAAAAAGTACCGCTTCAACCCTTTGACCATTAGTAAGGAAGAAAATATGGAAGGCTTTATCTTTCAATGGATAGGTGCCAACTCCTATAGGGGGAATGGCGCACTACGCAGCGTTAATATGTTGCTATTTTCTTTCCTACTGCTAGTTGTTGGTCTGTGTAAAAGGGACAGGCCAGATGTCATTATCGGCTCGTCACCGCCGTTGTTTACCGCCTTTTCATCCTTATTAATCGCGAAGCTTAGGAGAACGCATTTCGTTTTGGAAATTCGCGATTTATGGCCGGATTCTTTAGTGCAAATTAATGGTGTCCCCGAAGAAAAGCGAATCGTCAAGATTATGCGCTGGATGGAACGGACGCTTTATCGGAATGCTGATTGCATCATTGCCTTAACCAGTGGAATTCATGATAGATTGCTAGAAAAAGGAATTTCTAAAGAGAAGGTTTTCTTTCTGCCAAATGGTATTGACATGGAAAGTATCCACATCGATATAAATATACGCGGCTCAAGGCGTGACGAATTAAGGGAACAACTCTGTTATCAGGAGGATGATTTTCTGTTTGTCTACGCTGGTTCCCATGGCCCGGCCAATGACTTATATCAAATCATCGACGCCGCTGAACAATTAAAAGAGGAAGGGCATCTTAAATTTTTGTTGATTGGCTATGGACCGGAAAGAGAAAAATTAGTCCAACAGGTGAAAGAGCGCGGGCTGACCGATAAAGTAACGCTCTTGCCGTCTGTTCCAAAGGATCAAATAAACGATTATTTAACAATGGCCGATGCCTTTATCATCTGTTTGAAGAATATTCCGCTTTTTAAAGACGCACTCCCTAATAAATTATTTGATTATATGCTTCATGATAAGCCGATTATTTCAACCGTCAGAGGGGAAATTGAGCGCGTATTAGAATCCTATCAAATCGGGATGTTCGGCTCTTTACATGAACAAGGGAAACATCATTTGGTAAATGTCATAAAAGATATTGCTAGTAATACTGTTCACTGTAAATCCGGCCAAGGGGTTCGAATAATCGAAGAGCATTTCAGTAGAAAAAAACAAGCAGAGCAGCTTGCAAAATGGCTAAACCAAGTTGCGGCGAAATAAACTGGTAATAATACCTATAAAATAACATATTGTAATTCCTCTAGTTATGCTAAACTTACATTATGAAAATAGCGAAACTAGGGGTTTTTTTATGCAAATTGTAGAAAGGCGTCGAAAGGCGATTATTCTTGCGGTCGACTTGATTTTAGTATGTTTGGCTTATATATTGGCCTTTTATATTCGTTATGATGAGATTCCACAAAGAAACTGGGATTCTTTTATTTCGTTAATGCCATGGATTCTGTTAATTACTTTATTCTTTCTAGCAGTCTATGATTTATATAATGTAAGCAGAAAAGGTAAATGGGACATTGTTCGCAATGTGTTAGTTGCTTCAACCTTTATGATGTTTCTAACGATGTCATTTTCATTTTTATTTCGAGAATTTGCATTTCCAAGAACGATAGTGTTACTTGCCTTTTTGCTTGAAATTGCCCTATTATCAGCGTGGAAAATTCTATTTAAAAAAATTACCGAACAAAAATTTGAAGGGTCTGTTCTCATTATTAGTGATGATATTTATGAGAAAGATAAGATGATTGAACAAATCAGAGACAATCTTGGTCAGGCTGTTGTGATTAAAGAGATAGGTGCTAACAATTCATCTAGTAAGATTAACAGCTTTATCGAAATGGTCGATTATGTTTTTGTCGGGGCTAGTGTAACAGGTGAGAGCCGTTCCGAGTCTCTATACTACTCAATCAAAAATGGGAAAATTGTCTTTGTCATACCAGACCTTTACGATCTAATGTTATCAAAATCATCGATTACGTCTGTTGGAGATACAATGGTCATGGCTGTTAAGCCGTTTGGGCTATTATGGGATCAACTTTTTTCAAAAAGAATTTATGATATCATCTTTTCCTCTATAGTGTTAATAGTGCTTTCGCCACTATTTCTAATCATCGCGCTTATCATCAAAGTAGAAGATCCAAAAGCGCCAATCTTATATAAACAAAAAAGATTAGGAAAAGATAATAAGGAATTTACGATTTATAAATTCCGCTCAATGGTGAATGGTGCCGAAAAGCTTACAGGACCTACGTTGGCTGTTGAAAACGACCCACGGGTGACAAAGGTTGGCAGCTTTATACGGAGAACGAGAATAGATGAACTTCCGCAGTTTTGGAATGTATTAAAAGGTGATATGGCGGTTGTTGGTCCAAGGCCTGAAAGGGAGTTCTTTAGCAATCAATATATGCAGGACCATCATTATTATGGGTACCGCACAACTGTGAAGCCAGGAATTACGGGTTATGCCCAAGTAATGGGGAAATATACAACCGATGTCGAGGATAAACTCCGATTTGATTTGTATTATATCCGGAATTATTCTTTTTGGTTGGATATTGTCATTCAATTAAGAACGATTATTGTCCTATTTGACAAGACGAAAGCGGAAGGCAAGAAGCAAGCCGAACATTCGAAAAAAGCCGGCAAGAATGTACCAATGAATTTATAATCACGTATTGGAAAGATCTATCCTTAAGGTAGGTCTTTTCGCCTTGAAGCAGTTTATAAACCGCTACTTTATGTTACAATGAAGTCAAAAACTAAATAGTAGCAGCAGTATCGAATATTCGATGAAAGGGTAATGTAGAAAATGAAAGTAATCACAATCATCGGCGCCCGCCCACAATTTATTAAGGCGGCGCCCTTTTCTGAGGTGTTCAGAAAAGAAAATGAAGAAATATTAGTACATACAGGGCAACATTATGATGCCAATATGTCCGATATCTTTTTTGAAGAATTGGGCATACCGAAACCAGATTATCATTTAGGTGTTGGCTCCGGCGGGCATGGTATGCAAACCGGCCGGATGCTTGAGAAAATCGAAGAAATTATTGTAAAAGAAAGTCCAGATGGATTGCTTGTCTATGGTGATACCAATTCCACCCTAGCTGGAGCGCTAGCAGCCAGCAAGTTACATATTCCGGTTTTCCATGTCGAAGCGGGACTACGGAGTTACAATAAACGGATGCCTGAGGAACAAAATAGAGTACTTACCGACCATCTTTCTGATTTGCTCTTATGTCCAACTGATACAGCTATACATAATTTAGAAAACGAAGGCATCACAGCTGGTGTCATCCAGACTGGTGATATCATGTATGATGTCGTGCTGCGAAATGTTGAAATTTCTAAGGGTCGCTACGCAAACAGTGCTTGGTTGGAAGAGTTAAGAAAAGAAAATAGTAATCTTCCTGTTTTGAAAGAAAAGGAATATTACCTTGCAACCATACACCGCGCTGAAAATACCGATGACCCTAACAAGCTGCGTACTATTTTTGGGGCCTTTGAGAAAATGGACAAGCCAGTGCTATTACCATTACACCCAAGAACGCGGAAGTTAATTGAGGATTACGATATTAAAATCAGTAACACAATCATTATAAAACCTGTTGGCTATTTGTTGATGCTTTATTTAACTGCAAATGCTTATATGGTTGTAACCGATTCCGGTGGGCTGCAAAAGGAAGCCTATTTCTTAAAAACGCCTTGCACTACACTTAGAGACCAAACGGAATGGGTGGAAACGCTTGAAAATGGCTGGAATATGTTGTGTCCGATTGAAATGGATACTATTTTAAAACTAGTGACAAGACAATTAACATGCTTAGATCATCCACAGCCACCGCTATTCGGTGATGGTCATGCAGCGGAGAAAATCAATCAGGCTATTTTGAATTTTTACAAGTAGATAAGAGGGGAGTCATGACGTTGAAATACGCTTTAATAGGATGTGGAAGAATTTCACCAAATCATATCGCGGCTGCCATTAAAAATGAACTGGAAATTGTGGCGTTATGCGATGTCGTATCAGAGAATATTGAGGACAAAATCTCCAAATTTAACTTACCAGAAGATACGCACCGATATACAGATTATAAAGAGATGCTTGAAAAGGAACAGCCGGAGTTAGTAGCCATTTGTACGGAAAGTGGCAAACACGGTCAAATTGCTTTAGATTGTATCGAAGCAGGTGCGAATCTAATCATTGAGAAACCAATTGCTCTTTCACTTGAAGAAGCGGATGAAATTATTCAAAAAGCAAAAGAGAAAAAGGTGAAGGTAAGTGCCTGCCACCAAAACCGTTTTAATAAATCAATTCAAAAAATTAGAGAATCCGTGGAACAAGAACGCTTTGGAAGACTACTCCATGGTGCGGCTCATATTCGCTGGAACAGGGGCGAGGATTATTATAAACAAGCACCATGGCGGGGCACATGGGAGCAAGATGGGGGAGCACTGATGAACCAGTGTATCCATAATATTGACCTTTTACGCTGGATGATGGGCGATGATATCGTTGAAGTTGTCGGTATGACAGATAACTTGAAGCATGACTTTATTGAAGCAGAGGACTTAGGGCTAGCCCTCATTAAGTTTGCGAATGGAAGCTATGGTATTGTCGAAGGGACGACGAATATTTTCCCAAGTAATCTTGAAGAGACTTTGTACATATTTGGTGAGAAAGGAACAGTGAAAGCTGGTGGCAAGTCGGTCAATATCATTGAAGAATGGCAGTTTGCCGACAAGTTGGATGATCCGGATGAAGTGAAAGAAACTTATCATGAAAATCCACCAAACGTCTATGGTTTTGGACACAATCCACTCTATGCTGATGTGATTGACGCTATTCAAAATGATCGGGACCCTTATGTAACAGCAGAAGATGGTAGGAGAGCGTTGGAACTTGTCCTTGCTATCTATAAATCTGCAGCAGAAGGTAAAAGTGTGAAGCTTCCATTGGAAAAAGTAAGCACGTTAGATTTTAAAGGCAGGTTTGAGTGATGAGTTACTTTGTTCATGAAAGCAGTTATATTGATGAAGATGTGACTATAGGGGATGGAACGAAAGTATGGCATTTCTGCCATGTCCAAAAAGGAGCACAAATCGGAGAAAAGTGCTCATTAGGACAAAATGTTAACGTGTCCAATAACGTAAAGATTGGCAACGGTGTTAAGATTCAAAACAATGTCGCAGTTTATGAAGGTGTTGAATTAGAGGATTATGTTTTTTGCGGGCCTTCAATGGTTTTTACCAATGATTTAACACCTAGAAGCAAATATCCGAAAGGGCCAGCTGGCTATAAGCGGACGCTCGTTAAATATGGAGCATCGATAGGGGCCAATGCAACGATTGTTTGCGGTCATACGATTGGTCGCTGGGCGATGATTGCCTCGGGTGCGGTTGTAACGAAGGACGTTCCAGACTATGCGCTAATGGCAGGTGTTCCTGCGAAACAAATCGGCTGGGTCTGTGAATGCGGGGCAGTGTTGAAAAATCATGATTTGAAATGCGATGAATGTGGCAGAGAATATACAACTAACGACAGTGAATTGAAAGAGAAGTAAATCATAATTTGATGGAGATTGATAAATGATGGAATTTAGAGATTTGAAAGCTCAATATCAGCAGTATAAAGAGGAAATTGATGCGGCGATTCAAAATGTGATTACGAGTGCGAACTTCATTGGTGGGAAAGAAGTAGCAGAGCTGGAAAAGCAATTGGCTGACTATGTTGGTGTCAAGCACTGCATTACTTGTGCCAATGGAACAGAATCGATGACGTTGGTAATGATGGCTTGGGATATAAAAGCTGGGGATGCAGTATTTGTCCCAGACTTTACTTTCTTTTCAACAGGTGAAGTTGTCTCCTTTAGAGGTGCAACACCTGTCTTTGTAGACGTCGATCGAGCTACTTTTAATATCGATCCGGTTAAATTGGAACAAGCGATTGTTAAAACTATCGAAGAAGGAAAGTTAACCCCGAAGGTGATTATTCCTGTTGATTTATTCGGACTTCCTGCAAACCATGTGGAAATAGCGAAAATTGCCGAAAAATATAATTTGCTAGTATTAGAAGATGGAGCCCAAGGCTTTGGCGGCAACATCAATGGAAAAAGAGCCTGCAGTTTCGGCAATGCTGCAACGACGTCTTTTTTTCCAGCAAAACCATTGGGATGTTATGGAGACGGCGGTGCCATTTTCACAAATGACGATGACCTAGCAAAATTATTAAAATCATTAAAGATTCATGGGAAAGGCGAAGATAAATACGACAATGTGAGAGTTGGTGTAAACTCACGACTCGATACAATCCAGGCTGCTGTGTTAAAAATAAAGCTGAAGGCATTTATTGACCATGAGTTGGAAGATGTCAATCGTGCCTATCAATTATACAATGAGAGGCTGGCTGGCATCGTAGAATCTCCTGTAATCCCTGACGGCTATTACTCAAGCTTTGCCCAATATACAATCAAGCTGAAAAATAAAGCAGAGCGGGACGAATTACAAGTAAAACTAAAAGAGCAGGGCATTCCAAGCATGATTTATTATGTAAAACCAATGCATAAGCAGGGGGCATTTGCCGATTTGCAGTATACTTGCGAAGACTTTGCAGTAACGAATGAGCTCTGTGATATTGTCCTTTCGTTACCTATGCATCCGTATTTACAAGCTGAGGAAATCGAAAACATCTGTAATGTAATAAAAACAACACTAGCGTAGTGGAACAAAGGGCTGGTCGTTTTCGGGACATGGGGACAGGTTCACTGTCCCCACTTTTTTTCCTAATTAACAGTTTACTCCTAGTAAAATCAAGATTACCAACCGGGACACTATACCTGTCCCTCTGTGCCTGTAATTTCATCACATAAATTCAGTTGTTCAAATTTGTAAAACTCTCCACCCTCACAGCTTTTAATTTGGCCCTCTTTGGTGATTATGAGATAGACACTTAGGTAGACCGGTCCATCTGTATAAAAGTTCAATTTAATTGTTTTATTGGTGATTTTCGCCAGATCCAGGTACTTTTCCGTTTTTCTTTTGATATCCTCCTGTATGGCCTTTTCATCCTCTATACTATAGGATGATGGGGCTAAACTTCGGTATTTTTCGCCGGCATTATATTCGACTTCGATCATTCCTTCATTCGTTTCGTAATCTACCATACTACCAGTTTTATTTACATTTAAAATAAAGTAGTCCTTGCTTTCACCTTTATCCAATGCTATCAACTCTTTTGGGAGCGCACTGTAAACTTCCTCTTGTCTATTTTTTGTGTCGTAATCATAAACGTTTTGGCTTCCAATTAAACTATGAAGGGATAAAAATGCTAGAAAAGCTCCAATAAGTACAACTAAAGGTTTTTTATTCGGAAAAGCAGATCCTGTATCTAAAATGTTTTTAAACCCTATAAACCATAATGTAATGAGAGATACTAGACTACCAAAAAACGATAAAAGGAACAGTGACATATGAGTGTCAGCTGCCCCGACTGCTCGTAATACAACAAACCGTAATGCAGAAAAATAAATAAACGCAACCATGAGAAATAAAGTAACCATATGAAATAATAAAGATTTATATTTCGAATTATCCATTTATCTACCCCGTTTGTAATTATTTACCACAAACATAAGTATATTAGCCAATGATTAATAATGGAACAAGGGGGCAACCCTCTGTTCCAAAGAACATTAAATGGTGATAAAATACCAAATAAAGGGATTTGTGAGACATGGGGACAGGTCCCTTGTCCCACATTCACAATAAAACTGAGGTTACCAGCTGGGACACTGAACCTGTCCCTCTGTCCCTCTAAGAGGTGGCTAGTGTGAAGGACAAAAAGTTTAAGGTAGTTATTATTTTGTTGATTATTTTATATCTACCGTCAGTTATTAAGTTTGGCCAAATGCAATATAAAATCCACCAATATAATACGATGAAGGATCGCTTAGAATCGGTAGATCTTAGTGATATAAAAGTCGATGGTCATTTGTTAGGGGATAAAGTTGAGACGTTGAATTTTAGTGGAAAATACGCTATTAATCCGGGGACGTATTCCTGTGATAGATCATCGAAAGATGTAATATCCTATTGGGATAATTTTTATATGAAAAATTGCAAAATCATAAAGATGAATGTTGATCTAGTAAATTTTAATGTAGTAATTAATAACAAGAGAATCGAGAAGACGAATGATATATTAAATATAGTGGGGAATCATTATACCACAAAGCTTTATGATTTTTCAGGGGTTGAAACAAATCCAACGTATACTTATGTAGATCATGCGAATAACTTAGAATTGAGCGTGGTAGATTCCTTTGGAGATGGTAGTAAATCCATACTAGAAATAAAAAAATTAGATAGAACCTATAAAGATAAATATGTAAACTGGGTATCATCCTTATCTGAAGATGATTTTTGGTTTCCTTCATTTTGTATGAGCTTACTAATGTATGCAAGTTCAATCTTTTCATCTAAAGATTTTATAAGTGGTAATTCACTCGTATTAATGCCTTTACTCTATTTTGTTTTGCTAATACCCGCGATTTTAGCTCTATTAAATAAACAAAACAGAAGATTACTAGTCACATTACAATTTATTGTACTCATCATAACTTTTATTGTTGGACCCTTTTTGTTTATTGCGGCACAGTGATGGAACAGCGGGACGTGGGGACAGGTTCACTGTCCCCACGTCCCGCTTTCCCACTTTCCCAATAAAACTAAGATTAACAGCTGGGACACTGAACCTGTCCCTCTGCCTCTTGGAATAACTTGGTTAAGGGAGAAGAGATGCATGCTAAGGAACAACCTGTATACTTTAATATTCCACATGGTTTGGTCAATTTTTTGTTTCTTTATTTACCCAACAGCAGAAAACGACACATCGCTTTTTACAGCAATCCTATACTACATCCTTTTTATAAGCCCTTATTTTATTTTTAGCTTTGTGTTACACAAGCAATTCAAATGTTATCAATCCAAACTAATGAACCTTCTATCAGTTTCATCAATCATAGTAATAAGCGTTCTTTTATGTTTCCTTGACCTTTTCATGTCCAATTATATTTCTAATGGTTATATTCTAAGCGGGATACTTTTTGTGCTATATCATGCACCAGTTCAGCCTATGAACACCTTTTTGGTAGATATTTTGGGAATGAAAACTGAAATGTGGCCACTAACTTTCTTTATGATTCCACCTGTATTGTTAGTGTGGCTGGGGCTAGAATTACGGAGGTGAGACATGGGGACAGGTCCCTTGTCCCACTTTCCCAATAGAACTAAGATTACCAGCCGGGTCACCTCAAACCTGTCCATCTGCCCCTTTAAATTAATTCCTACTTTGATAACCTTAAGTATATGATTTTCTGGAATTTTATCTTATAATACTAAATAGAGGCTTATTTACACATTCCTTTTTGCGGTAAAGCAGTAAAAAATCCCCCTTTTTTGGTGATAGAATTTAGTCAACTCTATTCTACCAAAGTGGGGGATTTTTACATTTATACGGAAACGTTTTTCAATGGTCTAAACCTGTCCCCCTGTCCCAGAAAACTACACTGTTTCAACAACCTGCGCTTCAATCATACGTCTGCAAACTTCATAACATTCTTCAATATGTGAATTCCCTAAGTATTTCATAGCTGCAAAGCTGATTCCTGCTGATACGGCTTGTCCAATAAACGGCACAAATTTTGCAACAGATTTAACAGCTACTTTGGATCCGACCTTTTTTAACAATACCATGACTACCTCTTTTGAAATAACCTTGCCCACTAATTTACTACCGAGTGATGTGATAATAACTAATATTTGGGCCTTTGTTGTTGCATCCATCTGATCGATTTGATCGGGTGACAGCCCAAACTTTCTATTAATGGCAGGAAGAAGTTCCAACATAATAGTTACATCTGCTCCTACATCAAGACCCGGTATTGGGACAACTGCTGCCGCCGCAGAGGCCGATGCTCTCTTATTAACCATGGATTTGCATTCTTCTTTAATTCGGTCTAACTCACTAATTGTTGTTGGTATCATACTTTTGCTCCCCCAATGATGAACTATAATTTTGACTTATATAAAAATCATTCGAACAATAAACTGAAAATCCTTCTTTTTGTTCCATTCTCATAATAAAGTGGGGGAGGTATTTTTTGATAAAAAAAATCAACTCTGCTTAAGAAAGGTGACTCTTTCCTTATTAAAATTACCTGATTCGAATTCTATGAAAATAAGTGACAAGGTATGTACAACTAATCGCGCAAATTACGATTTCAGTACCCATAAACAATGTAAGTTAAATCAAAGTAGTAAAAGTAATAGTTGAATAAAAAAATAATAAAATGCTTGAAAAATCATTTAGTTATTGATATTATATAATTCCGGCGTTGAAAAAGGCGCTAAAAAAACTTTTGAAAAAAAGTTGTTGACTTCTACGAATGTAGATGGTAAGATAATAAATGTCGCTGAAACACAGCGATAGAAAACGAAATGATCTTTGAAAACTAAACAAAATGTCAAGCGTGCAAATAACGTTGAACATTAAGTTCAACACCAAGTCAGTATTATTTTGAGCAACAATCAAACACTTTTTGGAGAGTTTGATCCTGGCTCAGGACGAACGCTGGCGGCGTGCCTAATACATGCAAGTCGAGCGGATGACGAGGAGCTTGCTCCTCTGATTCAGCGGCGGACGGGTGAGTAACACGTGGGCAACCTGCCTGTAAGACTGGGATAACTTCGGGAAACCGGAGCTAATACCGGATAACTCATGAGACCTCATGGTCTTATGATAAAAGATGGTTTCGGCTATCACTTACAGATGGGCCCGCGGCGCATTAGCTAGTTGGTGAGGTAACGGCTCACCAAGGCGACGATGCGTAGCCGACCTGAGAGGGTGATCGGCCACACTGGGACTGAGACACGGCCCAGACTCCTACGGGAGGCAGCAGTAGGGAATCTTCCGCAATGGACGAAAGTCTGACGGAGCAACGCCGCGTGAGCGATGAAGGCCTTCGGGTCGTAAAGCTCTGTTGTTAGGGAAGAACAAGTATCAGTTAACTGCTGGTACCTTGACGGTACCTAACGAGAAAGCCACGGCTAACTACGTGCCAGCAGCCGCGGTAATACGTAGGTGGCAAGCGTTGTCCGGATTTATTGGGCGTAAAGCGCGCGCAGGCGGTTCTTTAAGTCTGATGTGAAAGCCCCCGGCTCAACCGGGGAGGGTCATTGGAAACTGGGGAACTTGAGTGCAGAAGAGAAGAGCGGAATTCCACGTGTAGCGGTGAAATGCGTAGAGATGTGGAGGAACACCAGTGGCGAAGGCGGCTCTTTGGTCTGTAACTGACGCTGAGGCGCGAAAGCGTGGGGAGCAAACAGGATTAGATACCCTGGTAGTCCACGCCGTAAACGATGAGTGCTAAGTGTTGGAGGGTTTCCGCCCTTCAGTGCTGCAGCTAACGCATTAAGCACTCCGCCTGGGGAGTACGGTCGCAAGACTGAAACTCAAAGGAATTGACGGGGGCCCGCACAAGCGGTGGAGCATGTGGTTTAATTCGAAGCAACGCGAAGAACCTTACCAGGTCTTGACATCCTCTGACAATCCTAGAGATAGGACTTTCCCTTCGGGGACAGAGTGACAGGTGGTGCATGGTTGTCGTCAGCTCGTGTCGTGAGATGTTGGGTTAAGTCCCGCAACGAGCGCAACCCTTGTCCTTAGTTGCCAGCATTCAGTTGGGCACTCTAGGGAGACTGCCGGTGACAAACCGGAGGAAGGTGGGGATGACGTCAAATCATCATGCCCCTTATGACCTGGGCTACACACGTGCTACAATGGATGGTACAAAGGGAAGCAAGACCGCGAGGTGGAGCCAATCCCATAAAGCCATTCTCAGTTCGGATTGTAGGCTGCAACTCGCCTACATGAAGCCGGAATCGCTAGTAATCGCGGATCAGCATGCCGCGGTGAATACGTTCCCGGGCCTTGTACACACCGCCCGTCACACCACGAGAGTTTGTAACACCCGAAGTCGGTGGGGTAACCTTTTGGAGCCAGCCGCCTAAGGTGGGACAGATGATTGGGGTGAAGTCGTAACAAGGTAGCCGTATCGGAAGGTGCGGCTGGATCACCTCCTTTCTAAGGAAAATAAGGTACGCTTCGACATTTTGTTTAGTTTTGAGAGAGCATTTCTCTCAGAACTTGTTCCTTGAAAACTAGATAATCGTAAACATTCATATTTACTGTAAGAAAGTTCTTATTACAATCATGATGATTCAATCAATCATCTTAGGTTAAGTTAGTAAGGGCGCACGGTGAATGCCTTGGCACTAGGAGCCGATGAAGGACGGGACTAACACCGATATGCTTCGGGGAGCTGTAAGTAAGCTTTGATCCGGAGATTTCCGAATGGGGAAACCCACTGTTCGTAATGGGACAGTATCTTTACCTGAATACATAGGGTATTGAAGGCAGACCCGGGGAACTGAAACATCTAAGTACCCGGAGGAAGAGAAAGCAAATGCGATTTCCTTAGTAGCGGCGAGCGAAACGGAAACAGCCCAAACCAAGAGGCTTGCCTCTTGGGGTTGTAGGACACTCTATACGGAGTTATAAAGGAATGAAGTAGGTGAAGTGGTCTGGAAAGGCCAGCCAAAGAAGGTAACAGCCCTGTAGCTGAAACTTCGTTCCCTCTTGAGTGGATCCTGAGTACGGCGGGACACGTGAAATCCCGTCGGAAGCTGGGAGGACCATCTCCCAAGGCTAAATACTCCCTAGTGACCGATAGTGAACCAGTACCGTGAGGGAAAGGTGAAAAGCACCCCGGAAGGGGAGTGAAAGAGATCCTGAAACCGTGTGCCTACAAGTAGTTGGAGCCCATTCAAGGGTGACAGCGTGCCTTTTGTAGAATGAACCGGCGAGTTACGATCCCGTGCAAGGTTAAGTCGATGAGACGGAGCCGCAGCGAAAGCGAGTCTGAATAGGGCGTTAAGAGTACGTGGTCGTAGACCCGAAACCAGGTGATCTACCCATGTCCAGGTTGAAGTCCAGGTAACACTGGATGGAGGACCGAACCCACGCACGTTGAAAAGTGCGGGGATGAGGTGTGGGTAGCGGAGAAATTCCAATCGAACTTGGAGATAGCTGGTTCTCCCCGAAATAGCTTTAGGGCTAGCCTTAAGGTAAGAGTCTTGGAGGTAGAGCACTGATTGGACTAGGGGCCCCCATCGGGTTACCGAATTCAGTCAAACTCCGAATGCCAAAGACTTATCCTTAGGAGTCAGACTACGAGTGATAAGGTCCGTGGTCAAAAGGGAAACAGCCCAGATCACCAGCTAAGGTCCCAAAGTGTACGTTAAGTGGCAAAGGATGTGGAGTTGCCCAGACAACCAGGATGTTGGCTTAGAAGCAGCCACCATTTAAAGAGTGCGTAATAGCTCACTGGTCGAGTGACTCTGCGCCGAAAATGTAACGGGGCTAAACGTACCACCGAAGCTGTGGATTGACACTTACGTGTCAGTGGTAGGGGAGCGTTCTAAGGGCTTTGAAGCTAGACCGAAAGGACTGGTGGAGCGCTTAGAAGTGAGAATGCCGGTGTGAGTAGCGAAAAGACAGGTGAGAATCCTGTCCATCGAAAGCCTAAGGTTTCCTGAGGAAGGCTCGTCCGCTCAGGGTTAGTCGGGACCTAAGCCGAGGCCGAAAGGCGTAGGCGATGGCCAACAGGTTGATATTCCTGTACCACCTCTTTACCGTTTGAGCAATGGAGGGACGCAGTAGGATAGGGTAAGCGCGCCGTTGGTTGTGCGCGTCCAAGCAGTTAGGCTAATGAGTAGGCAAATCCGCTCATTGTAAAGGCTGAGCTGTGATGGCGAGGGAAAATAGTACCGAAGTTCCTGATTCCACACTGCCAAGAAAAGCTTCTAGCGAGGTAGAAGGTGCCCGTACCGCAAACCGACACAGGTAGGCGAGGAGAGAATCCTAAGATGCGCGAGAGAACTCTCGTTAAGGAACTCGGCAAAATGACCCCGTAACTTCGGGAGAAGGGGTGCTCTGGTAGCGTGCAAGCGCGAGAGAGCCGCAGTGAATAGGCCCAAGCGACTGTTTAGCAAAAACACAGGTCTCTGCGAAGCCGTAAGGCGAAGTATAGGGGCTGACACCTGCCCGGTGCTGGAAGGTTAAGAGGAGGGGTTATCCTTTACGGAGAAGCTCTGAATCGAAGCCCCAGTAAACGGCGGCCGTAACTATAACGGTCCTAAGGTAGCGAAATTCCTTGTCAGGTAAGTTCTGACCCGCACGAAAGGTGTAACGACTTGGGCACTGTCTCAACGAGAGACTCGGTGAAATCATAGTACCTGTGAAGATGCAGGTTACCCGCGACAGGACGGAAAGACCCCATGGAGCTTTACTGCAGCCTGATATTGAATTTTGGTACAGCTTGTACAGGATAGGTAGGAGCCTGAGAAGCCGGAGCGCCAGCTTCGGTGGAGGCATCGGTGGGATACTACCCTGGCTGTATTGAAATTCTAACCCACGCCCCTGATCGGGGCGGGAGACAGTGTCAGGTGGGCAGTTTGACTGGGGCGGTCGCCTCCCAAAGAGTAACGGAGGCGCCCAAAGGTTCCCTCAGAATGGTTGGAAATCATTCGCAGAGTGTAAAGGCACAAGGGAGCTTGACTGCGAGACCTACAAGTCGAGCAGGGACGAAAGTCGGGCTTAGTGATCCGGTGGTTCCGCATGGAAGGGCCATCGCTCAACGGATAAAAGCTACCCTGGGGATAACAGGCTTATCTCCCCCAAGAGTCCACATCGACGGGGAGGTTTGGCACCTCGATGTCGGCTCATCGCATCCTGGGGCTGTAGTCGGTCCCAAGGGTTGGGCTGTTCGCCCATTAAAGCGGTACGCGAGCTGGGTTCAGAACGTCGTGAGACAGTTCGGTCCCTATCCGTCGTGGGCGCAGGAAATTTGAGAGGAGCTGTCCTTAGTACGAGAGGACCGGGATGGACGCACCGCTGGTGTACCAGTTGTCTTGCCAAAGGCATCGCTGGGTAGCTATGTGCGGACGGGATAAGTGCTGAAAGCATCTAAGCATGAAGCCCCCCTCGAGATGAGATTTCCCATTCGTAAGAAGTAAGATCCCTCAGAGACGATGAGGTAGATAGGTCTGAGGTGGAAGCGTAGCGATACGTGGAGCTGACAGATACTAATCGATCGAGGACTTAACCAAATAAGTGAATATGAATGCAGATTATCTAGTTTTGAAGGAACAACCTTCAATTGAATACAATGTTTGGTGACGATAGCGAAGAGGTCACACCCGTTCCCATTCCGAACACGGAAGTTAAGCTCTTCAGCGCCGATGGTAGTTGGGGGCTGTCCCCCTGTGAGAGTAGGACGTTGCCAAGCAAACAAAAAAGAGTAGCAGAAATGCTGCTCTTTTTTGTTTAGCGGGACATGGGGACAGGTTCACTGCCCCCATCGTTTTACTTGATTACCAACTGGGACAATGAACCTGTCCCCGTGTCCCTATCCTTGTGATTAGAATAAAATCATGGTTTAATAGAGAAGTATATCAATTCCGGAAAAAAATACCGGATAAATCCAAATTTAAACTGAGGTATTATGTATGAAAAAAATAATTATAACGATCCTAGTATTATTACTAGCTGCTGGAGGCGGTACAGCCTACTATTTCCTTAAGGTTAAGACATACGACATAAGCCAGGATGCAGCGCTCGAAGAAATTACAGAGGATGATTATGATATTGTGCTTCCACCAGAGGATGACACAGCAGCTGCCGAAGTAGAACCAGCTGGGGGCGGTGATAATTCTGCAACCGCGAACCCGTCCGGGAACGCTAATGGAGCACAAGCGTCGGATAAAACAACACAACCAGCGCCTGCAAAGGTCACAGTAGCGACGATTAAAGAAAGATACCGTCCATCATTTGAAAGTCTGGAATCTCAAGCAAATGGAAAAATAAATGCCTTGGTAGGCCGGGCTATTAGTGAGTATAAAGAACAAAAAGCCAGTGGTGAAAAGATTTCCTATAGCTATTTTATAACGAAATACAAAACAGCAGGGGAAGCATTGGAGGCAAAAACGGACCAAGCCTTCAATAGGCTTTACGGAGCATTACAACAAGACCTAAAAAAACATGGCTTTGATCCAAACGAAGCAGCAGATATACGAGCAGCCTATGAATCTTCCAAAAAGGAAAGAAAAAATGCGTTGATCTCAAGTGCGATGGAAAAAATGTAATAAGATAGGTGGTCCGCAGGGACAGGTTCATTGTCCCTGGGGCAGTCCACGGGGACAGGTTCATTGTCCCAGGTCAGGTCACTTGTCCCAATTATTTTTTTCATATGAAGGATTTTATGAAGTTATGTCGAATAAATATATAATCCGTATCTAGTCTAAAACGTCAACTTATTTATATTTTTCTGCAATCGTCCAATCCCTTATTTAACCCACGTTTTTAAAGCAAGTCCTTTATCTTGATTCATTTACCGCAAGAAAATGAAAAAATATCACCGAAATTCAAAACTATGTAATCTACAAATTATAATCCAATGAACTTCCCTGATTAAATTATTTTAATATAGAATTTTTCGTTAAGCACAAATCATTAAAGCCCAATTCGCGATTATATTACAGGGAAAATCGAGCCCATGCCCCTCCTGTCTCATTATTTGCTTACAATTGGGACACTGAACCTGTCCCCATGTCCCGCCGCCACTAAACAATGAGGTGATCTCCGTATGCCAAGAAAACCAAGGGTAAAAAGTAAAAGTGGAATTTATCATATTATGCTGAGAGGTATCAATAAACAACTGATATTCGAAGAGGTAGAGGATAAAAGGAAGTTTTTGGATGTTTTAAAAAGGTTTAAAGATACTTGCGATTTTCAAGTATATAGTTATTGTCTGATGGATAATCATGTCCATTTACTCGTAAAGGAAGTGGAGGAAAGTATCTCCCAATCTATTAAACGAATCAGTTCAAGTTACGTCTACTGGTATAATCAAAAATACGAACGTTGCGGTCACTTATTCCAGGATCGGTTTCGTAGCGAAAATGTAGAAAATCGAGCTTATTTTCTAACAGTCCTCAGGTATATTCACCAAAACCCCATCAAAGCAGGTTTAACAAAAAGCGCCTTCGATTATAGATGGTCAAGCTGCCATGAATATTTGAATAATGCAGAGATTATTGATAGCGATTTGGTATTCAATTTATTTTCCCCAGAAAAAAGCAAGGCAATCCAATTATTCAGGGAATTTATGCAGGAAGAAAATGATGATCAATGCATGGATGAAAGAGAAATTGTGAAAAAGACAGACAGCGAGGTAAGAGAACTCTTATATAACTTTGGAGTTCAAAATACAACAATGCTTCAGCGAATGGAAAAAAAGGAAAGGGACAATGTTTTAGCAACGCTTAAAAGGATGGAGGGTATTTCGGTCAGGCAGATATCAAGGATTACGGGTGTATCAAAGAGTGTGATTAATCGGATTCGCTGAGGGGACAGGGAACCTGTCCCTGCGGGCCACCCACGGCCCACCACGCGACACCGCCCTATTAAAATATCCCCAAAAATTTCTTCTTCTTAATTCTCTCCGGTGCCCCAGCATAAACCGTCTGGTTCCCTACAACAAGCTCCGCATTTTCCTGAAAATAAAAGCGGGCTTCCATCCCAAATACCTTTTCCAATTCTTCATAAGCATCCCGCAGTTTAAAAGAGCGTGACGTCACATTATGTGCATCGGATGCTACAAAATGGGCCATTTGCGCTTCGATTAGATCAAACGTAAACTTTTGTATCTTTTTACCGAAATGCCCGGTTACGGACGAAGCGGTCACCTGTGTGAATATGCCTTTTTCAACGAGATGATAGAGTGAATCAGGATGATTGATGATTTCAGCATTACGTTCCGGGTGAACGATAATCGGCTTCAACCCTTTTACCTGGAGGTCAAATAGCACTCGTTCCGTGTATCTTGGCACATGACTGGAAGGCAGCTCTATCAAGATATAAGGCGTGTCTGCAATCGTTTGAATCGTACCTGCCTCATAATCCTCGGGAATTTCCCCGAAAATCCGATTTTCTTGTCCGGGAAGGATGGTTAAATCAATGCCTTCAGCTTTTAATCTATTATTATATGTTTCTACCGCTTGAATGATGGTATGTTTAGGATTTTCATAGCTGCCGTTTTTATGATGTGGTGTGGCAATGATAGTTTTAATGCCCTGTTCGGCAGCCTGCTTCGCCATCTCAAGGCTCGCTTCCATTGATGCCGGTCCATCATCTATACATGGCAGGATATGACAGTGTATATCAATCATATTTCAATCCTCCTACTATTTACTAACGGGACACGGGGACAGGTCCCTTGTCCCTGCACTTGAAGTGGCAATGAGTACGGAACAGGATGGGACGGGGAACCTGTCCCCGCGTCCCATGCATGGATTATAAAAAAATACCCTGGTTTTTAGCCTTGTAATCCAATCTTATCACGGATTCATAAAACTAAAAACAGAGTATTTTGAACAAACAAACTGTACTGGCGTCCAAAATGGGACAAGGGACCTGTCCCCGCGCGCCCCCGACAGCCGCACCGACCGGGACAAGGAACCTGTCCCCGCGTCCCGCCGGACCCGCGGCATCCCCGCGCGCCCCATGTCCCACACTATTTATCGCCATAGTAATAATAGTAATGACTTTGTTTGAGTTCTTTGTGGTTTAGGACGACGCCTAGTAGTTTGGCTTTTGAGTTTTTTAGTAAGTCACGGGACTTTATGGCCATTTCGTATTCGGTTTGGCCGCTTTTGGTTACGAGTATGACGCCGTCTGCCAGGTTGGAAAGCACGTGGGCGTCGGTTACAGCAAGTACTGGTGGTGAGTCGATGAGAATCATGTCATACTCGTCTGCTACGTTTTCCAATAAGGTTTTCATCGCTGTTGATCCTAGCATTTCCGCTGGGTTTGGTGGAATCGGGCCGGATGGCAGGATGTCCAAGTTTTCCACTTCTGACGCTTTGATCGCGCGATTCAGTTCGGATTGGCCGGTTAGTACATTTGTGATGCCGATGATATTGTCCACATGGAATGTATAGTGTACGGTCGGCTTTCGTAAGTCGGCATCGATGAGCAACACTTTCTTATCCTGTTGTGCAAAAACGACGGCCAGGTTGGCAACGGTTGTTGATTTTCCCTCGCCAGGGCCGGGTGATGTGACGACAATTTTTTTTAGATTTTGGTCAACCGACGAGAATTGAATGTTCGTTCGGATGGTCCGGTATTGCTCCGAAATAGGTGATTTTTTTTCAAAAAAAGTAATTAAATTCCGCTGTCTTCCATTTGAAAATTTTGATTTGCGCTTAAGATTCAATTTTTTCACTTCCAATCCTTGCTTGTGAAAAATTCCGTTTGTGCTGCTTTGCTTTCTTTTCTCCATCGATGATTGTCACGGTCCCAAGGACAGGCAATTCCAGGATTTTCTCAATATCCTGTTCAGTCTTAATCGTCTTGTCTAAATACTCTAGTAAAAAGGCAATTCCAACACCTAGCATTAAGCCGACCACCATTGCAATCGCAACATTTAGAATGGGCTGTGGTTTAATAGGGGCAGGATGTTCACCAGCATCTGCTTTGGCCAAAATACTTACATTATCGACATTCATAATTTTTGCAATTTCACGCTGGAACACGGTTGCTGTCGTATTGGCGATTTGCTCAGCCGTTTTCGGATCCGGATCCTGCACTGTAATTTTCACAACCTGTGATTCTTTTTCACTGGCAACGGTGATTTGATTATTTAACTGTTCTACAGAACGGTCTAGTTTAAGCTCTTCTTTTACTTTATCTAAAATCGCCGGACTCTTAATGATGACATTGTAAGTGTTGATTAATTGAATATTCGTTTGAATATCGCTGACATTATAAACATTTTGCTCTGTCTTCGCTTGGTTTACGAGTATTTGGGTCGAAGATTGATAGATTGGTGTTAAAACAAAAAAGCTTATAATGGCGCTGGCGACAGCGGCTACTGCTGTTATAGAAACAATTAACCAAAGGCGTTTTTTCAACGTTTGGAAAATTTCAAGTAGACTAATTTCCTCCATAGAATCCTTCATTTACTTTCCCCCAGCCTTATTTTTGAAAACTATTTGTTATTATAACATATCCTTTTTTGATTATATATTACTAATCTTACATTTTTCTACAAAAGACGTTTGATCGAAAATAATGCTTTAGACCTATTGATAAAAATTATGGACATGTCGTATTTTGTCGTTTTTTATCATATAAAAAAGGAAATAATAATGTAAAAATTTGGAATATTTTGTTGACAACTAGGATGTATTATAACAAAATTATAGTGTTACTTTTGTAATGGTAATATTTATTCAAGATTTTAGAAAAATTTGGTGAGATTTTTAACAGATAAATTCTGGAAATTCAGTTATTATGATATTTGGAGCCTTGAAAATCGATACAGTGGGTAATGTCTCCTTACCATTATCAACGGAGGCACTCGGTTATGCTGTGGGACTGTTCGTGCAGTGCCTTAGACGCGGGTCGTCGAAAGTGTGATGTGAGGTGGGGTTGGATGCCCTTTTAAATATGATTTGTGCGTCGGTCGCCGATGCCCGGGACACGGGGACAGGTTCCTTGTCCCTGCGCTCTGGGCACCGACGACCGTTGTTTACCAATAATAAAGATTCTAGATAGATTGTTTTGGGATTGGGAAAGGGGGACAAGGAACCTGTCCCCGCGTCCCGAAAAGCAGTTTATCCAGAGTCTTTATTTTTTTAGGGACAAGGAACCTGTCCCCGTGGAAAAGGAGGAATGTTTAGTGACGTATCGAAAGAGGCTGTCATTTCTTGTTGGAATTGATTCAGCTATTGTGTTAACTGCCATTTTTTTCAGTCAGTACATATTAGATACGCAACATGTGTTTACGGTGTTTATGGGTGTAACAGCTTTTTCATTATTAATCGGTCATCATATTTTTGCTTATGTTTTTAAACTTTATAAAAAAGTATGGCAGTATGCGAGTATCGGCGAGTTGGCGAGCATTTTTAAGGCGATTACGTTGACGATTGTGTTTGCGGCAGTCGTACAGGGCCTTGTGTTTCACGATATTTATTTCAGAGCGCTGGCGATCACGTGGATGTTGCACTTGCTGTTAATTGGCGGTGTCCGTTTTTCGTGGCGGCTTTATCGTGATTCTTTTATAAAAGAAAACAGCAACCGCAAGCGCACGCTTGTCATTGGTGCAGGGGCTGCGGGTACAATGGTGGTCAGGCAGTTGCAGCATAACCGAGATGCGGAGCTACTTCCGGTTGTGTTTGTGGATGATGATGTCCGCAAGCATCAGCTTGAAATATTAGGGATACCGGTTGTGGGCGGGGTTGAATGCATTGAACAAACGGTGAAGGAGAAGAACATTACCAATATCGTCATTGCAATTCCGTCGTTAAGTAAGAAAGAGTTGAACAAGATCTTTCAAGAGTGCTCAAAAACATCGGCAAAGACGCAAATTTTGCCGATGATTGAGGATTTAATGAGCGGGAAGGTGTCGGTGAATCAGTTCCGCGATGTCCAGGTGGAGGATTTGCTTGGCAGAGAGCCGGTGCAGCTTGATTCGGGAAAAATAGCTGGGTCCATTACCGGGAAAACGGTGCTTGTCACGGGTGCGGGTGGATCGATAGGGTCTGAGATTTGCCGGCAGATTTGTAAGTTTAAGCCTAGTAAACTCGTTTTATTTGGGCATGGGGAAAATAGCATTTATTTAATTGATATGGAACTACAGAGAAACTATCGTGATGTCATTGAGATTATTCCGGTGATTGGCGATATTCAAGACCGGGCACGGATCTTTAGTGTAATGGAACTGTATCGACCGGATGTTGTGTATCACGCGGCAGCCCATAAGCATGTGCCGTTGATGGAATATAATCCGGTGGAAGCAGTGAAGAATAATATTTTTGGTACAAAAAATGTCGCAGAGGCGGCGGATACATTTGGTGTCGGCACATTTGTCATGATTTCGTCTGATAAAGCCGTCAACCCGACGAATGTCATGGGGGCCACAAAGCGGTTTGCGGAGCTGATTATTCAGCAGATGGCGAAAAATAGTGAGACGAAGTTTGTGGCGGTGCGCTTTGGCAATGTGCTAGGAAGCCGCGGCAGTGTCATTCCTTTGTTTAAAAAGCAAATTCAAAGAGGCGGCCCGGTGACGGTGACCGATCCGGAAATGACGCGCTATTTCATGACCATTCCGGAGGCGTCGAGGCTTGTGATTCAAGCAGGGGCGTTGGCGCGCGGCGGTGAGATTTTTGTTCTTGATATGGGTGATCCGGTAAAAATAGTCGATTTAGCGAAAAACTTAATTAAGTTGTCTGGCTATGGCATCGATGAAATCGGGATTGAATTTACAGGCTTGCGTCCTGGTGAAAAGATGTTTGAAGAGCTATTGAATGAGAATGAAGTCCATCAAGAGCAGGTGTTTCCGAAGATTCATGTTGGCAAGGCTGTGTTGATTGAACGAGTTGTCTTGGATTATTTTATGGACAAGTATGAGGGCATGAATCATGAGGAGATTCGGGAGTACTTGTTGATGGTAGCGAATAATCGGGTCGACGAGGAAGCCTATGAGGTGGTTAGTAGTTAGTGGGTTAGGGGTTACGGGGAACACCCCTTCAGGGCTCCCCGAGCTCTCCCTAACCAACCAACTAAAAAGTAGCCGGTTTTGGTGTTAACCATACGACGCACATGGCGGTTTTTCTCATTTGTTTTTCTAATATATAGAGGGACTCATCCAAGTCGATGTACTGCCCGTTATTAAATAAAATTCTTGATTTTGTTTCTTTATTTGGAAGTTTAAATGTGTTTATGTATTTGACATGGTTGAAGAAGATCCAGTTGCATTCAAAGGCTTTTGGTGATTGGGTCGGAAAGGCATAGATATGTAATCCGGGATTGATGGCAACCGGTACCTTTTGTACCATGCCGGTACAATGGCGGATGGCTTTACATCTTCCTTCGAAGGAAGCGCCACCTACTAGACAGGCTACTTTCACGATTTCGGTTGTTGTTTTTCTGACGTACAACACCTGCTGTTCCTCTATTACAATCGTACAATAGTCAATGTGTGCGACAGATAGTAAAGCCATGGTACTGCAATTCACTTCATAGTCGTCTAAAATCTTAAACATGATTAACACACTCCTTTTTGCGATTTTTTGAGGCTTTGGACCTAGAAAATGCCCTTGAAAATATTATTGCTGAAAAATCAGAATAATGCAATACCTTTAGACGAAAAATTGACATAATTTTATACTTTTTTTATAATATTTCAACCTTTGTTGTCGAATATATTTAAAAAGTAATCCTGTTTGCTTCATTAAAATTATGGTAGAACGTCACGTATCGGCGCTTTTGTTTGGTTGTTTTGTTACGTTTCTATAGTGCAAACGTGAAGTATGGAGCAAATTCCGGCAACGATACGTAAAGTTCAGCGATGTGACGGTTTGGAATGGTTCTTTTAAAGTTAGGGTACCGCGGAATATCCGGAAGGTGCGCAGCTTCGAAAGGACCATTTCTTGGTTTACCAAAACAAATCAATTGAAGATGTTCTGTTGCAGTTTGAGCCGATGGTGAAGAAGCAAATGTTGTCATTGCAAATCTATAAAAATCAAGAGGAGTTTTTCCAGATTGGCCTCATTGGCCTATGGGAGGCCCATCAACGTTTTAATCCAGAAAAGGGATTTTTTCCTGCCTTTGCACAAATGATGGTAAGAGGGAGGATGCTGGATTATTTAAAAAAGGAACGGGCCTTTGATGAGCATCACACAGTCTTTGGTGAGGACATGCTCGAGTCTGTTCCGGCACTTGATGATGAAGATCCGTTGGAACGAGAGGTTATTTTGTCTTATTGCAAGGGTTTGTCAGACAAGCAAATGACGTGGGTGATGCAGGGGATTTTTGAGAATAAAAAGCCGAAGGAGATTGCGGTAGAGTTAGGGGTGCCGGTTATGCGGGTTAAAAACTGGCGCAGGGAAGCGTTGAGGAAGATTTTGGGGAATTATTGGGAGATTCATAGGAGATAACGTAAGTTGAAGTTATATATGCGCCCCTTTCGGGGCTGTTTTTTTGGGAATATCGTGTTTGGATAAGAAGAAGTAATTTGTTTGTTAGTTTGATAAGTTCCTAGATTAAGGTTATTGGATAGACATAGGATTAAAGAAAAACTTATATCCTAACCAACAAACTACTACATTGGAGGGAGTAATGGATGAAGAAAGTTAGAAAAGCGATCATACCAGCTGCGGGATTAGGGACGCGGTTTTTACCGGCAACCAAGGCACAGCCGAAAGAGATGCTGCCGATTGTAGATAAACCAACGATTCAATATATTATCGAAGAAGCGGTGGCTTCGGGGATTGAGGATATAATAGTAGTAACTGGTAGAGGAAAACGGGCGATTGAGGATCATTTTGATAAATCGTATGAGTTAGAAGAGACATTGGCGAAGAAAGAGAAATGGGATTTGCTTGAGGAAGTGCAAAGCATTAGTAATCTAGCGAACATTCATTATATTAGACAGAAAGAGCCGAAGGGCTTGGGGCATGCGATTGCCTGTGCGAGCCGTTTTATTGGGGATGAGCCGTTTGCGGTGTTGCTCGGGGATGATATTGTTCATTCGCCGGGGAAGCCGGCGCTCCGGCAGTTGATTGATGTGTATGAGCGGTTTAATTCTTCGGTCATTGGTGTGCAGCAGGTGCCGGATGAGGATGTTTCGAAGTATGGGATTATTTCGGTGAATAGCGGGGAAATTGAAAAGGGTGTTTTCCGGATTAATGATTTGGTGGAGAAGCCAAAGCGTGAAGATGCTCCTTCGAATTATGCGATTATGGGGCGGTATATTTTACGTCCGGAGATTTTTTATGTGTTGGATAATGTGAAGCCTGGTGCTGGTGGAGAGATTCAGTTGACGGATGCGATTAAGTTGTTGAATGAGCAGCAGATTGTGGTGGCACATAAGTTTGAAGGGAAACGGCATGACGTTGGGGATAAGTTTGGGTTTATTCGGGCTACGATTGAGTTTGCGTTGGAGCGGGAGGATTTACGGGATAGTGTGATGGAGTATTTGCGAGATGTGGTTGAAGCGGAGAGAGTTGTAAAGTAGTTGATGATTGGTAAACGAAGGCCCCTTTCGGGGCTTGTTTTTGTTTTGTGGAATTTTTGAATGGTAATAAATATTTAGTGGTTTAGTAGTTAGTTTGAGTAGAGATATGATATTCCGATTAAGTACTATTTCACTAAATTATTAACTTAAACAAAGGAAGGAAGTCTTAAGATAATGGCTGAAAGAATATTCCTATCTTCACCACACATGAGTGATGAGGGTTATGAAATGCAATATATAAAGGAAGCTTTTGATACTAACTGGATTGCACCTCTTGGAGAAAATGTAAATGGATTTGAACGAGAACTAGCGGCAAAGGTTGGGTCAAAAGCTGCTGCTGCGCTTTCTTCTGGGACAGCTGCGATTCATATGGCTCTTAAAGCTGCTGGAGTTGGTGAGGGGGATATAGTTTTCTGTCCAACACTTACATTCTCTGCTACAGCCAATCCAATCATCTATCAAAATGCGATTCCAGTATTTATAGATAGTGATTATGAAACTTGGAATATGAGTCCTAAAGCGTTAGAAGAAGCGTTTGAAAAATATCCAGAAGTAAAGGCAGTCCTTGTTGTTCATTTATATGGCTTATCTGCTGATATGGATAAGATTATGGAGATTTGTAAGAAACATAATGTTGTGGTTATAGAAGATGCTGCTGAGTCTTTAGGTACTTACTACAAAGGTAAGCATACAGGGACTTTTGGTGATTATGGCATCTTCTCTTTTAATGGGAATAAGATTATCACTACTTCTGGTGGCGGGATGCTTGTTTCTAATAATGAAGAGCGAATAGCTAAGGTAAGATTTTGGGCTACCCAATCTAGAGATCAAGCAAGGCATTATCAACATAGCGAATTAGGATTTAATTATCGGATGAGTAATGTTGTTGCTGGGATTGGTAGAGGGCAGCTTAATGTTTTAGATCAAAGAGTTGCGAAGAAGAAATATATATTTGAGTTTTATAAGCGAGAGCTAGGCGGACTTGAGGGTGTTGAGTTCATGCCAAGTAATGATTGGAATGAGCCTAATTTTTGGTTGAGTTCAATGACTTTGACTGGTACAGTGAGGCCGATTGATGTATTTGAAGCATTGGAAGCTGAGAATATTGAATCAAGGCCAGTTTGGAAACCGATGCATATGCAGCCGTTCTTTGAGAAGTATGATTTTGTTGGGACAGGTGTAGCGGAGAAGTTATTTGAGAATGGGGTTTGTTTGCCGTCGGATACGAAGATGACAGATGGGGATTTGGAGAGAGTTGTAAAGGTTATTAAGGGGTTGTGGGAGAAATAATGAAACCTGATAAAGGCGGAATTTATAGAAGATTTATAAAGCGACCGATGGATTTTCTCCTTTCTTTGATTGCTATTATTGCTCTTAGCCCGGTTTTTATAATAGTCGCTGTTCTTGTCAGAACGAAGCTAGGTAGTCCAGTCATCTTTAAGCAGAAAAGGCCGGGGTTGAATGAGAAGATATTTACGATGTATAAGTTTCGGACGATGACGGATGAGAGGGATGAGAATGGGGAGTTACTTCCAGATAGTGTAAGGTTGACAAAGTTTGGTCGGTTCTTACGCTCTACATCTCTCGATGAACTACCGGAACTTTTTAATATTTTTAAGGGTGATATGTCCATAATTGGTCCAAGACCGCTATTGGTACAGTATCTACCGTTATATAACTCTCATCAAAAACGGCGTCATGAAGTAAGACCAGGATTATCAGGTTGGGCACAAGTTAATGGTAGAAATGCAATTAGTTGGGAAGAAAAGTTTGATTTAGATGTTGAGTACATTGATAATATCAGCTTTATTGAGGATTGGAAGATTATCTTTTTAACGATTAAGAAGGTATTCGTTCGGGAAGGAATTAATTCGGAGACGGCTGCTACTATGGAACCATTTAAGGGAAACCAAAAGGAAAGAATGGAACTATGAAAGAAAAACTTCTGATAATAGGCGCAAGTGGTCATGGGAAAGTTGTGGCTGATATTGCATTAAGAATGAATAAGTGGAAGAGTATTGCATTCTTAGATGACAATGAAAATATTAAAGTATCTTTAGGTTTAGAGGTCATTGGAACTTCAGATAAAGTTTTTGAACACATAGATGAATACGAAGTATTTGTTGCAATAGGCAATAATCTTACGAGACAAAAAATTCAGGAGAGACTTGAAATAGCTGGCTCGAGTATTCCAGTGTTAATTCATCCAAAGGCAATTATTGGAGAGTATGTGGAAATTGGAACAGGAACAGCTATTATGGCCGGAGCAGTTATTAATTGTTGTACTAGAATAGGTAAAGGGTGCATCGTTAACACGAGTTCTACAATAGACCATGATAATATCATTGAAGATTTTGTTCACATATCACCTGGAGCGCATCTGGCAGGTACGGTAAAGGTTGGACGAGGTTCGTGGTTAGGGATTGGTAGTATAGTAAGCAATAACGTAAATATTACTAGTGGATGTAAAATTGGGGCGGGTGCATTAGTTATGAAAGATATTAAAGAGACTGGAACATATGTAGGAGCGCCCGTTAAGAGACTATCAAGGGAATTAATTTAATATGGTTTAAAGTGAATAACGGAGGTCGTTTTTTGAAAAAGATAGTAATTATTAATCAATATGGAATTACACCCGATTTACCAGGGGCAACAAAACATTATGATATGTCAAAGTATTTCGCGAGCAAAAAGACTCATGATGTTGAATTTTGGATGTGCGGATATAACCACCATACTGGTAAAAATCACAATGATCTAAAAGGGATTAAATTACAATCTAGTTTTTATGAAGATAACCTAAAATTAGTCCGGATAAAAAGTACTCCTTACAGAAGAAGTTCTTTACTAAGGCAAATTAATCATACAGTTTTTGACTTGATTACAGCATTAAAAATTCTCTTTTCGAGAGAAATCGATGCAATTGTGTTAAGTATTCCACCAATATCAAATTTTAATATTTGGGCTATAAAGCTAAGAAAGATTAGATTAATTACTGATGTTGAAGATTTATGGCCATTATTTTTGGTGGATATGGGTTTGAAAAATAAATTAGCAATAACATATATGGAAAAATGTTCTAATTACACGTACAATACTTCAGATGCTATTGCACCGGTATCAAATGGAATGATTAATTATGTTAAGGGGTTACTGAAAAAAACATGTGAAATGTGGTTAGCACCATTAGGAGTTAATCTCGATTTATATGACAATATTAAAAAAGAAGTTGATTTAATTAAGGATAAGGTTTGGAAAGATGATTTTAAAATAATGTATTTAGGTGCTCACGGAAGAGCAAATAATCTTTATCCAGTTTTGAAAATGGTAAAGTCTATTAATAGTAAACTTCAAACATATGGTGAAAGAAGAATATCTTTTATTTTTATTGGTGACGGGGATGACAAGAAAAATTTAGTTGAATTTGCAAGAAAAGAAAAGATTGAAAATGTGCATTTTGAAGATGCGGTCCCTGGAAATATGGTACCTTCTTATTTGGTGCATGCTGATGTGTGTCTTACAAATTTAAAGAAAGTAGAAAGCTTTAAACTTGTAAGACCCAATAAACTATTTCAATATATGGCATTAAGTAAACCTATTATTTGTGGAATTTGGGGTGAATCAAAAGAAATTGTAGTTGATGAAGCCAAGTCAGGCATTTATGTTGACTTTGATGACATAGAAAATGCAGCGAACGAGGTAATTGAAATGATTAAAAATCCTATCAAACTAAAAGAATATGGAAAAAACGGTCGATTATATATAGAAAAATATGGAGATCGCAGAAAAATATTTGATGATTATTATAAGCATGTATTAAACATAATCCAAAAGTAGATGTCTACCAGGAGAGATTTAAAAATGAAAATATTAGAAATTGCTTTGTTTGATACAGGAGCCTGTGGGCCGACATCTGTACTCAAACAAATAATAAGAAGGTTGTTAGATAGAAAGCATATTATCGATGTATTTTCCGCTTATGATTATAATGAGGAAAGAGAGAGACTTGCAAATCTATTAGGAGTGAAGTATTTTCATACATCGGGGGAACGAATCTTAAAAACAAAAAATATCTTAGAGTATGTACCTAATTTAAAAACATACGATGTTGTTCATATACATGGAATTTATGATATAAACCATATAATTATTGCGAATTTTTTATATAGAAATAATATTCCTTATATAGTTTCTATACATGGTAATTTGATGAAATCTGCTATTAAGCATAGTCGAGTTAAAAAAACTATTGCAATAAATCTACTTATCAAGAAAATGTTAAGACGGGCTGCTGCTATTCATGTAATGGCAAAGGAAGAATGTAGAGATGTTCAGGATATTATCGGAAAGCATAATTTTAAACTTATCTATAATGGGGTAAATTCATTAGGATTTGAAAAGAAAAATTATCAAGAAAATAGTGATAAAGTAAATCTTTTATTCTTAGGAAGATTAGATATTAAGCATAAAGGACTAGACCTTTTATTAGATGCAATAGATAGTAAACCGGATGTTTTTAGTAATAAACTACACTTATATTTGGTTGGTCCATTTGAAACGTCAATTGATAAGGAGGTTGTTTTAAAAAGATTGGAAGCAAGTAATTATTTAAAAAAAGTAGTTAGTGTTGAAGGACCGAAATATGGTGATGATAAAAATACTTATTATAATAAATGTGATTTATTTATTCACACTTCAAGATATGAAGGAATGCCAGTAGCTGTTCTTGAAGCAATGGATGCTGGAATGCCTTGTATTGTCACACCAGGGACTAACATGGCAACTATTATAGAAAAATGTAATGGTGGTTTTGTTGTTGAAGGGACAGTTAATAGCATTGCTTTTGGGCTAGAGGAAATAATTAACACGGATAAGTACACTTTAATAAAAAAGGGTGAATCGGCAAAAGAGTGGAGTAAAACAAATTTGAGTTGGGATACAATTGCTATTCAATATGAAAAAATGTACCAGAGCATTATTAAAATATAGTTTTAGAAATATTGATTCCTCAACAATTAGTATATTTATAGTTTATGTATAAGGAAAGCATTTGAAGTATTGGTAGCTAAATATTGTAATATATATAGTGGCTTGTCTGGATTTTACCGTTTTAAAGTAACTAGACTCAAATTCAAAGAGAAAATTAAAGAGTGGACATTAAAAGTTTATAAAGAAAGTAATAAGAAAATTCTTGCTGTTATTGTCGACAATAATCAAAATCAGGTTAAAAAATCTAAAGAAGTGTTGAATTGAGGCGAAAATATGGTGAGAGTATTGCATATAGTAACTGCTTTAGATGGTGGAGGGGTAGAAAGGATGCTTTTTAATTATTATTCAAATATGGATAGAGAAAATTTTAAGTTTGACTTTATTACCCATGGGGAAAATGGATTTCTTGAAAAGCAATTTAAAGACCTTGGATCAGAGATATTCCATATACCTTCATTACGAAAATCACCAATTAAAAATTTAGCATTAACAAAAAAAATTATTTCTTATGGAAATTACGATATAGTACATTCCCATATAGGCGCAAGTAGTGCTCTTCCAATATATTTTTCAAAAAAGGCGAAAATAAATATGCGTATTACACACAATCACTTGGCATATAGAAAAGAGAGCTTTCACCGTAAAATAATAATAAAAATATTAACAACTTTACTAAAGAAGCACTCGACTAACTGGTTGGCTTGTGGTCAAGACGCAGCAATATCCTTTTGGGGAGAGCGTGCAGTGAAAAAAGGAAAGGCACAGGTGATAAATAATGCAATAAATGTAGAAAGATTTATTTTTAACAAAGATGTTAGAGAAAAAATAAGGCGAGAGTTAGATTTAGAAGGTAAATTTGTAGTCGGCAATGTTGCTAGGTTTGATTTTCAAAAAAATCATGAGTTTCTTATTAGAATTTTTTCTGAGCTGTATAAAGTAAACAAAAATTCAATATTGATTTTAATTGGAAATGGGGATCTTGAGGAAGAAATAAAAAAACAAGTTGATAATCTTGGATTAACAAATGTAGTAAAGTTTTTAGGGGTACGCAAAGATGTTAGTGACTTATTAAATGCGATGGATATTTTTTTGTTACCTTCAAAATTTGAAGGACTGCCAGTAGTATTGGTTGAGGCACAAGCTTCAGGATTAAAATGTATAACCTCTGATACAATTACAAGAGAAGTTGATGTTACTGATTTAATTAAATATATCTCATTAGATAACTCGGCTGAAAATTGGGCTAATGAAATAATGGAATTTAAAAGGGGATATATTAGAAGAGATACATCAGAAGAGATAAAAAAGGCGGGCTATGATATAAAACAAGAGGCAAAAAAAATGGAGTCATTTTATGAGCAATATGAAAGCTAGTTCAGGAAAAAAAGTAGGACATTTATCAGATATTATATTTCTTATATTTGTTGTTCTATTAAGTATTTTTTCGGGGATTACCATATTATTTGATACATTACGACCGGATTATTATGTGTGGCTTCCGATGTTACCGATTTGTTTTGGGTTAATAAATATTTTATCATTCAAAGCCTATAAAAACATATTTAATAAACTTACAAATATAGTTGTTATTTCACTTTATACCATAAGAAATGTTGTTACACCATTAATTATGATGTTTGGTAATTATTATGGAGCTTTTAAAGTTCTTAACTCAGGGATTGTAAACAAAGCAATTACTTTAATGATATATGAAAGCTTTATAGTGTTTATTTTTTTGGCTTGGCGTAGTAGTAAAGTGGTAGATATTTCAAGGGGAGAAAAGTCTTCAATAGAGTCATATACAAAAAAGAAAATAAAAATCTTTGGTTTAGCGATATTTTTAATTATACTTTTATGTGTTTTTGCTTACATTAAAGTCCCCGAAATTAAAACGTCTTATGTTTCTATTTTCGAAGGTGATAAATTAGTTACTCTATTGGGTACGTCAGAACAATTGGTTACTGGAACTGTTGACCGAATTTTATTCACATTATTTAATTTTTTCTTTGCTATTTTACAAATATTTATACCATTGTTTTTAATTTATCAGCTTCGGAACAAGTTTGGCGATAGGTTTTTTCCTGCGATAATTTCATGTTTTGTTGCATTTTCTAATCTACTCTTTATGACAAATGAAACTGCTTATACTCTCTTAGTAATAATTGTTTTATTTATTGTTATTTTAAAACTTTATCCAAAGAATAAGATTAGATTAATACTAACATCTGGATTAACATTTATATTCATACTTTTAAATATTTACTTGCTAAAATCCAGAGATGTTTATTTAGATTCTACACCTTTAGAAAATACATCTTTTATGTTCCAAGCATATTTTCCTGGAGTAAGTAATTTGGCAGGGGTTTTTAATATTAATAACAGTTCTAAATTGACTACACTTTTCTTTGACTTTTATGCAATGATACCATTTCGATCTACTCTATTTGGATTAGAGAATGATATGCGGTTAGTTTCACTATATACTTATCAAAATAATGCTCCAGCTAATATTATTCCTGCCATTGGACAAGCTTATCATTATTTAGGTTTTTTGTTATCACCTTTAGTATCAGTCTTTTTTGTAAATACAGCATATAAGTTCCAAGAAAAATTAAGAGATCAAACTAATTTATGGATGTATTGTACATGGTTATTCTTGGCGATATATTCAAGTGTTGCACCTATTATGTATAACTTTACAATATTTGGGGCGAGGTTCTTCTTTACTATCCTTCCAATGCTAATGCTAGCAAAGTATTCAAGTAATAGATATCGGATTTTTATTGAAAGGTGAGTTTATCTTGTATCTTAAACTAAAACAATTATTAGAAAAATATCCTATCTTAAGGAAAATGGTTATTCTTTTAAGAAAAATCCAAATTAAAAGTATAAATGTTTTTATCGAGTTAAATGCTTTATTAAGAGAAAAAGGAGCTTGTGGAAAAAAATATCATCCCTTGAAAAAATTATATAATATTCATAAAGGAAAGCGATGCTTTATAATAGCAACTGGTCCAAGTTTGTTAATGTCAGATTTAGAAAAGTTGCATAACGAATATACTTTTTCTATGAATTCGATTTGCTTAGCATTAGATAACGCTAAATGGAGACCAACATATTATGGGATACAGGATGAGAATGTTTATGAAAAGTTAGAGGAGACTTTAAATTCAGTTGCTTTATCTAATGTATTAATAAGTGACAATATTGCAAAAAAATTTAAAGTTAACTCTTTTTGGATTCAATATCCACTTAATATCCCGTATCATCTATATGAGCAAGGTTATGAACATAGGTATTTTGCGAAATTTAGCGATAATTGTTATCGTACAGTTTATGATGGATATTCAATTACCTACTCGCTAATCCAATTAGCAGTTTATATGGGATTTAAAGAGATTTACTTATTAGGCTGTGATAATAATTATTCTGAAGATAAGAATAAGCAACATTTTATAGAATCGGGGCACTATGACCCTACTTTTAAAACAGCAGGAGACCGTATGACAATAGCATATATGGAAGCAAAAAGGTACGGGGATGCTCATGAAATTAAAATATTTAATGCTACCAGAGGTGGTATGCTTGAAGTATTTCCTCGAGTGGATTTAGATGAAGTATTGGGATGAGGAAAGTTTATGAGTTCATTGGCTAAATTATTAAAAAATAAAGGTACAAAGGCAGGGAGTTTTTATCTATTCGGTAACTTATTTAACAAAGCAATTGTGTTCTTAACAACACCTATTTTTACAAGGATGATGTCAACGTCCGACTACGGTATAGTAAATACCTATTTGTCATGGGTTACAATTTTATCAGTTGTTGTTGGACTATCATTAGGGAATTCAATTAGAAATGCGTATATAGATTTTAAGGAAGAGATAGAGGATTATATTTCTTCAATTTTTTTTCTATCTCTTCTAAACTTCTTAGTAACTTCAGCAATAATACTATTAATATCCTATATTTATATTAATCAAGTAGATATCATATTAATAATATTATGCTTATTACAATCTTTTATGACATTTATTATTAATAGTATTTCTATAAAGTACATGATATCAATAGACTATATAAAAAATACTATTCTATTAGCTTTACCTAACATTCTAATAACGATTTTATCTGTTTTTTTCTTGTGGAAAATGAATGGGGAAGAGCAGTATTTTGGTCGAATAATCCCGTATGTTGCAGTTACATCAATAATAGGAGTTTGTTATCTAAGTTATTATTTTATTAAAAGTAAATGCTTTATAAACAGAGTATATTGGAAATATGCAATTGGATTATCATTACCTTTAATATTCCATGGTCTATCAATAAATATATTAAATACATCAGACAGAACTATGATAACGGCTTTTCGGAATGCATCAGAGACAGGTATTTATAGCCTAGCATATAGTTTTAGTATGATTGCACTTGTTGTCACAACATCATTAGAAAATGTGTGGATACCATGGTTTACCAAAAATCTAAAAAATGGCGAGAGAAATGTTATAAATAGAAATGTTAAGTTATATATTGAAGTTGTTGTGGTAATTATGATTATAATCCTCATGGTAAGCCCAGAGATTATTGAAATAATGTCCCCAGAGGAATATTGGAGTGGAAAAATATTAATTGCTCCTATATTATTGGCCTCATTCTTTATATTTTTATATTCCATTTCTGTTGATCTTGAATACTTTTATAAATCAACGAAAATTATTGCGATTAATACAGGGATTGCTGCGCTTGTAAACATTCTTCTTAATTTAATATTCATACCATTATATGGTGCATTTGCTGCAGCCTTTACAACAGTTATTGCATATATAGTATCTTTTGGAATCCACTATTATGCAGCTCGTAAACTTGATAATCAGTTATTTCCATTTAAAATATACGTTAAACCTATCATAAATATGATTGTTGCAGTAATTTTGTCCTATTTAATTTTAGACTATACTATTTTAAGATGGGCATTGTCCATTATTGGATTCAGTATTTATATAATAATATCACTAAAAAATGAGAGGTTTGCAGCTTTATTAAAGTAGAAAAAGTACTTGACCAAATAGTAATATCGGAGGAGTTTACATGCAATTTAAAATCTTAGATTGTACATTAAGAGATGGTGGATATTATACAAACTGGGACTTTCCACGAAATCTTTTAGATAAATATATTGAAACAATTTCCGAATTACCAATTGAGTATATAGAGATTGGATATAGGAGTCCTGCAAAAAAAAATTACCTAGGTGAATTCTTTTATACACCCATTGAAACCATTAACAGAATCAAAGAGCAATTAAATTCATCCAAGAAAATTGCAATAATGATTAACACAAAGGATATAAAAAATGTTGAGGAATTAGAAGATATTTTGAAAGATTTTAAAGGGAAAATAGATCTTGTAAGATTTGCTGTTTCTCCTACCAATATTAATAACGCTGTATTATTTGCTAGGAGAGTAAAAGAAATTGGATTTGAAGTTGCATTGAATCTAATGTATCTATCACAAAAGAGTGCTAGAGAAATTATAAATGAGGTTAATTTTATCCTTGACCATGTAGAAAATATCGACTTTATTTATCTTGTGGACTCATACGGTGCCTGTTTACCCTCTGAAGTGAAAGATAAATTCTTAACTATTAGGCAAGAATATAATGATCTAGCATTTGGATTTCACGGTCATGATAATATTCAACTAGCTTATGCAAACTCATTAGAAGCAATTAATGCTGGTGTAAATATAGTTGATGTAACTATTACTGGAATGGGACGAGGTGCCGGTAATTTAAGTACTGAGTTGATATGCTCTTATATAGCTTCAAACTATAATATTGATTTAGACTATACAAATTTAGTAGAACTTGTAGAAAGGTTTAATGAGTTAAAAGCAGAGTATGGTTGGGGAACATCATTACCTTATATGATCTCAGGGTTTAATAATCTTCCACAGGGAGAGGTTATGGATCTTATTTCTTTAAAACGTTTTTCAACTAATAATATTATTAAAATAATTAAAAATAAACTATACAACGAAAAACCCAAAAATACAATTAATGAGGCCATTGAATTATCGCATAGTGGATTTACTAGTAGTGATTATGATTTTACTGTCTTAGTTGGTGGTGGAACATCTGTAATACAACATATTGAAGGTATTAAAATACTAAATAGTAAATTTAATATCTTGTTTATCCATTCTACAACAAAACACTTGGATTTATTTCTAGAGAAAGGATTTAACAATTTAGTGTGTCTTCCTGGAGATGAAGTAAAAAAAGTTAAGTCCAATATTAATAAAAGCGAAACATTGAATTTTATAGTTTCTAATGAGATGGAAAAACAAATATTAAATTCTAAGTACTTTTTAATTGGAAATTCGAATATTGATTCACTACTATTTGGGGATAAAATTTTCACCAAGGATGCTCCTTTATTTATGGCGTTAAAAGTTACTGATATCCTGAGTATTAATAATTTCTATTTAATCGGTTTTGATGGATATGATGTAGAAACACAAACTAATAAAATTTTAAGGGAAGAGAATCAAACTATTATAGATGAATATTCAAAGTTAAATCAAAAATTGGTTAGTTTAACTCCATCAAAATATAATATTGAAGTAAACTCTCTATACTCATTAATAGTTCATGGTAATAAAAACAAATAAAAACATCCATGATTTTCGGCTCTCAACCATGGAAGAAAATATTTTTCATAGAAAAAAATTAACTTAGGTAATGAATTATTTTCTAATTTAATTATTAGTCTAAAGTTGGAGGTCTTAAAATGAATCAGTCACCAGTTATAGCTTTCTTACCATGTAGAAAGGGAAGCCAAAGGGTAAAACAAAAAAACATACGAACATTTGCTGGAATTCAAGGAGGACTAACTAGAATTAAAATTGAGCAACTAATAAATTGTGAAAAGATAGACAAGATAGTTGTATCAACAGATGATGAAGAAGTTATTACAATTTGTGAGACAGTTTTAAGTTCTTCTTCAAAAAAATATAAAATTGATAATCGGCCAAAAGAGTTAGCAAGCTCAGAAACATCAACAGATGAGTTAATTAAATATGTCGGTCAGATTATACCAGAAGGGGAAATACTATGGACTCATGTTACAAGTCCTTTTATCACTTCAACAATTTATACAGATGCAATTAGAGCATATCAAGAACTTAAGGAACAGAAGATTTGTGATTCTTTAACTACAGTTACTAAACATCAGAAGTTCTTTTGGGATAAACAAGGTCAGCCTATTAATTATAATCGTACAAATGAAAAATGGCCCCGTACCCAAACCATGAATCCCATATATGAATTAAACAGTGGTATTTTCCTTTGCGATATTAGTATTTATCGTAATCTACAAGATAGAGTGGGTGTAAATCCATACTTGTATGAGTTAAATAGCTATCAAGCTATGGATGTTGATTGGGAAGAAGACTTTGAACTTGCTGAGATTTTATGGTCAAAAAATAATTTGATTAGCTCACTAAATAAATGATTTTTTCTAAATAAGGCTAATGATTCTTATATTGTTAAAGTGCTTAATCATTATTCTATAATATTATTATAGTGGAAATATAAAATAGGAGTTATTTTAATGATTATAAACATGCTAGAAGAGTATGATATTGTAATTTTTGATTGTGATGGGGTAATAATTGATTCTAATTTGTTAAAATGTGAGGCATTCGGTAAAGCTGTTGATGGATATCCCAATAATATAGTTGAAAGTTTTGTTGATCACTGTAAGAAAACATTTGGAATATCGAGGTACTTTAAATTCAGGGAATTCTTTAATGAATTTGCTAATGAACCATATGATGATAAAAAATTCCATTTATTTTTAGATCGATATGAAAAATTATGTAAAGAACTCTATAGTATCGCTGAGTTAACTCCTAGTGTTAAAAAGGTACTTTCTTCATTAAATATTTTAGGCCATAAACTTTATGTTGCTTCGGGAAGTGATGAAAGAGAACTAATTGAAGTTTTTGAGCAGAGGAGTTTAGTACAGTATTTTGAAGCAATCTATGGGTCACCAAAGAAAAAAACTGAATGTGTTGCATCAATATTAGATAATAATCTGGGTCTTAAGGCTGTTTTTATTGGAGATGCTCTATCAGACCTTAATACTGCCAAGGAACACAATTTAGACTTTATTTATATGAATAGGTATACAGTTCAGTCAAAAGAGCAGGATGAAGTTTGTAGAAGAGAAGCAAAAGTGGTTATTAACACTTTAGATGACTTCTTAATGGTTCAGTCACTGTATTCAAGCCCCCAAAGTTCTTGAACCTATGCATTGCGATCCAAAAAGTAGACAGTATAAAGTTCTAAGTTCTGGGTGCCTGTGCATTGCGATCCAAAAAGTAGACAGTATAAATTCGGATATAGCCGCTTAAGCCAGGGCTGATAAGCCCTGGTGCTTTTTCTCTTCTCATCATCTTGGAGTGTCTCAGAAAGTTGGTAGACAGTCAAGGAAAGCACTTGACAGTCTACCAACTTCCTGAGCTTTGGTTATCAAGCTGAGAAGGAGAAAAAATAGTCCTTGGTCCTCATCTGTTAACACGCTTTGGCGAAACGGACTGGTGTACGGTAATCTAACACCCCTTGGATACGGTTATGGTTGTAATAACGAATATAGCTGTGGATTAGCTCTGTAGCCTCTTCCATACTTTTAGCTGTTTTTAATTCATGTATTTCAGTTTTTAAGTATGAGAAAAAGCTTTCAATACAGGCATTATCAATGGCATTGGCCTTTCTGGACATACTAGGGTTGATAGTGTAGGTGTCCATTAACTCTTTCCATCTATTAGAACGATAGGCCATTCCCCGGTCCGAATGGATGATAAGTTTATTATCTATTTTTCTAATTTCTAATGCATAGAGCAGTGTATCTTCAACCAGTTGAACATCATGAGTTTTGGAGATTTGATATCCTAAAATACCATTATTGTGAAGATCCATGATGGCTGATAGGTATAGCTTTTTATCTGCAACAGGTATTTCTGTTACATCTGTGACCCACTTTTCATTTAATTTAGTAGTGGTAAAATCACGTTTTAATAGATTGTCATAAATGTGCCCAGCAGCGGTTACCTTACTGATAGTTGTAGATTTCTTCTTCGTTTTCCTTGACTGGCTTTTATAGCCTAATTCTTTCATCAACCTTCGTACCACTTTTTCACTTACGGGCAGATTATATTTATCTCTTAATTCAGCATGTACTTTTCTGTAACCGAAGTTTTTATTGTGTTCATGATAAATTATAGTGATATATTCTTTTATTTCTTTGTCTTTGGTAGATTCCTTTTTCTTTTTACCCTTGTTTTTGAGATATTTATAGTAGCCAGACCTTGATACACCTAATTTTTTGCAAATCTTATCAATAGGGTATTTACGCTTTAATTCATCAACTACTTTGAATTTGGCTTTTTTCCCTCCTTGTACAGAATTTGCAGATACTTTTTTAAGATTTCATTCTCCATTTCTAGCTCTTTAATCACATAATCTTTATCTAATGTTGGATGATTTCTAAGTTTAGGCTTTAAACCCACTTCTCCATATATTTCATAGTTCTTAATCCACTCATAAATATAATCAGGATCGGCGACTTTTAGATGTTTGGCAACAATCTTTACACTTTCTCCGGCCAATACTCTTTGAACTGCTTCCAGTTTGAGTTCAAACGAATATCGTTTATGAAATCTCTTTTTAGTAGACATATAATTCACTCCTTCATGACAATTATGGTCATAGATTTCCCGAATTATACGTGTCTACTGTAGTGGGCGCGATTCACTGTCACCGCCCGGAATTTGTCGAGAATTGCAGAATGATAGTGTTAAAGTTGATTGATTATTTGTAGAACTTAGATTATTAAACTGATAAACTAAAGTCAGCAACAATATATACAGGGTGGACGGTTGGCCACTTCCCGAGAAGGGAGGTGGAAATTATGACAATATATGAAGCAGTGATGGTAGCCCTTCAATCTAATTTAGTTCTGATAGGGTTATTTACAACGGTTTTAATCATTGTCAACCAAAGAAAAAAGTAGCCGTTCCTTCCCCCGACCAAAAGGATTAGGATAGCTACTTTTTTGTAAGAAACTATTTTAAACGGTCAGCCGCTCTTCATGCGGCATGTAGTTGCTTTGGCCAAGTGTTCACGCACTTGGTCTTTATTTTACCCTTACTCTAGTATCATTATACAATATAAGTTGTTAACTTAACAAGCTGACAGACCAACAGTCTTTTAGTAATATGGGGAAGCTCCCTGAGTTCCCAAATATCAGTCTCGTGCCAAATAGGAGATAGGAATATTTTGTTAGCCTCTCGTTATTTTGCTGGTTGCCAGATCCAATGAGGGCATATAGAAGACATCATAGGCATTAATTTTTTCTTTACAGGCCTGAAATGACGTTTTCTATATCTTTACAACCATAATGGATTGGTACTTCTACCGAATTAGTAAAAATAAGCTGCTCAAACGAGTCTATAGAAAAATGCGGGACTATAATGGAGAAAGGATGATCATGATTTTTGAATAGTTCTTTTGCTTCTTAGGTGTTTGGTGAGGATAGCGAAGAGGTCACACCCGTTCCCATTCCCAACACGGAGGTTAAGCCCTTCAGCGCCGATGGTAGTAGGGGCTGCCCCTGTGAGAGTAGAACGCTGCCAAGCAAAACAAAAAGAGTAGCAATTTAATTATGCTACTCTTTTTTATTATTTCTAATTAATTTTGATTAGTTTTAGGCTGCATTTATAATTGGTTTTTTAGGTCGTCGTTTTTTTGCTCTAATAATTTTCAAAGATAGATAAATGCCAGTTCCCGTTAAGAAAAGGAGACTGATTGAAACAATATCCAATACCCATTTAATATTTACTTCCCCAATTTGTCCAACATGTAATCCTCTAACAAATGCAGCAAATCCATTGGATTCTTTTCCAATAATTTTTCCATCTGGTGATATGGTGATTGTAGTCCGCTTAGCATCATTTAATACAACTATGTATGCTCCATGATTCATTACTACAGAAATCTTATCTAAATTGAAAGCCCCAGTTTCACTTGCCTTCTTAATTGCATCTGTCATACTTAACTTTTTGCTAGTTTCGACTCCAGAATGGGCAGTATGTTCATGTGAAGTAGATGTACGAGAACCACCACTCATAATCCAACGTTCTGTAAGAAGCAGTCCGGAGCCAACTTCTAAAAATAGTAATAATGAGGTAATAAGTCCAATCCATAAATGTAATTTTCTTGTCCTTTTCAAGTAAATCCCCCATTTCAAGTTATGTAATAAAATTAAAATAACTTATAGTTTTGAGGAACGAATGAAATATGCAAGTGAAAAGTATGAAATTTTTGATCGAAATTAGAAGGAATATGAGCATTATTTCAGATGAAATTTCTTGCAACAGGGCATTTGCTTCAGGATAGATTCATAAAGCTCCGTCACAGTGACGCCCCAAAATTATTATAGAGGCTCTTAAAGAGACAAAGGGCCGGTTCGTTTGTCTTATTCCAGTATTTCCTCTGAATACCGGTAAGAGTGGACCATACGAACCGCCCCCTTGGTGCATACATCAGATAGCGGAATCCTTTGCCTTTGCTATTGGCTCGTAAGCTTGCCCGTTCATTCTTTCTGGAAGCTCTAGGATTGATTGATTTAGTGTATCTAATTTCGTCTCTACACGATGCAGTAGATAAAACGTGACAACAACCGGAAAGCCATAATCTTGAATGAATGGCAGTAGTTGTTCCAAACTGCATTCCTCCTTTCTTTGTAAGTGGAACATGGGGACATGGGGACAGGTCCTCTGTCCCATTCAGGTAGTGGGACAAGGGACCTGTCCCCCCGCCCCCAGGACAAGGGACCTGTCCCCGTGGACCGGACCCACCCGTAGACCAAACGAACCGCCCCCATGTGACAAAAGGGAGCACTGGGCTCCCTTTTGTACTATAGACCTAAGTCTACTTCTGTTACATTGTGCTCTACGAGGCGTGCTCCTTTTTTCGATACGAAATCGCCGCCGGTAGATACGAAAACATTAGCTGCAAGAATCGTATCCATTGCAGCAGCAACATTTGCCGCGTTTACTGGCTCAATTGGATCGTCGATTGAAATGGTAGCTGTTTTTCCTTCCACATTGATAAACTGTAACTCTAGCTTTTTAGCCATGAATGTCCCTCCTTTCCTTTGTTATAGGCCATCATTACTCTGCTGTGATTTCATAGTTGCTGTTACGTTGGATGCTAATCAATGTGTACTGTTGAAGGCCTGCCATTGCTAGTGCAACGCTTTGGATGCCATCTGGTGTTGCTGTTGTTTTTAAGTTGTTGTAATTCTTTGTCTTGTAGATGTGGTTGCCCTCATCATCAACACCTTGATCATACTGGAGTCTTAGTTGACTATCGTTCATTACCTCTGCTGCCATTTGTTCATCACCTCCCCTCACTCTATAAATAGGGGGGTGGATGAAAAAAGGGAGATGGGATTTTAAATTTTTAATCAACATTCCATTCAAGTAGCGCCAATAAACACATTTCGCGCGCCTAGCCAATTTTTACATAAAAAGCCGGATTTAAAACCAAGCACGTTGAAGCAAAGTGATTCCCTCATAAATTTCGTTTTCACTAAGTCCAGAGAATCCAAGAAGAACTTTTGAACTTTGATTTGTAGGTGGATTTTCATAGTAGATGGATACGGGATATACCTTAACCCCTTCTTTCTCGGCCGATTCAATAAGCTCCTCTTCAGACATATGATTATTTGGTTCCAGTAGAACATGCAAGCCCGCTTCGGCACCGATTACCTGTACTTTTTCCCCCATTATATTTTTAATGGCTGAGAGTATGGCGGCATGTCTTTTTTTGTATATATTCCTGACCTTATTGATATGTCTTTCCCAATGACCGTTTTCCATAAAGAGCCCCAGGGTATGCTGATGAAGTCTGGAAACGGTTTGTTTATATAGGATGAATCTCTCCTTATAGAGCGCTAATAATGAAGGAGGCAATACCATATAACTTAAACGTACGGAAGGGATGAGAGATTTTGAAAAAGTACCCACATAGATCACGTTTCCATGGTTATCAAGACCCTGCAGGGAAGGGATTGGTTTCCCTTGATATCTAAATTCTCCATCATAATCATCCTCGATAATAAACCCATTTTCTTCTCTAGCCCATTCAATCAATTCCATTCGCCTAGATATAGGCATTACGGTTCCGAAGGGAAATTGATGAGAGGGAGTAACATAGGCAGCTTTCACCCCGCTTTTTCGTAATTCTGTTATACATATTCCTTTTTCATCAAGGGGGATCGGCTTAATCTCTGCCCCATAATCCTTTAATACAAATCGTACTCGATGAAAGCCGGGTTCTTCCAAACCATAGGATATCTGTCTACCTATCATGCAACATAGCAAACTGATAATATACTGCGTTCCTGCCCCAATGACAATATGCTCGGCTGAACATCGGACTCCTCTTGATTGGTAAAGATATTGTGCAATAAATCTGCGTAGGGATAGTTCTCCTTGAGGATCACCGTTTAATAAAAGATGGCTTTGATCCGAATAAAGAACTTGATTAGTTAGTTTACGCCATATTTCGTATGGAAAATGGATTAAATCCACGTCCCCGTGTTTAAAATCATAGCGGATAGAGGGTGGTTCTTTGATATCCGTGCTCTGACTCTCCATCCATACGGCATTATTTGCTTTATTACTCAACAAAAAAGGTTCGTTTTTTATCTCCACAACAAAAAAACCTTTTCTTTCCTCGGTTTGAATATATCCTTCAGCTAGAAGCTGTTGGTATGCAGCATCGATGGTATTCCGACTCACCTTTAAGTATTCAGCTAATTTTCTTTGGGAGGGTAACTTGCTTAGAGGGGGGATTTTTCCACTTTGTATTTCATTTCTAATATAATTATACAGCTGGATGTAAAGAGGCTCTTTTCTACTGATATCCAGTGTAGGAGTAATTTCTAGCATAATGTTCACCTTCCTTTTAATCTGGATCTATTAAAAATATGAAAACTGGCACTATTGATAATACCAATATTCTTTCTATACTAAGGATACAGCAAGGGCTGAAAAAAATGAATGATTGATTCTAAGGGGGATATCACATGCGGAGAAAAGAATTTTCCATAACTGAGAGACAGGAGATTGAGCAATTTTTATCGGAGATGAGTTTTGGTTTTTTGGGCACCATTAATGAAGATGGACTTCCTGACATTACACCACTGAATTTTGTTTACTATAAGGGGTCAGTCTATTTTCATGGCAGTAACAAAGGACAAAAGTTCACCAATATTTCTCAGCATCCTTATGTTACATTTGCTGTTGCAAGTGAATATGCGCTTTTGCCGTCCTATTTTACTGACCCAAATCTCGCATGCCCGGCTTCTGCGTTTTTTAAGTCGGTAATAATAAAAGGGAATGCATCAGTCATTGATGACCTTGAGGAAAAAGCGGAAGTGTTTACGGCATTTATGGAAAAATTGCAACCTGAAGGTGGCTATCAACCTATTGATGTGAATAACCCTGACTATAAACGAAACTTAAAAGGAGTCATGTTGGTTAAGATATCTGCAGTAGATATATCGGCAAAATTTAAATTCGGCCAAAATTTAAACGAAACTAAATTTAACCAAGTTATCGCTGGCCTTGAAAAACGAGGAACAGAAAAGGATAAACAGGCAATTGATAATATGAAGCGATTGAGAAACAAGAGGTGAAACAAGAGGAAACAAGAGGGACGGTTCTTAGTGTTTCCCTAGTATTTGCCAATTTTCCACCCGACTTGTTAATGCCATGCGAAAGTTAAAGTAAAGTGGACCAAACGAACCGTCCCCTTGTCCCATTTTTTCTAAGTAGTCAAGCTTAATTAAACGTTTGTTTAATAGATTAATTCTATGCAAAGTATTTTTTAAACGCCGGAACAGCGCTATTTTTCTTTTACCTCTTAACAGGACTACAGTTCAATAATCATGCCTCCACAACCTGTCCTATTTCAACTTTTTACGTATAAAAATTATAAAAAATTGATTTATATCAATTAATAATGAGAATGATTTTCATATAATAGGCTTATAGTAAAGGAATTCACTCTTGTAAAGAGGTGATTGTAATGGTAGTTGAAATAGGTAAGCTGGCAGAACAAATTCAAATGATGCGAAATGAAATGCTTTTAACTGCAGAGACTGCTGGTATAAATAGTCAGGAGACACTACGATGCAGTCAAAAATTAGATCAACTTATTCTTACTTACCAAAAAAAATGTAGGGCGCTGCTATCAAAAATAATGGAATGGAGTGGGGCACATGATCGATTTAACGTTGTATGTTATGGGAATATCATGCTTGAATTGTATTCCTTCCATTGAAAAAGAAATTCATGATTTGAATGGAATTTTTTCCTTCAAAGGCATGTTGCCGAAAGGAAAGATTGTCATAAAGTTTAATCCTAGTGTCGTAAGCTCCGAAAATATAGTTGATAGAATTGAAAACAAGGGCTTTTCAGTGGTTAAGACGATACAAAAAGAAGAAAGATTCGTGATGTTTGATTAGGTTTTTGGGGAAACAGTGGGGACGGTTCTTATTGTTTCCCTAATATTTGCTAATTTCAGTAACAAGGGGGCTTGGGGCATGTGTTGAACCAGCCCCTTGTTCCATTACCAATGAATAAGCGCTTACTTACTAGTAGTTTGGGACAAGGGACCTGTCCCCATGTCCCTTAAGGTGTATCTATCCATTGCTGAAACAAAGATAACAACCCCGTTGTTCGCACAAATTCAGGTGAAACTCCCATGTCATAGAGATCCTCGAAATATAACTCCTTGAACTTCTTTTTAACGATTCCATAGAAATACGCAATCGGCTTTTTTACGGCTTTGGTGAATTTAATTTTACGCATAAGTTGTTTAAAGGCTGCGATGGCAATAGAAAGAACTTGTTCTGAGTCATTTTCGCAATTATTTTGGTAAGCAGCGATTTTCACCATTCTCCAAAACTCTTCGATGATTTTGGCATCATTAAAATAAATTTTTACCCATTGCACAAAAGATGTTGGAACTTGTTCATTTGTAAAAGTATAATCTAGTCTTTGTCTAGGTTGGTCGTCGTTCATACGTTTATTTATATTATTTTGATTAGTTTTAATAGGATTACTAGTTTCATTATGGTGGTCCAATTTTTCCTGTTTAGGTGGTTCATTGTTAGTGGTAGGAAAACGGTTGAATATATAAAGGTTGCTGGACTGGGAGCCATTCTTTCTTTCTGTTTCATGGACTTGAAGGATTCCTAGTTTTTTAGCCTTCAGGATCATTCTTTTGAAAGTTGAGCGGGAAATGCCGTTGTCATTGTACTCTTCATGAATCGCTTTTAATACTGTTCCAATTTTAGCATTACAAACCCCAGGAATCTTCGCAGAAAAGCGAACTAGACGCTTGAGGCCAACAAGCTCAGCTTTTGAAAACTCATGTTTATGCTCAAGAAGCCACATTTCCATGTGGGTGTTGAATTCTTTCAGACTGCTAAATTGTGAATACTGTTTGAATCCATCGATATTGCCAGATTTAATGTTCATTCTTTTGCACCACCCTTTCATAGTAGAAATAGTGCCGAAAAACGAAAAAGGGAGATGGGGGAGGGAATTTTTTTGAACACTGGGGACGGTTCTCGCTGTTTCCCTAATATTTTCCACACAACACCGTGGGGACAGGTACAATGTCCCGTCTCGTTTCTATTTAAGTGGGATATGGGACACTGTACCTGTCCCCATGTCCCTCTGGGAAAGTAGCATATAACGAGGTCCTCCCTCATAGTATTTTACAGATGACAAATGAAACCGGATGAAGCTAGATTTAGACCGCTGGAAAGAGGTTTAGTCTTAGTAAGATTTATGGAAAAGGCATTTGTCAGATTAAACAATTTTTACATATGAAATTGTGTAGGAAAGAGAGGAGTCGTAAGATGAAAGGGTTAAGAAGGTTTATTATGTTGTCAGTAATCACAGGGTTACTATTCATCTCGTCTGTTGCATTTGCCCATCCAGGTAGAACAGACTCGAGAGGTGGACACACATGTCGGACAAACTGCCCTAAATGGGGACTGGAGTACGAAGAGTATCATTATCACAATGGAGGAGGTTCTTCAAAAAGTGCTAGAACTTCAACATCACATAAAAGTACCAGCACTTCAACGAAGTCAACCTATAGTACTCCAAAACCAGCGGTAAAAACGCTAGATGTAAATGTAAATGGCATTAAGCAATATTATGATCAACCAGCAATTTTAAAGGACGGACGTACGTTAGTACCTTTACGACCTATTTTCGAATCATTAGGAGCAACGATAGAATTTAACTCAAAGACTGATATGATTACAGCTACAAAAGGTAATCGAACCGTCATATTAAGGATTGGGTCAAAGCAAGCTACTGTTAGTGGGAATGCGGTTTATCTCGATGTTCCATCACAGCTTATAAATAACAGAACGATGGTACCTTTACGTTTTGTAAGTGAGGCTATGGGAGCAGCGGTTACGTTTGATGGGGATGTGAACATTTCGTTTTGAGACAGGGGAAACAGTGGGGACGGTTCTTGCTGTTTCCCTAGTTTTTGCCAATTTAAGAAACAAAGGGGGATCTGGGGCCTGTGTTGAACCGGCCCCTTGTTCCATTACCTATGAATAAGTGCTTACTTACTGGTTTACTAGTAGTTGTGGGACACTGTACCTGTCCCCATGTCCCTCAGTTCTTATTCCATATTGTTATTCGAGTAAAATAATGATATATATAATGTGGGCTATAATAGTAGTTTTTTAAATTCATATAAAGCTTATTTGATATTTTAAGAAAGGGAGAAGGGGCATATTTGATGAAATTAAATGCACTAAAAACAAAGCTGATCATCGCATTTTCTGTAATTTTAATTATACCTGCATTAAGTATTGGTGTATCAGCCTATTCATCTGCAAAGGATGCGGTTGAACATGAAATAATGGATGGAATTGATGAAAGTATTAACCTGTTGAATATTTCCATTAACAACACCATTCAACCCAAAATACATGATGTGGATATTTTCTATCAAAAAGTTACCTCAGATTTGGTTCAAGGCGAAAGTAGCCCTGAATTACGGAAACAATTTTCTCAGTATGCAGTAATGCATCCAGAAATACAGAGTATGTATATGGGAACTAACGCTGGGGTGTTTATACGTGAGCCTTACATGAAAATGCCGGATGGTTATGATCCGCGGGCAAGAGATTGGTATAAGGAAGCCATGGAGAAGAAAGGTGAAACGGTTATATCACCTCCTTATGTTTCTGCGAGTACAGGAAAAATGGTAATCACGATTTCGCGTGTAAGTAAAGATGGCCTAGGTGTCATTGGAATTGATATCACATTGGATTCACTCCAAGATATAACGAATCAAGTGAAGATTGGTGATAAGGGCTATGCCATTCTTTTAGATAAAAATAAAAAATTTATTTCCCACCCGACTCAAGATGGCGGCACTGATGCAAAGGAAGCATTTTATGAAAAGATGTATGAGCAAGACAAAGGCACTTTTCATTATAAGCTTGAAGGTACAGACAAAATAATGAGCTTTGCAACTAATGATTTTACTGGTTGGAAAATCGGTGGGACCGTGGTTTCAGCTGAAATTACGAATGCGGCCGCTCCGATTTTAAAACATACTGCTCTCATTATTGTTGTTGCTTTGATTGTAGGGTTTGTCATTATTTTCTTTATCATTAGATCCATTATCAAACCGATTAAGCAGCTAAAAGAGAAAGCAATTACTGTTAGTAACGGCGATTTAACAGAACATATTGAGATTCATACAAAAGATGAAATCGGTGATTTGGCTTGTGCTTTTAATGATATGGCCCACAAACTACGGGGGGTTATTCAAGAGATTAATAGTAGTGCTGACCATGTAGCCGCTTCATCTGAGGAATTACAGGCAACAAGTGAACAAGCTACAAAGGCTACTGAGCAAATTTCTGCTGCTATACAAGAAGTGGCTGGTGGAAGCGAAACACAGGTTGCAAGCTCCCGGCAAAGTGCGATAGCAATGGAAGAAGTGTCAATTGGAATCGGGCGGATTGCTGAGTTCTCGACTACCGTTAAGGATTCTGCACAGGAGGCTACTGCCTTGTCAGAACAAGGGTATCAATCACTACGGGATGCTATTCAGCAAATGGACTCCATTGAATCAGGAACACTCGCTACGACGGCAGCTATTAAAAAATTGACGGAGCGTTCTAAAGAAATTAGTAATATCATCGATGTTATTACTGACATCGCCGATCAAACGAATTTACTCTCTTTAAATGCAGCCATTGAAGCGGCTAGAGCAGGGGAACATGGAAAAGGTTTTTCTGTTGTAGCCAATGAGGTTAGAAAATTGGCAGAACAATCACGGACCTCAGCAAATCAGATTGTTGCTTTAATCCAAGAGATTCAGAAAGACACAGAAGTAGCCAATAAAGAAATGGATGGCAATATCAAAGAAGTGGATTTAGGGAAGAAAGTCATTCATAACACGGGAGAAGCCTTCCAGCAAGTATTGGAAGCCGTCCGCCAAGTAAATGACCAGATCCAAGAAGTATCGGCCACATCAGAGCAAATCTCAGCAAACACCGAAGAGGTAACAGCTGCAGTTGAACAGTTAACAGAAATTGCAAAAGAATCCTCAAGAGAATCCCAACATGTGGCGGCTGCTTCAGAAGAACAATTAGCCTCAATGGAGGAAATCAGCGCCTCCAGTGAAGCATTAAGCAAGTTGGCGCAAGACTTGAAGGAATTGGTGGCTAAGTTTAGAGTGTGATTTTTGGGAAACAGTGGGGGAAAACAGTGGGGACGGTTCTCGCTGTTTTCCTATTTTTTACCAAGACATAGGAAACACCAGGGAAAACACTAGGGACGGTTCTTATCGTTTCCCTATTTTTTACCAAAGGAAACACCAGGAGCAATTCTTTAGAAATTACCCAAATAGTGATATAGGTATAACGACGGAATGGAGTGAATTTTCTAGAAATACTAGCAGGAATTTTGTCCTAGGCGTCGAATAAAATGTAAGAACCACAATTTTATTTTCTTCAAATTACCTTGTAGGTTGATTTATTACTCCTCTGATTGTGCAGCAATCGCTGCGTTGGAATCTTCATTCTTTTTCACCTTATTCATTCATACAATTCATCCCAACATTCAATTCATTCCTACACTTGTCTATTTTTACCAGAGCAGAACTTATTGTGCACTATCGCCATCAGAGCGGGAGGATACTAGTTTTTTATTTTCCAAAGAACACAGAAATAAGAAGGAAGTTTGATGCAAGGTAATCGAGTTACATCTGAGTTCGCCTCAAAGAACAGAAAATGGATGGTGATGATTGAGATGCCGCGGGAGGCTAGAGAAAAAAGCGAAACCGGAAATTATCATATTATTTGGAGAGGTGCCAACAAACAGGAAATCTTTCACGATGATCTGGATTCAAGAAAGTTCCTTGATATTCTTAAAAACTATAAAATCAAATGCGCTTTAACTGTCCATGCTTGGTGCTTGATGGGCAATCATGCACATCTCTTGGTGAAAGAGGGAAATGAAGATATTTCTGTTACTATGAAAAGGATAGGGGTGAGTTATGCTGGCTATTACAACCGGAAGTACATAACCACAGGACATCTTTTTCAGGATCGTTTTAGAAGTGAAAATGTTGATAACAATCGATACTTTCGAACTGTTGTACGGTATATTCACCAAAACCCGGTAAAAGCAGGAATCGTTCATTCACCTAGTGAATGGAAATGGAGCAGCTGCCTTGGATACTACGGTAAAGGACTTTATCCCGAGAATTTGTTAGATAGCAGTGAAATGTTAGGGATGATTTCTACCGATACTAGGATTGCAAGGGATCGATTTAAAGAATTTAATGAAAGAAAAAATCATGATCAATGTTTAGAGGACCAAATTGAGAAAAAGGGAGTAACAGATGAAGAGGCAAGACTGAAAATCATGGAGGTTCTAGGGGAAATTGAAATCCCGCAGGTAAAAAGTTTACCTAAAGAAAAAAGAAAAGAAGTACTTCGGAAAGTAAAAAAAATCGATAGGATATCCTTGCGCCAGACCGCGAGGATATTGGGTGTTTCCGTAACCCTAATTTTTAAGGCGTGAACTGGGTGGAAACACTGGGGAAACACTGGGGACGGTTCTTTTTGTTTCCCTAATATATTCCAGATGATCGGGTGAAGGGTGCTTATCATCTACTACTTATTGCTTAGTGGACGGGATTTTTATCTAATAACTTTAGTACCGAAAAATTTGAGAATTATAGAACTAATGATTTGATTAAACCTTATAAGGTGTGCTGTTGAAGGTCTGCGATTGCTAGTGCTAGTGCACCGCTTTGAATACTTTCCGGTGTTGCAGTTATTTTCAGCTTATTATTCTTCGTCTTATAGATGTGGTTGCCCTTTTCCTCAACAAACCATACTGGAATCGTAGTTGACTATCATTCATACTTCAGCTGCCTTTTGTTCATCACATCCCTTCCCTTCCCTTCACTTTATAAAGAGGGGGGATGGACAAAGGAAAGGAGCATTCAATTTAATATTTAATTAAACATTTGATTAATTTGGTTTCATGGAAAAAATAGGGAAACAGCGAGAACCGTCCCCACTGTTTACCCACTGTTTACTTGCGTTGATAAATTTCCAAGATATAGTTATTATGGTTATAGAAAAGTGGGAACTTGAATTACATGTAAAAAATTAGGGAAACAGTGAGAACCGTCCCTAATGTTTCAAAAATGGGGGGATTGCTTTCATGAATATATTAGTAACCGGTGGAGCGGGATTTATCGGCTCGCATACATGTGTAGCCTTGCTAGAGGCAGGGTATACTGTGGTTGTGGCTGATAATCTTTGCAATAGTAAGGCTAGTACAATTGATAAGGTAAAACATATAACGGGTAAAGACATTACATTTTATCAGATAGATGTAACTGATGAGACAGCGGTGGACAAGCTGTTTTCTCAACATCGGTTTGATGGTGTTATTCATTTTGCCGGCCTTAAGGCAGTAGGGGAGTCGGTGGAAAAGCCGCTTGCTTATTATTTTAACAATATTGTCAGTACGATGGTGCTTGCTAAAGCTTGCCTGAAATATAGAGTAAACCGATTTGTGTTTAGTTCTTCTGCAACTGTTTATGGAGATAACACGGTACCATTTGTAGAAACGATGGATCTATTGCCAACAACAAACCCTTATGGGGAGACCAAGGCAATGAGCGAGCGGATTCTAACAGACATTGCAAAGGCCAATCCTGCTTTCTCAGTATCGCTTCTTCGCTATTTCAATCCAGTTGGTGCTCATGAGAGTGGCTTGATTGGGGAAGCACCAAATGGAATTCCGAATAATCTGATGCCATATGTGACCCAGGTGGCGAAGGGAAAATTAGAGAAGTTAAGAGTCTTCGGAAATGACTATCCAACAGTCGACGGCACGGGAGTTCGCGATTATATTCATGTCATGGATCTAGCGGAAGGACATGTTGCCGCTCTGGATCATTTGACGGAGGGCGTTTATATTTATAACTTGGGTACTGGCAAAGGTACTAGTGTGCTAGAATTGGTGGAAGCTTTCGAGGAAGCTAACGGTATCGAAGTTCCTTATGAAATTGTTGACCGTAGACCTGGAGATATTGCTTCTTGTTATGCGGATGCTTCGAAAGCAGAGCGGGAGCTGGAGTGGACAGCTAAGCGCGATATTATTACGATGTGTCGTGATGCTTGGCGGTTTGAGGAGAATTATAAAGAGTAGTGAGACAAGGGGACAGGTACAATGTCCCGTCCTTGTCTCTATTTAATTGGGAAGTGGGACATTGTACCTGTCCCCATGTCCCAAAAAAAGAGCAATCCGTTATTAAACGTGATTGCTCTTTTTTATATTATCAGACTAGTTTATCGGAGTTGGGGTACCTACTACGCCAGCACCGCCACCGCCGCCAGTAGGACCAACTGTCATTTTAATTGTATAGTCATTTGTTTTAGAGCCAACTGTATTTGTTAGAGTTGCACCCATTGTTAAAACATTATCATCATTGTCTCCATCAACTTTAGCCAAAATACTGAAGAAATCTTTTGTAAATCCTTCAGATTTACCAAGTGCAGTAAACAATGCTGGTAAGTCTATAACACTAATAATGTCCCCTTGAATATTATTTTCATCTAAAGTTTGGAGAATAAAATCTGGGTGAACATTAGTATTTATAATATTTTCAAAATCATCCTTGTTGTAAGTGGTTTCTAAGGAATCAATTAATCCATTAATGTCGATAGCATTGTATACTGCCTGAGCTGTACCGGCTCCATAAGAAGGTAGATCGCTAAATAATTTATTAAAATCTAACTCTTCGCCATTTTTGTATGATTGTACCAGTTCCTTAAAAGCGTCTTCTGGCAAAGCATCAAGAATATATGGAATCCTGCTATTTATATAGTCTTCTACAGGAGTATCCTGAATATCATTAATAAGACCATTTACGTGGATGCCATTTACACTAAATAGCTGATTTAAAACTTCAGGGTCATCAATTTTTAGCAACATTTGATTAATATTCAGTGCATCCAACACCTCTGTATTACTAACATTCGCGTTAGTGTAGGCATTGTAAATAGCATGCAAGTCCAATTTATTTAAATCAATAGTAGTTGCTGAAACATGAGACATATCAATTGTATCAATTGTTTGATTTACTCCGCCTGTTAATTGGATATCCCCCAATGAGCCTAGGTTATTAATTGATAGTGATAATTTGCTGTTATTATTAACCCTTACTGTAGCAGAAAAGATATCACTTTGAACTGTTGTTAAATCTACATTATAAACTTTACCATCAGGCGTTGGCGTTGAAACCACACCTCCAAACGAAATTTCTTCGAATTTTGGATCTACCGTTGTATCAACATTTATCTTAAAAGTCTTAGTTGCCGTATTGCCGATTTCTGTGGTTAAGGTTGCAGTTAATGTCACTTCACCATAAGTATTAGAAGTGATATTACCAACTTTATCAATCTTATCTGATGTCCAGGTAATGCCAATGTTCTTATAATCTTCTAAACCAGCATATTCCTCTAAATTTTGTTTTAATGTTAAGTTGTTTGTTACCTTTTTGATATCCTCATTACTCAATTTATCCCATGTTAGTTTATTAAGGGCTTCAAAAACATTAAGCTTATCTTTTTGGGTTGGTGTTAATTCATCTTTATTTACTACTACTTCAACTGTATTATCTCCAGTTACTTCAACTTTATCGAGGATATCTACAGCTCCTGTACCAATAAGTTTCACATTACTTGCTTCCACTTCAAGCTTAGCAATAGACACACCAGCTGGCACGCTAAGTTCAACATTAGCAGCTTGAATTGCAATGTTTGCAATAGCAGCTCCTGCTGAAGCAGTAAGTGCCACATTAGCAGTCTTCTCTATTGCGATATTTGAAACGCCAGCACCTTTTGCAAGATTAAGTGCTACATCACTTTCTGTTTGAATGGCAATATCTGAAATAGCAGCTCCTTCTTCAACATTAAGTTCAACAGCGCTTTGAATATTGACTGTTCCGTTAAAATGTCCTCCAAGAGCGATTTTTCCGCCACCAGTAATATTAATGCTTGGCTTATTTTCTGGGTCCGTATTCGTTAGCTCAATAGCCGCATCTTTATCACTTACTACAATTGAACCTTTGTGCTTAGCAGCACTTGAAAAAGTTCCATATTTAACATTTTGTATATCAGTATCAGCGATTATTACATTATCGTCTAGTTTAATAGTTCCATTTGGAATATTAACTATTAGTTTGCCTTTTACCTCAATATTACGAAGTTCAATAACCTCATCAGCGGTACCCGTAATTGTTAAATTCCCTGTAATCGTCGTTTTTCCAGAATTAGGGCCAAAAGTCTCAGCAGATTCTTTATCAATATTGATTGTATAGCTATCAATTGTCTTACCGCTATTTATATCATCGGAAGGGGTGACAGAACCAGCGCCGCCACCACCAGCGCCGCCGCCTTTAGCAGCGTCAGGGTTAGTTTTACCGTTGATTTTAGCGATTTCTTTTTTCATATCATCATAGTTTTTAATAATGTCTTTAGCTACAACACCAGCAGGAAGGACAAGGTTTTCAACGACTGTACCTTTTGCTAGCGTAATTTTGGTAGATTTTACTAATTCTAGTGTTCCAATCTTAGAGGCGTCTAAAGTCATTTCCTTTGTTGTGTCAACGACTACGTCGTCAGCCTTAACATTAAGGGTAAGGTTATCAACGCCATCTTTCACCGTTACCTTTGGAAGGACCACATTGGCATCTGCAGTAATAGTAGCATTGCTTGTTACAACTACTTCTTTAATAGTTGTAGTTCCTTTTGGCTCAACACGAACGTCTTTTTTATTTACTTCAACCGTATTTAAAGTAGCATCAGTGAACACAACAGTGTCGCTGTCGCCGCCATTGATGATGGTTTTACCTGAAACTGTAATGTTTTGTGAGTAAAAATCATTTAGAAGCTCTTTCCCAATCTCTAAATCTCCAGTAACGACTAGGTTTTTAACAGATACAAAGTTTCCGGCAATTTTTAATTTGCCAATGGTATTGTTATTTCCGTCTAGGACAATGTTTTTGCTGAATTCTTCGTCAGCGCTTGAAGCTTGTCCACTTGCAGTTACCTCTAGATATGTAACCTTTGTGATCGTTTGGTTTGAAGATACAAAGCTGATTTTTGCATCTTTTAACACACCGCTATTTGCTGTATTAAAAATACCTTTAAGATTATCAGCAATTTGGTAGCTTGCGCCGTCAATGGTAACTGCTTCATTTGTTACAGCATCAATTTTCGCTGAAGCTGTTGTAGATGCAGATAAAAGTCCTTTGCTGTCGGCACGTTGCAAGAATACGGTTGCTTCTGCACGTGTAGCATTATCATTTGGTGCAAAAGTAGTAGCTGTTTTACCAGATACTAATTGAGATTGATATAAAGCTGCTACAACTTCCTTGAACCATGCATTTGCAGGAACATCAGTGAATGGCAGAGCAGTACTGTTGTCCGCTGATAGATTGCACACTCTTGTAAGTAGGGCCGCAATTTCAGCACGAGTGATTTTTTTATTTGGCTGGAATGTGCCGTCTTCGTAGCCGCCAACAAGGCCAAGGTCTGCAAGTGCAGCTACTGAGCTATAATACCAATCATTTGTATGTACATCTTTAAAGTTAGGATTGCTAATAGAAGCTGTATCCAATTCTAGCGCTTTTACTAAAAGTGCAGAAAACTCGGCACGTGTAACAGGTTTGTCTGGCTTAAATGTGCCATCCGGATAACCGCTAACAACACCTTTTTGGACAAGTTCCTGTACAGCTTTGTAATAGTAAGCATCTGTAGATACATCTTTGAAAGAATTTCCAGCTGCATCTGCTACAAAACTCCCACCTATTGGGGAAACTACAACTGCCGCTGAAACGGCTGAAGCAATGAGCTTCTGTGAACTTAGTTTTCTTATAGATTTCTTTTTCATTAAAAAAACCACCCCTTCTTCATTTTATGTGCATTTGACAATTTGACTATTGTATAACAATTAGACTAGCATTCTTGATAACTGTAAAAAGTTTGAAGAAAAAGTACATATGTTTACTTCTTTGGAAATTATAGCACATTTTGTTATTAAAGTAGTAGGAATTATAACATAATTTGTCTTTTTGTAGTACTTTGGGCTCTTGTTTTGTAAAATAAAAAATTCGTTATACCTTTGTGAGGTCTAGAAAACAACACCATTGGAACTATATTTTTTAAATAAAAAAAAGTCATGCACATTATTGAGCATGACTAATAGTTTGTTTAAAAAAATTTATCTAATATTGCCTCAGAAAATCCTTCTTGTAGTAATTTATCATGAACTTCGTCTTTCCAATCGGCTAAATCGGTGTATTGTGTTTTAACACGTTCTTTAGCCTCATCTTTAGATAATCCTAAATCAAGTAAATCTTTCTCGATATCTTGATATTTGTTAGTAAAAGAGTCTCTTGTTCTATTGTATAAATCTTCTAAACCTAAATAATCATTGTTTTCAAGTAGAGTATTAAGTTCTGAATTTGCACTGTTTTTAATAAGAGCTAGGTCATCTTTATAACCATTCAAGACATTTTCAATCGCTGTATTTGATACAGTTGGAGTAGTACTTCCAGCAGCGCCACCGCCACCACCGCCTCCGGGAGATGCACTTGGTGCTTTATAGTCAGCATTTACTTCATTATTTGTTTTCTCAATATTATTTTTTCGATCGTTGAAATTGGAAACTACATCAGATGCCTGCACTCCTAAAGGCAATAGTAGTTGACCAATCGCCGTATCAGCATCAAGGCTAAATTTTCCGCCTTTTTCAGCAGTTATTTGGGCAATTTTATTTTTAAGTTCAAGTGAAAGATTAGCGTTTTGCTTCACTTGTAGTTCTTTTATTTCTGCATTACCTTTTAATGTTGCAGCTTGGTTGGCTTCTACTGTTCCGAATGGACCATCCAGTTGAACAGTGCTTGCACCGCTGTTGATTGTTGTTTTTGATAGTGAAGCACTGTCGTCAGCTGCTACATGTGCATTTGAGTTAATATTCAATGCCTGGATGGATGTATTGCCTTTTGCTTCAACTTTTACATCTTTTTTGTTAATGGTTGCCGTTGCTAATTTTGAATCTTTGAAAACGACTGTATTGCTATCGCCGCCGTTTACTAGAGTTTGTCCCTGAATGGTTAATTTTTCAGAGTAAAAGTCATTGGCAAGCTTGGATGTAATTTCTAGATTGCCAGTGATTGTTATATTTTTCAAAGAAATATAGTCGGCGTTTACCTCTAATGTGCCGTTAATAGTGTTGCCTTTGCCGTCTAGCACAAGGTTATTGCTGAACTCTTTGTTTGCGTCGGAAGCTTGGCCGCTTGTGTTCAATTGCAAATATGTAATTTTTGAAATTTGACCGTCTTTATCTTCAAATTTCATGTTTGCTTTTACAAGAATAGCAGAGTTTGAGCTATTAAGAATTCCATTTAGGGTAGCTGGAATTTTGTATGATTGACCAGAAATTGTAATCGTCGCGCTGTCATCGCTTATTTTTTCAATAATCGATGTGTTTTTGTTTTCGTTGTTCACAGTAGTACCAGTGCTAGCGTTGCCTTTTGCATCGTTTACTTTTTGGATAAACGCAGCAATTTCACCACGGGTTACAGGATCATTTGGTGCAAATTTCGTTGCTGACTTTCCTGATGTAATTTTGTTTCCAAATAATGTTTGTACGGCTTTCGCATACCAACTATTTGGATTCACATCGGTAAATTGCGCTTTACTAGCTTCAGCGTGTTCTTCTAGTGAAAAAGCTTTTACAAGCATGCTCGCCATTTCAGCTCTTGTAATCGTTTTGTTTGGCTGAAATGTGCCGTTTTGGAAGCCGCTGATTCCGCCAGCTTGTGCAAGGGCAGTAACCGGCTCAAAAAACCAGTGATTGTTTTTGACATCTGTAAAATTAGATGAAGTTGCCGTTGGCTTTGCTAGGCCAAGATCAAAAGCCAACATTTTTGCAGCCTCGGCACGGGTAACGGATTTGCCAGGCTTAAATGTGCCATCGTTATAGCCGCCAATGACACCTTTCTCGGAAAGATTGTTGACCGCTTTTTCATAGAAAGCACCAGCTGGAACGTCCTTGAAATTTGAAGCAGCTTGTACATGACCAGCAGTGATAGGGGCAGCCGCCGCTGAAAGTAAAAATGCTGAAGAAACGGCTGTCATTAATTTCTTTTGTAACTTTTTATTTTTCATTGAAACCTCCTGGGTTAGAACAAGGGGACGGTTCACTTGTTCCAAAAATGATAGATATAGTTTAAATTTCCTATAATGGAACAAGCGAACCGCCATCTTGTTCCATTTGCCTCATTCAATTTTATCAGAATGTCCATTATTAGGAAAATATAAATTGGTTGGGAGGGACATGGGGACAGGTACAGTGTCCCATTTCCCAATTTTAATAGAGATGGGGTGGGACATTGGAATGGGACACTGTACCTGTCCCCATGTCCCACTGAAATGGTAATATTTTTCTAAATAGTAAAAAGTGTGACAAAATTACTAGTTTATTTACAAATAATGTGGTAAAAAGGGAGTGGTTATTTCAAAAATTTTCAATATTTAGTTTATAGTTACATTTAGGGTTGATTTTGTAATTATATTCCGTATTAGTTATTAATCAATTTATTAGGAGGATATTATGAGCAGAAAGAAAATCCGTTCTAAGCGAAAGTTTGTTGCAACAGGTATTACAACAGCAATGGTTGCTAGTGTTGCTGCACCGGTTTTGGTTCCAGCCGTACAAGCGGCTGGAAATTTCAGTGATGTAAATAGTGATGCTTTTTATTCGAAGGCAGTCAATGAACTGGCATCAAAAGGCATTATTGGCGGTTATTCAGATGGTACATTTCAACCGAATAAACAAGTCACTCGTGCTGAAGCAGCTAAGATTTTGGCCTATGATTTAGGATTAACTTCTAAACAAGCAATCTCGAACTTTACTGATGTAAATGAGAGGGATTGGTTTTTCCAACCTGTTACGGCCTTGGCTGCATCCCGCGGTATCGGTGGTTATGAGGACGACACATTTAAACCGAACAAAACGATTACAAGAGCTGAAATGGCCAGCTTGCTTGTAAAAGCATACGGTTTAGAAGAAAATTCTACTACTGCTATTCCATTTACAGATGTTCCGGTGGATAGTTGGTATAGAGGTGCGGTTGAGGTACTTTATGCCAATAATGTTACTTCCGGTAAAGGAGCTGTTAATCGCTTTGCACCAAATGATCCTGTAACACGGGGAGAAATTGCTGTATTTATACAACGTGCGAGCCAAGTAAAGGCTGGTGAATCACCACAAGAACAAGTTAGCACTGGTACTGCTGTGGAAGAAGTTACGGTAGATGGTATCGTGATTGGCGGAACTACATATTCTCTCGCTGATAATGTAAAAGGAATTTTAGGAGAGCATAATGAGGCTGTTTTAAAAGGTGCCGTAATAGATTTTGAGGATCTTAATGGTGTTATTACTAAAATTGATTCTATTAAGCTGAATGCTACTGGAAAATCTGGAGCTACGGAATTTTCCAATAATCTAGTATTGGATGGCAAAGGCAATACGGTTGGCGCAATAGTGGTAAATGCCAACTATATAACAGTGAAGAATGTAACAATTGAACATGATTTAACAATTACAGAGGCACTGGCAAATGATTTCTATGCTGAGAAGGTTACTGTTAAAGGAAATACAATTGTTGAAGGTGGAGATGACAATACAGTTGCCTTTAATGACAGCCAGCTTAATAATGTTGACTTGAACAAGTCTGGTCTTCATTTTCTAGCGAAAGGGTCCACAACTCTAGGAATATTAAATGTTTTAAAGAGTGCGAAACTAACTTCTTCGAAGGCGATACCTAAGGTTAATGTAAAAGGTGGTGCCCAACTTAATCTTGGAAAGGACACCAAAATTGATGATCTTAAACTGCCTGATGGTGTTTCCTTAAAAGATGTAGTAAATTCTAGTGAAGCTAGAAAAAATATTAAAAATATTAATAGTAAAAGTAATAGCGAATATCAGTCCACAACATCTGGTGGTGGAAATAGTAGCAGTAGTAGTGATTGTGATAGTGATAGTGATGATGGTAAAGATCCACAGCTAGTACAAACCCATGCCCCTTTAGCAGCTAACATTAGTGTTGTAAATGCGATAGGTGAAAATGATACAATCACGGTGAAAGCCTTGGATGCCAAAGCCACTGTACGTGTTTATACATCTGCAACCGATAATAAAGTAATAAAATCAGCTATTGCTGATAACGCAACTGTATCTTTATCTGGTATAAACCTTGGGGCAAATGCTGGCAGTGTATGGATTACTGTTCAAAAGCCTGGTGAATTGGAAAGTGCCAGAACAAAAGTGGATTTTGTAGCCGAATTAGCTGGTGCTAGTGGTCTTGCCTTAAATAAAGCAGCTCTTGCACTGACTCCTACACAATCTGAAACGTTAACGGCTACTATTAATGTGGTAGGTGTAAATCAAGCTGATGCTGTATTTTCATGGGAATCTTTAGATCAGGACGTAGCAACAGTTGATAATAATGGTACTGTAACAGCAAAAGCTGCAGGAAAAGTTCTTGTTAGAGTTACAGCAACGTTACCAGATGCTAGTAAAATCAACTCTACTTGCGAAGTAACGGTTTATGAAGAAAGAGTACTGGATTTAACAGCAGGCAAAGAAGTATCACTAGGCACAGTAAAAGCTGCACCTGTAAAAGTTGAAAGCACCGTCAAGCTCGATGATAGTCCAGACGCGAAAGCAGTGAATGTTGCAATAGGTTTACCTGAGGTGCCTGCTGCGGCAACATTAACCGTAAGTCCGCTTCCGGCAGATGTACCAGCACCACCGAAGGATGCTCCGTTTATTGCTTTAGATATTGCAATTAGTGGATATAGTAAGGGTGAACAATTTAGAGTGGAGCTTGATATTCCTGAGGGATTAAATGAAGAAAACCCAGGAGCTTACCATTATAACTCCGTTACAGGCATTTGGGAATATCGTGAAGGTACAATTGAGAGCGGCAAGTTTGTGTTTACTACAAACTTCAGCCCAGTATCAATTGGGAAAAGAGTACCTGTTCCAAAAGCTTTAACAGTTACACCACAAACAACTGCTGATTCAATTAGTTATGTTTTACAGTGGAAAGGCGCGGAGGATGTAACTTATTATAAGGTCTTTAATGGTGAAACGGTTGTAGAGCCAAGAGTAGAAGGTAATACTGTTACTTTAACAGACCTTGCAGATGGAATGTACCATTTCTATATCCGAGCATATCGAGAAGAAAGTGGAGCTACTGAAGGAACAAAGGCAACCTTTGAATCTGCAATCTCAAATGTTGTTCCAATAAAAATAGGTGGAGCCGTAGGAGATGATACAAAATACATTTCCGATTTCTTCGTGGACCGCCGCAATTTAGTTTTAGATGAAGGAGATACGACCAAAATTAATGTAATTACAGAACCAGTTGATGCTACTGAGCCACTTTCATGGGGATCAACAAACCCATTTGTTGCCTCCGTTGATCAAAAAGGAAATGTGAAAGCAATAGCACCTGGAACGACAACGATTTACGTACATCCATTAAATAATCCTTCTGCACGTAAAGAGATTCTTGTCATTGTTCAAGGTGAGGAGAAATTTGCAGTAACACCAACAGAGGTTGAACTTGTATCTGCTCCTGGTGAATTATCAAATGCTATTAATTTAGAAGCCATTTTTAAACCAGATGCAAAAGTTGATATGTTAGATGTTGTGTTTGCTTTTGATACTACTGGTAGTATGAGTGGCGCTATTGATGCAGCGAAGGAAAATGCAATTGATATAATGAATCTCATTCGATCTAAAGTTTCAGATGCCCAATTCGGCGTAGTAAGCTTTGAAGATTATTCAGGCTATACTTCAGAAAATGGCTATTGGGGAACGTATGGTGGACCAGATGATGATCCATATATGCTTGATCAAGCTGTTACAGATAACCCAACATTGGTTCAGCAAGCAATTGATAAGCTATTTGCGGATGATGGTTATGATGGACCGGAATCTTATACAAGGGCACTATATGAATTGTCTGATCAAACTCCAAGAGTTGATTCTGTAAGATGGCGTACCGGTGCGAAGAAGTTAATTGTATTATTTGGGGATGCTCCAACCCATGACCTAACCTTTGCAGGTGAGAATACTGGAGAGGATCCTGGGCGAGATGGTATTGGTAATACGGAAGATGATTTGCGATTTGTTGATGTAGTAAATTCTCTTAGAAGCCAAGGAATAATTGTACTTGCTGTAGACAGTTATGATGGTTACAATTCCACTTTAAAAGGGATGTCAATTGGATATCTTCCTAGTGAGGCAGATACTTGGGAAGGTACAGAAGGGACAAATGGAAAATACGTTTACCTATATAACTCAAGTCTTCCTATAATTGTTGATGACTTTGTTAAGGAACAGGTAAAAGTCATTCACAGTATCAAAGTTGTCGCTCCAGAAGGGTATGAGAATTGGATCACAACAGACCCGAATGAGCTTAGAAATATTCCATTACCTGAAGGAAGTTCATCCGAAGACATCGTTAACAAATTGGATTTATATATTCAGCCGCCAGCTGATACACCTGCAGGAGAATATGAATTCAAATTAGCAGTTTATGCCGATGGTGTCGAATTAGGTACAGTTTTAGCAAGAGTAACTGTAGATGAGGCTCGGGTTACAAAACCTATACCAAGTGTACTTGCAACGAAAGTACCAAACGGTGCAGAAATAACGTTATCAACAAATTCTTCCGATGCTATTATCCATTATACGGTTGACGGAAGTGAGCCAACTACATCTAGTCCTATCTTCACGACTGGTGATACAATCACAATAACTGGTGATACAGTTGTTAAGGCTATTGCTGTCCGTGGCGAGGGAGATTCAGCGAAAATCAGTGATGTAATGGTAAAAAATTATTCAGTGCTAAAATTAGAAAAACCATTAGCTAGTAGACCATCTGGGGAAGTCCGCAGTGGCTCAACTGTTGAACTGAAGACTAATGACTCTGGAGCTGAAATCTTCTACACAATGGATGGAACAGAGCCTTCGGAGGAAAGTATAAAATATAAAAACCCAATCGAAATTGCAAACGATACGACTATAAAAGCTATTAGTGTTGTAAAGTCAACCCTCAACGATAAGGAATATGTTACAAAGAGCGATGTTAATACTTTTACCTATACCGTCTCAACAAAGTCATCGTATGACCACTTAGACAATTTTGTCGTTGGTGGTATAAATCTAAGCACATATTTTTATGGACTAAGTGAATTAGAAGTTGATGATCCAGATTCTGAAGATATTGCGGAAGTTGAAGTGGAAGATTTCACAGGATTTGCTGGTATCGATGTATCTTCATTTGCTACAGTTGGCTCAATTACAGTAACAGTGAATGGTACCGTTATTCCTGAAGAAAGTTTAGCGTCACAAGCAATACAGCCGGGGGACACTATTCTTGTAACAGTTGCATCTGAAGATGGTTATTCAAATCGGTATTATAAAGTAAAATTTGTGCAAGAGGTTAACTTAGATTCGATTTCACTTGTTGATGAAGGTACTGAAGGTGTGTTGACTACTGGTGATTCCATTCAGTTTAAATTCACGACAGCTATTCCTGAAGATTGGGAAGACCAAATGCCTCCAGGAAACATTTATGTTAATCTGCATGCTAATACAGATGAAACAATACCAGATTACATTCGTATTTTTTCAGTAGATGGTGAAGAAGAATACACGATAGAAGTTTTAGCAGTTAGTGGTGCTGACCTAATCACCAATGGAGATGTTATCTTTAGTAGTACAGTACGCGTTGTTGATGATAAGGTACTATTCAGTCTCGATGAATTGGTGGATGGCGATGCGGGAAATTTAAACATTGTTCCAGTCGATCAACCAATACTTGATAAACTTGAATTTGAATAGCTAAATAAAATAGTCCTCATCATAATTGATGGGGACTATTCACGTTTATCGGGAGATTCATAAATTCTAATCTAACTCAGTTATGGAAAAAGTGGTGAAACACAAGAGCCATCGGAGAGCACTGAAATAAGTCTAACTATAGCGAAGGATTGTCGAGTTTTGTAGAATTTCATAGTTCTTTCAAACTTCTTAGGACTTAAGTCCCTTAACAAAAATATAAGAATAATGTATTTTTATATTAGAACACATAAATTGTACGAAATGGCAAAATCATTGAAAAATGATGACGCAAAACTAAAGGGACTAATGTTGCAATGCAGCGATGTCAGCCAGTTTCCGAATACATCAAGAGATACTCCGTCGATTTATGTACAGCAAAAGGAGGAATCTAATGTGTTAAGAGTTTTTGTTAAGGCAAGATATTCTTTGCATTACTTTTTGAAGAATTACAATGAGGTATTATCGAATGATGCTTTGAACGAGGAACTAAAGTCGAAGTTCAGGATTAAAGCAAGTTATCACGATCAAAAGGCCAGCAGTTTATTATCCAAACTATGATGCTTATAAAATAAGGGACAAGGAAGCACGGTATAGTGCCAACTTGTCCTTTTTTCATTAATAACTGGTGTTTTTAATTGCTTCTTATTCTTTGCGACGGGTTAGTCGACTGGTAAATATTAGGTAAACACTAAGAACCGTCCCCAATGTTTCCCCCTCAAAATAGCCCCATAAATTTTTTCTTTGTGATTCGGACTGGTGGGCCGGCAAAGATGGTTTGGTTGTTGACGACCAGCTGGGCGTTTTCTTGGAAGTAAAAGCGCGCTTCCGTACCGAATTTTTTTTCAATTAATTGATAGGCATCTCTAAGTTTAAAAGTACGTGTTGAAGCATTATGTGCATCTGAGGCTACCAAATGAGCCATGCCTGCTTCAATTAAATCAAAGGAAAAGCGTTGGATTTTCTTTCCGTAGTCACCGGTTATACTGGATGCGGTTAGTTGTACTAATGCGCCGTTTTTTACGTGATGATAAAGGGGGTCGGAATACTCGATAATCTCTTTGTTTCGTTCTGGATGCACAATGATTGGTTTGATTCCTTCCATTAATAACTCAAACAAAATTTGGCTCGTATAGTTAGGAATATGGTCTGCAGGAAATTCAATAAAAAGATAGCGTGATCCGTTTAAAGTTAAAATCTCATTTCTATTAAGATCCTCAACGATTTCTCCACAAATTCTCGTCTCTTGACCAGGTAATATTTTGATATCAATAGCTTCAGCTGCTAATCTTCTATTCAACTTATCTACATTTTTTATAATTTTATCTTTTGGATTTTCAAAAGCGCCATTTTTGTGATGGGGAGTTGCAATAATGGTTCTAATACCTTCACTTAATGCCTTCCTAGCCATTTCAATACTTTCTTCCATTGTACTTGGACCGTCATCGACATTCGGTAATATGTGGCAGTGTAAGTCTATCACAATTAATCCTCCCGTAATACATTTCGTTTATGTGAAAATCCACACAAACTATTTTACCATTACTTTACAAAATTGGAAAGTTAATAAATTTGTATATTTCTGAAAACTTTTTGAAACAGAGGGACGGTTCTTATCGTTTTCCCAATATATTACAATTGCAGGTAGGGGCAAAATCTAGGGATAACTTGTAATAAGTGGGGTACAGACACTCAGAAATACCAACCCATTGTATCAAAAAGGCACTGAGCAACATGCCCAGTGCCAATTTTTCGCGGGAATTTTATCGTTTTATCTCATCACTGAATGCAGGACCAATCGCAACCTCTATTGGTTATTCAAGCTCCTTTAAAGTCAGCCCCTTTCCTTCAATCCCAAAGATATAGTGCTGTCCTAATGGGAGTAGATAACGAAAGGACTTTGGTTGTGTTTCCCTTTGGAAGGAATTAGGGAAACAATAAGAACCGTCCCCGGTGTTTCCCTGGTGTTTCCTGGAAAAAAATAGGGAAACAAGGAGAACCGTCCCCAGTGTTTCCACCCTAGTGTTTCCCGAAAATATACGTATTATCTTCATTTGAAATGCAAGTTACTTTGTCGTTAATCTCAACCTTTTCTGTGATACGCCCAGTCAGCCGCACGCCTTCCTGTAGTTCAATAAGTGCGACTGTATATGGAGTAAGATGTGAAAATTCCTGCGAGGAAACATGGATGGTTGTAAAAGAAAATATTTTGCCTTCGCCACTTATTTCCTTTATTTGAAATTCAGTATTTTTACATGTTGGACATATCCATTTGCGTTGCACGAACTTTTTCGCACATTTCGTGCATTCATACACTTGTACCGTTGCCATTCTTACTTCACCCCCTCGAAGATATGAACTGTTGAGTATGCACCCGTTCCACCTAAGTTCTGGGCCAATCCAATTCTTGCGCCATCTACTTGATTGCAGCTGTTTCCGCGAAGTTGGGAGACGATTTGAATGATTTGGGCAAGGCCAGTAGCCCCGATTGGATGTCCCTTGGAGAGAAGTCCGCCGCTTGTGTTAACCGGCACTTTTCCCCCATGCTTTGTAAGCCCTTCTTCGACAGCTTTCCAACCTGTTCCTTTTTCAAAAAAGCCAAGCTCTTCGATGGCAAGCATTTCTGTCATCGAAAAACAGTCATGCAACTCCACAACATCAATATCCTCAGGGCCAACACCGGCTATTTTGTAGGCTTGTTTGGCGGACTCCCTAACGGATGGAAGACTTAATAAATCTTGCGCTTCCTGCATTTGGGTTGTTCCCGAAGCCTGTGCCGATGCTCTGACCATTACTCCTTTTTCTCCTTTTGAAAGGACAACAGCCGCCGCCCCATCTGTAGTAGGGGAGCAATCGAACAGACCTAGTGGCTCAGTAATCATCCGTGCTGACATTATTTCTTCCATCGTTGCTGGTTTCCGAAACTGTGCTTTAGGGTTGTTTAGTGCATATTCACGGTTTTTCAAAGCGACCATGGCTAGATGTTTTTTGGAAGCCCCTGTTTCGTAAAAATATCGATTTGCAACGGTCCCGAAGAACCCAGGGAAGGTTAAGCCGGCGCGCTTTTCATTCGAATCGTTATCCATCGCAGCGTTAATAGCCCTTGTTGTTTCCTCTGTTGTGGTGTGTTTCATTTTTTCAGCACCAGCAATTAAAACATTTTCGTAAACGCCATTTTGAACGGCTAAGAATCCTTGTCGAAAAGCAATCCCTCCGGAAGCACACGCCCCTTCCACTTTAAATGCAGGAACAGTGCCTAACCCAAGTTCATTTACAACAATGGCTCCTAGAATTTCCTGGTTTGTTAAGGAACCCGACATAAAATTTCCTATAAAAATAGCATCGATTCTAGGGAAGTTTGCTTCTTTTAACGCTTCTAAGCAAGCATCCATTAGTAATGTTTTTAATGAAGCATCATGTTTTCCAAATGCCGTCATTCCTAAGCCAGTTACGCTAACTTTATTCATAGTGCCTCTCCTTTAAAGAGTATTTATATTGCTTTTTCATCCTCTAATACATCAATGGTATCTTCATATTTCGATACTTTTCTAGTATCCGGTACGAAAAAGGAGAGTACTAGAGAAAGTAAGAGACCTGCCATCATAAATCCACCGAATACGATAGGGGATGGACCGAAGGATTTTGCCATTGGCGTCCAAATCATTGGTCCGAAGCCTACGATTGCTGCCGCAAGTTGATAACCGAATGATAGCCCTGTATAACGGACTTTAGCTGGGAACAATTCTGAAAATATCGTTCCTTGGGTTGAAAAAATAGAGGCCCAAATGACACCGAGCATGGCTGCTTGCATCATGTAAAGCCAAGTTGGACTTTGTCCAGCCATCGTGAAGTAAGGAATAGAAAGAATGAACATGAGTACTAAACCAGTAATATAGATAATCTTTCTGCCAATGAAGTCAGATAGATATCCTATAAGCGGGATTGTAATAATCATTGTTGCGCACCCAATGGTTAAGGCAGTCAGTGCTACTTCTTTGGAGTAGCCCAAATAGGTTGTTGCAAAAACAAGGACAAATGACATTAGAAATACATTAAAGAAACCATCCCCAATTTTTAGTCCAATTACGTGGAAAACACTTTTAAGGTTCGTACGGAATGTTTCTGCAATAGGTAATGCAGCGAGGTCGCCTTTTTCCTTTTGCTGTTTAAATGCTGGTGTCTCTTCAATACCACCGCGAATCCATAAGGCTAAACCAATAAGGAGTGCACTAAATAGGAAAGGAATTCGCCATCCCCAAGCTAAAAACTGAGCATCGGTTGTTACGTAGCTAATGAATGTTAAACTAAAAGATCCAAGAACTAAGCCTAATGGCACACCTAGTTGGGGGATTGAGCCATAAAGTCCGCGGAGCCCTTTTGGTGCATATTCAGTAGCTAATAAAACAGCACCGCCCCATTCTCCGCCAAGTGCTATTCCTTGAACAAGTCGAAGAAGGACTAATAAAATAGGAGCAGCTACGCCCACTTGCGCATAGGTTGGGAGACAGCCAATCAAGAAGGAGCTTCCACCCATCCCAACCAACGTCAACATCAAACTAGCCTTTCTGCCTAACTTATCACCAAAGTGCCCGAAGATTAGGCTTCCAATTGGTCTTGCGGCATAACCAACTCCAAAAGTGGCAAAAGCAAGAAGAAGTGCAATAGCTGGATCAGCACTAGGAAAAAATAGGGATGAAAACACTAACCCAGTGGCGGTCCCGTATAAATAAAAGTCATACCATTCAATAACTGAACCTGAAACACTCGCAAATAAAACACGACTTTTTTTCATAAAAATCCCCTCTCACTTCTCAATTTAATTAAACATTTGATTAATTATTTATATTCAGTAAATTCATTCCGTAGTCAGACCGGGGGACAGGTTCGTTCGCCAGATTATGCACTTTGAATGTTTTCATTATGCATTTGGCGTAGGATGTGTTTTTGAATTTTTCCAACGGCAGTCCGAGGAAACTCAGCTACAAACTCAATTTCATCAGGAACTTTGAATTTGGCTAATCGCTCACGGCAGTATTGAATCAGCTCATCTCCCGTAACTACTGCATTTTCATGTAAAATAACATAGGCTTTAATGGCCTCATCCCGCATATCATCAGGAATTCCAATGACAGCTGACTCATATACACAATGATGATCGGCTAAAACACTTTCCACCTCGTTTGCAGCAACGTTTTCGCCGGCACGCTTGATCATGTCTTTTTTTCGATCAACAAAGTAAAAGTAACCATCATCCTCCAACCGACCGTTATCACCTGTGTACAGCCAGCCGTCCACCAATGTTTCTGATGTTGCCTTTTGGTTTTTGAAGTAGCCTTTCATTAATGTTCGACCAGGAACGCCTTTGACTGCAATTTGTCCGGATTGACCTTTTGGAACCTCATGGCCGTCATCGTCCACAATTTTTACTTCGTAGCCAATCGTCGGTCTTCCAATGCTCATATTTTTTCGAATTCCATCAATTGGATTCATAAGGGGAACCCCCACTGTCTCGGTCATTCCGTACATTTGCAGTAGTGGAACATTAAACTTCTCTTCAAAATCCTTCAGTTGTTCCTCTGAGACTGATTGGGCAAACCAGATGACTCTCATGTCATTGTTTTGATCCTCTTGATCGTATTTTTGCGCTAAAATCATCCGAATAGGTGCTGCAAACAAGGAGCCGACGGTTACCTTGAAATTTTTCGCTTGTTTAAAATATCGTGAAGCACTGAAACGCTCTGTGATGGCAATGCTCGCTCCAACTACGAGGGCTGACATGGTTGAATAGTATTGTGCATTCCCGTGAAAGAGTGGAAGAACAATAAATTGCCGATCATCAGGTGACAAACGGATCGATTTGGACATCACTTCCCCTGTAAAAAGATAATTCGCATGTGTAATCTGTACTCCCTTTGGCTTTGATGTCGTGCCTGATGTATAAAGCATCGCGGCAACATCGTCTGCTGCTAATGGAATGTTCGGTGTATTGACGGAAGCTTTGGCAATCAGTGCTTGAAGGCTTTGTTCTGCATAGACCTCTCCGTTATAACGGGCCAGTAAAATATGTTGCAGGGTAGGAAGCTTCTCGCGGCTCTTTGTGAATTTTTCCAAATATTCTTCTTCCGTAATCAGCAGGACCGACTCAGAATGGTTGATGATATATTCCATTTCATCGGCAGTCGATAACACATTCGTAGGTACCATGATGGCTCCGATATTGGCTAATGCAAACCAGGCAACCATAAATTCTATGCAATTTGGAAGATGCAATGTGACGTGCTGCCCTTTCGTGACACCTAATTCTATAAAGACATTACTCAAGCGATTGACTTGCTCCAAAAATTCATGGTATGTTAATTCAAATCTTTGCTGCGCCTGATCTTCAAAAAGAAGAAAGGTCTTATCCTGGTGCATTCCTGTTTTTTCAATTAATAAATCCCGTAAAGTTCTGTTTCCAACGATATCCATCTAATTTGAAAACCTCCTTTTTTAGTTTTATGGGACAGGCAAGCTGGTCCATTTTCTGTCCTTGGTTTAGATATTTGTTCATAAAGTAAAGCGCTTACAACTTGAATCAAAAATAAAATCATGTTAAACTCCTCTTGCAGATTGAAGTCACAGACCGCAGTCACAAACTGTAGTCTTTGAATTAATTGTAGGAAAACTATAAGTATTAGTCAACAAAAAATTATAAGAATTCTCAAAAAAATAGTAAAAGGCTGCGAAATATACTATTGATATAATGTAAGCGGGTGGGCTACACGCTATGACTATATGTAAAAGGAGAATTTATAGAATGGAAGCAATGACTCCGAGACAGATCAAAGCACAGCAAACGAAAAAAAAGATTCTAGAAGTTGCTTTAGATCTTTTTAGCAAAAAAGGATTTGACCAGGTTACTGTCGATGAAATTGTAAATACGGCGAATTCTTCCAAGGGCGCATTTTATGTACATTTTAATTCTAAAAATGAAATCTTCCTGGAAAAATTTAAGGAGATTGATGATTTCTACGATACCTTCACTCAATCATTACCTGACGACATGAGTTATAGTGAGAAAATAATTAACTTAACGAAATCGCAAATGGTTTACTTGAGGGACGAATTAGGAAAAGATCTCATGCGAACGGTTTATATGAGTGCCTTAACGCCTGGCCAACCTAAAACACTTTCCAACACGGATCGAAAGCTCTATAAAATTATTCATTTATTTGTTCAAAAGGGGCAGGAAAAGGGTGAATTTAAGGATACTATTTCTGCAAAGGAAATTACGATGTTAATTACACGCTGTATGCGGGGCACACTTTACGATTGGCAAATCTTTAATGATGATCGTTTTGATCTCGTTGAGGAAAGTCAAAAATTTATTCACCCGATTATGGCTAGTTTGGTAAAATAGCTCCTTGGAGGGACATGGGGACAGGTACAGTGTCCCATTTCCCAATTAAATAAAGACGATGGGACGTTGGCATGGGACACTGTACCTGTCCCCATGTCCCAAAATTAGTATTCTAGGATTCTAATCAAATTTTAATTTGTAATTTCCGATGAACTTGGTATAATGATAAAATGATACTTCGAACACGAAATATATTCATTCTTAAATAAAATTTATTATCAATTATGCGGGAGCAGGCAACGAAAGGACTGTGGTTGTGTTCTCCTTTGGAAGAAATTAGGGAAACAGGGAGAACCGTCCCTAGTGTTTCCTGTTTCCAAAAGAAGGTGGGTTATGACAGATTATACAATTGGCATTCAGAAGCAGATAAGGAATATTAATAGTTATTTTTATGATTTAGTGACGTATGAAATTAGAGATACAAATCTAACGGCGCCGCAGGTGTTGGTTTTGCGTTGTATTAAAGGGCAGCCGCAGATGGTATCGCAGATTAGTGAACGGATTCGGTTGTCGAATAGTACGGTTTCCGGGATTATTGACCGCCTTGAAAAGATGGGGTATGTAAAGCGGATTCGTGATCCAAAGGATCGTCGTATTGTTTGGGTGACAGAGACGGAAAAACTAATCGAATTAAGGGAAGAATTGCCGGTCCTACAGGACGGTTTTTTTGATTTCTTATTAGAAGATATTGATACTACTAGAGTTGAAGAAATTTATCGCTCATTAGAGGCATTGGCAAATCATATGCACCATAAACTTGCCATTCGTAAGAATGATTAATATTTCGCGTTCGAATGTTTCGTATTCGAATTAAATTTATTTGCAATTATTTTATAAAAATAAATAAGATAGGGTGGGAATATGGAAAGAAAAAAATCGCTGATACTCATTTTAATTATCATTATCGCTGCCGGTATCGGCATTGGTTTTTATTATTGGTATCAAGGTGAACATTATGTAAAAACAGAGGATGCTAGATTTGCAGGGGACATCTACAAGGCTTCGCCGCAAATTGCTGGAGAAATCTCTGACGTCCTTGTTGAAGAAGGGGATGTTGTCCAGAAAAACCAATCACTTGCAGAGCTGGATACTTCTAATTTAGATGCAAGTATGATTAATAAGGCGGTTGTGAAGTCACCAATTAACGGTACAGTGGTCAAGGTATTTTCAAAGGAAGAGGAATTAGCATCACCAGCACAGCCATTTGCGTTAATCATGGATTTAAATGATATGCATGTTTCTGCCAATATTGAAGAAACCGATATTGCAAAAATTAAAGAGGGGCAAGATGTAACTGTTTCACTTGATACTTTAGGTGGTAAAACGCTGAAAGGGAAAGTCAGCAAAATTGGGAAAGCAACCAACTCCACTTTTACATTAATTCCATCTGTAAATACAAGTGGGAACTTTAATAAAGTAACGCAGCGCATTCCAATTGAAATTACTGTATTTAAGCCAAAGGATTTAGAATTAATTCCAGGTTCAAACGTTGTGATTAAAATAAAAATCAAATAATAGGAGGGGGTAATGATGGAACAAGAGTTGACTGCACAAACGCCTCCTCAAGATAAAGAGCCATCCTTTTGGGTGCCGCTAATTGCGATTATTCTTGGCGCCTTTGTCGCCATTTTGAATAACAGTCTGATCAATGTGGCGCTTCCAAAAATGATGACGGTATTTGGATCGACACAGGATAAAATTCAATGGGTGTTGACCGGCTACATGCTGGCTTCCGGTGTCATCATTCCAATCACAGGCTATGCCGGAGACCGATTGGGATATAAAAAGTTTTTCATCATTTCACTGTCTGTCTTTACATTTGGAGCTTTTCTATGTTCAATTGCATGGAGTGATACAACGTTAATTTTCGCTCGTATCATTCAAGGCTTAGGCGGCGGTGTCATCATGCCACTCAGTATGGCGATTATCTATAAGATTGTACCAAGAAATCAAATTGGAGCGGCCTTAGGGATTTGGGGGATTTCAGCGATGGTAGCCCCGGCGATTGGTCCGACCATGAGCGGCTACTTGATTGAATGGCTGAATTGGCGTTTTCTATTTATTGTTAATATCCCAGTTGCGCTTTTCGCACTGTTAATGGTGAGTCTTTTATTAAAAGAAACTGAAGTGGATAATACAAAGACATTCGATTTTATGGGCTTTTTCTTAGTGGCCACATCAGCAGGTACATTGCTATATGCCCTAAGTAATGGGAATTCCAAGGGATGGACGTCCTTTGAGATTGTCTTTCTATTGTATATTGCGGCGGCATCGGCCATACTGTTACTCTGGGTTGAAAAAGGGAAATCAAACCCAATTATTGATTTAAGTTTGTTAAAAAATTTCCCCTTTACCCTAAGTGTAGTGGCTGCCAGCCTCGTTACGGTTGGCCTATTCGGCGGGATCTTTTTAATGCCGATTTTCTTGCAAAATATTCAACAAATGTCAGCGATTGATACCGGTCTGTTGTTAATGCCGCAAGCGATTGCCATGGCCTTAGTTATGCCGATATCTGGTAAGCTTTTTGATAAAATTGGCGTAATTCCGCTCGGTCTATCTGGGTTGCTATTTTTAAGCACGATGACCTTTGAGCTGCATAAGTTAACCGTCGATACACCACACTCATGGTTGATCACCGTTCTAGTCCTACGCGGGATTGGCATTAGCTTATGTATGATGCCGCTTTCAACAGCAGGGATGAACGAAGTGGAGCCCCGGCAGGTTGGGAATGCCTCGTCCCTATCGAACTTAATTCGGCAGGTTGCCGGATCGATGGCGATTGCGATTCTGACCATGATTATGCAAAAGCGGGTCGTCTTACATGCTAATCATGCAGCTGATAGTATTTCATTATCGAATCCACTCATTTACCAAGTAGGGGATGGAGCGGGATTGAGCTTATCAACCATCAGCAGCCTTATTCAGATGGACGCAACAACAAGAGGGATTGCAGACGCCTTTTGGGTGTCTTCATTACCATTGTTTTTATGTATACCGCTCGTGTTCTTGTTTAGGAAGAAACGTAAGGAAAAAACCGCAGAGTAGGAAACACTGGGGAAACACTGGGGACGGTTCTTACTGTTTACCTAATTTTTCCCAGAAACAATAAGGTGAGAAACAGGACGGTTCCTGTGTTTCCATGGAGGTTGGGTACAAACATATAGTAATGAATCTAGCTATGGAGGTTGACTCAAACTCTTAGGTGGCGAATCCAGCAACTGCGGTTCAAATTTTTAGGTTCTGTTATTATGCATTGTTGATTTTCGTATAAGTATAAGAATTCATAGGCGAAGAATTTCCGGCTAATGTACATTGTGTAGGCTTAAGAAGCGTATAAGCGGATATATTCCGATTAACTGGTCTAAATAAGACAAAATCCAAAGATTTGGATACTATAAACGGAATTTTACCGCTTATTTTTCAAACACAATGTAATCTACATTCAGTCAATTTTAAAAAAAGATAAGTTAATATAGGAAGGGAGTCAGCATATAGAATGAAAAGTAAAGCATTGTATGCGGCGATGGGCTTAGTTTTATTAACTGTACCAGTTCTAACCGGTTGCGGATCGAATGCAATCGAAGTCTCAAGCGAAGATGTTACTGTCAATGTGAAAACAACGGCAGCTTACGAGGGATACTTGAATAATGGCCCGATTTTTACAGGAACTGTGCAGGCAAATCAAGAGATTACCGTGGCACCAAAGGTCTCAGGAAGACTTGCCAGCGTGCCTGTTGAAGTCGGAATGAGTGTCAACAAAGGGGATCTTTTATACGCAATAGAGGATGACGATTTAAAAAATCAAACATTGCAAACAGAGGCAGCAGTTGGAGTGGCCCAGTCAGGAATTGAAGCAGCAAAATCAAGCGTTCAATCTGGCATTATTGCCGCCCAAAACGGTCTGAATCAAGCCGAATCAACAGTAGCGCAATTGCAGCACAGCTTTGAAGAAATCAATGCATCAGCAGCGAGGGCACAGCAAAGTTTGACAGATGCTAAAACAAACTACAACCGCATGAAGGAGCTCTACGCAGCAGGTGCAGCCTCCAAAACACAATTGGAACAAGCGGAGACAGCTTTAGTGAACGCCCAAACTGGTATGAAATCAGTTGAGGTTAGCAAAAAAACAACGCAGGATAAGCTTGTTGCAGCACAAAAGGCTTATAGCAATGCAAAACAGCAACTAGGTGTTGCTAAAAGTAACCCACAAGTAGCAGTAAGCCAAGAACAATTGAAACAAGCACAAGCAGCAGCAAACATCGTGAAACATTCACTAAACGAAGCAACTGTTGTTTCTCCAATAGTAGGAACAATTGCAGCTGTAAATAGCGATGCAGGCGAGCTTGTATCACCGCAAAATCCAGTGGTTGTTGTATCTGATATTGGCACAGTGAAGATTTTAGTTTACGTACCTGCAACGAAAATCAATACAATTAAAGTAGGCGACTCTGTCCAAGTAAAAACAGCAGCAGCCGACCTTACAACAGTTGGTAAAGTAAACAATGTTAGCCCAATCGATGAAAAAGGAAAGGGCTACCCAGTCGAGGTTGTAGTTACAAACAGCGACTTAAAATTAAAACCAGGTATGGTGAGCGAAGTCATGTTCGTTGACCAAGCAAATACACAAGGAATCATCGTTCCTAAATCTGCATTAGTAGAAAAAGACGGCAAAAACTTTGTCTATGTAGTTAAAAACGGCAAAGCTAAATTAACAGAGGTAGGAATCGCCGAAGAAACAGCATCCCAAGTCTTAACAAGCAGCGGCTTAAGCGCCGACGACAAAGTTGTAACAACAAAGGTTAACGTGCTGGAAGATAATATGAATGTGAATGAGGAATAGGAAACAGTGGGAAACAGCGGGGACGGTTCTCGATGTTTCCCTAATAATTACCAGGCTGGAAGCAGAGACTGTTTTCATGAATATGAACATAGCACCAATGTGGTTGTGTTCTGGCAGAGAACGTGGGGGGATGGACTCCCACGTTCTTTTTTTGGGGAAACAGTGGGGACGGTTCTCGGTGTTTCCCTAGTAATTACCAGATGGAAAACAGGGACTTTTTTATAATTATGAACATAGTACCGATGTATTTGTATTCTGGCAGTGAACGTGGAGGGATGGACCCCGATGTTCTTTTTGGGCAATGGTCCAATGGGTTTCAATTTTATAAAAATGGGATAAAATAGTAATATGTTTATCGGTATGCTGCCAAATAAATAGAAGGAATAAGATGAATATATGAATACAAGTAAAAGAAAATTAATAGTGGCTCTTTCTTGGGCCGTGGCTTTGCTATGGATGATGTTAATTTTTCATTTATCATCCCAAGTGGCCGAGCAATCCAACCAGTTAAGCAAAGGGGTAACCCAGGTTATTGTGGAAACGGTTGAAAAAGTTGCTCCAAAAACGGATTTTAACATGGACACCCTTAATCATTTTGTCAGGAAAAATGCCCACTTTTTTGCTTATCTAGTGTTGGGTGTGATTGTCTCAAATGCAATCCGTAGGTGCAAGCTGAAGGGTAGTGTGGCTTTCATCCTGACATTAGGCATTTGCGTCCTGTATGCAGTGAGCGATGAAATCCACCAGCTATTTGTACCAGGCAGGGGCGGTCAGCTGAAGGATGTCTTTATTGACAGTTCTGGTGTTGTTGTTGGGATCGGGTTGTATGGATTATGGAGGAGATTGAGGAGAATGTCATCGCCCAAAAGAGTGAAGCTCAGGGTTGATCAATCGGAGGTTTATGGCGGGAATAGGCACAACTAGCGGGGATTGATATGCTGGTTGTGCTTTTGTTGTGTTGCGGATTGTGGGTTGGGTGGTGATTCGACAGTTGGAGCGGGAGGTTTGTTGGAGCAGTCCGAATGAGGGGATGATTCGGACTATCGGAGAAAAAAACCTAGCGGAGCAGGCCCCAGCCCGAGCCCCGTTGATTCATAGAACGCAGGCATTCACGGGCTAGCCCATTCCTTCTTATTTTATATTTAATATTTTTCTAGCAGTCTCAACATCCCCGTCAATGTATAAATCCAATTGATTGTATACCTCAGGACTAATAATTTTTCCGTACACGATTTTTATCCCGCGCTGTTTTACAAGGTTGTCCAATTTCTCCAATGATTGAATATCATCCCAGGCATTTAACGAAGATCCGTCAGTAAAATGAAACCGATATTCAAACGTGGACTCCTCCCAGGAGGTGCCTTTTCTCATTCCAAATTTGACCTCTGCCTTCGTCGTTACATGGGTAACATCGTACCAATGGATTTAGTGTCAATAAGCCTGACCAGAGCAGCAACACAATTGATAAAGCCACAATGATTAAATTTTTCGCAATATGCATGTAAGGATGGGCAAATGTAAGATAGGAGCCCGCACCGAAAATAAGAGTATATAAACCTAGTAGAATTGGCTTTGTTAAAAATAGCAGCAAAACAAATATGATCAAAGTTACAATTAATTTATTTTTTATCATTATTAGTGCTCCTTCCTTTAAGTGGGGCAAGGGTTTATTTAATTATATTACATAAGTGTAATATTTTGTAAAAGTGGGACGAGGGACCTGTCCCCACGTCCCAACTAGTTATATAATTAAAACTATATTTTTTAACTATGAAAGTGGTGTTCGTTTTTGATTAGGTTATCTAATATTACGAAAGCGTATAAATCTGCTTCGGGGTCGGAAGTAGTTTTGCAGAATTTGAATTTACATATTGAAGAGGCTGAATTTGTTGCTATTATGGGTTCCTCTGGTGCAGGGAAAAGTACTTTGATGAATATTTTAGGTACGTTGGAAAGGCCGGATAGCGGGGAATTTTTTTATCATGAAAAAAAGATCCACAAGATGAGCGGCCGTAAGCTGGCACTTTTGCGCAATAAGGAGATTGGCTTTGTTTTTCAAAACTTTCAACTGATTCCGAATCAATCAGTCTACCAAAATGTGATGCTGCCGCTTGTGTATGGGCAAAAATGGTTTGGTGGGAAGAAGGAGATGGTCCGGAAGGCGTTGCGGATGGTTGGTCTTGAGGGGAAAATATCACAAAAGCCACATCAACTTTCGGGTGGTCAAAAGCAACGGGTGGCCATTGCTAGAGCGATTGTGAATGGGCCTTCGCTTCTGTTGGCGGATGAACCTACGGGGAGTTTGGATGAGGACACAACGGAATCGATTCTTGGTATTTTTGACGACCTTCACCGAAGCGGGGTAACGATTATTATGATTACACATGATATGGAAGTCGCGAAGCGGGCCCAACGGATTTTGTATTTAAAAGGCGGAACGATAAAGGAGCATCCCGATGAAATTAATGAAAGCTTTTAGACTTGCGTGTGTCGGGCTATGGGCCAATCGTTTCCGTGTATTTTTATCCATGCTTGGTGTGATCATTGGCGTTTTTGCGGTGATTGTTTTATCGTCAATCGCCATTGGTGTAAAGGATACTGTCATGAAGCAGCTTGGCGGACTCGGTGCGGAACAGATGATGGTGATTCCTGGACGGGTTTTGACGGACACCAGTGGATCTCATAATTTTTTAAGTGGCATTTCGAGTGTATCGAGCACATTGACCTATCAAGATGTGGAGGAGATCAAAAAAGTTGAGGGGATTAAGTCTGTAACCCCGCATCTTGAAACGGTGGGACGCGTTCAGTATGGCGGGAGCGATGACCATAAGGAAGTGACGACGGTTGAAGGAATGCTGATCGGTACGAGTGCGTCGTATCAAAATGCACAGCATCTTGGGCTTGCGGAAGGCCGATTTTTTAATGATGGGGAATCGGAAGGAAAGCAACGGGTTGTCGTGCTTGGCAGTAATATTCACTCTGCTTTGCTAAACCAAAGTGTGGGGGGAACGGGGGCGGAAGGTAGTTCCAGTGTACCTACGGTTAAGCCGGAAAGGCCATGGTGGCAACGGCTTTTTGATAGGTTTATGAGTTTGACCGTGAATGCAGAGGGTGCCGAAGAATCTTTGCTAGGAAAAGAAGTGCTGATCCAGGGTCAGAAATTCAAGGTGATTGGCATCTTGGAATCAAGAGCGACCTTGGGAATGACAACCGATAATAGCATTTTCATACCGATCCAAACGGCGCTTGAAATCACGAAGATGAAGAATTTAACGCAAATTTATGTCCAGGCCCCTAGTCTTGGTCAATTAGATGAAATGGAAAGAGCTGTTTATAGTGCCGTTGCTAAAAATCACTCAGAGTCCGATTTCAGCGTTGTGAAGCAAACGGAAATGCTGAAGGCGGTTGAAAAGGTGACGAAAATTTTGCAGGTTATGCTGTTAGGCATCACCGCAACAGCGCTGCTCATTAGTGGGGTTGGCATTATGAATGTAATGGTGATGTCGGTAAGAGAGCGCACCCGTGAAATCGGCATTCGCAAGGCGTTGGGCGCCACTACTATTGAAATCATGTATCAATTTTTCTTCGAGACGATATTATTATGTTTAATCGGCGGGGTAATCGGGCTCTTGCTCGGCTATGGCTTCGTTGAGTGGTGGAACAGCACAATCACGGTCTTTTCCCTTGTCCTGCCGTTATGGATTGTGCAGCTTTCATTGGTCTCATCGGTTGCAGTTGGCTGCATCTGCGGCATTTACCCGGCGGTAAAAGCAGCGAAACTCCAGCCAAGCCAAGCTTTGCGGTTTGAGTAGGGGCTATATGGGTTCCTGGGGACAGGTTCACTGTCCCTAATTTTCACCTAATTCATTAACAGTTATTTTTCTAGTAAAATTAAGATTACCAACTGGGACAATGAACCTGTCCCTCTGTCCCTTTCCTCTGTCCCTTTATTCCACTAGAAATAGGAGTGATTTATATTTTTCTGTTACTAAGTGTAGAGAAAATATCTATGTGGCAATCTTTCGATAAAACATTTCTATCTTTAGATAGTACCTATTTGCGGATTTCAATTATTGTTTGGTTAATTTTCATTGTATTGGTTTTCTTTTCTCGTCCGATTGTTATTTTTGATGGTTTTGAAAAACTTGCAGCATTTTTTTGTATGTTTGGGTTATATGTCTTTACCTCAATCTTCTATATGACGAAAGCATACCGATTTAATGTCGGCGATTCGTGGGGAGATGTTGGGCCTATTGGTGATTTAATAGGAGGGACGACCGTAGCATTCTTTACATTAGCGTCACTTATTTTATTAGTAGGAACAATACGTATTCAACGAAAAGAAATGCAAGAAACAAATACAACAATGCATTTACAGCAAGTAGAGCAAACATATTTTGAAGCTTTATCTTCATTAATGGAAACACGTGATAGCTTACTTTCCTTATCACTATTATCTAGTGATGGGAAAGTACCAAAAAAAATAAAAAGTAATCCATTTTGTGCACCATGGCTTGATAATTCTTATTACCAGCCCAATGCGTATAGTATTAACTATCACGAAGTAGAACCTAATGATTTAAATACACTAAATGTACTACAATATACAAATGCTCGAATCTATCAATTATTATTTTTATACGACATAGCATGGAAACAATCAAAATATTTTACGATATATAAATTAAATTCATGGTTTGATGTTATGCTTATTGATCATTTTAGAGAGAAAATACATGAAGCGATTTATATGAATTACAGTGAGATATGTGACTTAATTGAAGAGTATGATAATGATTTAGAGCAAGTTCAAAATGATAAAGAAAATGTATGTAAATCAGTTGTTTATTCTTATTTTGAAGAATCGTTTGATGATTTGCATGAAGAACTTGTATATCGGTGTTTTTTAATATCTTGTCATCTAATTAAGATTACCGGTTCAGAAGAAACTACACTATCAATTATCAAATTAATGCATCATGATGTTGAACTGTACTTGATAAAGAACAAGTTTTCGTCTAAAGTTAGCCTTCCATCGGCATTACAGAATATAATGACTATTCCACAAAGTCATGTCATCATGCAATTCTATGAAGAATTTAAGTGGATATTATTTTATTTAAAAGAATCATTATCACCGTCGGAAGAAAAAAAGGTACTTGATGAAAAACGAGAATTATATATAAAACATTTAAAAAATAAGCTACGTGAAGAGGATTTATTATGTATTGCTTTATTGTTAGCGATGGAATTTGATTTAGCCTTGTCTAATGGAATCGATTACTATATTAATAAGGAATTAGTAAATAAATTACAAAAGGATTTCTTTAATTTAGGTGTAAAATATAAATCAGAATTAGATGAGGCACCACATTTTGCTGTTAAAGCTATATCACTAGAGGATGATAATGAATTAATTCAGCAATTTATTACCAGTTATCAGAAAGTAGTAGATGATGTGGAACGAATTAGTCCCAAGTTATATAAAGACATATCAGGGCTGAGAAATATAAGAAATGATCTATATCATTTTACTTTTTTTAATAAATTAATTCAAAATATGAATCTTGGTTGTATAAAAAGGACCTTAATAATAGAGGGAAATATTGATTACAAATATGTTGAGGGAAAAATCAAGAAAATAGCTTTGAAAGATTTTTCACAAGTCTATGATGAAATCAAAAGCATGTACCCAAACGGAAGCGAGTGTTTTAACAATGGAAATCCTAAAAAATGATTGGGCGCCTTTGCTTGAAGGGGAATTTGGAAAGCCTTATTATCAGCGGTTGCGGAAATTGTTATGGGAAGAGTATCAGACACAGGTAGTTTATCCTGATAAATACGATATTTTTAATGCGCTGCATTTTACTTCTTTTGAGGATGTGAAGGTAGTTATTATTGGACAGGATCCGTATCATGGACCGGGACAAGCTCATGGTTTAAGTTTTTCGGTGAAGCCGGGGGTCAAAGTTCCTCCGTCTTTGCAAAATATATATAAAGAATTGCAAGCGGATTTGGGTTGCTACATTCCTAATCACGGTTATTTGGTAGAGTGGACGAAGCAGGGAGTGTTGTTGCTGAATGCGGTTTTAACCGTAAGGGCAGGAATTCCAAACTCTCATAAAGCGCTTGGTTGGGAGTCGTTTACGGATCGGGTGATCGAAATATTGAATGAAAGAGAAAAGCCGGTTGTGTTCATTCTGTGGGGAGCTTATGCCCAACAAAAGCAGCAGCTGATTACCTCATCTCGGCATTTTATTATCAAATCGCCGCATCCAAGCCCATTATCAGCCAATCGCGGTTTTTTTGGAAGTAGACCTTTTTCCCGTGCAAATGCTTATTTGCGGGAAATCGGCAGTGAAGAAATTGATTGGCAGATTACGAGTTTGTGAACGAAACATTGAAACATTGTGAAACATCAGGGACGGTTCTTGTTGTTTTCCTAATAATTACCATTATGAAAATAAGGACTATTTGCATAAAATGTTTCTGGAACATTGCTTCTATATGTTTGTTTTTCAACAAAAAACGTGGGATTAACCCCACGTTTTTTGGTTGCCTTGGCAGCATTTATGGAACAAACGAACCGGCCCCTTGTTCCACTATTTTTGCGTTAATTCTTTGATTTGTTCTTTTGCATCTTTCAAAATTTCTTGTACTTTTGCTTTTGTAGCGTCATCAAGCTTATCGAATGCTGCGCCGTGTAAACCGCCGGCACGTTCAGGAAGGTTGACGCCAAGTTGATCTAATTGAGTTTTTGCATCATCGCGAGAAAGGGAACCGTCTTTGACTTTGTCCATAATGGCTTGGACCTTTGCTTTTGTAGCGTCATCAAGCTTATCAAACGCAGCACCGTGTAAACCGCCGGCACGTTCAGGAAGATCAACACCAAGCTGAGCTAATTGAGTTTTTGCATCATCGCGAGAAAGGGAACCGTCTTTGACTTTGTCCATAATGGCTTGGATCTTTGCTTTTGTGGCGTCATCAAGCTTATCGAATGCTGCACCGTGTAAACCGCCGGCACGTTCAGGAAGTTCAACACCAAGTTGAGCTAATTGAGTTTTTGCGTCATCACGGGAAAGGGAACCGTCTTTGACTTTGTCCATAATGGCTTTCACTTTTTCCTTCACTGTGGCGTCAAGGTTTTGGAACGGATCCTGATGGAATTTACCAAGTACAGGGAGGTTAAGTCCAAGCTTAGATAATTCCTCCTGGGCAGCCTCTTCTGTAAGAGTACCAGCCTTCACTTGATCTCTAATCACCTTCACTTTTGCTTTCGTTGCTTCATCTAAATTTGCCAATTGGTCTCCTTTTTCGAATTTTGTAGGAAGTGTGACCCCAAGCTCCGCCAATTTTGCCTTGGCATCGTCCATGATGGTTTGAATCTTTTCCTTCGTTGCCACATCTAGATTTTGCTCCCATTTCACCTTAAGTCCGTGAGTTCCTGTAGCTGCCGTTCCGTTAGTGTTTGCAGCAGCAAAGGTTGGTGCTGCAGCGGCGCCAATTACGCCTAATGTTAATACTCCGGTTAATGCATAAGTTTTTAATTTATTTGGCTTTTTCATCAAAATCCTCCTCAATATTTTGTGAAAATATGTATCAAGGTTCGCGCTTCCCCTCTCCACATGCCTAACTATAGGACATTAATATGTCGGTAAAATGTCCATGCGGAAGAAATGATGGTGGTAATTTTAAAAAAAGAAGAAACCGTTTAGACATAAAAAACAGGAACAAGTTTGAAATAAGCGGAATATCTACGCTTATATCTTTTTATTTAGCCTCAAAATTTAAATTAGACGGAAATTCTCCGTTCATGAATTCTCATACCTTTCTTTGGCGAATCCCTTCGCATCAACATCGGACTAATTAAACTTTCACTGAAATATGGCAAAAGCTCTCGACATCAAATAGCCCCTGGTCCGTTAATTTTAATGCAGGTATCACCGGTAACGTCAAAAACGAAAGCGTCAAAAATGGGTTAAAATCGCCAACGAAGCCGAGTTCGGTAAGCGCCTTTTTTAGTTCTATTAGACCTTGGTATACAGTCCTAAAATCCTGGTCTGAAAGTAATCCGGCTATCGGGAGGGCGAGAGACGCAATGACCGCGCCATTTTTCACAATGACAAGCCCGCCGTTCAACTCCTTCACCGTGCTAATTGCCGTTATGATATCTTCATCATTTGTCCCTGCAGCTACAAGATTATGGGAATCGTGGGCAATTGTTGTCGCCATGGCGCCTTCTTTCAATCCAAAGCCTTTTACAATCCCGAGTCCGATATTGCCGGTATTCTTGTGCCGCTCAATCACGGTTATTTTTAACTGATCATTTTCAATCGATGGGTAAAAAAAGCCAGATTCAGCTCCCACAGGCCGAATGATTTTATTCGTTTTCAATTGGTTTGGAATGATTTCGATAATATGGGCCAACCCGGTGTCGCCAATTGGAATTTGCAAATCCTCAAGCGTGATGGCAGGTGCGTTGACCGTATGTCTCAACCGTCCTTTTGGTGCTTTTTTTGAAACATTTTCACCAAGATAGTCACCGTTTTTGGCAACCAATTTGCCAGCTTTGTATACCTCCGAAATTTTTACCGATTCAAGGGTTTCCAGCAATAAGAAATCGGCGTCATAGCCGGGCGCGATGGCTCCTTTATTTTTTAAACCATAACATTCAGCAGCATTTAATGAAGCCACCTGAATGGCTTGAAGCGGAGAAATTCCGTTTTGAATGGCCAATCGAACATTATGGTCGATGCTTCCTTCTTCAATCAAATCATCGAGGTGCTTATCATCCGTGCAAAATAGGCAGCGGCGGGCATTATGGGAGGTAACCACCTTGCTCAGCGATGCTACATCTTTAGCCGCCGATCCTTCGCGAATCATCAGATACATCCCGCGCCGTAACCGTTCCAAAGCATCCTCAACAGTATTGCATTCATGATCTGTTTTGATTCCGGCCGCCCGATAAATATTGATGGCATCCCTATCCAAGCCGGCCAAGTGGCCATCAATATGCTCTCTATATTGGCTTGTCATCGCAATTTTATTAATCATTTGATTGCTGCCATTTTTTAACGAAGGGTAGTCCATCACTTCAGCTAGGCCCAAGACGCGTTCATGGTTGTAAAAGGGCTCCAAATCCGTTGCTTTCAGGATAGCCCCTGAATGTTCTAACGGGGTAGCAGGCACACATGAGGGGAGCATGATGAAAACATCCAGTGGAATATTTTTGGAATTTTTTAAAATAAACTTGATGCCGTCAATCCCTGAAACATTGCCGATTTCATGGGGATCGGTAATCACAGTAGTAACTCCATGGGGGATCACGACCTTCGCGTATTCGGCTGGGGTGACCATGGAAGATTCGATATGGACATGCCCATCGATGAAAGCCGGGCAAATATATTGGTAGTTGGCATTAATGACCTCCACGCCCTCAAATTCACCAATGCCAACAAACATTCCGTCGGCAATCGCGATATCTCCTTCGGTGATTTCGAGGTTGAATACATCAATGATATTGGCATTTTTGATGACGATATCGGCAGGAATTTGTTTGCTTGCAACAGCAATTCGTTTTTTTAAAGCAGCTTTATTTGGTTTCATCTTTTTACCCCCACTTAGCCCGAAAGATTGTTTATAAAATTATATGTACCATTTTTTGAATCCATGAGTTTTAAATAAACGTTTCATTCAATGTCGAATATAACAGAAAAGGGAGGAAATATGATAGTATTAGAGAATAGCAAAAGTGAGGATTGGTAGTGTTTTCGTGGAGATTGCAATAAATTCATTGATTGAATCGTCTAAATCTACTAAAATTAAATAGGTTAGGTATAAAATAGTAGTATTGTCGTCTTGTTTTGTTTTGAAAGGAGACTATTTTACATGCATGATATTAAGAGAAATGACCCATGTCCTTGTGGCAGTGGGAAAAAATATAAGAAATGCTGTGCATTGAAGGGGAACGATGACCCGGTGCAAGCAATTCTTGAGCGGGAGGTTGTAGAGAATCAGTCTGCCCTACTTAAACAGGCTTTCACCCATTCTGAATTCGCTGATGCCGTAGTAACAATCATGAGTAAGTACAATCCTCCAGAGAATATGCGGGATTCTTTTTATTTCTTTGTAAGTTTATGGGTGTTGTTTACAGGTAAGATTCTGGACGGAAAAACAGCGCTTGAACATTTTTGCGCTTCACGTCTTTCACATCTACGTCCACGCGTTCAAGAAATCGTTCACTCTTGGGTTGGCAAAGAGCCTTCTGTTGTTAGAGTGGTGAAAGCGGACGGGCGCAGCCTATTGATCCGTGATATCTTTTCAAAAGAAGTAAAGAATGTAAAAGTGATAGATGAACTGACAGAGGTGCCAAATCAAGGGGCCTTGTTGATTGGATATATTGTTCCGTTTACTGATGATGTGGCGGTGTTTTTCACGTCTGTATTGTCGTTTGAAGATGAAATGGCGGATAGTGTTGAGTCGTTTGTGTGCCGGAAATTTGTTGCCGTAAATGGTGGGGCAGGGGAAGGCACACGCGATACGGGCGCATTTTTACAAGAAAACTTCTTAGACCTTGTTGATATCTTCATGTCTGATCAAGAGCTTGATACGATTGAAGCAGAGTCCGAGGTTTGTGTTGGAGTTGATGCCCAGGCCGCAGCGGTGGTTAATCTTTTAGAAGAAAAAGTTCAAAGTGAAGACATGCCGGAATCCGTGATTGAGGCAGGCAGTACGTTATGGCTGAAGTATTACCATAAAAAACAGCCGACCATTAAAAATGAAAAAATATATGCGGCGGCCCTGCATTATTTATTAGTAGATAAAGTATTCCCGGTATATCGCCGCACCCAGAAAGCTACGGCTGAGCTTTACGAAGCATCCATTACCAGCGTGAGCACGCGTTCACGCGAGATGGCGTGTGTGCTGGAAGAAGAGATTAAGGAATTGTGTGTGAAGTGATTAGGTTGAAGGTATGATGAAGAGTGATAGGTATGCCCCGGTAGTGGGGTGGCTATCACTCTTTTTTTGAGGGATAAGATAGGGATATCCTCACTAAATGCCGCAGAGTTCCCGGTTGATAGTAGATAACTGGCTTTTATCATCACCAAAGGGCAGAAGAACAAGGTTTGGTGATGAAAACCGGCTTTTATCATCACCAAAGGGCAGAAGAACAAGGAATGATGATGATAACTGGCCTTTATCATCACCAAAGGGTAGAAGAACAAGGTTTGATGACGATAACTGGCCTCTATCATCACCAAAGGGTAGAAGAACAAGGTTTGATGACGATAACTGGCCTTTATCATCACCAAAGGGTAGAAGAACAAGGTTTGATGACGATAACTGGCCTTTATCATCACCAAAGGGAGGAAGAACAAGGAATGATGATGATAACCGGCCTTTATCATCACCAAAGGATGGAAGAATAAGGTTTGATGATGGAAGCCGGCTTTTATCATCACCAAAAGAAGAAATGACCTTATTTGATAATGAAATTCCGTGCTGTAGGGTGCGGATCCCACTTGTGGCACTTTTGGGCACACCACCTACAGTACGGTGCCAGCCCCAACGGACGCCCAAGCTTACTTTTCAAAAATTCGCGGTGCTTTCTCTTCAAAAAACTCTCTTATTGCCATATAGGCAACTGCTCTCGAAACAGGCGATTCCTTTTGCAGTCGCTCAACAGTGGTCGGCGTTAGCGAATCAAGTGATACCGCATTAGCACTCAAAAAGTTAACCAATGCCTCTTTCGTTAAAGGCTGGTCATCCGCTGCAAAAGGGAACTCTATTGGGACCGTAGCTTTTGTATATTGGGCAACCTTCCGAATAGATTCAATGAATTTTCCTTTTGACAGCGGCTTTTCCATGTCATATTGATTGTCATACCCAGCCTCGATGAGACCAAAACTTCGCAAAAATATTATACCCTCATAGGCCCAATGTTGAACAATTGGATTCCGATACTGCGGGATTGGCTCGAGTCCAGCGCCATTCCGATTCAGGGTAGCTTGAATGCTCTGCATATGCCCACTATCACCAATCAGTGTTTGAAAATCTATTTTTTCCTGATTAGCATATGCCGAAGCAACACCAGCGGCTTGGCCAACGGTCATGCCGATTGGAACGGTCCTCGCACTTCCATGTGCCAAGGAATCATAACCAGCGCTTCTACTTGCCACGAGCAGGTTGTCAAAACCTTTCGGAACGATGCTTCTAAACGGGATCGCATATTGATCAGGGTTGCCAACGATAATGTCGCCTTCTGCGAGCGTCGCCGCCTGCATATCAACGGGATAGCTCCCAAACGCAATGCGGTCAGCGAAGTCCCGGTTCTCGAGGACATCATCCACCGTCAGCCTATATTCGGCATCCAAATGACGTGTTTCCCGCACGTAAACCTCATCCGCAATACTTACCAATTTCGCATGTTCAAATCCTACAAGATGTTTGCGTAAGAAATTCGTAACCTTTGGCAACTCATCATTGGCAATGCCTCGAGCTATCAGCAGTTCATCGTTATTTAGGGCATTGATGCCAACAATTTGAAAAGCATTAATCAGCACATGTCCGTTATCTTGCCTACCAATGTTCAACGCACGCATGCGCACATTTTTATGATTTGGCACAAACTGCTTCATCACTTTTCCATAGCCCCAGGCGGAAAATTGATCGGCGCCTGAATAAATCTCCTCATCGGAATTGAGGAAATTTTGCACCTTATTCCAATCAACCCCGGAGAGCTCGAACAAGAGTGTAACGGCCATCATTTTGGGCGCACCACGAAAATCTTCCTGTCCAATTGTAAAGTGGGCCCCAGTTAGCTCAGCAAAATCAGCGTCAGGGGTGGAATCAATAAATTGCTTGCCAACCACTTTTTTTACCACCCCATATGCATCCTTGTAAACAAGCGCCTGAACGTGATTTTTATCCATGATAGGGTGGATGGTTTGTGCGCCAAGCTGTACCGTAATCTTTTTTTCATCCCGAAGCATTTTCTCAAAAACTTGCTGGGCCAAGTTTATATCAAATGAGGTGCGATGGTTTATTTTTTTATAAAATTCGAGAAAAAGGCCTTTATTTACGCTAATCTTTGTAGGTGACCAGTTTATGTCAATCATGTTAAGCTTTCCGATGGTGTACAAGCCGCCAACAATGGGCTTCTTATCGATCAAGAGTGTTGTTTGACCCTCACGCGCGGCGGCAGTGGCAGCCATAATTCCCTCAGGCTCACTGCCGACAACAACAACGTCATATTTAGCAACGGGAGTAGGGTTCCTGTAATTCAGCATCCCCAGCAGAGCATGATTCTTCAATGCGGCGTGTTCTTGCGTCTGCGATGTGGGGGCATTGGTTGTTGCAGAACCAACTGGAGTTTTATTCGTTGCAGTATTACAGGAAGTAAGAGTGAGTATAAAAAATAATAAAAAGATAATGATGGTACCCTTCATTTTATCCTTCATTGGCCGCATCCTTACTAGTTTGATATTTAATAGAATCTTAGCATGTGCTTGTACTAAATAGTATGGCCAATGTACCTGTTTGTAGACCTTTGTTTTTAAAAAGAAAAGGGGATTATAGGCAACAATGTAAGCTTTTTTCATACTATATTTTGGGGGTGAAAAAATGCCAAGAATAAATTACCGAAGTTCTGACATTGCCCTAATGGCAAGGATGATGAGGGCAGAAGCAGAGGGTGAAGGACAACTGGGAATGTTATATGTCGGAAATGTAATTGTGAATCGTGTGAAAGCAAATTGTTTAGACTTTAAAGATTTACGATCTGTTCCGCAAGTTATTTTTCAAGTACAAGGAGGAAACTATTCTTTTGAAGCTGTCCAAAAAGGGAATGTATTTTATCAAAGAGCAAGAACGGCTGAAAAAAGATTAGCAAAACAAAATTTGGATTATTGGACACAGCACCCTGGGAAATTTGCCCTTTGGTATTTTAACCCATATGCTCCATGCCCTCCAACGTGGTACGGTCAACCTTTTGCTGGACAATTTAAAAATCATTGTTATTACGAACCAAAGGCAGGAACATGTGGGAGCGTTTATACCGGAGGGTAAGATGGGGAGCGGTAGATGAATAAGCTTTTAGAAATGTCGTTTTCTTTGATTAAAGGGAGGCGGCATTTTTTGTGATGCTGAAAATCCTTTTAATTGGGAAAAAGGCCTCCATTGCTCTCGCAACAAGGCCTTCTTCGCGTTCCACTATAGCAATCCAACCCATTTCCAATAGGTTGCAGTAAAGAGTAAAATCAATAACAAACCAATCACTGTCAATGGAACACCTGATTTCAAGAAGTCTTTTGTAGTAAAGGCACCGGTACCATAGGCAAGCATATTTTGTGGTGCGTTTACTGGTAATAGGAAGCCAAAGCTTACAACAAATTGTTGAATCAATACGATACCGATCATGGTTGCTACTGAGTAGCCGTGTAATCCTTGTCCAAGTGAAATGACCACTGGGATAAAAGCGGATGCTAAGCTTGTTGCACTGGCAAATCCAAGGTGGATTAGGATGTTGAATATAGCAACAGCTGCGATGATGCCAAAGATAGATAATGTAGAGATGCCGATGCTACTGAACATGGTTGCGGCCATCCAGTTTGCTGCTTGTGTTTTAAGAAGCACTGTTCCTAAAGAGATACCGGCAGCAAATAGGATAATGGTTCCCCAAGGAATGTTTGATTCTGCTTCCTTCCAACTGAACACCCCAATTTTAGGGGTAAGCATGATGGCAACAGCTAAGAGTGTAGAAGTTGTGGTGTCGATATCATGGAGTGTACCTTCTGTTGCCCACATAAAAAGTAAGATTACAGAGATAATTGTTAATCTGATTTGAGGCTTTGTCATCGGACCTAATTCGTTTAATTGTTTTCTTACCATCTCATTTCCGTTCGAAATGCTATCCATTTCTGGTGGTATAACTTTCAACATGACAAAGTAAAGAAGAACGGACATAAGGATGGACCATGGTGCAGCGTAGAGGAACCATTGCCCCCAAGTTACACTTTTACCAAAGGCTTCTTCTATGAATCCAATGGCCACCATGTTTTGTGCAGCAGCTGTCTTGATTCCAATATTCCAAATGGAACCAATTTGAGCTGAAGTGATCATTAATAGGGCAGCTAAGCGACTGTTTTTTTCCAAACCGAAAGCGGCTACCATCCCTAGAATAATTGGGACGATGGCACCGACCCGAGCTGTTGTACTTGGGACAAAAAAGGCTAGGACAACGCCAACAAGAATGGAACCGATTAGAATGCTCTTTGTTTGAGAGCCTACCTTTGACAAAATCGTAAGCGCAATCCGTCGGTCTAACTTCGTTGCCTGCATAGCGGCTGCTAAAAATAATGCAGCTGCTACTAGAATGGCAGCAGAGTTGCTAAATCCAGAGAGTGATAGGGTTAAGGCATTTTTTGTACCCATTACCTGTGTAGGATCTTCCAAGCTTGGCCCGAATCCTAATAGTAAAGTCATCAAGACCGTAATGAGTGCCGCACTGACTGGATAAGAAACAGCTTCAGTTACCCACAAAACTACGGCAAAGGCTAAGACTGCCAACGTTCGATGCCCTGCCACCGATAATCCTGCTGGAGTTGGCAACAACAAAATGATGATGAGGGAAAGGACTGCTACAACCAAGGCAATCGTTTTCCTTCTCAGTTTTTTCTTTTCGTCACTAACGCCTCCTGTGGTTTCCACCTTTTTCGAATTCATACCATGCGAGCTCCTAAACCTGGCTGCGATGCTAGACATACGTCAACACTCCTTTCGTTTGTTGTGCTAACTCAATACCAATACGAACAGCTTTTTCATTCATTGCCTCTGTTCCTTTTGGGACTCTTTCTCGAACAGCCCTAATCAACGACTCTTCGGAAACTGTTCCTACAAGCTCATTTAATATACCTAGAGCGACCATATTGGCAGATATAATTCCTCCTAATTTTTCTTTTGCAGTAGCCGTAATGGGTAGTTCATAAATTTGACCAGAGAAGGCAGGGAGGTCTTTAACAAATTGGCTGTCAGTAATCAGGATACTGTCAACTGGTAGGTCCTTGATAAACTTAAGAGCACTAGCCTGACTCATGGCTAATAGGACATCCGGGCAGGTTACTTTTGGAAAATGGATTGGTTTTTTGGATATGATTACCTCAGATTTGGCTGCTCCTCCACGTGATTCTGGGCCATACGACTGAGATTGGATTGCCCATTTTCCATCCAAGACAGCTGCTTCCGCGAGAATAATCCCTGCAAGAATCAAACCTTGACCACCTGTTCCAGAAAGACGAAATTGCTTCATCTTACTTCACCCCTTTGTTTTGAAGCTTGGCATATTCCTCTGTATATTCTGGAGCTGTGCTTTGGTGTAAGACTCCAATTGGAAACTTGCCCTCCCGATCCTCTGGACTAAGTTTCTCATATTTGCTAAGTGCAACACCGGCATCACGCTGCCACTGAATCATGTCTCCGGGTGTTCCTTTTTTGTTTTGACGTCCGAAGGAAATGGGACAAGCCGTAATGGCTTCGACAATTGAAAAACCTTTATGCTCAATGGCCTGGGCAATCAGTTTAGTCAGTGCTGTTGCATGGTAGGTTGTTCCTCTTGCAACAAAGGTTGCACCAGCGCCTTTAGCCAACTCTGCTATATCAAAGGTGCGATCCACCGTTCCCATAGGAGCCGTCGTTGCCTTTGAACCGGTTGGGGTCATAGGTGAGAACTGACCACCGGTCATGCCATAGATGCTGTTGTTGTATAGGATTACGGTTATATCAATATTGCGCCGGGCTGCGTGAATCAGGTGATTTCCTCCGATTGCTGTGGCGTCCCCATCACCTGTGATGACAATTACCTTTAAACGTGGTTCTGACATTTTAATTCCCGTCGCTACTGGAATGGCGCGGCCATGGGCAGAGTGGACGGTATTGAAATCTAGATACCCCGAAGCACGGCTCGAGCAGCCGATACCTGATACAATGACAGTTTCATCCTGATCAAGGCCTAGTTTTTCGATAGCTCGAATGAGGGAAGATGTCACAATTCCATTGCCACAGCCCGGGCACCAAATATGGGGAAGCTTGCCGGGGCGAAAATATTTATTTACCAGTTGTTTCATTTCCATTTCCACTGCCATAACTTAACGCACCTCCTGTAACGCTGGGAGAGCGACTGCTTTTATTGTAGAAAGCAGCTCATCCGGCGTGATTGCTGTTCCATCGTATTTGAGATGTCTTGCTATCGGTATCTGACCAGCAATAGCTCGCTCAACTTCAATCGAATATTGTCCATAGTTCATTTCTGCTACAATGATGTTTTTAACGCGTTTTCCTAAATTTCGAATCTGCTCTTCTGCAAAAGGCCAAATGGTGATGGGGCGGAATAATCCTGCCTTAATCCCCATGGCTCTCGCTTGATCGACGGCCTCGTATGCTGTCCGGGCGGTTCCACCATAAGCAATAATGGCCAGCTCGGCATCCTCCATCCGGTATTCTTCTGTTTGCACAATGTCATCAAGGTGACGATAAATTTTGTTGTGCATCCTTTCAATACTAGAAGAGGTAGCTTTATCGGAGGTGTTAGGAAAGCCGGTTTCGTCATGGATGAGTCCGGTAACGTGCCAACGATAGCCAGTTCCAAATGGCGCAAATTCAGGGACCAAGTCTTCTCCTGCGCGATAGGCTTTGAATTCTTCGGGTGGTACAGAAGGCCCTTTGCGTTGGGGCTTGGAGATTTCATCATAATGATCAGGTAATTCAACACGCTCCCTCATATGGCCGACTACTTCATCCATTAGAAAAATGACAGGTGTCCGATAACGCTCGGCTAATGCATAGGCATTGATTGTTAAATAAAAGCATTCAGTTACCGATGATGGAGAAAGAGCAATAATGGGATGATCACCATGTGTACCCCAGCGTGCCTGCATCACATCGCCTTGTGCCGGCTGTGTAGCTTGTCCGGTAGACGGGCCGACCCGTTGTACATTGACAACAACCAAGGGAATTTCAGCTGCAGCAGCATACCCGATCATTTCCTGTTTAAGTGAAAACCCAGGGCCACTAGTGGCTGTCATTGCTTTTTTTCCTGTTAAACTAGCGCCAATGCAGGATGCGATGGATCCAATCTCATCCTCCATCTGCATAAATACACCGCCGACTTTTGGCAACATGTCAGCCAATTGTTCAGCAATTTCTGTAGAAGGGGTAATAGGATATCCTCCGAAAAATTTTACCCCAGCGGCAATGGCCCCTTCAGCACAGGCTTTGTTTCCTTGCATTAGTAAAATTCTAGGCATATAGCTTTTCCCCCTTATCTTTTTCTATGAAAATAGCATAATCGGGACAATGGATCTCGCATTGTCGACACTGGGTACACTTCGCAAGGTCGACTACCTGTACTTTTTCCAGTAAGTTAATGGCTAGGACATTCGTGGGGCATAAATCTACACAGATGCCGCAACCCTTGCAGAGATTATCTTTAATTAAAATGGACATGTAACAATCCCCTTTCTAAAGATATTGAATCTCTTAATAAACAGGCTTGCCTATTAAATGATCCTTACCTACATCATAATTCTTGGATAATTTGAAAGGTATAGACATATAATGAAAACTTTGTGAGTTTTTAGTGAAAAATGGAATTGATTCTCTTTTGTAATATTATAGAAGGAGTTGGTTAGTTAGGATTTGAATGAAAAATGAGGAAGTGAATTTTAAAAACTAATTTTCTTTTTAAATATAATAAAAATAGGGGGCTATCCAAAAAGCCAATGCATGACTCTTTGGATAGCCCCTTGAGGTAATCAATTATTTTTACAAAATATATTACCCTTGTAATCTATCAATGATTGTGCAGCGTTTAGCACCTTTACGGAGTAATCGCTGTGCTTCGATTAATGAGATTCTGACAAAAACCGCCTCATCGAAATCATTTTCTACATCAAACAATGCAAATGCCATTCCGCCAACAATCAGTACACAAATGAATTCCACGTCTAATTCATCTGATCTTGGTATACGCCTTGAAATCTCGCACCGTGGGACTCCCGAATTCAACAATGCCATGGCTTCTTGGCGTGTGATTCGAATAAACACAAACTCTTCGAATTCCACATTGCCGGCTTCCACTTCAATTTCGACTACAAGAAAAAAGCGATTTCTGACCTGTAGGATACAATGTGCTCCAATTGTAACAGGGTCCTGCATATTCATCATATCATCATGCATATTCAATAAATTCGCCACCTTTTCGTTTTATCCGTACATACTATGTAGCAAATTTCCAACCCGAAATGGACAGATGTTGATATATACAACGCCTTTTTAAAATATCGTGGCTGCTGTAAAGAAATACTATTATTTAAAAATAAATGTACCAATAGTATGAGGATGTGGAAGTTTAGTAGTGTAAATTGCCGAATAGACTGATTATAATGAAAATGTACTACTTTTATCCTAGGAGGAATTGCATGAAAAAATTATTCTTAGCTATTATTCTACTGTTTTCTCTAGCAGCACCTTCATTTGCACAAGCTGCATCTAGTACCTCGTCTTTAGTTTTAATGGTGAATAATAAGTTGGTTACTAACAGCCCCTTTATTAGCGATGGCACTACCTATGTTCCTTTAAATGAAATTGCTGAACAAATGGGAGAAGAAGTGGACTCCATTTCTTATCAAAAGAAAGTTGTGATTCAAGGTGGAAATGGTTTTGTTGCAAGTGTTTCCGCTGGTCAAACAATAGGTGTTGTGAATGGGAGCCTCTATCCATTGAAAACCAAAACAATCAATGGGGAGCAGGTTAATGCGAATATAAAGGCTATTTATGAAAATGACCAGGTTTATGTACCCGTTGAATTTATCGCATCCGGAAAAGGCATGACTTATCCGGTGGAAATTGTAAATGATGATGCAAAAACAACGATCTATATAGGGGAAATTCCTTCAACAGTAAAAAATGAAATTGCCAATAGGCCAATCGTTTTAATGGTAAACAATAAACAAGTACCATTCAGTCCCTTTATTAGTGAGGGCACAACGTACGTCCCTTTATATGAAGTTGCAAAACAAATGGGTGGGAATCCTGAATCTTACGAAAATAAAGTCCAGGTGGAACTAAATGGATTAACTTTTGCTACTGTAACCGCTGGTGAATCTGCAGCCTCCATCTATTATTCACAGCTGAATAGTAGAGATCGAACTAGAATCGTCCCATTGAAAACAAAAATAGTCAATGGCAATACCGAGGCTGAAAATGCGAAGGCTATATATAAAAATGGACAAATCTTTGTGCCCATTGAATTTTTATCCTCTGCAGACGGTCTTCATTATTATGTTGAAACAGTAAAGGAAAAAGAAAAAACAACCATCTATGTTGGAGCACTTCCTCCAACTTTACAAGAGCCTATTAATAATGTTGGCTATGCAACGAAATGGGCGATTGTAACTCCAGCACCTGAAAGTATAACGAATGTCACAGGACTCGTGCAGAACCAACAAGTTTTTATATACGGAGCGCAGGGCAATTGGTATAAAATTAAGGTTGGAAATCATATTGGCTATGTAAAGAAAGATGTAATAAAAATCGGGAAAACTCCAGCAAAAGGAAAAATGTACGCCGATGGATGGGTTGCCCCTACATTGAAGTCAAAATGGAACAAGGATCCACAAGTAAACTATAAGACACTTCAAAATGAATTAGGATTTACACACAATGGTGCTGTTTTTGATATTTTTGGAGCGGTTCGAGGAATTGAAGTAGTGTATGATGGAAGTCAATCACAAGAGGTGGGAATGTCATTTTTCTTATGGAAAGATCCTAGTGTTGAACAATCGTATCGCATCCCAATTGTAGCCAAAGAATTATTTAAGCTTTATTTTGGCCAGGATGCAGATCGTGTATGGAATTACTTCAACCGTGATGACATACCGGAGAAATTTACCGCTAATGGAAGAACAGTGAAGGCACAATATGTTAGTGCAACTGGATCTATTTATCTTCAAGTGGGTTATAAAAAATAATACTATGCCCGCAATAGCAAATATCTGAAAATACCAGACAAAAACACCGTATCCAGAACAAAGGAAACGGCGTTTTTGTTTGGTTTTTCAATTAAAGCGCATCCTCTCATATTAATCAATAAAAAGGCTACCCATTGTTAAAATTAAAGCAGTTGTTACAAAGCCAGCAATGCTTACAAAATATAAATTGATTCTTTCCATTTTAAATTTCCCCTTTCAGTAAGTTATTTGTTAAATACAGAATAACCACCTAGAATGAAATAAAAATGAAAAAAATTAGAAAATATTTACAGATAAAAATTTAAATCAATATGACTGATTGCAACGTATCTCATTCCCAAACTTGATCGGTAACATATAGTATTGATAACTATCTTTTTTTGGGAGTGGATAAGGTTGTACTACTCTAATAATCCGTATATGAACCAATTTTTTAATTATCCTAACTATGGTATGGATATTGCACATCCCACAAGGTTTCATACGAATAATATGAATAAAAATCATTTGAACAGGGAAAGAACTAGTTTTTCTAAAGAGGAAGCGGCAGCAATCGCTTTGCTTTTAGGAATTGACTTTACTAAAAGTAAGTTTGACTTAAATGAATTTTGGATGGGGGTAAATACGGAGCTTGAACATGGAAAACAATCGAGTCAAACAAACGTTACCGGGGATGATCCTTTATTAACTGGAAAAATTGCATGGGCCCATCTTAATGAGTTTCCAGATTATTATAAAAGATTAAAAGTTCTGGAGAAAGAAGCGAAAGCGTATTGGAATAAGTAATTCCATCATTAAGTACATGGAAAAAAACAAAACACGTCATTTTCCTGTAAGCAAGGGAGATGACGTGTTGATTCATGTGATGGATTTAATTTTTATTAAGAAGTAATCTACAACGCTATGTGTCGGTATCCCAGTACCATTCATTAATTAGCATTGCTTGGTTTACGACGCTAAACAAAACCTCTTTTAAAAATGAATAATTGTTCATTTATAGATGAAATGATTTTTGGCAATATAAGTTTCCTTTTGATAAAAAGGATACCTTGCTCCAAACAAGAATACTCAAAGACATTATCTTTTATTTCTTTGAATCCAAATTTTATCAACGTTTTTCTGCCGGCTGTTGAAACAGCAAAAGCCAATATCTTGTTGACAAAAAAACCGCGCTTTCTCAATTTGTGCAAATGTTTTTCTAAAAAAGAGAATAAATACTTACCAGGATAATATGGATATTTTTCCTTGTCTATTACAACGGAGGACAAATATAGATTATAGAACCCCATTTTGTCATAAGGCAAAGTATGTTGTTCTATTTCTTCCTCTGTTACGGCATGATCGATAATTCCTTTGTAAGTATCATCGTCAACCGGACAAACCGTTAAATAACCAATCAAATCGGAATGATGGACAATGGTTAAATCCGTTAGTGGATTTACGTCCAAACGATGTAAAGTTGTTTCTTCCTTAACCTGGTAATTAGAGTTATACACCTTCTTATCTAATTCTAACAGCTGACCAACGTAGCCCTTCCCTAGATAAGTAAATATGAAGGTAAACACGACCTTTCTTAGACTTCAATCTAAATACATTCTTACTAAAAAGCAGCTTGCATTTTCAATTGATGTTCTACATTTATTATAGCACAATTTTAAAGGGATTGACATACCTGCTTAGTTTTAGGATGGGATTTGTATTGCGAGGAATAAAGAATAATACACAATTGGAAGCTATTGCTCACTAAACAAAACTCTTTGAATTGGAAATTAAGTTCCAAAACAGCCGCATGTTTTGGTAAGATGAACTTAAAGTATGTGAAAAGGTACACTTAAACTATAGGGCAGGATTGTTGAAGAAATCAAATTGTATTATTGTGGTAAAATTGTATTATGCGAGGGGGAAGTAAAATAAAAAAAATACTCATGCTATTATTTACAATATTAATTTTGACGGGTTTAACGGCTTGTATGGAATCTAAAAATGACATACCTGAAGAAGTGATTAATAAAGATGAAGTAATTAACAACAATTATAAATTTATTGGAGAAAGTGAACATTGGGAAGCTAAATATATTTATAAAGGAACCGAAACATGGGGACATAATAATGGAACACTAACTTACTCTAACGAAGACAACTATGAATTTGTATTAAAATACAAAGGAGCTTTAAAAGAATTATCTTCTATGAAAAAACTTGAATATTCTTATGAAACAATTCATAGCAGTGGGAAATCAACAGAGGAATTCACTGAACCTCCTAAAGAATTAATATTTACTTCTAAGGGAAGTTCAGGCGGTGGGGCAAAAGTAAATGAAGATGAAGTTATACAAGTAAATGTAAAATGGGATGAATTTGAAGAATCATTTGAACTGCATAATAAGAATAAGTAGATTAATAAACTAAGGGGTGGCGATTGCAGAACAAGGCAATCGCTTCCTGTGCTATTGGGCAGGTTTGTTCAACAGTGGTGATCGTCAGAAATGGCGGTCTTTTTTAATTTACAGTCAGAAAAGTTCATTAGAATCTATAAAATAATTGGATATATATGGTAAAGTTAATGTAAGGATGTCTTAGTCGATTTAAAAAGAAAAGATGTGATAAGAAATGAGTGACTATATTGTATTGATACCATTATTTTTAGTTCTAACCACTATGCTAAATCGTTCAGAAGTATTTTCTAAGGTAGCTAAATATATAGGTTTTGGATACTTCTTTGTATTATCGGTAGTTTTTATCTTGGAGAGAAAAAGAATCTACGACCTTTATCATAAAGGTTCCACTATACCTGATATTTATTGGGAAAAGAATTCAAATTGGGCTGATATAGGAATGTTTTTGTATTTAGTGCCAATAGCAGTAATATTTCTAATCTTATGCTTATCTTGGTTTATAAGAGAGAAAGACCTTAAAGGAAAATTTCTTATGTTTCTTTTCTTCGTAGTTGGGGTGGCAGTGCTTTTTGTCTATGCTTTTTTCTTTAGTATGAGTTTGGGATATAGACCATAACATTAAATGATAACTCTGAATCTATCATAAAAATGTTTGCACTACTTACTTTTTACATTTCCATATTTGGGATTCCATTGAGCATCATTTCTATGTTATGTTCAGCAAAGAAAACTTAGCAAAAAGAATCTTTTCTTTAGTTGTACATTTATCACCTATCAGCATTATTGTTTATGCTTTTATTATGGAATTAATAGATGAATTCCTTCAATCTTCACCTTAAAAAATACAATTTGAAAATAGTCTAAAGGTCATGTTTCTCACTCAACAAACTGGATTGTCAACACTAAACTAGACAGTTTTCTTAAGGTGCGTAAGTTTGTATTCCACTGGACTTAGATAATCTAAAGTACCATGGATGCGTAGGTGGTTAAACCAGTGCACATAGTCTGTAAACTCTCTGTGTAACTCTTCTAAGCTATCAAAATGACGTTTCTTTACGAACTCTGTCTTAATGATTTTGAATGTTGCTTCAGCTACCGCGTTATCATACGGACAGCCTTTCAAACTTAGAGATCGCTTGATTTTAAACGTTTCTAGTGCTTCATCAATGATATGGTTCTTAAACTCGCTTCCTCTGTCAGTATGGAACATTTGAATCATATGCAAATTCCCTTTAATTGACGATAGAGCACGATAAACTAGTAAAGCATCTTTGTTCTCACCTGTGCTAAATCCAACGATTTCCCGATTATAGAGATCAACAAATACACATATGTAATTCCATTTTTTATGGACTCTTACATAGGTTAGGTCACTGACCACGACGGTCAACTCATCCTCTTGAGTAAATTCACGATTTAACTCATTTGCTTGTTCACTTTCATTTGGCTTATTCTTATGTGGTTTGAATTGAGCCACGGTAGAAGCTGAAACAAGCCCTTGTTCGTTCATAATCCTGCCGATACGACGACGGGAAACCAATTTCCCTCGTTTCTTTAGCTCGTGCTTTATCTTTCTGGCACCATAATTTTGGCGGCTTTGATGGAAAATTTCAACGATGTCTGAAGTTATATCATCTTCATTCTTTCGTTCTTTTGCTTCATAATAATACGTACTTCTTGGGAGTTGTAGGACCTTGCACATTGCTGATATCGAGTATTTGTGCTGGTTGTTCTTAATCACATTTACTTTCGTCCTAGTATCAGCGCGGCTTGCTTTAAAATATCATTCTCCATCTCTAATTGCTTATTACGTTTCCTAAGTTCCTGCAGCTCTTTCTGTTCGGGGCTGAGGTTATCCTTTTCTTTGAAGGAACCGGAGGACTTACTTTGATTAATCCACTTATCTAGTGAAGAAGGGGTTAATTCATATTCGCGAATAATGTCTTTGCGAGGCTTTCCATTCTGATATAGCTGCACGATCTGTTCCTTAAATTCTTCGGTAAACGTTCGACGTACTTTTTTTGTCATGTAGATTCTCCTCATAACTGATTAGTATAGTTAATTCTACTCGACCTTAAAATTTCTGTCTAACTAAGTGTAGCCGATCCACATTTAATGGCACTAATCTTAATAATCCTACTTGAACTAGCCGTTATAATGATTTGTGAGAAAGAAAATAGGAAGAAAATTATTGCATCATTATTAATGTTATTATTGGGTAATTTCTTGATTTTGGACGATAAACTTTATGTAGATACTTTAGTGCCAAATATTCTACCTATACCTGCAATGGTTTTGCTTACAATTTCAGCAGCTTGGTTTATTATTTTGATAGATACTAAAAAGGGAAAGAGATTGACTATTGCGATAGGGCTTTGCTTTACAATGACCATTTTAATTTTTGCTTTGCCTGGGGTACCTTCTTTATCTGAAGTGGAAGAATTTAAACTATATAAAGAGGACTACTTTGCCATATCAGGGGCAATTTTTCAGGCATATGATAAAGGTTATATATCAGTTGAAGATAGATTAAATTCTCCGCCTAGTAAAAATGATTTAGAAAGACTTGGAACTCACTTTTCAAATGGAGTTATTAGAAGGATGAAAAAATTGAGCCGTGTCGCTGGCATTTCTTTTTATGATATTGTTGATAAGGATGTGATCCATTTTGGTGATATTCGTCTACATTCATCTGCTGGAATTGCTATATGTAGAAATGGTAAGGACCCTTCCACAGATATAGTATTGAAATCGCAATTTCATGATGTCATTACATATCGTCATATTGCCAATGGTATATATTATTTTAGTTTAGTTATTGATTGTAAGTGGTGGTTTATGGAAGTCTAACCTGTTTCCGGTTATGATAAACACATCAAAATTATTGAAAGTTGGAATTAGGAATCTCTATGTAAAAAATGAACTTAAACAAACGGGATGCCAATCCTGAATAAGGAAGAGCCCCCTTGTTCCATTAAAAGGCAATTTTGTTGAACAAAGCATAAATATTTTTTTAAAAATTAATAAGTAAAGAGTAATTAAGGAATATGAATTATTAGGGGAGGTTGGGAAAATTATATGGATCCTAGATATCCAATCGGGCAATTCAATTGTCCTGATAAAATACAAGAAAAAAATATTAAAATGTGGATTAAAGAAATAAGTACACTTCCTACTCGCTTAAATAACTTAACCATATCCCTTGATGAGATGGATTTAACTAAAACTTATAGAGAAAATAGTTGGAACGTACGTGAACTTATTCACCATGTAGTAGATAGCCATTTAAATGGTTATATGCGAATGAAATTAGCTTTAACAGAAGAAAACCCAGTTGTTAAAACATATGAGGAAGGTGAATGGGCAAAGTTAATAGATTTAATTTGTCTATTAAAGTTTCATTACAGCTATTAGAAAATCTACATGAACGTTGGACATATTTACTTAGAAATCTAACAACTAATCAATTACAGCGTACATATCAGTACCCAGATGGGATTAAAATGCGAATTGAACAAAGTATTGCACTTTACGCATGGCATGGTAATCACCATCTTGCACAAATTAAACAAGCTTTAAATAATTGATATTAGAAGAGGGTTGAATGAAAAATTAAGATTTTATTATGCTAAATGGGGCGGTAGCAGAACTGGCTATCGCTTCTTTAACCATTGGGGCAGGTTAAAAGAAGAAATGTTAATAAAGATACTACTAAAAGTACCAATAAGGTGGTTATTCAATGGGAAATTGGCGGAAATAGCTAAAGAAATAGATCACGATAAGTTTACTAAACTTATAGATGAAGAGAACATTTAGACTGATTATAAGCATAGTTTATTACGCTCATCGACATAATAATAGTACTGGATTATTCTATTTATTTTCATCCAAATAGAATGTGACCAATTGGGATGAAATAAGGAATCTAGTTTTTTAGTGAATGTCGTGTAGTGCTTTATTAAGTGAATAAATCATTTTGAAGTTATTTTCAAATATGGTCGAACACTCTACTGGAAGTAAGTACAGGAAATTTGTCACTTAACTTGGAGCCTCTGCGGGCATGATTATAAGCCATGAAGCCAGGTGTATCAAAGATTTTGGCTCAGCCAAAACAGGCTATCATGCCCGCCTCTACAAGGATAATCTATTAGTCTGTTTGTTAAATCTTATACATGAAAAGCTTTACTTTAGCCATTTTTCTTTAATAAGCACTATAGAAACAATAGTCCACTATAGTGCACTAAACTTTGTGCTTAATGCACAATATCGAGCTATTATGCACCAATAGTTTACTTGTAAAATTAACAAATATGCAAATAAAAACCGTCGGTTCATTATTGTCTAAGGGAACTGACGGTTATTACTTGTTTATTGAAAAAAGTGGTTTAGCAAAAGGTTGCTTTTTTAACTTCAGAATTTTAGTTCGTGACTGTTATTGTACTTTCGAACATTCCCATTCCGCATGTATAATGGTATGTCCCTGGTTTTAATGCTTCAATGTCAACATAATTATTTGTATTTTCTTTTAATTGAACATTAAACCCTAGTTCTTCAGAACGTACGGTACCAGTACAACTCAATTTTTCTGTTTTGAAGTTGATAATGGATGGGGTTCCTGCTTTTAATACGATATTATTTGGAGCGTATCCTGAAGGTTTAACCAAAACTTCATGAATTTCACTACTTGCAGGTGTGAATTTTATTTCATTAGGTTCTGCTGATACCCGATCATTACCATTTGAAAATAGGATACCTTTTCCAAAGGCCAAAGTTCCCATAAAAATTAATAAAACAATTAAAAAAATAGGATTAGCAACTAACGGCTTTCTAGATATTGATTTTTCCTTGTTTTCTACTTTAGACTCTTCATCAATTAATTGCAGGAGTATGAAAATAACCAGTAAAAAAATAACATCAATAAAGTATATCATTAAATCTACGGATTTAGGCTGTAACATGACTCCCAACATAGATCCCATCATACCGCCCATAATCCCTGCTGTTAATCCATCTAACGCAGCCATAAGTGAAACGGATCTTCCTGTACCATACCCTATTGCCATTCCCAGCAAAACCGATGTGATCGTTGGAATTGTAAGGTCCTTATTCTCTATAAAAGTTCCTAAAATGGCTCCTAATGATATACTCAACATCATTGAATTGGTCATAGCAATCATCATACCAGTCATACAGGTAAGTTTGTGTCTTCTTTGAAATGTAAAATACATAACATAACTTGTTAAGAGTATAATTATGGCAAGACTAGTATATAAAAGCATGTTATTTACTCCTCACTTAGCGTTTACAAATTTTTTCTAGCGCACCTTGGAAATTAATTACTTTTCCACCGAAAGAACTGGCAAATTTATCTGCATAATCTTTGTGTTCAAATGGGAGAATTTGTGGCTTACAACATCCAACTTTAATAGTTGATTCAAACACATACCAAGCAATTACGGAACTTACGGTTGTTCCAGTAAGGAAGTCAGAGCATAGAGCCTGAATTACACGTTCGCCCAATTGGAAATGACGGATCAACCCACAATGAGCACAACAAGCGTCCTCAATTTTGTTCTCAGGTAAAATTATTTTATAAACAAAACGCGGGTTAATTTGACAGTTACAAAGTATACACTCGTTAATTCTTTCTGGTTTTCCTGGTTCTTCCCTTACTAACGTTATACCCCCGAAAGTCTTCATAATAATACCTTCTTCAATTAAAGGCTTTACGTCTCTATGGACGGTCATTTCGGAAACTTGAAGAATTTCACTGATTTCAGAGATTTTTAAATTTCGCCTTTCCATTATTAATTCCTTTATTTTGGATTGCCTTTCAGATTGTAAAATAAGTAACCCTCCATCCTTATGTTTTATTATAACAAACTCTATCAATCTATAACAATTGTAGGACCAAGTATCAATAATTTCAATGTTGATATTGTGACAATTTATGGTTATTTCATGTTAACTAGCATTGGCTCAAATAATAATAGAAGAAAGTAACGAGGATTTTTTGTAAAGCCTAAAAAAGTAGATAAACAAGAAAGAATTAAACAATTTGAAAAATTAGATGGTACCGCAATATCGGTAGGTGAAGATATAAAAGAACTACTTGATATGGAGAGCCATAAGGAAGAATGGAGAGAGAATGAAATTGAGTAAAAAGGCACTTATTTGTATGTGTATCATTATCTGGGATACAAGCCAGTCATTGAACTTTTTACTCAACTTTTAAATGCTGGCTATGATATTGTCATGTCAGATGTTGTAGCAATGGAATTTCTCATTTATGAAAAAGTAGAGACAGATTGGAATAAAAATGAAGAGGTATAGTTATATTGAGTAATCAGAATTAGCTGAAATCAATTTTGAAATTGCAGAAAAAGTAGTAGAACTAAGAAGAAAATAAGCTGATGCACAGTAATCCTCATTTGTGCTATAGGCTAATGGCAGAATATCCGGCTTTAGTTCAACAGTGAGGATCGTCAGAAATGTCGGTCTTTTATGACTGAAGAAGCAGGTTAAATCTATAAAATAAAAAAATTCCTTTACCCTGTACCATAGTACAGGGTTTATACTTTATATGAGGTGAATTAGTCGATGTATCGTATTAGTGAACTCGCTGATAAATGTGGTGTTAATAAAGAAACAATAAGATATTACGAAAAAGTGGGTTTAATTAAAGAGCCTTCTCGAACAAATACAGGTTATAGAATGTTTCCAGAAGAAAGTGTTGAACGTATAAATTTTATTAAAAGGATACAAGATTTAGGATTTACTTTAGCTGAAATTTCTAAATTGCTTGGAGTTGTAGATAAAGACGGTGAAAGATGTAATGATATGTTTAACTTTGTTGTCAATAAAATAGAAGATGTACAAACGAGAATTAGAGATTTAAAAAGAATAGAGCAAATGATTCTTAATTTAAAAGAATGCTGTCCTGACGATAAAATTTTTACGAATGTCCCATTATTGAAACATTAATGATTGAAGGAAAATAACAGTTATGGAGGGAGGTTTTAAAATGGTAATACAATCTAATATGGCTCCAAAAGCAATAGTTGAAATATGGCAAAATACAGCACCAGTTTTTGCTAAATTTAATGTGCCTCTTACTGAAAAAACTTTGGTAACCATTATTGAGAATGCTGATGTACTTAACAATCTACTTACTGAATTAAATGATGTAGTTGAAAGTTCCTATGCTACTTGTATAGAAGGTGGATGACAAATGCCAACTAAAAAGAGGTAGGTTACTCCTGATAAATATATCTTCTTCAACTATAGCCCCATTAGTAAAAAAAGCCTGTTCAAAAAAATGTCGGTTTTCATGACCGACACTTTTAAAAATTACTGGGCAAATAGCTGTACTGGTTAGTGCGCAATATCACTCTATTGTTCACTACAAAAGAATACAATAAAAGAAAGAAGGGGACTGTGCAATCCCCTGCTTTTTTGATGCATCAATTTGTTAGTTTTCCACAGCTTCTACTATTTCTTTCCCGCCATTCGTCGTGAAATTCACATTAAAATCAAAATCAACTTCAAAGAGGCGATTCCATGGAAAATCAATGTTATTAATTGAGAAATGATCCATTTCAGCTGTTCTCATATTTCCTGACTTTTTGCTTAAAATAATGTTTTTGCCTTTAGCCTGTTGATTAATTTTCACAAATTCCTTGCTAAATTGCTCGTTTGCAACACGTAAAACAGAGTTTTTGTTTGGTCCGATGTCCCAGGCATTGCTGCCGATGTAGCGAATATACCACTCAAGTTTAGGCTCTACCTTGCTTCGATATAAGTGGTCGGCTGCGATGGAGCTTAGCAAAAATTCGATATGGCCTTTGGCCGCCGTTTCGTCCAATTCCGGAGTTTCGGGACCTTTCTCTACATATAGGAATCTTGCATTTGCGTGTCCGACTGCAACGCCAATTGCATTTCCAGCTGTGTTAAAGGCACTGTATGATAATAGATTAGTTATACCGATAGTATTAATAATGGCATCGCCAAACTGAGCGTTGGCTTGATTTATTTTTTCAACGTCGACAATAACGACATGTTTGCCGTTTTGAATTTGGTTATTGATAGCAGCAATGGCCTGCTGTATCTTACTATTTTTTTTAGAAGAATCAGGTGTATTCACATAAAGCTCAATATCAGCTTGTTGAAAAGGTAGAGCTACCGTGCCGCCAGCCGCAATGATATGTCTTTCAATATTTGTTTGCAGCGGGTAATAGTCAAAAGGTGATGTCCAATTGGCACCATTGACACCAAGATAATGAATTTTAAAGCTAGTTTGATAGTGCTTTTGTGTGGCTAGAAAACGAGATAGTAGAATAACATCAAGTTCATCGGCACCATCAAATATATTCACTTTCTGTTGCAGACTGGATGTATTGATTTTTTGTATCAGGCTTGTTTGTTCCTCACGATGGAGACCGGTTTTATTGGAATCGTCCTGTCCAAGAATAAGGTAGTCAATGAAGCCTTCCTTTGTCCAATCTAGTAAAGTGTCGTTAATCATGTTGTTACGATTACGGATTTGCATATATTCATTGATAAGGTTGCTGCCAATTTTCGCCTCAAGTTGCTTGAGCCTTGGAGCTAGGCTAGTTTTATTAAAGTTTTTTACTTCATCAACCGTAATCGCCCATTCGCGAATCAGATTGTATTTTTCTAGATTCCCATCTTGCAAGACGGTAGGTGCCAAACGCTGAATAGTGTCATATACATATAGAGGCTTGGTTGGATATTTTTCCTTCAGTGTTTTGATGATTTCAAGATGCTGAAGGGCTGTATCAACCGTTTGTTTGTTTGTCCTGGATTCGACCAAACCGCCATCCGTAAGCATATCTGCAGAGATGATGAAGCCATCTGCATCCGCGCTATTTTCCAAAATCCAGTTGGAAAGCTGGTCAAGCGTGTTGGTAGATGTTTGATGGTGAATCAGTGTCTGCGGTGGGAGAACGATGTCAACACCGCCAGCCTGGCCGATTTTTTTCGGATAATATGTATTAGCCGGGCGATCATCTAACGGGACTACGAGCAGGCGCGGTTGCTTGCTGGTTGGTGTTGGCTCCGGGTAGTTCGAGTTTTCGTTGGCTTCAGCAAATGATGTTTGAAAAGGAACAACCAATGACATTATCAAACTAAAAATTATTAAATTTACTATTCTGGTAAATTTACAAAATCTATAAATTTGCATTAAATCATCCTTATTTTATTAGTAGCAGAGAAAGGCCAGGCGTTGAACAGCAGGAGGTATCCAGCAGTAGCCGCAGACACTCCTGCAGAAGAGCCTGGCCCAGAGCTGCAGTTGACCCGCCAGGCAATCCTTACTGCTGTGGCGGGTATGCTTTCCATTCTGATAAATCGATTTCACTTGGATCCTTTGTTAAAAGTGAAGCAGGGAAGACAAAGTTCCATGGCTTGCTTGTGTTTGCTTTGATTTCAAGGTCGTCCAACATGAAGCCGCCTTGTGCGACGATTTCGCCGCTTGCGTCCTCAACAACCAACGGCAACTGTTGTAAGACTATATTATTCAATGAACCGTTTTGGATTAAAATTGATACTTGCAATTTTCCATTATCTAAAAACTTCGCTTGGATGCCGACCAATTGAACTTCCCCTGGTTTCGGCGGTGCAACGGACTCGAGCATATTACGTAGCTTTTCTTTATCTTCATCAGCTAGCGTTTTTTCCCAGCTTTCTGCAAACTCCAATGTATGATTTTGCGTCTCGCTTTGCAATTGGAATGCCAGCCCCCAAACCTCCGTATCAATATCGGCAATCGGCCTATAAAGATCCTTTTGCTCGAAAACAAATTGGAACGGGCGGCTGCTACGTGCAGGAAGATGCCCAACCTGTGTTAAATCAAACTCCTTGCGACCGTATATGTCATTCTCACCAACCAACAGTAAGGTCGTCGTCCCGATCTCGATTGCTTGATTAATACTGCTGCGGACAAACACCGTACAGACAATCTCCTTATTCCTTTTCTCAATCTCGATGCCACTAAGCGAAACCTCATCAGGCTTAAGCGGTGGAAGCTCATTGTTTAAGAAACGAAAAACATACTCCTGCTCCTGCGGAATATTCCATTCCGGGTGAAGCGAAAGCTCTGTGTATACTTCTTCCTCCAAGTTTGTAGCCTCCCCAGTGCTATCCAAATTCAACAAATCCTTGGCTGAAACAGCATTCTCGCTGCCAGTAGCTTTTATTTCTTCATCGTTATTTTTTTTTCTTTTAAAAAAAGACAACATAGTATAAGTCCTCCCGTTCCAGTTTTGGAGTAAAAGCTGTCCGAATGAAGGTGGCATTCGGACAGTAATAGCCGAATTCTTGCTTAGGTTGTCCGACAGAAGCAGTTATGCGGACAGCAAAAGTCAATTTGCTACTAGTGTAGTCCGCAAGAAGCCGGTATTCGGACAACGAAAGCCTAATTTCCGCCTGTGCAGTCCGCAAGAAGCCGTCATACGGACAACGAAAGCCGAATTTCCGCCTGTGTAGTCCGCAAGAAGCCGTTAAACGGACAACAAAGTCCTAATTTCCGCCTGTGCAGTCCGCAAGAAGCCGTCATACGGACAACGAAAGCCTAATTTCCGCCTGTGCAGTCCGCAAGAAGCCGTCATACGGACAGCAAAAGTCAATTTTCTACTAGTGCAGTCCGCAAGAAGCCGTTATACGGACAACAAAGTCCTAATTTCCGCCTGTGCAGTCCGCAAGAAGCCGTCATACGGACAACGAAAGCCGAATTTCCGCCTGTGCAGTCCGCAAGAAGCCGTCATACGGACAACGAAAGCCGAATTTCCGCCTGTGTAGTCCGCAAGAAGCCGTTATACGGACAACAAAGTCCTAATTTCCGCCTGTGCAGTCCGCAAGAAGCCGGTATTCGGACAGCAAAGTCCTAATTTCCGCCTGTGCAGTCCGAAACAAGCCGGTATTCGGACAGAGAAAGCCAATTTCTCACTTAACCTGTCCGAATCAAAGTACCATCCTGACGCCTTCAACAAAAACAGAAAATAGCAATCCTTTTATTCCTCGCTGGCTTCTTGTACCTCAGCTTCTCTTGAATCCTCAGCCTCTTCTTGTTTTTCCGCGGCCTCTTCTTCCTCAAGCTTTTCCAGCAATGGTGCGGCAATCCGTGCAAGTTGGGCAATGGAATCATGGTCAATTAACGAGTAGGTGTAATTGAACACGTCAAGGCCATCATTTTGATAGAGACGAAGCGGATCTTCCTGCTGATATTGGCGCAGCCCGATCCCTTCTTTTAAACGTGTCATACTTTCTAAATGGTTCACCCAATGCTTATCGACAATGGCAACCATGATGCGGCGTAATACTTGTTGCAGGTTCTCGTTGTCTTTTAATTTTTCCAGTTTCTCTAAATACTGTTCCACTGCTTCAGCTACAGCTGCATGGACTTCATCCACTGCATCAACTTCAGCAGGAAGCTGAACCTTTGGTTGTACAATGATTTGATTTATTTCATGAACGAGCTTATCGAGCGGCCACTCTTCAGGTAGCATTGCTTTTTCACAATATTTATCCACTTGGAAGTGGCAATATCTTGGAATCATTTCCAGACAAAGTGACAACACATCTTCATGCTCAAGAATTTGGTCGCGCAGGTGGTAAATGGCTTTACGCTGATCATTCACAACATCATCGAGCTTTAAGTTATAATCGCGAATGCCATAGTTGCTGCCTTCACAGACATGTTGTGTTCGTTCCACAAGGTCATGGATGTTTTTATTTAAAATAAGCCCAGTTTCATCTGTTTGCAGTTTTCCTTGCAATTTTTCAATCTGCTCGTGGGCGAAGCGGCGGAACAACTCATCTTCAATCGAGATGAAAAATTGTGATGAGCCTGGGTCACCCTGCCGTCCAGCACGACCGCGCAGCTGGTTATCAATGCGGCGGCTTTCATGCTTTTCTGTACCAAGAATGTGTAACCCGCCCAGTTCTGCAACACCCTCACCAAGAAGGATGTCTGTACCACGGCCAGCCATATTGGTAGCAATGGTAATATGACCTTTTTGACCTGCCAAGGAAATGAGGCGTGCTTCTTGTTCGACTGTTTTCGCATTTAAAATATCACAAGGCAGGTTTTCTTTGTGTAGGTAATCGCCAAGTTTTTCAGATTGAATAATCGATGTTGTTCCAATTAGAATCGGCTGTCCCTTTTCATGACGGTCTTTAATTTCCTTCGCCAAGGCTACATATTTATCGTGCTGTGTGGCGTACACACGCTCTTCCATATCCACACGGACAACAGGTCGATTCGTAGGAATCGGAATAACTTCCATGTTGTATGTATTGTTGAATTCTTTTTCCTCTGTTTTAGCTGTACCAGTCATTCCGGAAAGGAGTGGGTACATCCGGAAATAGTTCTGAATCGTGATTGATGCTTGGGATTTATTTTCCTCCGTAATTTCAAGACCTTCTTTTGCCTCAATCGCCTGATGCAGGCCATCACTTAGCGAACGGCCTTCCATAATCCGACCGGTAAACGCATCAACTAGCATGATTTTTCCATCTTGGACAATATAGTCAATGTCCCTTTGGAACATCACATGGGCGCGTAAGGCTTGAATCATATAGTGAAATAATGTTGAGTGCTCCAAGTCATAAAGATTGTCGACTCCAAAAGCACGTTCAACCTTCGTAACTCCTTCATCCGTTAAGCTTGTTGCCTTTGTTTCAGGATCAAAATTATATTCAACATCGCGTTCAAAGCGCTTGGCCAGCCGTGCACATATATAATGAAGATTTGCGGCAGCCTCTGCTTTACCAGCAATAATAAGCGGTGTTTTTGCCTCGTCAATGAGGACGCTATCGATTTCGTCAATAATCGCATAGTGATAAGGTCTTTGCACACGCTGATTTACATCCGTAACCATATTATCACGTAAATAGTCGAAGCCAAATTCGGTACCAATACCATATGTAATATCTGCATTATAGGCAGCCTTCTTGTCCTCAGGCTCCATCATTGGTATGTTGAGGCCAACTTTTAATCCAAGAAACTCATGAATTTTTCCAATCAAATTACGGTCGCGCTGTGCTAAATAATCATTAACCGTGATAACATGTACGCCTTTTCCTTCTAATGCCCGTAAATAACTAGCCGAAGAAGCAACCAATGTTTTTCCTTCACCAGTTCTCATTTCCGCAATGTTGCCCTCGGTTAGAACAAGTCCGCCAATCAACTGGACATCGAAATGGCGCATGCCGAGCACACGTTTGGATGCTTCACGAACCACCGCAAAGGCCTCTGCCTGAATATCAAAAATAGTCTTCCCATTCGCCAATTCTTCTTTAAAATAGGCTGTTTTATCTCTTAACTCCTCATCCGTTAGCTTCTCAATTTCAGGCTCTAAACTGTTGATTTCCTCAACAATTTTGTGGTACTTTTTCAGCTTTCGTTGTTCATCACCGATGATTTTTTTTATTGCATTCAGCATGCCGTTCTCTCCTTTTACATTAAAAGCCTTGTATATATTCATTATGGCAAAAGCTGCCTGAATTTATTATAAAATAAAGTGGCTTTCACATTAATAAAGGGCGTCACAGTTCGCCATTATTTATCTAAGGTGGAAAACCTACCCTATAGTATAACAAAGAACAGAAAGAAAAACTTTATTTTTGTCGTTTTTTGTTAAGTGGAGGGGGAGAGGTGCTGCATTTCTTTTCTCTCAACGAAGGTGACCCGGTAAAAATGGTTTGTTACATAATATAATGCTTCTTTAATTAGCTTTGTGTATCTTGACTCTAGCCAGTCTCGAGCGAATTCATTTGGTGCGGCAACGATAACCTCGCGTTTCCACTCATCTGCATCGATTAATACTGTGTGTTTAAGCCAAGTTTCGAAACTGGGCCTCGAAAGATTTTTTTCAAGATGATGTAGGACCTGTGTCCATATATATTGTAGATCTTTATTTGTCTGGTCCTCTGAGGATGGTTGTGGGAAGTGGATGACCGTCCGTTTTGCCCTAGAATACTCCATAATGAGCCCCTTTCTTTGATAATATGTTTTAGCATATTTTCGACAAAGACTTTTCCATTATAGCAGTTGAATCTTCATTCATTAAGAGAACGTTAATTCTACTTTTCCTTCTGTACTTGATTACCAATGGAAAATTGAGGTAAATAAATTTCTTGGCGAGCTTTTATGAAAGAATTTTAGGCTGACAAGGTCCATATTCGCCTATTTTTCATAGTTTATTAGTATCCTTTAAGGTTCATTTTGCTCTGCGTTTATGTGTAGGAAAAGCATGCAGGGTGTTGTTGAGAAAAGACATCGATTTTCGTCATTGTGAGCGGCAAGTCGTGTCTTTTTAATTAAGAAAGCTGGGGGTTTATGATGATTATAGAAAAGACGTCGTTATACTGGTCGATTGCACCTCATGGCGGTGAATTAATCAATAGAGTTGCAACGGGTGAAGGTAGAGATGCTCTTTTGGCAAGTACTCGGAAAATGCCATCCATTACAATATCCGATTGGAGCATCTCTGATTTGGAATTAATTGCGATTGGCGGTTTCAGTCCGCTGACTGGCTTCCTTGGCAAGCGAGATTATGAAAGTGTGTTGGAAAAGATGCGGCTCGCGAATGGGCTTGTTTGGAGCATCCCAATTACGCTGCCGGTTTCCGAAGAGGAGGCTGCTTGTTTGGACACCGGGTCCAATATAGCGTTAAAAGGGGCCGATGGCGTTATTTATGGGGTTTTACAACTAAAGGAAAAGTTTTTTTACGATAAAAAGTTGGAAGCAAAGTGTGTGTATGGGACGACTGACGAGGCACACCCTGGGGTGAAGAAACTGTATGAAAAAGGTGGAGTTTATTTAGCAGGGCCGATCATCTTGGTAAACCGGCCAACACATAAGCCGTTTGAGCAATTTTATAAGGATCCGCGAGAAACGCGTCAGCTTTTTCATGATTTAGGCTGGAGGACGATCGTTGGTTTTCAGACAAGAAACCCGGTCCATCGTGCCCATGAATATATTCAAAAAAGCGCATTAGAAATTGTAGACGGCTTGCTGTTGAATCCGCTTGTTGGTGAAACGAAAAGTGATGACATCTCAGCTGAGATTCGCATGGAAAGCTATCAAGTTATTTTGGAAAAATATTATCCGAAAAATCGCACGAAGCTGGTCATCTATCCGGCGGCGATGCGCTATGCAGGTCCGCGGGAAGCAATTTTACACGCATTGGTTCGTAAAAATTATGGCTGCACCCATTTTATCGTGGGCCGTGACCATGCAGGTGTTGGCGATTATTATGGCACATATGATGCCCAGCAGATTTTTTCCCAGTTTACAAGGGAAGAAATCGGCATTGAAATTTTAAAATTTGAACATAGCTTTTTCTGTAAAAAGTGCGGCAATATGGGGACTTCGAAAACATGTCCACATGGGAAGGAAGACCATGTTCATCTAAGTGGCACGAAGGTTAGGGAAATGCTGCGTACGGGTGAAAAGCCACCGGCAGAATTCTCCCGCCCGGAGGTTGCGGAAATTTTAATTCGGGGTATGCGTCAGAAGGGTGAATAAAAGGGTAACCCATATGGTGGAGGGTTTAGTGAGGAGGTGGGTGTGGTGAAATCTGAAAATATTGTTTGGCATAGAGCGCAGGTTAGGAAACATGATCGCCATCGCTTAAATGGACATAAAAGTGCGATTCTTTGGTTTACGGGTTTTTCAGGGGCCGGTAAATCGTCGTTGTCTGTCGCTGTGGAGAAGGAATTGCACAAACGCGGAATTCGGACTTATGTTTTGGATGGTGACAATATACGGCATGGTTTGAATCGAAATCTAGGATTTACGCCGGAGGACCGGACGGAAAACATTCGCCGCATTGGTGAAGTGTCAAAGTTGTTCGTTGATGCTGGGGTGTTGACGCTGACAGCCTTCATTTCACCATACCGGATGGATCGTGACATGGTGCGGGCGATGGTCGAGGATGGAGAATTCGTCGAAATCTATGTGAAATGTGCATTGGCTGAATGTGAAAGGCGCGATCCAAAGGGATTATACAAGAAAGCTAGAAATGGTGAAATTAAAGGCTTTACTGGAATAGATGCCCCATATGAGCCACCGCAAAATCCAGAGCTGATCGTGGAAACGGACCAAGAATCTCTGAGAGAATCGGTGGAAAGGGTTTTGAGTTATTTGCAGGAAAAAGGGTATATTGAAGATTAATTTTTTTGTAAAAAATAGCAGGTTGAGTAATTATCTCAATCTGCTATTTTAAAACAAAATTTTTTAGTAAAAATGAACCTATCTTTTGGGATTTAGTGCTAAAATCTTCATTATTAATTCACAAAAATATAATATGATTCTAGACAGGTTTTTACAGAGTTTTTTAGCTTTTAATGGTAATATTATAGGAAATATTATTAATGTAAAAAATTGAGAGGAAGTTCATCAGATGCAAAGTTCATTTTTTAGGAAGAGGAATTTTTATTCTTTTATTATTTTTTCTATCATTATGTTATCGTTTCAAAATGTAGCCTTTGCGGATGATATTGATGAAATTCGTGAGCTTTTAAAGGACGGCTATTATATGCCTGTCAGCCAAGAGATTTTAGACAAGCCAACGATTGATGAAATCCTCGCACAATTGGATCCGTATACGGAGTATTTTACCAAACAGGAGTTTGATGATTTTATAAACTCCATTGACATGAATTATGTTGGCATTGGTATTATTGGAGAGCAGCATGAGAAGGGGGTTAAGGTTGTTCATTTGTTTGATACAGGTGCTGCCGTTCATTCCGACCTGCGTTTGGATGATATTATCATCGAAGTGAATGGGACGAGCTTAACTGGTAAAACAATTGAGGACGCTCAACAATTTTTATTGGGAAGTCCTGGCACGACAGCTCATTTGAAGGTTTACCGCCCGAGCACAAAGAAGACCCTCAGCATTGATATCAATCGTGCCATGACCGAAATTGCGCCAATAGTAGAGTCCGCGTGGCTTGGAGGAAATATTGGGTATATTCGTTTGAACAGCTTTAATGAGGATTCAGTGGCCGAATTGAAAAAGGCGATGAAAAGCGTTGGCGAAGTGAAGGGCTGGATTGTTGATATCCGTGATAATGGCGGGGGGTATTTGGATGCCGCTCAGGATGTTGCCGGCTTTTTCCCCAACGTTGATGTTGCATTAATTGTTGAAGGACAAGACCATGATGCAAAAGTATTTTTGACAAATAAGCAGGATCCGCAACTTAATGGTCCAATCTATTTGCTTGTTAATTCCGAAAGCGCCAGTGCTTCAGAAATTTTGGCGGGTGCGATTCAGGATCAAAAAGGTGCGCGAATCTATGGTCAAACCACTTATGGAAAAGGGGTTGCCCAAACTGTTTTCCAACTATCTAGTGGGAATTTTTTAAAAATGACTGTTGCCCAGTTTTACACCCCTGAAGGAAAGGTTATCAATGAGATTGGTATAACTCCCGATGTTGAAACAGAAATTGGCGACGAACTGGAGACTGCACATCGTGACATGCTGTTATTGAATGATGATGCGTCCATGTTAACGGGGGAAAAATATAATGGGACTGTGCCGCGTAATGTGGAAATCGGGCTGAAATTGGATGGAGTACTTTCAGCGAATAAGCTAAAAGGGCAGATTTCCCTCATTAAATTAGGTGGCAGCAATGTAGATATCAATGTGGTGCCTACAACGATGAATAGCTTTACTATTATTGCAAAAAAACTATTAGACCCGAATTCTAGTTATCTTTTAAAAATAAATTCAGGCACAAAAGATTATGTTCTTTCTTTTAAAACATCTGATAAAATAGGAGCAAAGGGAGAAAATCAGGTAATTTTTTCCGATGTAAAAGCGAATGACTTTTTCGTAGATTCTGCAACCGTTTTGTATAATGAAGGTCTGTTGAAAGGGCTTGGTGAAAAGCGCTTTGGTCCATTCACCAATGTGACGAGGGAGCAGGCTGCTGTATTTTTCACTAGAATTCTAGGATTGGATACAAAAGCAGTAGAAGACCCTGGTTTTACTGATGTGAAGTCTGATACCTATTATTACAAATCAGTGGCAGCGGTTAAAAAGGCTGGCATTATGTCAGGGAAATCGAAGGGCCAATTTGGCACTGGAAATGTTTTAACAAGAGGTGAAATGTCAGCGTTACTGGCACGTGCCTTCCAATTGAAAGCGGGTGGCAGTGCAGATTCAGCTACGATGCCATTTGCAGATGTCGCTTCTTCACCATTTAAGTTGGATATTTCTAAAATCTATCAATCTGGTTTAGCTGGTGGGACAACGAAAACAACATTTTCTCCGGAAAAAACAGTGACAAGAGGCGAGTTTGCAACATTCCTATACCGTGCGCTGCTTAATCAAAAATCCACAGACACTTTTGCGGTGGAGGCAGTGAAATAGGGTTGGGGCTGTTGCGTAAAAAATAAAATAGATAGAAAGATTCTTTAGGGGAGAGTGACATGAAAAAACGTAACATAACGGCTGCTGTATTAGGTCTTTCGTTGATGATTTTTTCTAGTAACCAAGTATCAGCGAATGACGATATCACGGGGCATCAGTTTGAAAAGGAGATGCGCACACTCGAGTCATTGAAAATTATGAATGGTGACGGGATGGGACATTTTTTACCTGACCAAAACGTTACGAGAGCACAGTTTGCTGCATTTTTAAACCGGACTTTACATTTACCAGATACAACTGTAAATCTATTCGATGATACCGTTACCCATTCATTGGCTCCGGAAATCAATAATGCCGCCGCTGCTGGTATTATAAATGGCGTAGGGGATGGCAAGTTTTTACCGGACCGAACGTTAAACCGTGAGGAAATTGCACTAATGGTAAGCAGGGTGATCACTTCAAAGGGATTAACTGCAAGTCCAGCGCAAAAGCCAAAATTTACGGATGAACAAAACATTAAGTATTTGAAAGACATCCAACCGATTTTTGCCTATGGGATGATGGATGGTATTTATTCCAACGGAGAATTTGGACCAAAGGAAAGCGTAACACGTGCCCAAACGGCTGCTGTTATTAACAAGTTGTATAGTCTTCTTGAAAAACAAGAGCAGGATAAGCTAAAGCCAGAACAGGAAAAACAGAAGGCAGAACAGGAAAAAGAAGAGGCAGCCAAGAACAATAGCAGCGCTGATGCAGAAGTAATCGATCCAAATAAAAATAATCTTGTTATTGCAACAAAGCTTTTAAATGTTTATGAAGATGGAACGCAACGTGTCCGTACATATGTTAACATCGGTACGGAAATGAAATTCCTTGAACTCGTAGGAAATCGGGTGGAGGTTGAGGTTGCCGGGGTTAAAGGGTATGTAAACAAAGCTGATGTACAAATTGTTGCTGAAGATGAGGTTGAAAAAAGATCTTATTATAGGGTAGTAGATGGATATTTACGCCATTATGTTGCCCAAAACGGAAAGTATGAAAGCTATGTTTTCGGTCCGGCACCTTCATTTTTAAAAGAAGGCGATAGGGACTATAGCTTTGATGGAAAAAATTTCACAAAAGGCACATACTATCAATATTTTAATTACGTGCCGCTCCTTTCAGAAACGAGCTATTCAGCTGAAGAATTGGATGAGTATATTGCATCGCAAAGTCCGAACTCACCGCTGATAGGATTGGGTGAGGCTTTTAAAAAGGCTGAGAGTGAAACAGGCGTTAATGCATTGTACTTAATGGCCCATGCGATTCATGAAAGTTCATATGGAACTAGTAAAATAGCAACTGATAAACATAATTTATACGGAATTCGCGCAATTGATGCAGATGCCTATAATTCTGCCAAAGAGTTTGCGAGCTTTGAAGAATGTATTTTATATGCAGCAAAATATGTTAAACAAAATTATTTAACGCCAGGGGACAAGAGCTTCTATAACGGCTCATTTTTAGGCCACAAAGGAGTAGGAGTCACATCATTCTACGCATCTGACCCTTACTGGGGCCAAAAAATTGCCGGGCACATGTATCGTGCTGATAGTTATTTAGGAAAAAAAGACTGGAATCATTACCGTCTAGCAATCAGCAAGGTGCCATCATTAAATGTAAGAACCGGTCCAAGCACGAAGGATAGCATTATTTATGAACATCGCTATGCAGGAGTTATCATGATTGTGTTGGATGAGGTTAAGAAAAATGATGGTACATGGTATAAAATCAAGTCGGACGACCCTGGTTATGACGAAGCCTATATTTACGCTAATGGCGAAAAAGGTGATTTTGCAGAGATCATTAATTAATTTAATGGTCTTTTTTTTTTGTGGTTGGCTAGTAGGTTAGTTGGTTGGGAAGGAAAGCCTTGGAAGGGGAGCACGCTGCTATTCAGTCTTAATCCATATCTTCAATGCAGGATTAGGGTGGAAAACTGCTCTATCTTTCTTTATATGACAAAATATTTTAACAATTTTGCAAAAAACATTTTACTTTTTTGTTAAAACTAGGTATACTACTAGTTAATAGTAGAAACTATCAAAAGGGTAATATACAAGAATGGCTAGGAAGTTGCGGCCATCGCAACCTGGTGCTAAATACCCCAATAAACCAGATCCACTTTTTAATGACACGAGTCAATTTCTTTCATTAATTCCGCATCCTCAACAGGATTAACTACCAAGACCTTTTGCTTTTCGAAAAAAGCCACATCATAATTTTCAAATAACCACAAAAATAGAATGAGATAACGAAGATTCCGATAACAAGTGAGGTGACCGAAGAATATGGCATCAACTGTGTTTAGTTTTAGTATTTCCGGCGTCGATGGGTATGTCGTAGAAGTCGAAACTGATATTATTCACGGCCTACCGTCAGTTTCCATTGTGGGACTTGGAGATGCAGCGGTTAAAGAGGCGAAAGAGAGACTGGTTTCAGCCATCAAGACAGCTGGTTTTGAATTTCCGATGTTTAAGCTTGTCATTAATCTTGCCCCTTCAGATATGAAAAAAAGAGGCACACATTTTGATTTAGCCATGGCAATTGGCATTTTATCAAGGTCAAATCAAATTAAGGTCCATCCAGATTCCCTGAAATTATTTGGATTTATCGGGGAACTTTCACTTAACGCTGAAATAAGGCCTTCTTCTGGTGTTTTGCCAATGGTGATGAAAGCTAGAAGGGAAGGAATTCGCCATTTAATTGTGCCAAAGGAGAATGTTGAAGAGGCCCTCCTAGTCGATGATATTAATATTTACCGCGCTGATTCACTACTGGATGTTGTGGATCTGCTTGAAGGCTATCGCTCACTTGAGCCGGAAAAAAAATCCCCACAAACTCAACGTCCAGCATCTTATGAAAATCTGGATTTCGCAGATGTCAGAGGACATGAGCAACTCATAAAATATATTACTGTAGCGGCAGCGGGTAATCACAATCTCCTACTTTCAGGACCACCAGGCTGCGGCAAATCAATGATTGCCAAAAGAATCCCTACCATCCTTCCGACAATGACAGAAGAGGAATCCCTTGAAGTCACAAAAATATACAGTGTAGCAAACCTACTGAAATTCAAAGGCAATCTTATTGTGAATCGTCCATTCCGTTCCCCACATCATAGTATTTCACAACATGCACTAATTGGTGGTAGTTACCATGCGACACCTGGTGAAGTTTCCCTTGCACATTACGGCGTTTTATTTCTAGATGAAATAGCTGAATTTAATAGGCACACGCTGGACTCATTGCGGCAACCACTTGAGGATCATGTAGTAACTATTTCTAGAGTCAATCATACGAATACATATCCTTCCAACTTTATGCTTGTTGCAGCCATGAATCCTTGTCCGTGCGGATATTATGGCACGGATAAATGCCGCTGCACAGATTACGAGATTCATAGATACCGACAGAAATTATCTGGCCCGATATTGGATCGCATCGATATCCAGAAGCATGTTTCTTCCGTTAATTTTTTTGAAGAAAAATATGCCGGAATAACTTCTGTGCAAATCAGGGCGAAGGTTGAAGATGCACGGGAAATTCAACGAAAACGATATAAAAATTATCCTGAAATAAACTGTAATGCTGATTTAACTCCAGCTTATATAAAAAAATATTGTAAATTAGATCGTGATAATGAGGCAATAATTAAAGAAGCCTACAACAGGTTTCACTATAGTGCTAGAACATTGCATAAATTCTTAAAGGTTGCCAGAACTTTTGCAGATCTTGACCATTCACTGGACATTCGGAAAATTGATTTGATGAACAGCCTGATGTCTAGAGATATTGATAAAGAACAACGGGATTTTTTGGTGGTGTAATATGACGAAAATATACTGGTTATGGCTATCAACACTACCAAACATAGGTCCGGTTTTACAAAAAAGATTAATAAAATATTACCGTACACCTGAAAATGTATATTTCGCCAATCTACAAGAATTACAAAATAATATTGAGGGCGTTAACTCTCGTGTGCTTGAAGCCATTTCGCAAAATCGTTCACTTGATAAAGCAAAAAGAATTGAAGAATTATGTAATAAACAGGGCATTAAGATTCTTACAATTGATAGTAGAAATTATTCTAATATCGCAAAAGCATGTCCTGAGTCCCCCGTAGTTTTGTATGTGAAAGGCACCTTAAAACAAACACAAACCTCAGTTGCGATTGTCGGCACAAGAAGGTGTTCAGCTTATGGGAAACACATAGCGCAGCAAGCTGCTGTTGAACTTTCACATCACAATATTGCAATTATAAGCGGCATGGCAAAAGGAGTCGATGGGTACGCCCATACAGCAGCCATTCAAACCGGTGGTTATACAATTGCTTTTTTAGCAAATGGGGTTGACCTATGTTATCCCCCAGAACATCGCAGGCTTTATGAGCAAATGCTTGAAAGTGGAGCAATACTATCGAAATACCCGCCGGGTACGATTGCCTTTCCAAAGTATTTTTTGGAGCGGAATGCATTGATTAGTGCTTGGTCAGATAAAATCATTATTATCGAAGCCGGTGAGAGAAGCGGTGCTCTTACCACTGCAAATTTTGCTGATAAGTATAATCGGGAAATTTATGCTGTTCCTCATCGGATTGATGAACCGAATGGAAAAGGGTCAAATATTCTTTTAGAATCACATGCCAAGCCTTATTTGGGGATTCATTCGTTAAAAATACTAGATAATGCTATCAACAGGCCAGCTTTTACGAAAATACAAGAGGATCCAATTCTGCCTGGTGAAAAAGAGCTGTTAGCACTATTGCAGCATGCCCCTATGTTAATTTCTAAGACCCAGCAAGTTCTCAGCATGACAAAGGTGGAAATGGAGGAGCTGCTTTTTAATTTGGAACTAAAAGGGAAAATCAAAATTCACGGTGAATTTGTTTTGTTAAAATAATTTTTTAAAATTATAAATAACCTATTTACTAGGTATAAAGACCTATGCTATACTTACGACATAATTTTACAAGTAATCTATAAAATTATGACAAGTTTTTAACGAGGGATACAATATTGGGGAATACTTAAAATGAAAGCGGTATCATACAATCTTTGCTAAAACGCGACAAAAATTGGGTGATGTCGTTAAGGAATGGTTGTATAGGAGCGAAAGGTTTTTTTTAAAAAGTGTGGTTACTCCTTAACTCAAGCCTATTCGCTCTTATTACATAAATGATCCCCGTTTTATTTCGCATTACAAAACCTGCCCCGCATTATGACGCATTACAAAAGTAAGGCGCCCCTATTAAACCGCTGGCGGGAAGCCCTTTCCACCAGCGGTTTTAAAAAAATGAAGGGAGATGGAAAAAATGCAAAATACACTATTGCATAACAAGGGTAAAAAATTGAATATTATGGTTGAATCAATGGGTCAAAAGCAGCTTTCACACGATCTTACGCTTACAGAAGTCATTAAGAAAGAATTAAAATCCCTGAATAGGTTAAAAAAAGACTGTCTTAAACCAAATACAATTTATATTACCAAATCCTCTTATCATAGTCTGCAAATTGCATTAGCCTTTTGTTTTTCTAAGTCTTTAAATAAAAACCCTGGTAAGGTAACAGAGCTAATGTCCATTCTAAGCGATGATCATGAAGCATTATCATCAAATCAAATAATTCCCATTATAGACGGCTTAATTGAGTATATCAAACAAGGCAAGGAGAATTATGACCTTGAGGAAGCACTTTATCTATATAGATATTTATCACCACTCTTGTATTTGGTACAAAAGAAAAGGGGAAGTGCCTACTAGAAAATGGAAGAAAAAAGATGGAAGGTTATTTCATATATCAAAGAAGGGAAATCCATCATTCTTGTGAAAAACGAATATGTAGACAAAAATCAGTACTTCATTTTTAAAGTAGAAAGCAAAAGGGATGATCCACCAGATGATGCAGCCTCGGAGGCAATTGTAAGGTAAAATTGAGGCGGACGTTCAGGGAAACAATTATATGTTATACTGTAATCAATAAAGTATGGAGTTGTTTAAGATGAAGGAAACCTTAAACCAAATATTAAGCGAGATTAAAGGCATAAAAAACGATATATCAGATGTAAAACAAGATGTATCCGGCTTAAAACAAGATGTATCAAGCTTAAAACAGGATATGTCAGATGTAAAACAAGATGTATCCGGCTTAAAACAAGATGTATCGAACTTAAAACAAGATATGTCAGATGTAAAACAAGATGTATCCGGCTTAAAACAAGATGTATCGAACTTAAAACAAGATATGTCAGATGTAAAACAAGATGTATCAGTCTTAAAGCAAGATGTATCAAGCTTAAAACAGGATATGTCAGATGTAAAACAAGATGTATCCGGCTTAAAACAAGATGTATCGAACTTAAAACAAGATATGTCAGATGTAAAACAAGATGTATCAGTCTTAAAACAAGATGTATCAAGCTTAAAACAGGATATGTCAGATGTAAAACAAGATGTAGTAGTTTTAAAAGAGGGTCAAGAGCGAATCGAAACAAAAGTTGATAATCTTTCATCAGAACTGCGTAGTAATTTTAAATTTACAAACGATAAATTAGACGAACATCACAAAGTTTTTGGTGTTGTTTCTGACGAGATTAAAGGTGTAAAAGTAGATATTGAATATCTAAGTTCAAAAACTGGTAAGCATGATACTGAACTCAACAATATAATAAACAGAATTAGAGGTTAGAGTAGATTAGGCATAGTACAAAAATGCAAAGGATTCATTTTCCTTTGCATTTTTTTGTTTTAAAAAAATATTGATTTTACTATTTTACCTAAATAATATTGTTAGCTTTAATTTCTTTTATTTCATTTTCAACCATTACTTGAAAATCACTGCCGCGTTCCTTTTTAATTCGTCTAAACTCTTTTAATAATTTTTCTCCTGAAATTCCTTTTTGAATTAAATTATTTAGAATAATATCCGAGAACGTACCTTTGCGGATTAGCCTTTTTCCGTCTAACAGCAGTTGCAATTGGTCTGTTAAAAATTTAAGATCCCTTACCTTCGCAGCAAAGGATGCAGGAGTGTTGTCTATGCTGGTAATAATTGCTTCGACAACCATTGGCTCGTTATTTTTCTTTAAAGAAGTGAAAAATTGGTAAAAATCCTTATGAACGAGGCCTTCAATTAACCAGAGGTCATCTTTACACTCTTTATTAATAATTAAACCATCGTTTAATGGGATGCAGTGCTTTGTTGTTTGATTATTTAATTCAACGTAAACCGTTAAAGAACAAAGTCGAAACGACTTCACAGGCAGCGCACTCCTTTCGGGTACTAATTGTCTTACCGATATTATAACATGTTTTAAACATTTATTTACAGTTTAACCATGCCGTGTTGAAAAGTCCCACTTCTATCCTTGAGTGGTAGGGGTTTGGGAGATCCTATAAAAAAATTAATTTTTAATAAATACTCAATTTTATCCATCTACTTTTCTTTGGAATTTCAAAAATTCCCTAAGTAAAAATCGGAATTTTGTTGGAAGAAGAGGCTGTGAATTTCAATTTTGTCGGTTTGCATTCAGCTTCGTAAGTTAGTATTTTATTAGTAAGAAGGGAGGGTAATTAAGTGAAGATAGAAACTAGTGCAAAGATGACTAGAAGAAATAACTAAAAAAATCACGTTTCCAGTTCCGCTTGAGTTGAGAAAAACCTCAAAATGGTCTTTCTTTCTCATTCTTACAAAATGCTGTAACCCCCAATACAAAGGATCATTTGCCCACGATTCTTCATTTTGATAGAGGGTGAGGCTAAAAGAAGGAACATCCCCATTTTCCATTTCATCTATGTTTCGTCCTCATGAGAAATCGTACTTATGTGAAAAGAAATCAAAATTTCCAAGTTAATGAAACGTTTGTTTAAACTCCCGTGCCACAGCTTGAAGCTAATGACTAATCTTTTTATCGAATTACACTGTAAAAATAAAAGTGAGGGTGTGATTATCAATGATAAATCAAGTAACACTAGTGGGAAGAATCGCAAGGGATCCAGAATTGCGCTATACAGCCGATGGAGTTGCAGTCTCAAACTTTACTATTGCAGTTAATCGTAGTTATAAAAATGTGAAAGGCGAGTATGAAGCGGATTTTGTGCAATGTAATATTTGGCGTAAACAGGCGGAAAGTCTAGCAAACTATTGTTTAAAAGGATCTTTGGTTGGCATCACGGGCCGCCTCCAATCAAGGCATTATGATAATAATGAAGGAAAGCGCGTATATGTGACAGAAGTTGTAGCAGATGATGTTAGATTCATTAATTTGAAAAATAATGTCAACAAGGTCCCTGTTCCAATAATGGAAAAAAAATCAGGTGAAAACTCCTTCACCTGATTTCTTAGAAACTATCATATTGTCGAAATTCAAAACGATTATTTAGCTGCTGCTGCAGGGGCATCATCTTTGCCATCTTTCGTTACTTTTAAAATAGCTGCAGCTCCTTTTTGAACATCGTTAAATGAGTGCGTTACGATTGTATAGTTGCCTTCTTCAACTACTGTAAATTCAACAACTGCACCGCCGCTTGCTGGTAATGTTACAGTTTGCATTCCTTTAAGGTGGTTATAAGGGTTACCGTCAAGATATACGTCATCCATTACTGTACCAACTACGTGGAAGGAGCTTACTTTATTTGGACCTACGTTATTCACATATAATCTTACACGGTCACCAACTTTAGCTAATAGTGGATGCTCTTTTAATGTGAATGTATCACCATTTGTATTTGGTTGGCCTTCTTTTAAAGCTTTTGTTGAGAATACAACTTGGCTAGGAACACCGTTAGTCATATCATCTAAATCATTATATTTATACCATTCGTTTTGAACAAGAACATATTCTTTGTCAACTTGACTATCAGTTGGGTAACCATCTTTAGGTTTTACAATAATAACACCGTGCATGCCGTTTGCGATATGCTCTAATACTGGTTTTGTACCGCAGTGGTACATGAATACACCAGGATTGCTAGCTTTATAAGTAAATTTGCCATCTTTACCAGGCATTACATCGATAAACTTCTTAGATGGTGCTGCGTGTACGGCATGGAAATCCATGCTGTGTGGGATAGCTGGATCCATATTTTTAAGTGTAAAGTTGATTGTATCGCCTTCATTCACTACAACTAATGGACCAGGTGCTTGACCATTAAATGTCCAAGCTTTATACATTTTTCCTTTGTCGATTTCAATATCAGTGATTTGTGCAGTCATTTCAACGTTTACTTCATGATCTCCAACACGGTCCACTTTTAGAGGAGTTGGAGCTTGGTTTAAATCCTTATGCGGTGCAATCACTTGTGTTGCTGCTTCTGCTTTAGCTTGAGGAGGTGGGGCTACAGTTTTTGCTGTGTCATTTGCTCCACATGCTGCTAATAATAATGATGCACTTACTACAACTGGGATTGCGTATTTTTTACCTTTTAACATTTCGAATCACCTCATAAGTTTTTTGTTATATCAATCTATCATTTTCGAATCCTAAAATATTTGTGATATTTTTCACAATGTATATAAAAAATTTTTAAGCAACTGATTTACTATAACTATATTCATTTTGTTTAACGGTTTAGTGATTTTCATCACACCCCTGTTTCTTATCGTTTTAACTGTACGTACGTTATTTTCGTTGCTTACATTTTCATTGTAGCACTCCGAAAAAACTTTAAAATATGTCTGTGTGTCCAAACTATGAATAAACTATGTGTAAACTGTGAAGTAAAATGAAGGAAAGTATATAAGAAAAATAAAAACTATTAATACTGTGAAAAAGAAAAAAGAAGAAGAGTACAGGTTATTCAATGATACCCGTACTCTTCCTCTTGAATTACTCATTCCAATCCTTGCGAAGTGTAAACAAATCACGAAGTTCATCAGTTGATAACTCGGTAATCCAGTTTTCACCGGAAATGATTTCATCACTTAATGATTTCTTCTTTTCAATCATTTCGTCAATTTTTTCTTCCAATGTTCCCGTAGTGATAAGCTTGTGAACATGAACGAAGCGTTTTTGACCAATTCGATAGGCGCGATCGGTTGCTTGATTTTCAACCGCTGGATTCCACCAACGATCATAGTGGATGACATGATTCGCAGCGGTAAGATTCAGACCTGTTCCGCCGGCTTTTAATGATAAAATCAACAGCTTTTGTTCACCGGCTTGGAAGGAATCGATAATTCGATCCCGTTCATGCTTCTTTAAGCTCCCTTGTAGAAAATGAACAGTTTCGCCAAAATGCCCATGAACGACATGCTGAATTAATTTTCCCATTCCGATATACTGGGTAAAAATTAAACTGCTCTCGTTTTGATCCAAAATATTTTCAATCAGCTCTAACAGTTTTTCCATTTTATTAGACCGTTCAATTAAAGTGGACTCTGAAAAATCATCCTTTAAATAAAGGGCAGGATGGTTGCAAATTTGTTTTAGCTTTGTCAACATCGATAAAATCAAGCCGCGTCTTTCCATGCCCGACAGCTTTTCAATCCTGTCAAATGTATCCTGAATAAGTTGTTCGTAAAGTGACGCTTGCTCAACGGTAAGCGGAATATATTCTTTTTGCTCCTGTTTATCAGGTAAATTTAAGCTTACACTTTCATCTTTTTTCGTACGTCTCAGTAAAAATGGTTTTACAAGCTGTTGTACTTGTTTGATCATTTTTTCATCTTTATTTTTTTCAATTGGTGTTACATATCTTCTTACAAAGGAGGTCAGGCTTCCTAAATAACCTCTGTTCATAAAATCAAAGATGGTCCATAGTTCTGTGAGGCGGTTTTCTATCGGTGTACCCGTAAGCGCGATATGATGCTGACCGCTAAAACTCCGGATTGCCTTTGATTGCTTTGTAAAAGCATTTTTAATATTTTGCGCCTCATCAAGGCAAATGGTGCTCCAGAGGATACCTTTTAGATCCCCATCATCCATGGCTGACAACCCATAGGAAGTTAAAACAATATCGTAATCCTGAACAAGGCTAGCCAATTCTTCGCCCTTTTTTCTCGAACTTCCATAATGGAGATACACCTTTAAAGACGGAGAAAACTTTTGCAACTCCCTTTGCCAGTTTCCAAGAACAGACGTCGGGCAAATAATCAATGCCGGCATTTTTGGCTTTTCCTTCTCTTTTACGTATAAAAAGTAGGTAATCATTTGTACGGTTTTGCCGAGACCCATATCATCGGCAAGACATGCACCAAATTTAAACTTTCGCAGGAATACAAGCCATTCGACACCTTGCTGTTGATAGGCCCGTAATTCGCCATTCAAACTTTTTGGTACTTTAATAGAAGGAATAGTTGAGATATTGTGCAAATGGAAAAGTAGTTTTTCCAAATGAGTGTTTAACCCAATTTGAATTTGCGACAATGGGTTATCGAGTTCATGATCATTGTTGTCATCCGTGCCTGCAGCCGTCGTTAATTCTTGAGCCAGAATATCCTGGAAGGAAAGGCCTTCTTTCTTCACGCGCACCATGATTTCTTTTACTTGCTTGATAAAAGTAGGGTCCAGCTTCATCCATTTTCCGTTGACTTTGACTAGGCGGCGGTTTTGCTCCACTAATTGTAAAAATACATCTTCATCCAATTCAGCATTTCCAGTCGCGAATTTCCAATCAAAATCACCAATTGCTTGTAAGCCTAGCAATGATTGCTGGGCCGACCCAACTGAAGAACGCAGTTGAATTTTTAGCTTTGGATTCATCGCTCGAATTTCCTGCCACCATGCTGGGAGGAGAATTTCAACCCCTGCTTCTGCAAGCTGAATGCTCGCCTCGGTTAAAAATGTCCAAGCTTCATCCTCACGAAGGGTATGAATGATGTTGTTTTCATCGTCAGGTGATTTGAGCCAAGGAGCGATGTGGCACCATAGTGTGATGCTTTTGTTAATTTTATCTAGGAAACCATGCCATTCAGCGGGGATTTCCGGGTCTGTCCGTTCGTTTTGCCAGACGATCCAATGATTTGCATTTGTTTTATCCCGTAAAATAATATCCAATGTCCAGGTGTTGGAATCATTATTCGCAAAGTTGGTGGCTAATCCTTCATGAATAGCACTATCTTCAAACTCTTCAGCAACGGGCTCACTCAATCGCAATTCAACCGTAAATGGTGTTTGGTCCTCACTCCAACCTATGCGCTCCAGCCATGTTTCTTCATTTAAAAAGCTGGCTGACTCATCATGTAGGCCGGAACCTTCTTTTACTAATAATGGATATTTTTCCGAAATTATTTGCCAACGCTTGCTTAACTCCTCATCTTGCTCAACAAATCCCTTGATTGCTTCTGAAACCCAACTACGGACAAAATCAGGTGTAAACATCGATGGTTCTTTCTCAATCTCGTCAAGTGCCGTCGTGACTTTCCAACCAAATGTCCCAGCTTTCCACTGTTCAAAATCAGGAGAAAAATGCCCTTCTTGAATCTCTGTAAAAATAACCGGTGCCCACTTTTTTAGCCAGCCAATACGCTCGCTAAAGGCAAATGAAAACAGTGAACTCTGATGCCCTGGGTCCGAGAAATATTGCAGCAATTCCCACGATGACAACAAAACCCCTTCGTTCATTTCAGCAAAACTTGTGCCAAAATAGCTGTCGGCATGCCAAGAGAAGAGCAGTGGCCGCCACTCAGCCACCGGGACTATTCTTTTTTGCTGAGCGTGCTTTGCTGACATAAAAAAAAGTTTGGAGTCCAAATATTTGATATCAATTTCATATTCAAGTTGTTTAATCATTGATTAATTTTCCTTTCCCTTTTCGCAGTTCTTCTTGAAAGGCTCTTAATCTTTTGTATTTTGTTGAAAGCATGTGAATGTAGTGGTCCCATACATTTTCCTTTTTTAAAGCCTTGTAATGTGTACGCAATTTCCGCAAATATTTTACCGCTTGCCGATATGCATCACGGCTTTTCACAGAAATTTGCTCTTCCACCGCATTGTGATAAAGAGGAAGGAGGCAGACCCGGTCCTCGCTTTCGATTTCTTTTAAAAGGTCACGGTCCATCTTTTCAATTGGTATACCAATAAATAACTGGAGCTCTGTCCACTTTTTATATTCGTTGTTCTCCAATAAATGTTCGGAGAAATCAACGTAGCTGTATGGCAGCCATCTATGCAAAGTATTGATGAAAATAGACTCGTCGTTTATTTCATTCATATATAACTTAATAAAGTATAAGTAAAAGGATGTGAGCTGTTGCTTTAGCTGCTGGTCGCCATATTGATGGAAAAAATCATGCATTCTTTCCACAATGAAAGGTTGCCATGCCTCAAAGCGTTGCCAAAGCTTATTTTGCGCTAATGATTTAAACCATGTTGTATAATAGAAAACCTCGTTTGCTGGTCCATCTGAAAGACGCTGCATAGCTTCTTGATCTTTTTCTACCATGAAATCAAAGTGGGCAAGGGCTAAGCGACACTCTGAAGAAAAATTGACCTTTCCTTGTTGCTTCAATTTTTCCTCATCTTTGCTGCGGTCTACGAATTTCTGGGCAAGCTCATCAAGGGATTCTTTTTTACGAATCAAATTTGTACAAACGACTTGAAAGAGGTAAAAACGCTCATATTGAAAGTCTCTTGTTAGTAAAAAAATATCCATCATCCGTGCAGGTGTTGCCTGCAAAATCATTTCATCTGCATCGGTTTGCTTGAAATGACATTCACGAGCATTGAATGCAAGCTCAACAATGTCAGATGTAATTTCCTTTAAATATTTTCCGGTATAATGATTGGAATAAGTAGTGGCATAGCTGTCTCTAGCTGATTCCAGTATTTTTTCAAAAACAGTCACTGCAGCGTGGAGATGAAATAATATTTCGCCATAAGGTGATGACGGCATTGGCGTATCCATTAGGGCAGGGTAGTATGTCTCATACAGGTCCTCTGCAATATTTGAATTTCGCGGATAGTTCCAGTATGTCGCTTTTACAGCCTCCCGTTTTTTTGTAAACTGCACATATTTTTCATTAAAATAAGCAAGCCAGCTTTCAAGTGAATCTTCCTGATACATGCGCTCCTTTTTCTTAGAGGCATCAAAAATGGTTCTTTTCGGCGTTGACGGCATTTTTTCAGTTGCTTTGTATTGATGACCAGCTTTCCAGTTATTAAAAAATTCTCCGGGACTGTCAAACAATGAAAAGACATAAAAAAGTGCCGCTAATTTATGAACACAAAAAAATTCTTCTTGTTGGCAACTGCAATAGCTAATTTCCATAAAATCCAACTCAAGCTCGACCTCATAATCCTCTCCATCATCAAGAACTGCGGCCTTAATCGTGTCGCCTTTAGCCGAAGCATTAAAAACAGCGCCATTTCTAAATAATGAAAGAGCCCGTTTCACTATTCTATAATCACCTTCAGAAGCGGGGCTGAATATCTCCTGAAGACCTTCGATACAGTATTTAATTTTTTCCTTTGGGATTTCGTTCACTAACATAAAGCAAAACACCACCAATTTTTAACTTGAGGTAAGACAAAATATGGCAATAACCAACTAAGCCTATCCTTCCATTATAATATAAATTTCAATATAACTGCTAATATATGGAGGTATTATTGTGCAGAATGGTTTACGGTTAAAACAAAAACGTCGAGGGTAAGGCTTACTGGCATGGTTAGCCCCAAATATTACAATTTTAATAAACTTCCATCCTGTAAAGACAATATTTTACAGATGTGTTATAATGAAACGGACAAAAATTGCGAGACTTTGTCGAATTATATATAAGTAGAATGATGCCAGTTCAGTAAAATAAGGCCAAATTCATCATAGGGACAGGTTTCCCGCCTGCCCCTCTATACTTTTGTCCTTTTTTGCGGGTTTGATAATTTTTAAGTTTTAAGCTATGTTTGAGATTGTCGAAAGAAAATGCTATGTTACTAAAATAATAGAATTGAAGGTGATAGATAGAATGAATGGAACGAAATTACGCCCGTTAGAGCAAAAAGAATTATTAACGATCATGCAAACAGCTTATCAAAAAGGTGAAAAATCGATTATAAATAACCCAAAGGAAATGGTGCAGGACATTATATTACAAATGAAGTCTGTGGGCACAGAAAGTAAATGAGAAAGGCAAAGTTTTTCTTTGGCGTTTTATTATTTTTACTAATAGTAGGTTTTATCGTTAAAAATCCGTTGTTACAATCGATGGCGGATTTTTTAATTGCCGATGAAACCGTGAAAAAAAGTGATGTCATCATCGTTCTCGGCGGGGAAATCAAAGGGGAGCGAACAAAAAAGGCTGTCGAGCTTTATGATCAGGGCCTAGCGGATACATTGCTTTTTTCAGATGGAACAGATCTTTCTTGGCGAACAAAGGCTGTTGAAGAAATGACGTCTCTGGCGCTCGAACTTGGTGTTCCGCCAAAGGCAATCATGGAAGAAACAGACTCAAGAAGCACTTATGAAAATGCTGTTTATTCTAAAAAACTATTGCTCAAGAACAATTACAAATCTGCAATTGTTGTTACAACCAATTGGCATTCAAAAAGAAGCAAGTTTATTTTTGACAAAGTATTCGAAGACACCAATATTACGCTTACTTATGCCAATGCCCCGGATGAACGCATCGATAGTCTCAAAGACTGGTGGAAGGATTCCGAAAAGCAGCAAATTGTTTTAACAGAGTGGGCCAAGTTTATCGTGTATTGGTTGAAATACTAGGTAAAAAAACATAGACTTGTAGATTTACATAATATAAGGGAGAGGATGTAATGAAACATTTGAAACGCAATGTGTCTGCCTTTCTACTGTCGACTGTACTAGTCTTTCAGAGCTTTGGAAGTGCAGCATTTGCCTTTGGAACGAAATTAAGTGATGAAAGTACAAAAATTTCACCTGGAGTTACATATACAGAACAGAAATATAATGGAGGGTACAACCGGGCTGTTAATCTATTAAACATTGATTTGAATGATCCGTATACTTCATTAGAAGTAAGTATACCCAATCCGCTAACTGCGGTAGGGACAGTTTCAAACCGGGCCACTCAAAATAATTATGAAGGGCACTTTGTTGTAGGGGCTACGAATGCGGGCTTTTTTGATATGGCAGGGAAGGCACCGGTAAATCTTATTGCCATGGATAATAAATTAATCAACATCGGTGTGTCCGGTTTAAAAGGGCCGACGAGCCCAACGAATGAGCCGATTGCTTTTGGTATCAATCGTAACGGTAAAGCTGTGATTGACCGCTACAAGCTTGAAATGATTGCTAACCTCGGCGGCAATGCTATCAATATAAATAAAATTAATGGTGAGCGCGGTGAAAACGCGATTCATCTTTATAAATCTCCAAAGCAATCAACAGGTACGAATCAATATGGAACTGAAATTGTCATTACAGATGTTTCACCGTCAGCATCAGATCTTACTATTGGGCAGACGATGACGGGTACAGTTTCAAAGATTACGAGATTTGGAGAGGGCGGTAATGCAGCGATTCCTTCCAATGGATTTGTTATTTCCGCCCATGGTAAAGCATGGAGCGATAAACTAGCCAATGTCCAAGTTGGTGATTCAGTAGACCTTAAGGTTTCCCTTGGAGACGTTTGGCAGGATGCACAATATGTAATCGGAACAGGTCCGCAGCTAGTGAAAAATGGACAGGTTTCGATATCAATGGATGAAAGTCAGGCATTTGCCAAAACGCTTCAACCGCGTACAGCAATTGCGATGAATCAAGCGGGAGACAAGGTCTTTTTACTAACTGTTGATGGTAGACAAAACGGATACAGCAATGGCGCAACATTACGGGAAGTGGCCAACTATTTAATTTCGCTGGGTGCCTATAATGCTATCAATCTTGATGGCGGCGGCTCAACGGCAATGGCTGTCCGCGAGCTGGGAAATTTCCAACCAAAATTGGTGAATAGCCCATCTGAAGGGACAGAGCGCAAGGTTTCTTCTGTTCTTCAAGTCATTAGTTCTGCGCCTACAAGCGAGCCGGCAACTCTTAAACTATCAATTCCAAAAGGAAAAATTTTAAAAGGTACACCGGTTCAATTAGGCCTACAATATGCGCTTGACCAATATTTAAACCCGGTTAAAGTGAATGCAGGTGATATTACATTATCAACTGAAGGCAATATCGGCTCCGTAAATGGCATGACATTTACAGCGGGAAATGCCGGTACTGGAAAAATAATCGCTAATTACAATGGTGCCCGTGGCGAAGTGCCTGTATCAGTTATCGATAAAGTAGACAAAATTGAAATTCAACCGAAGTCAGTTGTGGTAGGTCCTAACGAATCCATTCAATTGACAGCGAATGCCATTTATAACGGCGGAGAGCCAATCATTTTTGATAAATCTGTCATTAAGTGGTCTGTCGACGGTAATATTGGTACAATCACTGCAGATGGTAAATTTACAGCAGGCACTGAAAAAGCATCAGGTAACATTATTGCTCAATTTGAAAAAGTCACAGCATCCATTCCTGTAAAAATCGGCGTGGACCCAGTGTTAGTTGACGGCTTTGAATCTTTGACCAATTGGTCTGCTGAATCAGCGAACGCAAATGCTACGGTAGAGTTGGCTACAGGAAATGGCAATGTTCAAGAAGGTAAAAATGCATTGAAGCTTTCTTATGATTTTACAACAGATGTTGAAGGCATAAAAGTTGCTTATGCAAGTACAAAGACTCCGATTGAGTTGAAAGGCTACCCTAAAGAATTAGGTGTATGGGTAAAAGGTGATGGTGCAAACCATTGGGTTCGTGCCCATATCATCGATGGCACAGGCAAACAGCAGACGATTAATTTTACAGAAGAGCATGGTTTAAATTGGACAGGCTGGAAGTACGTTCGTGCCCAAATTCCTACAGGTCTTACACTTCCATTGAAATTTGATCGTATATATGTTGCTGAAGCTGTAAAAGACATGCAAAATAAAGGCGCGATTTATTTTGATGGCTTACAATCAGCCTATGTAAGCAATCATCCAGCTCCTACGCCACAAGCGAATACAGGAACTGGCACAGGAAATGGTAATGGCGCCGGTACAGGCACTGGAACTGGAACGACTCCAGGAAACGGAACTGTTCCAAGTGTTTCTTTTAAGGATGTTTCAAACAAGTATTGGGCTTATAAATCCATTGCATTTTTAAGCAATCGAGGCATCATCAAAGGCTATGATGATGGAACATTCAAACCGGAGGCTGAAATTACGAGAGCAATGGTAGCTGCGATGATTGCCCGTGAATTCAAGCTAACAGAGTCTGCGGATAAAGCTTATCCGTTTACGGATGTGAAAAATACACATTACGCCTATAAGGCCATCAAAGCTGTTGCTGAGGCCGGTATTATCACTGGTAAAGAAGCAGGGAAATTCGCACCAGAAGAAAAGCTGACAAGAGCTGAAATGGCAACGATCTTAACGCGTGCTTATAAATTAAAAGGTGAATCAAGCAAAACATTTACTGATGTTACTGCAAATCATTGGGCTATCAAATCAATTAAAGCACTTGCTGCAAATAACATCACAGGCGGCTATGCCGATGGCAGCTTCAAACCATCTAAGGCAACAACACGAGCAGAGTTCTCATCGTTTATGGAACGTGTGATTAAGCTAAGTGCGAATTAATTTTAAAAAAATCCCTCCGCAACGTGGTTTGTGGAGGGGTTTTTCTGTGGGAGAAGATTCGCTTATATTTCAAGCGGTTCAAATGGAGGTATGATTCGGACACTGGGGTCAGGGATGTTGTCAAGGGAGTCCGAGAGCGAGACCCAAACGGACAAGGTAAGGTAGAAAAAGAGTAACTGAGTCCGAGAGCGAGGCCTAAACGGACAGGGTAAGGTAGAAAAAGAGTAGCTGAGTCCGAGAGCGAGGCCTAAACGGACAGGGTAAGGTAGAAAAAGAGTAGCTGAGTCCGAGAGCGAGGCCTAAACGGACAGGGTAAGGTAGAAAAAGAGTAACTGAGTCCGAGAGCGAGGCCCAAACGGACAGAACAAGGTAGAAAACGGGCAACCAAGTCCGAGAGCGAGCTTCAAACGGACAGAACAAGGTAGAAAACGGGCAACCAAGTCCGAGAGCGAGCCTCAAACGGACAGGGTAAGGTAGAAAAAGAGTAACTGAGTCCGAGAGCGAGGCCCAAACGGACAGAATAAGGTAGAAAACGGGCAACCAAGTCCGAGAGCGAGCAAAAAGAGCGAGGAATAATTGGATAGAGCATTCCGAAAGCTACCCCGATTCGCACCGCCCAATGTAAGTAACCGTAAAAAGGCAGCCCAAGTCTGAATACCACCCCGATTCTGCTCTACCAACGCATGAAATCCAATTAACCACTCCGAAGTTATTTCCTTTTCCCCCCCTTTTTGATATAGTTCAATGTAGAATTATATCGAAATGTCGATTAAGATGGCGCGTGCCCATTCGCTCCGATAGTGGAACGAATGCCACATCATTCTAATCGAAATTAAATGAAGTTGGTGAATATATAATGGAAGATAAATTTGTCTCGATATTAGGTGTGAATTTTATACATACAACGATGAAGGACATGGTTGAGCGGTTGACACAGCGCATGCTTACCAACCAAAAGGGCTTTGTTGTTACGGCAAACCCGGAAATTGTGATGAAGGCGCTGGAGGATCCAACGTACAAGCAGTATGTTGATAAAGCAAATTATGTGACCGCTGATGGCATCGGCGTTGTAAAAGGGGCGCAAATTCTTGGACAACCTTTGCCGGAACGGGTAGCGGGTTATGATTTGATGCGCAATTTGTTGACGGTTTTACATGAACATAAACTAAAGCTTTACATGCTTGGCGCCCAGGAGGAAACGATTGAAAAAGCGGTCCAGACGATCAAGAACGAATATCCCAACCTGACCATTGCCGGCTACCATCATGGCTTTTTTAATTGGGAGGACCCGGCTATTATAAATGAAATAAAAGAAACAAAGCCGGACCTGATTCTTGTTGCCTTGGGTGTACCAAAGCAGGAAAAATGGATCGCCGAGAACATGGATGAAGTTGAAAAAGGAGTGTTTATCGGTGTTGGCGGCTCGTTTGATGTGGTTGCCGGGACGGTCAAGCGTGCTCCTGAATTTTGGCAAAAATTAAACCTAGAATGGTTTTACCGCTTGCTTAAACAGCCTTCAAGGTGGCGCCGAATGCTGGCATTACCGCATTTTGCCCTCAAGGTAGTTGGCCAAAAATTAACAGGTAGGAGTTAACCCAGTATGGCCCAGTCTTCATTTTTAAAAGGTACATTAATTATTACACTGGCAACGATTATTTCAAAATTTATCGGCAGCATCTTTCAGGTTCCATTGCAAAACATTGCCGGTGACAAGGTGCTTGGTATTTTTGGACTCGTTTACCCGGTTTATATGATTGCTTTAATTTTATCGGTTGCCGGTATTCCAATTGCCATTTCAAAGCTTATTTCTGAAGCCCGCGGCGCAAATCGCGAGCATGAGATTGGCGATATTTTTCATTCAGCCAGCTTGCTTGCAATTTTATTTGGCGTCTTCAGCTTTGTCATTATGTATGTTTTTTCAAAGCCGATTTCGATTATGTTGGGCGGGGAATTTACGCGTCCATCTGTTTTAATCGTTTCCTTTACGCTTTTGATTGCACCATACATGGCCGTTTATCGCGGCTTTTTCCAAGGCTTTGAAGATATGAAGCCGACGGCGGTGTCGCAGGTTATTGAACAATTTGTACGGGTGGCGCTCATTCTTGGGATTGCTTATTTTTTAGTGATGGAAAAAGAATCGAATGAAACCATTGCCGGTGGTGTGATGGTCGGCTCCTCGGTTGGAGCACTTTTTTCTCTCATTTATTTGCGCGTTCTCTTTATGAAATTCAAGGCTCGTCCTTCTGGAATGAAATCATTTTCCATGAATATATTTAGGCAGTGGGCGAGGAGAATTTTAGCGCTTTCCATTCCGATTGCAATTGGGTCGTTGACGATGGCGCTTTTAAACCTTGTCGATTCAGTAACGATTCCACACGGGTTAGCTTGGATGGGGGCTGATAGCGCGGAGGTACAACAACAATTAGGTATTTATCGCAGAGGCTTATCGCTTGTTGGAATTGCTTCGGTCTTTTCCAGTGCGGTTATTCTACCTTTAATCCCAACCATCACAAAAGCGATGGCCCAAAATGATGTGGAAGCTGCCAATTCTTATATCGTTCGTTCTTTAAAATATGCACATTTAGTTTCTTGGCCGGCTACACTTGGACTTGTTGCCTTAACATTGCCTGTCAACCGGGCGTTATTCATGGATTTTCAAGGCAGTGATGTGGTGGCAATCATCAACTTAAGCTCTGTTTTTTCATCACTTACGGTACTAACAACAGGTATTTTACAGGGATTAAACAAATCTCGGCTAGCTGCTTGGATTATTGTTGGCGGTGCAGTTGTCAAGGGTGTTCTTAACTTTTTATTTGTTTCACAGGCAGGCATTATGGGGGCGGCGTACGCTACTCTTCTTATTTATGTTCTACTAACTATATTCAATATATGGTTTATCTTTCAAACGACAAATTACAACATTTGGCGAAAAGAAACTCTTGTATTTGTTGGAGCAAGTATTATAATGGGTCTAGTAGTTTTTGCGCCTATGTTATTTTTTACAGCTACCGACTGGTCGCGGCTTCAATCTTTACTCTATTTAGTTGTTATCATTCCTATCGGTGTGATTGTTTATGCAGCGATCGTAATCGTCGGAAAAGGCTTGAGTAGAGAGGAATTGCAGTCATTACCAGTAATTGGACGCTATATTCACAAATTACAACGGCACAATTGAGATACTCTATAGTAAATGGAAGTCGCAAAACTATGATTTGTTGTAAAAAATGCTACCCACTATATGGAGTTGTGGTATAATTTGTTTTGTATGTAAGACGAACTATTATAGGGAATAAAGGACAAATTTGTAAAAAAAGATAGGATATAGTAGAGACAAATGTCTGGGGAGTGCAAATATGATGTTATTGATTACAGCAATTATATGCTTTTTAGCTTCGGTTGCTCTAACACCTCTCGTGAAAAAATTGGCAATTGCCATTGGCGCTATAGATAAACCAAACCAGCGCAAAGTACACCAAAGAATTATGCCGCGCTTAGGCGGTTTAGCTATTTACATTAGTATGTTGATTGGTTTTGCGATAGCCAAGCCTGTTGACGATTATATTGCAACATGGCCAATTATTCTAGGGGCCACTATAATTGTCATTACAGGTATATTTGATGACCGTTTTGAAATTTCACCAAAGCTAAAGCTACTAGGGCAAATTTTAGCGGCAGCTGTTGTCATTTATGCAGGCGTTCAAGTTCCAATGATTAACCTGCCATTTGGTGTATCTATTGATTTAGGTTATTTCAGCATACCATTTACATTGCTATGGATTGTTGGAGTTACCAATGCAATTAATTTAATTGATGGTCTGGATGGACTTGCTGCCGGTGTTTCTTCCATCGTGTTAATTACGATTTCCGCAATGGCGATGTTCATGGGGGATGCATTCGTTGTTGTTCTTGGAACAATTTTATTAGCAAGTACATTAGGATTTTTACTCTACAATTTCCACCCTGCGAAGATTTTCATGGGTGATACAGGCGCACTTTTATTAGGGTTTATGATTTCCGTCATTTCGATTCTTGGCTTCAAGAGTATTACGCTTTACTCCTTGATTTTACCGATTATTATTCTTGGAGTACCAATTTCTGATACATTGTTTGCGATTGTTCGTCGTATTGTGAATAAAAAGCCTTTAACAGCACCGGATAAGTCGCATTTGCACCATTGCTTATTGCGCTTAGGTTTCTCACACCGTCAAACGGTTTTAATCATCTATGCGATGAGCGCATTTTTCGGAATCGCTGCTGTGTTGCTTTCCCATTCAACATTATGGGTTGCAACGCTGATTATTGCGGTTGTACTTCTAACAGTTCAGCTTGTGGCGGAACGTATTGGACTTGTGTCTGAAAATTATCGCCCAATGCTTAACTTCTTTAGAAAAATTAAAATCGTTACACATGGAAAAAGATCAATTTAACTTCATTCAGTAGGGTTTGTACCCTACTGAATGAAGTTAAAGCCTCCGGCGGATGCCTCAGATTTTTTAGAGGTAATTTATCGAGCAAGCTCGATAAAATCTGGGCACAAATACGCCGAGGCGTATTTGACTATAGGAGCAGATGGAGGAAAACCTTCAGCTAATGCTAAAATAGTATGGGGAAAGGGGAGAGCTGGCTGCAGCTTTCCTTTTTCGTTTGAAAAATTTTTGTTGGACAAGCTCATATATTATAATTTTCTCAAATACCTCAAAGAAGGGATGTAAATCTTTTGAAAAAAGCATTAATGGCCATCGTCGTACTATCGATATTGTTGACAGCACCACTCATTTATAATCGTGCCAAAGTTGAATGGAAAAATGATACATATGAAATGATTGTACCAGTTGAGGAAATCCGGGCGCTAGCTGACCGGGGACTTGATACGAAAACAATCCTAACGACATTGCATGATCACGGTGTCCGTGGAATTTCGTTTGAACCAACAGGTATTCAAGACCTTGAGAAAAAAGGACAAATCATGACGCTGACAAGAAGCGACTTATTGGGAATGGTCCAAAATAAAGATGAGGCTACACGAGAAAAGTTGTTATATTCTAGGGAGAATGGGCTTTATATTTTACTTCGCAATGATTTAGATGACCGTTGGGAAGATGCGATTGTAAAATCATTCGGCGACCGAATTGAAAAGGTAAATGAATTGCCGGTACTTCGTGGTGAATCTGTTTACTTTATCCAAGGTTTGAACAAAGAGGAGCTTGCCCGTGGCATGGGCTCTGTACCGAATCCAATTTTGACAAGACCAATCGGTTTTGATGAAGATTTGATTGCAGAATATGCTTCCTATGGCTTTGAGCCGATTTTTCGAATTGGCAACAATATTAATAAAGATAATGAATTTGTGTTAGATCAAATGAAGCAGCTGCAAGATAAATTTGGCGGTCATAAGATTGTTTTTACAGGCAATGAAATGCTTGGAGTTACACCACATCCAGATTTAAAGCTAAAAGATGATGAACAGTTTGCGAAGCGGTTTAAAAATGAAGGCTTTGTGTTGATGACCATCGAATTTGGCAAGCAAAAGGGCGAAGAAACGTATGCAAGGGAGTTTGGCAACAAAATTGTTCGTCTCCACAGTCTTGACTTTTTTGACGGAAGAGGAGACTACACAGATCGTGCAACCCGTGCGGTGAAAGAACGTAATATTCGCGGGCTTTTCCTCCATATAGCGGATATCAAAAAGTTGGAAGAAGAAATTATTACAGCAGATCAATCATTTAAAGTGTCTGTGGAAAACATTGACTCCATCACAAAGCAAATGGCGGATAAGTATAAAATCGGCGTTGCAGAGTCTTTTGATATTTTACAGGCTCCAAAATGGGGAACGATGGCAGGACTTATCGGTGTAGCAGCATTCGTTGGACTAGCTGCTTTGATGGTTTCTGAAAAAATTGCCTTATTAACATTCGGAGCATTGTTGGTTTTTCCAGCCGGTTATTTCGTTACAGGTGCAACATTATTTTTACAAGGGGCGGCCTTGATTGTGTCCATCGTTGCAGCCACATGGGCTTCCATTTGCGGCGAATTTATTCATAGCAAAAAAGAAATCGTGCTCAAGTTTGTAAAGGGGGTCGTGATTGCCATGATTGGCGCTTGGTTTGTAATGTCGCTGTTGTACGGCAACACATTCCTTGTTAAAATTGATGAATTTAGAGGAGTCAAACTGTTATTTATTTTACCGATTGCCCTAACATTCTTACACGTCATTCGTGACCATGTTAAAGATTTGGCCATGTCGGTTGTCCGCAATTATCACTTCATCATTATTGGAGTGATTGCAGTAGCAATGGGAATTTTGGTCATGCGTTCTGGAAACGATGCGGGCGAGATGGTATCAGGTACTGAGATGATATTACGCCAAAAACTGGAGGACATTTTATTCGTCCGTCCACGTACGAAGGAATTTTTAATTGGGTACCCAATTTTAGTTTTAGCGATGTATATTATTTACGTAGGCAAAGGCTGGGAACAACGTATCGGTAAGTATTTGTTAGCCGGCGGAGCGATTGGATTTTTATCAACCGTGAATACATTTACACATTTGCATATTCCAATTTACATTTCGTTATTGCGTGTTGTTTATGGTTTTGTGTTCGGCGCAGCGCTTGGAATAGTGTTGATTTACTTGTATAAGTTTGGTAAAAAATTATGGCCGAAGATTCAGGAGAGGCTGTAAAGTGAGGTTATCATATGAGAGTTGTGTTGTCTGGCTATTATGGATTCCATAATGTCGGTGATGAAGCAATTTTACAGGCGATTATTCAAGCACTTCGGAATGAGAAAAGTGATATCGAAATAACAGTTCTATCGAATGATCCGGACTATACAAAGAAAACATACGGTGTTGATGCCGTAAACCGCTGGAAGCTTGGTCAGGTTTTTAAAGCGATTGGGGCTGCTGATGGTTTAATTAGCGGTGGCGGGAGCCTCTTGCAGGACAAAACCGGTCTGAAAAGTGTTCCGTATTATACAGGCGTTATGATGATGGCGCGATTGTTACGGAAACCATTCTTTGTTTACGCACAAGGGATTGGGCCCCTTGATCAATCAATCTCAAGAAAGCTCGTTAAAAATGCTCTTTCAAAAGCGCAATTTTTATCTGTGCGGGATCAGGATTCGTTTGATTTGCTAAGGGACCTTCGTATAGGTCGGGAAATTGAACTCGTTCCCGACCCAGTGATGGGCATGGAATATAAGGAAGGCTTGAATCAAGCTTGGTTGGAGCAAGAGGGCATTGTCGGGGGCAGTGAAGAGGAGTCGTTTATCACAGTTGCCATCCGGGACTGGACTTCACCAGGATTTGCGGGGTTTAAGGAAAAGATTGTTGCGGTGCTCGACCGCTTTGTTGAAGTCGGCTATCCTGTCGTATTATTGCCGATGCATGGTGAACATGATGATGTATTTTCAAGGGAAATAGCAGGAGCAATGAAAAATAAGGTATCTATTTTTCCATACGATGCTTCCATTGAAGAAAAGGTTTCAGTAATCGGCGATTCATCGCTGTTGCTTGGGATGAGGCTTCACGCTCTAATTTTCGCGGCACTTGCCCACACACCAATGGTTGGTGTGTCCTACGACCCGAAAATTGATGCATTCATTAAACAAGTCGGCCAGCCATTAATCGGCCACGTCGATGAGGAATGGACAGTGGATGATTTATATAAATTGATGGGCATGCAATTAACCCAACGCAGCAAACAGATTGAAATATTAGAGAATAAGGCGATTCCACTACAGCAAAAAGCCAATGAAACGGCGAAAAAAGTGATTAGCCTGTTAGAAAAATAACATAATGATTGGTAAACAAAAATAGCAGAACTAATTGTTTCTGCTATTTTTTTGTTTGTGCTATGCAAGGTGATGCATTTTTTCGGATAGAGTTGGTCGGATTTTAGTCCGAGGAGTCCGAGAGAAGGCATCAATCGGACAGAGCAATGAGCTTTGCCGGATGTAGAGACCGAGAGAAGGCATCAATCGGACAGAGTAATGAGTTTTGCCGGATGTGGAGTCCGAGAGAAGGAGCCAATCGGACAGAGTAATGAGCTTTGCCGGATGCGGAGTCCGAGAGAAGGCACCAATCGGACAGAGCAATGAGTTTTGCCGGATGTGGAGTCCGAGAGAAGGAGCCAATCGGACAGAGTAATGAGCTTTGCCGGATGCGGAGTCCGAGAGAAGGCACCAATCGGACAGAGCAATGAGTTTTGCCGGATGTGGAGTCCGAGAGAAGGCATCAATCGGACAGAGTAATGAGCTTTGCTGGATGTGGAGTCCGAGAGAAGGAGCCAATCGGACAGAGTAATGAGCTTTGCCGGATGCGGAGTCCGAGAGAAGGCACCAATCGGACAGAGTAATGAGCTTTGCCGGATGCGGAGTCCGAGAGAAGGCACCAATCGGACAGAGTAATGAGCTTTGCTGGATGTAGAGATCGAGAGAAGGAGCCGATCGGACAGAGCAATGAGCTTTGCCGGATGTAGAGTCCGAGAGAAGGCATCAATCGGACAGTGCCCCCCCCCCGAAATTTGGTCAGAGTAGTCCGAAAGAAAGATCATATGCGTTTAATCCCCGCATCCCCGTAATTCCCGAAGAAGAGCCATGCCCCACACCGCAGCATTCCACGAAACCAAGCCTACACCCAACATTTACTGGCCATTCCCACGCAAAAACTAGCAAATTTCCGCCCAGCAATCTGACAATATTTCCGAGGCAATAATACAAAAATTTCAGTTTCATGACAAAACCATGTCATTTGTCCCAAATTGTTGTAATTTGGTTAAATTACCTTGATATTCTTCTAGTAAACTATTACAGTTTAAATAGTAAATAACTAGTATAGAAGGGGGATTAGATAGACTAATGTTGAGGAGATCGCCCATATCTTTTGTTATTTGCTCTTTTCTCATCTTATTGGCTTTATTGTCGGTGCCAATGAAGTCTGCAAGTGCAAATGAAGTAGGGCAAGTAGCAGTAGAGGGGAATTTAAACGTAAGGACATCCCCTTCAACTCAAGGGGAAATCTTGGGGAAATTACAAAATGGCGATGAAGTTCAAATTATTTCGAGAACTGGTGACTGGCTAGAAATATCCTCGAAAATTGGCGATGGATTTGTTCATAGTTCCTACATCCAAGTACATACAGCAAACAAACCAACGAACATAACAGACAAATCAGACGCATCTAACCAATCAAACGCATCCACTGCAACGAAGCAGACAGAAGCTACAAAGGATGCAAAAGGGTCAGGCACAGCTAATGCATCCAATACACCGATTGCAACGAATACATCCAACAAAACTAGCGCAAGCACTGCTAGTTCTTCATTAAAGGATATTTCAGTCTATGTTAATGGTCAATTATTAAAACTCCCAATTGCACCACCTGTCATTGACGGTAGGGTACTAGTACCGTTTCGCGGGATTGGAGAGAATCTTGGCATCGATGTAAAGTGGTTGAACGACACTAGACAAGTTGTTGCAACTGATTCGAGTACAAAAGTAGTATTAACGATTGATAATAAGAAAGTAACTGTAAATAATAATACATTAACACTCGACGCTGCACCTACAATCGTACAAACCAGCACGGTTATACCACTTCGCTTTTTTGCAGAGAGTTACGGTGCGGATGTGAAATGGCTTGAAAAAGAGCGAAAAGTAATTATTGAGCGAAAAACTGTAAACAGCGGTCGTGAAGAATCAACATCAGGAAATGTACAACCGCCAGTTATTGAAGACGAGGTTGGAACAACAGACAAAGATACAATCAAAGGCAAGGTAACAGCAACTTCGTTAAACGTTCGTGAAAGTGCAGATGCAAATTCACCAATATTAGGTGCATTAGCTAAAGGTCAGGAAATTTTGATTTATGATATAGAAGGTACATGGGCACACATTAAATATAATGGTATGTGGGGCTATGTTCACACAGGTTATATTTCAATGCAAGTGAATCAGCAAGCGTATACTACACTTAGCTCACCAGCTCTTGAAAAGTATGACGGTACCCGAGCTTGGTTGACTTGGACAAAAGTTGGCTCCGTTACAACATCCCACAAATTGATTTCCGGTGGGGTGGAAATTTCAACAAATGCTTCTCATGTTGATGAATGGGATGCCTCCCATCCAGCTATTAATCGAATCGAATATAGCGGCTCTGCCATCCGTATTTATTTTAATCCTGGCTATAATTTTGTCGTACGCCATACAGCAAAGGATGTTAGAGTTACCCTACTAAGCAGCGGCTTACAGGGTAAAAGAATCGTTGTTGATGCCGGCCATGGGAATCAAGATCCAGGTGCAAAAGGACCAGGAGGCACGAAAGAAAAAGATGTAAACTTAGCTGTAGCACTTAAAGTAGCTGATGTATTGCGAAGTGCAGGTGCAGAAGTTACTTTAACAAGATCAAATGATACCTTTGTAGAATTAGCAGGTCGGGTAAAAATTGCCAAAGATCACGATGCAGATGCTTTTGTAAGCATCCATTCAGATGCATTTAAAGCTACATCATCAGGCACAACGACCTATTATCATTCTGGTAAAAATCCAAGCTGGCAGCAAAGTAAACAGCTTTCAGATATTGCGATTAAAAAATTAACAGCAGAGCTGGGTACTGTGAGCCGCGGTTCAAATAACAAAAGCTTGCATGTTATTCGGGAAACGGATATGCCTGCGATATTAGCCGAAATGGCATTTATTTCAAATCCAAAAGAAGAAGCATTGCTTAAATCAAATGATTTCCAGCAAAAGGTAGCTCAAGCTATTTTGGATTCATTTGAGGAATTTTATAATTAAATGCAAAAAGGGTTGTCCAATAAATTGGACAACCTTTTTTGCATTAATAATATGTGTTTAACACCCGGATTCTCCTTTATGGCGGTAAACAGGCTTGCAAGCTGAGTTCGCTTGCCTGAAATCTGGTCTCAAGTAGGTTAATGGGAACGCAAGCCACTCTCACGTACCTGAACTCCGGTCTCAAGTAGGTTAATGGGAGCGCAAGCCACTCTCACGTGCCCGAACTCCGGTCTCAAGCAGGTTAACGGGAACGCAAGCCACTCTCACGTGCCCGAACTCCGGTCTCAAGTAGGTTAACAGGAAAGCAAGCCACTCTCACGTGCCCGAACTCCGGTCTCAAGTAGGTTAACAGGAACGCAAGCCACTCTCACGTATCCGAACTCTAATCTCAAGTAGGTCTAAAGGGAACGCAAGAAGGGTTTGCGTTCCCTTTAGCCGCATCCTAGTGCCCGTCGAACGTAAACAAGAGGAAAAACGGTAACTAGAGCCGCATCCTAGCGCTTGCTGAACGTAAAAAATAGCATAAACGATAACTAGAAGGCAGATGTGGGAACACAAGGGCTGTCCGTACTTGACAGCTTCTTATATTAAAATGACATTTCCTACTCACCAGCATCCTCATCTGCCGTTCCACCCTCACTACCATCCTTGTCAGCCGTCTCCGTTCCATCCCATTCCAAGTGCTGCTTGAATTTTGTTTTTACCTCTTCCAAGTTTTCATCATCCAGCAGATAATAATAAAGTCGGTCAATGCGGGCAGGCTTTCCTTTTAGCTTCATCATTTCAACATCAATATTTTTACCTGCATAGGCGTAGTCATGAAAGGCAAGCATCTCATCAAAGCTCATATTGGTCGTCAAATTATCGCCAACGCTTTCAATGACATCCCCATACTTCATAACCGATCGTAGCGACAATCCTTTATTTATGATGGCTTTTAAAATTTCCTGCTGCCTCTGACCTCGTTCGACATCACCGTCATACTTTCGTGTCCGGGCATAGGCAAGGGCTTCTTCGCCATTCAATGTTTGTAGGCCTTTTGCGATTTTAACTTTATTTTTTTGACGATGGCTATTTTGTTCGACAATATTAAATGGGACATCAACTTCAATTCCACCTAAAGCATCAATTATCTTAATAAAGGCATCAAAATTTAGACGCACGTAATAATCAACAGGCATCCCAAACAGTTTTTCGACTGTTTTCACCGTCATGTCGAGGCCGCCATAGGCATGGGCATGGGTAATCTTATCCATACGTCCTCTGCCAACCAACTCCACCCTCGAGTCGCGCGGGATACTGACCATTTTTACTGACTTTGCTTTTTTATTAAAAGTAGCTAGAATCATCGCGTCTGTCCGCGTCGTTTTGCTGAAAACATGGTCACTGCTATCGTCAATTCCTAAAAATAAAATGGAAATATTGTCAACACGGGGGTCCACTTTTTGTACACGTAATTCGGACTTTTCTTCAAATTTGCGGCTATCTAACTTGTGCTGAGAGCCTTCAACAACAGTTTTTGCAGTGCTAGCCAAATAAGAAGCATAGGCAGCCATGCCAGCAAAAACGATAAACAACGGGACTAGTATGATGAGCAACGCTTTGGTAACTTTCCGTTTCCGTCTTTTGTATCGACCCATATGTTAAACTCCCTTATTCACTAAATAAGCACTATCGCAGCAAGTACTTTCCACCGCAACCAGTTTCATTCCATAAATTTTCACAACTGTTACGATTTCGTATTTACTAGTGTACCCGTGTTTGAAGTATTACATAACAAAAATTTGTCGAAACTAAATATGTACCTGTGAAATGCAAAAAATATTGTGCATGTACATTGCAACCTATCTGCACTTTCAGGTTTTGCAGACAAATATAATGCAAGTGCAACGATACCTGTCTACATTTTCAGATTTTGCAGACAAACAAAAGGCAAGAGCATCAATCTTTGTCTACATTTTGGCATATTGCAGACAAACGAGGAGCAAGAGTATGGACCATTGTCCACATTTTGGCATATTGCAGACAAACAAAAGGCAAGAGCATGAATCATTGTCCGCATTTTGGCATATTGCAGACAAACGAGAGGCAAGAGCAAGGATCATTGTCTACAATTTGGCATATTGCGGTCAAACAAAGGGTAAGAGCAACGATATCTGTCCGCATTTTGGCATATTGCAGACAAACAAAAGGCAAGAGCAAGGATCATTGTCTTCATTCTGGCATATTGCAGACAAACAAAAGGCAAGAGCAAGGATCATTGTCTTCATTCTGGCATATTGCAGACAAATGAAAGGCAAGAGCAAGGATCATTGTCTACATTTTGGCATATTGCGGACAAACAAAAGGCAAGAGCATGGATCATTGTCTACATTTTGGCATATTGCAGACAAACAAAGGGTAAGAGCAACGATATCTGTCTACATTTTCAGATTTTGCAGACAAACAAAAGGCAAGAGCATGAATCTTTGTCTACATTTTGGCATATTGCGGACAAACAAAGGGTAAGAGCAACGATATCTGTCCGCATTTTGGCATATTGCAGACAAACAAAAGCCAAGTGCAACGATCCCAACCTGCATTTCCACATTTTGCAGACAATCAAATGGCCCGACCATCACTCCTTGACCGCGTTTCCACATTTTTACAGCCAACCAATATTAAAGCTCCAGTGCCGATACTTCTTCCAGCTCCATAGAAAATTGCCTCTCAGCTACGTCATCCTCTAAGTTCCACCTCACACTAAATCCACTCAAACATCCGTTTCCAAATACTCCGTTTCACCTTCGGAAATCTCAGCTTGTCCATTCGTCAGCTCTGTCATCCATGCAAAAAAGCTTTCCTTCATCTCCTCGGCGACGTAGGTTTCTACCTCAACACGATCCAAGTAATGAATTTCCTTTAAAATAAAATCCGAATGGGCACGCAGCTCGTTTTCAATTTTACCAAGCCACGTATAATCAATCTTTGTGTGGATGATTCTCATCAGCCGTCTTTCCACAACGCCAACTGCATTAAGCCCCTCTGAAACCGACTTTCCGTAAGCACGAATCAGACCGCCAGCTCCAAGCTTGATTCCACCGAAATAACGAGTTACAACAACGACTGTATCCTTTATGTCGCGCTTTTTTAAAACCTCAAGCATCGGTACGCCTGCCGTGCCGCTTGGCTCACCGTCATCGTTCGCTTTTTGAATTTGATTATGCTCCCCAATTAAATAGGCTGAACAATTATGGGTAGCATTCCAATGCTTTTTTTTAATTTCTTGAATGAAGGCTTGCGCCTCCTCCTCGGTTGTTGCACGTTTAAATTGGGCGACAAATTTCGACTTTTCTATCACAATTTCATGTTCGCCGGCCTTTTTTACGGTATAATATTGTAGAAGCATATTGCTTACCTCCTAATTTTTATGAAATTTACTCATTAAGTTTCGTACCATAACCCTATGCTGGATTTGCATAAACTAAGTCATTTTTATTATAAATGGACGTAGATTTTGCGGCAAATGTGGAAATTTTGATTAATTTTTATATTAAATACCCACAAAAATTTAAAAAGTGAATCGAATCCTATTATATCAGGGTGTATTATATAAGGGTGGAAAAAATTTACACTTGCTTTTTCTGGAGGAATAGGAAAAATGTCATTAAAACTTGATGAAAAAGCGTTGGACCGCATTTTAGATTCGATGATTCAAACTGTATCAAATAGTAAAAAAGAAGTCATTGAAATTAGCGAGCAGTCACGGCAGGAGTATGAGATTTTAACCAAGGAGTTGCTAGTTACGAAGCTGGAGGTTACCGAGGTTATTGATAAAGGCGACCGTTTGCAGGCCCAGGAAAAAATGGCGAGACAGCGTCTTGCTGTAGTGAGCAAAAATTTCAATCAGTATTCGGAAGAGGAAGTTCGTAAATCCTATGAAAAAGCTCATGGCTTGCAGATGAACCTTTCCTTTATTCGCCAAAAGGAAAAAACGCTAATAGAGCGTCGTAATGAGCTGGAGATTCGCCTCAAAAGATTGGAGAAAACCGTTCAGCGCGCGGAAAACCTTGTTAGCCAAATTACTGTGATTTTGAACTATTTATGTAGCGACCTCCAGCAAGTGAATGAAATATTAGCAGATGCAAAGGAAAAGCAGGAATTTGGCCTACGAATTATTGAAGCGCAGGAAGAAGAGCGAAAAAGGTTATCACGGGAAATCCATGATGGCCCAGCCCAAATGCTTGCAAATGTAATGCTACGGTCAGAGCTTGTTGAACGAGTTTCACGTGAGCGTGGATTGGAGGAAGGAATCAAGGAAATTAAAGATTTGCGACTGATGGTCCGCTCGGCGTTGTACGAGGTACGTAAAATTATTTATGATCTGAGGCCAATGGCACTTGACGATTTGGGATTGATTCCTGCATTAAAAAAATACTTGTCCACAACTGAAGAATATAATAATATATCGATAAAATTTGTTTTGTTAGGAGAAGAAAAGCGATTAGCATCGCGGTTAGAGGTAGCGCTATTCAGACTTGTCCAAGAAGCCGTACAAAATGCAATCAAGCATGCCAAAGCAAGAGAAATACAAGTGAAAATTGAACTAAAAAATGCATTTGGGAATTTAATCATCAGAGATGATGGAATTGGCTTTGATCCAACAGTAAAAAAAGAAAATTCCTTTGGCATTGTGGGGATGAGAGAGCGTATTGAACTCTTAAAAGGGGAAATTGTTTTTGAATCAGCAATTGGTAAAGGGACGATGGTTGTCATCAATGTGCCTTTACTAGAAAAAGAAGATAAATAGAAAAAGCTATCAATCTAAGAAAAATCCGTCTTTTAAATATAGAGGAGGAATTATAAGTGAATGGGAGTACCTCAATTTTAGTAATTGATGATCATCAGTTGTTTCGTGAAGGTGTAAAACGCATTTTGGATTTAGAAGACAACTTCGAAGTCATTGCGGAAGGTGATGATGGCGATGATGCGGTGGCCCTTGTGGAGCAATATCACCCAGATGTTGTTGTTATGGACATTAATATGCCGCATGTGAACGGTGTTGAAGCAACAGAAAAGTTAGTTGAAAAATTCCCGGATGTAAAAGTTTTAATCTTGTCCATCCACGATGATGAAACCTATGTCACGCATGCCCTTAAAACTGGAGCAAGAGGCTATTTGTTGAAAGAAATGGACGCCGATGCCCTTGTTGAAGCGGTCAAAGTCGTAGCGGACGGTGGATCTTACCTGCATCCGAAAGTAACCCATAACTTAGTCAATGAATACCGCCGTTTAGCAGCAGGAGACGGAGGCCAGTCAAATGGTACGTTAAAAGATGTCGAATATCGTAAACCCTTACATATTTTAACGCGCCGCGAATGTGAAGTGCTGCAAATGCTAGCTGACGGTAAAAGCAATCGCAACATCGGAGAAGCATTATACATCAGTGAAAAAACAGTTAAAAACCACGTAAGCAATATTTTACAAAAAATGAACGTCAATGACCGCACACAAGCCGTTGTCGTAGCCATTAAAAATGGCTGGGTGCAGGTGCGCTAAGTAGCCTCCACCTCTCAACGCCTGAGGGGTAGCCGGACGGTGGGGTGTGTTGCTGGTTAGCTGCATACTTTACAATGGTCTGTTTGTTCAGCCCTGCACAATTGGAATTGTTTAATTAGTTAGAAGCTCTTTGCTACCCAAGGATGGATATGGCGAGGGGCTTTTAATTTTGTTTTTTTTATAAAATACTACGACTTCAAAATCCCCTTTTTGAAAGATTCACTTAACGATGCCCGCAAAATTGGCAATAAATTTCCATTTAAAAAGCCCAGCTTTAGCCGATATAAACAGTAGCAAATTGTACGGGAGTGGAGAACATGCAGATTATCAACAATCAGTTTTCTGCAAATCAGCTACAGCAGGCGGAGCGCCCACTTGAGTTGAAGCAAGGGGAATTATATAAAGCGCAAATTAAAGAACGCATTTCGGATACGGAAGCAATTGTTCAAATTCGTGGAAAAGAAGTCAAAGCCACGTTTGAAGGCCAAGTCCCCGCAGAAGACCGGGTAACAGTGCAGGTAACCGGTCAAAAGGACCAGTCTGTTCTTGTAAAAACAATGTCAGCGGAGAATCTTAAAAGTCCGGCTCCGGAGTCGCAGCCTAGTGACGCTAAGGTGCTACAAAGCGTTGGCATTACTGCAAAGGATACCCCAGAGTTGAAGCAAAGCGTGCAAATGTTACTGGACAAGGGTATGCCTGTGACGAAAGAGGCTGTTCAGGAACTTCGTGATTTTTTTGAAAAAGCACAAGGAAGCGCTGCTGCCAAACTAGACACGGTAAAGGCTTTAGTCAATAAAAGATTAGAAGTGACGCAATCCCATTTGCGCCCAATTCACGAGGCCCTTCATGGTAGGCCGTTGAATGAGGTTTTAACAGACCTTGCCACAGAGATTGATCCAGAATTTGATTTAGCTAAGAATGAGCAAAATGATGTTCAGAAACGCACAGAGACGGAAAATATCGTAAAAGCAGCAAGAACAGGAAATGCTGAAACAACAGCGAAAGAGCTCACTGAGCTTTTACATAAAAATAGAGAATTGGTTGAAAAAGCTCCAGATTTAAAGCTGGCAATTGAAAAGGTTCGGTCTGAAATCGTAAATAATCCAGCAATTGATCGGGAATTAGCGCAAAAGATTGAGAAGGCAGCCTATGAAGCTGAAAAATTACAATCCATCGGTAAGGAGCGCCTTGTCCAAGCTTTACAAAACGCCGAGGAGCAATTGGTGGAAAAAGACGAACGTTCTCTGCAAGCTATTAAACAAATGAAGGAAACAGTTCAGAACGAATCAAACATCCAACGAGTGACAAATGTGGTCCGTGACTTATTAAAAATCAATAAGGATATCGGCTCTGAAATAAAAAGCTCAATCGAAAAAATGGTCAATCAAGCTAGTCAATTAGATCAAGCAGGACGTGAACGGCTTTCTAAAATTTTAGAACAAGCCGCAAACATACCTCAGTTTGACCAACAAAAAACAGAGTCAGTGCAGGACAACAATCAAAAATTAAGCACTATACTTGCTGGGATTGTAGATCAGGAGTCTGCAAAGGAAGAAACGAACCCAAGCATGCTAATAAAAGAGGCACTCAAACAAATTCAAAAAGCGGCAAATCTTGAACAGGCGCTTACTCAGATACAGAAAGAAGTATCAAGTAGCCCGAACCTAGATATAAAAACAATCGAAAAAGTTGAAAATGCAGTCGAACATTCAACACAACTCCTTGACAAAGGACGCGAACTCGGAGCTCGCCAGCTAATAACCAAAGCTTTAAATGAAATCGAACAAGAACTTGCAAATACGGAGCCAAGGCAGCAACCAGTAGAAACAAAAGGGGTCCATAGCGAACTTCTAAACCAGTTCGAACAAAATGAGCAATTCCAAACGTTGCCACTAGAAACAAAAAATATTCTAGTAACAAAAGTAACCCAAAAGCTTGCACAGGCAGCTCATGACTTCCGTGAATTAAAGCGGGAGATTACTAGAAACCTAGATACAATTGAACGACTAGCAAATATTTATAAGAAAAACGCCTATCCACAGGCTAAGCAAATTTTGCAAACAACGATTAACAAGCTTGATAATGCGATTTTAAAAAGCGACATGATGCTTTTTACAGATATGAAAACGGAAAAGCAATTAATGCAAGCTAGCACACAACTAGCAGAGGCAAAGAAGTTGCTAGCAAAGGGCAATCATGCCGAAGCAGCAAAAATCGTTTATGACATTAAAACATTGGTAGATAAAATAAATTTCAAGCCTTCTGAACAAAAAGTGATGCATTTTGTTTCAAAGGAGAGCACAAACCTTGAACAGCATTCACCATCGCAACAGCTTTTAAAACATTTTGATGAAACGGCCCGGTCCAATGTTAGGCAAGAGCCTTCAGCCCGACAAATGTTCGAAATGGTGCGGTCACTAGGCCTCAATCATGACAGCGACTTGGCGAAATCTTTAGTATTCGAAGAAACTTCCACCCAACGTGGACAGGATCATCAAAACCAACAGGAAAATGTAAAAGCAACGCTCATGAAACTTGCGCTAGCTGGCGGAGATGAGGCTTCCACGAAAATTGCTCAGCAAGCAGAACAAGCCCTAAATAACCTTACCGGTCAGCAACTATTAAGCAAATCTGATTCAGGCAACACTTTACAAAGTATGTTTTTCAGTCTGCCGCTTTTACTTGGGGAAAAGCCAGAAAATCTTCAGGTGTTCGTGAACTCCAAAAAGGAAGGGCAGCAAGTAGACTGGGAAAACTGCAATCTGTATTTTTTAATCGAAACAAAAAAACTAGGCGACGTTGGCATTATGCTTTCGTCAACGGAGCGTAATCTGTCAATCACGATTAAAAATGACAAGCCAGGCTTTAAGCAAAAAATGGAGCCACTTGCCGCAATTACAAAGGAAAAGCTGCAAGAGGTAGGCTATAGCGTTAACAGCATAAATTTTACAAGAATGACTCCGATTGCTAGTCGACAGCAAAGCTCAACCAACAATGAAGAACAACAAACGGAATTGAGACCAGTCTTTACCGAGAAAGGGATGGACTTCAAAATATGATTGCATCAAAATACTACAATCAGAAAAAACGCAAAGAAGCGAACGGCCCATCAGCTGCTGTTATTAAGTATGAAGAGGGAACCGGTAAAGCACCTGTCGTTGTTGCCCACGGGAAAGGTGAAGTAGCCCGGCAAATCATTGAAATCGCCAAGAAAAATAACATTCATATGCAAGAGGACTCGAGGCTAGTAGAAAACTTGCTGGACATGGATTTGGGAGACAATATTCCCCCTCAACTTTACCAAGTGATGGCCGAAATCTTGCTGCTCATCGAGGAAATGGAAAAAAACTATTCATAAAACTATTAAACTCAACAAAATTCGAGCCGATAAATAAAGCAGGTAAATCGAAACTGGAGGTGCACATGACGTGACCGGCATTTTGACAGAGGAAGCACTATTTAAAAAATCACCTCAAGAAATTACTACTCTTCTATATGAAGTAAGTATAGACAGTTTAGAAGAGGCAATAGATGCAATTAATGATAAAGCGTACGATATTGCAAATCAAAAATTAACAAAGGTAAATGATATTTTATACCGCTTAGGTGCGGGGATTAACTATGAAGCGGGAATTATTGCCGATCAACTTGAAGCTTTATATGATTACATGGCAAATAAGTTAATAGAAGCTAACCTAAAAAAAGATATAAAAGTAATTGAAGAGGTAGTAAATATTCTGCAGGCAATTTCAACATCCTGGAATGAGGCGTTGAAAAAGGGAGCCACTCCGCAAAATAGTAAATTTAGAAAAAGCTCATCCGCATATGAACAAAATATATTGACGAAGGATTTTAAATAATCTAGTAGAAATGGAGAACTAAACATGAGAATTAATCATAATATCCAAGCGTTAAATGCATATAGAAATCTATCAGCCAATCAAGCGATGACTTCAAAGAATCTGGAAAAGTTATCATCTGGTCTACGAATTAATCGTGCAGCCGATGATGCAGCGGGCTTGGCGATTTCCGAAAAAATGCGCAGCCAAATCAAAGGTCTTTCACAAGCTGAAAGAAATGCAATGGACGGCGTTTCTTTACTTCAAACAGCTGAAGGTGCAATGAATGAGATGCATAGTATGCTTCAGAGAATGAGAGAGTTGACTGTTCAGGGTGCGAATGATACGAATGAAACGAATGACAGAACTGCTATAAAAACAGAGCTTGACGCATTAAGTGCTGCATTTGATAATATCGCCACTCAAACTGAATTTAACTCGACGAAACTTCTAGATGGTACATTTTCAGCGAAGAAATTACAAGTAGGTGCAAATGGTGGTCAAACAATAGACATAACGCTATCAGATCTTAAAGCTGCAACATGCGGTGTGGGTACTGGGGACCTTAATGTTTCGGATCATACCAATGCACAAGCTACTCTAGTAAAAATTGATGCTGCCATTAAAAAGATCTCAGATGAGCGTTCAAAGGTTGGTGCAGTGCAAAACCGCCTAGAGCACACAATCAGTAATCTACAAACATCAAATGAAAACTTAACATCTGCTGAATCACGTATTCGTGACGCTGATATGGCTTCTGAAATGACAGAGTTTACGAAGAATAACATTCTTAACCAATCAGCTCAAGCTATGCTTGCCCAAGCAAACCAATTGCCACAGGGTATTCTTCAATTATTACAACGATAATAAACACCAAAGAGGTGGCTCGACATCAATTCGAGCCGCCTTTTTTGTAAAATTGATTGGTGAGACAATGCTTGTGATATAATGATGTCAGTTTAATTTTATATAAAGGCGGTAAACAAATGGACGTTCGAAAGATTGGAAACACCAGCCTAAATAATATAAAAGCAAAGAAAAGCGGTCCAACTGAAAGTATCTCTTTCCAAGAAGTAATGGGGAAAAATCGGCAAGAAATGGTCTATGAAAAACTTACAAAACTAGTTCAAGACATTGAAGACCAAGGAAAAGTCTTATCCGAATCTAGAACGATTGATGATCTTCGTAAATATAAAAAAATGGTGAAGGAATTTATGGACGAAGCTGTCCAAAATGGCTTGCAGCTCGAAGAACGACGCGGTTTCAATCGTCGCGGCCGGACGAAAATCTATAAGATCGTCAAAGAGGTTGATAGTAAATTAATTGATTTAACAAACGCTGTTTTAGATAAAGAGAAAAAGGGCCTTGATATTTTGAGTGTGGTTGGGGAAATCAAAGGATTGTTAATTAATATCTATACTTAAAAAAGTATCACCTAGTCAACACCCGCCGGATTGGAATTTATTACTTGTTATTGTATAATATAATTAGAATTAGCGAATAAATAAAAAGAGTCAGGTGCGGTAACACCTGACTGTGCAACTACATGCCGCATGATAAACGGCTAAAAGAAAAGATTTCGATGAAATAGCTCACCTCACTTCTCAGGGCAGGGTGGCTATTTCTTTTTATTTATAAAAGCACTTTTCAAATTAGCATACAACATAAAAGATGCAATCATTATAAATTTCATGTAAAATAATGCGTAAATAACCCTTTCCAAAGGAAGATATCCACATGAAAACAGCCGTTGTTACAGACAGCACAGCCTACCTGCCACAAAAACTGCGTGAACAATTACATATTGAAATGTGCCCATTAAACGTTATATTTGGAACGGAGTCCTATCAGGAGGAGCTGGAAATGACTGCTACTGATTTTTACGAAAAAGTAAAGCAGGCCCCAGAACTTCCGAAAACATCGCAGCCAGCCATTGGATTAATTGTAGATCTGTATCAAAAACTAGCAGATCAAGGTTATGAAGCGGTTATATCGGTTCATTTATCAAGCGGAATCAGCGGGACGTATCAAGCTTCGATAACAGCTGGTGAAATGGTTGAGGGGATAAAAGTCTATTCCTTTGATTCTGAAATAAGCTGTATGCCCCAAGGATTTTATGCCATTGAAGCCGCACAAATGGTACAGCAAGGCAAAACCCCTGAAGAAATCATGGAGCGCCTTAACGACATGAAAAAGTCGATGCGTGCCTATTTAATGGTCGATGACTTATCACATTTACAGCGGGGTGGCCGACTGAATGGCGCACAAGCATTAATAGGTAGTTTGCTACAAGTAAAGCCAATTCTCCATTTCAAAGATAAAATCATTGTACCTTTTGAAAAAATTCGTACCTATAAAAAAGCAGTGAAGCGCATTTTAGAGCTTTTTGATGAAGATGCAAGAACAGGAGTACCAATCAAAGCCTCGGTTATTCATGCCAATCGTCTTGAAACAGTAGAGGAATTAAAAAGGCAAATTCAAGATCAATACCCTAATGTAGAAATTGATATAAGCTATTTTGGTGCGGTCATCGGCACACATTTAGGTGAAGGTGCCATTGGTTTAGGCTGGTACAAGAAATAATGTACTGACAAAATAATTGTTGTTAGTGCTCTCGCTAGGCGTTTTTTGACACAGGCCATACTAGAAGAGTAGGCATGAAGAGATTGCTTGTTCGTGGAATTTAATACACAGCCCATATATTTGCCCACAAAACACAAAATGAAGACAAAAGTTGATGCACCAACCCCGTGTTTGTCTACAAAACACAAAAATGAAGACAGACTATGTGCCCAAACCCTATATTTGTCCATAAAACAACAAAATGAAGACAAAAGCTGATGCACCAACCCCATGTTTGTCTACAAAACAGAAAATGAAGACAGACTATGTGCCCAAACCCTATATTTGTCCATAAAACAACAAAATGAAGACAAAAGCTGATGCACCAACCCCGTGTTTGTCTACAAAACACAAAAATGAAGACAGACTATGTGCCCAAACCCTATATTTGTCCATAAAATAACAAAATGAAGACAAAAGTTGATGCACCAACCCCGTGTTTGTCTACAAAACACAAAAATTAAGACAGACTATGTGCCCAAACCCTATATTTGTCCATAAAACACAAAAATGAAGACAAAAGTTGATGCACAGCCCCAATGTTTGTCCAGAAAACACAAGAAGGAAGACAGACTATGATACAGAAACCCTATATTTGTCCATAAAACAACAAAATGAAGACAAAAGTTGATGCACAGCCCCAATGTTTGTCCAGAAAACACAAGAAGGAAGACAGACTATGATGCACAAACCCTATATTTGTCCATAAAACAACAAAATGAAGACAAAAGTTGATGTACCAACCCTATGTTTGTCCGCTATCACAAAATGAAGCGAAATGGGAGGAGAATAAAAATGAGATTTACAAGTCTAACACAAGATAACAAAATTGCATTGCTACCGGGACTATTAACTGGAAACCTCGCACAAAACCCAAATGCTAACTTCCAACCAATCTATAAAATTACCGACTTGCAACCGCAGCAATTAAACAACGAATTCCAGTACTCCCAAGACCTCCAACAATTTCTTCAAGGCAAAAAACTTCTACTAGACGAACTCCCATTTCCGCTATCTGATATACACGAACATTATCTAAATGGTTTCATTCAATACAACCACGGTGTCATAAAAATGCAGAATAACAAATTCAAATGTCAACGCTGCGGCAATCAAAATCAACATTTATTTGCAGCCTTCGACTGTGCTCGTTGTCATGAAAACTGCACCTATTGCCGCAACTGTATTATGATGGGGCGAGTCAGCCAATGCACACCTCTTATCACTTGGATAGGCACAGTTTCACGTTACCAACCTAAAAACACGGACAACCCCATCTTAACGTGGACAGGCCAGCTTTCACCCGGGCAGCAAACTGCTTCAGATAAAGTGGTCGAAGCAATTAATCATAATGAGGACTTGCTAGTTTGGGCCGTATGTGGATCTGGTAAAACAGAGGTCCTCTTTCAAGGAATCAAAACAGCCCTCCAGAACGGAAAGCAAGTTTGTGTAACAACTCCACGTACCGATGTCGTACTAGAGTTGACGCCACGCTTGAAGCAGGCCTTTCCCAATACGTCGTTAATCTCTTTATTTGGAGGTAGTGAAGATCGCAGCAAGTCCGCCCAACTCACCATTTCTACAACCCACCAACTGATGAGATATCATAAAAACTTCGATGTCATCATCATCGATGAGGTTGACGCCTTTCCCTATTCAGCCGACGAATCACTCCAATATGCCGTCGGGCAAGCCAAGAAAGAAAACTCAGTAATGATCTACCTAACCGCCACACCCAACGCAGACTTCAAACGTAAAGCAATACAAGGAAAAATAAATACAGTAACCATTCCGGCAAGATATCACCGCAAACCGCTCCCAGTTCCTGAGTTCCGCTGGTGTGGCGACTGGAAAAAGCGATTAAAGAAAAAACACGACATTCCAGCAAATATTAAAGCTTGGGTAACAGCCCATCTTCAAGCAAAAAAGCAAGCATTCCTATTCGTTCCACATATCGAAACTCTAAACGAAGTGGTGACCATACTTAAAAAATTAGAATCCAGCATCGAAGGGGTCCATTCCGAAGATCCGAAGCGAAAAGAAAAAGTCCAAGCCTTTCGTGACGGTACTATTCCGCTCCTAGTCACAACAACCATCCTTGAACGCGGCGTGACCATCCCAAATACAGATGTAGCCGTCCTTGGCGCTGATGATGCCATTTTTACAGAAAGTGCCCTCGTCCAAATTGCTGGAAGAGTTGGACGCAGCCCGAAATATCCAACTGGGGAGGTGGCTTTTTATCATTATGGAAAAACAAAAGCCATGGTCGCTGCACGGAAACAAATTTTACAAATGAATAAGGAAGGGAAGGAGACAGGGCTTCTTGACTAATCATTTACTAATAGAGAAGAGGATGTGTCCTTTATGAGAACGCAAAAACAAAGCATAAGCCCGAGGTGTATTAATCCATGCGCTGCCTAATATGCCATCAACCAATCAGCCCAACCATCACTTGGAGCACGCTGTTCACTTTATCCAGCACCCAACAACAGCCTCAAATCTGCCAGCCTTGCAATGAAAAGCTAGAACTAATCACAGGTGAACAATGCCGCATCTGCAGCCGCCCATTTTCCAAGCTGGACAGTAAATTCCGAAGAAATGACCTCTGTAGTGACTGCGTGAAATGGGAACAACAGCCAGAATGGCAAGGCCTCCTAACACAAAATCACTCAATCTACCATTACAATGATTTTCTAAAAGAATTGCTCGCCAAGTTTAAATTCCGTGGCGATCATGAAATCGTAAAGGTCTTCACCACCGCCATACATCAAAAGTATAAACAAGATTACAATCAACAAGACCCGCCACTCATAATCCCAGTTCCCATAAGCCCAGAGCGCTTCTATGAACGAGGCTTTAATCAAGCCCATTCATTAGCCACTCTCCTAAACGCACCAATAGAAGATATCCTCACCCGTACGCATACCGAAAAGCAAAGCAAAAAGAAAAGAGAAGAACGACTTGCAAAAGAGTCACCATTTCATCTAAAACCAAATTTTCCACTAGAAAAATATCAGAATAAACATCTCTTGCTAATCGATGACATCTACACAACCGGCACCACACTAAGGCAAATTGCGAAAACTCTTACGGTACTTTCTCCAAAAACAATCAAATCTCTTACATTAGCAAGAAGTTAACTTCAAAACTAAATACTTTTACAATTCCAGACGATATAATAAATAGAAGAAAAGATATGTACCGGGAGGAATTACAATGCCAGAACTAGATAACTGTTCAATATGTGGTCAATTATATATCCGTAATCTCCGAGGAATATGTGATGCATGCCGAAAAGAAGAGGATAAATTATTTGACAAAGTCTATCAATTTATTAAAAGGCGTGAAAACAGAACGGCTAATATTTCAGAGATTGTAGAAGCAACAGGGGTTCATGAGGATACGATTATGCGTTTTGTAAAGGAAGGGCGTTTACATACAACCCAGTTCCCTAACATCGGTTACCGTTGTGAGAAATGTGGAACGATTATTCAAAAAGGTAAACTGTGCGTAAAATGTGCTAGTTCGTTCAATTCAGAACTTAAACAATACGTATCTGAAGAAGAACGGAAACAGAAAATTAGGGAACAAGAAAAACATGCACGCACATACTACACTGAATCGTAAAGCGACAACAATTCATCTGTCAAAGTAAACTTTTAAGAAAAAATGCCGATAATAAACATAAGAAAATAATGGACACTCTAAAATTCTTTCAAGGAGTGAGGTGAATCCTTTTGAAAATCAATCATTTTGGTCCTGTCAATATGAATCCATATAAAAAGCAAATTGAGAAAACAGAAAAACTGCAAAAGTCTACGAGTACGGATCATATTCAAATTTCTACAGAAGCGTTAGAACTGCAAAAAGGCAACCGCATCGAGACGGAGAGACAGGCAAAGGTAGAAGAATTGAAAAATAAAATTGAGTCTGGTGAATATCAGGCAAATCCACGGGAAGTTGCCAAAAAAATGTATGACTTCTGGAATAACTAATGATGAAGGAGGTTGCGTCAGTGTCTGCACAACAACTTATAGAAACGCTCGAGAAATTACTAATTTTGCATAAGAGCTTACATCAACTAGCAAAGCAAAAAACTGAAGTATTAAAGACAGGGGACACTGATGCCCTTCATAATCTTTTAAAAGAAGAGAAGAAGCATATTTTAGCAATCCAAAAATTTGAAACCGAGCGGCAAAAAGTTTCAAAAGAATTTCTTGAAAAAATTGGCGGTGGCGACATTCAAAGCTTAACGATTTCCTCGTGTATAGAAGTTGCCGAAGCCTCTGAAAAAGAAAAATTAATTGAACTAAGCTCTGATTTGCAGGCTCAACTAAAGGACTTAAAAGTAAGTAACGAACTAAATCAACTTCTTTTAAAGCAATCACTGCAATTTGTGAATATGTCTTTAGATCTTTTAATGCCTGAAATAGATACGTACAATTACGAGCGACCTGGACAAGCTTATCAAAACAACGGAGGCCGCTCGATTTTTAATTCAAAAGCATAAGGCCAAATGGGGGTGAAAGACATTGACTTCAACATTTCATGGTTTGGAAGTAGCAAGAAGAGGAATGATGGCACAGCAGGCAGCGCTTTATACAACAAGTCATAATATCGCAAATGCCAATACGCCTGGCTACACAAGACAACGTGTCAATTTTGTACAAACAGATCCCTATCCATCGGCGTCAAGAAATCGACCGCAAATTCCGGGACAAATGGGGACTGGGGTTGAAACAGGTTCTATCCAGCGAATTCGTGATTCTTTTTTAGATGACCAATATCGTACGGAAAATAATAAATTTGGCTATTGGAACACAAAAAGCGAGGCCCTAACGAAAATGGAGGATATCATGAATGAGCCCTCTGAAGATGGGTTAGCAACTACCATCAATGAGTTTTGGGGTGCGCTTCAAGACTTATCTGCACAACCTGAAGATTCAGGTGCTCGCTCTGTCGTTAGGCAAAGGGCGTTAGCGGTTGCAGATACGTTTAAATATGTCTCCAACTCCCTTAGCGCAATCCAAAAAGACCTTGATAAACAAATTGATGTTGAAAAAGATAATTTAAATGCCATTTTAGAAAAAATCGGGGATCTCAATAAACAAATAAACGAAGTAGAGCCGCATGGGTATGTCCCTAATGATTTATATGATGAGCGTGATCGACTTGTAGATGAACTTTCCAATAGTGTGAGTATTAGAGTGGAAAGAGTGAAAAGCAGTGGAAAGCCGGATGATATTGCAGAGGGGAAGTATAACATTTTTTTAACCGATGGGGAAGGCAAGGATTTAGTGCCACCGGTGAAAATCGTTGATGGGGATAATTTAAAAGTTGCCCAAATGAAGTATACGAAGGATAACTCCCTTACCTATAGTCCTGTTGATACAATCTCTTTTGTTGACAAAGATACGGGTGCTGTACTGCAAAACTTTAATGCGAAAGATTTTAATTCGCCAGGGAAATTACAGGCTTTTGTTGAAGCATATGGGTACGTGGATGGCGGGAAAGCCACCGGCATTTATCCAGACATGCTACACGATTTAGATTTGATGGCTGTTTTGTTTGTTGATAAATTTAATGAAATTCACCGCGCGGGATCAGGATTGCCGCAACTAGACTCTGCTGGTATTGTCGTGACGCCGGGTGCGACAGGCTTAGATTTTTTTGAACCATTTACAATGACCGCAGCAAATCCTAATGGAGCGGCATCACAAATGAAATTAAGCAGTAATATCGAACTGGATTTAAATAATATTGCGGCCTCTACCAATGGAACGTCTGGGGATGGAAGCAATGCAAAGAACTTGGCGAATATTAAAGATGTTATGTTAGATTTTGATCAGGACGGGGTTCCTGAAAATAGCGCCCAAAGCTTTTACCAAAGTAAAATAGGTAAAATGGGAGTAGATACCCAATTAGCAGACCGGATGACGAAGAATTCAACAACCTTGAAGGACTCTGTAGAAACTAGGAGAAATTCAATAAGTAACGTTTCCTTAGATGAAGAGATGACAGATATGATTAGATTTCAACACGCGTACAATGCAGCAGCCAGAAATATAACATTGATTGATGAACTGCTCGATAAAGTCATCAATGGTATGGGTGTAGGTGGAAGGTAGGTAGGTGAAAAGCTATGAGAGTTACACAGACGATGCTTTCGAATAATAACCTTAGCTATATAAGCCAGGGGTATGACCGTTTAGGAAAAATATACGACCAAATCAATTCCGGGAAAAAAATTACCCGTCCATCACAAGACCCGGTTGTTGCCATGAACGGCATACGTTACCGTACAGAAGTACAAGAGGTTGGACAATATAAACGTAATTTAGGTGAAGTATACAGCTGGATGGAAAATGCAGATGCAGTCATGGATAAAACTACAAGTGCACTTCAGCGAATTCGTGAATTAGCGGTGGAGGTCTCCAATGACACCTATAATGCAGACCAGCGAAAAAGTGCTGCTGCCGAAATAGCACAACTACAAGAACACCTTGAATCATTAGGAAATACGAAGGTGAATAATAAATATATCTTCAATGGCTCAGAAACCCTAACAAAGCCAATTGACTTAGCTTCCAATACTTTTTCAACAAATAGCGAAAAGGTAGAGATAGAAGTTTCAAAGGGAATCACCCTAGCCGTCAATACTGAGCCGCAAAATGTATTTCCAAAAGGCCTATTCGATGAAGTTTCAAGTTTACTTACAACACTGCAGGACCCAACGACCTCTGGAAGTGATGTAGGCGCATTTATTAGTAAAATTGATAATAGAATTAATACAACATTGGCTGAAAGATCGGAATTAGGGGCACGCCTGAATCGTGCAGAAATGATAGAGGACCGTTTATCACAACATGAAATCATTGCAAACAAGACAATGTCTGACAACGAAGACATTGATTTCGAAGAAGTCATCATCGATTTAAACCTGCAACAAAATATACACAATGCTGCCCTAGCAGCGGGAGCAAAGATTATACAACCTACATTAATGGACTTTTTAAGATAAGCTATCCTATAAGTTGATAGCTTTTTTTCTTATAAAACGAGAGCGATACATAATATATGAACGATAAGATAGGGAAAATAGAAGTAGGATGCACAAAAGTGCGGTTGTGTTAATTCGATTAAAGTATAAAAAAGAAAATGGTGATTAGTAGATGAAAATCCATACAAAATATCACGGTGAAATTGAAATAGAAGAAAAAGCGATTATTCAATTTGCAGACGGCATACCAAGCTTTGAAAATGAAAAAGAGTTTGTTATCCTCCCACTAGGAGAGGATAGCCCATTTCTTATCCTTCAATCCATAAAAAACGCTAACCTAGGCTTTGTCATCATCAGCCCATTTGACTATTTTAATGACTATGTCGTTGATTTATCAGACTCTGTGATTGAAAAATTGCAAATCGAGGACGAAGAACAAGCAGCCGTATTTGCAATCCTAACCGTTCAAGAGCCATTCGAGAATACAACCGCCAATTTAAGAGGACCAATTATAGTAAATATGAATAAGCAGTTAGGAAAACAAATCATCCTAAATGACGACAAATACACAACCAAACACCGCATCATCAAAACCCCAACTCCAATCAGTGAGGAGGGTTAATCATGCTCGTACTCTCAAGGAAAAAAAATCAATCGATTCAGATTGGCGATGACATCGAAATAACAATCGTAGCCATTGAAGGAGAGCAAGTGAAGATTGGCATTAACGCCCCGAAGCATGTCGATATACATAGGAAAGAAGTGTATTTGGCGATACAGGAAGAGAATAGTCAGGCGTCGGCGGAGGTTTCTGCGGATATACTGAAGAATTTGTCGTTGCAGATTAAGAAAAAATAATTCAAACCCACTTGGATTCTAAGTGGGTTCTTTGTTGTATGAAAAAAGAATCAAAAAATTATTTTAAAGCTATTAAACTTCTAAAAATGATGTCGATATAAATAATGTACGGGTTAGCAATTAAAGGCGGCCGACTATAATCGCTAACTTAACCAAAATTCACATGGATGTGAAAAACACATAATTCAAGGAGGAAAATAAAATGAGAATTAATCACAATATTGCAGCGTTGAATACTTATCGTCAATTTGGCGCAGCTAATAACGCACAAGGCAAATCAATGGAGAAATTATCTTCAGGACTTCGTATCAACCGTGCAGGAGATGACGCAGCGGGTCTTGCAATTTCCGAAAAAATGCGTGGACAAATTCGTGGCTTAGATCAAGCTTCTCGTAACTCTCAAGACGGTATTTCTTTGATCCAAACAGCTGAGGGTGCATTGAACGAAACTCATAGTATTCTCCAACGTATGCGTGAATTAACTGTTCAGGCAGGTAACTTAGGTACAAATGAAAGTGAAGACTTACAATCAATTCAAGATGAAATTAGTAATCTAATTGATGAAATTGATGGAATTGGAGATAGAACTCAATTTAACGGTAAAAACCTTATCGATGGATCATATGCTAGTGGTACTGCTACTTTAACATTCCAAATTGGTGCTAATGGAACTCAACAGCTTGAGCTAAATATCAGTAATATGAAAGCTGCTAGTTTAGGTACCACAACATTAGGTATTGATGCAATAGATGTATCAGGATTTTCTACAAAAACTAATATAGATACTGCTCTAGCGTCAATTGATAAAGCTATCGAGCAAGTTTCAAGCCAACGTTCTAAACTTGGAGCAAATCAAAATCGATTAGAGCATACAATTAATAACCTAAATAATGCTTCGGAAAACCTAACTGCCGCAGAATCACGTATTCGTGATGTAGATATGGCAAAAGAAATGATGGAGCAAACAAAGAATTCAATTCTTTCTCAGGCAGCTCAAGCTATGTTGGCACAAGCAAATCAGCAACCACAAGGTGTATTACAATTACTAAGATAATTAAAGTAACTTTTTTGACTAAAAATAAGTCGACTCTGGTCGGCTTATTTTTATAGATAGAAAAAATGGAAGGTGAAGGTTGATGGACTTATTAGAGATAAAAAAAACAGCATTAGAACTCGTTATAAATTTAGAAGTTAGAGCTAATAGTATTAAGGAGCAGTTTATTCAAAATGAAATAAAAGAAGGTTCAAATCGTTTAATGATTTTTACTGAGGATATTGCTGCATTGACAGAGGGATTATTAATTATAGATTCAGAACAAAGAACTTACCAAATTTCGGATATAAACCAAAAACTAAAAGATATCTTGGTGGCCTTGGAGATGAATGATCCGTTATATGTGTCTGATATATTAGAACATGAAATTATTCCGTTATTACTATATTGGAAGGAGAAACTCTCGTAAAATGGGAATCCATAAATTAAGCATTTGTATGATGGTGAAAAATGAAGAGGAAAATTTGAAAAACTATCTGCCAAGCCTTACCCCTTTACTTGATAGTAATATGGTGGAATTAATTATTGTAGATACGGGATCAACAGATAAAAGTAAAGAAATTGCCTTTGAATATACCAAACGCGTTTTTGATAAGCAATGGAACAATGATTTTTCTTCTATGAGGAACTACACCATTTCAAAGGCGACAGGTGAATGGATATTCATCATTGATGCAGATGAACAGTTAGTAGGTGGCAAAGAACTTTTAGATGTTCTGAAAAGCCCACAATCAAAAAAGTATAATACGATACAAATTGGGGTTAGAAATTTTACCTATAAGGAAAGCAACCTATATTCATCAATGGTATCACCAAGACTTTTTAGAAATGATAATGAATTTAAGTATATTGGTTTAGTTCATAATCAGCCCCAATTTAAAACTCCAATAATCAATATTACGGATGTATACCTTAATCATTACGGGTATGTAAGAGATGATAAGCAATTAATGGAAAGGAAATTTAGTAGAACTAGTCAATTACTTGAAAGAGAGTTAGAAAATAACCCGAACAATGTGTATTACAGATTTCAACTTGCACAAAGTTATGGTTTACATGGTGAAAAGGAAAAAGCATTTGAACAAATTGAGATAGCCTATTCTTTGTTAAAAAATAAAAATGAAAAGGCTGCTAAACTGTATGTATTTGGGGTTTATGCGAATTTAGCTTATACATTAGAAAAAAATGAAAAGGTCATTGAGATATGTAAAGAAGGATTAGAAATAAATGATGAATATATTGATCTTCATTACTATTTTGCTAACTCAAAGGATAAATTGGGGATGGAGCAAGAAGCAATTTCTAGTTTTTTAAAATACTTTGATTTACTTAATAAGGTAGAGAAACTAGAGATTGGAAAAAGTTCCGCTATGGAGTTTCATAAAATAGATGAAGGATCAGTAACGGTTGCTGCTTATAAGCTTGTTAATTTATTGTTAAGGAATTCAACTCAATTTGGTATTATTAAAAATTATATTGACTTCATTAAGGATGATTATTTTAAAAATGAACAATTAGTTAAATACTATATGGTAGTAAAGGAATATCAGAACATAAATAAAAATATTCATGACATTGAAAATAAAAAAGTGCGTGAAGTAATGATTAATACTATAGAAAAATACAAGGAAAAATTACCTTTAGATGAATTGGAAAATTTATATGAAGAGCTTTCTAATGGGGATGAAATATATCACTACTTAAATAAGCTTAGAATTTCCAAAACATCGGAAGAGAAAATAAATAATATTAAGTTGTTTTTTAAAAAATATAACCCTAGAACAACCCCTTCAATATATTTAGAAGAAATATTTCAGTTAATCCCTACTTTAGATTTATCCTTTATAGAATTCGGATCAAAGCTTTCAGATGATACACTATTTTATGTATGTTCAAAAGTAATAAACGAAGAAAATGTTGATAAAATTAAAAATCAACTTGAAATTATCGAGATGAAGGAACATGATTTCCATTTTAATCGTGCTTTCTTTATTGTATCAAATTGTTATCTTAGTTATATAATCAACTCAAGATTAGTTGAAGATGCTCAAATTGATAATTATAAAAAATTATTTTTAAAATACGTTAAAAGTGGGTTTAATTATATCTTAAATCTCTATCAAGAAAGAAAATTAAGAATTATATATAAAACATTGGCTATTAAAGAACATGCTTTTATTATTAGCTTATTTTTAGCGAAACAATTAGGTCAAATGGATAATAAAATAGGAGAATTGAACTATTATAAGGAAGCAATAGAAATATATCCTGTATTTAGAAAGTTTGTAAATGCTTTTTTTATAAAAAGTAAAAATTCCTAAGGGAAATATATAGAGGAGATAGCTGATGGATCAAAGTCAAGATAAACACTCTTTATTACAACATCAAATAGAAAAACTTATAAACAAAGGATTTATCGAGGAAGCAATTAACATATTAGATAAGTATGAAAATACCTTTAACAATGATGAAATATGGCTGCTTACAACAAAGTCGGTTATTAATTTAATAAAAGGCGATTTAGACTCGGCAGAAATATTATTAAAAAATGGACTGGCTAAGTATCCTTTTAATGCAGATATTTTATTTAATCTAGCATATTTATATGAGCAAAAAAAGGATTTTCAATTAGCATATGATTATTACTTAGATGCTGAGTATATATTAAATGAAGAAGAAAAGCAGGTTGCAAGGAGTGCAATTGAGGCATTAGAAAAGTCGGCATATAACCTTATTAAAAAACAAAAGATTGCAGTGTTTGTGAAACCAGGTTTAGATAATTTTATTGATGATATCGTATACGGACTCTCAGATGAATATAGAGTGCATAAAGTTCTCGTTAGATCTTATGATCAAATTGATCAAGGAATGAAATGGGCGGATATTTGTTGGTTTGAGTGGTGTGACGAGTTAATCAGCTATGCAAGTCAATTAGATATTTCTAATAGCAAGAAGATAATTTGTCGTCTTCATAGTTATGAAGCCTTTACAAACTACACTTCTCAAGTTAATTGGAAGGTAGTTGATAAAGTAATTTTTGTTGCGGAGCATATTAAGCAATACGTTCTGGAAAATGAAAAGAAACTATCGGAGGAACAAACTATTGTTGTTCCAAATGGGATAGATTTAAACAAATATACCTATAAAGAAAGACAAATGGGATTTAATATTGCTTATGTAGGTTACATTAACTATAAAAAAGGCCCCATGTTATTGCTACATGCTTTTAAGGCAATTTTTGATCAAGATAAGCGTTATAAATTATATATTGCTGGGAAGTTTCAGGATCCACGCTATGCTTTATACTATCAACAGATGATTAAAGAATTGGGTCTGGAAAAAAATGTGTTCATTGATGGATGGCAAGAGGACATAAATCAATGGTTAGGGGATAAACATTACATAATCTCTACTAGTGTTTTAGAGGGGCATCCAGTTGGAGTAATGGAAGGGATGGCAAGAGGACTAAAACCGCTAATACACAATTATGTTGGTGCAAAAAAGCAATTTGATAAATTTGTATGGAGCACTTTAGATGAACTTGTAAAGAAAGTAATCTATGAACCGTATAACCCTGTGGAGTATAGACGTTATATTGAAGAAAATTATTCATTAGTTTTACAAATAGAAAACATAAAAAAATTGCTTCTTATAAAACAAAAGGAATATTACTATGGTGTTAATATCGGCTCTAAATGACCAGAAATTGACGGTTTATGCTATCCTCAATCTGCCAGATGCGTTGACCGAAAGAAAGGGGAAGCCTTCAATCCGCTTCCCAATACCCTTATATTTACAATTAAATAGTAATTTACACCTATTAAAAAAGTATTATCCAGATAATATAATAGATTTATATAATACAAAAAGACCAAGTGAAAAAGGCAAACCATGGGAAACTGTGGGACGCAAAGCCAAGGGCCTAACCATATCATTCTTTTGATATAGATGGCAGCCGGTTGCCGCAAGGAATCATAGTCTCATAACCTATGAACCTTGTTTTAGGTTCATTTTTCATTTGTGCTTTTTTAAGAAAGGGTGAGACTTTTGTATGAGAAAATTTATTCTTCGCAAAACTTCGTATTTTGCTTTATTTCTTCTAGTGCTTCAATTATTTCTTCCAATTGCTAGCCCGTTCGCAGAAGAAAGCAGCATGTTACCTCCTAGTAATTTGGCTGTTCAACAGGTAACACCGGATGATGTAAAACTAACGTGGAGCTCAGTTTTTGGGGCAACAGGTTATAATGTGTATGAGATTAAAGAGGGGCAACTTATTCTTCTTAGTGAGGTTACGACTACAAGTTATACTTTAAATAATCTTGCTGAAGGCTCTTACAGATATGTCGTTTCGACTTTAAGCACGGAAGGTGAGTCTGGTCCATGTGCACCAGTGTCGGTTGATATAGTCTATCCGGACATGGAGGCACCAACATCAATTACTCCAACTATTAAAAATGGTAATGATATTGTCTTAAGCTGGAACGCATCTTCCTATGCAGAAGAATATCATCTATACCAAATTGCTGAAGATGGTCAAAAGACATTGGTTACGTCTACAACAGCAAGAGCATACACAATAAGTAATGCTCCTGAAGGAAACTATACATTTTCAGTATCTGCATTCCATTCTTTGTACGGTGAATCCCCACTATCAACACCAGTGGATGTAGAGCTTGTTTACCCTATCATTGGGGCACCAAGCAATCTAACATATACTGTGATGAATGGAAATGATGTAACGTTAAAATGGGATTCCGTACCTTATGCAACAAATTATAAAATTTATAAAATCATTGATGGCGAAAAAGTTTTAGAAAGCACAGTATCAAGTACTTCTGTGAAATATACAACTGTGCCTGCAGGTACAGTTGTATATGAAGTTCATGCTAGTAGTGACCGCTTTGGTGAGTCAGTAGAAGGTAGCCAAATAACTGTGACTGTAAGCGATATTACAATGACTGCACCAGGTAATCTTACATACAAGGTGCAAAATATCAATGATATTGTATTGGCATGGGATAGTGTAACAAATGCAACAGGCTATAAAATCTATCAGGTTATTGATGGACAAAAAGTATTAAAGAGTACTGCCACAAAGACAAGTGTGACGTACACAAAAATGCCAGCCGGTGATTATGTATTTGAGGTTTATTCATACAGTGACCGTTTTGGTGAGTCGGCTGAGGGTAGTCAAGTCTCATTAACTATTGAAGGTGTGGCTTTAGGTGCACCTGCTAATTTTCAATACGAAATTCAAGCCGGCAACAATATTGTTTTAAGCTGGGCAAGCGTTTCAAACGCAGAAAGTTATAAAGTCTATCAAATTGTAGATGATCAAAGAATTCTAAAGAGCACTGTAACTGGAACTACGGTAACTTACACTAATATGCCTGAAGGTGAGTACCAGTATGAGGTCCACTCTTACTCAAGCCGTTTCGGGGAATCTGTCGAAGGAAGTCAACTATCGTTAGTGCTCGTTCATCCAACTATGCAACCGCCGACAAATTTAGTACAGACGGTTAAAAGTGAAAGCAGTTTTACTTTAAGTTGGGAAGCTTCTCCATATGCTACTAATTATAAGGTTTATCAGATTGTAAATGGTCAAAAGGTTTTAAAAAGTACGGTAAGTACCACTACAGTTACGTATTCAAATATGGCACCTGGTGAATACACTTATATTGTTAACTCCTACTCTACTCGTTTCGGGGAGTCAGTAGAAGGGGCTCAACTTACGTTTACAATGGAGGGACAAGTATTAGCACCTCCAACAAATGCGACCTACGCGATTACAAATGGAAATGATATTAAGTTAACATGGACTGCTGCGGAGTATGCGACAGGTTATAAAATCTACCAAGTCATTGACGGAGAAAAAATTCTAAAGACTTCAGTTACTGGCACGTATTACACATTTACTAATTTACCAAGTGGGGATTATAAGTTCATTATTCACACTTACTCCACACTATTTGGTGAATCACCGGAGGGAGCAGAAGTTACAATTTCCTTGGTGGTTCCTACTATGGCTGCCCCAGACAATTTAACATATAAAGTACAAAACGGAAATTACGTTGTTTTAAGCTGGGAAGCAGTCCAGTATGCAAATAGCTATAAGGTATACGAACTCATCGATGGGCAAAAGGTATTGAAGAATACGGTAACTTCCTTATCCACAACGATTTCAAATGTACCGGCTGGTAATCATACTTTTATCGTCCATTCTGTTAGTAGCCGTTTCGGTGAATCGCCTATTGGAAGTGAAATTTCTTTAACGATGAACGAGTATACGATGGCTCCCCCGGCAAATCTAACACAAAGTATTAAAAATGGAAATGATATATATTTGAAATGGGATGCTGTTACGTATGCAACAGCCTATAAAGTATATCAAATCATTGATGGTCAACCGGTATTGCAAAGAACCGTGACTAGCGCGGCAACAACATTCACGAATATGCCGGAAGGTGAGTACACATACGAGATTCATTCTTATAGCGATCGCTTTGGAGAGTCTCCGGAGGGAAGCCAAGTATCTTTCAAATTAACAATCTCGGAAATGAGGGCTCCAGCAAATCTAACGCAAAGCATTAGAAATGGAAATGATATATATTTGAAATGGGATGCTGTTACGTATGCAACAGCCTATAAAGTATATCAAATCATTGATGGTCAACCGGTATTGCAAAGAACTGTGACTAGCACGGCAACAACATTTACAAATATGCCGGAAGGTGAGTACACATACGAGATTCATTCTTATAGCGATCGCTTTGGAGAGTCTCCGGAAGGAAGCCAAGTTTTCTTTGAATTAACTTTCCCGACAATGCAAGCACCGGGAAATCTAACACAAAGCATCTCTAATGGAAATGATATCTACATGCGATGGAGTGCAGCTGATTATGCAAAATCTTACAATGTGTATCAAATCATTGACGGGAAACCAGTATTGCAAAGAACAGTGACTGGCACATCCGTGGCTTTCACAAATATGCCAGAAGGTGAGTACACATATGAGGTTCATTCCTATAGCGACCGTTTCGGAGAGTCTTCACTTGGAAGTACAGTGAACTTTACATTGACTTGGCCAATTGTAGTGCCGCCGCAGTTAACAGGTACTGTTTTTAACGCGAATAATATAACCTTAACTTGGCAGAAAGCTACTTGGGCGAATGAGTATCGTCTATACCAAATTACAGGTGACACAAAACAATTGGTTTATAAAGGGACTGCGCTAAGCTTTAAAGTCTATAATCTTACAGAGGATACCCATTCCTTTGAGGTGACAGCATACAGTAACCGCTTTGGGGAATCAAAGCCTTCAAACCAAGTAACTGAGAAAATTGTTTACCCAATTATGCAGCCACCAACGGTCAGCTTGAAGCTGTTGAGCAATACTAGTGCTCTTGTTCTCTGGGATTTTATCACTTATGCGAACGGCTACAATATTTATGAAATGATGGATGGAAAACCAGTCCTAGTTGCAGAGAAAGTAAATAATCTGTCCTATACGCTTTCAAATCTTTCATATGCGAATCACGAGTATTATGTGACTTCATATAGTAACTCTTTTGGTGAATCAGAACCGTCCAATATTGTACTTGCAAAATTAATTGTTGATACAGAAGCGCCTATCACAACAGCTAATGCACCAATGGATTGGACGAATCAAAATCCTGTTATTACTTTGTCGGCAACAGATAATGAAGCGGGAGTGGCAAACACCTATTATTCTCTAAATGATAGTGCCTTTGTTGAAGGGACAACTGTTACTATTGAAAAAGAAGGTGTAAATAAACTATCCTTCTACTCTGTCGATAAAGTGGGGAATATCGAAACGGCCCATACTATTTACGTTAGGGTTGATCAAACAGCACCAGTGACTAAAGTAAACGAAGTTCCTACAGGATACACGAAACCAATCACTTTGAAACTAGATGTAACAGATGAACAAAGTGGAGTGGCTAAGACTTATTACTCTATCAACGGTTCTCAATATATGGAAGGTACATCTTTCCTTATTGAAAAAGAAGGAGTTAACGAGGTTTCCTTCTACTCAATAGACCAAGCAGGCAATGTGGAAAACACACAAACTGTAACAGTAAAGGTTGACAATGTATCACCGGTTACAACTTCAAATGCTCCGGAAACATGGAGTAAAGAAAATGTGTTGGTAAACTTGACCGCTAAAGATGAATTAAGTGGAGTTTCAAAGACTTTCTATTCTATCAACGGTTTAGAATATGTGGAAGGTACGTCTCTCACAGTAGAAAATGAAGGTATTAATAAACTATCCTTCTACTCCGTTGACCATGCCGGAAACATAGAAACGGCCCAAACGGTTGAGGTGAAAATTGATAAAACCGCTCCAATTGTTAGTTTAGATTTGAATGAAGAATACGAACTTGGCTCTAGCCTACCAATTCAATACACAGCTAACGATGATTTGTCAGGAATCGTCTCTGACCAGTTAATGGTATATGGTCCAAATGAAACAGCTGGAAAAGCAGCTGTGAACGGAACAAATCTTGTGTTAGACAAACCAGGTGTTTACAAACTGACGGTTACTGCAACAAATGGTGCAGGCCTAACAACTATCATTGAAAAGCAAATCGTGGTTTATATACCAGCAACAATTGAAGTAACACCAAAAGTTATAAAAGGTAATAATGGTATATTCACAGTACGTGTGGATCTTCCAAATAAGTATAGCAGCAAAGGCTTTGACCTAAATACAGCTAAACTAAATGGCATAAATGCGTTAAATAGCAATAACGGCTACTACAATCAAGCAAAGAACGGCCAATTCAAGTTTGAACGTTCAGACTTTAATTGGATACCATCCGAGATGACGGTTGAGTTCCGTTGCTACCTAGATGGCTATCTAATAGTCGGACAGACAAATGTTAAAGTACAAAAATAAAATTATTTTTAAAACATGGGGTTAAAACATGGGGGACGGTTCTACCGTTTCCCTATTTTTTACCAAAAGGAAAAGCTCTGGTGGGAACTTAATGAGACTGTAAATATCCATTAATACAGTCTCATTTTTGGATTATTCTATCTCTGTATTATGAATAATGGGAGGATTATTTTCTTTAGATAAAGAATTATTATAATATGTAGAGGTTCTAAAGCACCGGCATTAGCTGGCTTTGGGAGGTATTGGTAACCAATACTTTTGGATTTTTTGAATAGAGGAGAATGAAATGGAAAGAATTAAAAATCCCTATGATGCTGAACCGATTATTAGCACATCTAATATTAGATAGATCAACTTTACCGAAGATGTCTTTCGTTTCTTATACCCCATGTTTGATGGAAAAAATCGATGGTACGGTTACAGAAGGTTGCTACTCCAAAGATTTTCGAGGTAGTTTACAAGAAGTAACCCGTGCACGATTATTTGAGGCGAACTTTGAAACAACTGACGATATCTGGGGAAATGGACGCTATTCTACAGAAGATAAATTCTATGCTATTATGGAAAAAGTCCATCATTTTACTGGACTTGATGTTTCATTCGAAATTTCACAAATGCTTGCGTTTGATGCCTTTATATTAAATGAAGATTGCCATACAAATAACATTCATTTTCTGTATAATCCTAAATTAGATACTTGGCAATTGGCACCTATTTTTGATAATGGATTAAGCTTATTATCTGATATAAAAGACTATCCACTTGTCAAACTAATCAATTATTAAAAAGAAAAGTAAAAGCGAAGCCTTTCAATTCTTCGTTTGCGAAACAATTAGCTTTATACAAAGGGGCGCCTTTTATAAATCGATTGTTACTACTAAATAAATTAGATGAAGCATCCTATGATTTAGGAAGGGCGAAAGAGGTTGTACTATCGCAATTGCTTGAAGAAAAGCTACAAAGACTGATTATTGATTAAAAAGTGAGGTGCCAGAATGATTGACTATATGCAATTTGATATTATGCTGTTTAATGATGTGATAGCGACAGTAGATTTAAAGCCAAATGGAAGTGACAAGCCTTACGTAATAAACTATATCAAAGGTTTTAATAAACAATTTTCTCCTAATCCCGAAGGTTATATTACAAAAGATGAGTTGGAAAGGTGGCTGAAATGGCGGGCGTTTCCGGAAACAAGAGCAAATGTTGACGAATTACTTGCTGCACTTGGATTAAGTAGCTATAACCGCTGGGCCATTGTCCGTAAAACACATGGAGTTATGGCTGATGATGAAATTTGGTTACGTTTCAAAGGCGAAACGTTAAAACATCGTGATGTGACACTACGGAAATCGCTTTACTATGAGGAATAGTGTTTTGTCCAGACTCATGCCTAATATATTGATAATCTAATAAACGAGACTACGCAAACGGCGTTTTTCAGTCTCATCTAATCGTTTAATCCTTATCAAACACTAATAACCTCTTAAAAATACTTTCAAGATCCATTTTTATACAGGAAAATCGCTCTGATTGAATCGTATCTAGACTTCCGTATGTTTTATAAAGCGTGTATTTTTGATTAGAAAGGATGAACTGGTCAACGTATAAATGAACAGGGTCAGCAATCCAATATTCTTTCACACCAAATCTTTCATATAGGGCTTTTTTACGGATTTTATCATTGTAGCTTGTGCTTGGTGATAGAATTTCAATGATGATGTCAGGGGCACCGAGGATCTTTTTTTCGGTAACAATATGAAGATTTTCGTTGGCAACATAGATTACATCAGGCTGGCATTCGTTGTTATCATCGAACTTTACATCAATTGGTGCTGAAAGCACAAGTCCATCTACTCCACATGTAGCTTCAATGCTATTCATGAAATATTTTACTAGTTGTTGATGTCTAATCATCGGTGCTGTTTGCATTTCATAGCGAATACCGTCAATTACCTCGTAAAGTTCTTCTTGATAATTATATGGATGAAGTTCTTCCGTTACTTTCGCCTTTTTATCTGGCATTACACCCACATCCTTCGCTAGTATTTACCATTAGTATACAATATCTCCATAAAACAAAAAACACTGGCATTTCGCCAATGTGATAAATTGTTTTTTATATTTTTATATCTAAAAATTGACTAAATGGTGATGGTTGCTGAATTTCACGAACCGTTTTTGTAGGGTCGTTTTTTGCCTCTTGAATCATTTGGTTTAGTGCTTGTTCATTCGCTTGTCTGTTTGATTGAACGATATCTGCAATGATGCCATTTACAGGGATTCCCCCGATGTTAAAACCCATAGACGTTCTCCTTTCGTTGCAAGTTCCAAAATAATCTAAAACTATTTTACAAGAAACGGTCTCGCTTGAATATACAAAAAATTCGTCAAATACTTTTCTTTTATCAAAATTCCGTACCACTATGCTTGAAAAAGAATACAAGCAACCGATATAAACAGTAGGAATATGATTTTTTCATTCGAAGGGAGAATGTAATATGGAAATTGATCATGTTTTATCTAATAGTTATTCTCCATCTATTAAAAGTCAAAATTTCGACAAGAATTCATCTGGATTTAATAGAGAACATACCGGCATAAAAACTATACAACAAGATATAAAGGTAAAAGATCCATCTAAAGATGTAGATGACAAGGTAACTAAGGAAAATCTTGAAGAAGTGATAAAGGGGATGAATCAATTTTTATCGCCTACAAATACTTCGCTAAAGTTTAAACTGCATGAAGACCTACAAGAGTATTACGTAGAAATAGTTGATGAGAGCACAAAAGAAGTTATTCGTGAAATTCCATCAAAGAAAATGCTAGATATGTATGCGGCAATGAGGGATTTTTTAGGGCTAGTTGTCGATCGTAAAATTTAAGGTGGTGACTAATAATGGGAAATATGCGCATTAGCGGTTTAGCTAGTGGTATGGATATTGATTCAATTGTAAAACAACTGATGACAGCAGAACGAATGCCGCTTGATAAACTTGAACAAAAAAAGCAAAAGTTGGAATGGCAACGGGATGACTATCGTGAGATTAATACAATGCTGCTTAATTATAATAACTTTTTATTCGATGATTTGATTATGTCAAAAACTTATAATCAGAAAACGGTTAATATTTCGGATCCTAATGAAATATCTGTTCGTAACTTAAATTCGACAAGTGATTTTTCGGGTACGATTAAGGTTAATCAGTTGGCAAAAGCTGCGTCTATTGTAGGTGGAAAAATTGCTGGTTTTGATAATACAACTACAAGTAAAAAGTCTTCACAAACTTTAAATGAGCTATTTGGAGTAAGTGCAGATCAAACGATAGGGATTCAAGCGATTAAATCAGATGGAACGATGGGTGCAGTTCAACCATTAACTTTTAAAAGTACAGATACACTAGATTCCGTTATTTCAAGAATTAATAATGAAACAGATGTTACGGCTTTCTTTGATTCCCAATCTGGACAAATGGTACTTACAGCAAAGAATACTGGTAGCATAGATGATTCAACAACAACTCAAAATGAAATTGTTTTAACTGGTAGCCTGTTTGATTCTTTAGTACTAAGTACTCCTGCATTAGAAGTACCAGGTGTTAATGCTAAAGTTAATTATAACGGCTTAGAAATGACTCGTTCCTCCAACACATTCGAATTAAACGGCTTTGAAGTAACACTAAAAAGTGCTAGCCAAAAAGATATAAATTTCTCTTCCACAGCCGATGTTGATAAAATTTTGGAAAAGGTCGTTAAATTCGTCGATGATTACAATAAAATAATAGAAAAAGTCAATGGAAAATTAGTTGAAAAAAGTTATCGTGATTATCAGCCACTTACAGCGGAACAAAAAGATGCCATGAAAGATAAGGACATTGAGCTTTGGGAAGAAAAGGCCCGCAGTGGACTTTTGAGAAACGATTCTGTACTCTCATCTGCAATGAATAGAATGCGAACTGTCCTCTATACTCCAGTCAATGGTTTGAGTAGTGATTCAGATTCGCTGGCCGATTTTGGTATTACAACCTCATCTAACTGGCGTGATAAAGGGAAGTTAACAATTGATGAAGATAAATTAAGAGCAGCTATTTCAAAAAATCCGGATGGGCTTTTCCAGCTTTTTGCGAAAGATGGGGCAACAACTGAGGAAAAAGGTTTTGCACGAAGACTCCGTGATATCCTCCAGGGAGATAAGGATCACCCAGATGCGGGTATCATGGACCAAATTAAGGAAAAGGCGGGAGAGTCGACAAGTGTAAATAATACATTTTCCATTGGACGGTTACTCAACAATGTTGGCGATCAAATTAACAGCTTCCAAGACCGCCTACAGGAAATTGAAGACCGCTACTATCGCCAATTTACAGCGATGGAAAAAGCAATTCAAAAAGCGAATTCACAGTCAACATATATGATGCAGCAATTCAGCGCTGGATAATAAATATTTATTTTTTAAAATAGAACCGCAACTAGACAAGACATATGATTTTTAAACTAGGAGTGATTGCGAAATGGCAACAAACCCATACCAAACGTACCAAAATAATGCAGTGAATACAGCTTCCCCTGGGGATTTAACACTAATGCTTTATAACGGCTGTTTAAAGTTTATTAAACAAGCAAAATTAGCGATTGAAAATAAAGATGTTGAAACTAAACATATCAATCTAGTAAAAGCACAAAATATCATCACAGAATTAATGGTGACGTTGAATACAGATTACGAAGTAGGGAAAAGTATGATGCAAATGTATGATTACATGAAGCGTCGTTTAATTGAGGCAAATACAAAGGGTGATGTTGAAATTTTAAATGAAGTAGAGGGTTATGTTGTTGAGTTCCGTGATACATGGAAGGAAGTCATCCACATTACTCGTCAGCAAAAATATGCTGTTGGTGGTCAAGTATAGTGGACTCTGCTGTTAAAAATTTGTATGAGTTAACAATATTGCTTCATGATGTTGTTCAAAGGGAAGAGCCAAAGGAAAATCGTGAAGTGCAAATTGAACAACTCACAAAATTGCTAAATGAGCGGCAAAATTTATTAGAGCAAATAAAGCCCCCCTATAATGAAGAAGAAAAACAGTTAGGCACCAAAATCGTCAAATTAAATGAAGCCATTGATCAGCAGTTGGACAAACTCTTTCACGATATTAAAATGGATATAAAGCAAGTAAGAGTACAAAAGGTGAAGACAACTAAATATTCGAATCCTTATGAGTCACTTGCGACTGACGGAATATTTTTTGATAAGAGAAATTAAATCTTTCTTACTATTATCAGTATAAAAAAGGTGTAATTATATCAGATTTTCTATACTATGTTTCGACAACATTCAACTTGTCACAAAACATCCACATTTATCCAATAAGTTTGAAATAAGTTTGAATTTTTACTGTTTCAGCAGGAATTGGATAGGGTAAAATAGAAATATAATAACATAGCACAAATCAAGGAGGGGTACCCATTATGAAATTCAACATTCGGGGTGAAAACATCACAGTTACTCCAGCAATTAGAGAATACGTGGAGAAAAAGATTGGGAAGCTTGAAAGATATTTTGAGCAAAAGCCAACATCTGATGTTAATGTTAATTTAAGTGTATATAATAACGAGCAAAAAATTGAGGTTACGATTCCTATGACATATCTTCTACTTCGTGCAGAAGAAAATCATGTAGATATGTATGCTGCCGTTGACCTAGTTGTGAACAAGCTAGAGCGTCAAATCCGCAAGCACAAAACAAAAGTAAACCGTAAACTTCGTCAAGCTGAAGAGGCTCCAAAATACGACTTTACTGAAGTGAATGGCAACGACGATTTAAGTGAAGAAGATTTCGAAGTTGTTCGTAACAAGCGTTTTGACCTTAAACCAATGGATTCTGAAGAAGCAATTCTTCAAATGAACATGTTAGGTCATAACTTCTTCGTTTTCGTTAACGCTGAAACAAACAGCACAAACGTTGTTTACCGTCGTAATGATGGCAAATACGGTTTAATTGAAGCTCAATAATTAAGCTGAAAAAATCAAGACGCAGTCATCATTTGGCTGCGTCTTTTAGTGTCCTTATTTCCAACAAAATCCACGGTTATTCAGCAATAGCCACCTGTTGTAATACTTTTCGATTAAATGTTAATATAGAGGATAGGACTCATGATTTATACATAAGTTGTCTAATTTTTATGAACAAGCTCGGGTATAATCTGGGGCAAACACACCAGATGTATCTGATTACGACTTATTTCATTTTTTGAAATGACTATAGAGGAGCGTCAGACATGCTAGGAATTTTAAAAAAGGTTTTTGGGGATACAAATCAACGCCATTTAAATCGATATCAAAAAATTGCTGATCAAATTGAAGCGCTTGAGCCGGATATTCAAAAGCTTACTGATGAACAGCTTCGAGCAAAGACGGAGGAGTTTAAAGCTCGCTATCAAAATGGTGAATCATTGGATGATCTTTTACCAGAAGCATTTGCCGTTGTTCGTGAAGGCTCTGTTCGTGTATTAGGTATGCGCCCATATCCCGTTCAGATTATTGGTGCGATTTCCCTTCATGAAGGAAATATTTCTGAGATGAAAACCGGTGAAGGTAAAACGCTCGTTTCCACCATGCCTGCTTATTTGAATGCATTGACTGGTAAAGGTGTTCACATTGTAACGGTCAACGAATATTTGGCACGCCGTGATGCTGTTGAAATGGGTCAGCTCCATGAATTTTTGGGCTTAACGGTTGGTCTTAACTTAAATAGTCTTTCACAAGATGAAAAACAGGCAGCTTATAATGCTGATATTACGTATGGTACAAATAATGAGTATGGCTTTGATTACCTGCGTGATAACATGGTGCTTTACAAAGAGCACATGGTACAGCGTCCGCTCCACTATGCCATCATTGACGAGGTTGACTCGATTTTAATTGACGAAGCGCGTACACCGCTGATTATTTCTGGTACAGCGAAGCAATCTGCATCACTCTATCTTACGGCTGATACTTTTGTCCGGACATTAAAGGAGGAAGAGGATTATACGTATGATGTAAAAACAAAAGGGGTGCAGCTGACCGAGGAAGGGATTGAAAAAGCAGAGCGGGCCTTTAAAATTGAGAATTTATTTGACCTAACCCATGTTTCGCTTGTTCATCATCTTGACCAGGCGTTGAAGGCGCATGTGAGTATGCATCGCGATGAAGATTATGTTGTCCAAGATGAAGAAGTGGTCATTGTTGACCAATTTACAGGCCGTTTGATGAAGGGCCGCCGCTATAGTGAAGGCTTGCATCAAGCGATTGAAGCTAAAGAAGGCTTGAAGATTCAAAACGAAAGTATGACGTTGGCAACAACAACATTCCAAAACTATTTCCGGATGTATGAAAAACTTTCCGGGATGACTGGTACGGCGAAGACAGAGGAAGAGGAATTCCGCAATATTTATAATATGCAGGTTATCGTTATTCCAACGAATAGACCGATTGCGCGTAACGACCGCCCGGATTTAATTTATAAAACAATGGCCGGTAAGTTCAATGCGGTTGTGGAGGACATTGCGGCGCGTCACCAAGCAGGACAGCCGGTACTGGTTGGTACGGTTAACGTTGATACATCTGAATTAATTTCACAATTGTTGAAGAAGAAAAAGATTCCGCACCATGTTTTAAATGCGAAAAACCATGAACGAGAAGCAGAGATTATTGAAAATGCAGGTCAACTTGGTGCTGTTACCATTGCCACAAACATGGCTGGACGTGGTACAGATATTAAGCTTGGTGAAGGTGTCTTGGAGCTTGGCGGGTTGGCGGTTGTTGGTACGGAACGCCATGAAAGCCGCCGGATTGACAACCAGTTGCGTGGACGTTCTGGTCGTCAAGGGGACCCTGGTATCACACAATTTTACCTATCCATGGAAGATGAATTAATGCGCCGTTTCGGCTCTGACAATATGAAAGCGATGATGGAACGCCTTGGCATGGATGATAGTCAGCCAATTGAAAGTAAGCTTGTGTCTAAAGCGGTTGAATCAGCGCAAAAACGTGTAGAGGGTAACAACTTTGATGCACGTAAAACATTGCTGCAATATGACGATGTATTGCGTCAGCAACGTGACATCATCTACAAGCAGCGTTATGACGTGTTAGATGCTGAAAATCTACGCGAAGTGGTTGAAAAAATGATTCAGTCGACGCTTGAGCGCAACATTGAAGCACATATGCCAAAGGATGCCCTACCGGAAGAGTGGGATTACAAAGGTATCGTGAATTATGTGGAAGGTAATCTTTTAGATGAAGGCGACTTGACTTTAGCTGATATTAAAGGCAAAGAACCTGAAGAAGTGGAAGAGATTATCCTTGAGCGTGTGACACGCGACTATGATGAAAAAGAAGCTGAGCTTTCATCTGAACAAATGCGTGAATTTGAAAAGGTTATCGTGCTTCGTTCTGTAGACTCCAAGTGGATGGATCATATCGATGCCATGGATCAGCTCCGTCAAGGTATCCATCTTCGCGCTTACGGTCAAATCGATCCATTACGCGAATACCAAATGGAAGGCTTTGCGATGTTTGAAAACATGATTGCGTCCATTGAAGAAGACGTTGCTAGGTACATCATGAAGGCCCAAATTCGCAGCAACCTACAACGCGAAAAAGTGGCAGAAGGCCAGGCCGTAAAACCTGAAAGTAGCAGTGAAGGTGAAACAAAGAAAAAGCCGTACGTGAAGCGTCAAGATATTAACCGCAACGACCCATGCCCATGTGGAAGCGGTAAAAAATACAAGCACTGCCATGGTGCACAACAATAATTTTGGTTGGGGTTAGGCACCATCTTCACGCTGGTGACTGGCCCTAATACTGAGATACTTAAATTTTTTTGAGGTGAGAAGGAACAATGGAATTAGTTGAAATAAGGCAAGAACTTGATCGAATTGCAAAAGTTTTAGATGGCTTTAGGGGGTCTCTTTGACCTCGAAGAGAAGGAAAAAAGAATTGCTGAGCTCGATGAAATGATGTCTATGCCTAGCTTTTGGGATGACCAACAGGCAGCACAGACGGTCATTAATGAAGCAAATGGCTTGAAAGATGTAGTCGGCCAGTTCACTGCTATGAATGATAGCTTTGAAAATCTTGAGGTTACGCATGAGTTGCTGAAGGAAGAAGAGGACGAGGATCTGAAGAAAGACCTTGAGAAAGAAATCAAGTCGCTTACTGAGGATGTGAATCAATTCGAACTCCAACTTCTTCTTAGCGAGCCATATGACAAAAACAACGCCATTTTGGAATTGCACCCTGGTGCAGGTGGTACTGAGTCACAGGATTGGGGCTCTTTGCTGCTTCGGATGTATACGCGCTGGGCTGAGAAGAAAGGCTTTAAAGTTGAAACGCTTGATTATTTAGCAGGCGATGAAGCGGGAATTAAAAGCGTAACATTGTTAATTAAAGGCCATAATGCCTATGGTTATTTGAAGGCTGAAAAAGGGGTGCACCGCCTTGTGCGTATTTCACCGTTTGATGCCTCAGGCCGCCGCCATACTTCGTTCGTATCCTGTGACGTTATGCCAGAATTCAATGAAGAAATCGAAATTGAAGTGCGGGATGTTGATTTGAAAATTGATACATACCGTTCAACCGGTGCCGGCGGACAGCATATCAACACAACAGATTCTGCTGTTCGGATCACCCACTTGCCAACTGGTATTGTGGTAACATGCCAATCCGAGCGTTCACAAATTAAAAACCGCGAACAAGCAATGAAAATGTTAAAGGCTAAACTGTATCAGAAAAAAATCGAAGAGCAGCAAGCCCAGCTTGATGAAATTCGCGGCGAGAAAAATGAAATTGGCTGGGGCAGCCAGATCCGCTCATACGTCTTCCATCCATATTCAATGGTGAAAGACCACCGCACAAACGTCGAAGTGGGAAATACCCAATCCGTGATGGATGGAGAAATCGATATTTTTATTGATGCTTATTTAAGATCAAAGTTGAGTTAATAGCCTATTAATAGCTTTAAAAGCGAATGGCGCTGCGTAGGAACTCCTATTTTTTCGTATGGAAAATGATAGGAGTTCTTAGTTTTGGTCAAAATAATGTGTAGTTGTAGAAGTTGCAGTATGGTAGCCGCTTAAGGACACCATGAGTAGGAAAACCAGCCAAGGAGTCCGAGAGCAGTCCTCAAACGGACAGTCTAAGCGGAAAAAGTAGGCAAGGAGTCCGATAGCAGCCCTTAAACGGACAGTCTAAGCGGAAAAACCAATCAATCAGTCCGAATAATACATAAAATCAAACATCTCCTCCTTCCTCCCACTAACCCCCTCCAAAAATTTAATTTTCCCCGGATATACTAAGAATAGTTTGCAAATACTAATCCATGTAATCTATCCAAGCGTTCGTTTGCATTGTCCTCCCTATAGCAATTGTTCAATAGTTTGTCACAATTTAGAACATTTAGTACTAGATATGCATTTTTAAACTTGCAAGTTCCTTTTACAAGTTTTAAAAATTGTTTATAATAGGGTAGTGTACAAACATATGGTACGCTTAACAATATTTACTACTATTAAGGGGGAGTAACTAGAATGAATAAAAAGTTACTTGCATTGTTCATGGGTTCTGCACTAGTTCTAGGTGCATGCGGCGGCGGTGGAGATACTGCTAAAGAGCCAGCTAATAACGCTGGAAATACTGGCACAACAGAACAAGCAGCACCTGCTGCAGATGACGTTTCTGCAAAAGCTGAAGGAATTTTCAAACAAAGCTGTGCAAGCTGCCATGGTCAGAATCTTGAAGGCGGCGTTGGTCCTGACCTAACTAAAGTAGGTACAAGACTAGACCAAGCTGGAATTGAAAATATCCTTGCTAATGGACGTAATGCTATGCCAGCTGGATTAATCCAAGGTGACGATGCTAAAGCTGTTGCTGAATGGTTAGCAGCTAAGAAATAATAGAATATATAATGTAAAAGAGCTTCTATCTTCGCATAGCTAGCTCTTTTTATTTTTTCTAAAATCTTCAACCATTTGTCGAAAGTTCCTGTAGTTTGAAACATAAATTTAATAAAAAATGCCTCAAAATAGCGAATGAAGATGGTATAATATAAAAGCATGTCATGATTTATCAGTTCATGGCGCTTTTTCTATTGTTAAAATTAGCGCGCGCTCACATAATTTGGTTTGCAGACGGTAATGTATGTAGTGCGTGGAGCTGGAGTGGGGCAGGTCCTAGTCATTTATTGCCACCAAAAGTAAATGTGAAAAAGTTTCATGGTAGATAAATTCTATTTATCGTCACCAAAGGTGAAAGCGTCAGAGCTTGATGATGATAAACGCAATTTATCATCACCAAAAGTGAAAGCGCCAGAGTTTGATGATGATAAACGCAATTTATCATCACCAAAGGTGAAAGCGTCAGAGCTTGATGATGATAAACGCAATTTATCATCACCAAAAGTGAAAGTGCCAGAGTTTGATGATGATAAACGCAATTTATCATCACCAAAAGTGAAAGCGCCAGAGTTTGATGGTGATAAACGCAATTTATCATCACCAAAAATGAAAGTGCCAGAGTTTGATGATGATAAACGCAATTTATCATCACCAAAAGTGAAAGCGCCAGAGTTTGATGATGATAAACGCAATTTGTCATCACCAAAAGTAAAAGCATCGGAGTTTGATGGTGATAAACCTGATTTACCTAACTGCCATAAAACAATCGCTTATGTTCAATTAAAAAAGACTAACAATTAGGTGTGATAGTACATGATAGAAATGGAAGACGTTTATAAGCAATATCCCAACGGGGTATTAGCGGTAAACGGTATTAATGTCCAAATCAAACAAGGTGAATTTGTCTATGTTGTTGGGCCGAGCGGTGCGGGGAAATCCACTTTTATCAAAATGATGTACCGTGAGGAGAAGCCGACTAAAGGATCAATCATGATCAACGGAATTAATCTTTCGAAATTAAGGGCAAGCAAGGTGCCATTATTAAGAAGAAATATCGGTGTCGTTTTCCAAGACTTTAAATTACTACCGAAGCTTACTGTTTTTGAAAATGTAGCCTTTGCGCTTGAGGTTATTGAAGAGCATCCGCGCAATATTAAGCGGCGCGTTCTCGAGGTTCTTGATCTTGTAAAATTAAAGCATAAGGCGCGTTTCATCCCGGCTGAGCTTTCAGGCGGGGAGCAGCAGCGTGTCTCGATTGCGAGAGCGATTGTCAATTATCCGAAAATTGTTATTGCCGATGAGCCTACAGGAAACCTGGATCCGGATTCTTCGTGGGGCATTATGGAGCTTTTTGAGGAGATTAACAACCGCGGCACGACCGTAGTCATGGCAACGCATAACAGGGAAATTGTTAATTCCATGCGAAAGCGCGTGATTGCGATTGAGAGTGGCCGTATCGCGAGAGATGAAAAACGAGGTGAGTACGGCTATGACAGTTAATACATTGTATCGACATCTAAGAGACGGCAGCAAAAATATTGCTAGAAATGGCTGGATGACGTTTGCTTCGGTTAGTGCGGTTACTGTGACATTGCTGTTAGTTGGGATTTTTCTCGTCATCATGATGAATTTAAATAACTTTGCAACAACTGTTGAAAAAGATGTTGAAATAAGGGTTCATATTGACCAAGTTGCGAATGATGCACAAATCAAACAACTCGAACAACAAATTAAGAAAATTTCAGAAGTCGATACTGTTGTTTTTTCTCCAAAGGAAAAAGAGTTACAGGAAATTATCGCTAGTTTTGGCGAGCAAGGGAAAGCATTCGAATCGTTAAAGAGTGAAAATCCGCTTCGTGACGTTTTTGTAATCAAAACAAAGGATCCGGAAATGACGCCCGGAGTTGCCAAAAAAATAGAGAAATTTGACAATGTAGAACGAGTAAACTATGGCCAAGGGACTGTTGAAAAATTATTTAAATTTGTCAATGTCTCCAGAAATATTGGACTTGCTCTCATTATTGGCTTAATTTTTACAGCCATGTTTTTAATCTCAAACACTATTAAAATAACGATTGTGGCTAGAAAAAGAGAAATTGAAATTATGCGACTTGTGGGTGCGACGAATTCGTTTATCCGTTGGCCGTTTTTCATTGAAGGACTTTTACTAGGTGTGATGGGAGCACTCACACCAATCGTTTTAATCATGGTGGGCTATAGCTACTTATATGATGTCCTACAGCCAAAACTTCATGACACATTTATTCAAATGCTGCCTTTTAGTCCATTTTCGTTCCAGGTTGCCTTTATTCTGCTCGTAATTGGTGCTTTTATCGGTGTTTGGGGAAGTTTAATGTCCGTTCGCAAGTTTTTGAAGGTGTAGTTTTATAGTTTGATTGTTTTATAGAAAAATTAGGGGAGATGGAAGCGTAGTGCGAAAGTTTTTGAGCGTAGTTATGTCTGTATCGCTAGCCCTTGGCGGCTACACTTTTTCAAGCGACCACGCATCTGCCAGCTCACAGCTAAAGACGAAAATCAACGAGGTCCATGGTAAGCGTAAGGAATTAAATAATGATATACAAGCAAAAAAGAGTGAAATGAATCAAATTTCAAATAAAAAGGAAAATGTCAATGCTGAAATTAAGCGAATTGATTTAGCAGTGGCTGAAACTGCTGAGAGAATTCGTAAAAAAGAAGCTGAGATTAGAACTTCGAAAGATAAAATTGAAAAGCTCGGCACCCAAATCAACGACTTGCAAGTTAAAATCAAGAAAAGAGATGAAGCTTTAAAGACCAGAGTGCTCTCTGTACAAGAAACCGGCGGTGTCGTGAGCTATTTAGACGTCTTGCTTGGGGCCAAAAGCTTCGGTGACTTTCTAGAGCGTGCCAATGCCGTTTCGGTTATCGTTCAGCAGGATAAAGATATTTTACAAGAGCATATGAATGATAAACAACAGCTTGAAGAGCTAAAAACAGAGGAACAAACAGAGCTTAATGGTTTAGAGCAAAAGCGCTCTGATCTGAAGTCAGACCAATCAACACTGCTTTCACAAAAAGGTGAAAAAGAAAAATTAATGAAAGAGCTTAAAGCACAGGAACAACAAATTGAGGAAGAGATGTTGGACCAAGCGGAGGAAGCAGAAATTTTACGAAAACAAGAAGAATCTTATAAGCGCCTTTATGAACAATGGAGAGAGCAGCAGCGCCGCGCTCAAGAGGCAAAGCAACGAGGAGAAGCGCCACCGGTAACAGATGGAACCTTTATGAGACCTGCAAATGGTCCTGTTACATCGAATTACGGTTCACGCTGGGGCAAGCTCCATGCTGGTCTCGATATCGGTAAGCGTGGCTCAAGTGTTCCAATCGTAGCAGCTGCCGACGGAATTGTGTTCCGCTCTTACTATTCATCTTCCTATGGGAATGTTGTCTTTGTATCCCATAATATAAACGGAAAGATGTATACAACTGTTTATGCCCATATGGAAAGCCGTAAAGTTTCTGAAGGTGAAGCGGTAAGTAAAGGCACATTATTAGGCTACATGGGTAATACAGGACATTCTTTTGGCGCCCACCTTCATTTTGAAATTCACGAAGGGTCATGGAATGCGGCTAAATCAAATTCTGTAAATCCTAAGAAGTATATTAATTTTTAACCTTGCTTATGAAACATAAATCGTACAAGCTCGTCATATAGTATAGAGACAATTTCAGGCATCGCACTTTTTGTGTGATGCCTTTTCCTGCCCTGGATGATAGTGGTACAATGGTAAAGTGAATCATGTAGACAGACTCAAAAATATGAGATACAGTCAATGATAACGCAGGAAATATGTCTAACAGATAGATATTGGGGTGAGTGGTTTGAGAATACGTAAAAGGATAGTTTTTGTTTTAATGGCATTATCTCTTTTTGCCGGGGCGGGCATTTCTTATCTTTTTTTTAACGGCATAAATGGAAACGCCCAGTTTGGGGCTGCTTTTTCCAAAGAAGATAAGGGGACAGAGAAGGATGCCCAAAAAATTGAGCAGGCCTTGGAGCTTATTTCGAGTAGTTATGTCGAGAAAGTGGATAAGAAGAAGCTTGTCGAAGGCGCCATCTCCGGAATGGTGAACACGCTTGAGGATCCATATTCCGTTTATATGGATAAAGAAACAGCCGGTCAATTTGAACAATCATTGGATTCATCCTTTGAAGGTATTGGCGCTGAGGTAAGTATGACTGATGGCAAAGTGACCATCGTTGCTCCTTTTAAAGATTCACCGGCAGAAAAAGCTGGGTTGAAGCCAAATGATTTTATTTTAAGTGTGGACGGCAAGAGCTTAACAGGGCTTGATTTATACGAAGCCGTTTTAAAAATTCGCGGGGAAAAGGGTTCCAAAGCGATTCTTGAGGTTCAACGGGCTGGTGTAACTGGCACATTGAAAGTTGAAGTGACACGTGATGAAATTCCAATTGAAACGGTCTATAGCTCTGTAAAAAATTATCAAGGCAACAAAATTGGCTATATTGAAATCACAAGTTTTTCAGAAGACACAGCAAAGGATTTTGCATCCCAATTGAAGGATCTTGAAAAGAAAAAAATAGCAGGATTAGTCATTGACGTACGCGGCAATCCAGGCGGCTATTTACAAAGTGTAGAGGATATCCTTCAGCTATTGGTGACAGGTGATAAACCCTATATCCAAATTGAAGACCGCAATGGTCAGAAAAAACGTTATTTCTCATCGTTAAAAGAAAAGAAAAACTATCCGATCAACGTGTTAATTGATAAAGGCAGTGCTTCTGCATCTGAAATATTAGCAAGTGCATTAAAAGAAGCGGGCGGCTATGACCTTGTTGGTGAAACATCCTTCGGTAAGGGTACCGTTCAGCAGGCAGTACCACTAGGGGATGGCAGCAACATTAAGTTGACATTATTTAAGTGGCTGACACCTGACGGTAACTGGATTCATAAAAAAGGGATAAAACCAACAGTAGAAGTAAAACAGCCGGATTATTTCTATTCAAGCCCAATTCAAATTGATAAAGAACCACTCGTGTATGACACAAATAACGAACAGGTTAAGAGTGCACAGCTGATGTTAAAAGGACTAGGCTTTGAGCCAGGCCGCCATGATGGCTACTTTAGCAAGCAAACTGAAGTTGCCGTTCAAGCCTTCCAAGAAGCCAACAAGCTTCCAGTGACAGGCCAAATCGATAAAGACACAGCGAAAAAGCTGGAAGAAAAAATTATCGAAGAAGTAAAAGACGAGAAAAATGATATTCAGCTGGAAACAGCGATTAAAACGCTATATAAATAATAGGTAGCAGTACGACCAAAGTATTGTATAAATCAGGAAACTGGCAGGAGTTAGGCCAAACTTGTCGAATATATCCGTATGGGAATACGGGTATATTTTTTTTGTAAAATTTAGGTTGAGTAAAATTATGTCAACTAACAACTATTCCCATATGGACAAACACGAAACTATTCATTAGTCTAGAATTAGTGGTTACTAGTTATATAGATTACGGTTTTAATAGAAAAGCTTTTTGGTTAATGAAGGATGGTGCTTATGCTGGAAGCATGGGGAATTGAGCTTTTGTACGGGATAGGAAGGTTTTTCCTAAATCCGGCTCTTTATATATTATTACTATTTGCGTTGTTTCTTGGAGTTCGGCGCACGAAACGGGAACGGAAGGATTTTAATGTCCGCATTCAGCCTTTTAATCTTGAATGGATCGAATTTGTCTTGTCAGGATTAGTTACTGGGCTAGTTGTGTCGCTTGTCATGATTGCTTTAGGGGCAGTGATTCCGGTCGGCATTATTGTCATGGCCTCACTGGTAACGATTATTTTTATGCTGACAACGCAGCCTCGTTGGCTTTCACCTGCGTTCGTCGTTGGAATCGCGATGTTGGTTTCTTTGTTGCTGCCAAATGTAAAAATTGAAAATGCGCTTGTTTCAAAATGGATAGAAGGCATAACCAATAGTTCCTATCTTTTTATCGCGATTTTGTTGTCAGTTTTGCTTTTTGCGGAAGGCTTGTTAATTTTACGAAAAGGGCATTTACATACTTCGCCGAAGCTGAAAAAAAGTAAACGAGGAAAGCAAATCGGCTTCCATGAAGCGAAAAAGCTATGGATGGTACCTGTGCTATTACTAATTCCAGGTGACGCCATTACGTCAACATTTGAATGGTGGCCGGTCATTACAACGCCATTTGCAACCTTTTCATTGGTAGCTGTTCCATTTGGAATCGGCTTTCATCAACAAGTACAGGCCTCCTTGCCAAAGGCGGCGATTCAAAAGACAGGTAGAATGGTGCTTTTATTAGCCCTCATCGTGACAGCATTAACGGTTGGCGTTTATTGGCTCCCAGTTTTAGCAATTGCAGCCGCTGCTGTTGCTATCATTGGCCGGGAATTTATTAATTTTAAACAAAGAATGTTGGATGATGTTTCATTCTTTGCAAATAACGATAAGGGTTTGGTTATTTTAGGGGTCATTCCAAATTCTCCAGCCGAAAAGATGTCACTATTAGTTGGTGAATTTATTTCAAAAGTGAACGGGAAGCAAGTGCGGACTGAAAAAGAATTTTACGAAGCACTTCAAGCCAATCGGGCCTATTGTAAGCTTGATGTATTGGATTATAATGGGGAAGTGCGCTTTGTTCAAGGGGCGCTGTACGACGGCGAGCATCACGAGCTTGGATTATTGTTCGTCCATGATGAAAATGCGTGGACAATTGAAGCGGTATGAGTGTAAATTTTCATAAACTTCCGGAATCTGTTCAGAATTCTTCGGAATGATTATTCTTAATTTTACGGAACAATTCATATTTATAAGGAATCAAATACATCAATCGTCGGAAAGTGATTTGCATTATAATTGGACTATATATGTCGCCTAAAATATTGTTTGCTCATCGCCAAAACACTTTTTATGAAAAGGAGATTCTTTATGAGTCCATTGCTACAAACTCTCCTTCCTTTTAAGGGGGAGAGTTTGAAAAGTTTCTTAATGCGGCTGTCTATGGAAAATGGCTATGAATCTATCTTATGGATATACCAGTTAAGTAATCTAACTAGAAGATCGACCTATTATTTATCACCTAAGAATAGTGATTTATTTGAGTTGGGAGCATTAGTAGGTTTGGAAAGTGGTGTGTTATGGGATTTAACATTTGTAAACGAATTTGATGATTATTTATCAAATGATTACTATACAAAACTGATTTATAATTGTGGAATATCCAGTATACATTCTAAAATTTGCCCAGTATGTATTGGAGAAAACAGTTATGAACAAAAATTATGGGATTTAAATATTAATATTGCATGTTATAAGCACAATGTTTTGCTCATTAACGAATGTTGTAATTGCCACAATCTTATTTCTTCTAATAGATACAGCATTGAGTATTGTAATTGTGGTTATCCACTTAGGGAATTTCCTACAATTCAGGCTCCCAAAAACCTGATAGAAATTTCGAAATTACTCCATTATTCATCAACAAAGAAATTCACTTCATCAAATAATAACAATCCGCTTCATAATTTATCGCTAAAACATATTGTTAGCCTGTTAACATTTTTTTCTCGACAAATGGCCATTTATTTCGATTATGGGGAATTCGGCAATAAGATTCCAACACTTGATAATAAATATCAACAATTATTAATTGATACCTACAACGTATTCATAGATTGGCCAAACAATTATTATTCTTTATTAAATAAAATTCAGAATTTAAGACGTGATCAAAAAGGAGCTATATTACAATTATCAGGCATTTATAAAGGGATTCATAGGAAATTTGCTCTGCCTATATTTTCCTTCTTAAGGGACGAATACTACAATTATATGAGGGAGGATAAAGAAAGAGAATATAAAATAGTTAGGTCAAAAACTTCCTTAAATGAAGAATCTACTTACCTAAATTTTGTAGAAGTAACCAAAAAGTTAAAGATGAAACCAAATACAATAAAAAAGTTAGTGGAAAACGGAATTTTAGATGGAACATATAAGAGATTTTCTGGTCAAGAACAAGTTCTAATTCGAAAAGAATCGATTGAAAATTATTATAAATTTATTGAGGCAAATTTAAGATTAATGGATGTTGCTTCTTATTTAGGTATTAATACCTCAAGAGTTATTGAACTAGAAAAACAGGGATTAATCAAGGCTCTTCTTGGACCTGAAAATGGCTTTAAAAGATGGTTATTTTCAAAGGGTAGTGTACAGGCTCTTCTTACTAATCTAAACCAGTTAGTTTGTAATGAAGTAAATGGAGAAGTTAATAATGAAGAAAGAATAAGTTTTAATCAGACATTAAAAATTGCCAGTGGTTATGGATTAAAAATAGGAGATTTTATTAACCTTCTTACCAATAATGAAATCTGTCCATATGAAAAAGATATTCAAAATACGGGATTAAATCAATTGATATTTAATAAAACGGCTGTTGTTAATTCTTTGAAAAAGTGGAACCTTTTAAATGCTAGTGAACTAAATGCATTAGAAATTTCCCAAGTGATTGGCGAAAATTATGATTATGTCCTCATGTGGCTAAACGCAGGTTTAATAAAAAGTGGAGTAAAAAAACTAGGGAAAAGCTGTGTTTATAGGGATGACTTGTTAACTTTTCAAAAAACATATATTTCTTTAATTAAGCTATCAGTAAAATTAAATATACACTCCACAAAGCTAAGAAGGCAGTTATTGGAGCAAAATATTAAGCCTGTATTCGGATCGGAATTAGACGGAGGCTATCTATATTTAATTAGTGATGTTTTAGATTACACAAAATTTTAATCACTAGATATCCCCACTTTCTAGTATTTACGATCGGTTTACAATATTTGTGGGTTAAAGTGAGAGAAAACTCTAAAAAAACTAGTTTGGAGATGTAATTTTAAAGTGAATTTACATCTCTTTTTATTTAAAAAAGCCATGGAATACAAAAATTAAATCCTTGGTTGCTCTAAATAGGTTGCTATTTCATCATATAGTGGGTAGCCATAGTTTGTTAAATTACCAACTTTATACTAAAACATCCGACTACTTGGTAAAATAAACTTATTAATATTTGTGAAAGTTTGCACTTAAACTAACGATGCAGATTAGTTGAGCAAAGAGGTTGGATTTTTTTATCCAATTAGTAGCTATATCTTTATAGACATTGAAAAATGTATACGGGATGAAAGTTCTATTGAATAATTCATAAAATATTATTGTGCTAACCGGGGGCGTTGATCAAACAAATATTTACATTTTATTTGTTGAAGTTAAATACACCATCGGTGCAGTATAGTTGAACAAAGGTAATGGGGTTTTCATGACAAAATCAAAGAGTGAGTGGAGGGGGACTGAGTGTTTTTATTACAACAGGTATATGTATTATTATTGGCTCTCTAGAATAATTGGTGGTTTTTATTCTGTTCTAATATGACAATAGAGGATGAAAAATGAACATTTTTAGTTTTTTCAAGAAGTGGAGTAGAGAAAGTAAGTTAGGCCATCATGCAAATCATTCTGAGATATCAAAAAACCTTAGTACAAATGCAAAGAGCCCATATGAGAAAGTATGTAAAGAATATTCTGATGTAATTAAACTTGACCCACAAAATGCAAATTTATATGTAGAGCGGAGTAAAACATATACGTCGTTGAAAAAATATGATTTAGCAATTCAAGATCTTGAAATCGCTTTTCAGATAGAGCCGCAAAGGCATTTCTTTTTTTATTTCCTACGGCATCAAATATTTTTGGAATTAGGTAATTTAGAGAAATCATTAGAGGATATAAAGAAGGCTGTTAACTTAGCACCTCCAAAATATATGTATCATAAACATTTAGCTAAGGTTTACGAGGAGCTAGGGCAGAGAGAGAACGCCATATTGGTTTTAAAGCAAGAAATTGAAGAAAATCCAAAAACCAGACAAGCTTATTTGGACAATGCGGAATTTTATGAGAGAATTTGGCAGCTTACAGAGGCTCTTGAGTACATCACTATAGCCATTGAAGTAGAACCGGCAAAACTCTACCTCTATCATCGGAGAGCAAGAATTTATACAAAAATGGGGCAGTTTGATAATGCACTAATGGATTGCAATGTCTGCATTAAAATTGAGCCTAAAGAGTGGACTCATTACCGGGTACGCTCAGAAGTATATAAAGCAAAGGGAGATATTCAATCAGCAGAGGCAGACTATCACACGAGTTTGGAGCTGAATCCTTGTATAAATCGGTAACTTTTAAGGGATTTAGTGATTAAATCTTCTTCAACTATAAGGGGCTTTACTTAAAGTATAAATGTCAACACTATCATGCACACTTTTGCTTGCGTAAGGATGTACAAAATCACTCGTTTTCTTTCTCTAAATGATCCTTCAAACGATAAGAAGGCCCCACAATCGCAACGACAGTTGCGTGATGTAAAATTCGATCTAAAATGGCATTGGCAAGCTTTGGCTCTTGGAAAATCTCATCCCATGATTTGAAGTTTACATTTGTTGTTAAAATCGTACTGCGCTTTTCGTAACGCATATCAATGAGCTGGAAAAATAGCTTCGCATCTTCAGAATCAATAGGTAGATAGCCAATTTCATCGATAATTAATAGCTTGTATTTTGTATAATGTTTTAAGCGGCTCTCTAGGCGATTCTCAAGACGTGCCTTTTTCAGGTTTTGAATCAAATCATGGCACTTTATGAAATAGGTGCTTGTACGTTTCTTAGCTGCCGCAATTCCAATGGAGGTTGCCAAGTGGGTTTTTCCAACACCACTCGGACCCAAAAAGACGATATTCTCATTCTTCTCAATAAAACGAAGCGTTAAGAAATCTAAGATCTGTTGTTGATTAATGGTAGGTTGAAAAGCGAAATCAAAATCCTTAATTTCCTTTAAATGTGGGAACGCACCGACCTTCACCATCGATTGAACCATATTCTGTTCGCGTACATCTATTTCGTAATTCGTTAATTTGATGATTGTATCAATGATTGAAAGTTGATTGTTCACGCTGAAGTCTATGACTTCATTTAAATGCAATGTCATTTGCTTAAGCTTTAAATACTCTAAATTTTGTAATAGCTGTTGGTAATTCGTGGCCACTGGATTCATTATTGATACACCTCACCAATCGCTGCTAAATTTCGTTTTGCTAAATCATCAATATCAGGATAAGTAGGCGTTGAAACCCCTAAAGATTCTTGATAATGCGCTTCCTGATAATTTAATTTCTTGTGACTTATAGGATGTTGTGCGATCAGCTTCGTGTTATAATAAATCCATAATTGATCATCATACACTTGTAATCCTACATTCTTTCCTTGGTACTTCGCTGGTACCGAGTATTGATTGGATTTGTAGGAAATCATGTTGGAAGCATTGACTTTTACAAGCGTATGTTTGATGCGATAAGAATCTCTTATTTTGTCAGTTGGTAGCTGGTGTAAGAGGTTCTTTTCTTTTTGGAATTCAAGGATTGGTATTTTTCCTGTACCTTGATGCACCTCGTGATTCAATCGGTGGCATAAATCTTGTACAAATTGATGTAGTTCCTCTAATGTTAACTGACCTTGGTAAGCATGGATTTCATCTAATAATTTCATGGTGGTTTCAACTTTCCCTTTCGTACGTGGTCGCCCTGCGATACAAGGCTTTACTTTAAACCCAAAATCCTTTGCGAATTGTTCAAACTTGGCATTTATTTTCCCGGAAAATGCTCTGTTCTTGCTTCATCCATTACCGTTTTCATGTTGTCCGTAACGAGCTCATCTGGTACACCCCCAAATGCTTCAAATGCCTCTGTTAAAAACGAAAATAAAACACTTTGAGATTTTGAAATACTTAAATAAAATGTACGTAACCGGGAGCACGAAAGCAGTAGTACCGCAACATTCACTTCTACTTGTTCCCCATCTTTTGTTTCAAATGGAATACTTTCTTTCCAATCTAGCTGTGCTTGCTTCCCAGCTGGTGTTTCAAAACGAGCGGTTCCTGTAGGGACTGCAATCGGCTTGTCTTCCTCAAAGTAGGCATTAAACTCAGGCGTTTTTGCAATATAGGCTCGAAAAGTAGAGGCAGCACAATCAAGACCATGATTGTCCTTTAGATATTGCCAAAGCACTCGACGGTAATAAAATTTCTGTTTGGAATCCTCTGAAAGAAGTGCGGCTATGATGGGATAGTACTCATCAATTTTGGAAGACTTCTCCCTCTTACGCTTCGGCATAAAACCATTTAGATATTTTTCAATCGTTCTCCGATCCACACCTAATTCTCTTGCTAATTGACTTTTATTGATTTTCATTTTTAAATGCTCCATTACTTGTTTAAATTTTGGTAAGTCTATAAGACTCTTAATCTCAAAATCTGTTTCAACATTTAAAGTTATGTACATAGTTATTCAAGCAAGAGTGTGCATTATTAAAATATCATTTTTACTTAAAGAAAGACCATCAAAAAAAGATGGTCTATTTTTGGTGTATATAACAACATTTTTTACAGTATCATCATTTTTCACCACTTTTTCCTTTATAATTAAATAATGTAAAATATTGTAGAAAAAGGGAGAGATGAAAATGAAATTAAGCAGAGTTGAGGTCAGAAATTACAAGTCAATTAGCCACATTGTCGCAAATATTGATGACCTAACTGCAATCGTTGGAAAAAACAATTATGGTAAATCAGCTTTATTGGATGCAATTCAGTGCTTTTATGGAGACAAAACAATTAATGATGATGATTTTCATATGGGAAAAGAAGAAAATATAGAAATAGGCTTACTTTTCACTAATATCGTTAATGAAGATATTGAACGTTTTTTTAATTACAAATCAATGTCTAACAAAACAATGCTGAAAATAATGGAGAGCGAGGGTAACCAGGCGCTGAAGGAAAGAGAACTTCGTAAGTTGGAGGAAAAGCGAGTACAAAAGTTTGCTGAAACAACTGAAAAGTTTTGTATGGATTTAGAGCAGAATGACAGTATATTAATTAAGTTAATTAAGCCAAGACGAGGAAACAGTGTATACAAACTATCAAATGACTCCACCGTTGCAAAAAACGATTTCTGTAAATTAATTCCCCAAATTAAGGTTATCTCTGCTATAAGAACACCCGATAAAGAAACTACTGCTGGAACTAAATCTAATATGAAAGAACTAATATCATTACTACAAGAGCAACAGGAAGAGGAAAATTTCGTAAAACTGCCTAATACACGAGATAAATTAACCTATGGAGAAATAAAGGCACTGATATCAACAAATGAAGAGGAACAATGCCGAAATTTATCAACCGACTTAACTACACACTTTCAGGAAGCAATTAGTACCGATACGCTTTCTGTAAAGGTTAAAATTGAAGAAGGTTTTAAATTCGATTTTAAATACAAGACAGTGCTTATTGATAGGGATATGCCCCATAAGGAAATTGATATATTATCTTGTGGAACTGGACTTCAAAGTATGATGATTTTATCCATACTTCAAACTTATATTAAAATGATGAATGACAGCAATTTGATTCTACTTATTGAAGAACCAGAAGTTTATTTGCATCCTTCACTTCAACGTAAAATGATTAATACTTTGGTAAAAATAAGTAAGAAGAATCAAGTATTGTTAACTACCCACTCACCAATTATTATTAGCAAGATTGACCAGCAGAATATTCATTGTATAAATAAGGTAGGTGGAGTATCAAGTATTATGGATGCTACGGCAACCACCATTATTGAAGAGCTTGGAATTCAAGTATCAGACATCCTAAATAAGAATGCTGTATTGTTCGTAGAAGGAAAAGACGATAACAATTTATTCACTACTTTAATTAACAAATTAGCGACAAATATGGGCTTAGACAGCGATTTCACAATGAAAGAGATTGATATCATACAAACCGACGGTTATGACAAAATGGATTTTTATGCCAACGCTAAGATTTTACATAAAGATGTAGTTAAAACTCCATATTGGGTGCTAACTGATTCTGACGGAGAAGAAATACCAGCTAGAAAAGCTTCGCTAGTTAAAAAAGGTACTGATAATGGGGTAAAAATAGATGAAGAACGAATAAAAATTCTCTATGAATATGCAATTGAATCCTACTTTTTGGACCCGACTATATTATCAACACTATTTCCAAAATTGGGATTTGAAGAACTAAAGGAATTATGTGATTGTTATTATCTCGCTTATGAAACTGCCTTAAACTTATTAAGGCAAAATAAGTTCGGAAAGAAGCAACACTTCAGAGCATATTTTAAACCTAAGATTATGTTTAGTGATTTAGATAAGCCTCAACAAGCAATAAATCACATCCTTGATACACAATATCGTGCTAGCGAATCAGTTAAAGAAACAAGAAACAAATTAATTCAAGAGTGGGCATCTTTGGAAGACCCTATAATTAAGCTAATAGAAACTTTGGATATTGTACTTCTCAAAGAAACACGAATGAGCGAAATAATAAAAGTTGTTGAAGAGATTATTACTGAGATAGCTCCAAAGAGAGTAGAGCTATAACAGACAAAAGAAGAGTATTTTAAAATGTTAAAGAGATTGTGAATTAATGTACTTAAAGTAACAGGGGCGTTTCTGTAACAAGCAGGGACGCTTTTTCTATTTCTTTAAACAAGAAAAAGTAAAATAATGTTAAAATATGATAAGGATTAGTACCGGTCTTTGAAGTATTGAAGCAGCTTTGTGTTATAATCCAAATAAAAAATTGTAGGTGTTTAATATGATCTCATTAGAACCGCAATCTCACGTTGTGAATCAAAAAATTTTACAGGGAAGAGACAGACAACATATTAGAAGTAACTTTATTTTTTATGTTCCATATCCTCTTTTTCTAGACCCAGATGACCAATTCTCTATCCACATGCCTCTAAATCCGGAAAAGAAACATATATTACAGGTTCTTTCTAGAAGAGCTTATACACTTAATCATAACCATGAATTCTTTGGTTTTGATAACGTTGATGAAAAGGACAAATTAAAACCTGTCCACCTCAGAAATGACCGTTTTGGCATTACCGGATATTCCAAAGTGTTAATCAGTTATGATCGGTATTTAGATATGTTTGATTCTGAGGCAGAGGTTGATGGTGTCAAGATGAATAAAGCTGTGGAATTGATGTGTGAAGTGTACAATTATTTTCTCGACATCTACGCAGCTGTTGTCGGTCATAGACAAGCGATGAAAATATCACCTCACGACATCCATACGTTACATTTTTCCAACTTAGATCAACAGGGAAATCAATTTAATGAAATCAGATTTTTCACGTTACTTGGCGCCACTTTATATGAAGGCTTTGTTTCTCCTCCTAAAGATGTACGAGATCGTTTACAAAAGGTTTTAGCAAGTGCAGACCCGAAATTAGCACAATCCGGATTAGGTGTAAATGCCGTAAGGCTCTTATATGGTGGAGATTATTTGAATGGAATTGTACAAGCCGTTACCCAATTAGAGAGTTATCTGTATATGGTATTTGAGAAAAAATTTGAAGAGAAAAACATTAACGAAATCGGAAGAATAATGAATACCTTAGGTCTGTCAAACTTAGTAGAATTACTTGGCTTAGTCTTGTCAGAGTCTGATATGACTGAGATTAAACAAAAGTTGGACACGGATAAGGTCATAAAAGCAATCTCGATTCGAAACAAATACATTCATGAAGGGACGAATAAAGAGAATATCCATAACCTTCTGATTGCAGAGGACTATATTAACCAAATAAATACGTTATGTATCGAACTGGCTAAACAAGTAGGGATTGATCACCCACTCAATTGGGAAAAAAGTGGCTGGTCGAAATCGTAAAGGTGTAGCGTTAGGATACAGCTTTTATCTTGACTCGTAAATAGAAAACCTTTGCTTATCAAGGGTTATTCATTGTTGCCATGTAAACAACGTATTCGTCTTGACAATGAGCCTCGCGGCATCAGATTCTAACCTCTCAGCCCGACCCTTGAGAAATGGTCGGTTTACCTAACGAGGTTATCTGATGCCTTCTCATTGTAAAGACATCGCTACGCTGAATACGTTGTTTACAGAGTTAAGATATCATGTCTACAATGTAACATTTAGGACGGTTTTCTTTACTTTGTATACTATGAATAGCCCGTTAAAAGCTAGTTAAGATAAACGCGGATTTACAACGCTAAGACTTATGGTACAAGTTATGATGTTCGTATTGAAAGGATAGTAATTTCACATGAGGGAGACCAAGTACGAATTGGTTTTGATATGCCCTTTTATGCTGATAAACCTCCGATTAAATGGGTTGAAAGAGGTTATACGACTACCTTTATAGAAATAGATTCCTCTGATATTAAGGAAGTTGGTTTGAAAACAAATAATAATACATATAGAGGTCACATTGATATAAAAACTGATGATAAAGATGGTTTTATTGTCAATATAACAGGTATAGTTGAGGCTCAAATAAAAGCTGGTGCGGGTTTAATTCAAATAGTAAGTGGTTATTAACCTTATTCAAGTAACGGAGGCGATAGCATAACAAAGCTGTCGCTTCTTTACTATTGAAGCAGGATAATTGAAGAAGGATTTACCATTTTTGTTCAAAGGTGGTGATAAAGAGTGGAAAAAAGTAATACAAAAGAATTTTTAAAGGTAGCTATTATCATATTTATTACAGCTATTTTATTACTTTTTGCCTTGCTAACATTACAATTCAATGGAGTATTTGTTCAAATAGGGACACCACCAAACGGGATTAGTCATAAGGCATTATCTAATTTGCTTATAATTGTGGCAATAGTATCGCTAATTTATTTGTTCAATGATACAGGTATAAAAGGAATAATAATTGCGATAGGGGTATTTTTCATAATAGTACCGCCCCTTCCAAATCTACTAACAAAGGCAGAATACACGAGTTTTTCTTCACCAGATAATAAAGAAGAATTTGTTGTGATTGAAAGAGGTTATGGTCGCCTATACCAATTATCAAATTCAAGATTATATATGACTTATTTAACCAGCATTAATACAGATGATGGCTATAAGCCATTTTTGGACAGTGCATATAAATTAGAATGGGAAGAACCGAACCAATTGATTATTCATTATAAGTTTGATTATATGTCAGATTCCTTGAACAAAGAGATTTTAACCAATTATAAAGTGAAGTGATTTAGGGGACAAAGTGTTTCATTAATTACTTTCTTTTTTGTTGAAGTTATTAAGCTAACGGGGGCGAGAATTGAACATGTATTTTAATAGTGAGGGTATGCTGAAATGAATAAATACATATGCCATGTTTGTGGCTATCCCAATTTAGATCAACCGCCATATGGACCAAATGGTAATTCATCAAGTCATGATATATGCCCCTGTTGTGGTGTAGAGTTTGGCTATGAGGATTGCCAACTTAAATCATATGAAAAGTACAAAAATAATTGGATTATTTCAGGAGCTAATTGGTTTGACGAGAAATATAAACCGAGTGATTGGAATTTTGAAAAACAGTTGGAAAACATAAAAAAAATCCCACAAATACTCTTGCCATATTATCTTAAATGAAAAGTCCTTATTGCACTAATGGGTGCGTTTCTGGAACAAGCAGGAACGCCTTTTCACTATAGAAGCAGTTTTGTTGAACAAGAATTACTTTAGAATGATGAACAATATGAGGCTATTGTGCAGCAAAGACATCTCGCTTAAATGGTAAGAAAGTTCCAAATATTCCTCCCGTCTTGATAAAATAAGTATAAGGTTTGGAAATAATGTACTTACACTAAAAGAGCAGGTTCTTTAATGAATATACTATTGATGTAGATTAATTTTACATAGAAAAGGGGAAAAGAAAGTGTATTTTAACGTAGATAAGAAATTATATGATAAATATAAAGATGAATTTCCTGATTTATTAGATAAAGCAGCAGCTGCCTATAGGGAATTTGACAATAGTTTTGAAGAAGATGAAAGGATAATTTTAATACTAAATGAACATTTAAAGTTGTTTCCGATAATTGATCATTGGAAAACTGAGTTGTTTTATCAATGGGATGTATGTAGACATTCCCTAATCTGTGCTACTGCCATTATTAACGAATATTGTAAAAAATTTAAAGAAGATGATTATTCAGATGAAAGAGGTTATTATGAACACCTCGCGGAATACTATTTAGACAATATATCATATAGAGCTTTCTCCATATTAGAAAAGATAGGCCATCCATTAAATATATTATTAAGCTTAGATTTGCCATATAGAAAAATTTCATTCTTTACCGTTAAAACAAAGTTAAGTAACGGATATCCTGAACATCTTATAAATAAAATTTTTCAGGAACTTGAGAGTGACGAAGGTGTATCAATAGAGTTTAAAGAATATCGTCATTCATTAACACATAGAGATCATCTCCTACAACCAACATACGGATTGGAAGTTGTTGAATTGGAAATGGGTGAGGATAATGGAAATGGAATAAACGGAACTGCTTTGGTAAATATATCCACTGCTAAAGCACCTAGATTAAATATTATTACTCTTCATGAAATGGTAACTGAATTTTATGGTAAGCTTACAGTTTTTTTAGAGGATTTCTTCATTGCTTGCTTAAAAGAATTAATTGAACGTCATAAAAAAGAAGTCGATTTCTACAAACAAGATGTGGAAGAGTCATTAAAACATTAAAACATTAAAACATATCAGCAATCAGAGGAATGATAAATCCTCTTCGTTCGGGTAGTTAAGACATTGTTTTTAGTAGAGCTTTTGATAAATAAATCTTAATTTAAATCAAATTCACCCCTACAAAATAGAAGCCTTTTTCCATCCTTAACTTGAGGGCCAGAGAAAGATATTAGTTTTCCCATTGTGTGTTTTTTTAAGACTTGTTTAGTATGAAGGTTAAGCTTAAATGCAACTTCATAAGTTGTCATAAACTTTTCGTGAAAATGTAAAAAGTTATGAATCGGAATATTAGAGTCATATTCTTTTATATTTCCGAATCGACCATTAATAATCCAATAATGAATATCGCTTTTTTTTACTCCAAGTATAAATGTTAAATCTCTTATTGAAATAAAGTTAGATTCAATACTTTTTTTAATTATTTCTGATTTTATCTCGTAATAAATATCGCTTTTATTAAGTAAAAGATTCGATAATTTATTTGTTTTATATTTAAATCTGATTTCTTCATTCAGTATTTTTTTTAACAGTATATGTGCTTTTTCTGGTCCAATCCATTCTACTGCATGATTGAATGTGATTGGATTAATGATGGTTGACATAGATGCTTTTTTTACTTTTTTCTCTAATTTAGATACAGAAGATTTTGGTATAATCCAGTTAATTACACTTCCTGATTTAAAATAGAAGGCGTCTTCTATAAGTCCATCGTATAATATTGAAAGTGTAGACTTCGCACTTGTTCCCCAAATATCACGAAACTCCTCTTTATTGTAACTATCAATAAAATTTTTTGCGAAATTTTCCAACTTCGCATTATCAATAAGTGTATGGATCGTATTTTTATAATTTAATTTATAATGGTTAAAGTGATTCGAATTAATAATACCTCCGTTAAATTTTGGATATAGGAATTTCACTTCATCAGACCTTATAAATTGTTCCCCTGTTAAATTGTATTTCTCTTTAGCTATATAGTTTGAGAATGCCATGGATATGTCCCAAAGAGGTGTGTTGATTGTTCTTGGAATTCCCTGTTTTATAAAACTATTGATTGAGACACCATTTTGCTTTTCTGCTATTCTTATAAAATCATTAAAACCAACTGGCCAATTTTTAATGATTTTAAATACATAACTGTACAAACAAGCCGCCTGTTGTATTGAACGATAATTTTTCAAGTGATTCCTTTCAAGAATACCACCCGAAAAATACAAATCGTTTTTAATAATGGAGAGGTTTTCAAACGGAACCATCTTTACCGTCCAAAGGGCGAGAAAATCTAAAGTTTTAAAGAATGTAGCAAAATCTCGGATCCAAGGATGTGATAATTCTAATATACAATTTTCGATTATTTGATCTACAATTTTTTGATATTCGATGAAACCACTAGTAACATTTGTATTTATAAGAGAATTTGATAGTTTTTTGTTACATTTTGGACATTCATCAAGTATAATAGACATTGTAGTTGGAATATTCCCGCAATTTTCGCAACTATCCATTAAAAGTGTATTATGTTCTAAGCACATAATCGAATGGCAACTAATCCAAGACTTTCTTTGATATAAACCTTCTTTCAAACACAATGGGCAGAATCGAGTTTTTTTATATAAAAACCATATATTTTTAGACTCATTACGTACTTCTATTTGATACCTCTCAAAATACTTATAAACAGTAAGATTTTTGGCATTTTCGAATTCAATTCCAAGAAATTCAGCAATACATTTTAAATCATTTCCTTTTAGCCAATTGATTTTTTCGGGCGCTAAATTAATTGATAGTTCCTTAGCTATTACTTCAAATATCCAATTCAGATTAGCCATTTCATGTTCTTTAGCCACCCTGTAGATAAAACTTAATAGTGTCTCCTGAGTATAAGGTTTCGGATAAAAAAGCAACATATAATCACCTGGTTTTTTTTTTTTTTTTATTCCCATTTTTACCAAAAACAAGTGAATATATGTATTAAAAGGAGTGGTATTATGAAAGCGGCAAGAAAAATAAAAGCAAGCAACAAGCTTAGTACAAGAGGAAAGCACAATAGTAGTAAGATGCATAGGATGATTCCATGGGAGAGTACACTTGAAAGGGATTTTATTAAACTACTTGATTTTGATCCCACCGTAACATATTTCGAGTTCCAACCAAAAAAATTGTTTATATATATAAGGGGAAAAAACGAGTTTACTTCCCCGATTTCCTTGTTGTGAAAAATGATATGAGGGAGTATTTATATGAAGTAAAGGCATTTGATAAAACGGAGGATGAAACGAATAAAATTAAATTCCAGGTAGGGATGAAATACTGTAGCGAAAGAAATATGAAATATGTAGTGATTACAGAGAAGGATATTAGGAAAGGTTTTTTAATAGAAAACCTTGATTTATTATCAGAAGTTAGACCAGAATCCACCAGTTGGAAAGTTAAAAATCATATCATTAGGATTCTTGATGGGTTAGGAGGAAAAACATCAATAAAAAACCTAAAGACCACTATAGATGTAAGTGATGCTGATTTGGAGAATAATATTTTTGACTTAATTTATACTCATCAATTAAAAACAGATTTAGTCTCGGTACTTATTAATGATAATTGCATAATTGAAAGGGTGTGCAATTAATGGAGGGATACTATTTTACAGCTGGAGCAAGATTTCTTATCAAAGACAATGAATACCTTATTAGGAGGGAACTGGAGAGAGATTATGAATTAGAAAATCTCCATTACGAAAAAATAGAGTTATGGAAAAAAGATGAATTATTAAATTTGTGGTGGGAAGGCGAATTAATCTTCAGGATTAAGGAAGAAGAGAAAAAGTATATTCATATTCAAAACCTAGACGATTTAGAGGAGAAATCAAAAAATGAAGCTATCAGACGCTATAAGCTTTTAGAGCCTGTTATAAACGGAGATGTTTTACCTTCTGAAATCAAAGATTATCTTAAATCATTAAATGGAGAAGTTAAGAAATCAGCTTTTTATGAGTGGAAGAAACGGTGGGAAAGAACAGGAGATATAAGGGCATTGGTATCATTAAAACCTGGACCAAAAGGGTCAAGAATATCTGATGAAGTTGAACAGATTTTAGACGGTGCAATTGAACACTTTTTAGAAAACTATGCTTATCAAGGCCTGAAATATACAATTGAAGATGTATACTCTGAATTTACTTTAAGAATAGATGAAGAAAATCTTAACAGAGATATTAAGGATAACCTAAACTATGTTTCTCGTTCAAAATTGAGAAGAAGATTAATGGAGAAAATTGATAGTTATAAACTTGATATACCAAAGAAGGGGTTGGTATTAGCGAAGCTTAAAAGAGATGGTTCAAAGGAAGAGGTGGTAGCAAATCGGCCTCTTCAAAGAGTTGAAATAGATTGGACACCAGTAGATGTCATGTTAATAGATCCTGGTGACCTAAAACCAAAGAGGCCAAATTTAATTTATGCCATTGATAAGTGTACTGGAGAGCCTATGGGTTTCTTCGTGACCTTTAAGCCTGTAGATAGTCAAGCGTTAAAACAGTGTTTAATTCACGTAATAATGCCAAAAACATATTTAAAGGATTTTTATCCTTTAGTTGAAAATGAGTGGATTGCTCACGGAATCCCACATACAATTGTTGTTGATAATGCAAGTGTAAATGATTCGTACGAGTTTGAAGAGGCGTGTTTGCAGGTGGGCGTAAAGGAAGTTCAATTTTGTAAAATCGACGCAGGTTATCAAAAAGGTACAATTGAGAGGGCTTTTAGAAAATTAAACACCATGTTTATACATAATTTGAAAGGAACTACCTTTTCAAACTTTATTGAGAAAGGAAGGTATGATTCTCAAAAAAATGCTTGTATAACAATACAGGGCTTTATTTATATGGCTCATATTGCGATGGTAGATATTGTAGCAAATAGCTATGATTCTAGGCGAGGAGATTCACCACATAATCTATGGGTTCAGGGATTGGCAGAAAATAAACATCTCTCAATACAAATACCAAGAAGTATTGACTCTTTAAAAATACTACTTATGGGTGGTTCAGTATTAAGGACTATTCAGCAGCAGGGGGTGGTTATAGAAAATGAATATTACTTTAGCTCAGAGTTGATAGAACTAAAGAATCTTCTTGAAAAGTATAAGCGCAAGGAAGAAAAAGTACGGGTAAGATTTGATTTATACGATATGAGGAAGGTTTATGTGTATGATCCAATTAATAATAAATATATTACAGCAGAGTACACTGGGCTAAAGAGAAAAAAAATAAACACTGAATTGCCGGTTCCACATATATCTTTGGAATTAGATTCTAAGAGAAAGACAGAGACTAGAAAAACATTTAGTCCGAGTAATAGAGCTAAAGCAAAACGGAAAATAAAATTGCTGCAAGAAATAGACGAAAAGAAAATAAAAAAGTGGAGGAGAAACAAGGAAAAAGTAGAGTATCAAAATTCAGACTTTATTTCGGAAACAGTGCTAAAAACAGAAGAACCCATGGCAAATACCGTTATCAATTCAGAAACAGATATTGCTATACCTTTATTAAATGATGAAATCAGAATAATTGGTGATGAGCAAGAAGTAAGTCAAAGTAAAAAGAAGAAGTCAGAGTCTTCGATTACAGAAGAGGATAAGTGGTATATTGAATATGAAGACACTGATGACGAAGATCTTCCAAGTTGGGATGCGACAATGAGAAAAGAAAATAAGGAGCTGGCTTGACATGAATGAACTTTTTCCTTTTATAAGATTAAATGGTTTCCCAGCGAGTCAAGAAGATGTGAAAAACAGGAGAGAGCATGTAAAGAAAATAGTAATATCACATCCGAAATATAGTAATACTCTCACTCAGATTGAAGAAATTCATTTTTATTCAAAAGGTTCAGTTAAACCAGACTCTTTATTTTTATCAGGTGAAGCAGGAGTAGGTAAGTCGACGGTCCTGGAAGAGTATTCTGACCGCTTTCCGAGACAAATCATCGATAATAATACGGTAATCCCTATTTTATATACTTCTGTACCAGTTGGTGCGACACCTAAATCCGTTGCATCACAACTCTTATATTCACTTGGGGATCCTGCATACGAAAAAGGAACAGAAATTAGTATGACAAGTAGGTTATTGCATTTTATCAATAGGTGCAAGGTAGAAATGCTCATAATTGATGAATTCCAACATCTATTGGATAGAGATACTAAACATGTACTAAATAAAGCTTCTGATTGGGTAAAATCTTTCTGCGATAACGCCGGCGTTCCAATTATCCTATGTGGGTATCCAGAATCTAAAAAGATCTTTAAATTTAATCATCAACTAGACAGAAGATTTCTTTCAAAAATCAGTTTGGAACGATTTAGATACTATACAAAAGATGAGCAAATTGAATTTAGAGCTTTTTTGAAAAATATTGATGATAGGTTACCATTTGTTGAAAGGTCAAAACTATCAGCAAAACAATTAGCAGAAAAAGTATTTTATGCAACAAATGGGATTCCGTCACATGTAAATAAGCTATTGTATGAAGCAACTGGATTAGCTGCAAAAAGTGGTAGCGATTTAATTGATGAAAATCATCTATATGAAGCATTTAACAGAATTGATATATCTGCTAGACCTTATGTTTCTAATCCTTTTATGATAAAAAATTTTAATTTAGTTGAAGCTTTTGAATTAGAGGAACAACAAAATAAAGAGGATAATAAAAGGATTATTTAAAACCATTGCTGTTGCAATGGTTTTCTTTTTTGATTATTAAAGAACTTACCATATTATTGCACTAAATTTTAATGATATAATTACCATAATTAATATTATTTGGCAATAGATGTAGAGTAGGTCGTGAAAATTGAGGACTAGCCTTTTGTAATATGTTACATAAAAAGGCTTTATACATTAATGGAAATAATTATAGTTAATCTGAATTTAAATAACAAAGTAATAAGGTTCATCTTTGCCGAAATATAACAATTTAATTTTTTACTGGGATATACCATATTAATAGATATTTAATGAACGGTGGGTGATTAATAAATGTTGAATGGATTGAGAATCTCATCACTAACTTCATGGCTTAAAAATGATGAATTGATGAATGTGGACAAGCAATACAATCATAATCTCATAAGGGAAGATTCTATTGCAAGAGTTGATGTCCTTGAAGAACTTAAACCAGTCATTCGTACAGTTCATGACGATGCCAGATATAAGATTAGAAAGTTTCTTAGGGACAATCTAGATCCTTTAGAAGAATGGGATGATGACCTTGACCCTGCGGAAGGATATCCTGAGGTTTTTGATTTGACTACCTTAAAAGGTTATTTCGGTGAATTTTTCTCTGGCCTGATTGCGGAAAATTTCCCCCTTTTTGGTGAAAGCAGATGGCAGGTTCCAGTTTTCCCCTTCAGATGGCATAATACTGCATTTGACCAACTTGAGATGCTACATCAGACTGGGCAAATGAAAAAAGCTATTGTTGGTCGTACCGGTGATGATTGTGTTGCTTTTGTTTTAGAGGACGACAGTATTATAAAAATCCTTTTTTTAGAAGCGAAATGCACAGCAACACATGACTCGGCTATGATTGCGGATGCTCACACCAAAATTAGCAACGCAAATTTGATTCCAGTTGAATTGATGCGGATAGTAGAAATTTTACAAGATTATAAAACAAATCAAACAGCAAGAAAGTGGATTGAAGCTCTTAGACAGTTGTATCGAACCAAATCTGGATTTGAACGTTACGATTGTGTGAGTTATGTTTGTGGGCAGACACCCAAAAGACCAAAGACAAAATTGAGCTGGATTTCCCGTAAAGAACCGCACCCGAATTATACTGCGGGAAGAAAGCTGGCAGCCGTTGAAGTTCATTTAACTGACGTAGACAATCTTATTAAAGATGTGTACGGGAAGGATGATTAAGAGGTGACGGAAAATGATAAAACGTCGAAACATTTTAGAATAATTCATTCCGAGCTAGCCGGTGATGCTCTAACACCATCTTTAGCTAAGTTATATAGCCACTATACACGTATCAAAATGAACCAACCCGGCCTGAAAGGTTGGAGATCCACTGAATTTACAGAAAGGTTGTCCGATGCGGTTACATTAATTGATGTCGGGCTTTATGAACGGGATCTTGAAGTGGAGGGATGGAGAGACGCCTTAAAACGTGCTGGAGAACTGTTAGAATGGTTGTCTCACCCTGATTTGAATATTGACCAACTTCCACTTCGGTTGCTTTCAGCTGGTGTATACCAATTGGCTGGCTATCCCGCTCTTTCCTTAGGGTTGTTGAACAGTGATGTTTTAGACTCTGATGATTCACAATTACTGAAAGCGTTTCTAAATGCTGATTTTCCTAAATTACTTGAGCTAGTTATCGACTATTTTCGAATAGAGTTAGCTGAAGAAAATCGTAATTACAAAGTCGAAAATTTTCGTCAGATGGAAACAACTGATTTGAATAATAGGATTGTAAATGAGCTTTTTAAGGTACTCGGTATCTTATGTACGTATATGCGTTGGGGAGAAAGCAAACGGCTTGAGAAAGCACAACAAAAATTACAGGACATGTCAAATCTTATGATTTACGGTACTGACAGTTACTCTTGGTTATTGTCCAAAATTGTATCAGAGGTATTTCAGGAGTATATCACAAGTTCAATGAGGGTTTATGTCCAGAGGCTCCAGAACAGTGTGAATGATCAAGGTAAGAGAGCGTTTGAACGGTATCTTCGGAGTAACTATCAATCTAGCAAATCACTTGCATGGTATTCACAAGTTCGTGGAATAGAGAGACTACTACAAGATGGGTCATTTGCGCTTTGCACACCAACTGGTTCTGGTAAAACCACGATTGCCGAATTAGCAATTATTCAAAGTATGTTTCAAAATAATGAAGAAGCCTTCTGTTTTAGTGTTGCTCCGATCACAATGTATTTAGTTCCTTCACGAGCGCTTGCCACTGAAGTAGAATCGAAACTTGGGACCGTTTTAGGGAACTTGGGAAGTTATTCAGTTAAAGTTACAGGTTTGTATGGTGGCACTGATTGGGGGCCGACTGATGCTTGGGTCACTTCAATGGAACCAACAGTATTGATTTGTACATATGAAAAGGCTGAAGCATTAATAAGGTTTTTGGGACCATTTTTTTTGAATCGTGTTTCTCTGGTTGTTATAGATGAGGCACACTCTGTTCAGTTCAATGGACTAAGTTATCATGATCTCCGTAGCGCAGATAATAGGAGCTTAAAACTTGAGGTGTTAATAAGCCGCTTGCTTCGATATGTTGAGGAAAAACGAATCATTGCCTTGTCTGCAGTAGCTAATGAAAATAAATCTTTAGCTCATTGGGTATCTGGAGACGAAACATCTACACCTGTAATCTCAAACTATCGTAGTACTCGTCAGCTTATTGGAAGCCTTGAATGGTCTCAATCTGGCCAATATGAAATCCGATTTGATATTCTAAATAGTAATGCATTAGTTTTTAACAAAGACGCTGGGACAGAAGATGTACCGTTTATACAAAAACCATTTGCACAATTTCCACTTCCGTATAAGTCTTTAAATAATAAATTCATAAAAAAGGATAACGGTGTTAGTAAGCGGCAGAGGCCATATCTTTTTTGGGCTGCCATGCAATTAGCACAACCTGACGAACAGGGGAAACAGCACTCTGTTTTGATTTCAATTACGCAACAAGTGGGTGGCTATGCAGAAGATTTTCTATATGTCTTGAATAACACTTTAGATAGTGAGTACATTCCTCAATTCTTCATAAGTCCATCCGACCCAGAATTGCAGAAATTGTTTAATAAATGTTTGTCTGCTTGCTCAGATTATTTTGGACCAAATTCCAACGAGTATCAACTCCTAGAAAAGGGTATAGTCGTCCATCATGGGAATATGCCAGGGTTACTTGCCAGACTGTTAGTTGAATTAGTCCAAAAACGTGTAGTTTATATTGTACTTGCCACATCAACATTGTCTGAAGGTGTAAACTTACCGTTTGAGACAGTCCTGGTTCCAACCTTGGTTCGCAATAGAGAACTAATCTCTGTTTCAGAATTTAAGAATCTTGCTGGAAGGGCAGGTAGACCGGGGTGGGGAACTGAGGGTAGAACCCTAGTGTTTCTTGAATCAAAACCTCTTAATTATAATAGTAGGACATCACACAATAACTATAAGCACATAGTTAAGGGTATAACAACGGAAGAGTTGAAAGGAATGGATAATACTCAGATTAGCCCGCTCGGTGCACTTATGTCTCATATCTTATCATTGTGGGAGCAAGTATCTGGTTCTCAATCCTTAGATGAGTTCATTAAATGGCTAGAAAAAACAGTGCCGCTTGAAGATTCTAGAGAAGGTGACGCGTTGAAAGCTGAGGAAGCATTAGACTCTTTAGACGGGTATTTACTTTCCATTCTTGTAGAGTTTGAGTTGACGACGGGTAAACAAATGAATAACACGGAACTTGAGCAGTACTTAATTGACGTTTGGAGAAAAACGTACGCTTATTACGTTATGAATCGGTCTGGACATTGGGAAAGGTTGTTTTCCGTTAGAGGTCGTGCTGTTCAAGAAAGGATTTATCCTGATAACAAACTCCGCCGTCGTCTCTATCGTACTAGTGTCGCTCCTCGATTTGGAAAAATTGTTCTAAATGGATATGTTGAGGTACAAGCCCATTTGGTAAAAGGAACAAATTATCCCAAATGGACCGCTAATGAGAGGCTTCAATATATCATTAAAGCTGTTGAACTAATAAGTAATCTAGGAAAGTTTGAGGTACCCGATAGCTTTGGAAGAGGGAAAAAGCCTCCAACAAGGGATGAGATATTAGCCTGGTGGTTAAACCCCAGTGGAGTAACACGAAAACCAACAAAGAACCAAGTTTCTGAATGGATTAAGTTTGTCAAAAAGCAATTTGAGTATAAGTTCAATTGGGGACTTGGGACTGTTATGGGTCTGATTTTAGATGACTTAAATGATGGAGAACTCCAAGAGACTAGCATCGAAGACTGGCCCAAGACTGGTCTTCCATGGATTGTTTTTTGGTTAAAAGAACTTATCACATGGGGGACATTGGACCCTGTTGCTGCATTGTTGTTGGCTTATGGTGTAGAATATACTCGATCCGCAGCTGAAACTAGAGCTAAAGATTACTATGCAGCTAGCTCGGACATTCCAGTCGATGAATTATTAGATCCCATAAGGATAAAAAAATGGTCAAATCAATTTGTCGAAAATGATGTATCTTTTTCAGTAAGACATAATCTAACTGAAATCAAAGTAAGTCTTATACGGGATTTTAGTAAAACAAAAATTAAAGAATGGCGGGTCTTCCCTATTGTTACTAATGATTCCATAATTTGGATTGATCCAGCTGGGTACGAATTTGCAAAATGCCAAATACCAGTTCAGTGGAGCAAAAATATGGAGTTAACACATGACTTTGTACTACATACTGAATCCAAGACGGTTAAGGTATTGAGGTATATATAAATAAATGGGCATTATAAGTTAAAAAGAAGAACATCTCGGGAATTATATAAAGTGATTTCGTACTATAAATATTTCCTATTTTGGGTTGCTGTGAGTACAGGATCACGCTGGAAGAAGATATAAGATTACCTAGCATTTTAGAGAATAGGGCTAGGGTATAACTTAGATAAAGAAGTGAATCGAAGGAAAAAATATTTAAATACTAGATGACATCTTTTACATTTTTTCCGTTTAATTATGAAAAAATTAACGGTATATAAATAATAAGAGATGATAATCCGGATAATTATGAAAAAAATAAGTTAGCTTGTTATTACTTTATTAACAACACCTTCCGGATAATTATGAAAAATAACAATGAGTCAAAAAATTAATGAGGGCTGTTCAAAAGGTTAGGGTAACTGACCTTTTGAACAGCCTATTTTTGTTAGAATTTATGATACTGTCCAATAACATATTCACTCCACAAAGCAATATTATTAGTAATAGTAAGCCACACATAAAAGGAGGGATTACCGTGCAGAATCAACCTCAGCTTCCGGGCCATGTGAATGTCAATCAGATCAATCAGATGTTAATTTCTCCAGAATCGTTTGCAGCGCAACCTGAATCGCTTACGGAACAACTATTTGTAGACCGCTCACTAACAGAAAACCGGTTTTGGTTAAGAATTATGAAAGAGCATGCACTATTTCTAGGGGAGGGTTTTAATCGAAAAGATACCCATCTCATTCAACAGACGGATCGTTTTTTCCATTACTTTGAACAGCAAGAAAAAAAGGCTTACCAAATTCCAAATAATGTTGAATTAGTGAGAAAGTTGAATGAAGAAAGTATAGAGCTGGTACATGGCTTTCGTAATTTTAAAAGAAATCTTCTGCTCTTAATTATCAATTGCAAGATAAGTGGTTTCAACTTTCCTTTGCTGGTTGATCATATTGCAAGAGAAGCGGAATATTTTATGCGGTCGCTAACGAAATTTAATCAAGGTATTTTAGACCCGATTCAAGATGCCATTATCAGTGAGAATGTTTTTTGGTTACGCATCATGATGGAGCACTCCCGTTTTATCGCTTCATTGTTAGACCAGTCTGAACGAAATTTAGTCAAGACCGCCCTGAAATTTGGTGAAGATTTCGAAACACTTCTAAATCAGGCAAGAGATGTAGAGTCGATGCTTTATCGTAAACAGCCAACATATCCGATTATCGGAAAAATGAATAAAGATAGTGAAAATGCTGCTCAAGAAATACTTGCTTTCAAGAAGGCGGGGTTGGATTTCATTAGGTCATGTCAAATACGAAATGTTATAAGTCCTTTATTGGGTGATCATGTTGTACGTGAGGCCCAACATTTCCTATATATGATTCACATTTTGGAAGAACGGTTAAACACCAAAAAAGTAAATGAACAACATCTATAAAAATATAAATTTTTCAAAATGTATTGACAATCAAAATTAAGATGTGGTAAATTTATCTCGAGTTAAAGATAAATTATTTCGAGGTATTAAAACAAGCCTTATTATTTTTTAGTAAATATCTCGAAATCATAATAAATTAATCGGGGGTATTTTAAAATGGCAAAATGGATCGTTGATCAAGCACACTCAAGTATTGGATTTGAAGTAAAACATATGATGGTTTCAAAGGTAAAAGGTCAATTTGAAGGATATACTGCAGATGTTGAATCAGCTGATTTGACAGATTTATCAGCAGCAAATATTGCATTTAAATTTGACGTAGCAAGTATTACTACACGTAATGAAGATCGTGACAATCACTTGAAATCAGCAGACTTCTTTGATGCAGAGCAGTACCCATCAATCGATTTCCAATCAACAAGCATTACAAAAGCTGGCGATAACTATAAAGTTACTGGTAACTTAACAATTAAAGAAGTAACAAAACCAGTTACATTTGATGTTGAATTCGGTGGAAAAGGCTTAAATCCATGGGGCGTAGAAGTATACGGTTTCGAAGCAGAAGCAAAAATTAATCGCGAAGATTTCGGTCTTACTTGGAACGCAGCCCTTGAAACTGGTGGCGTACTAGTTGGTAAAGAAGTCAAAATTAAAGTAGAGTTAGAAGTAAACCCACAAGCTTAATGGCATTAAAATAATCTGTATGAAAAAGAACTTAAAAGGGCGGTAATTTCTGCCCTTTAAGCTCTTACACTGCTTTCAAATTTTTCTTTGTGGGACCCGTCACAAAATGGTTTATTATTTGAAAGGCCACAACGGCAAAGATATACCTCTGATTTAGACTCCATTTGATTTCCTTCACCATCAACTAGTGTTACTCCTGTTGCTACGATCGGACCGTTATCCAAAAATTTAATTTCAGCCATGATTATCACCTCCACAACTAATTATTGCCAAACCCAAGTTTTATATACTAAAAGTTAATCAAGCAACTCTCCAAGAACTGAACCCGTTAAGTGTAAATGGTACTTTTTTAATTTGAACCTTTATTTTCCTGTTCCACAATATCCTTAACAATATCCTCCATCGTTATATTTTCTAGTACCTTTTCTAATGCTAATTGAGCAGATGATAAGATTGGATTGATTGCTTCTTGAATGTTCCTGCCTACCACACATTGTGGATTTGGATTTTCGTGAATACTAAATAATTCGTTGTCTTTTACAACATTAACGGCCTTATAAACGTCCAACAATGTAATATCAGATAGTTCTTTTGCAAGCTTTGCCCCTGCAATTCCTGGGTGTACCTCTACTAACCCAGCTTTCTTTAGCATTCCAATAATTTTTCTTATCAAGGCAGGATTTGTGTTTACACTTCCTGCCAAATACTCTGAGGAGTTGATTCCCTCTTTATTCATGTCAATAAGGGATAATATATGAACCCCTACAGAAAATCGGCTGCTAATGGACATAATGTAATCACCTTCCCGCATTTTATATCGAATAGATTTCTAAGTGTAATTATATTGGTTACAACCATATTATACTCTAAAGTTTGGATACACTATTAAGATTATAATTAAATTTTATTGACAAAGATACTAATTGTAACTAAAATGATTACATGTAACAGGATTAGTTACAATATAGTTGAAGTTGTATTAACATAAATATTTCAATACATCATTTTGGAGGGATAGAAATGAAAATTTTAGTAACAGGTGCTACCGGGAAATTTGGCACTAAAGTTGTAGAAACCTTATTAAAGACTATTCCAGCAAGTCAACTGGTTGTCAGTGTTCGTAACCCAGAGAAAGCGGAAGTTTTTCGGAGTCGTGGAGTAGAAGTTCGACATGGAGATTTTGATGATCCTGAAACATTGGATGTCGCTTTTGCAGGTATTGACCGCTTGTTAATTATTTCTGCGGACGGAGACAATGAAACAAGAATTCGCCAACATTCTAATGCAGTGGCAGCTGCAGAGCGGGCTGGCGTCACATTCATTGCCTATACAAGCCTAGCGAATGCACAGGAAAGTAAAAACGTATTCGCTCCAACCCACAAAGCAACAGAAGAGGCAATTTTAAAAACAGGGATCCCTTACTCCTTCTTACGCAATAACTGGTACTTGGAGAATGAAATTCCAAGCATTCAAGGGGCCCTTGCAGGATTTCCATGGGTAACATCAGCTGGAAATGGAAAAGTAGGCTGGGCATTACAACAAGATTATGCGGAAGCTGCAGCTGCGGTACTATCTGGTAATGGACATGAAAATACAATTTATGAACTTTCCGGCAGCAAGTCATTGACTCAGGAGGAACTGGTATCTGCACTTGGTAAGGTACTGGGTAAAGAAGTAACTGTGGAGCAGGTTGATGACACCACATATGCTGATATTATGAAAAATGCTGGTGTTCCGGATTTTGTTATTCCTTTACTTGTTGAAATTCAAAGAAGCATCCGAGAAGGCACACTCGAGACTGTAAGTAATGATATCGAAAAACTTCTTGGTCGTCCGGCAACTCCAATCAGTGAGGCGTTAAGCCAAGTGGTGAGCAAGATCACTCAAACTGAAAGTTAATTTTTTTCATTAAATTAAACGCACATTAAAGGATAGATTTAGAGAAATTTTCTTCTGTTCATCTATCCTTCCTAATTATTTTATTAATATTTATTGACACAGAAATTAATATGTTTTAATATAATATCATGAATTCGAGATAAAATAATTCAAAATAAAATAATTCGAGATATTAAACTGACATAATAAACATTTTTTGGAATGATATCTCGAATTAGAGACAATTTTAAAAAATAGGAGGAAATAGTATGATTAATCTCGGTTTATTATTAATTAGATTGGTAATAGGGCTTTTATTTATTGGGCACGGAGCGCAAAAGTTATTTGGTTGGTTTGGCGGTTATGGTATAAAAGGAACCGGAGGATGGTTTGAATCTATTGGCATGAAACCAGGAGCAACCATGGCCCTGCTTGCAGGCTTGGCAGAGTTAATTGGAGGGATTTTATTTGCTTTAGGATTATTAACTTCACTTGCAGGAATTATCATTGCTGGAACGATGGTCATCGCGATTGCTAAAGTGCATGGTGCAAACGGGTTGTGGGCTACATCAAATGGATATGAGTATAATCTAACGGTACTTGCGGTTACTATTGGTGTTGCTTTAACCGGTCCTGGCCAATATGCTTTAGATGCTTTTTTATTCTAAAATATCTCGAATTAATGAATCTCTAAAGAGAGATGTTAATATTATAAGTTATATTTACTTATCACAATTACAACGGAGGGTAAAAAAGTGAATTTAAAGAGCGAAGTCGGAGCACTTATACTACGGATAGCATTAGGGGCATTATTTTTCATTCATGGATTAGTAAAGTTTCAAGGTGGCATTCAAAATATTGTAGGCTGGTTTGACAGCATTGGCTTACCAGGGTTTATGGCATATGGTGTAGCCACAATCGAATTAGTTGGTGGGCTTGTATTAATTTTAGGCATCGGCACAAAATTGGTTTCCGTGTTATATGGATTGTTGATGATTGGGGCGATCCTCAAGGTAAAACTTTCTGTTGGTCTGTTAGGAAATGGTCAGATGGCTGGATATGAATTGGATTTGGCATTCCTAGCTATTGCAGTTTATTTAGCCATCAACGGAAGCAAGTTATTTTCATTGGGCCAGCTTATTTTTCACAAGGATTTAAAAGAATAAAAAAAGCTGCTTAATGGGTAAAAATAGAAATTAATAAATAATCATAGAGCCAATCAATCGAAATTTGATTGGCTTTTTTTAATCAAAATAAGTCAATATTTTGTCTATTGTCAAAAAATGTAGAATCATATCCAAATATAAAATAAAATATTTACATAATTGCAACCTAGTGATATTAAGATGGGGGTTTTTACTTTGGCATTTCGCGCTCTATTACATAAAACTAAATCCAGCAATGTAACAAGTTGGATAGAACAAGCAAGTGAACAATCAGCTGTACTGTCTATTTCAAATCATACAATTTGTAATCAAGCGACGGCATTAGGTTTAACATTAGAAGACTTAAAAATTGGTAAAACGCTGCAGCCATTCATAAAAGAACATGCCTCAAGTATTGCAAATGAGTATTATTTTGCAATGTCCAACATTCCTGAATTCAAGACTGTTGTTGCTACATATTCAAATGAAGAAAAATGGGTGAGGGCCCATGCCAACGTATTGGTAACTATGTTTAATGGACATTATGATGATGCTTATATTGAATTTCTTCAACAGTTGGCTAGAAACCACCATGCAATCGGAGTATTGCCACAATGGTATATTGCTAGCTTTCAAATTTTATCCCAACATATTCAAAGCGCAGTTGCTACTTCAATTTCAAATGTTGAAGAGTTTGTGATTCTTTCAAATACGATATCAAAAATCTTGAATTTTCATCAGCAAATTATAATAGAAGCCTTGGAAAAGGTTCATATTGAAACCAAAGAGGAAGAATTCCAAAAGATAAAAGAGGAATTGAAGGATAAAATCTTTGAAACAAGTGAGAATCTCGTTGCACTAACAGAAGAGACAAGTGCAAGTATGGAAGAGTTAATTCAAAAAAGTACTAATGTGAGTGAGGAAGGACAGCAAACAGCTGAAAAATCAAAGGCGACACAATTGCTTGCAGAAAAAGGCCAGGAACAGCTTCATTCATTGGAAGAGCAAATTCAGTCTGTTATTCAAAGTACAGTTACAATGAAACAATCCGTTGATTCTCTCAATCAATTAACATCACAAATTCGTGAAGTTGTCGGCATTGTGGAAGATATTTCGAGCCAAACCAATTTGCTGGCCCTTAATGCAGCTATTGAAGCTGCCCGTGCCGGTGAACAAGGAAAAGGCTTTGCAGTTGTGGCAAATGAGGTAAGAAAGCTATCGGAACAAACCCATAAATCAGTTGATTTAATCCAAGAGTTTACGGAGCAGATTATTCTCCAAAAGGACAATGTGATTGAAAGTTTGTACGAGGTCGAAAAACTGACAATGGATGGACAGCATAAATCGGCGATGACGCAGGAGGCCTTCGACCGCATCGTAAAAGCGGCCGATGAAAACCTTGAATCAGTAGAAAACTCAAAAAGGGATATGGAAAATTTAGTGTTGATTATTAATGACATTGGTGCGGCTACGGGGAAAATTGTCAAAGCTACAGAACAATTAAATGAGGCTGCCCGTCTTGCCTAATAAGCTACTTTTAATATAACGATTATTCATAACAAAAATGGGCAGGGAGTTCCCTGCCCTTCAGGATTTCATTAAGTACTTGCCTTTAAAAGAGCAGGTCTTCCAATTGAAATGTAGTCCATCTTGTACTTTTCAACCTCCTTTAAAGAGTAGCAATTTCGTCCGTCAAGTACAATTGGGAACTTCATGAGTTTACCGTATTGGTCTAGAGGAAAGTACTTTATTTCATCCCACTCTGTAGCGATGAAGGCCATTTCTTTGCCTGAAAGGGTACTTTCGATGGTTGAACCGTATTGAATTTGATTACCAAGTAAGAGTTTTGCTTTTTCAATTGCTTTTGGGTCGTAGGCTGTTACGATGGCACCCTCATTGATTAAAAGTCTTGCAAGCGCAATCGCACTAGACTCACGTATATCATCTGTGTTTGGTTTGAAGGCCAGTCCAAGCAGGGCGATGCTTTTCCCTTTTAGGCTACCGTATTGTTGAATAGCTTTATCGACAAGTAAGTACTGCTGCCTTTTGTTAACATTTATAACTGCGTTAAGTATTTCGATACGTGTAGAATTCTTATTGGCAATTTCCACAAGCGCATTGGCATCCTTTGGAAAACAGGAACCTCCAAAGCCAATCCCTGCTTTTAAATGCTGTATTCCAATCCTAGTGTCTAGCCCCATCCCATACGTGACATCAACTATATTTGCCTCCAATTTTTCGCAAATATTTGCAATTTCATTGATAAAACTAATTTTAGTTGCTAAAAAGGCATTTGAAGCATATTTAATCATTTCCGCACTATTCAAATCTGTTTTAAAAATGGGCCTATTAAAAGGTTTGTTGATTTCCTCTATTATTTTTGCAGCTTGTTCTGTTTCCGCTCCGATAATAATTCGATCAGCATAAAACGTGTCATAAACTGCCGTTCCTTCTCGTAAAAACTCAGGATTTGAAACGATATCTACTTTAATCTCTTTCTTTAAGTATGATTCTATTAAGGACTTTATTTGTTTATTCGTCCCGATAGGAACTGTACTCTTTGTTACAATAATCACGTCATTTTTTAGACCTTCACCAATATTCCGGGCCGCTTTTTCCAAAAATTCTAGATTAACGGAACCGTCCTCCCTTTGTGGAGTTCCGACAGCTATATAGATAATTTCGGCATGTCGATATGCTTTTTGCTGATTACTGGTAAAAGAAATTCTGTTTGCATTCAGATTATTTTCCAGCATTTGATCCAAGTCTGGTTCAAAAAATGGACAAATGCCTTTTTTTAACTGTTCAATTCTTCCTAAATCAATATCATAACAGATAACCCGATGACCAATTTCTGATAAACATACGCCAGTCACCAAGCCAACATGTCCTGTTCCAATAATTGTGATGTTTCTCATAGTGACAATACCTTTCATTATTTAAAATTACAAAATAGGGATAAATATGATTACATACTGTACCTTATCGATTGTAAACATATCAAATGTCCGATCACAAGTTTTTCCTGAAAATATTGTTTACATATAAAACGTATTTTTATATAAAAAAGTCATTGACAGTGATAATCATTCTCTACTATAATTTTTATTGTAAATGAAAATCATTATCACTACATACAACATATAAAACACTTCAACGGGGGTAACATTATGAAGAAAAGAGAGTTAACGAAAGTATTTGCCGTATTCTTATTAGCTAGTACCGTTTTAACGGCATGTAATACAACAAGTGGGGGAACTTCGGACAAAAAAGAAGAAACAAAACAAGAAGTGAAGCAAGAAGAAACAAAGGCAGAAGAGGCAGCAGAGAAAGTTAGCTATGGTGCAGTTTTCCAAGAAGCTGTTGATGAGCTTTCAAAGGCGAAAGAAGGCAAAGAGGTAGATTTTGATAAAGTAACAGAATTATATACGGCTAATTTACAAGAATTAGTTCAAAAAAGAGATACAGAAAATGAAGATACCATTGATCAACAGATTACAACAGCATTGGCAGCTGGAAAAGATGGCTCAATGGATAAAGTAGTTGTAAAACAAATATTTGATAAATTAATGCAAAAAGTATTCTACACAACTGTTAAGCATGAGTTTAATGAAATCACTGAAAATTGGAGCAATAAAAACACAGTGAAAGAGGAAATTGAAGAAGCGAAGGAATTTTATGCAGTACTTCAATCAACAGTTGAAAAGCGCGATAACGCTTATAGCACAAACATGGTTGATGTGATTGCAGGCGGCTTTGCTGAAATTGAAAAAGCAGTAGAAGCTGACGATCAACTAGCATTCAACCTAGGAAAACAAGTAGTGGATAAGACGTTGATGAAAACCTTCTACCTTGCAACTGGTGCTACTCCGAATGGGTATGCAACTAAAATAGCTGCGTCAGCAAAAGAAAATCCTGAAGAAGCGAAAGTCGAGCAGGCTGAGGCTTGGGCGTTTTATCAATCCGTTTTTAGCTACCTAAATAAGCATGCCGAAGAAGAGGCAGCGTTTATTCAAACACAATTCGATTTACAAACAGATGTATCAAAAATAGATCCAGTTGCAGTTAATAAGGCATTTGTGCGTGGCTTCTCAAAAATTGCCTTGGATGAGTATAAAGAGAGTCTAGAAGCATGGGGTGAAGATAAGTCCGCCATTACAGCTTTGGAAGGTGCATTATTTATCAATGTTATTGGTGAAGATATTAAAGGTTTAATTGGCGAGGCAGAATATAACGATTTAACTGAGAAAACCCAAAAATATTTAGAAGCAGCAAAAAACAAGGATAAAGCTGTTGGTGAAGCTACACTTAAAGAAATTCAAGCAACTCTTGATACCGTTATTTCTAAAGCAAAATAACCATTTGAATTACAAAATGGAGAAACCTTGTACCAATCAAGGTTTTTTCCTTTTTCTTTTAGTTATAATGATAGGTAAATAATGACCCGAGGTGTTGTTTATTGAAAATTATGATTACAGGCGGAGCTGGGTTTATCGGAAGCCATCTAGCTAGAAGATTAGTACTAGAGGATCATGAAGTCCATATCATCGATTGTCTCCACCCATATTACTCCCCGGAAAGAAAGACACTCCATTTGGAACATATCAAAAAGGTTGGGGAGTTTTACTTTTATCATCATAACCTACTTAATCGAGAGGAAACGATTTCATTAATAAAAAGTATATCTCCGGATATCGTTGTCCATCTTGCGGCACTTCCCGGTGTTGCCTATTCGATTGAAAAGCCAATGGAGTATGTTGACTATGATATTAAAGCAACAATCAATGTATTGGAAGGGGCAGGGCAAGCGGAGGTTAAAAAGGTTATTTTTGCGTCGTCTTCCTCTGTTTATGGTGACCAAGAAGGACCTTTCCGCGAGGATATGGCGAGTGGGAAAGTGATTTCTCCCTATGCTGCTGCAAAATATTCAGCTGAATCCTTTTGCCACGTTTATCAACATTTATATGGTTTTCAAATAAATATAGTAAGATTTTTTACCGTATATGGTCCGTGGGGAAGACCTGATATGGCAATTGCTCTTTTTATAAAAAAGCTATTGAAGGGTGAAGATATCCATATTTATGGTTCTAATAGTGCACGTGACTATACATACATCGATGACATCGTCGAAGGTATTTATTTGACAATGATGAACTGCACTGCAAGTGAAACATTCAATATTGGTTCAGGAAGACCTATTTTTATGGAAACTCTGATTTCCGAATTGAGCGTTTATTTTCCAAATTTATCGTTCAAGAGGGAAGGTTCCAGAAAAGGGGATGTCCAAAAGACGTGGGCAGATATTTCGAAAGCTAGTGACATCTTGGGTTACAGACCAAAAATAGAGTTTCAAAAGGGATTACAGGAAACCGTGAAGTGGGCTAAAGAGTATGAAGCGTTTCTCTAAGAAGTTCATGAAGCCATTTATCTCATCATTATTCATCGTATTATTTATTGTATTGACGATCATGTTTTTGGATGTTCGTACTATACGGATGGCTGGTGAGCAATTCATTCAAAATCCTCTTTGGCTTTTTATTATGCTGTTTCTATATTTTCTTTCTTTTTGTCTGAAGGCTTTAGCTTGGGAACGTTACTTAAGAGGAAGGGTGAGTTTTCTTACCTGTTTATTAGGTATACTTTATAGTTTATTTATAAACCACCTTTTTCCTATTAAAATTGGTGATTTCGTTCGGGCTGAAATTTTATATAAAAGAGAGAAACTTATAAAGCGGGATGAGGCTTTTCATTCTGTCATTGCACTTAGAGCAATGGATATGATTTGTTTAATTGGAATAGCTTTTGTTGGACTATTTGCTTTGGATATTACCTATGAGATGCCTATATGGCTTATTTTGGGTGGAGTTTTTTTTGCCACTCTTGCTCTTTATATAGTCAGAAGGTATTTTGCGTCCTTTTTAAACAGACAAATTGCTTTACTAAAAAGCTCTTTATTTGGAATAAATGGAGCAATTATTTTTTTGGCCACATTGTTGAGTTGGGTGGTAGAGGCGAGTGTTCTTTATGGGACCGTTCATATTTTAAAAGGAGAGGCAACCTTTCTAGAGTTGGTTTTTGTAAACAGCTTAACCATCGCTGGTCAAATATTCCAGGTGACTCCAGGGGGCATTGCTAATTATGAGAGTGTTATGGTTTTTGGTTTAGGTATAATTGGAATTAATCTGCATGCAGGATACACAATCGCTATCATAAACCATGCCATTAAATTCTTTTTCTCTTATTTAGTAGGAATGTTCTGTCTCGTCATTCATCCAATACATATTAACACTGTTAAAAAAATGTACAAAACGGAGAGGAGTTAAAAATGAAAAGTGCTTCGAAATTTGAAAAAGTGGCGGCCCGATGTTGGAACTTGTTGAATGAAGGGAAGCCTTTCACACCGATTTTTGTGTTGGGAACTTTTATTTTATTTCATATTGGTGATTTTAGATTAGTGGAGAATGTAACCTCACTGTTACTAACGTTTTTATTCATCATCCCAATCCTAGCCATCTATTTTATCTTTGATTTTCCTTTATTTTTACGGAACTATCTGTGGATTCCTTTTATGATTTATTTAATTGTATGGAATGACGTGGATTTAGGATTACTGCTATTTGCAACAGGTCTTTATTTCTTTTTTACCGTCTTTTTCTGGGGTACGCTTTATTATCATTTAAGAATTGGGACAACATGGTTGAATTTTACTCGATTTTGGAAGCTGGTTTTGAAAAATAGTGATTCCACGAGCGGGAATGCGCAAGAGCAATTACCTAAATTTTTATTGATTTTATCTATTTGGGAAATGCTTTATAAAAATCAGCTAGCGACTGAAACATTCCATTATACTGATTTATTTATTTTTTATGGGTTTGTTTTGGTTTTTGCCTGGATTCTCCATCGGAATTTATTTGACTGGAAGCCTAAAATGTATCAGGAATACACAAGGGATTTCTTCGAAAATCCAACCAAACCCATCTCAGATAAAGTCATTGTCATTGTTATAGATGGGATGAGAAAGGAACGTTTTTATCAAGCTAACACTCCTTTTCTAGATTATTTAAAGGAAAACGGAACCGAGTATACAAATATGGAAACGGTCTATCCTGCAAGAACTGTCGTTTGTTTCACATCGATGTTTACAGGGACCTATCCATTTGAACATGGAATTACGTCCAACATGGTCTGGAAGTTAGGAATCAAAGTTGAGAGTATTTTTGACGCTTTAAGAAAGATTGGCAAAAAAGGCAGGCTGCTCGGAATAGCCCATCTCGTTGATTCAATGGGGACCGATGTCGAAACGGTAACAGCAGTCATGCATAACGATCAGGCAGATCCTAACATCATGAAAAAGGCTAAAAAAATCATGAAGGAACAAGATCCGGATTTATTCATCGTTCAAATGATTGCAACCGATCAAACAGGACACTCTAGAGGTACTCTTTATGATGAATACATTCAGAAGATTGAAGAAGCGGATGCCTTAGTTAAAGACTTTGTAGAGTGGCTTGAACAAGAGGGGAAAATGGAGAATACAACACTTATTATCTGTGCTGACCATGGTCAAGCCGATGGGATTGGGGGACATGGCCACTTAGACGAGGGAGAACGTTTTGTGCCATATTTCATGCATGGACCTAATATTGAAAAAGGGAAAAAGGTTGAGCAAAAGCATAGTCTCGTCTCAATGGCCCCAACGATATCTTATCTTTTAGGTGCACCATTTCCAAGTCATAGTCGTGGCAAAATTTTAGTTGAGGCAATTAAGAAAGAAGAGGTCTTTAATGAAACAACAGAAAGTGATTGTATTTCTACCAGCTCATAATGAGGAAGCATCTATTGGGGAAGTTATAAAAGGAATACCAAGGGACTTTCATGAACATATTGAGGTGAAAGTGTTAGTTATCGATGATGGCTCAACCGATCAGACGGTTAAAGTGGCGAGGGATTCAGGCGCCGATTACATCGTTAGCTTCGAAAAAAATCAGGGCTTAGGGGCTGCAGTCAGGACTGGGATAAAGGAATGTTATGAACGAGGGGCAGATATCGGCGTTATGATTGATGCTGATGGGGAATACCCTGCCAAACAAATTCCTGATTTATTGCAGCCAATTTTTGAAGGGAAAGCAGATTATACGATGGGGTCCCGTTTTTTAGGAACGATAAAAGGGATGAAAATCCACCGTCGTCTAGGGAACTACTGTTTTACGCTGCTCCAATCACTATTATTGAAAAAGTGGATTTATGATGGGCAATCTGGCATGAGGGCCTTTTCGAAACAAGCTTTAAAACATGCTGAAATTATCCATAACTATAACTACGCACAAGTACTTACCTTGAATTTAGTTAGAAAGGGATTTCGTGTTCAAGAGGTTCCCATTCAGTATCAAGTCAGATCTACTGGCGAATCTTTCATTACATTTAGAGGCTATCTTACAAAAGTATTCCCTGCAATTTTAAAAGAGATGGGTAGACCTGTTCAAAAAGTGAATGTTGATTTTTCAGCTCATGTATTAAATTTAAATTGACAAACATAATGATAATCATTATCATTTAATATGTAGGAGGAATGTAAATGTTCAAAAAGCCTATTCTTTTTTCTTTGTTATTGATGTTCTTTTTTAATAGCATCTTTACAATTTCAGCTAATGCTTATACATATGGTGATCCTAATAAAGAAGTAGTGGCAGAAGTCTATAAAGAGATGCTTGTTAAGTTGGATGAAAATCCGCCCAATTTTATTGAAGCTAGAAAAATTTATGAATCGGTGAAACAAGAAGTCGATATGCATATGGGACCAGAGCCTTCTAAAATCATTCTAGCCGGTATTGAACAAGAAGATAAAGAAGCCGTCACCCAAAATATGGAGAAACTGTTAGTCCTTAATATTGCTAGAAGATTAGAAAGTATAGAGGGGAATTTTGCTGAGTTTGATACAAGTAAAAAATTGTTGGCGAAAGCATATGCAACTTACGAAGCCCTCTCTCCAAGAGTAGAATCTGTTAATCCAGATTTGGATAAAGCGCTTAAAACAAAATTTGATGAGACGTTAGCTTCACTTGGAAATCCAGGATTATTTGGTGTTGGGATGAAAGAATCAAACCTAGATGAATTTAAAAAGAAAAAGGGAGAAATCCTATCTGCATTACAAAAGGAATTTAAGCTAAAAAGTTTAGAGGTAGGACATTTTTCAGAGAGTGCAACCGAAACACAATCTGTAAAGAATAAAGAATGGACTGACCTATCTAATATACGAAATTGGATGCCAATCCTGTTAATAATAGCCGTTCTTATTGGGATTGTGATCTTTACAGTACGTAAAAAGAAGCGTAAATAGAAACAGGTAACCGTAGGGAGGGAGAAGGACTGTGGAAATACAAGCATTGTTGATTACATTTCGTGAAGTACTTGAGGCTCTTCTTATTGTTGGGATTATTATCACCTACTTAAAGAGAATGGACCATTCCAAGTATAATAAATACGTATGGCTGGGAGCTGGCCTTGCTGTCATTGCAAGCGTCGGAATAGCCATGCTTTTCCAAGTCGTTTTTACCGGATTTGCTGCAATGGGGAATGAAATTTATTTAAAAGTAAGCATTATGCTTATTTCTACAGTTCTCCTAACCCAAATGGTTTTTTGGATGGCAAAGCATAGTAGGGATTTAAAAGGAAACATGGAAGGGAAAATGAATAAGTTTGTCTCCACTGGAAATATTATTGGGATGGTTGTTCACTCATTCCTTGTTGTACTTCGTGAAGGGGTAGAAACTGTATTCTTTTTTGCAGCTATTACCGGTGGAAATATTGGGGCAGCTCTAGAAGGATGGGGCGCAATTTCCGGCGCGGTGATCGCAGCAGTTGTAGCTTATTTCTTCTTTAAAGGTACCATGCGTATTCCTTTGAAAACTTTCTTTAAAGTGACTGGAGCATTCATCATTTTCATTTCTGCCGGGCTTTTAGTGCAGGCTATCTCAATATTGCAGGATGTGCAAATTATTGGCAGTGTGATCCCGCATCTGTATGATATTACTTGGCTACTTCCAGAACATCCGATTGATTATCAACATTACTTGCGGGACAATGGCGTTGCACCATTACTTTCAGGTCAAGTTGGTATTTTCTTAAAAGCATTATTTGGCTATTCTTCTATGCCATCTATTGAAGAAGTGATTGCGTATATTGGCTATTTTGTTGGAATTTATCTGTTAATTGCCAACCAGCCTAACGAAAAAATAAATGATTCAACAAATCCTGAATTGGATGAAGAAGTAGAAGTAACTTCATTGAAAACACAAGTAAAATAGCTTTCTTAAAAGTACAAGGCGAATGTCTTGTACTTTTTATATAAAGAGATAGCCCTCTAAAGGTGTGAAAATTTTGGTAAAGAAAAAAATATGTGTACTATCTATTTTTAGCTTCCTATTAATTTTATTCTTACTCATAGGACAATTGACTAATTTGAATTCATATGCTTCAACCTATGACCAAGTTGATTTTGCTTTAGCGCTTGAACGTTATGATTTATTAGCGATGCAGCCCCATTTTCCCGGCTACCCCTATTTCATTTTGGGAGGATATTTTTTTCATCAATGGATCTCTGACAAAGCTGCTTCATTGACGCTGTTTAACATAATTATGTATGCAAGTGCCGTCATTCCGATATACAGGCTATCACGGATTAAGTTTTCAAAACCTTTAAGTCTATTGATTAGTGCGCTTGTGTACTCAGCGGGCTATGTCATTCTAATGGTGAATCAGCCCATGTCAGAAGGGGCTGCCGTTGCTGTTTTATGGTGGTATATTTGGAGCATCTATGTAGCAGATGAAAAACAAAACCTATGGTCTAAAATATTACCACTATTATTATTGAGTGTTTTGTTAGGTATCCGCTTATCGTATCTTCCATTTTCTATTGGAATTGTTTTACCTTTTTATAAGCAATGGAAAAATAGAAAACTGGAAATAAAGCAAATTGCTACGCTTGGATTGCTAGCGATTTTCTTTCAATTATTATGGGTTGGTGCAGTAGCAGTTACGGAAGGAAGCTTGCTCGGATTTATGAAGCTTGCACTTGCTTTTACGGATGGCCATTTTAATGATTGGGGAGGAACAGTTGCCTCCACTAATGGATCCTTGTTAGAACGCGCTTTTAAGCTGATAGGTATTAATATAATTTGGATTGGTACCGCAGTTGGGTCCTATCTTATAGCAGGTATGTATATCATCTATATTTTTTGCATTTTAAAGGCAGTCCATTGGGACATTTTAAAAAAGCTTAAGCATAATTTCTTGGCCCAGCTTTTAATGGTTCTTATTTCGAGTTACTTTTTATGGGCACTATTTGCTCAGAATATTGATAAGCCTAGACATATCATACCGATTGTTAGTTTAAGTTTATTTTGTTTATTTGTTGTAGTCCTTTCTAAGTTTCAAAATCGAATGATGATAGCTTTTTCATGCGTATTTTTATGCATACATGCCTACCATACAATAAGTTTATTAAATGAGCAGGTCAACGCGCTTCCCGCAACCTACCAACTGGCTGATTATTTGGAAAAGAAGGGGAACCAGTTTGTTGTCTATACATGGGAGGAATCAAGGGTGTTTACTTATTTGGATGAACCATTCTCCTATAAAGAAATTTACACCTATTCAAAATTTTTGCATGACAAATCTTATTATAAAAATAAAGAAATCTTACTGACCGATAAAGTAGTGGAAGGTTTTAAATCACAGGGAGTTGATCTTACGGGGAGAGTAGAGGTAGTAAAAAAATTTTCCTCTAATTCGCTGTTTGAACCAGTGTATAACAAAATTGCTTTGTATAGATGGGAGAGTGGGAATTTAGGGAATTAGATGAAATCTATATTTAAGTGTAGTCCGCACTCGATGGTAATATTTCGTTCTAGGTACATACAAAAAAGGGGCAGCCCTATAAGTGCGTGCCCCGCCTTCATTTTTGCTTAGCTTTTTTTTGTTCTCTTCATCGGACTCAACACCGAAATATATACATTTCCATCCTGTATAATAGGTTTGAAAACATCCAATGGCCGAGGCGGTGGCCCTCCGATATTATTTCCTAATTCATCGTATTGTCCACCATGACATGGACAATAAAACGTCATCCCTTCTGCTTTTTGTTGTTCATTTGCATCGCCTGCTGTGCATCCTAAATGGGTGCAAATAGGTGACATAAATAATAATTCCTGTTTTTCCTCGTCTTTTGCGACATAGACAAATCCTCTTTGCTCTGTAGTAACCCAGGCATCCTTAATCTGTGCGACATAATCAACTTTTTTCGGGAACGGTCCTTTCTCGATTTCGCTTAATGACCCAAGGTTTGTCATGGAGCTTGTATCAATCTTTTGTTCTTTATTACCACAAGCCGTCAAACCTAAAGGAAGAACAGAAAGTGCAACAAGCCCTAGTGTTCCCTTTGTGGCATTTTTTAGGAATTCACGCCTGTTTATTTCTCCCACGGTCAATACCTCCTTATCTCTTATTAATACAATTATTAACAGTAGATTATCGAGAAATTATGGAGATTACAAATTTTTGTATAAAAATGACCGTTTATGATATTATTTTTGAAAGTAAATATAGAAACTAATATCAGTTGGTTTTTCCCTTATGCAAGTTATTTGTATTAGGCTAGAATAGTTAGTCTAGTGCAAAAAGGTTGCCCTAGACCCACCCATCCTTCACTTGTTATTATTATTTAGTGGAGGGGAACATAATTGGTAGAGGAAAAATATGGGGATCTTAGATTAGGAGAACGAGGAGCAATCATAAGTATTGTTGCCTATATATGTCTTTCTGTTTTAAAATTAGCGATTGGATATATAAGTGACTCTGCCGCTTTACAAGCAGATGGTCTAAACAATACAACTGATATCATTTCATCTATTGCTGTACTTATAGGGCTAAAGCTTTCACAAAAACCACCTGATAAAGATCATAGGTATGGTCATTGGAAAAGTGAAACGATTGCATCCATGGTGGCATCCTTTATTATGGTAGCAGTGGGTGTACAAGTAATACTTGATGCTATTAATTCAATGTTTCAAGGTGGGAAAGAGTCCCCTGACATTATAGCAGCTTATGTAGGTGTCTTTTCCGCATTAGTCATGTATTTTGTCTATCGCTACAATAAAAAGCTAGCGACTAAAATTAACAGCAAATCAGTTATGGCAGCTGCAAAAGATAATCTTTCAGATGCTTGGGTAAGTATTGGAACTGCAGTGGGTATTTTCGGTTCACAATTAAATATGCCTTGGCTTGATACGATAACAGCTATTATTGTAGGTTTTTTAATCTGTAAAACAGCTTGGGATATTTTTAAAGAAGCATCACATGAACTTTCAGATGGATTTGACCCAGAAAAAATAACGATATACCACAATGTAATATTAAAAGTGGATGGAGTTAAAGGAATAAAAGGGATTAAAGGGAGAAACTATGGGAATAACGAAGTAATAGATGTTGAAATTCTCGTTGATTCTACTCTAGATATTAAAGCAGCCCATGAGATTGCAACCCATATTGAAAAAGTCATGATGAAGGATTATGGGGTGTACCATGTTCATGTACATGTAGAGCCCGATATAATCAGCTTTCAATAGATTTAGATTGGGGAAAAATCTATTATTTTGAATAAAATACCGTAAGCCAAATTCCTCAACATAAAGGTATTTGGCTATATTTATGTCAAAAATACAAAAAGGAGCAACTCCATGTTTTATGGAGTTACTCCTTTTTTTCTTTAGGGGGTGGGTTCTAACTGTTTATAGTATGTCATATTAATTTTGAAAACCTGTGCAGATTAGGTGACGGTTTTGTTACAGTTGATCGTTTACTTGTAAAATTGTCCTTTCTTAAAACTACTAATCACAGAAAATACAAATTAGGGCTTGGTATATAATGTTATAATTCAAGTAAACCTAAATGTTTAGTTTGAATTATCGGTAGTTTCTAACAAGAAAGGTGAGGATTAATGGATAATATGAATTTTGTGTCATTGATAGATGATTATAAAAACGACCCAGAATCTGTTTATCATACTTGGTTTTTAAATAGTCAGGATCGTCTAAAGGCATTTCGGACGATAAAGACTGGACTATCGGATGTTATTGATCAAATAGAAAATCGAACGTTTGGAAATGATTTCAAAGGTTCAAGCCTTGAAAATGTAATTACAGCGATTTCTGAACAAAAGCAAGTATTTGAAGGGGCTGCTCATGCGTTTTTCTGGAAACCAAAGCTTCGTATCCCAGACATTTATGAAAATGAAGTGAATCAATTAGCTTTTGGTAGATTTTTAAAGGCATGTTCAATTGCGACTAATGAAAAACAGGTTGTTCAAGAAATTCTTAAATTGGATCAATTACATATTAAAGGATTAGGACCGGCAGCGGCCAATATATTATATTTTCTGCATCCAACTCTATTTCCACCATTTAATACTGCAATCGTAAATGGTTTTAATGCCCTCTTTGGAGAAAAAATTAAGCTGGGATCTTGGGCTGCCTATCTTACAATGCGCGAAAGAATATTGAATACAAACGAGGAATTTCGTACACAATTTTCCAAAGATTTAGGTGCATTAGCTGGATTATTATTTGAAATTGGCTCCGGTAAAATTGTTATGAAGAATAATGTAGATGTTGTGTTAAAAATGGAAGAGAAAAAAAGGAACAATGTTATTAAAAAGCGGCACCAACAGGTTTTGGAGGATCTTGTAGAAGAAAATTCTCATTCTGAAATGCAATATCATTTAGCACGTTTAGGTGTCTCACTAGGATATAAGGTATGGATTGCACAGAATGATCATAATAGAGAATGGAATGGAAAAAAACTAGGGGAGTTTTCTATAGTCAACCTTCCACTTACAGGGATACCCCAATCAGAATCCGAAACAATTTCCTTTATTGATGTTATTTGGCTTGACCAAGATAATCATATCATTGCGGCATTTGAAGTTGAGAAAAGTACATCTATTTACTCTGGTATTTTAAGATTGCAGGATTTGTCACTCTCTATTTACTCTGGTATTTTAAGATTGCAGGATTTGTCACTCTCTATTGACTCAGAGACATGTAAACTATTCTTAGTCGCTCCAAATAAACGTGAAAAAGAAATAAAAGCCCAATTGCTCCGCCCTGCATTTCGGGATCAAGCTCAATTGCAAGGTTCCATGTCATATATTCTGTTTTCTGATTTACAATGTGATTGTGATGCGATGTGTAAATTTGGATCGGATTTAAATGTATTAGAAAAAATTGCGAAGAAGGTTGCGATGTAATAATATTATTGGTTTAATGTATAAAAAATGAAAGGCTTAGAGCCTTTCATTTTTTTGAAAACATAGTTAAAGATTGTTCATCATCGTTTTGTGTACTTGCGGCATTGCATTAGGGTTTTGCATCATTCCACCTTTGCCATCTTTACCATGGCAGGATTGGTACATATCTTTTAATTGGTCATCAGATAGATTTGGATGCATTTCTTTCATAAAAGGTAGCATTTTATTAAATGAAGGAATTCCATCTTTGAACAATTCCTGTATTGATTCTTTGGATGGAAGCTCTTTAGCAAGTGCGACAGTACCAATAGCGCCGAATGCAAGACCAGCTGTAAGCATCCCTACAACTATTTTTCTTTTTAACATGTATATCCGCCTCCTTCTATTTTTCATTCTCATTATAGCTTGTAAATATCGAGAAATTATGAAGAATGGAGAGTTTTAAAAAATATAATGGTAGATTCCAAGAGTTTCCCGATTGTTCCAATGGAATCTACCATTCTAATTGTTATTTCATAATACTAATGCCGTTTGGTGTTTCGCCAACTTCCACGGTTTGAATGACTTTATTTTGATTATTATCAATCACGCTGACAGTGTTATCAAACATATTGGTTACATAAACAAACTTGTTGTCAGGGCTTACTACGACACCATGTGAACCTTTGCCTGTTTCAATTGTAGCAACGGCTGTTTTGCTTTGTAAATCAACTTTTGTTACGGAAGTGGAAGGATTCATCTCGGTTCCTTGGTTGGCAACAAAGGCAAACTTGCCATCAGGTTGAACATAAACCTGCGCGGGACCTACACCAACTTCAACCTTTGTTACTTCATCGCTGGCTAAGTCAACAATAGCTAGGCTATTTTCACTATTTAATGTAACGACTAACGTTTTCCCATCACTAGTTACGCCGGTTGTAACAGGTGTTGCTCCGACTTTAATCTTTTTCTCTTCTTTAAAGCTTTCTAAATTAATCACACTGACAGTATCTTCACCCATATTGGCAATGTAAGCGAACTGATCGTCTGCTGAAATTCTGAAGCCATGCGGGCCTTTTCCTGTTTCTACTGTTTTTGTCACAGCGAATGTACTCATATCGATAATAGATACGTTATTGTCTTCATTATTTGTTACAAGTGCATATTTCCCATCTGCTGTAAAAACAATGTGTGCAGGGTGATTGCCGACCTGTACTTTATTCATTAATTCATTTGTTTGTGTATCGTAGAACAAGGCAAAACCGCGCATGTCCATTGAATGTCCATCAGCATTGCTATGTTGATCCATATTCATACTTTGATTATTACCGTGGGTGTCTGCCATGGATGTGTGGTCATCGTCCATTGCAGCGTGATCATCTGCAGGCATTGATGAATCACTAGTTGCTTCTTCATTATGACCCATTCCTGGAACCAACGTTGCACCTAAAATTTTACCATCAGGAGAAACCTGAACGTTATGAACAGCGCCATCGGCTTTGATTGTACCCACTACTTCATTTGTACCTTGATCAATCTTTGAAATACTTCCACCCTCATTCGCTGTGAAATAGTAGCTGCCAGTTGCTGTTGTATTTTCTTTAGTTGTAGTATTTTGTCCTGTATCTTTATCTTTTGTCCCCGTATTCGGCTGCTTATTTCCACAACCGGCCACTATTAAACTTAATGACATAAAAACCGCCAGAATTAAAAATGAATATTTTTTCAAACTCATCTACCTCCATGTGTTATGGCTTACGATTGAAATACTAACATAGGAATTTTAGGTTTGTACTGTGACAAACTTAACAATGTAAAAAACTTTTTGACTAAGCCGACAATATTGTGAAAATCGATAAATCCTGCACATTTTAGGTCTAAAATTAGTTAATTTAACTCCCCTGTAGGTAGATCCATCACAGTCAGCCACTCTTATTTTTACTTCATTAAAAAAGCACCTTACGAATCGTCTATTAAATCCATCACGCAAATCCAAATTATTTTTATGAAAAACAGCAGAAAATGCAGTAAAATATACAAATTTCGTTCACTTGGATTCGATAAAAAATGCACAAATAGAGGATATCTTTAATCTCGAAAAAATGATTAAAAAGGAGAAATACTATACATGCATACGAGGAAGCTCATTTTCTTGTTACCCTTCTTAATGTCTACATTTGCTTTTACTTCGTTTGTACAAGCACATGGGGATGATGGCAATTATTCGGATATTTCTAATGCAATTACGAACTTCCAAGATAACAATCAATCGTCACACACAACCTCCCATACTGGAATGGACCATAGTTCAATGAATCATGAAATGATGGATGGTTCTACTATGAGCGGTTCAACAATGGATCATTCTGAAATGGACCAAAGCTCGATGAATCATGAAATGATGGATGATTCTACGATGAATGATGCGACAATGGACCATTCAACAATGGATCATGGCACGATGAATCATTCTCAAATGGGGCATGGTGCAGGGGTGGAAATCGAGGATACACCGCCAAACTATAAAGTACTTGGTACATTTGCGGGCATTAATTTTGGCTTTTTAGGCTTAGGTGCGATTTTAAAATTGAGAAAAAGAAAGGAATACCTATATGAAGTCAAATAGTCAATTAAAATATTCTCCGGAATTTGAAAGTGAAACGAATAGAAAGAGCAAAAATAATTTACTGAAATACCCTATCATCAAAAAATTTATGCAAAGCAAATGGTACCCTGGCATTTTTCAGTGGATTACGCTCGTTGTTTTTTCCGTCATCGTTTTTGAATTAGTTGCCGGTACTGCCAGTTCCCATGGTAACTTCGGAACATCCATGACTTGGGTTTTATGGTGGCCAATCATTCCAATTATCTTTTTAGTGGTGGGCCGTTTCTGGTGTGCGGTTTGTCCGTTTGGTAAACTTAGCGACCTTGTGCGTAAATTTGTGGGCAGTGAGCGGCCTACACCAAAATTTTTAAAGAAATACGGCATTTGGCTCATCGATTTATTTTTTATCATGATTACGTGGAGCGACCATATTTGGGGGATTGTTGAATCACCACGAGGCTCAGGCTATTTGCTCTTAATTTTAACTACAATGGTCGTTGGGACATCTGTTCTTTATGAAAGAAGAACATTTTGTAAAACATTATGCTTCCTCGGCGGATTAGCTGGGAACTACTCTCGAACAGGGATGCTTGAACTAAGAGGGACACCGGATATTTGTAAATCCTGTAAAACCCAATCTTGTTTCAAAGGGTCAGATAAAGCAGAGGGCTGCCCAATGTTTCAGTTTGTAAGAACGATGGATTCAAGTGCGGAATGTAATCTTTGTGCAAATTGCATAAAATCTTGTCCAAATGATTCGATTCGCGTCTCCTTCCGCAAGCCGACGAGTGAGCTATGGGGTATTAAAAAGCCAAAGCTAGAGCATACAGTCCTTGCTGCTGTCATTATGGGGATTGTGTTCGTTCAAAATATTACGATGGTGTCCATTTGGCAGGATATTTTAAAGGCCATTGGCCAAGTGACTGGAACAACTTCTTATCCTGTTAATTTTACAATAGCTTTCATCATTTCGATGATAATCCCAGTAGCAATGCTTTGGGTAACATCACTGTTTGTTTCGAATAAAAAGAATAGGCAATCAATCAAAGAATATTTTGTTAGATTTGGCTATGCGATTATCCCACTCGATTTAGCGGGTCATATTGCACATAATTTATTCCACATCTTAACAGAGGGGAAAGCGATTGGATATAACACATTAGCGTTGTTTGGGATGAACATGGAGGCTGGTGATTTAGCATTTGCCTCTACATTTACAGTTCAAGTTTTGCAGTTTATTATTATCGGTTTAGGTTTCTTTGGTTCTTCCTATACGGTTTACAAAATGAGCAATAAGCAGACGTTTAAGAGAATGGTACCTTTCTATGCACTAATGCTTGTGTTTGCGATTGCAAATATTTATTTATTCTCTTTACCGATGGACCATCGTGTTCATTAATAATTTTATTATAAATTAAGCCTATCTGCATGGTTTCTGCATAGGTTACGGGTACTATGACAGAGTAGTTTATTTTTAAAAAGGAGATTTGCCTATAATGAAAAGAAAAGCGTTAGCAGCTATCTTACTATCTACTCTAGTAATCTCAGCTTGCAGTTCAAATGAAGATGCAACGTCTGGACCCAAGCAATTAAAAGCCGGTGATTCAATCGACCATTTACATGGTTTAACCTATTCAAATAACGGTACATTATACATTGGTACTCATGAAGGTATGATTTCTTCAAAGGATCAAGGCAAAACTTGGGATGCAGTTAGTTCTTACGATTTTGATTTTATGGGTTTCCATACACTTTCAAATGGAGATATGATTACAAGTGGCCACCCGGGTCCGAAAACGGATTTACCAAATCCTTTAGGAGTGATGAAGAGTACTGACCATGGAGAAAAGTGGGATTCAGTTTCTTTATTAGGAAAAATTGATTTTCACATTATGACCTCCGATTACGATAATCCGAATATTATTTATGGATTGAATCAAATGGGTGAAGGGGAATACGGCGCAGGGATTTATAAAAGTACTGATGGGGGAAAAAATTGGGACAAAATAGAACCGAAAGGATTGCCTGAAGACCTTCATAAAGTTTACACACTGGTAGCTCTTCCGGATAAGGAAAATACTTTATTAGCTGGAACCGAAAATGGCGTTCTGCATTCAGATGATGGCGGAAAAACATGGACGATGCATGACAGCGAGCGACTCATAACAGCCTTTTCGGTTATACCAAATGAAACGAAAGATTTAATCAGCTATTCGATTACAAAAGATGATGCTGCGATTATGATTAGCAAGGATGACGGTATGACATGGGAGAAGCTTGGGCTTAACTTAGGAAAAGACGCGGTTAACTATATTTCTGTTAATCCCGAAAACTTAAAGCAATTGACGGTTTCATCTTTTAACAATTCAGTTTTTGTCTCTGAAGATGGAGGCCAAAATTGGAATGAAGTGATTAAAGCAGGTGAAATTAACGGATAACAAGCTCCCAACAAGGAGCTTGCTTTTTTTTATCAAATTTATCAAAACTGTGATGGATTTCCTTTACTTTTTTAAATTTATCTATCAATATCCACAGTTTCTGCAAAATTATTTATTAAAATCCTTCTAGACAAACAAATTTGGAGGAATTTTAATGAAGCTAAAACTTACAGTATTATTGGCATCCACCATTCTTGCGCTTTCGGCCTGTTCTTCTAATGACAACGGTGAAGTAACTAGCAAGAAAGACGACAAGGCGATACAAACAACCGCGGAATCAAATAGTAATGGAGGTGCGTCAACAAATTTTGAAACCTTGACAGGAAACGAGTTTACACTTGTCGCGAAAAAAGCGCCACTTCAATTAAATAGCAATTTATCTGTAGAGGCATGGACATTTAACGGCACCGTTCCTGGATCGCAAATCCGTGTAAAAGAGGGAGAGAAGGTTACGATTCATTTTAAAAATGAGCTTCCTGAACCCGCGTCCATCCACTGGCATGGAATTGCTGTTCCAAATGCGATGGACGGAATTCCCGGTGTAACCCAAGATGCTGTAAAACCTGGAGAGACTTTTACGTATGAATTTACAGCAACAAAGCCTGGTACTTATATGTATCATACCCATCAAAATGCAGTAAACCAAATAGATAAAGGGCTTTATGGATCTTTTATCGTGGAGCCAAAGAAAAAAACGTATGACCGAGATTACACGATTATGTTAGATGAATGGATTAGTGATCCCGCAAAAGCTAATGCAATGAATAATATGGGTGGAACGGACCAAGGTAGTATGAGTGGCATGGATCATGGTAACATGGGCGGAATGGACCATAGCAATATGGGCAACATGGATCATGGTGCTTCAAACAGTCAAAATGACATGCATGGAAGCATGAACATGGTACATGACATGTCCATGTACGATCTTTATACAATGAATGGAAAAAGCGGCGACTTAATTGAGCCATTAAAGGTTAAAGAAGGAGAAACCGTTCGCATTCGTTTAGCGAATATCGGCTATTTATCCCATAAGATGCACCTTCATGGCCATAAATTTAAAGTAGTAGCGATTGATGGACAGGAATTAAATGAGCCGAAAGAAATCAAAGATGAGCTTATTGCGATTGCTCCAGGCGAGCGCTATGATATTGAGTTTGTTGCCAATAATCCGGGTACTTGGTATCTTGAGGAACATGGGGATACAGTTGGTACGGAAGGTATGAGAGCAAAGATTCAGTATGAAGGTGCATCAGATTCTACAGACCAATCAAATCATAGTGAGGATTTACCTGTGTTCTCTTTTGTAAATTATGGCGGCACCAAAAATGGTGAGTTCACACTAAATCAGAAATATGATGTGGAATATACGATGGATCTTAACGGAAATAACATGGACAATGTTTGGACGATCAATGGGAAGTCATTTCCAAATGTTGATGGTCTGAAAGTTAAAGAAGGCGATTTAGTTAAGGTAAAACTAATGAATAATTCACCGGCAGGCAACGATCATCCTATGCACTTGCATGGACATTCCTTCCAAGTGTTAAGTAAGAACGGAAAGCCGATAGAGGGTTCACCGGTTATCAAAGATACGATTAATGTAAAACCAGGTGAAGAGTATGTTGTCGCTTTTAAAGCAAATAATCCTGGAAACTGGCTATTCCATTGCCATGATTTACACCATGCAACAGCTGGAATGGTGGATTTAGTGAAATATGACGGATACCAGTCAAACTATACGCCAGATGCTAATGCAAGCAATAAACCTGAATAAGAAACATGAAAAATGCGGTCAGTTTTAGATGACCGCGTTTTTTTATGGATCAATTACAATTACTTCAATATTTCGACACATTTATGTGGAAATATAGAAAATGTTGTAAAATCTCCATAATATCTGCAAATTTATCTGGTAGCTTACTAGATGTAAGTGAGGTGAAATTATGGTGCGTAAAAGTCTATTTGCAATTTTTACAGCTTTCGTCATTTCTTTGATTGGAACAGCAAATATTCAAGCGGCAGAAGCAAGTGAGGTAACAATAGAAGATCAATTAATTGCTAATGCAAAAACACATATAGGGTCGCCGTATTTATTTGGCGGGACAAGTCATGATGGATTTGATTGTTCAGGTTTCTCCCAAACAGTATATAAACAGACAGGTTTGGATATTCCTAGGACAGCCGAAGAACAGTATAAACTGGGGACAGCAATAAATAAAGAAGAACTACAGAAGGGTGATCTTATATTTTTTGAAACAATAAGAAAAGGACCTTCACATTTAGGGATATACATAGGTGACAACAAATTTATTCATTCCTCTTCATCCAAAGGTGTGGCAATTTCAAATCTTGATGATCCATATTATTGGGGACCTCGTTATTTAGGGGCAAGACGAGTTTTATAATAAAATAGAAATTTACATAGGAGCGAGTTTTGCAAATCAATTTTTTGAAACTTGCTCTTTTTATTATTGAAATAATTATTTTAAGTTTTTTGAACTTTTAATGACATTCACAAAATTGAATTCATATTAATCCCCTATCTCGAAAGTTTCTGCAAAGTTTTCCACTATATCTTATGTATATAATAAATTTTCAAGGAGAGTGGGGTTTATGAAGAAGAAATTTACTGTAATAGGTATAGTAGGAATGTCTTTGGTCATTGCCGGTTGTGGAAATGCAAAAAATGTAGCAACGCAAACAAATCCAGCACCACAAGTAAAAACAGCAGCAAAGCAAAGCTTGATTTATGTCCCTAACGCTGGAGATGGAACGGTGTCTGTAATTGACCCAAATGTGAATAAAGTGGTTGATACGATTTCACTGGGAACGAAACAAGCATCACATGGCATTGCTTTAAGTCTTGATGGAAAGACATTATATACAGGTACTGGTTTTGATGGGAAATCATTGATTGTCATAGATACAAAAACAAAGAAAAAAATAAATGAAATCAAATTTGATGAAGGGGTCCATGGTATTGATTTAAGCCCTGACGGAAAATTTCTTTATATTTCCCTTAATCCTGGGTTGGGTCAGGAAGGAAATGGCGGCATTGCCATTATAAAAACAGATACGATGGAAACGATTGCTGAAGTACAGACCGATAAGGGGCCAGCCCATGTTGCTGTCACTCCAGATGGTTCACAGGTTTGGGTAGCCAATGTAAATGCTGATACAGTTTCAGTAATTGATACTAAGACAAATTCTTTGGTAAAAACAATTAAAGTAGGCGATGTGCCAAACGAAGTTGCAATTTCTCCAGATGGAAAATGGGCATTTGCGGCCAATGTTGAATCAGATTTAGTTTCAGTCATTGACACTACATCATTACAAGTAGTTAGAACTGTGCAAGCAGGGGATGGACCGCATGGAGTAACCGTTTCACCAAATGGGAAAGAGCTGTGGGTGGCTAATAATAATTCAAATGATGTCACCGTAATTGATACAGCAACACTTGACCGTAAAGTTTCGATTCCTACCGGCTCTTATGCGAACCATATTGCCTTTTCACTGGATGGTAAATGGGCTTATGTTACTAATAAACAATCCAATGATGTAGTGAAAATTGATGTAGATAAAAAAGAGATTGTAGCTAAGATTCCGGTTGGAATTGACCCCCACGAAATATCGCTGGAGGACTATGTAAGCACCACCTTTGAAAAAATTAACTACACGTTTACTAGCAGCACAGCCAAGTCAAATGAAGGGGTCACTGATATTAAACAAAGAATAAAGAGTGCTAGAACCGATTCTGTGATGATGGATGTTCTCCGTTTAGCGCCATCTGATCCTGTAACTGGAACGGAAAAGGTTGATTTTGATAAGTATGATGGCTATCAAATTAGTTTAACTACACATTTTGGCGATTTATCTTCCTTACCTTTAGATCAAAATACGTATCTAATTACTAAAAACGGTAAAAAAGTGAAGCCTATAAATTGGATAGTTCAAAGTAATGATGCACATCATCCTTTATATCTCGTTATTTTTCCAAAAACGGATACAGGAAAAGTGACTCTTGAAGTTGGAAAATTAACTGATGAGCCAATTCAATTGACATGGGAGTAAAAACATTAAAAATCTTGCACTTGATATAGGGTAGGGGAGTATGCTATTCTGATAACAGAGAAGGAGATGACCGATTGTGGATTCTTTAAACGAAATAAATGATTGCGAAAATGGTTGCAATGAAAGACATAGTCATCATTCCGACAAGGTAAAGAAGAATATAATCTCCCGTCTAAATCGTATTGAAGGGCAGATTCGTGGGATTAAAGGGATGATTGATAAGGATGTATATTGCGATGATGTCCTAAATCAAATAGCGGCAGTACAATCAGCTTTGAATGGTGTTGGGAAAATGTTACTTGAAGGCCATATGAAGAGTTGTGTAATTGAACGTATACAAGCTGGTGAGCATGAAGTAGTTGATGAGTTATTAACGACAATCACAAAATTAATGAAGAAATAAGCATGTTGTTTTTTTAAAATTTAACATACAATACCTATGTACCGTATATTTAAATGAAAGCCAAATAAAAAATGTGGGGTGAATCATAATGCCTGCTACAAAACAATCAACTCTTCAAATTACTGGGATGACCTGTGCAGCTTGTGCAAACCGAATTGAGAAGGGGCTAAATAAAATGGAAGGTGTACAGGAGGCAAATGTTAATTTTGCATTAGAAAGAGCAACTGTGACCTTCAATCCAGAAATCACAAATGTATCTGCAATGGAAGAGAAGATAGAGAAACTAGGCTACGGCACTGTAAAAGAAGCTGTAGATCTAAATATTATCGGGATGACCTGTGCAGCTTGTGCGACTCGCATTGAAAAGGGATTGAATAAATTAGATGGTGTATCAAATGCCACCGTTAATTTAGCTCTTGAGACAGCACATGTTGACTATTCTTCTGCTGAAGTTTCAGTACAGGATATTATTCAAAAAGTAAAAGCATTAGGTTATGATGCTGCTGTGAAAGACGATGAAAGTAGTCAAGATGGAGACCGACGTGAAAAAGAGGTAGCAAAACAGAAGAAGAAGTTTATTATTTCTGCCATTTTATCTTTGCCATTATTATGGTCAATGGTCGGACACTTTTCATTTCTTTCATTTATATGGACACCAGATCTGTTTATGAATCCTTGGTTCCAATTTTTGTTGGCAACACCGGTTCAGTTCATAATTGGGGGCCAATTTTATATAGGTGCCTATAAAGCACTTCGAAATGGCAGTGCAAATATGGATGTGCTGGTTTCATTAGGTACGTCAGCTGCTTATTTTTATAGTTTATATGAAACACTTAAAACGTTTGGAAGTTCTATGGGTGCAGAATTATATTACGAAACAAGTGCAATTCTTATTACACTTATTCTTCTTGGAAAGCTTTTTGAAACGTTGGCTAAGGGCCGAACATCTGAAGCCATTAAAACATTAATGGGACTTCAAGCAAAAACAGCCACTGTTATTCGAGAAGAACAGGAAATGACCATTGCAATTGAAGAAGTAGTAATTGGTGATATTTTGGTCATAAAACCGGGTGAAAAAATTCCTGTTGATGGGGAAGTTATCGAAGGTAGATCGACAATTGATGAATCGATGTTAACCGGTGAGAGTATTCCAGTTGATAAAACTGTAGGTGATACTGTCTTTGGTGCAACCATTAACAAGAATGGTGTACTCAGAGCAAAGGCAACAAAAGTTGGGAAGGAAACAGCTTTAGCCCAAATTATTAAAATTGTGGAAGAAGCTCAAGGATCGAAAGCGCCCATTCAACGTGTTGCCGATAAAATTTCAGGGATTTTTGTACCGATTGTCGTGGGGATTGCGGTTATTACATTTTTAATTTGGTTCTTTGTTGTTACACCTGGTGACTTTGCTAATTCATTAGAAAAGCTTATTGCCGTTTTAGTAATCGCATGCCCATGTGCATTAGGGTTGGCAACCCCAACCTCCATTATGGCTGGCTCAGGACGTGGAGCTGAACTAGGGATTCTTTTTAAAGGGGGAGAACATCTAGAGGGCACCCAATCTATCAATGCGATTATCCTTGATAAAACCGGAACCGTTACAAAGGGTCAACCTGAGCTAACAGATGTCATTACAGGTAGTGATGAAGGAGAGTTTTTACGACTAGTTGGCACCGCGGAGAATAATTCCGAGCATCCTCTAGCTGAAGCCATTGTGAAAGGAATTAAAGATAAAGGGATTGAACTTGGCAATACAGATCAATTTGAAGCAATACCAGGGTATGGTATACGCGCTGTTATTGACGGAAAAGAGTTATTTATCGGTACTCGCCGCTTAATGAAACAGCAAAATGTTGATATAAATTCTATCCTTGAAACAATGAATGAATTAGAGTCCAATGGTAAAACCGCAATGCTAGTTGCTATAGATGGTGCCTATGCGGGAATGGTTGCAGTAGCAGATACGATTAAAGAAACATCCAAAGCAGCCGTTGCCCGTTTGAAAGAAATGGGAATTGAGGTCATTATGATTACTGGTGACAATGAAAGAACAGCAAACGCAATTGCTAAGCAAGTGGGTATTGAACATGTTCTTGCTGAGATCCTACCAGAGGGAAAAGCGGATGAAGTGAAAAAACTTCAAGCAGCTGGTAAAAAAGTGGCAATGGTTGGAGATGGCATTAATGATGCCCCAGCACTTGCAACAGCAGATATTGGGATGGCGATTGGGACTGGTACAGATGTTGCGATGGAAGCAGCAGATGTAACTTTAATGCGTGGTGATCTGCAAAGTATTCCAGATGCTATTTTAATGAGTAGAAAAACAATGAAAAATATCAAGCAAAATCTATTCTGGGCGCTTGGCTATAATTCACTGGGAATCCCGATTGCCGCCATTGGTTTATTAGCACCATGGGTAGCAGGCGCAGCGATGGCACTAAGCTCAGTATCGGTTGTATTAAACGCATTACGATTGCAAAAAGTAAAAATATAATAGGGAGGATAGGGGTTTTGCCCTTATCTAGCCCTTTATAGATAAATATTTTTAGAAGGATAGGAGAGATTCAAAAATGAAAAACGAAACATTAACAGTAGAAGGTATGTCTTGTGGCCATTGTGTAAATGCAGTTGAAACAGCACTAAAGGAAATTGGTGTAGCTGCAAAGGTTGATTTGAAAGGTAAGACAGTGGATGTATCTTATGATGAAGCAAAGGTTTCTCTCGATAAAATCAAGGAAGCCATTGAAGATCAAGGCTATGATGTGAAATAAAGAGTTTATGTAACTAATAAATAGTGTTTATATAAATAGGCATTTGCACATAGCAAATGCCTATTTACTATCATTGTATTAAAGATGTTGGTTTAACGAAGGGAGATAATGAAGAATTAAATCAGATAATAAAAAGTATATCACAGAGTATCGAAAATTTAGGACTGGATAGACGGGATGATTACGTATTTACAGTTTATTGTTTTTAATTGCAAGCTTAACAGCAAAGTAGACAACGATTCCAATAACGAAAAGGTTGGCAATCCACGCTAGAAATCCAAACCCCATCATTCCAAAACCATATCCACCCATCATTTGGAATCACCTCTTCACTAGAATTGGTTCATCATACTATTTGTATTGAAATTACCATTAAAATTTTCCATCATACCGCCTTGGCCATGACAAGCATCAAACATCTCTTTTTGCTGCTCGGTTGTTAAATTAGGATGCATTTGCTCAATATACGGTTGCATCTGCTTAAAGTTGAAAATTCCTTCTCCGTCACTGTTTGTTGCTGCAAACACTAAAGATCCTGCACCTAAAATAAAAGCACCGCTAATCATTCCCACTAGCAATTTTCTTTTCATTTTTGTACATCTCCTTTCTTGATTCCATCATATCGTTAGCAAATGGAGAACTTATGGGGAACTTATGTGGAAGTTGTGAAGATTTATTTTTTAATTCCCCAAGATGATAAAATATATACAAAGGAGTGGGTCTCATGACAAAAGTTCTTTTAGTTGACGATGAAGAGGTTATTTTGGAAGTACTGCAAGCTTATTTTGAAAAAGAAGGTTGGGATATTAGCACAGCTACCAACGGCATAGACGCACTAAAAAGAGTAAGAGAACATGAGCCTGATATTGTTATTTTAGATCTCATGCTTCCTGATATATCCGGAGAAGAGGTATGTAAATTAATTAGAAAGGACAACGATGTGCCAATCATCATGCTGACAGCAAAATCAAGAGAAGAAGATTTAATCAATGGAATCGTCATTGGTGCCGATGATTATGTAACGAAACCGTTCAGTCCCCGCGAGGTGGTGGTTAGAGCTAAAGCGATTTTACGAAGAATAAAGCAACCGGCAAAATTGCTTGCTTTCAATAATCAGAATCTGAAGATTGAGCCACTGAAAATGGAAGTGGTACTAAACGGACTAGATGTATTGGTAACACCAATTGAATACAAGCTACTCTTAACAATGGCAAGTAATCCGGGACGGGTATACAGCAGAGCGGATTTGCTTGAAAAAGTGCAGGAAGATGGTGCCTATTTTGAGGGCTATGAACGGAGCATCGATACACATATTAAAAATTTGCGGAAGAAAATTGAAACTGATACCCGAAACCCCCAATACATTTTAACTGTATTCGGGATGGGGTATAAGTTTGGAGGGAAGCCGGATGCACAGGACACTACGTTCTAGAATTTTGTTTTACTTCCTTATTGTCTCATTTTGTGGGATCCTCCTGACAAGTTTTTCAGTTCTATGGGGATTTGAAGATCATTTTAAAAATTATGTAAAAGAAAACCGAGAAAAAAATAGTAGCCTCATTATAGAAGAGGCGAAACGTGAATATAAGGAAACTGGAAATCTCGTAAGTGATCAAATGGCCGGATTGATGCATGAGCAAGCGATGACGGAAAATTTATTTTATCAAGTTTATGATGCAAATAACAAACTATTAATCGATACAACGATGATGCTTGGGATGATGGGAGGCATGGGGATGCAGCAATCTGATGTTCTCTCAATCAAAGAGGATTACCTGGCTTCTACGTACAAGCTGTCATTGTCCAATCAAATCATTGGCAGTATAAAAGTCTATTTTCCAAACAGTCTTCTTAAAGAGGATTTTTCTTTCTTAAATAATATTAAACAAAATATTTATATTGCAGCTATCATTACTATCATCCTTTCCATTATCTTTAGCATGTTGTTTTCAAAACGATTGGCAGTAGGTTTTACTAAGTTTTCAAATGCCGTCCAAGGATTGAAGGAACATAAGTGGCATACCCAAGTGCCACTTGAGGAGTTAACAAAAGAGATGCAGCCTCTTGCCCATTCCTTAAACAATCTGGCTGAGTCACTTTCTAAAGAGGAGACGCTTCGGAAACAGTTTACAGCTGACCTTGCCCATGAACTCCGAACACCATTGGCAACATTGAGGAGCCAAATTGAAGCCTATCAAGATGGAATTTGGGAGCCGACACCGGAAAGGCTCAATCAAAGCCATGATGAATTAATGCGTTTAGTACGCCTCGTTAATGAATTGGAAAGACTGCTGGCGGCTGAAAATCCGCAAATCAAGCTGCAAAGAACAGATATTGAAGCTGGAAAATTGATTGCACTTGTTGGATCTCAGTTTAATCCTTCTTTTCAAGAAAAAGGGGTCAAATTGCAAATCATCAAGCCCGAAAAAGAATTTTGGTTTAATGCAGACAGGGACCGCGTTATCCAAATTTTAACTAATATTATTAATAATGCTTTAAAATACACGCCGACTGAAAAAAGTGTCACCCTTTCCATACGTGAAAAAGAAGATTTTATTGGTTTTTCCGTAAAAGATGAAGGAGTCGGAATCAACGAGGAAGACCTCCCATTTGTTTATGAAAGATTCTATCGTGGGGATAAATCAAGAGATCGAAAAACAGGAGGAATTGGGATTGGACTTTCGATTGTAAAAGCCCTTGTCGATGCCCATCAAGGGGAAATCAAAATTGAAAGTGAATTGGAAGTGGGAACGAATGTTGTAGTTTACTTTCCGAAAAATTAAGCGTACCTTTTTGGGTACGCTTCACTAATTACTGTATATATTTGCCTTTTTTAATCCAAACAAATGAAATGAGCAAGGAAATACAACTGATCAACAACGTTTCAATAAAATAGGGTGGGTAAAAAGAAAGTTCAATATTGTTTTCCCCTTTTTCAATAGGAATCCCGATAAAAGCATAGTTTACTTCAATCACTTTTTGCTTTCTTCCATTTACTTTGCACTCCCACCCCTTTTCATAAGGCAGTGGAAGAATCATATAGGTATCGTTATTATTGTTTTGTAAATGAACGTGAACCTTGTTTTTTTCAATCTTTGCTGTCGCATCATTCGTTTTTTCTATAACTTTCTTTTTAAGTAAAGTATAGTCCTCTGAAAAAAGATGGAAATCCTTTAAGGTGTAGCTGCCCTTGGGCACTCGAATAGAGATTGTATCTTTTCTTGGAATTCGAACCGTTATTTGATTGATTTTTGTACGATAAATAGATTTTTGAGATTTTCTAGTCGTTTCGAATTCATTTACATACAATGGGAATAAAGGTGCATCTTTACTATTATTTTTCAAATAAAAAGACAGATAAAGGTCTTTTATATTGGTAGAAAGATTATTCAACTTTAAATCGACCCCACCCATATCCCCGCTCACTTGTAATTGACCATTTTTATAGGTTCCCATTACTGGTTGGATATTTGCCTTTGAGAATAAGTCTTCACTTCTGCTTGGCTCATCAGTAGGTCCTTCGGGATCCTTCATAATGACTCCATTTAACATGGCATGTTCTCTATCAATAACAGGAAATTGATGTAAAGTTTCCTCATTATATATAGTCTTTGTTGTTCGTACAAAAGGCAGTACATGTTCGTTGCGATAAACAACATAATGATTACTTTCCATATATCTTTTAAATCCATATGGGAGGTTTTTTTCGGTTCCTTTTTTATACATGATGTACTTTCCGCGCAATAGGCTGTATAAATTAGCGCGGTCACCGAAACTGTTGTAACGGCTAACACTTTCCCGTTTCATATCAATGTTTACATGATGATAATAAAAAAATAAAAGATTTTGATTTAATATACTGGAATAAACACTGACACCGTTAAAGTCTTCTACGATTGGAGTGTTATTTCGATCCTCTACCATCCAATCTATTCGGGACATTTCAGCTTTATCGTGGCTCTTAATAGCTTCAATAAGTTTACGTTGTTCCGCTGATGCATAGGTATCACCCGTCATATATTCATAGGTAGAAGCTTTGACGTTCCCTTTACTAAATATTTCATACTGACCAATCGTAAGCGTTGCTATATTAACTGCAAGTATAGAACTAGTTAAAATCATAGTATTTTTCTTATTTTTGATTACTAAAAAATAAAGTAATAATAATAAAATTGAAAGAATAATTTCCTCAAATTTAATCTCCTTCATTTTACTATCGATCATATAAAAAATAATGAAAGTGAAGAAGGTATAGATTGACGATTTGCCTACATCCTTTTTTGTTATCTTTGAAAGATTCATTAACCCTACACTAATGGCCCCACCTACAGCAAACGATGCAATATATTCAAATCGAAATTGAGGGGCTGAAAACCCATTAAATACACTAGCCATTCTGGGACTATAATGAAAAAAAGTAAAAAGGATCGTTAGGATTGCAAATAATCTAAACAATGGTATTTGATAATATTTTTTAACGAATAAAAACATCACGACAATTAATGGAAGTAATAAGGTGTTGCTACCAAGAAGAACATTGTCATGAAAGGAAAACAGGTGAATCGTATCTTCATACGTTGGGCGATAATTATGGAGAAACCCATAGACTGCGGGAATAAATGAAACAGCACTGATTCCTGCACCAAGCATGACACTAAAAACTAGTTGCTTTATACGGGTCTTTTCATGATCTGTTAATGGAATGATCCACCGTAATATAATATAGATCCCCATAAATATGAAATGGATATAAGCAAAATAGAAATTGTCAAACATCGAAATGGCAACAGCTGCAAGTAAGGTAATTGGTTTTTGTTCCCTTATTATTTTTTCAATTCCTAAAACAAATAATGGCAACCAAAGAAATGCATCAGCAAAAAACTCCCAATACGTAGCATGGCGGAAATAGATGATACTTCCTCCGTAAAAGAAGGCACCAATAAAAGCATATCCCATTTTAATTTTCATATATCGAAACACATAGGTTGTTAGTATCAAGATGATAGTCAGCCGTACAATACTTATATACACGGAGGCCTGCGCCCAAAAAAGGACATCAGGTGTAGGGATAAAGGAAAGCTTATCCAAAATAAAAACAATCCCAAAAACAAAAAAATAGAATATGTTATCAGCATAATAGTAGGCGAGTTGATATGTACCGCCCCCTAACCCATATTGAAAGCTATAAAAGAAGTTCCCACTTGAGAATTGATCATATAACATTTTTCGAAATGGGACCATTTGTGACAGTCCATCATTTGGCCCCACCATATAGGTTCCATGTAACGTTTGATAAATAAAAAAGGCATGTGCAACTATGGATAACACTAGGCTTCCGCAAATTAGAAGGAAGTGTTTATTTCTAATCATGAAACCACCTTTTCACGCTTTAGAATTTTACTCGTTAATAAAAATGTAATCGGTACTGTAAAAAATACGGATATAATGGGTGCGATATATTGATTAACTCCAAACCATTGAACCAATACATACATTAATATAGAAGACGCTGAAAAATTTACAATTTGTGTTAACGGAAACTGAAGAAATTTCTTTAATGTTGGCTTTACATGATACGTAAAATAAACGTTTAAAAAGAATGATATTACCATACTAATAAGAAAAGCAGCCCAGTGGGATATCATATAAGAAATAGTTAGAAAATGAAAAGAAACCAAATAAATAAGGTAGTAATTGACTGTATTGATTCCACCAACCAACACAAATCGAATAAATTCATTGTGTTCCTTTTTCATGGTCATTTTCCTTTCTTATGTTGGTATCTTGTATTAAATAAATTGGCCGCCGTTTTGTTTCAAAATAAATTCTCCCAATATACTCTCCGATGATTCCTAAGCTCACTAATTGAACCCCACCTAAAAGTAACACAGAGGAAATGGTTGTAAAATAACCAGGAACCTTGATTCCATTAAACATGATTTCAATTATCATAAGTAAAATGTAGATAATCACAAGAAAAAGAATGATAAAACCAGTATATAGGCAAAGGCGTAATGGTTTGTGGTTGAAAGAGACGAGACCTTCAATACCATAGTCAATCAATTTCCTATAGGACCATTTTGATTCTCCGATTGCCCGAGTTGTATTATCATAGGTAATCACCTTCTGTTTGTAGCCAATCCAAGAAAAAATACCTTTAGAGAAACGGTTGCGCTCACCTAGATTTAATACCGTATCAACTGCTCTCCTACTAAGTAAACGAAAATCCCCTTGTCCGTCCTTTAAATCAACATCGACCAACTGCTTCATAATCGAATAATAGAGCTGGGAAAGTTTACTCCTTAGAAACGAATCTCCTGTTCGGTTTCTTTGGGCTATCACTTGGTCAAATCCTTCTTCGTACCCCCTGATTAATTGATGAACAAGACTTGTTGGATGTTGTAGATCAGCATCCATAATGATGACAGCCTCGCCTTTTACATGCTCCAACCCAGCATATAATGCTGATTCTTTCCCAAAATTTCTTGAGAATGAAAGATATTGAACTTCTGAATGTGTGGAGGCTAATGCTTTTATTTGTTCTAATGTATCATCCGTACTGCCATCGTCAACAAAAATGACTTCATAGCTATATTTACTATTTGCGAACTCCCTTGAAAGTTCTGTATATATTAATGGAATATTTTTTGATTCATTGAAAGAAGGAATTAATATTGAAATTGTCATATATATGGCTCCTTTTCAAAAATGGCATTGCAATCAATATAGAGTATTTAAATCATACGAAACTAGCCTTTACGTTCACTTAATAAAACATTAATTTTTCATTAAAGTGCAAAACCCCGTTTAAAGAATAACGGAATAAGAAATAGAAAAGGCTAATTAAAAATGGAGAATTCGTAAGCCTTAGGAGTTAGCATGAATCTTTTTTTTAGATTAATTCATAATTAAGAATTAATGAATATAGAAAATGCATTCATTTATCGTGCTACATTGTATTTAGTTAGAACCAAATGGAGGCATTTATATGTCATATTTAATAAGTTTATTTGAATTATTTGAATTACACAGTTATCTGATCCTAATTAAACTAGGTGGGAAATCATTATGCAGCAGATAAACTTCTTAATTGAGCATTTTGGATATTTAGGAATCATTGTAGTGTTAATTGGCGGTATTGTAGGTCTTCCGATACCTGATGAGATTCTATTGACATATGTAGGCTACAATGTCTTTCAAGGTAATTTAAATTTCATACTTTCTTTGTTGAGTGCGTTTTCAGGTGCCATCGGTGGAATTTCTCTTAGTTACTATATTGGCTATAGGTTCGGATTACCATTGTTGAAGAAATTTGGGCCTAAATTTCACATTACTGAATCCAAAATCGATTTGACAAAGAACTTATTTCAGAAAGTCGGACCTACTGTTCTATTCATTGGCTACTTTATACCTGGAGTACGGCATCTAGCAGCTTATATTGCAGCAATCAATAACTATCCTTTTAGAAAGTTCATTGTTTATGCATATAGTGGGGCATTCATTTGGGCTTTTACTTTTATCACCTTGGGAAGAATACTAGGGGAAAATTGGGGACAAGTAGAAACGTATGTAACCAAATACAGTTTTTATTTAATTTTTTTCATTTTACTTTTATTTATTTTTTATTATTTGTGGAAGAAAAAAACTAAAAAAATAAGACTTGGAAACTGAAACCTTCCATTAAAATAATGAAATTTACCCCTTTGGAGTGTTACATTGAAGGTAAAGGATGTTAGGGGGAATAGAACGTGAAAACCCATATTTTGGTCTTGGAGGATGAAATACAAATTGCCCGTGTTTTAAAGATGGAGCTTGAATATGAGGGTTACCAGGTAACGGTTGAATATGATGGGAAAGCCGGGCTGGAAACGGCCTTACATAGTGAAATCGATTTAATTCTGTTGGATGTGATGCTTCCGAAATTAAATGGAATTGAGGTGCTAAGGAGACTAAGAAAGGAAAAAGAGAACCTTCCTGTTATTCTTCTAACGGCACGGAATACCACATTTGATAAGGTAGCGGGTCTTGATCAAGGTGCCAATGATTACGTAACAAAGCCATTTGAAATCGAGGAATTGTTAGCAAGAATTCGTTCTTGTCTGCGCCATTATTCGAAAAGTGGTCTGAAGGAGGATGACTCCATTCTTTCCGTAAAAGATTTAGAAATCAATACGGATACAAGAGAGGTAACAAGGGCAGGCACTTCCATTGTGTTAACTCCAAAGGAATATGACTTGCTCGTGTATTTAATTGTAAACAAAAATAAAGTAGTGACCAGGGAAAACATCCTTCTGAATGTTTGGGGTTATGATTATGAGGGGGAAACGAACGTGATTGATGTGTTCATCCGCCATTTGCGAAAAAAAATAGAAGACGGTTTTTCCAGTCCACTTATTACTACAATTAGAGGTATCGGCTATTCCATAAAGGAGAACACAGATGAGGATTACGTTAAAAATTAATCTATTAACAACGGCTTGGATGCTCCTAATCTTAATTTTGATTAATGTCGTTGTGTTCATTTTATTCATGAATACGACACTTAAGATGGAAGAGGATATGGGCTTTCAAAAAGCTGGGGATATTGTAAAAAATATTCGTGCCAATGACACACCTAGCCGAATCCAAAGTGAATTAAAGAATAATTTAACTGAAAATTCCTATATTCGAATCTTGGAGCCAAAGGGACGGATCCTTTATGAAGTAACGAATGAAAATGCACTTGCCAATAAAATCAAAGGGAAATTTGTAAATACACCAGAATTTGAGAGACGGGGTATTGCGGTAGAGGGGAAGGAAAAGCAGGTCTTAATTGTTCGCGTTCCCATGAGGGATGGAGGCTTTCATAACGCAAGTCTAGAAATTGCTGAAGAGCTGGAAGGGCTGGAAACAAGGAAAGATATCCTTTTATGGATTCTAGGAGTCAGTACCGTGTTAGCCGTTATCTTATCATTGCTTAGCGGCAAATGGTTGTCAAATATCATTATGAGGCCGATTTCAAACATGATTAACACAATGGAAGATATTGAACGAAGCGGTGTTCCGAAAAAAATAATGCTTCAGAATGATACAAAGGATGAACTTCAAACATTGGCAAATACGTTCAACCGGATGATTGACAGGCTGGAGGAAAACTTCAAAAAGCAGTCCCAGTTTGTTTCAGATGCATCCCATGAATTGAAGACACCGTTAACCGTTATCAAAAGTTATGCTAGCTTGCTAAAGCGACATGGACTAGAAGATAAGGAACTGGCTGAGGAAGCGATCCAAGCGATTTACTCCGAAGCAACCAGAATTCAAAAAATGACGGAAACTTTCCTAGATGTAGCCTCAATAGAAAAAGAAATAGAGCTGGAAATGGGTGTGGTCAATCTCGTATCGTTTTGCCAAACCATCTTGAAGCAGATGAAACAAGTATATAAGAGAGAAATTAGTTTGCATTATGAACAATCACCCATTCTTATTATGGCTGATGAATTAAAACTCAAACAGGTCATCATCATTTTGCTAGATAATGCGATTAAATATAGTAATGATAAAATTGAGGTATTCCTAGATAAAGTTGAGGGAAACGCCATTGTCCGTGTAAAGGATTACGGTATTGGCATTCCACAGGAGGAAATTGAAAATATTTTTGAGCGCTTTTACCGGGTGGATAAAGCAAGGAGCCGGGAAACTGGTGGTTCTGGGTTAGGGCTTTATATTGCGAAAAGTATTATGAAACTGCATAAAGGTGAAATCAAAATAAAAAGCAAAGAGGGAGAAGGAACGGAGATACAATTGATTTTATCTGCCAACTTAGAGTGATAAAGTAAAAGGGACGTCCCAGTACGTTAGTCTGGACATCCCTTTTTTTGTGCTTAAGCCTTTTTTGCTGCCATTTTATTTTTAATAAAAGTATATATAATTGGCAGTACTGAAATTACAACGATTCCAATAACCACGATGCTAAAGTTATCTTTAACGATTGGGATATTACCAAAGAAATAGCCCGCAAACAAGGCGATGGTAACCCAAAGAATTCCTCCAATTGCGTTGAAAGAAATAAATGTCCGGTATGGCATTGTCCCCACTCCGGCTACAAAAGGCGCAAACGTCCGAATAATGGGTACGAACCTTGCCAGAATGATGGTTGTAGAACCGTGTTTTTCAAAGAATGCGGTGGTTTGATCCAAGTATTCTCTTTTAATAAAACGAATGTTCTCACGAGCCGTAACCTTTTCTCTTAAAAAATGCCCGATAGAGTAATTCACAGTATCTCCGACTATGGCAGCGATACAAAAAATTAAGTAAATAGGGAAAAATTTGATGGAGCCGGCTGCCGCTAAAGCCCCAGTCGCAAATATAAGGGAGTCCCCCGGTAAAAACGGCAAAACAACAAGACCTGTTTCACAAAAAACGATAATAAACAGGATGAGATAAATATAAAGCCCGTATTCATTCATATAAAGACTTAAGTGCTTATCAAGATGCAAAAAAATATCAATTAAACTACTCACCAAAAATCCTCCAACATAAATTTTATTTTATAATTTCAAGTCTAGACTTCTAGTCTAAACTTATTGTTAATTAAATATTAACATTAGATTAATTTTTTATAGCATAAAATTTGATGGAAATCTACAGATTTATTGATATAAGGTCACCGTGACGCATTTTTTATCAATCTCTCGAAAGTTTCTGCAAAGTTTTATCCTATAATATAATTGTAGTTTTTTGTGAGGGAGAAATTTATGAACAAACTATCGATACGCCTAGGGCTGCTGTTTTTTATATTTATATTGTTAATTGAAACGATGCTATTTTTCTTTTTGTACCAAGGGATTGTTAGTGAAAGAATTCAAAGTGAAACAGCCAATTTGCTGGCGAGGGGAACGACGCATCGGAATGTGTTGGAAAAAAACTTCAAAGAATCGACCATTATGCATGTAGCATTAATGGAAACGGAAGCAGCCACCGATGTGGTGATTACCGATGCCAACCTCCATGTCATTCAATCTTCCAATAAGATTACTAGTGGTATGAAAGCGTTAATGAATAAAAGCAAAACCATGCATTATACCCACCATGGTGAGCTGTTGGAGGGCAGATGGAAAACGGAAAAGTATTTGGCAACTGAAAGTCCCATTGTTTTGAATGGGAAGGTAGAAGGATTTGTGTTCATGTTCCTCGATACTTTATCGATTCGCAACATGATCCATCAATTAACAAATCAATTTTTACTAATTGGTGTGATTTCGATATTCATCACTTTGATTACCATTTTTATCTTATCAAAGTTTATAGTGACGCCATTAATTGAGATGAAAAAGGTTACAGAGCAAATGAGTCAAGGGATTCATGAAAATAAATTAAATACCGGCCGTGATGATGAGCTTGGTGATTTAGCTAGATCAATTCAATTTTTATCAAATAATCTTGAACGTTTAAAAAATGATCGAAATGAATTTTTATCAAGTATATCTCATGATCTTAAAACACCATTAACCTATTTAAAGGGCTATGCAGATATTGCCACAAGGCCGAATTTGACCAATGAACAAAGGGATGAGTACCTATCGATTATTAAGGAAGAAGCAGGAAATGTGGTTGCATTAATAAACAATCTATTTGAGCTGGCAAAAATGGATGAAAATCAATTCACCATTCATAAGCAACCAGTCATGATGAAAGATTTTTTAGAAAAAATCCAACAGAAATTTCGGCCTGCTTTTTATGAAGTAAATATAAATTTGCAAATCAAATGTGCACCAAACGTTGGTGTGGAAATCGACGAGCAACGGTTTAGACAAGTTATTATAAACTTGCTAGACAATGCCCTCAAGCATTCACCAGTAAATTCAACCGTATCAGTTGAAGTAGACCAAAATAAAACTAGTACTACCATTACTATTTCTGACGAGGGAGAAGGGATTCCTGAAGAAGAGCTTCCGTATATATGGGATCGACTCTATCGAGTGGAAAAATCCCGGTCGCGTTCAACCGGAGGAAGTGGGCTTGGACTTGCTATTGTGAAAAAAATTGTTGAGAGCCATGGCGGCGAAATTTCAGTGGAAAGTGCAATAAATAAAGGAACGACATTTACAATTGAATTAAAGGACGGTGGAGCAAATTGAAGAGTATATTAATAGTTGATGACGAGGTTCGGATGCTGCAATTAGTAAAACTGTATTTGGAGCCGCATGGCTTTGAATGTATTACAAAGACAAATGGACATGAAGCCATTAATTACCTCGTGGATCATGAGGTTGATTTAGTTTTGCTTGATATCATGATGCCGGAAATTGATGGTTGGGCAACTGCCAAGCTAATTCGAGGTTTTTCAAAAGTCCCCATTATTATGTTGACAGCAAGGGATCAAAGCTCCGATATGGTAAAAGGTCTAGGAATTGGTGCAGATGATTATATAACGAAGCCGTTTGAGGAAGAGATACTTCTGGCACGCATTCATGCATTGCTTAGAAGAGTAAGTCCACCGAGTAAAATCGAAGAAAATGGCCTGATTTGGGATGAGGGGAATCATGAACTGTTATTTAATGGTGAAGTTATTAATCTTACCCCTAAGGAGTTTGAGATGATTGGCCTCTTATTGCAAAACAAGAAAACCGTATTCAGCCGGGAAAAATTAATTGAAAAGATATGGGGACTTGAGTCTAATACGGAGGGGAGAACGGTTGATTCTCACATTCGAAATATTAGAGATAAATGTAGAAAAGCAGGATTTCCAATCGAAGAACATTTAAAAACAGTTTGGGGATTAGGATATAAATGGGGGTAACAACTCCAAAGAATCTGCACAATTTCCTGATACATTATTAATAAGAAAGGATATGATCCGGAATGATGAGCTGGATTGATCAGTGCTTAGGATTCCAAGGGGGCGGTATGATGATGATGGGAATGCTTCTTTTTTGGGGTATATTGATTTTTCTTGGGGTTTATTTTCTAAAAACATTTTTGAACGGTAAAAATCCGAAAAGCGAAGCACATACAGATATTTTAAAAGAGCGGTTGGCAAGGGGAGAAATTACCGAAGAGGAATATGATCGGCTAAAACAAAAACTTTCTTGATGGTAAGGGTGTGAATACAAGCGTGTATGAGATTTTTAGTGGCATTAGTAATTTTCTAAGCCAACCATTTATGAGATTAGCATACGGATTTGAAGGCACCCCAATGATAGCCGCGTTTTTCTTAGGGTTAGTTGGCGCGGTTGCTCCCTGTCAATTTACCGGAAACCTCGGGGCCATTACGTTATATGGAAGCCGTTCATTACAGGAAAAGGTACCATGGCTTCATGTTATTTGGTTTACCATAGGGAAAATCATGGTCTTTACAAGTTTGGGCTTATTGGTATGGCTCTTGGGGCGTGAGTTTCAAAATCAATTGCCAGCATTCTTTCCATGGATCCGTAAACTTGTAGGGCCTTTCCTTATTTTTATCGGCCTTTTTATGATTGGTATTTTTAAAATGAATTGGTTTATTACTCTTGGGAAAATCCCAGAAAAGCTAAAGGAAGGCAAATTAGGTGCTTTCTTTCTTGGTGTTGGATTTTCGCTGGGGTTTTGTCCAACGATGTTTATTTTGTTTTTTGTAACGTTAATGCCGATTGTTTTATCAACATCCTATGGGGTAGTTTTACCAAGCATTTTTGCAATAGGAACCTCTGTACCATTGATTATTGCTATTTTCTTAATTTGGTATTTCGATATAAACGGGAAGCAAATGAAAAAGAAGGGCCGAAAAGTTGGCGCAATCGTTCAGAAGGTATCGGGTTGGATGATGATTGTTCTTGGTGTTTTTGATACGATGACGTATTGGTTTTAGTTTGTCTATTCAAAAAAGGTAACAAGGGGCAGTATGATTGATTTTCCTTGTTACCTTTTTTGCTTTTTTTAAGAAAGTAAATTTTGTATGGTAAATAATACCTATAAAATGAACAATCTAAAATGTCTACAAAGTTTGATGTTTTTTCGAGATTCGCCAATATTCGACAAAAAACACTATAAATGTATTGTAAAATATTTTATACATAGGTCAATTATACTATCGAAAATCCATCGTTTCTGTGGAAAGGAGAGCGTTATGAAGTGCAAAAACTGTGGTGTTGAAAATGAGACTGGCAATAAATTTTGTCGGAATTGCGGTAATAATCTACAAGAAGTAATCCTGTGTCAAAATTGCGGAGCGGGATTAGACCAAATTTCAAAATTTTGTACGTCATGTGGTCACTCAGTTCAAGATGTTAGGCTTGAACAGCCTGCTAAGGAAGCCTCTGCGACTGCTGAGACTGAGGTAAAGGGAAGTATCAAGAAAAGAATACCCCCAAAATGGATCATATCCGCCATTGTAATTGTCATTGTTATACTGGGTACAACTACATATGCATTTAACCTTTTAAAGTCTCCAAAATCACTTTATTTATTATCAGAGTATAACACGTTTAAACAGTTAAAGTCAGATTGGGCTGAAGTTTATGGAGAGCAATATGAATTCCAGAAAATGCTTTTAGAGAAACCATCAAGTAATCAATTAAAAATAACAGGTAATATTGAACTGCCTGAAGATGCAATGAATTCAGAGACAGCCATTGTTCAAGAAGTATTGTCAAAAGTTGCAATCATGATTAATAGTGAACAAGATATAAAAAATAATGTGAATAAAGTAAACATGGGTTTACAAATGGACGGAGCAAATACGCTTGACTTTAATATCTATCAATCTCCTAATTTGATAGGTGTTAGTGTTCCTGTTTTATACGATAAAGCTTTTTATTTAAATACGAATCAGTTTGGACAATTTATGCGGAACCTAGATTCATCCTATGAAGGCCCAGAAAAGCTTGAATTAAATAAGTTGGATTGGAATAAGTTGCGACTGACAGAAGAAGAATTAAAAGCTTTATCTAAACGGTATGGGAAGTTTCTAGTCGAGAATTTAGATGAAAAGAATTTTTCAATTAAGAAAGGGGTTTCCTACGATTATAATGGTGAGACATTGAAATTGCGGGAGATTACCCTTACGTTAACGCCGAAGGAAACCGAGGTATTCATAAAGGCCTTGCTTGATCAATTGATTCAAGATGAAGAGCTTCATTCGATGATTGCGGACCGGCTTGCGTTGGTCGGGGAAAGCTATCAATTTGCTCAACACGATGAAGGTTTGACCGATTCTGAGCAGATGAAAGCTGATGTAAGGGACTCTCTTAAGGATATGAAGGCAGGATTGGATGAAATCTCCTTCCCAGAGGGATTTAAGTCCGTTATTTTAATTGACAAAAAGGAACAAATTGTTGACAGCACCAATGAATTTACGATTGGTAATGATAATGAAAATGTTGCTTTTAACGTTTCAGGTAAAAACATACCTTATGAAACGAGCAATCACTTCCGGGAATGGAAAGTTGAAGTTATACCGGAATCAGATCAAAAATCAAAGCTTACCCTTTCTGCTTCGAATGATATTCAGAATGAAAATAAGCAGCGTGTGGAAGACATGAACGTGAAATTCTACCTTAAGGACTCTAGTGATGTTCTTGCAGACATAGCATTGAACCTTCGTTCTGATTTTCAAGAATATCAAAATGGTAAATTAGATGTTACACGTGATTTTGATCTTAAGCTTAACGGTTCTGATTATTATGGCCCAATTCATGCTGTTAGTGGAACGTTAACAGAAAAAAGTGAAACGAACCTAAAGAAGCTTACATCTAATCAAAAGTTAAATTTTGCTATTACTTTTGACGATGACAACGAGAGTGGAAAGTTAAAATTAGGTTTTGATTCAAAATCAGCAATAAAAGAAGATTTAAAGATTACACCGTTAAACACAAAGGATGGAGTTAATGTTGCCGAAATTAAAGAGAGTGACATTTATGACATTCAGGAGGAAATAGGCAACCGTTTTATTAATTTATTAGATGAACTTGGTTTAAATGAAGAGATGTCTTACCAAAATGATTCTTCTCTTTTTGATGAAAGTTACAGTAAAACGGGTGATTATGACAATAATAACTACACCTCTTATTATGATCAATCTGGATCCGAATTGTTTGCGCAAAGTTGTGCTTCTTGTCATGGGCAAAACTTAGAAGGCGGAGTTGGTCCTGATTTACAAACAGTAGGCTCAAGACTGAGCCCTGGGGAAGTATCTGATATTATTGCTTATGGTAGAAACGCCATGCCAGCAGGTTTACTCCAAGAGGATGATGCTAGAAAGGTCGCTGAGTGGTTGACTGAAAATTATAATGCTCAGCAATATGGATATGAAGAAGATAATTACACTACAGCGGATGCTAATATTGATGGGGATTCATCCTTTGCCAATAGCTGTGCTGCCTGTCATGGTCAAAATTTAGAAGGTGGAGTTGGTCCAAGTCTTGATACAGTAGGTTCAAGACTAAGTACTGATGAAGTATATTCTGTTATTGTCAATGGTCGGGGCGCGATGCCGGCAGGCTTAGTAGATGAGCAAACAGCTCGTGCAATTGCCGATTGGTTAACAACGGACTATGATTAATAAATAAATTTCAGATGAAGAGGCTGACTCGTAACAAAGGGGTCTGACTCCATTTATTTGGAGCGGATCTCTTTTGAACCAGCCTTATTTTTATACAAATTAGCGATAGTGGAGCATATGCTTATGCGAAATATTTGGGTTTTATTTTCATTTCAAACAAAATTATTAATAATAAACTGGAGAACTTTACTGCTTTTCTTAGTCATTCCGATAATGCTGTTTGCCAGCCTGATTTTAATATTGGAACAATTGCTAGAAAAAGAGGGAGTAGTGGCCCCTTTTAAGATGGCAATTGTAGACCAAGACAACACGGTAGAAACTGCTTTGGTCATTAAACAACTAGAGGACCATGAACAACTGGAAAAGTTAGTAGAATTGCTTCAAACGGACGAGAAAACTGCTCATGAATTAATCCAAGCGAATAAGGTAGCGGGCATTTTGAAAATTCCAAAAGGCTTTAGCAAGGATGTACGTAATGGTAAAAACACACCCGTATCCGTCATTGGAAATAAAAACCAGCCTTTACAAGCTGCCTTAATTCGTTACCTCGTTGAAAGTGCGGCAAATTTAACATCGGCTGCACAGAGCGGAATTAATACAATATACGAATTTATAAGCTCTGAAGAGATATCAAAAAAGGAACTCAGGGCTGAATATAAAAAAAGCATCGTCTCATTTTCCTTACATATTATCGGTCGAAACTCAATTTATCAACAAAAGCATGATCATCATTTATACCTTTCCAATCTAAAGCAATATTATTGTATATCTTTTTACATACTAACTCTTTTTATATGGGGCTTTGGTAGTGTTTTTTTATTAAAAAGAGAGGTTTTGACAACAGTTTCGTATAGATTGCTGTCACGGGGTGTCCTGCCTGTTCAAAAAAATATGGCTGACCTACTTGCGTTACTAGTCGTATTAAATAGTGCGGCCATTGTAGTAGGTGTAGCGATGGACATTTTATTAAAGCTAGATATTCCTTTTCTATTAATGGCGTTGACAAGTATTTTGATTATGACAACATTTACATCTTTATTTATGATGTTTTATACGTTTATAGGCAGTTTGAAGATTTATTTATTTTTTTGCATTCCTATACTTTTTATTAGTTCCATTATTAGTGGACATTTCTTTCCGACGTCTTTCCTGCCAAAATGGCTTGAAACCATTAGTGGATACAGTGTCGATACAATGGCCTTACAACATTTGTTTTCGTTAGTGGGTGAAAAAGAATCTATTCTGCCCTTATCCTTGTTCTTCATTATGATTGTACAGTTTTTGCTTACTATATTTTTTTCAACGCTTCGCGAACAGAGGTGGGAAGCATGAGGTTACGGATATGTCAGAATAAACTCATTCAACTTTGTAAAAAACCACTATTTCTTTTTGTGTTCCTCGTTGTTCCTGGAATCCTGGCCTCTTTATTGGGAGGATTTCTACAGGAAACTGAGGAGCGAGGAGCGATTCCAGTTGCCATCGTTGATTTAGATCAAACAGACTATTCTAAGCTTATTGTTGATAGGATGAAAAAGCAGGACAGAATTGAAATGATAGAATTAAGCAGGTCGGAGGCCATGCGTTTGCTTGAAAGAGGAGAGGTAGATTGTGTATTTATCATCAAGGACTCCTTTTCCGAACAATTGTTGAAAGAAAAAAGAGAAAATGTGGTAGAGCTTTGGACATCTCCTTTAACAATGGCAGCAGCTGTTGTCCAAGAAATGATGGCAGGTGAGGTTACAAGAATTACTAGTAATATAAAGGCAGCAAATTGGGTTGTTGATTATTTGACAATGAAAAGAAGCCTTACAGCTAATCAAGCGCACGAGTTGTGGAAATCATCCTATGCCTATTCAGATCATCAATGGATTCCCAAACCTTTGATGACTATTGATTATAAAAATATGGGTTCCGTCGTGATGAATAAGGAAGAAACTAGTTCTACATTTAATATTTATCTAGGATTTTGGATGGCTTTTACGATGTTAGCAAACTTCGTTTTAACAGAGCCTTTATTAAAGGAACGGAAAACTATTTTTATAAGGATGAGAACAACTTATTTAAGTATACGAGCCTATTTACTTCAAACGGGTTTAGCCTATTTTCTACTGTTAGTGGTGCAGGCAGTAGTAAGCTTATTTTTACTAAGACATTCCTTTTCCCTTCATCAACCTTCGCTTTTTATAGAGTTGCTAGTGTTTTTGTTTTTTTGTTTATCACTCAGTATTGGCTTGGCCTCTCATGTAAGAAGTGTAGGCGCTTATTATAGCACAGGTTTGTTGCTGACATTTGTTGTGAATATAATCGGTGGAAGTTTCTTTCCATTGGGGAATTTTTCTTTGAGATTTGCTTCGATAGGGGAGATTTTCCCACAGCATTGGCTCATGAATCATACATTTACTAGTTGGCATATCGTGCTTGTTATTGTTCTTTCTTGTGTGATTTGGATTGTATCAATTTGGAAGTTGGAGAGATTTTATGATTAATATGAATGGTATATCTAAAACCTTTGGTAAGAAGAAGGTGCTTAAGGATGTTACATTGCAAATTAGGCATGGGGAAGTATTCGGATTGTTAGGCCCAAACGGTGCTGGAAAATCCACCTTACTATCTATTTTAGCAACGATTCACAATCCTTCATCCGGTTCTGTCACGATAAATGGACTGTTGTTGGAAAAAGATAAAAAGAAAATTCGAAAATTAATAGGTTACGTGCCACAAGATGTTGCCTTGTTAGCTGAGTTAACAGTAAAGGACAATCTATTATTTTGGAGTAAGTTTTCTAATGTATCGATTTCAAAAGAATATTTATTTGAACTATGTTCGGTCATGCAGTTGACTGATAAATGGAATGAAAAAGTATCGCATTTATCGGGAGGTATGAAGAGAAAGCTTAATATTATCACTGCGCTGATCCATAATCCCTCCATACTGCTTATGGATGAACCAACAGTAGGGATCGATATTGAGTCTAAAATGGAGATAAACAACTTCATTGGGAAATTGGCGGAACAAGGAAAAACCATTGTATATATTACCCACGACATGAGTGAGATTATTCATACTTGTAACCGTTTTGCGGTGATGAAAGAAGGCGCTGTGCATTTTATTGGTACTCTTACAGAAGCCAAAGACTTACTAATCAAGCAAGGTTTGATGATAAATGATGCCGAAGAAATCGTTTATTTTCTGTTAAAGAAAGACGCTTTCAATACTATAGGGTGAAAAAGTAGGAACTTGATAACACATCGATGAAATAAAGCTATGCACCAGTAAATTAGCTATATTTTTACTTAAACTACCTATCAAAAAAGGCAGGTCATAATGACCTACCATAATTTTATCTCTATCTAGTTCACAACCAACGCGCCCCATGCGTTGGTTCTAGTGGAAAACCTACCATAAAGCAACTGCTTCTAATTCTCTTGTCCAGTCACTAAAGTTTTGCTTCTCACACCACTTGACTGCTTCATCCAAGGAATTGCTTTCATATACCTTAAAGAAACCGTCATAAACTGGGTGATACACTAAATAAGTCTTTCTGTTTGGAATGTAGCTCTCTTTACCATTTTCCTCAATAATAAATCCATTGACTTCCATAGAAAACTCCCCTTTTCCCCAAAAGTTTTGTAAACGCTTTCTACAATTATATTTTAAAACATTTTTATACAAAATTCGAGGTGTAAAAATTGACAAAAGAATGAATTTTAAAAATTTGTATAGAATATTACTTTTAGAAGTCGTCTTTGTGAAACAAGTAAATTGTTAATTATAAATCAGTATGGTAAATTTTAAAGGTAGATGAATGCGGAAGGGGACCCTTTACTAAATGACAAAAGTTATCCTAGCTGTTTTGGCGCCCTTTTTAATGGTCATATTTTTAACAAGAGTGACTTTTAATCATTATATAAGTACTCTTTTAACAATCGGAATTATTTTTGCTATTTTTAAAGGGTATGGAGAGCCAACAATCGTGACCGTCACATGGATTATTTCCGTTGTTGTCGGCTTTATCGTGGCCAGCAAAATGGGAAAAGGCCTAAAGAAATCTAATAGAAAAAAATATTAAGAGAAAAGCATGGGGATTTGACCGCCATGCTTTTTGTATTTTAGTACCAAAATAAATCGAATACCCGTTCGTTAAAATTGGCGATTTGTATCATAGGTGTGATACAATACATACAGAATTTATCAGTTGAACGGAGCTTTTGTCTTGCAAAAAAATAGACTACATTAAACGGTTGAACGGAGGTATGTACCGTGCAGAATAATCAATTTGATCTCAAGTCGAAATATAATCCAGGTGGAGATCAGCCGCAAGCGATTGCAAAGCTGGTAGAAGGAATTAACCAGGGGAAAAAGTATCAAACCTTACTTGGGGCTACTGGGACTGGTAAAACATTTACAGTTTCCAATGTTATTAAAGAGGTCAACAAGCCAACTTTAATATTAGCCCATAACAAAACGTTGGCAGGGCAGCTTTATAGTGAGTTTAAGGAATTTTTCCCGAATAATGCGGTGGAGTACTTTGTAAGTTATTACGATTACTTCCAGCCGGAGGCTTATGTTCCGCATACGGATACCTATATTGAGAAGGATGCGAGCATCAACGATGAGATTGATAAGCTCCGCCACTCAGCAACATCGTCGCTGTTTGAACGAAATGATGTAATTATCGTGGCCAGCGTTTCCTGTATTTACGGTTTAGGTTCTCCGGAGGAGTATCGCGATTTAGTTGTTTCGCTCAGAGTTGGGATGGAAAAAGAACGCGATCAATTGCTGCGCAACCTCGTCGATGTGCAATATTCAAGAAATGATATAAACTTCCAGCGTGGAACGTTTCGCGTACGTGGAGATGTTGTTGAAATCTTTCCGGCATCTCGTGACGAGCATTGTATTCGTGTGGAGTTTTTTGGCGACGAAATTGACCGCATTCGTGAAGTTGATGCCCTAACTGGAGAAATTTTAGGCGATCGCGAGCATGTTGCTATTTTTCCGGCTTCCCACTTCGTTACACGTGAAGAAAAAATGAAAATAGCGATTGAAAATATCGAAGCTGAATTAGAAGAACGACTAAAGGAGCTTCATGAAAATAATAAGCTGCTGGAAGCGCAACGGCTGGAGCAGCGGACTCGTTATGACCTCGAAATGATGAGGGAGATGGGTTTCTGTTCAGGCATTGAAAACTATTCGCGCCACTTAACGTTGCGCCCGCCAGGCTCAACGCCATATACATTGTTTGATTATTTTCCAAAGGATTTCCTACTTATCGTAGACGAATCCCATGTGACGCTGCCACAGGTGCGCGGCATGTACAACGGCGACAAGGCGCGTAAGCAAGTGTTGGTGGACCACGGCTTCCGCCTCCCATCCGCTCTTGATAACCGGCCGTTAATGTTTGAGGAATTTGAAAAAACAGTCCCACAGGCAATTTTTGTATCCGCCACACCTGGTCCGTATGAGCTAGAGCACGCACCGCAAGTGATTGAACAAATCATCCGTCCAACCGGACTGCTTGATCCGAAAATTGATGTGCGTCCAATTGAAGGGCAGATTGATGATCTAATTGGTGAAATTAATGCGAGGGTTGAGAAAAATGAGCGTGTCCTCGTCACAACGTTAACGAAAAAAATGTCTGAGGATTTAACCGATTATTTAAAAGAAATCGGCATGAAGGTATCCTACTTGCATTCTGAAGTAAAAACATTGGAACGGATTGAAATCATTCGTGATCTCCGCCTTGGAAAATATGATGTTTTAATCGGCATTAACTTGCTCCGGGAGGGCCTTGATATTCCGGAAGTTTCGCTCGTCGCAATTTTAGACGCGGACAAAGAAGGCTTCCTGCGCTCAGAACGGTCATTGATTCAGACCATCGGACGGGCAGCGCGGAATGCCAACGGCCATGTCATTATGTATGCCGACAATATTACAAAATCAATGAGAATTGCGTTGGATGAAACGAAGCGGCGCCGTGCGATTCAAGAAGAATATAATCAGAAGCATGGCATTACACCGAAGACGATTCAAAAAGAAGTTCATGATATCATCCGTGCTACAACTGCCGCAGAAGAGCAGGAAACATATGATGCAAAGAAGCCAAAAGCAAAGCTGCCTAAGCAAGAGCGTGAAAAGTTAATCGTTAAGGTTGAAAAAGAGATGAAGGAAGCCGCCAAAGCACTGGATTTCGAACGTGCGGCCGAGCTTCGTGATTTATTATTGGAATTAAAAGCTGAGAGGTAACTGGTTTCATATAGAGGAATCGAAAGGAGAACAAAATGGCAGTTGAAAATATAGTCATAAAAGGCGCCCGTTCAAATAATTTAAAAAATATCGATGTCACCATTCCGCGCGATAAGCTTGTTGTGTTAACAGGATTATCTGGGTCCGGGAAATCGTCGCTTGCCTTTGATACGATTTACGCGGAAGGACAACGGCGCTATGTAGAATCATTATCTGCCTATGCCCGGCAATTCTTAGGGCAAATGGACAAGCCGGATGTTGATTCCATTGAAGGATTATCACCGGCGATTTCCATTGATCAAAAAACAACAAGCAATAACCCGCGTTCAACGGTTGGGACAGTAACGGAAATTTACGACTATTTGCGCTTGCTTTATGCCCGCGTCGGCCATCCTGTCTGCCCAACTCACGGGATTGAAATTTCATCCCAGACGATTCAGCAAATGGTGGACCGGCTTTTGGAATATCCAGAACGGACAAAGCTGCAAATTCTCGCACCGCTCATTAGGGGAAAAAAAGGGGAGCATGTTAAAGTTTTCGAGGATATAAAAAAACAAGGCTATGTCCGTATCCGTATTGACGGCGAAATGATGGAAATTGGCGATGAGATTAAGCTTGAGAAAAATAAAAAGCATTCGATTGAAGTCGTCATCGACCGCGTCGTTGTAAAGGAGGGCATTAATTCACGCTTGGCCGATTCGCTTGAAACGGCGTTAAAGCTTGGTGAAGGCTATGTCATCGTTGATGTGATGGATGTAGAGGAGCTTTTGTTTAGTGAGCACTATGCCTGTCCTGAATGTGGATTTTCCATCGGCGAACTTGAACCGAGAATGTTTTCCTTCAATAATCCGTTTGGGGCCTGCCCAAGCTGTGATGGCTTAGGAGTTAAACAAGAGGTTGATTTAGATTTAGTTATTCCACACTGGGATAAAACCTTAAACGAAAATGCAATTGCACCTTGGGAGCCTACAAGCTCACAATATTATCCGCAGCTTTTACAAAGCGTTTGTGAGCATTATGGTATTGATATGGATGTACCAGTCAAAGATATCCCGAAGCATCTTTTAGATAAAATACTTTATGGAAGCGACGGGGAAAAGATCTTTTTCCGTTACGAATCCGATTTTGGCCAGACCCGTGAAGGCTATATTGAATTTGAAGGTGTCATCGGCAATGTTGCCCGTCGTTTTCATGAGACGTCATCGGATTATATCCGTGAGCAGATGGAACAATATATGGCTCAAAAGCCTTGCCCAACTTGTAAAGGTAACCGTCTTAAAAAAGAAAGTCTTGCCGTGCTGATTGACGGCAAGCATATCGGAGAAATTACAAAGCTATCGGTTGGAGAAGCAAACCAATTTTTCTCTAAAATTCAATTAACCGAAAAAGAGATGAATATTGCGAGACTTATCTTTAGAGAAATCAAGGAACGGCTTGGCTTTTTAGTCAATGTTGGTCTGGACTATCTGACACTATCTCGTTCAGCCGGAACATTATCGGGTGGGGAAGCGCAGCGTATTCGCTTGGCTACACAAATTGGCTCAAAGCTTACAGGTGTGCTTTATATTTTAGATGAGCCATCCATTGGCTTGCATCAGCGCGACAATGACAAGCTTATTCAGACCTTACAGGATATGCGCGATATCGGCAACACGCTGATCGTTGTTGAACATGATGAGGACACCATGATGGCTGCTGATTACCTCATCGATATTGGTCCCGGTGCGGGCGCTCATGGCGGACGTGTCACCTCTAAAGGGACGCCTGAAGAAGTCATGAACGATCCGAACTCCCTAACAGGTCAATATTTGTCTGGGAAAAAATTCATTCCGCTGCCGCTTGAGCGACGAAATGGAAATGATCGGTATTTAGAAATTATTAAGGCGAAGGAAAACAATTTAAAAAATGTTTCGGTCAAAATTCCGCTTGGAACCTTTGTTTGTGTAACGGGCGTTTCTGGCTCAGGAAAAAGTACGCTTGTCAATGAAGTTCTATACAAAGCCGTTGCACATAAGCTGTATAAGTCAAAAAGCAAGCCAGGTGCCCATAAGGAAATCAAAGGCATCGAGGAATTGGATAAGGTTATTGATATCGACCAATCGCCAATCGGCCGGACACCACGGTCCAACCCGGCTACCTATACCGGTGTTTTTGATGATATCCGTGATGTGTTTGCGCAGACAAATGAAGCAAAAATTCGCGGCTATCAAAAAGGACGCTTTAGCTTCAACGTCAAAGGCGGTCGTTGTGAAGCCTGCCGTGGCGACGGAATTATAAAGATTGAAATGCATTTTTTACCGGATGTCTATGTGCCATGTGAAGTTTGCCATGGCAAACGCTATAACCGTGAAACGCTGGAGGTTAAATACAAGGATAAAAATATCTCGGACATTTTGGAAATGACGGTTGATGATGCCTTGGAGTTTTTTGCGAATCTCCCAAAAATCAAGCGAAAGCTGCAAACGATTGCTGATGTCGGCCTTGGTTATATAAAACTGGGACAATCGGCGACAACGTTATCAGGTGGGGAAGCGCAGCGTGTGAAGCTGGCATCAGAACTGCATCGCCGTTCAACAGGCCGGTCCTTGTATATTTTAGATGAGCCAACAACAGGCTTGCATGCCGATGATATCGCAAGGCTACTCAAGGTATTACAGCGCCTGGTGGACAATGGCGATACAGTCCTTGTCATTGAACATAATTTAGATGTTATCAAAACAGCGGACTTCCTTATTGATTTGGGTCCTGAAGGCGGGGACGGAGGCGGTCAAATCATTGCAACCGGTACACCGGAAAAAATTTGCGAAGTGGAAGCATCCTATACAGGCAAGTACTTAAAACCAATCATCGAACGCGACCGCGCAAGAATGGAAGAGCGCCTGCAAAAACTCGAATCAAAATCATAAATTTAAAAAAACATCAGCAAGGCTTTATGGCCCAGCTGGTGTTTTTTTGTAACAAGTTTTTATCTTCACAATGAAACGAAATGAAATTCCATTCGTATATATGGGTAGAGTGAAAAAAGGAGATGAATTTCGTGGATACGAATCGTTTGATATCTTCTCTGTGTTATTTCAGCATATTCTTTGCTGGTTTTATTTTGCCAATCGCCGTTTATTTTATCGTTGATGACCCTGAAGTAAAAGAGCATGCGAAAAAGGCTCTTCTATCACATTTCATCCCATTTCTTTCAATTTTGCTTTTTGGCATTCCATTGGTTTTTTCTGGCGGGGAGCCGACATTACTAGCTGCGGGCGGCTTTATGATGATCTTGCTTATTGGTGCCATTAATTTAGGTATTTTAATTTGGAACATTGTTAAGGGTGTCAAGGTTTTGATAGATTAGCCTGTTATTTGTAGGTTGTTTGAGGCTTTGAAAAATATTGTGATTAAGGGAGGAACAAACAATGAATGAGGAACGCAAGCAAATTTTACAAATGGTCGAGTCGGGAAAAATTACTGTGGAAGAAGCGCTCGTGTTACTAGAGGCTTTGGATCAGCCGAAGCAAGCGGGCGGGCAGGAAGATGAGCCGGTATCCAGCACCCAGCCTTCCACATTTGTAAACTATGATTCTACCCAATCAAGCGGGGAACAGAAAAATTATAAACGGCCGTCGTTTATCGATAAATTTACAGATTTTATCGATAGTGCCTTGCAAAAAATTAAGGATGTGGACTTGGACTTTAATTTTGGTCCCTATCAGGAAGTCCATCATATTTTTCAGCATCGCGATGTGTATTTGGCCAATATTAATCTAGATATATCAAATGGGAATATTAAAATAATCAAATGGAATGAACAGGATGTACGGATTGAATGTAATGCCAAGATTTACAATACCCATTCCCTTGAAGAAGCAAAAACGTATTTTTTAAAAAATGTCCGCTTCTCCATAGATGGCGACAGGATGAGATTTTCAGTCGAGCCGAAGCAAATCAAAATGAATATGGTGCTTTATATTCCGAAATCCATATACAACGAAATTCAAATTCGCACATTTAATGGACATGTTCAGGGGGGAGACCTCGACGTTCATAAATTAAAAGTAAATACAGCAAATGGAAATATTGATTTTGCTACTGTAAATGGACAGGATTTTGAATTTGAAACAGCAAACGGGCATATAAAAATAGTGGACAGTATTTCAAAAGAAGTAGAGGCGGAGACCATTAATGGCATGATTAATGTTTACGGTGCTTTTGAAAAAGTTGATTTGCAGAGCTTCAGCAGCAATATTACTTGCAAATTAACCGATGCAAACAGCAAAATGGCCTTAATCACGACAAAGACAGGCAGCATCGATTTATTTTTACCAACCGAACTTGAGGTCAAAGGTAAAATTAAATCCAATATCGGCGGTTTCAAATGTGAATTAACAGATTTGGAGATTTTAGAAGAGAAAAAAGATGTAATTCAAAAGGAATTAACCTTCATTGCCAATAGAGGGAAAACTGGAACCCTCTATATTGAAGCCAGCTCCAACGCGGGCTCAATCACGGTGGGAAATTTATAAACATGAACAATCAACAAAATAGAAAGGATGTAGAGTGATGGGGAAAAAATTATACAGGTCGCGGTCAAACAAAAAGTTGGCCGGCATACTTGGCGGCCTGGGCCAATATCTTGGAATCGATGCGACCATATTGCGGGTTATCTTTGTACTCTGTTTAATTGGGACCGGCGGGTTTCCGCTAGCGTTTATTTATTTTATCTTACTATTTGTTATTCCATATGATGATGGCGTGATTGATGGATGAAATGGCTCGCCCATATTCTTGTCAATAGCCTAGTCCTTATTGTGGTGGCGGGGTATTTTAAATCATTCTACATTGATACTGTTTTCTCTGCAATTATTGCCAGTTTCATTATTTCGATATTAAATGTGGTCGTGAAGCCGTTTTTAGTATTAGCAACGCTGCCGGTTACCGTCTTTACATTCGGGCTCTTCCTATTTGTCATTAATGCCGCGACGCTGATGGTGACGGACCTTATCATGGGCCCGGCATTTGAGATTTCTAGTTTTGGCGCAGCGATTATGGCAGCTGTTTTTATCTCAATCTTGAATGTACTGATCCAGAAAATTATCATCGAGCCGCTGAGCAACAAGAAAGATTAGTAACGTTCCTGCTTATTGAGCAGGGACGTTTTCTTTTTTTATTTTTAAAATTCGTGGGTGTTCCTTCACTACCGCCTTAACAGTAATATAAAATTTCGTGTTTATGCAAAAAAATGCTAAAATATAAAAAAGTATGAACGGATAGTGGAGGAAGCCGAAACATGGTAAAAGTCCGAACAATCGATGTGCTTGAGAAATTTAAATTTGAACTGATTTGCGGAGAAGATGGCGTGAACCGCCCCATAACGACAAGTGATTTGTCGCGTCCTGGGATTGAGCTGGCGGGATTTTTCGATTATTATCCGGCGGAGCGTCTGCAATTATTAGGAAAAACGGAGCTTTCCTTCTTTTCCGAGTTGGATCCTGAGCTTCGCAAAGAACGAATGGAAATGTTATGTACGGATATAACGCCGGGCATTATTATTTCACGAGGCCAGGAGGCGCCGATTGAATTAATTGAAGCAGCTAAAGAAAATGATGTTCCTGTGATTCGTTCTCATTATAAAACGACGCGCTTGTCCAGTCGCCTAACCAATTATTTGGAAAGTCTTCTAGCTCCAACTACTGCTATCCACGGCGTTTTAGTGGATATTTATGGGGTTGGCGTGCTCATTACCGGAAAAAGTGGTGTTGGTAAAAGTGAAACGGCACTGGAGCTTGTGAAGCGCGGCCATCGGTTAATAGCCGATGACTGTGTAGAAATCCGCCAGGAAGATCAGGATACATTAATTGGGAACTCACCGGATTTGATTAAACATTTACTGGAAATTCGCGGCCTTGGCATCATTAATGTAATGACATTGTTTGGTGCCGGAGCCGTTCGCAGTAATAAAAAAATATCATTGGTCATTAACCTTGAGCTTTGGGATCAAACGAAGGTTTATGATAGGCTAGGCCTTGATGAAGAAAAAATAAAAATCATCGATTCAGAAATTCAAAAGCTTACGGTACCTGTTCGCCCTGGACGTAACTTGGCAGTTATTATAGAAGTGGCTGCCATGAACTTCCGCTTGAAGCGAATGGGTGTGAACGCAGCTGAGCAGTTTTCGAATCGTTTGACAGATGTTATTGAAGAAGCAGAGCACGATGATCTGTAAAATACATAAGGAAGTGAAATGATGGAATCCAATATTCAGCATCTTGACCGTGTCTTTTTACATGTAGGGCCATTCACAATTTATTGGTATGGTGTCATTATTGCCTGTGGAGCGATGCTTGGGCTATGGATTGCCCAGCGAGAAAGCATCCGCAGGGGGTTTGCTAAGGAAATATTTATGGACCTTGTTTTATATGCCATTCCCATCGCCATATTATCGGCAAGGGCATACTATGTTATTTTTCAATGGCCATACTATGCGCAACACCCTGGGGAAATTATAAAAATTTGGGAAGGTGGACTTGCCATTCATGGTGGTTTAATCGGGGCAGTGATTACTGGCTATGTTTTTACTAAAAAGCGAAACATATCATTTTGGAAGCTGGCGGATATTGCGGCGCCCAGCATTATCCTAGGACAAGCGATTGGCCGTTGGGGTAACTTCATGAATCAGGAAGCCCATGGCGGGGAAGTGACCCGTGCCTTTTTAGAAGGATTGCATCTGCCTAAATTTATTATCGATCAAATGTATATTAATGGGGTTTATTACCATCCTACTTTTTTATACGAATCACTATGGGATTTCGTTGGATTTATCATTTTGATGTCATTACGAAAAGTGAATTTGAAGCGCGGTGAACTCTTTTTAAGTTATTTAATTTGGTATTCAATCGGCCGCTTCTTTGTAGAAGGTTTACGGACTGATAGCTTAATGTTGACGTCTCATCTCCGTATAGCCCAGGTTATTTCAATCGTTTTAGTTGTGGCTGCGGTTATTATTTGGTGGTACCGACGCTCAAAAGGCTATGCAAAGGTGCGTTATTTAGATCAAGATAAATCTTATTAGGGGAGAGCAGCTTTGAACACAATCAAAAAAGGTTTCATCGTTGGCTTAAAAACAACTTGGATTTTGGGGAAGATTATTTTTCCGATTACATTGGTGATTACATTGCTGCAATATACCCCCGTCCTTGATTGGCTTGTCAAATTGATTGAACCTTTGATGGGGTTTTTAGGATTATCAGGAGACGCGGCTATTCCGTTGGTGCTAGGCTATGTGCTCAACATTTATGCGGCCATTGGTGCGGTTTTGAGTTTGGATTTAACAGTAAAAGAAGTGTTCATTTTGGCGATGATGCTGTCCTTTTGCCATAGCTTGATTATTGAAGCGGCGGTTGCTGCAAAAGTAGGCGTGAAATTATGGATTGTTCTATCTGTGCGTTTTTCTCTCTCCATTCTTTCAGCATTTGTGATTAACCTTGTCTGGCATGGTGGGAGCGGAGCAGCACATTACGGTTTGGTTTCAAATACAGCCAGTGAGCATGTGAGCGGTCTTGGGCCGATGTTTTTACAAGGACTTGAAAAAGCATCATTAGGGATCTTAGAGCTGGCCATGATCGTCATTCCATTGATGGTGATGATTCAGTTTTTGAAGGATTTTAAATTAATTGACCATTTTTCAAGATGGATGGCACCGTTTTTAAAATTATTAGGGATGAAGGCCAATACGTCAACAACGCTTGCGGCCGGTATTTTGTTTGGCCTTGCCTACGGTGCTGGTGTAATGGTGCAGGCTGTAAAAGAGGATGGCGTTTCAAAGAAGGATTTATATTTAGCGTTTATCTTTTTAGTATCCTGCCATGCCGTGATTGAAGACACATTAATTTTTGCACCACTGGGAATTCCTGTTTGGCCGTTGTTGGTCATTCGATTAATAGTGGCGATACTGCTGACATCGATTGTTGCCCTGATTTGGAAACGAGTGGATTTAAATAGCAGAAAGGAAGCGACATATGAAGGTTGATACATTGCTTTTTGATTTAGATGGAACATTGATTAATACAAACGATTTGATTGTTGCCTCATTTCAGCACACACTTGATCATTACTTTCCTGGTCAATATAAAAAAGAGGATATTTTGCAATTTATGGGACCACCGCTCATGGAAAGCTTCAACAAGCTCAATGCGGAGAAGGCGGAGGAGATGGCGCAGTCTTACCGCGATTATAACCATTCAAGACATGATGAGCTTGTGACTGAATTTGAGGGTGTGTATGACACAATAAAAGCTTTACATGAAAAAGGCTACAAGCTTGCGATTGTGACAACGAAGAAGCGTTTTACCGTTGACATGGGGCTGCGCTTAACAAAGCTTGACCAGTTTTTTGATGTCGTCATTGCTTTAGATGATGTTGTACATGCAAAGCCGGATCCAGAGCCGCTTTTAAAAGCGTTGGAGCGCCTAGGCTCAAAGCCAGAGAATGCGATCATGGTCGGTGATAATCAGCATGATATTGAGGGCGGGAAAAATGCAGGAACACGCACAGCAGCTGTGTCTTGGGCATTGAAAGGCCGGGAGTATGTAGAAAGCCTTCATGCAGATTTTATCCTTGAAAAAATGTCTGATTTAATCGACATCCTTGGGGGATTAAATAAGTGAGCAGGAGGACGACCCGCTATCGTGTGACAGAGGCGAATTCATTGTGGCAGGTGTACCAAACGGTTCCGTTTTGGAAGGTCGTTAAAAACTTTGTAGTGATTCAAATGGCTCGCTATAGCCCATTTTTGCCGCTGAAAAATTGGCTTTACCGCAACTTTTTACATATGGAAGTCGGTTCGAATACATCATTTGCCCTAATGGTCATGCCTGATATTATGTTTCCCGAAAAAATAAAAGTTGGAAACAACACGGTCATTGGCTACAACACCACGATTCTTGCCCATGAATATTTGATAAAAGAGTATCGCTTGGGGAACGTTTGGATTGGCAGTGAGGTTTTGATTGGCGCAAATTCGACGATTTTGCCGGGTGTGGTGATCGGTGATGGCGCAATTGTCTCAGCAGGAACGCTCGTTCACAAGGATGTTCCTGCCGGCGCATTTGTCGGTGGCAATCCGATGCGGATTATCTATACGAAAGAGGAAATGGAAGCAAGGGAACAGGAGCAAGAACAAAATAGTTTTGATTAATAAAATAAATTAAATGTAGGCTCGGGGATTTGTTTGGTACCCCGGGCCTATTTGATAAAATATAAGTAAAATATTTTCATAACTATAGCATTTATATTGACGCTTCTCTATTTTAGATGTAAACTAGCTTTATCTTGTTAGCACATTAGCGAACTAAAGGATTTTATGAAAAGGGTGAGTCGGAAATATGTCTAAGCTATTTATGTTCGAAAAGCCGCTTGGGATGAGAGATACCTTGCCTGAGCTTTATGAAACGAAAAAGCAAGCTCGAAATAAAATGATGCAAGAAATCCAGGCGTGGGGCTATCAATCCATCCAAACGCCGACATTAGAATATTTTGACACAGTCGGCACTGCGTCCGCTATTTCAAACCAACAGCTTTTTAAGCTGCTTGATCAACAAGGACATACATTGGTGCTTCGTCCCGACATGACGGCACCGATTGCCAGGGTGGCAGCGTCCAGAATGAAAGGGGAAGGCTACCCGTTACGCTTGGCGTATGATGCGAACGTATTTCGCGCGCAACAGCGGGAAGGCGGCCGCCCGGCAGAGTTTGAGCAAGTTGGTGTTGAGCTGATCGGTGATGCAACATCAAGTGCTGATGCTGAAGTGATTGCGTTAATGGTCGCTGTTTTGAAAAGTGCCGGCCTAGAAAATTTTTCAGTAGCGATCGGCCATGTCGGCTTTGTGAATGCTTTATTTGTTGATATTTTAGGAAATGAGGAGCGCGCCAATACACTTCGCCGCTTTTTATATGAAAAAAATTACGTTGGCTATCGAGAGCACGTCAAAAGCTTGACGCTTTCTTCAATAGATAAACAGCAGTTATTAAATCTATTGCAGCTGCGCGGCGGCCAGCAAATTATCGCTGATGCCCGGGAAATGACGGAAAATAGAAGCGCAAGAAAAGCGATTGAAGAGCTTGACTTGTTGTGGAGCCAATTAGAATGTTATGGTGTGACCGACAATATTAAAATTGATTTAAATATTGTCAGTCATATGAGTTATTACACCGGCGTTTTATTTGAAGGACATGCACAAAACCTTGGCTTCTCATTATGCAGTGGTGGACGTTATGACCAGTTGCTTGAGAAATTCAATCGCCCTACAGCGGCAACAGGCTTTGCCATCCGGTTGGATCGCTTAATTGAAGCCTTGGGCGGGACACAAACGGCAGCTCCGCTTTCACTGATTATTTTTAGCCATGAACGGAGACAGGAAGCAATTGAGCTTGCACGAAGTAAGCGCGAAAAGGGCGTAAGAGTTGTTCTTCAAGATATTGCCGGAATTGAAGATGTTGATTTATTTACAAAACGTTATCAAGATGTTGCCTATTGTATCGGGAAACCTGGGAAGGAGAGCGGGCTATGAGTTCAGAAATGTTAACGATTGCGATGCCGAAAGGGCGAATTTTTGAAGAAGCAGCCGAACTACTAAGACGAGCAGGCTATCAGCTTCCTCCCGAATTTGATGATTCCCGGAAGTTAATCATAGATGTACCGGAAGAAAATATGCGCTTTATTTTAGCGAAGCCGATGGATGTGGCGACCTATGTTGAGCATGGTGTAGCAGATCTCGGCATTGCCGGAAAAGACGTTATGCTTGAAGAAGATCGTGATGTTTACGAAGTGCTGGATTTGAAAATCAGTGCTTGTTATTTAGCGGTGGCTGGCTTACCAACAGCTAGAGCAGTGAGTGTGGCACCAAAAATTGCGACAAAGTATCCACATGTTGCCTCTAAATACTTCCGTGAACAAGGGGAGCAGGTTGAAATCATTAAGCTGAACGGCTCGATTGAGCTTGCCCCATTAATTGGGTTGGCAGAGCGGATTGTCGACATTGTATCGACAGGGCGTACATTAAAGGAAAACGGCTTAGTGGAGCTTGAACGCATTCAAGACATTACTTCACGTTTGATTGTAAATCCAGTTTCCTACCGGATGAAGGATCAAGTGATCGATGAAATGGTTGAGCGCTTATCAACCGTCATTGAAGGAGAGAAATAAATGAAAATCGAAAAAGTAACAGAATCACTATCATTAAAACGAGATTTAGACTCAGGAACAGAAGAGCAGCGCAATGCGGTGTTAGCAATTCTTGAAAATGTAAAGAAACAAGGCGACCAAGCGCTCTTTGATTACACTGCTAAATTTGACGGTGTTAAGCTTACATCTTTAAAAGTAACAGCTGAAGAAATTGAAGAGGCATATGGCATCGTCGACGAACAGCTTGTCGGTTACATTCGCGAAGCAGCGGAAAATATTCGTGATTATCATCGCCGCCAAGTTCGCCAATCATGGATTACTACGGCTCCTGATGGAACGATTTTGGGTCAAAAAATTACCTCATTGGATGCAGTCGGTGTTTACGTTCCAGGCGGTACAGCTGCCTATCCGTCATCCGTATTGATGAATGTTATTCCTGCACAGGTTGCCGGTGTTCCACGGATTGCGATGATTACACCTCCAGGTAAAGACGGCAAGCTGCCAGCAGGTGTACTTGTCGCCGCCAACGAATGTGGTGTGAAAGAAATTTACAAGGCAGGCGGTGCTCAAGCAATCGGCGCCTTAGCTTATGGAACGGAAACAATTAAAGCAGTTGATAAAATAACTGGACCGGGAAATATTTTTGTAGCTTTAGCTAAGCGTGAGGTATTTGGCGATGTCGCAATCGATATGATTGCTGGCCCAAGTGAAATTGTTGTACTTGCTGATGACAGTGCAAATCCAGCCTATGTCGCAGCAGATCTACTTTCCCAAGCAGAGCATGACAAGAGAGCCTCAAGCGTACTTGTTACTCCTTCTATGGAACTTGCTGAAAAGGTTGCGGAGGAAGTAGAAAAGCAGCTTGCGAGCTTGCCACGGGTTGAAATAGCGAGTGCCTCCATTCGTGACTATGGTGCGATTTACGTTACGGAAACGTTGGAACAGGCAATTGACGCCGTGAACGAACTTGCACCGGAGCATCTTGAAGTGGTGACGACAGACCCAATCGGCATTATCGGACAAATCCGCCATGCCGGCGCGATTTTCCTAGGAGAAAACAGCTCAGAGCCAATTGGAGATTATTTTGCCGGGCCTAATCATGTCTTACCAACAAACGGCACGGCTCGTTTCTCAAGCCCATTAAATGTTGATGATTTTGTAAAAAAATCATCCATCATTTCGTACAGCAAAAAAGCTGTCCAAGAAAACGGCCATAAAATTGCAGCGTTGGCACGGCTTGAAGGATTAGAAGCCCATGCCCGTGCAGTGGAACAACGGTTGAAATGATAGTAATTAACATAAATAACGCCTTACTAGGAGGGAAACCAGGATGACACGCGAAGCGAGTATTGAAAGAAGAACAAATGAAACGGATATTAAACTTTCCTTTGCTATTGATGGTGAAGGAAAATCAAATCTGGAAACAAGCGTGCCGTTTTTAACGCATATGCTTGATCTTTTTACAAAGCATGGTCAATTTGATTTAATGATTGATGCTGTTGGTGATGTGGAAATTGATGATCACCACACAACTGAGGATATCGGCATTTGCTTAGGACAAGCCCTAAGAGAAGCGTTAGGTGATAAAAAGGGAATCAAGCGCTACGGCAATGCGTTTGTACCAATGGATGAAGCGTTGGCACAGGTTGTGGTTGACCTGAGCAACCGTCCACACTTTGAGTTTCGTGCGGAGCTCCCAAGTGCACGTGTTGGCACGTTTGACACAGAGCTTGTTCATGAATTTCTATGGAAGCTGGCGCTTGAAGCACGGATGAACTTGCATGTCATCGTTCATTACGGACAGAATACCCACCATATTATTGAAGCGATTTTTAAAGCATTTGGTCGTGCCTTAGATGAAGCAACGATGATCGACCCGCGTGTCAAAGGGGTCCCATCAACGAAAGGAATGTTATAATGATCGGAATCATCGATTACGGGATGGGGAATTTGTACAGCGTCTCAAAAGCGCTTGAACGAATGAACTACAATTATATTGTTACGGATGATCAAGAGAAACTCCATAATTGCAAGGGTTTGATTTTACCGGGCGTTGGCGCGTTTCGCGACGCGATGACGATTTTAAATGAAACTGGCTTAGCCACTTTTATAAAAAATGAAGTTGCCGACGGTAAGCCGCTGTTAGGCATCTGCTTAGGGATGCAGCTTTTATTTGAAGAAAGCGAAGAAAATGGCATCACTACCGGCTTACAATTTTTAAAAGGAAAAATCGTGAAATTTCCAGGCGTAACGGCTGCTGGTGAAAAATATAAGGTGCCCCATATGGGCTGGAATAAGCTGAATTTCCACCATCCGGAATCGGCATTACTGCAAAATGTTGAACAAGGCCACGTGTACTTTGTTCACTCCTATTATGCGGAGCCAGCGAACCCTGATGTTGTTCTAGCAAGCAGCAGCTATGACGTTGAAGTGCCAGCCGTAGTAGGACAGGACAATGTGTACGGCACACAGTTCCATCCGGAAAAAAGCAGTGAAATTGGCTTGTCCATCCTCATGAATTTTGCAGGAATTGTTGAAGGGAGGTAATGCAAGATGACATTTACGATTTATCCGGCAATCGATATGCGCGGCGGCAAATGCGTTCGTCTTTTACAAGGGGATTATAATAAAGAAACGGTTTATGGGGACTCGCCTTTTGCAATGGCAAAGGTGTTTGCTGATGAAGGGGCCGAGTGGATTCACATGGTTGACCTTGATGGTGCCAAAGCGGCAAAGCGGGTTAATCATGAGCATGTGCTTGAGGTGGCCAACAAGCTGAATGTAAAGGTGCAAATCGGCGGAGGCATACGTACGGAAGAGGATGTTGCGTTTTATTTAGAAAATGGCGTGAGCCGCGTCATTCTTGGGAGTGCAGCGATTTCTGACCCTGACTTTGTAAAAGCAATGCTTGCTAAATACGGTGAAAAAATTGCCATCGGCATTGATGCGAAAGACGGCTATGTCGCAACAGAGGGCTGGCTTACTACATCCAATGTAAAAGCAACTGAGCTTGGTAAAACATTAGCGGATGCTGGTGCTGAAGTATTTATTTTTACCGATATTGCGACTGATGGCATGCTTTCAGGTCCGAATGTAAAAGCAATTGTCGAAATGGCTGAGGCAACGGGCAAAGAGGTTATTGCATCGGGCGGTGTCAGTCTGCTTCAGGATTTGATGAATCTGAAAGAATATGAAACTAGCGGTGTTGCTGGTGCAATTGTTGGCAAAGCCTTATATACGAAGCAATTTACCGTGAAGGAAGCGTTAAGCGAGGTGAATCGTTAATGGTAACAAAGCGTATTATTCCTTGCTTAGACGTAAAAGAAGGCCGTGTTGTAAAAGGCGTCCAATTCGTTGAACTTCGCGATGCAGGCGACCCGGTTGAATTGGCTGAGTTTTACGATCAGGAAGGCGCAGATGAGCTGGTTTTCCTCGATATTTCAGCATCCCATGAAGGTCGTGAAACAATGGTTGACGTTGTGGAACGCGTTGCGGCGAAGCTTGCGATTCCATTTACAGTTGGCGGTGGCATTAATACATTAGAGGATATGAAACGGATTTTACGGGCAGGAGCCGATAAGGTATCATTAAATACAGCTGCTGTTAAGCGTCCGGAATTAGTAACAGAAGGTGCGGGATTTTTCGGCTCGCAATGTATCGTTGTTGCCATCGATGCTAAATGGGATGAAGCGTTAGGTTCATGGCGCGTTTATACACATGGCGGCCGTAATGCTACCGACTACGAAGTCATCGCCTGGGCAAAAGAGGTTGTCGAGCGCGGCGCCGGTGAAATCCTGTTAACAAGTATGGACAAGGATGGAGAGAAGTCCGGATTTGACCTTGCATTGACAAAAGCGGTGAGCGAGGCCGTAACTGTTCCTGTCATCGCCTCTGGCGGCGCCGGCAATGCCGACCACTTTGTCGATGCATTTGTTGAGGGAAAAGCCGATGCAGCGTTGGCGGCTTCTATTTTTCATTATAAAGAAACATCAGTAAGAGAAGTTAAAGACTATCTCCGGAAAAAAGGAGTGAATGTTCGATGAACGTTTCACAAGTAAAGTTTGACGAAAAAGGATTAATCCCTGCCATCGTTCAAGATGCAGTCAGCAAAGAGGTGCTTACCCTTGCTTATATGAACGAGGTATCTTTGCAAAAATCATTGGAAACAAAAGAAACATGGTTTTGGAGCCGTTCGCGTGCAGAACTTTGGCACAAAGGGGAAACATCAGGCAATACCCAAAAAATTATTGATATCAAATATGATTGTGACCAGGATGCGTTAGTTGTACTTGTTGTACCAGCCGGTCCTGCCTGCCATACAGGTTCATACAGCTGCTTCAATGGCTCGCTGTTCGCTGAGGGTGAAGCTTCTACTGCAGTTACTGGCTCTGACCGTTTTGCAATCATCAATGAGCTTGAAAAAGTCATTGCTGAGCGTGAAGCTGAAATGCCGGAAGGAGCCTATACAACGTATTTATTTGATAAAGGCGTAGATAAGATTTTGAAAAAAGTTGGTGAAGAAGCAACTGAGGTTGTCATTGCAGCTAAAAACCGCAGCCATGAGGAGTTAAAATGGGAAGTTGCAGACCTTATTTACCACTTGCTTGTCTTGCTTCGTGAACAAAAGCTTCCGCTTGATGTGGTATTAAAAGTGCTTGAGGAAAGACATGCAAAATAAAGTTATTTGAAATAGAGTATGATGCTCCGTTTGAAATCAGCGGTGGTCATACTCTATTTTGCTTTTCCTTACCTTCCAATTTTTATAGTAATTCATTACAAATGTCGCCAATATCTTAAAGCGTCCACTGCTGAAGTGTGATATACTAACTTAGGTAATTATAAAGTCATATGAAATAGCCAACTATTGGAGGTTATATGGAAACACGTAAATATAATACGAACCATGCTATCGGGCAGATTGTCCAGTTTGCGCAAGATGGAGAGTATTTTTTCAAAAAAGGAATTAAATATTATCGCCGACGCGAGTTATATAAAGCGAAGAAATATTTTGAAAGAGCGATCCAATTTGATCCAAAAGAACCGGTATTTTTGTGTCAGCTTGCTGTTGTTTTGGCAGAATTGGGTGAGTTTGATGAATCCAACGAAATATTGCTTGAAATTGTTCAAAAGCTGGAGCCGGAAATGTATGAATGCTATTCATTTCTGGCTAATAACTGTGCCTATTTAGGCTTGTTTCAAGAAGCAAAAAAGTATGCGAAGCAATATCTCGAAAATGCACCGGAGGGTGAATTTTACGAGGATACAGAAGATTTGCTAGATCTTTTAAGTATTGAAACAAATGAATTTGATGGCATCCATGGTCAAGAGGACGAGCTCATCGTAAGGCAGGAAACAGCACGCGAGCTACTTGAGAATGGAAAGCTAAAAGAAGCAAGCGCGATGCTACAGAAGATTGTGAAGGAGTATCCGGAATTTTGGTATGCTCATAACAATTTATCTCTAGCTCAGTTTTATCTTGGCAACGTAAGTAAAGCGATTAAAATTGCGCAGGATGTGCTAAAGAAAAATGAAGGGAATCTTCATGCTTTATGCAATCTAGCGGTTTATTATCATTATCTTGGCCGTGACAAGGAAGTTGACCATATCGTTAATCAGTTGAACGTTGTCTATCCGATTGATATGGATCACCGTTCAAAGCTCGGGGTTACTTTTGCATTATTGGGCCAATATGAAAGTGCATTTAAATGGCTGCGCTGGCTGCAAAAGTTCGGGTATGAGGGGGATGGAGCTTTTTATTATTGGCTGGCTGTTTCCGCTTATTACACAAACCGCAAGCAATTGGCGGAAGAAATGTGGCAGAGAGTGATTAAGCTTAATCCTGAGAAAAAAGGTGCAGAACCGTGGTTGAAAGCCCAATCCCAGCCTAAAGGAAAAGCAGCCCAGCAATCGATGATCCAGCAGTTTAAGGAGACGGACAGCGAGGAAAAAAAGTTTTTAATCTTACTTTTATTAAATCGTTCAGGAAATAATGAGGCGTTAGAGGAAATCAACGCCTATCTTATCGCAAATGACGAATCAGAGGCCATTAAAGAATTTTCAAATTTAATGTTGAACAAACTAAGTAACAAAAGTTCAATGCTTCACTTGCGTTTAATAGAGGGTTTACATGTTATTGATGCACTTGCTGATCAATGTACATGGCCGCACGTACTTGAACAAAAAATTTATATGCTTTGGTTTCGAATTTTGGTTCATGCCCTTGATTCACAAGTTAGTTTTAAAAATAGCAACGCTTGGGCCGCGGCGATTGAATATTGCTGTTTACGGGCAGAAGATTATCAAGTGACCCAAAAGGATATGGCTGAAAAATATGAGATTTCCACGTCTACGTTAAGAAAATACATGAATCATATAACAGAACTAGTATGAGCATTTAAATAGACGAAAATCGGCAAATTGAGTACAATTCAGGCATAGGGGTATGGGGTATACAAATCAACAGCCTCTTTATCAAAATTGTATGAAACGTTGCCAAATAATCGGTAAAGGAGAACTGGACGATGAGTGAAGAAAAAATTTGGGATGTCATTATTGCGGGAGCTGGTCCGGCAGGGATGACAGCAGCTGTATATACATCAAGAGCAAACTTATCTACGTTAATGATTGAACGCGGTATGCCAGGTGGACAAATGGCCAATACGGAAGAGGTTGAAAACTACCCTGGCTATGAATCGATTCTAGGCCCTGATTTATCTACAAAAATGTTCGAGCATGCGAAAAAATTCGGTGCTGAATATGCTTATGGTGAAATCAAACAGATCATCAACGAAGATCCCTACAAAATTGTCGATTGCGGCAATAAGCAATATAAAGCAAAAGCCGTTATTATTACAACTGGTGCGCAGCATAAAAACCTTAATATTCCAGGTGAAAAGGAATTGGGCGGCCGCGGTGTTTCTTATTGTGCCGTTTGTGATGGCGCGTTTTTTAAAGGCAAAGAATTAGTTGTGATTGGCGGGGGGGACTCTGCAGTTGAAGAGGGCGTATATTTAACACGGTTTGCTTCAAAGGTAACATTAATTCACCGCCGTGATGAATTGCGTGCGCAAAAGATTCTCCAAAAACGTGCATTTGAAAACGAGAAAATGGAGATTATGTGGTATAACGTGCCAAAGGAAATTAAAGGAACAGACGGCAAGGTCTCCAGCATCTTAATTGAAGATGTGAACACCGGCGAACAACGCGACTTTAAAACAGATGGTGTGTTTATCTATGTAGGCCTTGTGCCATTAAGTGAGCCATTCAAAAGTTTAGGCATTACAAATGAGAATGGCTATATTGAAACAAATGATGTAATGGAAACAAAAGTGCCGGGAATTTTCGCAGCTGGCGATATTCGTGAAAAAATGCTTCGTCAAATTGTTACAGCAACTGGTGATGGAAGTATTGCTGCCCAAAGTGCACAGCATTATATTGAAGAACTAAATGAAAAGATTAAAGCATAAAGTAGAAAAGGGGTTTTCTTACTAGTACGAGGCAACTGCACGCGAACGAGTGCAGCGGTGCCTGACTACTAAGACAGCCTCTCTTTTCTGTGGATGTAAATTGTTACCTTACCGTAATAATAGTATAATTATCTTATTGGTGAAAAGGTAAGGGTTCGTCACATATCCTGGAAGCCTATGTTTGCTCCTATTAGTGGAGATTGTACGGAAAAAGGGGTGAAAGTATTGCAGCGGATAACGAATTGTGTTCTACGGAAAGGTGACAAAATTCTTCTTTTGCAAAAGCCAAGCCGTGGCTGGTGGGTTGCACCGGGTGGTAAAATGGAGTTAGGGGAATCTGTAAAAGAATCTGTCGTTCGCGAGTATCTCGAAGAGACAGGGGTTACTTTGAAAAATCCGACTGTCAAAGGGATTTTTACAATAAATATTAAAGAGAATGATCAAGTCATTTCAGAGTGGATGATGTTTACATTCGTCGCTGATGAATATGACGGGGTGAATCTCGAGGAGTCTAGGGAAGGAAAGATTAAGTGGCACACGGTGGACGAGGTATTGCAGCTACCGATGGCACCGGGTGATTACTATATTCTTGAGCATTGCATGAAAGGCAATGGGCAGGTGTATGGAACATTCACGTATACACCACAATTTGAACTCCTTTCCCATCGCCTAGATCCATCATAGAAAGGTGAAAATAGAAATGGCTACAGTAAATCAAGAAGTTCAGATGGTTATTATAACTGGGATGAGTGGGGCAGGTAAAACTGTTGCTGTTCAAAGTTTTGAAGACCTTGGCTTCTTTTGTGTGGATAATTTACCTCCGACATTACTGCCAAAGTTTATGGAATTAGTCAAAGAGTCCGGTAATAAAATGAATAAAATTGCCTTAGTAATGGATTTACGTGGGCGTGAGTTTTTTGACACCTTAGTTGATGCAATCGACAGTATCGGTGAAGCCAACTGGATTACTCCGCAAATTCTATTCTTAGATGCAAGTGATCAAGTGTTGGTAAGTCGTTATAAGGAAACAAGGCGCTCCCATCCGTTAGCAAAAAGCGGCCTGCCTTTGGAAGGAATTCAGCTTGAGAGAGAAATACTAGATGAATTAAAAGGCCGGGCCCAACATATTATCGATACTTCTGAACTGACTCCTAGAATGCTTCGGGAGAGAATCATTAGCGGCTTTTCCAAGGAAAGTCAGCAAACTTTTAGTGTGAATGTAATTTCCTTTGGTTTTAAATACGGGCTGCCCATTGATGCTGACTTGGTATTTGATGTGCGTTTTTTACCGAATCCGCATTATATTGATTCGCTTCGACCGAAAACGGGTCTTGATGAAGAGGTTTCATCCTATGTTTTAAAACAGCCGGAGACACAAAAGTTTCTTGAAAAATTAATTGATTTATTAGCCTTTATGTTGCCGCATTATAAGCGTGAAGGGAAAAGCCAGCTCGTGATTGCCATCGGCTGTACCGGTGGCCAGCATCGTTCTGTGACCATTGCCGAATATATCGGAAAACATTTTGAAAAAGATTATGTTGTCAATCGTGGTCACCGGGACATTGAAAAAAGGAAGGGAAAAAGGTAACTATACATGGAATGGAGAAAATTGCCTAAAATTGTAGTGATTGGTGGAGGCACTGGGTTGCCGGTGCTTCTCCGCGGACTCAAACGTTACCCAATCGATATCACTGCGATTGTTACTGTGGCTGATGATGGAGGAAGCTCCGGAAGACTCCGAAATGATTTGCATATACCGCCGCCAGGTGATATTCGCAATGTATTAGCAGCCTTATCAGAGGTCGAACCGCTGATTGAAAGCTTGTTTCAGCATCGCTTCCGTAAGGGCAATGAACTATCAGGGCATGCCCTCGGTAATTTGCTGCTTGCGGCGATGACGAATATTACTGGTGATTTTGTAAGCGGTATACGGGAAATGAGCAAGGTACTCAATGTAAAAGGCAAGGTCTTGCCCGCAGCAAATCGTGGGATTATCCTCCATGCAGAATTGGAAGATGGGACCGTGGTTACGGGCGAATCGAAAATTCCTGATGCCAATAAAAAAATTAAACGTGTGTTTCTATCTCCACCTGATGTCGAACCGCTTTCTGAAACACTGGATGAAATTAATAATGCAGATATCATTGTAATTGGTCCAGGAAGCTTATATACTAGTATTTTACCAAACCTGCTTGTCAAAAAAATTGGCCAGCAGCTTTGCCACTCTAAAGCAAAAAAACTATATGTCTGCAATGTGATGACGCAAGCGGGGGAAACGATTGGTTTTTCGGCTAGTGATCACGTTAAAGTACTATACGACCATCTAAAATGCGCATTTTTGGATAGCATCATCGTCAATGACGCCGCGCTCCCAACTGAAATTTTACAAAGGTATAAAGTAGAAAATGCTGAACCAGTTCAATATGACCGAGAAAAGTTGCTAACCTATGGGCTTGAAATCATCAATAAAGATTTAGTCCAGATTAACAATGGAGTAGTTCGACATGATACTGAAAAGATAGCAAACGTTATATATTCTTTATTGTAAGGGCATACGTCAATGTGTGTCTGAGAAAACAGAAGGGGGTGTGAAAATTTGTCTTTTGCTTCTGAGACTAAAAAAGAGTTAACAACACTTGATATAAAAAATTGTTGTGCAAAAGCAGAGCTTTCCGCTCTCATTCGAATGAATGGTTCCATGTCTTTTATGAATCGAAAAATAGCTGTTGATGTTCAAACTGAAAATGCCGCGATTGCCAGAAGAATTTATTCATTGCTAAAAAGAGAGTATGATATTGCTGTTGAACTTTTAGTTAGAAAGAAAATGAGATTGAAAAAAAACAATGTTTATATTGTTAGACTCGTTCAAGATGCGAAAGAGATCCTTGAGGATCTTGGCATATTGGGGGATGGATTCAAATTTATTCGGACGATTTCAGATCAATTTTTAAAGAAAAAGTGTTGCAAACGCTCTTATCTGCGTGGGGCTTTCCTTGCGGGTGGATCGGTGAATAATCCGGAAACGTCTTCCTACCATCTTGAAATTTTTTCATTATATGAAGAACATAATCAATCGTTATGCAATTTAATGAATTCCTTTAACTTAAATGCAAAAACGCTGGAACGTAAAAAAGGCTATATTACGTATTTAAAGGAAGGAGAAAAAATAAGCGAGCTTCTCAATATCATTGGTGCGCACCAAGCATTGCTTCATTTTGAAGATGTCCGGATTGTCCGTGATATGCGGAATTCGGTCAATCGTCTCGTTAATTGTGAAACAGCGAACTTGAATAAAACCATTGGGGCGGCGATTCGGCAAGTTGAAAATATCCGATATATCCAAGACACCGTTGGCCTTGAAACACTTCCGGAAAAACTTCGTGAAATTGCCGAATTACGAATTACGTATCAGGATGTGACGCTGAAGGAATTAGGGGAAATGGTGTCAGGCGGACAGATTAGTAAATCTGGCATCAACCATCGCTTGCGAAAAATTGATGAGATTGCAGAAAAATTACGTATAGGTGAAACCGGTTTTAATTCTTAACCGTATTAGTGAATAAGTACTGCATGTATAAATTTACAAAAAAGAGATAATACAGATTTGTAACAATGACGAAACAATTTTAGTGACTCACTCTGTTACAATAAGATAAAATGGGGTTGTGTATGACAAGGAGGAGAATATTTTGATAGAAAAGACGGTTACAGTAAAGTTAAAGACTGGCCTTCAAGCCCGTCCTGCAGCATTGTTCGTTCAAGAGGCCAATCGCTTTTCTTCTGACGTATTTTTAGAAAAGGAAGGAAAAAAGGTAAATGCCAAAAGTATCATGGGCTTAATGAGTTTAGCCGTTGAATCTGGTGCAGATATTAAGCTTATTGTTGAAGGCCATGATGAACAGGATGCGATTGAAAAACTTGCTGAATTTATTGAAAAAGATCATATTTAGTAAATATTCCAGCCGTAATTTGACTGTTTACAAAAAAGCTTCCGCGCACTTGCCGGAAGCTTTTTTGTGGTTCTATTTATTTTTTCTCTTCGTTTTGGCTTTTTGTGATTACTTTATCAATTAAACCATATTCACGTGCCTGTTCAGCATCCATGAAATTATCGCGTTCCGTATCGCGGTTGATGACTTCAATTGGTTGTCCTGATCTTTCAGCCATAATTGCATTTAACTTTTCACGCATTCTAATAATACGTCTAGCATGAATTTCGATATCTGTTGCCTGTCCTTGTGTTCCGCCAAGTGGCTGGTGAATCATGATTTCGCTGTTTGGAAGCGCAAAGCGTTTACCTGTAGCACCAGCAGTAAGTAGGAATGCACCCATTGAAGCAGCCATACCAATACAGATTGTTGAAACATCAGGCTTAATAAACTGCATTGTATCATAAATAGCCATACCAGCTGTAATCGATCCCCCTGGGCTGTTTATGTAAAGGGAAATATCTTTGTCTGGATCTTCAGCAGCTAAGAATAGAAGCTGAGCAACGATAGAGTTTGCTACAGTATCATCAATCGCTGTTCCTAGAATAATGATTCTGTCCTTTAAAAGTCTTGAATAAATATCATAAGCTCTTTCTCCACGATTTGTTTGTTCAATAACCGTTGGAATTAAATGCATGTTCATTAAAAATCCTCCCTTATCTGTAATTTACCTACTAATTTAAATATACATGCATGGTCAATTAAGGTCAAACGAGACGTATGTAATCCTGCGCTTTTTTCAGCTTTACCTATTTTCCCTGAAATTAAACCATATGAATGCTTTAATTAAGAATATGAGATTAGCTATTATATTATTCTATAAGAAAGGTTGACTTTCCTTTATGTAATAAAAAAACACCCCCACACGCTGGCTTGGCAGCATGCAGGAGTGTTTCGGTTTCAATAAATCCGCGCATCCACATGTGACGCGGCTTTACCATAAATACGCCCTCGGAGGGAATCGAACCCCCAGTACAAGAACCGGAATCTTGTGTGTTATCCATTACACCACGAGGGCAAACATGACGAACTTTATTATAAATAAGATTTTCACTTTTTGCAAGTGGTAAATCCCACAAAGTAAATTATTGTCCACAAACAAAGGAATTTTATAAAATTTCTCGAAAATTTAATCAAAAAGAGAAAGCGTTTCCATACAATAATTATAAAAACCATTGTAAAATGTATTATAGGGGGAGTACACATGAAACAAGGTCTTGTGCAACAGCAAACTACTAAGCTTGTCATGACAAATGAACTGAGGCAAGCAATCTCATTGCTCCAATTTTCTTCAACCGAACTCATTCATTACTTGCAGGAACAGGCTATGGAAAACCCACTCTTAAGTATTGAATCATTTCGGATTGAATCTACACGCAATCGGAAAACAAAGAAGAGCACCCCTCAGGCAGGACAGACTATGTCAAAGGTAGACCTACAACAAACAAAAATGACGATTCATGACCATTTATTGAAGCAGGTCGGCCTTTTAAATGTTAACATAAAAGAAAAGCAAATTTTAAACTATATCATTTTATCAATTAATCAAGCTGGCTATTTTGTTGGCAATATTGAGGAAATTAGCCATCGATTTTCTGTGCCGACAGCGACTACAGAAAGCTTATTGGAAAAAATTCAAGAATGTGAGCCCCTTGGCATTGGCGCCCGTAGCCTCCAAGAGTGCTTACTTATCCAAATGAAAAACTTAAAAAACAGAAACCCGCTGGCAGAAAGCATTGTTGCTGATTATTTGCAGGAGCTGGCAGACCGTAAATGGAAAGAAATTGGTGCGAAGCTGGGGGAGCCTGTTGAAAAGGTTCAAGAGGTTTTTGACTTCATTCAAACACTCGACCCAAGGCCTGGAAGCGCTTTTAATGAAGATGTTCCGAATTATATTACTCCTGATATGTTTGTTAAGAGCGAGAATGGTAGCTTAATCGTTAGTTTTAATGAGCGGGTGATTCCTTCTATAAAACTTGATAACAGCTATGAAAGATTTGTGGGCGAAAAGGATGAAGGAGCAAATAAATATATAAGGGAAAAGCTTGATCAGATTTATTTTATCAAACGAGCCTTTGAGCAGCGTTTTGAAACCATGAAGAAAGTGATGAATGCTATTATCGAAAGGCAAACGGATTTCTTTCTAAAGGAGTGTGGTAAATTAAAGCCTTTAACAATGAAGGATGTTGCACAAATGATTGATGTCCATGAATCAACAGTCAGCCGGACAGTAAATGGAAAATACGTGCAAACCTCGAAAGGTGTGTTTGAATTGAGGCATTTCTTCTCATCGACCATTCAAACAGAGGATGTCGAGGATGCTTCTTCAAAAGCTGTTAAAGAAGCACTAAGAACAATCGTAAATGAAGAAAATAAGAAGAAGCCATTATCAGACCAAGATATAGCAGCCATTCTAAAGGAGAAGTATAATTATAATATCTCACGAAGAACGGTAGCGAAGTACCGAGAGCAGCTTGGAATTCTAGCATCTTCAAAACGAAAACGATATTAACTTCATTCAGTAGAAGTCTCCCACCCTACCATAGGTGGCGGGATGAATGCAAATTTCATTTTCATTAAATATGGATATAAAAACTACTGAATGAAGTTAATGCCACCGGCGGATGCCTCAGATTTTTAGAGGTAATTTATCGAGCAAGCTCGATAAAATCTGGGCGCAAATACGCCGAGGCGTATTTGATTCACATTCTTATAAAGGGGACATATACTAGTACTATGAAACAGCCAATCCAAGTAAATTTATATACAAGGACCGTATGTCCGCTCTGTGATAAAGCAAAATCACTTTTATTAGATTTGGCAAAGGAAATTCCGCTTGTAATCAATGAAATTGATATCTATAAAGACGACGAATTGCTTGAGAAATATCAACTTATGATTCCTGTTATTGAAATTGATGGCGAACAAGTTGATTACGGGATGGTTGAAGTGGAGACGATTCGGAGTTTCTTAAAGTCGAAATGAGGGCATATTTGTTGAATGATAAAATTATTCCTGTTACAATTAACTATATTCAGTTGAAGTTTCCCAATTCCATAAATGGTGAGATGATTGCGAATCAGTATCCTATTTGGTGTGGTACAAATGTCAACTGAATATAGTGAAGCCTCCGGCGGATGCCTCAGATTTTTTAAAGGTAATTTATCGAGCAAGCTCGATAAAATCTGGGCGCAAATGTGCCGAGGCACATTTGATTACATGCAGGAGTGATTTTTTTTACCTCTAGTGGGACATAATTTGACTTAACGGGACAAAAAATGTCCATGATTGGTAAAAAAACTTTAAAAGGGAAGTATTTGGATGGAAACACTATTGAAAATTCAACAAAAATTATTACCTGATCTTCTAGAGGTTATGCATGTGCGCTATCAAATTTTGAAATACATTCGTTTAATGGAGCCCATTGGCAGGAGGATTTTAGCCACCCATTTGGGGATGACAGAGCGGGTCCTGCGCTCAGAGATTCTTTTTCTAAAAGAACAGGGTCTCGTGAATGTATCGTCTGGCGGAATGAGTTTGACATCGGAAGGCAGAGGAATCATTAAGGAACTGGAGCCGGTTATAAAGGAAGTGTCCGGTTTAAAAGAATTGGAGAAGCAAGTAAGAGCAATATTAAACATTGAAGAAGTCATCATTGTGGCCGGTAATAGCGATGAAAATGAAGTAGTAAAAAAAGAAATGGGAAGAGCCTGCGCCAGCTGCATGAGGCGGAAATTTCTTTCGAAAAATATTATCTCCATCACCGGCGGGTCAACGCTTGCAGCAGTAGCGGATTTAATGTCGCCTGATGGCGAGGGCTGTGAGTTGATGTTTTTACCCGCTCGAGGCGGCTTGGGTGAATATGTAGAAAATCAAGCCAATACCATCGTCGCGAAAATGGCTGACAAAACAATGGGGCAATATAAGCTTTTACATGTTCCTGATCAAGTGAGTGATGATGTGTATGCTTCCCTTATTGAAGAGCCTGCAATCAAGGAAATTTTAGAGATGATTAGACAATCAAGCATGGTTGTACACGGAATTGGGGATGCTATGATAATGGCAAAACGGCGCAAAACCGATTCTGAGACCTTGCAAAAAATTCAAGATGGGCAAGCGGTCGGTGAGGCATTTGGATATTATTTTAATGGGGCTGGGGAAGTCGTTCATAAAGTAACGACTATTGGTCTGCAATTGGAATATTTAGAACAGGTTCCCTGTGTCATTGCCGTTGCAGGCGGGGCTTCAAAAGCACAGGCCATTTCATCGGTAATGAAGCAAAGCCGAGGTCAACATGCGATTCTTGTTACTGATGAAAGTGCCGCGAAAGCAATAGTCAGGGATACAAAGAAGGAATAATTTATAGCAAATCCATTCATTTTGAATGTTGATGAATAGTCTAGAGATTTTTAAGGAGGAATTTATAATGACAGTTAAAGTTGGGATTAACGGTTTTGGTAGGATAGGTCGTAATGTTTTGCGGGCGGCAATTCATAATCCAAATATTGAAATTGTCGCTATTAATGATTTAACAGATGCTCAAATGCTGGCGCATTTATTACAATATGATTCAGTCCATGGCACTTTTGAAAAAAAGGTTGACGTTAATGGCAATAATATCGTTGTAGAAGGAAAGGAAATTATCGTAAAAGCAGAGCGCGACCCTGCAAATTTAGGATGGGGTGACCTTGGTGTAGAGGTTGTCGTGGAATCTACAGGTCGTTTTACAAAACGCGCCGATGCTGCAAAACATTTAGAGGCTGGGGCAAAGAAAGTAATTATTTCAGCACCTGCTACAGATGAAGACATTACAATCGTGATGGGTGTGAATAATGAAAAATATGATCCTGCAAATCATCATGTCATTTCAAATGCATCATGTACAACAAACTGTCTAGCACCGTTTGCAAAGATTTTACATGAAAAATTTGGAATTAAGCGTGGGATGATGACGACAGTCCACTCTTATACAAATGATCAGCAAATTTTAGACTTGCCGCATAAGGATTACCGCCGTGCCCGTGCTGCTGCAGAGTCTATTATTCCTACAACAACGGGGGCAGCAAAAGCTGTTGCTTTAGTACTTCCTGAGTTGAAAGGAAAATTAAACGGAATGGCGATGCGCGTGCCAACTCCAAACGTATCATTAGTAGACTTGGTGGCTGAGCTTGAGAAGGATACAACAGTTGAAGAAATAAATGCTGCTTTAAAAGAGGCTGCTGAAGGACCATTAAAAGGAATTTTAAATTACAGTGAGCTTCCATTAGTATCAAGAGATTACAATGGTGCATCCGTTTCATCAACCATTGATGCCTTATCAACCATGGTAATCGAAGGAAATATGGCGAAGGTTGTATCTTGGTATGACAATGAAACTGGTTATTCTCATCGTGTCGTTGATTTAATTGATTTTATTGCGAAAAAGGGACTGTAAGTGGAATAAGGGGGGATTTGGGACATTAGAACCGTCCCCATGTTCCAAAATTTCATAAAATTTGTTAAGAACAATAGTGAACTGTTTACAAGGAAAGTTTATAATAATGTAGGAAGTAGAGGGATAAAAAGGCAATGCCCCCAATGACTAGCATCAAAGTAGGGTTTTAGCCTTTCTACAGACGATTTTGGTGAATCATCTGTAGAACCCCTCTTTTCGGTATTTCTATCACAAAAGAAAAAGGAGGCCGCGCAACATGAATAAGAAATCGATTAGGGATATCGATGTAAAAGGCAAAAAGGTATTCTGCCGTGTAGACTTTAACGTTCCAATGCAAGATGGACAAGTTACAGACGATACCCGCATAAGGGCAGCAATCCCAACCATTCAATATTTAAGTGAGCAAGGTGCCAAAGTGATCCTTGCCAGTCACTTAGGACGTCCGAAAGGAAAAGTAGTTGAGGAAATGCGTTTGACTGCGGTCGCCGCAAGATTACATGAGTTAATCGGAAAACCAGTGAAAAAGACCGATGAAGCATATGGACCTGAGGTGGAACAAGCAATCAGCGAACTTCAGGACGGCGATCTTTTATTATTGGAAAATGTTCGCTTTTATCCTGGGGAAGAAAAAAATGACCCTGAATTAGCTAGAAGCTTTGCGGCATTAGCTGATATTTATGTAAATGATGCCTTCGGTGCTGCCCACCGTGCCCATGCTTCAACAGAAGGAATAGCCCAACATCTGCCTGCAGTTGCTGGATTTTTAATGGAAAAGGAATTAGAGGTGTTAGGAAAAGCGTTATCCAACCCTGAGCGTCCATTTACAGCGATTATTGGTGGGGCCAAGGTAAAAGATAAGATCGGTGTGATTGAAAATCTTTTAGATAAAGTAGATAACCTGATTATCGGTGGTGGACTAGCCTATACATTTGTGAAAGCACAGGGATATGAAATAGGAAAGTCACTATTGGAAGAAGAAAGAATCGATCTTGCAAAATCTTTTATCGAAAAAGCAAAAGAAAAAGGTGTCAATTTCTTAATGCCAGTTGATACTGTTATTGCCACTGAATTTTCAGCAGATGCTGAAACAAAAGTAGTGGATATTCATGAAATTCCAGCAGACTCACTTGGGCTTGACATCGGACCGAAAACAGTTGAACAATATCGTGATGTTATTCAAAGCTCAAAGCTTGTCATTTGGAATGGACCGATGGGCGTGTTTGAATATGAAAAGTTTGCAAATGGAACAAAAGGTGTTGCCCAAGCTTTAGCGGAAGCTGACAATACATATACAGTAATTGGCGGTGGAGATTCTGCTGCTGCTGTTGAGAAATTTGAAGTCGCTGACAAGATGGACCACATCTCAACAGGCGGTGGGGCTTCATTGGAGTTTATGGAAGGTAAGGAATTACCAGGCGTGGCAGCGTTAAACGACAAGTAAAAACAGGGGGACAATTCTCCTGTTTCCAAATAAGGTTGATTGTGTCTGACTTTTTAGTAGGATTTCGCAACCTTATAAGATAAAATAAGGTGTGGAAATTTTTGGAGGAGGCTCACAGCATGAGAAAACCAATTATTGCAGGCAACTGGAAAATGCATAAAACTTTATCTGAGGCAACAAGATTTGTAGAGCAAGTAAAAGGTTCTATTCCTTCACCAGAAAAAGTAGATTCAGTCGTTTGTGCACCATTCTTATTTCTGGAGCGTCTAGTCAATCTAGCAAAGGATAGCGACTTAAAGATTGGTGCACAAAACATGCATTTTGAAGAAAAAGGGGCTTATACTGGAGAAGTAAGTCCTGTGGCTTTAAAAGACATCGGTGTCGATTATGTGATTATTGGCCACTCTGAACGCCGTGAAAGTTTCTCGGAAACTGATGAAAGTGTCAATAAGAAAGTACATGCGGCTTTTCAGCATGAGCTTAAACCGATTGTTTGTGTCGGTGAAACATTAGGCGAGCGTGAAGCAGGTACAACAAATGATGTTGTTGGAAGACAGGTTGAAAAGGGATTAGCCGGTCTTTCTCCAGAGCTTGCTAAACAAGTTGTAATCGCCTATGAGCCGATTTGGGCGATTGGCACGGGCAAATCGTCTTCAGCAGCCGATGCTGATGAGGTTTGCGGCTATATTCGCCAAGTAGTGGAAAAAATGTATTCAAAAGAAGTATCTGATTCTGTACGAATTCAATATGGCGGCAGCGTAAAACCAGAAAACATCGCAGAATATATGGCTGAGGCCAATATTGATGGCGCCCTTGTCGGCGGTGCCAGTTTAGAAGCAGATTCATTCTTGAAGCTTTTGGAGGCAGTGAAAAATAATGGGTAAAAAACCACATGCTTTAATTATTTTGGATGGATTTGGATGTCGTAGTGAAGAAAAAGGCAATGCAATTGCACATGCGAAAATGCCTAACTTTGATCGTCTATGGAAGGAATTCCCCCACGCTCAGCTTATCGCAAGCGGGGAGGCTGTTGGACTTCCAGAAGGTCAAATGGGAAACTCTGAGGTTGGCCATTTAAATATTGGTGCCGGCCGCGTTGTGTACCAAAGCTTAACACGTGTGAATATTGCGATTCGCGATGGTGAGTTTTTCAAAAATGATACATTTAACGAAGCGATTCACCATGCGAAACAGAATAATACAAGTCTTCATATTTTCGGTTTGCTTTCTGATGGCGGTGTTCATAGCCATATCAACCATATGTATGCATTGTTGAAAATGGCAAAAGAAGAAGGCTTAGACCGCGTTTATGTCCATGGCTTTTTAGATGGCAGAGATGTTGGTCCGCAAACAGCCAAAGGTTTTATCGAAGAAGCGGAAGCAAAGATGAAGGAAATTGGTGTCGGCAAGTTTGCAACGATTTCAGGTCGCTATTATTCAATGGACCGCGATAAGCGTTGGGACCGTGTGAAAAAATCATACGATGCGATGGTTTATGGTGAAGGTCCTTCATATCATTCAGCGATGGAATGTGTGGACGATTCTTATAAAAATGGCATTTATGATGAGTTTGTTCTTCCATCTGTTATTTTACAAGAAAATGACGAACCGGTAGCAAAAATCTCTGATCAGGATTCTGTTATTTTTTATAATTTTAGACCTGACCGTGCCATTCAAATTTCACGTGCTTTTACAAATGAAGATTTCCGTGAATTTGACCGCGGATCTGGTGCTCCAAAGGATTTATACTTTGTCTGCTTAACACATTTCAGTGAAACAGTGGACGGTTATGTTGCTTTTAAATCAGTGAACTTAGACAATACCTTTGGTGAAATCGTTTCACAAAAAGGTTTGAACCAGCTTAGAATTGCGGAAACAGAAAAATACCCGCACGTTACATTTTTCTTTAACGGCGGCCGCGAGGAGAAGTTCCCTGGTGAGGAGCGAATTTTAATTAATTCGCCAAAAGTGGCAACCTATGATTTGAAGCCGGAAATGAGTGCTTATGAGGTAACAGACGCCCTATTAGCGGAACTTAAAGCGGATAAGCACGATGTGATCATTTTGAATTTTGCAAACTGTGATATGGTTGGCCACTCAGGTATGCTTGAACCAACAATTAAAGCAGTTGAAACCGTTGATGAATGTTTAGGTAAAGTTGTTGATTTGATTTTGGAAAAAGACGGGGTGGCAATCATCACAGCCGACCACGGAAATGCCGACGAAGTGATTACACTTGAAGGTAATCCAATGACGTCCCATACAACAAATCCGGTGCCTGTCATTGTAACGAAAAAAGGTGTAGAGCTTCGCGAGGACGGCATTTTAGGCGACTTATCGCCAACTTTACTTAATTTATTAAATATCGAGTTGCCAAAAGAAATGACAGGCAAATCGCTTATTAAATAATGGAACAAGAGAACCGTCCCCTTGTTCCACGGTGAGAAGCGCGCGCTCGCATTTGCAACAAGAGAGGATAGGGTCTGGAAGGAAATTTGGGTTTACTAGAGAATTATATTTTAGTTAAGAAATAAATTTTTTGTCGAAGGAGAGAAAATAAAATGTCAATTATTGTTGATGTATATGCACGTGAAGTATTAGATTCACGCGGCAACCCAACTGTTGAAGTTGAAGTTTATACAGAATCAGGTGCAATGGGACGAGCTCTAGTTCCAAGCGGTGCCTCTACTGGGGAATATGAAGCAGTAGAATTACGCGACGGTGACAAAGATCGTTACCTAGGAAAAGGTGTATTAAAAGCGGTTGAAAATGTAAATGAAAAAATCGCTCCAGAAATTATCGGCTTTGATGTGACAGATCAAGTAGCCATTGACCAAACTTTAATCGAGTTGGACGGTACTGAAAATAAAGGCAACCTTGGTGCCAACGCTATTCTTGGCGTATCCATGGCTGTTGCTCGTGCCGCTGCTGATTTCCTAGAAGTTCCTTTATATGCTTACCTTGGTGGATTTAATGCGAAAACATTGCCAGTTCCAATGATGAACATTATTAACGGCGGTGAACACGCTGACAATAACGTTGATATTCAAGAATTTATGATTATGCCTGTAGGGGCAGACAGCTTCCATGAAGCATTACGTATGGGCGCTGAAATTTTCCATAGCTTAAAATCAGTATTGAAAGGCAAAGGCTTAAGTACAGCTGTAGGTGACGAAGGCGGCTTTGCACCTAACCTAGGCTCAAACGAAGAAGCACTACAAACCATCATCGAAGCTATTGAAAAAGCAGGCTACAAGCCAGGTGAGCAAGTGAAGCTTGCAATGGATGCTGCATCATCTGAGTTTTATAACAAAGAGGATGGCAAATATCATTTAACAGGTGAAGGTGTTGTGAAAACATCTGCTGAGATGGTTGAGTTCTATGAGAACTTAGTCAATAAATATCCAATCATTTCAATTGAAGATGGCTTAGATGAAAACGACTGGGAAGGCCATAAACTATTAACAGAACGCCTAGGCGGCCGTGTACAGCTTGTTGGTGACGATCTATTCGTAACAAATACGAAGAAGCTTGCTCAAGGGATTGAACAAGGCGTAGGCAACGCAATCTTAATTAAAGTAAACCAAATCGGTACATTAACAGAAACATTCGACGCAATCGAAATGGCAAAACGTGCAGGCTATACAGCCGTTGTTTCACACCGCTCTGGTGAAACAGAAGACAGCACCATTGCTGACATTGCAGTCGCAACAAACGCTGGTCAAATCAAAACAGGTGCACCATCACGCACAGACCGCGTTGCGAAATACAACCAATTGCTTCGCATTGAAGACCAACTTGGTGATACAAGCAAATATGCCAGCTTTTCAGCATTCTATAACTTGAAAAAGTAAGGTCATGGTAAGGACTAAGCATCGGGGCGCTTAGTCCTTTTGCTTTCCAGTAAAAACTTGTTATTCATTTTAAGTTATGGTAAAGTAGGATTATTGCACAGTGCGTATATAGCGTATGTAGTATGTAGGAGGTATGGCAATGCATGCAGTATTGGTTACCCTTTTAGTAATCGTGTCCATCGGGTTAATTTTAGTTGTATTATTGCAATCTGGTAAGAGCGCAGGTTTGTCTGGTGCGATTTCCGGTGGTGCTGAGCAACTTTTCGGAAAACAAAAAGCTCGTGGAATGGATGCTGTTTTACAAAAAATCACAATTGTTTTAGCGGTATTATTCTTTGTTTTAGCAATTGCTGTAACATACTTCGAAGTATAAGAAAACCGGATATATGATGACGGAATATGAGCAGTAGGTGGCAGACACCTACTGCTTTTTGCGTATTATTATGGGTTTTAGTACACAATAAGTAGAAAAGGAGATTTTGGATGGATGAAAATTATTGCGCCGAAGCCATTTACTTTTGAACCTAAGAATGGAAACCGGGAGCGGGCTGTGCTATTACTTCACGGCTTCACCGGCAATACAGCCGACGTCAGGTTGTTGGGCCGATTTCTTGAAAGTAAGGGCTATACATGCCATGCACCGTTGTATAAAGGCCATGGCGTGCCGCCTGAACAATTGCTTCACACTGGTCCGGACGATTGGTGGCAGAATGTCATGGATGGCTATCATCTTCTTAAAAACAAAGGCTACAGCCAAATCGTAGCATGTGGTCTATCCCTGGGAGGGGTATTTTCGTTGAAATTGGGCTACACTGAGCCTGTGAAGGCTGTCATTCCCATGTGTGCACCGATGCATATAAAAAGTGAAGAGGTTATGTATAAAGGGATTTTGGATTATGCAATCGAATATAAAAAGAGAGAAGGTAAATCTGCGGAGCAAATTGAAGCAGAAATGGCAGAATTTCAAAAAACGCCGATGACAACGCTGAAAGCATTACAGAAATTAATTGCCGATGTTCGTCACAATGTTGACCAAATTTATGCACCGACGTTTGTTGTTCAAGCCCGCCAGGATGCTATGATAAATATAGAAAGTGCTCCCATTATTTATAACGAAGTTCAAACAGATGAGAAAAAATTAAAATGGTACGAAGAATCGGGACATGTGATTACGCTTGATAAAGAAAGAAATCAAGTTCATGAAGATATTTATCAATTTTTACAAAATCTCGATTGGTAAGGAGTGAGAAAAGATGAGTGAAAATCGTATTGAGCGACTCCTATCTTTTATGCGTGAGGATTCTTATAAACCTTTAACGATAAAAGAACTGGAAGAAGCTTTTGGCATTGAGGATTCCTCTGATTTTAAAGAGTTTGTTAAACTGCTTGTGCAAATGGAAGAGCAAGGCCTTGTTGTGAGGACAAGAAGCAACCGCTATGGTGTTCCCGAAAAAATGAATATGGTCAAAGGCAAGGTCATTGCCCATTCCAAAGGCTTTGCCTTTGTTGAGCAGGAGGATAAATCATTAGATGATATATTTATCCCGCCATCTGAATTAAGGAGTGCGATGCATGGCGACCTTGTGTTGGCACGGATCGACCGCCACCCAGCAGATGGACGTCCGGAAGGGGCGATTGTCCGCATCCTTGAGCGTGGCGTTACCCAAATTGTCGGTACATATGTCGACAATAAATTCTTTGGCTTTGTGATCCCTGATGATAAGCGGATTGGCAAGGATATCTTTATTGCAAGTGAAAATAAAAATGGTGCCGTAGAAGGCCACAAGGTTGTTGTAAAATTAACAAAATATCCTGAAGGCCGCATGAACGCGGAAGGTGAAATTGTTGAAATTTTAGGTCATAAAAATGACCCTGGCATTGATATATTATCCATTATCCACAAGCACCAGCTTCCGGGTGAATTTCCACCTGATGTAATGGAACAGGCCCATGATACGCCGGATGAGATTGATTCAGCGGAGCTTACTAACCGCCGTGATCTGCGCGACCAAATGATTGTCACGATTGACGGAGCCGATGCTAAGGATTTAGATGATGCCGTGACCGTGACAAGATTAGAGAATGGCCATTATAAATTAGGCGTTCATATTGCCGATGTTTCCCATTATGTTACCGAAGGGTCACCAATTGATCGGGAGGCATTTAACCGCGGGACAAGTATTTATTTGGTAGACCGTGTGATTCCGATGATTCCGCACCGGCTTTCTAACGGAATCTGCAGCTTGAATCCGCAGGTTGACAGGCTAACAATGTCATGCGAAATGGAAATCAATGAAAAAGGGGAAGTCATTTCCCATGAGATTTTTCAAAGTGTCATCAAAACTACGGAGCGCATGACGTACTCTGATGTTAACAAAATTATCGTTGATCAAGACACAGAGCTTATTGAAAGATACAAGCCATTGGTACCAATGTTTCTTTTAATGAATGAGTTGGCTGAAATTCTTCGTAAAAAGAGGTTTGAGCGCGGGGCGATTGATTTTGAGTTTAAAGAAGCCAAAGTACTTGTAGACGAAGAAGGGAAACCGACCGAAGTCGTCATTCGTGAGCGTTCTGCTGGGGAACGATTAATTGAAGATTTCATGTTAGTTGCCAATGAAACGGTTGCTGAGCATTTTCATTGGATGAATCTTCCGTTTATTTACCGTGTCCATGAGGATCCTAAAGAAGAGAAATTAAATCGTTTCTTTGAATTCATTACGAATTTCGGTTATGTCGTCAAAGGCACGGGGAATGAAGTTCATCCACGAGCATTACAGCAAATTTTAGAAGAAGTGCGCGGGACACCAGAAGAAATGGTGATTTCTACAGTCATGCTGAGATCAATGAAGCAGGCGCGGTATGATGCTGAAAACCTTGGTCACTTTGGCTTATCAGCAGAGTTTTATACTCATTTCACATCACCGATTCGCCGTTATCCAGATTTAATTGTTCATCGCTTGATTCGAACCTATTTAATTGAAGGGAAACTTGATGAAAAAACGCAGCACTACTGGAGGGAAGAGCTTCCCAATATTGCCGAACACACGTCAAACATGGAACGCCGTGCAGTCGATGCTGAGCGGGAAACAGATGATTTGAAGAAAGCAGAGTTTATGCTTGATAAAATTGGCGAGGAATTCGACGGCATCATCAGCTCTGTCACAAATTTTGGCTTTTTCGTTGAACTTCCAAATACAATCGAAGGCCTTGTACATGTCAGCTATTTGACAGATGATTATTACCATTACGATGAAGCACATTACGCAATGATCGGTGAGCGCACCGGTAATATCTTTAGAATTGGTGATGAAATTACCGTCCGTGTCGTCAACGTTGATAAGGATGAACGAATTGTTGACTTCGAAGTTGTCGGCATGAAAGGGACAAGGAAAGTGGAAAGAAAACAGACACCAAGGGTGATCCATGGTGGCGGTGGAAAAGGCGGAAGTGGTAGGGGCAAGTCCCAAAGCAATGAACGTGGCGGCAGTAGAGATAAGTCAAGAAGAAATGACAAAAAGCAAGGCGACAGCAATCGTTCTAAAAAAGACCATAAAGATAAAAACGGCAAGCCCTATTATCAAAATGTAGCGAAAAAGAAAAAGAAGAAAAAGAAAAATAAAGAATAATGCATGTAAATTCCATAGCTTGATAACGGAATCAGGTGGAGGGGCCTGCCCTTCACCTGATTTTGCCGGCGTGGTCGCTCACTTCTTAATTGATTGGCTACTGCTTAATTTGGTATAGTAGGCATAGGTATTAAGATGCAAGGAGGGGATTTTATGCCAAAAGGTGCAGGTAAGGTTGTTGCCCAAAATAAAAAAGCTTACCATGATTATTTTATTGAAGATACATATGAAGCTGGCATCGTACTTCAAGGTACTGAAATTAAATCGATCCGTGCCGGTCGTGTAAATTTAAAAGATTCATATGCCAGGGTTGAAAAAGGAGAAGTTTTTTTACATAACATGCATATTAGTCCGTATGAGCAAGGCAATCGCTATAACCATGATCCATTGCGTACTCGTAAGCTACTATTGCATAAAAAAGAAATCTCCAAACTCCTTGGAATTACAAAAGAACAAGGCTATTCTTTAGTCCCATTAAAAATTTATTTAAAAAACGGCTATGCCAAAGTATTAATCGGGTTGGCAAAAGGTAAAAAGAATTATGATAAGCGCGAGGATTTAAAACAAAAAGAAGCAAAACGTGATATCGAGCGTGCCTTCAGAGAACGGCAAAAGATGTAGCACTCGTTTTGCAATAGGGTTGTATCTTTGTTAATTATTAGGCGGTTTTTCTTTTATTTACAGTTGATAAGGTACATGTTTGTGCTATAATAATAAACGTAAGGTAGTTAAACAAACACAACTTAATATGCTACAAGCATTTAAGCTTTACTATCCAGTACACCTTATATATTCCTTTATTATATGGGGACGCTACGGATTCGACAGGGGTAGTTCGAGCTTGAGTTGCGAGTCGAGGGGATCGGCCTCGTTAAAACGTCAAAGCCAATAACTGGCAAAACTAACAATTCTTTCGCTTTAGCAGCTTAATAACTGTCTAATGCGGTTCCTCCCTCCATCGCCCATGTGGTAGGGTCAGGGACTCACTCTTAGTGGGCTACGCCGGAGTTCGCCGTCTGAGGACAAAGGAAGAGAACAACCAGACTAGCTGCTGAGAAGCCTGTCGATAGGCCGAACAGTTAGCGAAGCGCCAATATATCGACTACACTCGTAGAAGCTTAAGTCACGATGCTTTTGGACGTGGGTTCGATTCCCACCGTCTCCACCAAATACATACTTTGGTGGCTAATATGATTACTACACAGACCTTCCGATTACGGGAGGTCTGTTTTACTTTACAAAAAATTGGGACACAGGGACAGGTGTCATGTCCCTGTGTGTTGAATGTGGGACGATGTACCTGTCCCCATGTCCCTTATTCATCAATCCCATATTCCTGAATTTTATATAAAAGAGCTCGGCGGCTTATTCCTAGCTCTTTTGCTGTTTTCATCCGATTTCCCCCGTTCTTTTGAAGCTTCAATCCAATTGCACTTTTTTCTATTTGTTTAATTAATTCTTTTAATGTTATACTTTTTTCCATTTGTAATAAATATTCTTCTATAGATTTACTTAAATTGGACGAAATAATGTCTAAAGAAGGGGATTTCGTGATTTCTAACTCTGACAATGAAATGTCTTCAGGGAATATAATTGTTCCTGTGCTCATAATCACTGCTCGTTCAATAATATTAGATAATTCACGTACATTTCCGGGCCAAGAATAATTGTCCAAAAGCATTATTGTATTTTCATCGAATCCAGCTATTTCTTTATCATTTTCGTTTGAGAACTTTTGTAGAAAATAATTTGATAACAGGATTATATCTTCTTTCCTCTCTCTTAGAGGAGGAACGTTCAAAGGCACAACATTTAATCTATAGTATAAATCCTCTCTGAATTCCCCCTTTTCCACCATACTTTTTAAATCCCTGTTAGTTGCGGCAATAACCCGGAAATCGGCCTTAATAGTTTCAGTTCCACCAACTCGTTCAAATTCATGTTCTTGTAAAACTCTAAGCAATTTTACTTGTAACCCTTGGGATATTTCACCAATTTCGTCTAAAAAGATTGTCCCCTGTTTTGCTAATTCAAAACGACCAAGCTTTCTGTGAATAGCGCCAGTAAATGCCCCTTTTTCGTGCCCAAATAGTTCACTCTCCAAAAGACCTTCAGGTAAGGCACCACAATTAATTTTTATAAAAGGTCCTGTGCGACGATTACTGTTATAATGAATAGTATTAGCAACTACTTCCTTTCCAGTTCCACTTTCTCCAGTAATAAGGACAGTTGCATTAGTCTGTGCGACTTTTCCAATAAGCTTATATAACTGCATCATTTTTGGACTATTTGTTAATAATTTATCCAATCGATGATTATAACTTAATTCTCTATGGAGTACTTTAACTTCTTCTTTTAAACTTTGAACTTGTAGAGCTCGTTTGGCTAGTATTTTTACTTCGTCATTATTAAAGGGCTTTATGATATAATCGTACGCCCCTATCATCATAGCTTTGATAGCTGTTTCAACAGCAGCAAATGCTGTGATCATAATAACATTAATATCCTTATCTATTTCACGGATTTCCCGCAATGCCTCTATACCATCCTTCTTTGGCATCCGAATGTCCATAATTACTAAAGCAGGTTGTAAAGTTTTTACTAGTGAAACAGCTTCTTCCCCATTAGTAGCTGTTTCAACCTCGTATCCTTCTCTTTTAAGTAAGGCCTTTAAAGCAGTTCGAACACTATCCTCATCATCAACTACAAGAATTACTTGTTGATCCTTCACATCATCACTTCCCCTTTAAAAAAATGTATCGGAATTTGAATTGTGACAACTACCCCTCCTGACTGAATATTTTGTAGCCACACATCTCCTTTATGAGATGTAATAATTCGTTGAACAACAGCTAGTCCGAGTCCTGTCCCGTCCTTTTTAGATGTATAAAAAGGGTCGAATACTTTATCGAGATTTTCTTCTTTAATTCCACATCCTGTATCGGAGAAATGGAGAACAATCTTTCCTTGTTCAACATCTAACAACGACTCTATCGTTATTTCCCCTGATTTTTCCATCGCTTGGATAGAATTAAACAATATATTTAAAAATACTTGTTTGAATTGCTCGGGATCGATTTCTATATTTGGCAAGTTTTCCTCAAAATTCAAATGATATTTCACCTTGTTTTTTCCAACACTTTTCGTAAGATCGACGCTTTCTTTAATTAATTGATTCACATCAGTAGGTAAGATGTTAGCATCACTAGGGCGGGCAAAATATAATAATTCTTCGATAATTTTGTTAGCCCGATTAACTTCTTTGATTATCATTGGGTAAAATTCTTTTCTTTCCTCCTCTGTACTTCCCTCCTGCAGGTACTGAATTAAACTTTTAATAGCTGTAAGCGGGTTGCGAATTTCATGAGCTACACCAGCCATCATGACACCTAAAGCAGACAATCTATCCGCTCTATAAACCTGCTGTTCTAGTCTTTTCTTTTCCGTAATATCTTTAAATGTCACAACCGCTCCAATAAAATTTCCAGTGCTATCAAACAACCTGGAGCTACTAGAACTAATGTACAATTGTTTCCCGTTTGCGGGATATTCCATTTCCACTCCAATATAATTCTCTCCTGTTTCCAATGTCTTCATTAGAAAACTTCTAAATGCACCGTCATTAAACATGCTTTTCATATAAGGTTTGTCAATTACTTCGTCTAAATTAACTTCTAGCAAATTGACAACTGCCTTATTCATAAAAGTAATATTCCCGTTAATATCTACCGTAATGACGCTATCTACCATACTATCCATGATGTTCTCGGAAAACGAGCGAGCATTTAGAATTCCTTCTGCCATTCTATTCACTTCATCCGCAATTTCACCAATTTCACCATGAATACCGACTATTCTCTCTTTTAAATTATATTTCATTTTCTGTAAGCCTTGTTTAATGTGTTCAATATCAATGAGCACTTTATCCCAAAATCTTAGTAGTAAAACAATGATAAGCAGCATCCCAAGACCTAAGCAAATGTATATAATTCTATCCATTTTGGCTAATTGATTATCTACATCAATTGTTAATTCGTTTGCCCAAGCATAACCAATAATTTCCCCTTTTCTAATGATGGGATGCATTGCATTCATAATTTGCCCTCGAACCTGCTTACCAACTACAATTTCATCCTTCCCAGTTTTCAATACAAGATTACCCGGATGTGTTGGATTAATAGGTTCCCCTACCTTATCGCTATGTTCTGAGCTTGGCCCATAAGTGACAATGGCCTGCAAGTCTTTTACATAATACCCCACCCCAATGCCAGGATAGGCTTTTGCTAGTGAGTCTGTATAATTACTTAAGGCCCTGTTTAATATTTCTATTTTTATCTGCTTATTCGCATGAAGCGCTCCCTTTTCCTTTAATATTGCATTAAAATCCTGCTGTAAATACTGATCAAGTATATATGTGATTCCATACAATTTCTTTTCCTTTTCTTTTAATAAATTTTCTTCTGCTATTAATTTTGTAAAATATCCAGAAATTAATATAGGAATTGTTACAAAAATAATTGTCATAATTATCATTTTCAATCTAAAATTTCCCTTTACAACTTTTATCAAGGACCCTCACCCTTTCATACTTCTATTTTACCTTTTTCAAAGTAAAGGATTTATAGAAATCTTAAAAATTCTTATATTTATCCTGGAGTTTTGAAAATACTAGTTAAAAAAAAGACAAAATTCTTTCTTTTTTGTATAAAAAGTAGTCACTGTGTGAAAAAAATAGCTCGTAAAATACTATCTAAGATCCACTTCAACAGATAATAAAGGATATTTCAGATGTTTTTCATCTTGGCATGATTCTTGCATAAAAAGTAGATGTGAAGTTTTGATGTGCCTTCACTAATAATGATAAGTAGTGCTGGAGGCGGTAACATTACTACTATTTAAGAAAGAAACTACATTATGAAACAAGAGGAAAGTCATGGTGGAAAGATTTAAGGGGGGTGGACAAGGTGTTGCAACGGTCGTTGAAAGAGAAAAATAAACGTAATGGAATGTATATCCAGTTGTTCGTTTCTAAACAACTAGATTAATAGAAATCTTAAAAATAAATATGAACGGAGGAAAGAAATGATAGGCTCATTATCAAAGTTTTTCACAAAAATGGTTGATCGCTATTTACCAGATCCGCTTGTCTTTGCAATGATTTTAACATTAATTGTTTTTGTAGCAGGATTTGCGTTAACTCCTAGTACACCAATTGACGTGGTTGGAATGTGGGGGGATGGTTTTTGGGGTTTATTAGCCTTTTCCATGCAAATGGCATTGGTTGTTGTAACAGGCCATGCTTTAGCGAGTTCTCCACTATTACGCAGATGGATGGGGAAAATTGCATCTATAGCAAAAACCCCAACTCAGGGTGTGATGCTTGTTACATTCATGGCTGCGCTTTGTTCTATTATAAACTGGGGCTTTGGACTAGTAATAGGTGCTCTATTTGCTCGGGAGGTTGCGAGACGAGTTCCAAAATCAGATTATAGACTATTGATAGCTAGTGCATATATTGGTTTCTTAACATGGCATGGAGGTATTTCAGGTTCGATTCCTTTAGCCGCTGCTACACCTGGAAACCCTATGGAAAAACTTGCTGGTATTATACCAATATCTGAAACCTTACTGTCACCCTATAATATTTTTATAACGCTTACATTATTAATTACCTTGCCATTTCTAACTAAAATGATGATGCGTCCAGAAAGTGAAATTGTTGAAGTGGATCCCGAGTTATTAAAAGAAGAACCTTCTATGGCTAGAAAATTACCACTAAATGCTTCTTTTGCTGAGAAGCTTGAAGAAAGTAAAATTCTTGCATTTATTATTGGAGCACTTGGAGTAGCGTATATAATCTATTATTTTACTAAAAATGGTCCGAAAATTGATATCAATATCCTAAATCTTACTTTCATTGTGCTTGGTATTATACTCCATGGAACACCTATGTCTTATATGCGTGCCGTTAAAGCGGCAATAGGTGGAACAGCAGGTATTGTGGCGCAATTTCCATTCTATGCCGGTATCCAACTGATGATGGAACACTCAGGTCTTGGTGGGCTTATTACCCAATGGTTTGTAGATATTTCAAATGTGAAAACATTCCCTATTTTAACCTTCTTAAGCTCCGGACTTATTAATTTAGCAGTTCCATCCGGCGGCGGTCACTGGGTTGTTCAAGGACCGTTTGTAGTACCTGCAGCACAGGCGTTAGGAGCAGATATAGGTAAAGCCGCAATGTCAATTGCTTATGGGGAGGCTTGGATGAATATGGCACAGCCTTTCTGGGCCCTACCTGCACTAGCTATCGCAGGACTTAAAGCTAGAGATATTATGGGATTCTGTATAACTGCCTTGTTATACTCTGGAATCATTTTTATCGTAGGATTGTACTTCTTCTAAAAATTTTTGCAAAAGTACTATAAAGAACAATTGGGTAAGGAGAGAAAAGAATGAAACCGATACTTACATCATTTATTGAGGCAATAAAAGATATAAAAGATGGGGCGACCATCATGGTTGGGGGTTTTGGTTTAGTAGGGATTCCTGAAAATTTAATTCTAGCTTTAGCTGAAACAAAAGTTAAGAATCTTACAGTAATTTCAAACAACTGTGGGGTGGATGATTGGGGTCTTGGTTTACTTTTGAGAAATAAACAGATCAAAAAAATGATTGGTTCTTATGTTGGCGAGAACAAAGAATTTGAACGCCAAGTACTCTCAGGTGAAATAGAAGTGGAGCTTGTCCCGCAAGGAACACTGGCAGAGAGAATTCGTGCAGGTGGCGCGGGAATTCCAGCCTTTTATACACCGGCTGGGGTAGGAACTCCAATTGCAGAAGGAAAAGAAACCCGTGAATTTGATGGAAAAGCGTATTTGCTTGAAAGAGGGATGACCGCTGACTTTTCATTAGTTCGTGCATTTAAAGGAGACAAAATGGGAAATCTCGTCTACAACAAGACTGCAAGAAATTTTAATCCGATGATTGCAGCTGCAGGAAAAGTAACAGTCGCCGAGGTTGAAGAATTAGTGGAAATTGGAGAGTTGGACCCTGATCAAATCCATACACCAAGTATTTATGTTCAAACAATTATAGTTGGGAAACAACAGAAAAAGATTGAGAGATTAACAGTTCAAAAGTAATCATGAAGAGGGGAGAAAAGACATGACCAGTACAAATAAAGTATTAACAAGAGAAATAATTGCTAGACGTGCTGAAAAAGAAATTGAAAGTGGTTCCTATGTTAATTTAGGAATTGGAATGCCAACTATGGTTGCGAACTTTATTTCAGACGGGAAGCAAGTTGTCTTACAATCTGAGAATGGCCTACTTGGAATTGGGCCATATCCAAAAGAAGATGAAGTTAATCCTGATCTAATCAATGCTGGAAAAGAAACAGTTACAGCAATTAAGGGTGCATCTTATTTTGATAGCTCTGAATCATTTGCAATGATTCGCGGTGGACATATTGATATAGCTATTCTTGGTGGAATGGAGGTTTCTGCGAAAGGAGACCTTTCCAATTGGATGATTCCAGGAAAAATGATTAAAGGTATGGGAGGAGCCATGGATCTTGTTCATGGTGCCAAAAAAGTTATTGTCATTATGGAACATGTAAGTAAAGATGGTAGCCCTAAAATTGTAAATGAATGTACTCTCCCATTAACAGGAATAAAAGTTGTCAGCCGTATCATTACAGACCGTGCTGTGATTGATGTAACTCAAGACAATTTAAAATTAGTAGAAGTAGCAAAAGGTTACACTATTGAAGATATTATCGCAGTTACGGAACCACCACTTGAAATTTCTGAAAATATCAGGTTAGATGCATTTTAAGGTGCACATTGAATAGTTACAAGGAATTTAGCTGAAAGATATAGACAATAAAAGGAACTAACAACCAAATAATGTAGGTTGTTAGCTCCTTTTTCTCTTTAGACAGACTTTTTATTTACATTTAATTTGAGCGTTCTGCCAACCAGTCGCCAATCGTTGGGAAGGTTAGAGAAACCGCTTTTGGACCAAATGTAACAGAAACATGTCCTGTTGGTACACATACATATTTCTTATCTTGACTTGAAATTTTATCCATTAATGCTTCGACTTGATGTGGCATTGCGATTACATCGCGCTCACCGGAAATATTAAGTACATTTGCATGAATGGAACCTAAGTCCACTTTACGTCCACGTAATACGAGTTCATCATTAATTAATTTGTTTTGTTGATAAAAATCGCGAATCCACTGACGATATGCTTCACCAGGGAATGGAATGCCGTCTTGTAACCATTTTTGCATTAATCGCCAGCTCTCAACGAACTTCGGATTTTCTGATCGGTCATATAATGTAACATATGGCCCGATGAAATTCGAAAGCGGATCTAGCATTTTGTTTCCAAAGTCAATCATTTCAGGAGGTACATTTCCTAATGTTTCCACAACTTTATCGACATCAAAGAAACGGTCATCTAGGAAGCTACCATATAAACCTGTGTTTTCAAAATCAAATGGACTTGTCATAAATACTAGATTCTTAATCGGTAATTCGGGATGAAGGGAAGCAAAGATTGATGTCATTGTTCCACCCATACAATACCCTAACATAGAGATAGAATCCGCTTTGGAAGTACGTAAAACCTTCTTCACAGCTCTAGGAATATAATCCAATATGTAGTCGTCAAGTTTCATTCGGCGATCTTCATAGCCAGGTGTACCCCAATCTAGCATATACACATCAAAACCTTGATCAAGAAGGTACTCAACAAGACTAGACCCTTTTGTAATATCAAGGATATAGGGCTTGTTAATTAGTGCATAAACCATTAGAAGGGGAGTACTATGCTTTTTGGGCTTATCAGAAATATAACGATATAATTTTGTTTTATTTCTTGTCCAAATTACTTCTTTTGGTGTTAAACCTACTTCTGGTTCTGGATCCTTAGTTAATACTTCTAACGTTTTTTTAAATCTACGATAAGATTGCTTTGCCTCATCGGGCATTAAATCTACCATATCTTCTAATTGTTTTTCTAAGATCAATCTGTACACACCCTTCTCGAAAGTCTACTATTACATTGCAAGTCCGCCGTTAATATTCAACTGTTGACCAGTGATATAAGCTCCATCTTTACATAAGAATAGTACACCTTTTGCAATTTCCTCTGGATGGCCGAAACGTTTTTGAGGAATTTTAGCTTGGATTTGACCACGAATCTCATCTGGAATTTCTGCAATCATGCTTGTTTCAATAAATCCTGGGCAAATGGCATTTACAGTTACATTTGATTTAGCTAATTCAAGTGCAAGAGATTTAGTAAATCCAATCAAACCAGCTTTAGCAGCTGAATAGTTTGTTTGTCCAAAGGCACCTGTTTGACCAATGATAGATGAAATGTTAATGATTCTTCCTGCATCAGATTGAGAAAGATGAGGTAATGCAGGAGAAATTGTGTTATATGAACTATTTAGATTCACATCAATAACTTTTCTCCAATTTTCTTCAGAAAGCTTTTTAAATGAACTGTCTCTAGTGATACCAGCATTATTAACTAAGATATCTAATCTTCCAAACTTTTCAACGGCAGCATTTACTAGTTTTGCAGCCTCTTCAGAAACAGAAACATCAGCTTGAACAGCAATTGCTTCACCACCATTTTCTTGGATGGAAGCTACTAGATCTTCAGCTGCCTTACTGCTGCTGTTATAATTTAAAACAACCTTTACCCCATTGCTTGCTAATTCCTTTGAAATAGCAGCTCCAATTCCTACTGCTCCTCCAGTAACGATAGCAACTTTCCCCTGTAAATTAATCATTTATAATTCCTCCCCTAATATAAATAACTTTTTTGATTTATTATTTTGCATTTGCTTTTACGTTTTTGATGTTATTGTTGTTCTTTTGTTGCTCTTCTTTAAGAAATTGAAGAACCTCGTCAAGTTTACTGCCAAGATCTTTTACTTCTTTTTTTAATGAAGCCATTTCCTTCTTCATACCTTCTGTTGTAACTAGATTATCAACGGTTTCTTCCAATTGCTCTTCCATATCATCTACTTTTTTATCTAAGTTGATAATAAGAGAAGAAAGATTGGATAGATCTTCACGAGAGGGAAGGTTCATTTGTTCAAGATATTGCTTTGTATTCTTATCAGTCATTTGTCTAAAAAGCAAATTTCCTTCTAAAACCTTTCCCATCCATTCGGAAAATTCTTCAGTACCAACTTTTTCATTAATGGATGGTCCCCAGTAATTTTGGACGTTTTTATAATAATCCTGCCATAAAACAAAAGGATCATAAGTATTCTGAGTAGACATGTTTTGAACTCCTTTCTTTATTTCGTCTCCACATGTAGTTTAAACATGTTTTTTGTCTGGAACAATTTAAATAATTCCAAAAATTTCTACAATCTCCGTGGGAAATTTGCAGGGGACTGTCGAAGAGGTAATAAACTTGTTTGTAAAACGTTGATATGTCAAGGAAGGTAGAGGGAGGCAAAAACAGACAAAAACCGCAAAAGGGCCAAATAAACAAATCTAGTAAAAGTTGACAATTGGCACACATAGGTGTAAATTACACATATAGTCAAAAAAAGGTGATGTTCATGACAGGAAACTCAAATCAACAAAATAATCTTGAAAAAGGTATCGGAGGTTCACCCAAAAATTTAATGGTTCCATTTTTATTGTTAAGTTTACGGGGGGGATTTGGCTTACATGGGTATAAACTGATTCAACAGTTAACCCAGCTTGGCTTCTCTTCTATTGACCAAGGGAATGTTTATCGGTTACTTAGGCAGCTAGAAAAGGATAATTTAGTAAAGTCCGAGTGGGATACAACCAGCAGTGGTCCTGCAAAACGAATCTATTCCATAACTGAAGTTGGCCTAGAGTATCTTGATTTATGGGCCGAATCCCTTGGACAATATCAAACGATGTTGGATAGTTTTTTTACTATGTATTCCAATATGTTTATGCCTCTTGTACCGAAGGGTAATAAAGACCCGGATGATAAGTGATACTTCAGAGTTATAACTATAAAAAAATAAAATTATTTAAATTTAAAGGAGGATGTTTTAATGTTTACAAATACTGTAGACCAAACAAAAAAGATAATTGATACAATGTGGGTGAGTTGGGAAAATGGAGTTCAACAAGTCTATCGATCTCAACAAGAATTAGGAAAAATGTCTCTAGAAGCTTTAAAAAAACAACAAGATATGCTTTCTTCAATTGCTGTAAACCAAAAGCAAGTAGAAGATGAAATCAAAAATTCATTAAACGAAGTTATCAAGCTATTTAAAGAAAATACTGTATATGTTAAAAACGAAGAAGTTTTTCAGTTATTTGATACTTGGAATGAGAAAATGATGGGGATCGTAAATCAGATCCAACAATTATCATCTACTCCTTCAAAAGCATTGCTAGGCTTAGCAGAACAATCTCATGAGAGCATGTATGAAGCTGTAAAGAATGCTTTAGAAAATCATAATAAAATGCATATTGAAACAACTGAAAAAATTGAAAAATTCATGGCACAAATCAAAGACTCTCAAGATAAATTCGTTACTGCTATAAAAGAACAAACAACTAAAACATTAGAGAAAAATCAGCCTAAAAAAAAGAACGCCTAACATTAGAAGAAATGGAAGCTAGGCAAGAAATATTAATTCAGAAATCAAAAGAAGTAATAGAACGGCCTTTTAATGATATTGTAATTGGTGAGACCGCTACTTTCACGAGAGAAGTAACAAATCAGGACATTTTCGACTTTGCAACGCTAACTGGAGATGTAAATCCTATTCATCTTGATGACGATTTTGCTACTAATACAATATTTAAAGGTAGAATTGCTCATGGAATCTTAACAGTTGGTTTTATTTCTACACTAATTGGTACAATTCTAATTGGTAAAAATGTAATTTATTTATCCCAAAATTGCAAATTTACAGCACCAGTACGTGTTGGAGATACGTTGAAAGTAGTTGGAACGGTCATTGATAAGCGTCCAGATAAAAAGATAGTAACGATACAAACGAATGTATATAATCAAAATGATGAAATGGTGCTTGAAGGAAGTGCCTTAGTCATGAAAAAGGAGCATGAATAAGCTCCTTTTTTTTTGTGTGGAAAGTTCCAATTTCTGACACAATTGTCCCGGTAAAATAGATAAAAACGTGGTATATTATAGATGTAAGGAAGAAATAAACAAAAAGCAAAGCTGCTTCAACTAAAGTTGACATTGGAGGCGACTCAACCATCCTAGTTAGTTCCGTTTAAGATAACTAGGTAGACTTTGGAATTACTGCTTGACAAAAGGAAAGTAGGTGATGCCCCACCAGAACTTTCTGATGTACCAAGTAGTAACTTGCAAAATCATGAGCCCACAGAAAAAATCCAGATACATGGAAATGAGTAGGTGGATACTCAAGTTGAGTTTCAGAACGATGAAATTGAATAAAAGCTTTTGGATGATCCCAATCTAAACTAAGATTGAAAATGAAGGTAGCCACGGAGCTGACGAAAACATCCTTAAAAACAAACACTTCTATTGGCAGTCCAACAATGGTGACTGTAATATGAAAATTTGAAGTGTTTACGAGCCCATCCGGGGTTGAAATTGTTCACGAAAAGGTTAACATTCTCAATTAGGATGTGGAATGGTTGGGTCACCTGCAATGTCAAGAAAAGGAGTTCGATGATGAATCGAACTCCTTTTTATTTTCGTGGCGAGATGAATGAAGAATAGTATTTGATTATGAAATCTACTTCACATACTACTTCACCTGTCCCAATATACTTGAAATATTGAAGGTGGAGGGGAGAGGTTAGATGACGGTAGAAATGATTGTAACAGTATTAACAATTATCGGGATTGATATTATTCTAGGCGGTGATAACGCTATAGTAATTGCGATGGCCAGTAAAAACCTCCCGAAAAATCAAAGAAATAAGGCCATTATATGGGGAGCTGGGCTTGCAGTGATCCTCCGAACTATTTTAACGATTTTTGCGATAATTTTATTGAAAATTCCATACTTAACATTGATTGGTGGGATGTTGCTTATTGGTGTTGCGATTGGACTGGTTATGGATGAGAAAAATGATAAAGTATCAGTGAAAGCAGGTGCCAGTTTATCAAGCGCAATCTCTACCATCGTGTTTGCAGACATGATCATGGGATTGGATAATGTCTTGGCAGTGGCTGGGGCAGCAGATGGGCATTTTCTTTTCGTTCTAATAGGGCTTCTCGTATCAATCCCAATAATCATAAGCGGTAGTAAGTTGATGCTTTTCTTGTTGGATAAAGTGCCCTTTTTTATGTATTTTGGTGCAGGGATATTAGCCTATACAGCGGGAAAAATGATTGCCCATGACGAAGGGATTTCAAGCTATACCAATGGAATCTCGCCTATCATCCCTATTATCATTGTCATCCTCGTATTGTGTTGGTGCATATTTGCTAAAAAAATAAATTATTTGTCGGTTAGAAAGTAAGCTCTTTTTCTATCATAATCTACGACTTGTCCCCATATACTGAAATAGCAAAGAAGTTCTAGGGGGATTAGCATGGAAGAAGAAATAGATGGCGTAGTCGTATTGGTTTGTCTCCATATAGCATTATTATTTGTCGTTTGTGTCGTAGCAAAATTTTTTGGAATTTTTTACTTTTAAATATTATTATGTAGTGAGCATCCGCTAGTAATTTAGACGGATGCTTTTTTATTCTTGGATAAACCCTAGGGTTTTTTTCTCATGATAACATTCATATTTTTCTTGCATATTGTATTGGTAGAAAAAATGGAAGCAAAGCGAAAGAACTGTCACGCTGTTTCCAGATGAGGTGTAAATCATGAGCGTTGTTAGAACGGATGAATGGCTGATGGAGTCCTATTATAATCCAATTGAATTATGTGAAAAGATTACCGATCACTTTGATGATGTTTCTGCTCCCGAAATTTATGATTATTTAACAATGCATGGTATGTATCACCCGTATCGGAGAGGGATCGGGCAAGTGGAGGCGTTGCAAAAAAATAAAGTGTGGGAAGTTGCCCAAAAGGAACAAATATTGCTTCAAAAATTGTGGGGCGGACCGAATGTCCCGATTTTTATTTTTCCGTCAGATACGAAAAACCGCAGGATTCAGCAGGATTTTAATGGGAAATCAGGCTTAGCGTTTAACGATAAATTATTTTTATTTGTTTCAGAACAGACTTCAGAGAAGGAACTAAAGTCGCTGCTGACCCATGAATACAATCATGTCTGCAGATTAAGTAAGTATCCTAAAAAAGAGGCGGAGTATGTTTTGTTAGATACGATAATTTTAGAGGGTCTGGCGGAGAATGCTGTTAGGGAAAGATTCGGCAATGAATTCATGGCGAACTGGACATCGTATTATGGAAATGAAGAGGTTCAGAGGCTGTGGGAAAGGCTAGTTCATCCAAATCGAAATATAAGTAACAGAAAGCGTGAGCATCATGAGCTCTTGTATGGAATGCGAGCCACCTATCCGAAAATGCTCGGGTATTGTGTCGGTTATTACTTGGTAAAAAAGTATATAGAAGAAAAGGGAGTCAGAAGTAAGGATTTATTATCTATAGCCTCAAATGAAATTGCTCAGACAGATTAACAAAAAATAGGGCTGTCTTGGTGGTATTGAAGTCATTGACACAAATGAGTGTATTGCTTCGTGGCATACCATAGGATAGCCCTGTCACCTATTTACCAGAAGAACCATGGAAGGAAAGCAAGGGTAGCAATCGCCCCAAAGGCAACGCCGATTCCAAAGCCTGCAACACCCCATCCCCATCCCCATCGTGGCCCCCAAAACCCGTAGCCAAATCCTCCTAAATTTCTCCGACCTTCAAATGGTCTAATAAAAACTTTTTGATGATCGACATGTGAGATAATTCCTCGATGAATTATACCGCCATGAGTTCTTATTTCAACAGGCCTACCAATATTACCGCTGCATACAGAGTGATAGTTCATTGGTGACATTTGTTCACCTCCTACGTACATATAATGGATACATAATAGTATATGAATGTAGGTGAGTCGGCTGGTTGGACAAATTTATCAGGGCATTCGTTTGAAATTATGGAAAGCTTTCGTCTTTTTCTAGTATTCTTGTTATACTATAATGGAAAAGTCTGGGACATCTTTTTTTAACTTTTCACGGCCAAATTTGGTGGCTTACATGAAAATGATAATGGGTAGGGTGCAGGATGGAAAATTGGTTGATTAGTATTATGAATGAACATGGGTACATAGGAATTTTGCTTTTGATCGCACTTGAGAATATTTTTCCGCCGGTGCCTTCAGAAGTTATATTAACATTTGGTGGCTTTATGACAACAAATACTGATTTAACAATTAGAGGTGTTGTCATTGCCTCTACGGTTGGGTCTGTCCTTGGGGCCGTTGTTCTTTATGGAATCGGGTTGCTTTTAGATGTAAAAAATCTAGAAAAAATCGTGGATAAATGGGGACATATTTTGCGCTTAACAAGAGAGGACCTTTATAAAGCGGATGCATGGTTTGATAAGTATGGGCCATGGACTGTGTTTTTCTGTCGGTTTGTTCCACTTATCAGAAGTTTAATCTCTATACCGGCTGGAATGTCGAATATGAACTTCGGTTTATTTTTACTTTTAACAACGGTGGGTACGTTCATCTGGAATATTGTGCTCATTAAACTTGGCGCTTCTGTTGGGGAATCTTGGGATACCATTGTAAATTATATGGATGTGTACTCAAACATTGCATATGTTGCTATTGGCATCTTGTTGCTTATATTTTTGTTTATTTTCATGAAGTCTAGAAAAACTAAAAAACTCTAAGATTATAAAAAGGCTGTAACCATGGAGATGGATACAGCCTTTTGCCTTTATAAATTATCTGTTACGAATTGTTTCTTAGAACTGATCATTTTCTTAAGCTTTCCTGCGCCGATGACTGCGGCAATAACAAGAACCTCAAAACCGTATTTCAGTATGTCATTTTCAAAAAATGCATGTATGAAAGGTTCGCCGACAATCATTTTTGCAGCAGTCCAGGCTAATATTCCTGATCCAATTGTGATGATAACCGGATAACGCTCCATCCATTTAATAATGATAGTACTTCCCCAAACCACAATTGGAACGGAAATCATTAATCCTAAAATAACAAGCCAAACGCTTCCATGAGAGGCACCGGCAACTGCAATCACATTATCTAATCCCATCGCCGCATCCGCAATGATAATCGTTCTGATTGCTGCGAACACATTATCGCCGGCCTTTACTTCATGACCTTTTTCTTCAACCAAAAGCTTGAAGGCAATCCAAATCAAAAGAATCCCGCCGACAAGTAATAATCCTGGAACCTTTAACAGCCATACTACTACAATCGTTGCCAAAGCACGTATTAAAACTGCTCCAACTGTTCCCCATACAATGACCGTTTTTTGTTTTTCTTTAGGTAAATTTCGTGCTGCAAGTCCTATGACTAGTGCGTTATCCCCTGCCAATACTAAATCGATAATGACAATTGACAAAAGTGCCGTTAAAAACTCCATCCCTTCAACCTCCATTTTTAATTTTAAAAAATAAAAAAGACCTTTGCCCTAATAGAAATTAAGGCAAAGGTCTTGCTAAACATGTATCATGTCAACAAAGCCGATGGATAGCACTCCATGAATTGACGACTTTGTTTCAGGTAAAAACCTGACGCTACTCCCCTTTGGAAAGAAAGCATATTAACTTATATATTTATCATATAAGAATGGTTGTATTTTTGTCAACGGTTACCTCTGAAAATAAAATTTAATAAAACTGAAACTTTGTCCATTTGTAATCGTCTATTACTTATGGTTAAATAAATTATTGGAGAAAAGAGGTAAAAGGAAGTTATTGACAAATATTCTAAAATTAATAGTTGCAACTTAAAATAGAAAGTAGTAAGATACTTTTCATTGATTCCTATTTTTTTTAAATCATATAAAAATAAAAACTAAACAAAGACAGAGAAAAGTTTAGAGTAAAGGTAATGACAAGGGGGAATTTAATATCATGAAAGGATTACTAAACAAACTTAAGAACTTTCGACCAAATGTTGATCAAAAGTTTTTATTAGCTGCTATCCTTTTATTGTGGCTAAAATCTTATATCGTTAGCCGTTTTGTTTTTAATCTTCCTATTGAAAATATTATAGAGGAATTTATTCTTCTAATAAATCCAATTGGTCCGATTTTAATTTTATTCTTATTTGCTTTTGCTTTCAGAAGAAAGCTTACGAGAAGAGCAATTTTAGTTTGCAGCTTTATATTTTCTTTTGTAAGTTATGCAAACGTAGTGTATTATCGCTTTTTTAATGACTTTATCACAATCCCGGTTTTATTCCAAGTGAAGAACTTTGGTGATATAGGCGGTAGTGCATGGGAATTAATGAAGCCATGGGATGTTTTGTTCTTTATCGATATTGTTGTACTAGCTGTGATTGCTAGAAAAAAAGAAATCAAGATTGTATCGTTCAAAAAGCCAGCCCAACGCACTGCGTTGCTTGTGTCTGCTGCACTGTTGGTTTTTAATGTTGGATTAGCCGAAACTCAAAGACCACAGTTATTAACAAGAACATTTGACCGTGAAATGTTAGTGAAATACCTTGGTGTGTATAACTATCATTTATACGATTTATTTATGCATTCAAAAGCATCTGCACAACGGGCATTTGCTGAAGGCAGCGACATCATTGAAGTAGAAAACTATGTGAATGATGGCGTTGATGAGAAAAATGAGATGACCGGTATTGCAAAAGGGAAAAACGTTATTTTAATTTCCTTGGAGTCGTTCCAAAACTGGTTAATCAATTATAAAGTGGAAGGTCAGGAAGTAACACCTTTCTTAAACCAATTGGTGAAGGGAAGCTATTATTTCGATAATTTCTACCATCAAACAGGTCAAGGAAAAACGTCTGATGCTGAATTTATCAATGACAACTCTTTATATCCATTGCCAAGTGGAGCAGTGTTCACGCAAAATGCGCAAAATACGTATAATGCTCTTCCACATATTTTGCAAGAAAATGGTTATACAACCGCTTCATTACATGGCAACAATAAGAGTTTCTGGAATCGTGATTTAATGTATCAAGCACTAGGCTATGAGCACTTTTTTGATGAAAAGTATTATAATGTAACGGATGACAACTCTATAAACTATGGATTGAAGGATATTCCGTTTTTCCAACAATCAATACCATTATTAAAAAGTTTGCCACAGCCGTTCCATGCTAAGATGATTACGCTCACGAACCATTTCCCTTATATCCTTGATGATCAAGACGTGATGATCCCAAGCTTACAAACAGGTGATGGCTCAGTTGACCGTTATGTACAAACGGCTCGATATTTAGATGAATCACTTAAGATTTTCTTTGATGAATTAAAGAAAAGTGGCCTATACGATAACACAATTGTTGTTATGTACGGTGACCATTATGGAATTTCTGAAAATCACAACAAAGCGATGGCGCAGGTTATTGGCAAAGAAATTACGCCTGACACTCATATAGAATTACAAAAGGTTCCTTTTATTATCCATATTCCTGGTGAAAAAGGAAAAACACTGCATACACTTGGTGGACAAATTGACGTTAAACCAACACTTTTAAACCTATTAGGAATTAAACCAGTTAAGGATATTGAATTTGGTACGGACCTATTCAGTAAAGATCGCAAAGATTTAGTTGTTTTCCGTGACGGAAGCTTTGTAACGAAAAACTTTATTTATACACAGGATACATGTTATACAAAAGGTACTGGACTTCCAGCAGATCCAATCTTCTGTAAAAAACCAGAAGAGACTGCCGATTATGAGCTTCAGCTTTCTGATAAAGTCATCCAGCGTGACTTGCTTCGATTCTTAAATGAACCGATTGAAAAGCTGACAAAAGAGAAAGATAAATAAAATGAAAGAGGCTGACTCGTTTGAGTCAGTCTTTTTTTGCATTAATAAAATTTCAAATGGAACATATATTTTATTGAGTACAGCATACGTTTATGAGGTATCTATTCAATATGGCTAAGGAGGGAGAAGGCATGGGTCGAACGATTAGGAAGGCTGCTGTCATTGGTGCAGGTGTGATGGGCTCAGGGATTGCTGCCCATTTAGCAAACATCGGGATTCCAACATTGTTGCTTGATATTGTGCCAAGTGCACTGAATGAAGCAGAAATAGCGTGCGGCTTTACTTTAGATGATATGCAGGTTCGCAATCGTTTAGCATTGGCGGCCAAGCAAAAATTATTAATGCAAAAGCCCGCCCCACTCATGTCCAAACGTCATATCGATTACATTGAAGCTGGCAACCTTACCGACCATCTCGAAAAGCTCAGTAAAGTTGATTGGATTATTGAAGCAGTAGTAGAGAAATTAGATAGTAAGCAATCCATTTTTGAAAAAATTGAGCAAATAAGGAGCGCAGAGACAATCGTCAGTTCGAATACATCTGGAATATCGATAGAGGCTATGGCTGAAGGAAGATCAGCGGAATTTAAGAAGCATTTTCTTGGCACCCACTTTTTTAATCCACCCCGTTACTTAAAACTACTCGAAATCATTCCTACTAAATATACCGATCATCATGTTCTCGAATTTATGAAAAGCTTATGTGAAGAGGTTTTAGGGAAAGGCGTTGTCGTTGCAAAAGATACGCCCAACTTTATCGCGAACCGAATTGGAACATACGGATTTTTCATTACTGTAAAAGAAATGCTAAAGGGCGACTATAGTGTAGGTGAGGTTGATTCATTGACCGGTCCATTGATTGGGCGGCCCAAGAGTGCAACCTTCCGGACGTTGGATGTTGTCGGCCTAGATACATTCCTGCATGTGGCCAATAATGTTTATGAAAAAGTATCTGAAGAAGAACAGCAAGTATTTGCGATTCCTGCGTTTATGAGGAACATGCTGAATAGCGGGTGGCTTGGCAGCAAATCAGGGCAAGGCTTTTATTTAAAAAAAGCCAAAGACATCTTCGAGCTTAATGTTAAAACCATGCAATATCAGCCCATGGAGAAGATGAAGTCAGCTTCGCTGGAAAGAAGTAAACAAGCAAAAGATTTAAGTGATAAATTGAAGCTGCTTGTCTATAGCGAGGATCGTACTGGCCAGTTTTTATGGAATATCTTAAAACCGATGCTCCTTTATTCAGCACGGTTAGTCGGTGTGATTGCAGATGATTTGGTCGCAATTGATAATGCAATGAAATGGGGCTTTGGTTGGAAGCTTGGCCCATTTGAAACATGGGATGTCATTGGCCTGGAACAATCGATTCGAAAAATGGAGCGGGAAGGTGAACAAATTCCAACATGGATTGGTGAGCTATTAGCTTCATGCAGAAATTCATTTTATGAAAATCATGGTGGTGTCACGAGCTTTTATGATAAAGGTGAAAATAAGGTTTTGAAGCAAAACTACAAAGTACTTCAGCTTTCACAAGAAAAGCAGCGAAGAGGTGTGATAAAGAAAAACAGTGGTGCAAGCCTTCTTGATATTGGTGATGATGTCGCTTGCTTGGAATTTCATTCTCCTAATCAGACGATTGGCTTGGACATCATCCAAATGATACAATATGCCGTTTCTGAAGTTGAAAAAAATTATCGCGGACTTGTGATTGGACATCATGGTAAAAATTTTTGCCTAGGAGCCAACCTCGCTTTAATTCTTATGGAAGCTCAAGATGATAACTTTTTTGAAATCGAATTTGTTGTGCGGCAATTTCAAAATGCCATGATGAGGATTAAATATTGTGAGAAGCCTGTTGTGGTGGCACCGTTTGCGATGACTCTTGGTGGTGGCGCGGAGGTCTCTCTTTCTGCATCTGGCCTGCAAGCATCCAGTGAAACGTATATCGGGCTTGTGGAAACAGGGGTTGGTCTTATACCGGGTGGCGGCGGCTCAAAGGAGCTTTATATAAGACAATTAGCAAAGAGATTGAGTGGTGCTAGAGGTAGTCTCGATGCTCAAGTAGGCATTGACAGCTATAGCTTGAATAAGGCAGCCCGGACCGCTTTTGAAACGATTGCGATGGCAAAGGTATCAACTTCGGCACATGAAGCGAAAGAGCTTGATTATTTACGCCCACAGGACAGTATAAGCTTTAACGCTGACCATTTATTGTTCGAAGCAAAACAAAAGGTGCTTGCTCTTGATTCCGAAGGGTATAGGCCGCCGCACCGTCATAAAATACCAATTGTAGGTGAAGTGGGCTATGCTGCGATGCTCCTTGGTGCCCAGCATATGAAGACCTCCGGCTTTATTTCAGACCATGATTTGAAGATTGCGAGTAAACTAGCCTTTGTTATTTCCGGTGGCCGCCTTGCGGAAGGCACTTTCGTTGATGAGCAATATCTATTGGATTTGGAGCGTGAAGCATTTTTAAGCTTGCTAGGTGAACGGAAAACACAAGAAAGAATGCAGCATATGCTTATTAAGGGTAAGCCGCTGCGGAATTGAGTTTGGTGCTTACATGGCAATCCCTATTCAAGGAGGCGAAAAGCTGTGAGAGAAGCGGTTATTGTTGCTGGTGCCAGGACTCCAGTCGGCAAAGCGAAAAAAGGCACACTTGCAAATGCTCGTCCTGACGACTTAGCTGCTTTAACGATAAAGGAAACATTAAAACGCGCTGGCAACTATGAAGGGAATATTGATGATTGTATCATCGGTTGCGCTGTTCCGGAAGCGGAACAGGGCTTAAACATGGCGCGCCAAATTGCCGCATTAGCTGGTTTGTCCTATGAAACACCTGCAATAACGATTAATCGTTATTGTTCGTCAGGATTGCAATCTATCGCTTATGGTGCCGAACGAATCATGCTTGGGCAAGCCAATACCATTATTGCTGGTGGAGCCGAGTCAATGAGCCTCATCCCGATTACAGGACATGTGGTTAAGCCGAATATCAAGCTCGTTGAAAGTGCACCCCAGTATTACATGGCTATGGGTCATACTGCAGAAGTCGTTGCAGGTAAATATAAAATAACTAGGGAAGAGCAAGACGCATTTGCAGCACGAAGCCATGCCCGTGCGGCGCGGGCGCTTGCCGAAGGAAAGTTTTCCGAGGAAATTTTACCGGTAGAAGTTGTGGTTCGGTCGATGGATGAGAACAACAAGGTAACGGAGAGGACTGTTCTATTTCAGCATGATGAGGGTGTCCGTGCAGAAACAACTGTTGAAGTTTTAAGTAAACTAAAGCCTGCCTTCACTGCTGGTGGAACAGTTACGGCAGGAAATGCCTCGCAAATGAGCGATGGGGCAGCAAACGTCTTACTAATGGACCAGGAAAAAGCAAAAGCTCTCGGACTACAGCCATTGGCAAAGTTCCGTTCATTTGCAGTTGGCGGTGTTCCTCCCGAAGTAATGGGTATCGGTCCTGTTGTGGCTGTTCCAAAAGCTTTAAAGCTGGCAGGATTAGCGTTATCGGACATCGGTTTGATAGAGTTAAACGAAGCATTTGCTTCACAGTCAATTCAGGTAATCCGTGAGCTTGGCTTGGACGAAGAAAAAGTTAATGTAAACGGCGGCGCCATTGCCTTAGGGCATCCGCTTGGCTGTACCGGAACAAAACTCACATTAACTTTAATTCATGAAATGAGACGCCGTAATGTACAATTTGGGATTGTGACGATGTGCATCGGCGGAGGAATGGGTGCAGCCGGGGTGTTTGAGTTAATAGGGTAAAAATAGGGGGGGACTATGTATGGCCAACCGGCAAATAAAAGGAGCGCAATTTTTGATTGATGACATTTCGTATGAAAGCGTCTTTACCCCAGAGGATTTTACCGATGAGCATAAAATGATTGCCAAAACAACAGAGGATTTCGTGATTAAAAAAGTTATGCCGCATCTTGCGGAGTTGGAAAACCAACAATTTGATAAATCTGTCAAGCTCCTTAAGCAGGCGGGTGAGCTGGGCCTATTGGGGGCAGATATACTGGAGGAATATGGTGGTGTTGGTCTTGATAAAATTAGTTCGGCACTGATTGCCGAAAAGCTTTCGATTGCCGGTGGATTTTCTATCTCACATGGGGCGCATGTTGGAATCGGCTCACTCCCAATCGTATTTTTTGGAAATGAGAATCAAAAGCAAAAATACCTTCCACTACTAGCCACAGGGAAAAAACTGGCTGCCTATGCTTTAACAGAGCCGGGCTCCGGTTCCGATGCACTTGGTGCAAAAACAATGGCAAAGCTAAATACGGAGGGAACGCACTTTATCATAAATGGGGAGAAGCAATGGATTACGAATTCTGCTTTTGCCGATATTTTTATCGTCTATGCAAAAGTGGATGGGGAGCATTTTACCGCCTTCATTGTTGAACGTGATTTCCCGGGTGTATCGACCGGGGCGGAAGAAAAGAAAATGGGAATTAAAAGCTCATCAACGCGTACATTACTTTTACAAGATGTCCCTGTACCGAAGGAAAATGTGCTAGGGGAAATTGGGAAGGGTCATATCATTGCCTTTAATATTTTGAATGTTGGTCGCTATAAGCTTGCTGTTGGAACCATTGGTGGATCGAAGCGGGCCCTTGAGCTCTCAGCAAAATACGCGAACGAACGTCAGCAATTCAAAACCCCAATTGCGAAATTTGGTTTAATTCAAGAAAAACTGGCCAATATGGCAACAAAATTATATGCTATGGAAAGTTCTATATGGAGAACGGTTGGATTATTTGAAGCACGTATGGGTGCTTTTACAGAAGAAGAAAGTAGGGATGGGAAGCAAGTAGCGAAAGCAATGGCGGAATATGCAATCGAATGCTCCCTGGGAAAAGTATTCGGAACGGAAATGCTTGATTATATTGCTGATGAGGGCGTACAAATCCATGGGGGCTACGGCTTTATGGCAGAATACGAGATTGAAAGAATTTACCGCGATTCACGAATTAATCGGATTTTTGAAGGGACCAATGAAATTAACCGTTTAATTGTTCCAGGCACACTGCTCAAAAAAGCGATGAACGGTGAGCTTCCGCTTTTACAAAAGGCACAGGCTCTACAGGAAGAGCTTACGATGATGATGCCAGAGGAAATCGGGGAGGCTAATCTTGAACAAGAAAAATATCTTGTGAAAAATGCTAAAAAAATAGCCATCTTAACCACAGGTCTAGCTGCACAAAGGTTCGGGCCGGCCCTTGAAAAACAGCAGGAAATCCTCAGTAATATCGCCGACATCGTGAGCCATATTTATGCTATGGAATCAGCTGTACTCAGGACGGAAAAAGCCATTGCCAAAAACGGCCTCGATAAAAATAAGCAAAAGATTCTCTACACTGAAATTTATTGCCAAGAAGCGTTTAATGCCATTGAAGCCCATGCAAAAGAAACGATTGTTGCTGTAGAAAACGGTGATACGCTCAGACTGATGATATCGGCCCTCCGAAAACTAACCCGCCATACCCCTATCAATGTCATTGCTAAAAAACGCGAAGCAGCAGTGGGTGTGATAGCAGCACAAAAATATATCGTATGATAAATGCTCCTATTCTGTAGGAGCTTTATTTTGTTGCACAAGGAGATTTCCCCGAAATAATTATGAAATCCATAACCGGATATGATAAAATAATCGTAAATATGGACAAGGAGGAAACGTATGGAAATCACTTTTTATTGGTATCCTAAATGTGGTACATGTCGAAAAGCAAAGCAATGGTTAGAAAATCATAATGTTTCTTTCAATGAAATACATATTGTTGAAAATCCGCCTTCAAGGGAACAGATTGAAGATTTTTATAAAAAAAGCGGATTGGAGTTGAAGAAATTTTTTAATACAAGCGGACAGAAATATCGGGAATTAGGGTTAAAAGATAAAATAAAGACTTCAAGTGATGATGAATTATTGGACTTGTTAGCCACTGACGGCATGCTGATTAAGAGGCCAATTACTACGAATGGCCAAAAGGTAACCGTAGGTTTTAACGAAGATCAGTTTAATGAAACATGGGTTTAGCTTATCCTTCTTATAGAAGGCTTTAAAATAAGAGATATGGAGGGATTTTTCATGAGTATTCCTAAGGATTTACGTTATTCAAAAGAGCATGAGTGGGCAAAAGTAGAAGGAAATAAGATCCGAGTAGGGATTACCGATTTTGCACAGCATGAATTAGGAGATATCGTGTTTGTTGAACTTCCTGAAGTTGGCACTGAATTAACAGCCAATGAATCATTTGGAAGTGTAGAATCAGTTAAAACCGTTTCAGAGCTCTATGCTCCTGTCGGTGGGAAAGTTGTTGAAATCAACAGTGATCTTGAAGATAGTCCTGAATTAGTTAATGAATCTCCATATGAAAAGGCTTGGATGATTGTGATTGAGCCTACAGACTCCTCAGAATTGGATCAATTGCTGACTGCTGAGCAGTACGAAGAATTGGTTAAAGAAGACTAATAAAGAGGTCTTACGGAAAAACGTTATAAAATCAATTACCCGACCAAATCGCTAGGATTTGGTCTATTTTAATTTCTCCTCGATAACAAAAACAATGTTTTTCATTTGTGATATACATATAATAAAAATAGAATATTAACCAAGGTGGAGAAGACAATTGGAACGAATGGATACTGGAAAAGTCATCATTGTGGAAGGAAAATCAGATAAGAAAAAGATTGAGCCATTGCTGCTTGATTCAGTTGAAATTATTTGTACAAATGGAACGGTAAGTGCGGAAAAAATTGAAGAGCTTGTCGATGAATTTGATCTTGATAACAAAGAAGTCTATATCTTAGCGGATGCTGATTATGCTGGCGAAAAATTGAGAAAGCAGCTTAAAAGAGAGCTGCCAAACGCGGAACATATATACATTGATAAAGTATTTCGTGAGGTTGCAACAACACCGGAATATCAACTGGCCACAGCCTTGCTTAGTAAAAATATTAATGTTAATCCTAAATATCTTATTAAATGAGGTATCACAGTGAACAAAATATATCCTGAGGCATGGCCGGAATTTACGCATGAGAATGGCGTAGTGTTTGTATACTGTTATACGCCGCTATGCGGTACATGCCAATTAGCGGGAAAAATGCTTGAAGTTGTCCAAGAAGCCTTCCCTACATTACGAATTTATAAGTGCAATTTGAATTATTTTCCAAATAAAGCAGAGCAATATTTGATTGAAAGTGTGCCGTGTTTACTAATTTGGCAGAGTGGGAAAATCCAGGAAAAAATATATGCTTTCCAGTCGGTTCAGAATCTATTTGATATTGTGAAAAGATACCATTTATAACAAAGGGTCATTTCCTTGCTGATGGCCCAAACTTCAGCCCTTCATAGCTTTTATGAGGGGCATTTTTTTGTCTCAATATTGGGAAAACCACCCGCTACAGTAAAAATAAGGGAGTGTGTGAATAAGCAAATTATGTTATAAAGATTAAAGCGTGAAAAAAAAATCGGATGCACCCAAAAATAAAAATGATCGTTCGAATGTATATAGGGATTGAGGTGGAAACATGAAGCCTATACGTATAAAATCATGGTTCAAAAGTAAACGTTCATATTCCGAGGGGGAGATTGAAGAGCTTGTTTTTAGGGCTCAAAGTGGAGATGAACGGGTACGCCACGATTTGCTTGATCAGTACAAGCCATTTGTCAAAAAAGTCGTCTCAAAAGCTTGTAAACGATATATATCGGAGTCAATGGATGAGTTTAGTGTGGGATTACTTGCTTTAAATGAAGCGGTGGACCAGTTTAATAAAGATCAAGGAAGCAAGTTTTTAACATTTGCGACGGTAGTGATTAACCGAAGAATCATCGACTATATTCGCAAAGAAAGCAGGCACCAGCATATACTCCTTTCAGACGAAGAAGACGAGGACGGCAATATTCAAGAAAATTATATTGAGCGAAAAACCTCTCTTGATAAATATGAAGCAGACGAGGTAAGCAAAAATAGAGTAGAAGAAATTAAGGAGTATCAAAAGCTATTGTTCAGTTATGGGATTACCTTTGAAGTGTTAAGTAATGAGTGTCCAAAACACATGGATGCCAGGGAAAATGCAAAATTAATAGCGAAGACAGTGGCTGAAGATGTTGAAATACGAACATCATTAGTAGAGAAAAAACGGCTGCCAATCAAAGATATTGAATCGCTTGTATCCTGCAGCCGCAAAACGATTGAAAGGAATCGAAAGTATATTATAGCAATTGCGTTAATTTACATTGGCGAATTTAATGCTTTAAAGTCATACATTGAGCCTGAGAAGGGGGGGACATATTAATGAAACATGGTATTGTAATGAGAATAAGAAAAAGGAAAGCGGTTGTTTTAACAAAGGACGGAGCTTTTCAGACAATTTCTGTAAAAAAAGGCCAACATATTGAAATTGGCTCAGAAGTTGATGTCCCTGCTCCTGTGGCAAATTATTTTTTTAGTTCAAGTGGTAAACGGGCAGCATTTTCTATTGTTGCTGCCGTCGTTATATTGTTTGTGTTATTTTCGCAGTTATCAATGTTTACTCAAAGCAACTTAGCAGTTGCAGCCTATATTGGGGTGGATATAAACCCCAGCCTTGAAATTGGCGTGACTGACAAATTAAAGGTAGTAGAAGTGAATCCAATCAATGATGATGGTAAAAAAATTATGAAGCAAATTCAAGAAGACTACCAGGGAAAGTCCTTATCAGAATTCATCAATGATACTATGGAATTAGCTCAAAAAGATGGTTATCTTAAAGAAAATCATGATGTCTTATTAACAACAACGATGGTTGATAAAAAGGCAGAGTCATCCATTGAGGAAAATTTACACGAAATTAAAAAAGTTATCGAAAAGAACGGTGTTGCCGTAACAACACTAAAAGGTGATGAGAATACAAGGAAAGAGGCTAAAGATAAAGGCATTTCTACCGGCAAGTATTTAATTTATAAAAAAGCCCATGACACTTTGACATTAGACGAAACTAAGAATCTTTCCATCACACAGATCTATGACAAACTTGAACAAAACCAGAAAAAGTCTGACATGAAAATTGAGAAAAATAATAAAAGACCTAATGCGAAAAATAATAAAAATCAAAACGAACAAAAATGGATTGAAAAAGAAAAACTAAATCAAAGTCAAAAAAATAATAAAAACAATACGAAAAATAACGATAAAAAGTATAATCAAAACGATAATGCAAATAAAGATAAGAAAGATGAAAGTGATAAAAAAAACGATGGAATGAATGTGGAGACAAAGCAAACATGGGAAAATTCGTCAACAAAAACAATTCAATCCGTTAATAGCGGCAATGGAAATCAAAAGTTTAAACAAGAAAAGATTGGTCAAACTTTTAAAACCGATGTAAAGGAAAAGAAGGGAAAGACTGAAAGCGAAAAAGTTAATAAAGAGAAGCAAAATAAGGAAAAACAAAATAAAGAAAAGCCTGATAAGGCTGCACCTTATATAGAAAAGCAAGATAATCAGGAATATGATTGGAATTCCCACCCGAATAATCAGGGGAAATGGGACAAAAATAGGCAAGAAATTAAAAGCAAAGATAAAAAATATGATGATTAAATGATATTTCTCAGGAAATAAAGACAAATTTTATCGGAAACGATAGAGTTTGTCTTTTTTTGATGAGATTATTTTCAGAATTGTCGAACTAATATTCAAGGGTAATCAAGATATTTGAAGAATATGTAGGTAAGAGAATTAGAGACTGAAATAGGGTGTGGAAAAATGGGAGAGATTAATTTTAAAAAAGCGTTAATGGATTTCATCGGCCGCCTTACATATGCTTCTCATATAATACCATTACTAGAAGATGAAAAAATATCAGTGAAATTTAGTTCGACAGATCAAAATGAAGTTGCGATAACATTGAATGGAAAAGAAGCTCAATTAGCTGTGGAGCATGCAGAAGAATATTCTTTAATTATTCGCGGTGATTCTATGGCTCTCCTCGAGTTAATTGAAGGAAGAGTAAAATTACAGGAGTTAAAAAGAAGAGGTGAAATCTCTGTAGAGGGAAGATTCCGTTATCTTTTAAAAATAGAATCATTGTTATATTGCTGTGCCTCAGAAACGATGACAATTAAAGTATAATTTTTATTTTTAAAATAGTTTGACAAGTGTGAAGATAAGTGATAGTATTTATCTAAATTAAATACTAATGAACAATTTTTTCTTATCTAGAGAGGTGGAGGGACTGGCCCTATGAAGCCCGGCAACCGGTTTTTAATTAAAAACACGGTGCCAATTCCAACAGAGCAGATGCTCTGAAAGATAAGTTGAGCGTTGAATATTCAACCCCTCTTCTTATCTGAAGAGGGGTATTTTACATTTACATTAAAAAAAGGGAGATGTTATGAATGAGTGAACAAAAAAATTATCGAATTGAAACATTAGGAATACATGGTGGCTTACAACTTGATGAAGGAACTCGCGCACAAGGTACAGCCATTTATCCATCAAACGCTTATTTATTTAAGGATGCAGATCATGCAGCGAACTTATTTTCATTAGCTGAGCCAGGCTACATATATACTAGAATTCACAATCCAACTTGCACAGTCTTTGAAGAAAGAATTGCTCTTTTAGAAGGTGGGGTTGGTGCTTTATCAGTAGCAAGTGGATCTTCAGCGATTACTTTATCTATCTTAAATATCGCTGGAGCTGGGGATGAAATTATAGCCGCTTCATCGATTTACGGTGGTACGCATAATTTATTTGCACACACACTTCCGAAATATGGAATTGATGTTAAATTTGTTGATCCAATAGATCCAGAAAATTTTAAAGCGGCCATTACTGATAAAACAAAAGCAATTTTTTCAGAAACAATTGGCAATCCAAGCTTACAAGTGTTAGATATTGAAGCTGTTGCGAACATTGCACACGAAGCAGGAATTCCGTTAATCGTCGACAATACCTTTGCAACTCCATATCTTTGCAGACCAATCGAATTCGGAGCAGATATTGTTGTTCACTCTGCAACAAAATGGATTGGCGGCAACGGTACAACACTTGGCGGTGTGATTGTAGATGGCGGTAAGTTTGATTGGAATTCACCAAAATTCCCTGGATTTACAACTCCAGATCCTAGCTATAACGGTCTTGTATATGCAAGAGATATCGGTGCTGCTGCTTTCATTATTAAAGCAAGAGTGCAGTTGTTACGTGACATGGGTCCGGCATTAAGCCCATTTGCTGCTTTCCAATTAAGCTTAGGACTGGAAACATTACATGTTCGTATGAAAGAGCATATTGCCAACACTCGAAAAGTGCTTGAGTATTTACAGAACCATCCTGCGGTTGAATGGGTGTTGCATCCTGAACTAGAAAATCATCCATCTCATTCTTATGTAGCAAAATATTTACCTAAAGGTGCGGGCTCTGTTGTCGTCTTCGGTATTAAGGGTGGACGCGAAGCAGGCGCTAAATTAATTAACAGCGTCCAGCTTTGGTCACATGTTGCGAACGTTGGAGATGCAAAAAGCTTAATTATCCATCCAGCGAGCACAACTCATTCACAACTAAATGAGGAAGAACTGAAGGAATCCGGAGTAACCGAAGATTTAATCCGTTTATCTATTGGAATTGAAAATATTGATGATATATTAGAAGACTTAGAACAAGCAATTGAAAAAGCAACAGGAATTACATCTGGAAAAACAAGTGCGGCGAACTAATTATCAAGTTAAATATTTACATTGACACTTTGAAGAGGTCCATGCTAAAATTTCAAACGTGCTACTATATTAATATAACGCTTATAAACTCTTATCCAGAGAGGTGGAGGGATTGTGCCCTATGAAACCCGGCAACCGTCAGGCTTAAAATCATGACATGGTGCCAATTCACACCGAAGGTTATCACTTCGGAAGATGAGAGAAAGGGATGATCATAATGCCTTTCTGCTTATCTGCAGAAAGGCTTTTTCTATTATAGTATCATCATAGTGAAAAGTGTATAATAGCTATGGGAGAAGGTGAACGATTAGCATGATTACTTTAAAAGGTGTCGGAAAGATTTTTAAAACAAAAGTTGGCGAAGTCAGGGCCGTCAACGATGTTGATTTAACAATCAACAAAGGTGAAATATACGGTATAATCGGATATAGTGGTGCTGGTAAAAGCACGCTGATTCGTTTATTGAATAGACTGGAGCGGGCAACTACCGGAACGGTGGAAGTTGCAGGCCGGGATTTAACAAAGATTAGTGGTGCAGAACTCAGAAAAGCCCGACAAGAAATCGGGATGATTTTTCAACACTTTAATCTACTATGGTCACGAACGGTTCGGGAAAATATTGCTTTTCCACTTGAAATAGCCGGGGTTGATAAGGCTGAACGAATGAAAAGAGTGGACGAGCTTATTAAACTAGTAGGGTTAGAGGGTAGGGAAGACGCCTATCCATCACAGCTTAGTGGTGGCCAAAAACAGCGGGTTGGCATTGCAAGAGCCTTAGCGAATCGTCCGAAAGTGCTCTTATGTGATGAAGCCACTTCAGCACTTGACCCACAAACAACCGACCAAATCCTAGATTTGCTTGTTGATATTAATGAAAAGCTGGGGCTGACAATTGTGCTGATTACGCATGAAATGCATGTTATTCGCAAAATTTGTCATGAAGTGTCGGTTATGGAAAATGGTCGAATCGTTGAACAAGGACCTGTGCTTGAAGTATTCCGTAAACCACAGCAGTCCATTACAAGGCGGTTTGTTAAACAAGTGACAGAGCCTGAAGAAACAAGGGAGACGATTGACCACTTGTTGGAAAAATATCCGAACGGTAAGGTTATTCAGCTCGCATTCGTTGGAGACGATGCTGAACAGCCGCTCATAAATGATTTGATCCGTAAATTTGCGATTAATGTTAATATTCTTCAAGGTAAAGTTTCGCAAACACAGAGCGGCGCTTACGGAACCTTGTTCATTCATCTCGATGGGGAAGAATCAGAAATCGAACAAGCGATTACCTACATCCGTGAACAAAACGTGGAAGTGGAGGTGATCGACAATGCTTGAGACATTGCTGCCAAACGTGAATTGGGAAAAAATGTGGGAAGCCACAGTTGAAACCTTCTATATGACAGGGATTTCTGTCGTGTCGACCTTTATTCTTGGTATTATTCTTGGACTTTTATTATTTCTAACCGCAAAAGGTAATATTTGGGAGAATAAAACAATTAACACAATTGTTGCTGCATTTGTGAATATTTTCAGATCCATTCCCTTTATTATCCTGATTATATTGCTAATTCCATTTACAAAAGTCGTAGTAGGTACCATGCTTGGTGCCAATGCTGCTCTACCGGCTTTGATCATTGGTGCGGCACCATTCTATGCGAGAATGGTGGAAATTGCCTTAAGGGAAATTGACAAAGGCGTTTTAGAAGCAGCGAGAGCAATGGGGGCAAAAACAAGTACCATTATACTCAAAGTACTTTTGCCAGAATCAATGCCAGCTTTAATTTCCGGGATAACCGTTACAGCAATTGCGCTTGTCGGCTATACAGCGATGGCCGGTGTAGTAGGGGCAGGCGGTCTTGGTAACCTTGCATATTTAGAGGGTTTTCAGCGTAATCATAATGATGTGACTATTTTTTCGACAATTTTAATATTAGTTATTGTGTTTATCATTCAGTTTATTGGTGACATTGTCACTTCTAAAATAGATAAAAGATAACATCAAAGGGGGTTATACGAATGAAAAAATTATTGCTTTTATTGACATCACTGTTTGTTATTTTTGCACTTGCAGCCTGTGGTGGGGGAAATCAAAAAGAGGAATCAACAGGGGACAAACAAGGGGCTGCTACAAATGAAAAAGCAGCGGAGCCTGTTAAATTAGTTGTAGGGGCATCCAATGTGCCGCATGCTGAAATTTTGGAACATGCTAAACCAATCTTAGCTGAAAAGGGAATCGATCTTAAAATTGAAACGTTCCAAGATTACATTTTACCGAACAAAGCTTTAAATGAGAAAGAACTTGATGCTAACTATTTTCAACATATACCTTTCTTAGAAGCAGCAAAAAAGGAATTTGGTTATGATTTTGTAAATGCTGGCGGCATTCATATTGAGCCAATCGGTGTTTATTCACAAAAATATAAGTCACTTGAGGAACTACCAGAAGGTGCAAAAATCATTATGAGTAACTCTGTTGCTGACCATGGCCGGATGTTATCATTGCTTGAAGAAAAAGGATTAATCAAGTTAAAAGAAGGCGTTGATAAAACAACAGCAACTGTTGATGATATCGTAGAAAACCCTAAGAAATTAGAGTTTGTTGCAGATGTTGAAGCAGGACTTTTACCACAAGTATTTAAAAATGGTGAAGGAGATGCCGTGTTAATCAATGCGAACTATGCGCTTGATGCTGGTTTAGACCCTGCCAAAGATCCAATTGCAGTTGAATCTCCAGAAAATAATCCTTATGTAAATGTTGTGGCGGTTCGTGCAGGTGATGAAAATCGTCCGGAAATTAAAACGTTAGTAGAAGTTTTACAATCTAAAGAAATTCAGGACTTTATTAAAGAAACATACAAAGGTGCTGTTATTCCAGCTTCAAAGTAATGATGGATAAATAACTCTTAGTAGACATGAGGGCGCATGTATTGTGCCCCTCATGTCTATTTGTGCTGAACAGGGTGTGTTATTCTCATTTCCAATAAATGAATAGTAGTGAAATCATAAGCATGTTTTATACAAGATTACAGAAACTAAAAAAAATAATGGATTACTTTCTATACTTTACAATATAAATAGTGTTTTAATGGAGTTAACTCATAGTTGCGCAGTTGTTTCATTTGGTATAAGATTAGAATGAGAATAGATTGAGAATGATAGTTACCTTTTATTTAAAACATTGTAAATAAAGGGGCTATGATAATATGGAGGTATATATATGTCGTCTACTTTATCAATTAAAGATCTACATGTTGAGATTGAGGGAAAAGAAATTTTAAAAGGCGTTAACCTTGAAGTGAAGGGCGGCGAAATCCATGCCATCATGGGTCCTAACGGTACAGGAAAATCTACGCTTTCTTCCTCAATCATGGGACATCCTAAATATACAGTAACAAAAGGTAGTATTACATTGGACGGAAAAGATGTACTAGAGATGGCAGTAGATGAGCGTGCTCGTGCAGGCTTATTTTTAGCGATGCAATATCCAAGTGAAATTACTGGTGTTACAAACTCTGACTTTTTGAGATCTGCCATTAACTCTCGTCGCGGCGAAGGAAATGAAATTTCATTAATGAAATTTATTCGTTCAATGGACGAAAAAATGCAGTTTTTAGATATGGATCTTAATATGGCGCAACGCTACTTAAACGAAGGTTTCTCCGGCGGAGAGAAAAAACGTAACGAAATTCTGCAATTAATGATGCTACAACCGAAAATTGCAATTTTAGACGAAATCGATTCAGGCCTTGATATTGACGCCTTGAAGGTTGTTTCAAAAGGTATTAATGAAATGCGCGGCGAAGACTTTGGCTGCATTATGATTACTCACTACCAACGTTTATTGAACTACATTACACCTGATGTTGTGCATGTAATGATGCAAGGCCGTATTGTTAAGACAGGCGGAACAGAATTAGCAGAGCGCTTGGAAGCGGAAGGATACGATTGGATCAAAAAAGAGTTAGGAATCGAAGACGAAACAGTAGGTCAAGACGCTTAATAGTAGTGAGGAGGGATTTTGATGACGGTCGAAACAAAACTTCCATACGATTCTGAGTATGTAAGTTCATTATCCAATAATTTCGGTGAGCCTGATTGGTTAAAAACGATTCGCCTTGAGGCTATTCAAAAAGTAAACGGACTGCCACTGCCAAAAGCAGATAAAACAAAAATTGATAATTGGAATTTCACCAATTTCAAGCACGGTGTAAAAAAGGAGACCATCGTTTCTTTAGATCAGCTCCCAGAAGATATAAAAGCGTTGATTAATGTCGATGCAAAAGAACAAAACTTGCTCATTCAACGGAATGGCTCTGTTGCATATACTACTATATCAGAAGAACTTTCAAAGCAAGGTGTTATTTTTACTGATATTGTGACAGCAGCATCAAAACATAGTGAACTACTTCAAAAATATTTTATGACAAAAGCAGTGCGTGTTGATGAGCATAAGCTTACAGCGCTCCATGCCGCTTTAATGAACGGTGGTACATTTATTTATGTACCAAAAAATGTGGAAGTGAAGGAACCGCTGCAAGTCATCAATTGGCAAGACGAAGATATGGCACTTTTCAACCATGTCATTGTTGTTGCTGAAGACAATAGTTCTGTTACTTATATTGAAAATTACCTTTCTTTAGAACAAAAAGAAAATGTTGCTAATATTATTGCAGAAGTTATTGTTGGTACAAATGCAAAGGTTCATTATGGTGCAGTTGACCATTTTGCAAAGGGAATGACAACTTATGTCAATCGCCGCGGCGTTGTGGGCCGTGACGCTAGAATAGAGTGGGCCTTAGGCCAAATGAATGACGGTAATACCATTTCTGAAAATGTAACAAATTTAAAAGGCGACGGCTCTTTTGCTGATTCAAAAACAGTCACTGTCGGACGTGGTGATCAAAAGCAAAACATCACAACAAAGATCATCCATTTTGGTAAATATTCTGAAGGAAACATTCTAAATCACGGTGTTGTGAAGGATGAAGCTACAAATATTTTTAATGGAATTGGTAAAATTGAACATGGTGCAACGAAGTCAAATGCCGAACAAACGTCACGTATTCTTATGTTAAGCGAGAAGGCTCGAGGCGACGCCAACCCAATTCTATTAATTGACGAAGATGATGTTATGGCAGGACATGCTGCTTCTGTGGGCCGTGTTGACCCAGTACAGCTTTACTATTTAATGAGCCGCGGAATTCAAAAGAAAGAAGCAGAACGCCTGATTATTCATGGATTCTTAAAGCCTGTTGTCAATGAATTAGCGATTGAAAATGTAAAAAATCAGCTAGTTGAAGTGATTGAAAGGAAAGTTCGATAATGAATATTCAAGAAATTCGTAAACAATTCCCAATTCTACATCAACAAGTTAATAATCATCCACTTGTGTATTTAGATAGCGCGGCAACTTCTCAGAAGCCGGTACAAGTCATTGAGGCAGTGGACCGCTATTATCGTGAATATAACTCTAACGTACATCGCGGCGTACATACTCTAGGTACTTTAGCTACCGATGGGTATGAGGGCGCACGTGAGAAGGTTAGAAAGTTTCTTAATGCAAAATCAGTGCAAGAAATTGTCTTTCTTCGTGGTACAACAACCGGTTTAAATACGGTAGCGGCTAGCTTCGGGAGAGCTAATGTCGGAGAAGGCGATGAAATTGTCATCACACCGATGGAGCATCATAGTAATATTATTCCATGGCAACAGCTCGCAAAGGCAACAGGGGCCACGCTAAAATATATTCCATTGCAAGAGGATGGCACGATTGATTTAGCTGATGTTGAAAAAACAGTCACTTCAAATGCAAAGATTGTTTCTGTAACCTATGTTTCTAACGTTTTAGGAACAATTAATCCAATTAAAGAAATCGCAGCAATCGCACATAAAAATGGTGCTGTTATGGTCGTGGATGGCGCACAAAGCACACCACATATGAAGATTGATGTTCAAGATTTAGATTGTGATTTTTATGCATTCTCCGGTCACAAAATGTGCGGACCGACTGGAATTGGTGCCTTATACGGTAAGAAAGCATTATTGGAAAAAATGGAGCCGATTGAGTTTGGCGGCGAAATGATTGACTTTGTAGATTTATTTGATTCCACATGGAAAGAACTTCCGTGGAAATTCGAAGGTGGGACACCAATCATCGCTGGTGCGATTGGCTTAGGTGCAGCCATTGACTTTTTAGAAGAAATTGGTATGGATAAAATTGCCGAGTATGAACATAAGCTTGCTCATTATGCAATGGAAAAAGTGGGCGCAGTTGAGGGTGTTACAATTTTTGGACCAAAGGAAAGAGCTGGGCTTGTAACATTTAATATCGATGATGTTCATCCACATGATGTGGCCACCGTTCTTGATGCGGAAGGAATTGCTGTTCGTGCAGGTCATCATTGTGCCCAACCGCTTATGAAATGGTTAAAAGTTTCAGCGACTGCTCGTGCCAGCTTTTATCTTTATAATACCGAAGAAGAAATAGACGTCTTTGTTAAAGCATTAATAAAGACAAAGGAGTATTTTGGAAATGTCCTCTATTAATAGAAATATTGATTTAGATACGCTGTATCGTAAAGTGATTATGGACCATTATAAAAATCCTCGTAACCGTGGGGAAATGGAAGATGAAAGTGACATTACGATTAATATGAACAATCCAACCTGTGGCGACCGCATTCAATTGCAATTAAAGGTTGATAATGGCATTGTTACAGATGTTAAATTTGATGGTGAAGGTTGTTCAATCAGCATGTCTTCTGCTTCTATGATGAGCCAGGCTATTAAAGGCTTAAAGGTTGAAAAGGCACTAAGATTAGCCGAGATTTTTTCAAAAATGATGTTAGGTGAAGAGTACGACGACTCTGATTTAGATTTAGGTGATATTGAGGCTTTAGCCGGTGTTGCGAAGTTTCCGGCACGAATTAAATGTGCGACATTATGCTGGAAGGCAATGGAAAAGGGACTTGGCGAAGAAGAATAAATAAGGAGGGGACATCACGATGGCAAAGAAAATGCCGGAAATCGGTGATTATAAATATGGCTTCAGGGATAAAGATGTTTCAATTTTCAGGTCCAAGCGTGGACTAACAAAAGAGATTGTTCAAGAAATCTCTAAAATGAAACAAGAACCACAATGGATGCTTGATTTTCGTTTAAAATCATTAGATTTATTTTATAAAATGCCAATGCCGCAATGGGGCGGAGATTTAAGTGAATTAAATTTTGATGAAATTACCTATTATGTGAAGCCCTCTGAGAAATCTGAAAAGTCATGGGATGAAGTTCCAGAGGAAATTAAAAATACATTTGACAAACTCGGTATTCCAGAAGCAGAACAGAAGTATTTAGCTGGTGTTTCTGCACAATATGAATCTGAGGTTGTTTATCATAATATGAAGCAAGACCTTGAAGAATTAGGAATTGTCTTCAAAGATACAGACTCTGCGTTAAGAGAAAATGAAGATATTTTCAAAAAATACTTTGGTACAGTTGTTCCACCTGCTGACAATAAATTTGCAGCGTTAAATTCAGCTGTATGGTCTGGCGGATCCTTTATTTATGTACCAAAAGGTGTAAAGGTAGATACGCCGCTACAAGCGTATTTCCGCATTAACTCAGAGAACATGGGACAATTTGAGAGAACATTAATCATCGTTGATGATGATGCATCTGTGCATTATGTTGAAGGATGTACAGCACCTGTTTACACAACAAATTCATTGCATAGTGCGGTTGTTGAAATTATCGTAGGTAAAAATGCATACTGTCGTTATACAACAATTCAAAACTGGGCCAACAACGTCTACAACCTTGTAACGAAGCGTACAACTGTTGACGAGAACGGTACAATGGAATGGATTGATGGTAACATCGGCTCTAAGTTAACGATGAAATATCCTGCATGTATCTTAAAGGGTGAAGGTGCACGCGGCTTAACACTTTCCATTGCAATCGCCGGTACAGGTCAGCATCAGGATGCAGGAGCGAAGATGATTCACTTGGCACCAAATACATCTTCAACAATTGTATCTAAGTCCATTTCTAAACATGGCGGTAATGTAACATACCGTGGTGTTGTTAAATTTGGCCCTAAAGCAGACGGCTCACGTGCAAATGTTGAATGTGACACATTGATTATGGATAATAAATCAAAGTCAGACACAGTTCCATATAATGAGGTTCATACAGAAAATATTTCGCTTGAACATGAAGCGAAAGTTTCTAAGGTATCAGAAGAGCAATTGTTCTACCTTATGAGTAGAGGTATTTCAGAGCAAGAAGCAACAGAAATGATCGTTATGGGCTTTATCGAGCCATTTACACGTGAACTTCCAATGGAATATGCGGTTGAAATGAACCGTTTAATCAAGTTTGAAATGGAAGGTAGTATCGGTTAATATTCAATATATTTCGCTAATTTTCGACTCGGGGCTAGCTTAACAGCCCCGAGTTTTGTTATATTTGGGTCATGCAGTGCAGGGGAGAGGGTTGTGAGTTAGAATGGAATGGGTAGTTTTGTTTATTGTTGGGGTGTTATCAGGGGTTATCGGTGGTTTAGTTGGTCTTGGCGGGGGGATCATTACGGTTCCTTCCTTGATTTTCATTAGTACCTATACAGCGTTGATTGGTCATATATCACCACAAATTGCTGTTGGGACTTCATCGTTAGTCGTTATAGCCACCGGATTATCTTCTACGTTAACGTACATAAAGCTGAAAAAGGTAGATTACCTTAGCGGATTATTATTTTTTATTGGCAGCGCTCCAGGTTCGATTGTCGGGGCGATGACGAATAAATATTTAAACGCAGAGGAGTTTAACCTTTATTTTGGTATTTTTATTATCTTTATTTCGTTTGTATTAATGATTCGGGGAAAATTAAAGCCTATCGCACCTTCCACAAGCCGTTTACAGATTGTTAGAACGAGCGTTGATGAGCGGGGGGATACGAATACATACGGATTTCATATTATTTTTGCAACCATTATTTCTTTTATCGTGGGCTTTTTAGGGGGATTATTCGGAATCGGTGGCGGATCCTTAATGGTTCCGGTTATGTTGTTATTATATCGTTTCCCGCCGCATATTGCTGTTGCGACGTCAATGTTTCTTATTTTTCTATCGTCCACAGTCAGTTCCTATACCCATTTTTCGCTCGGTAATATCAATTGGTGGATTGCCATTGCCTTGATACCAGGGGCATGGATAGGAGCAAAATTGGGTGCCATTATAAATCAACGCTTACAGGCTGATACCTTAGTTAAAGTCTTGCGTATTGTCTTAATCATTATTGGCATTCGTTTAATTATTTAATCATTAATCGGACAATCACCTACACGTATTCTCCTATTCTTCATAAAGTGATAATAGAAAGGGAGTGTGATGTGTATATGATTAAAATGGAGCCGATTAAAATTGAGAATCAGCAATTTACGGCCATTACAGTTGCATTGCCTAAAACAAACTTTTTGGCTGTGACTTCAGATAAAGGATATATTATGTGTGGTGCCTTAGATGTGGCATTGTTGAATGAAAAGCTAAGGGATCGAGGAATTATTGCCGGGAGAGCGGTTGGTGTCAGGACAATCGAACAATTGCTTGAGGCTCCACTCGAATCCGTTACCATAGAGGCTGAGAAATATGGAATAAAGGTTGGAATGAAGGGGAAGGATGCTTTGTTAAAGATGCTGTAGCTACCATACTTCTTCCTTGAAGCTAAATTAAAGTGTCTGGGAGAATTGGTCCCAGATATTTTTTTTATATTATTAATGTAATTCTGTTCCTTATAGTATTAATTTGATATTATATAAGCAAATAGTGATTATTTTGGAAACTAAGGGGAACGGTAGACGATGAGGATAATTGCAACTAATTCATTAACACCGGGTGTGACCCTAGCCATGCCTGTCTTGAATGGCGAAGGGAAAGTATTAATTAGTAACGGAATACCGCTGACGGAGCGAATGATTAAGCGATTAATAGATTTTGGAATTTCATATGTTTATATCTTGGATTCTTTTACAGACGACATTCATATAAAACCTCCCATTACCCAGGAAACCCGCAAAGAAGCTATTAAAACTATAGAAAAAACATTTGAAATTGTAAAAAGTGGAGATTCTTTATCAAAAGTATTTGTTAGTGAGCGATTAGATAAAAAGTTTTCAATGGTTGTTCGTGATATATTAGATCAAATAAAAGGTCATAAGAACATTATTTCCCTATTAACAGACATTTCCACCCATGATCAGTACATAGTTACGCATTCATTAAATGTCACTATTTATAGTCTTGCTCTTGGGGTAGAACTAAAATTACCTCAAAAACGATTGGAAGAACTGGGGATGGGGGCGATGCTTCATGATGTTGGCAAGCTACTGGTTCCCCTTGAAATTCTAACAAAGCCGAGTAATTTATCGAATGAAGAATTTGATGTTGTAAGAAAACATTCTAAAGATGGTTTTAATATTTTAAGAAATATTCCCAATATTCCTCTAGTTGCGGCGCACTGCGCTTATCAACACCATGAACGGTTAGATGGAAACGGCTATCCTAGAGGATTGGTCGGTGATGATATTCACTATTATAGCCGCATTGTAGCAATAGCAGATGTCTATGACGCAATCACATCAAACCGCGTCTACCGTCGAGCAATGCTACCAAATGAAGGTCTTGAAATCTTATATGCTGGTGCTGACACGCTATTTGAGAAGGGCATGATTGAAGCCTTTCGAAAGTCGATTGCCGTATATCCTGTTGGCCTTTCAGTACATTTAAATGATGGGCGAAGGGGCATTGTTATTAAGCAAAATATTGGGACAAGCGATCGACCTGTGGTTAGAATTTTAGAAGAAAGCGGAGTTCGCTTACAAAGGCCATATGAAGTAGATTTAATGAAAGAATTATCAATTATAATTGTCGAAACAGATACAACGTTAATCGGAAAAAATGAAATAGTCCTCCCGTAACAAACATAGATTGTTGGTAAGGGGGGATTTTTTTTGGCAAAATTCAGGCGGCGTTATTCAAGAAGAGGACCCTTGCCTTTCCGTGTTGTTTTAGTTTTAACATTTATAATCTTTGTATTTTTCACCTTCCAAGGTTTATGGATTATAAATAAAGGAATTCAACCGACCTTAATGAGCATTGCTGAAAGCAAAGCAGAACAATTTGCAACCCTTGCTATTAATGAAGCGTTAAGAAAAAAGATTGCTGAAGATACTGAAAAAATTGATGAATTAGTGCTTGTTGAAAAATCGGAAGATGGCAGGATTTCAACGATTGGTTGGAATACATCGGCGATGAGAACCTTTCTTTGGGATACAACTCAAACTGTTCAAGATTATTTGCATGCTGTAGAAAAAGGAGAAATTCCACCATCACAATTTTATTCAGACCAACAGGTACCAGCTCAGAATCAGAAAAAAGGCATTATTGCTGAAATTCCCTTAGGGCAGTCTAGTGGGAATGTATTATTAGCCAACCTGGGACCAATCATCCCTGTTCGTTTTACGATGGTTGGGGAAGTGAATTCCGATGTTATTAAAAAAGTGACAGAGCACGGCATTAATAATGTATTAATCGAGCTTTTTATTCATATTAAGGTTAAATTAAAAGTCATCATTCCGTTTGAATCCAAGATGACGACGGTTACAACAAATATTCCAATTGATATAAGGAATATTCAAGGTGAGGTACCATACTTTTATAATAGCGGAGAAGGCGGAAATCCTTCCATTGAAGCGCCTCTCCCATAGGAACAAGAGGGGGGCGGTTCTACGAGAACCCCCCCGTGTTCCATTATTTTTTTCGATACCGTTCTTGTCGTTCCCAATTGCGCAATTGTGGGTATGGGTCATAGGACCATTCGGTGAATCCGTTGTCCTTATAAAGTCCATAATGCAGATGCGGAGGAAACTTTCCCGATGTTCCAGGCGGGCCATAACCAGAGCTTCCAACGTATCCAATCACTTGCCCTGCTTCGATAAGCTGCCCTGCCTTAAGTTTTCCCTCAAAACCTGATAAATGGGCATAGTAGTGGTAATTATTATTAAGATCACGAATACCTACGCGCCAACCACCATATTTATTCCAGCCCTTCAGCTCAATCACCCCATAGGTTGTTGAACGGACCGGCGTTCCATAACCAGCAAAAATATCAGTGCCTTCATGGATGCGAATACCGCCCCAACCTCGGCGATCTCCCCATGTACTCCGATAGGAATAATTCCATTTTAGCGGAACAGGAAAGGCATGCTTTTCCGTGATATTTAAGCCGTATGCTTCAAATAATCGGGCATTGTTTACGATAATCCCAACTGATTTATCACGTTGATAATATTCCCAAAGTGCAATTTTAATATTTTTTTTATCAAAACCAAAGGATGAAATATAATGTGCAAATGTAAACAAAACATCCTCATCATTAGTAAGGTCAGCTAATCCATCGTCATTTCCGTCAAGGCCCATTCCACCGAAGAATTTAATCGATTTTGCGTTTTTATCATCGAGTTTAGGATTTAGCGGGCCCACCCATTGCCGGGGGGGAAAATAAATGCCGATTAAGCCCTCTTCCTTAGGAATATCGCGACGAGCCCGGCGTACACTTCGTTCGTATTGATCGATGGCTGCGATGTAATACCAAGGTATCTGTGTTAAGGTTTCAATTTTTTTATACAAAGCCATTCTTTCAACATAAATATTTTCAGGTGCTGGTGCAGCTCTCGATATGTTTGGGTGTATACTCAAACAAAAAGCAAGGGTGAGTATATAAATGACTGTTCGTTTCACAACGTCAAATTCCCCTTTCACATTTAGATAATATTTTTAGTTTGCAAAGAAATCAAAAATTAATAGTTGGAAAATGAAGTTAACTTTATGGTAAATTGAACACAATAGTAATAGAGGATTGGAGTGATAAAATGTCGAGTCAATACAAAAGAAAACCTGAATGGCTAAAAATAAAATTGAATACAAATGAAAATTATACGGAATTAAAAAAGCTGATGCGAGGTAAGGAATTACATACCGTTTGTGAGGAGGCAAGATGTCCGAACCTTCATGAATGCTGGGGACAAAGAAGAACGGCGACATTTATGATCCTTGGTGATGTGTGTACAAGGGCTTGTCGTTTTTGTGCAGTTAAGACTGGTTTACCTACAGAAACAGACTGGGAGGAGCCGAAAAGGGTTGCTGATTCTGTAAAAGCAATGAATTTGAAGCATGTTGTCATTACAGCTGTTGCCCGCGATGATTTGGATGATGGCGGTGCGTCCATATTTGCTGAAACAATCAGGGAGGTTCGGAAAAGCTCGCCGTTCACTTCAATCGAAGTATTGCCGTCAGATTTAGGTGGAAGGATTGAAAATTTACAGCTTTTAATGGAAGCAAAGCCTGATATTTTAAATCATAATATTGAAACAGTAAGGCGTTTATCAGACCGGGTTCGTTCCAAAGCGAAATATGACCGGTCACTTAAGTTCCTATATAATGCCAAACAATTTCAGCCAGCTGTTCCAACAAAGTCGAGCATCATGATTGGCTTAGGCGAAACGATCGAAGAAATCATCGAAGCAATGGATGACTTGCGGGCGCATGATGTTGATATTTTAACGATTGGCCAATATTTACAGCCAACGAAAAAGCATTTGCCGGTAGAAAAGTATTATCATCCTGATGAATTTGCTAAGCTAAAAAGGATCGCCTTAGAAAAAGGGTTTAAACACTGTGAATCCGGGCCGCTTGTGCGGTCATCTTATCATGCCGATGAACAGGTTGAGTCGGCTGTTAAAAACAGCAATACAGGAAAAATAGAAAACCATTTTGACAATGAAAGCTATGCCTAAGAAATGTCATGGATAAGGTAGTTTGAATACGGATATGGTAAAATGTTGGTATGAGGTGAGAGGATGTTAATTAACGGTATACAATATGAAGTTGTAGAGGATTATCGCAACGGATTTAATGAGGAAGCCATTAAAGAACGTTACAGTGATATTTTAAATAGATATGACTATATAGTTGGTGACTGGGGATACAACCAACTAAGATTAAAAGGTTTTTTTGACGATTCTAACCAAAAGGCAACACCGGAAACGAAAATAGGCACACTGAAGGAGTATTTATATGAATATTGTAATTTCGGCTGTGCTTATTTTGTCATGAAAAAAGTAAAGCGGTAATAATAAACGGGTAAGAGTAGACGATATTCACAATTCAATATTTCATAAAGCGAATATTGCGAACAAGTTTGATTGGACATCGCAAAAGATGAACGGTTAGAGACTTAGCCATTCTAATTCTTATGCAGTGTCCAATCACTTAGGAAGCAATATTCGGTTTGTGGAATATTGCTTATTTTACAATCTTATTGCGTAGAATACGGCATTTCATGGTCTGTATCCTTATCATCATGCGTAGGATGTGCCCCTGGAAATTGCCTTGGCAAGTCTTGATGCATTGACTTGAATTCATAGTTAAATGCGCTGTGTCTACGCTGCCCTTCTTCCCATGGAGTACTTTTCAACTCCACTGGTGCATCCTGGCGAATGGATGAACCATATGGTCCATCAGGGAATTCCTCCGGTATTAAAAAGTTCCGCATTGTTTCCACATTTGAAAGATCACTATTTTCTTGACGAGTATCCTTATCGGTTACCTTATCAGCCAAAAAAACCACCTCCTATAGATAAGATTATCTATAGGAGGTGGTTTCATGTGGTGAAAGTTCATCCAATTTCATCTTATACAGAAGTGATCCCCATTAGGAAATGTCGAAGATCCTCTGCATCCTCTTCATCGAGATTATAAATATACTCCAGATAGCCTGGTTCATTCAAATCATCACGGCCAATAATTGCGAATCGATGGCTTTGTGTATCAAGAACAATATTTTTTCCGTAATAGCGATCTGTTTGAATAATGGCTAAATCAAATCTTTGCTTAGTCCCAACAAAACTAATAAATCTCGTTTTTGATTCAACTGTATCATCATAAAGATAGAAAAAATCAGAAATAATAATCCCCTCCAAAGAGTTCTTCGGTTTCCTGAAGTCTATTTTACATGAATAACGGCAACTTGTCCTGCATTATGCAACATTGATATTATTTCCATAAAATTTATAAGCTAACATTTTATTATAACAAATAAAAATCCTAAAATGAGACAAGCTAGAAATTCTGTTGGATTTTGTCGATATTGTGTCAAAAATATATCGAAATTGGAAGGGGCTGTGCTAAAATAATAAATATACATAAAAAAGTACATAATATAGATAATGAAAAATAGTGAGGTGGATTCTGTTGTATTTTGTAGACCGTGAAAAAATTGAACAGCTTTTGCAACTTATTGAAAATAACTTGAAAATTATTAAAGAACAACCAAGCTGGCAGGGAATGATTGAAAAGCTTGCATTAGAGCGAATTGTTCATCTTTTAATTGAAACTGTGCTAGATGTGGGCAATCACTTGATTGACGGCTTTATCATGCGGGACCCAGGCAGCTATGAAGATATTATTGATATTTTATTGGATGAAAAAGTCATCTCTGCCGAAGACGAGGCGCCTTTAAAGGAAATTATTGCTTTCCGGAAAATGTTGGTCCAAAATTATGAAGATATTGACCATGGACAAGTTTTACAAGGATTGCAAGAACATAAAGCGGCACTAGAAGTATTTCCCAATAAAGTAAGAAAGTATTTAGAAAATGAATTAGGATCCATCACTACCTTTAAAAGATAAAAGTGTTAACAAAATATTCAATAGTATATAAATATAGAAGTATAGAAATGTCGAAATTTGTGTTATAATGTAAACTAGGGTGGTGATGTCAATGGCTAGTAATTCATCTTCAACAAGAGATGAAATTCTAACAATGTTGAAAATGAACAGACGTATGACTGTCACTGAAATGGCTAACCAATTACAAATTACGGAAATGGCTGTTCGGAGACATTTAAATACGTTGGAAAAAGATCGTTATGTTGAGACTATTCTAGTTAGGCAAGCGATGGGGCGCCCTCTAAACATTTATCAGCTGTCAGAAGAAGGGGAAGAACTATTCCCTCGAAACTATAAAAATATCATTCTAGAATTTATAGCTGATATTGAAGAATTGTGCGGCCAAGAAATGGTAGACCAGTTGTTTGAAAGACGTAAAAACCGTATGAGAGAAATGCTGATCAAACGTTTGGATCATAAACCTTTGGAAGAAAGACTTGAACAGCTAGTACAAATTCAAAATGATAAAGGTTACATGGCTAATATTGAAAAGAATGAAGACGGCAGCTTTGAGCTTTCAGAACATAATTGCCCAATCGCCTTAGTAGCTAATAAGTACCAAGCAGCATGTCACAGTGAACTTGAATTATTTAAAGAAGTACTGGGTACAGATAAGATTGTTAGACATGCATGTTTGAGCGATGGCGATGGTGCCTGTCAATATCATATTATGAAGTAATTTCTAAGAGGCTGTCTCAAGCGTCTGACATCCAGTGGGTGTTTTGTAAATCTACAGATTAGTAGATTTCACACGTTTGAGACAGCCTCTTTTAATACATAATAGTAGTAGAAAGGTGTGAGTTCGTGAAGAAGTATCAAGCTTATTTAATCGATTTGGACGGAACGATGTACCGTGGTACGGAACGAATAGAAGAGGCCGTTCATTTTGTTAAGGCATTGCATGAAAATAAGATTCCATATTTATTTGTAACCAATAATTCTTCAAGAAGACCAGACCAAGTTGCCGAAAAATTATTATCGTTTGGTATACCAGCAACCCCTGAAAAAGTATTTACTTCAAGCATGGCTACAGCAAGCTACATAGCATCGCAAAACAAAGACGCGAATATTTATATGATTGGTGAAGAAGGGCTGCACCATGCGTTATCAGAGGAAAAGTTCACATTTGTTGATGAAAATCCGGATTATGTAGTGGTCGGTATTGACAGGGAGTTAACATATGAAAAATTAGCAAAAGGCTGCTTGGCCATTCGAAAGGGAGCTATTTTACTTTCAACAAATGCAGATATGGCTTTTCCAACAGAACGTGGATTTGTACCCGGAAATGGAGCAATCACATCAGTATTTACTGCTTCGACTGGAGTAGTGCCTATTTATATTGGAAAACCTGAAGCCATTATTATGGATCAAGCGTTGCAGGTGATCGGCGCAAAAAAGGAAGAGACGCTGATGATTGGCGATAACTATGATACCGATATTGCAGCGGGCATGCGCGCAGGCTTAGATACGCTTCTAGTGCATACTGGGGTCACAACAAAGGAAAAGTTGACAACGTATGAAAAACAACCAACCTATGTAGTGGACACACTAAGCGAATGGATCGATAGAATTTAGGAAGCAAAAAATGGAACATGAGAACCGTCCCCATGTTCCATTCGCTTTTTATTCTACATTTTTAACTCTGTGGGCGAGACGGCTTGAAGCAGCTGCAGCAATGGCCCCGACAATATCATCCAAGAAAGTATTGCAAACGCCATCACGATGCTCGTTTATTTTCTCCAAGATTCCAGGCTTTTGCTTATCGATGTATCCATAGTTTGTAAAACCAATCGATCCATAAACATTGATGATGGAAAGTGCAATGATTTCATCAACGCCGTACAAACCTTCGTCATTTAATAAAGTCGTTAACAACGGTTCTGAGATTAGTTTTTTCTCTGCTAAAATATCTAATTCGATCCCAGTTATAATCGCATTTTGTACTTCACGTTTTGATAACACACGTTCAACGTTTTCTAAGCAATCTTCAATCTTAAGATTTGTATGATATTTATTTTGTAAATAATATACTAAATCGGCAATATCCTTCAGGTCTACACCGCGTTCTTTTAAAAGTTCTCTAGCTCTTTTTTCAATAGGGTCCATATTCATTTCATCCTTCATCTCGTTTTTCACCTTTTCTAATTATATTATACGTTTTGAGTACAGTAATGTTCAAAATATATTTCTTAACTTTTCCAAACTACTCCTATTTATACTTCAAACTTCACAATCATACATATAAATAAGGTGAAAGGAAAGGGGCTAAAGAAAATGATTGAAAGGGATTTGTTCGAACAATATCGATTAAATGTCAGCCGATTTATCAATTACCGCGGTTATCAGGCGTTTTACGATAAAGGGGATTTATATGTTATTGTGCCCATTCCCTTTATTGAACGGGAGGAATTGGTGGAAATAAAACAAATGAGTGATTACCTTCATTTTCAAAAAGAGGATCAAGTAGCTTTATTTTTACCAACGATTAAGCAGGAGCTGGAAGGAAACATAAATGGTGAAAAGGTAGTAGTTTACAAAATTCCAAGATTAAATAGACGGAAAAGGATTAGTGATGGGGAAGACTTGGCTAGACTCCATAAAAAAGGGCGGTCCTATCCGTATCTGCCAAAATCAGCAACGCGGCTTGGGGCGTGGAAACCATTATGGGAAATGCGACTCAATCAACTTGAAAATTGGTGGGGTCAAAGGGTACGGGAGCTACCCACGAATCAATTTGAGAAATTATTTTATGAAACGTTTCCCTATTATCTTGGTTTGTCTGAAAATGCTATACAGTTTGTGACAGATTGTATGTGGGATGACCAACGTAATGAGGGACAGTTCGGTACAATTTGCCATATTAAATATCAGCCAGAGTCTCAAGCCGATGCTGTTATTTTTCCAACAGATTTAACTTATGATCATCCGACCCGTGATCTTGCGGAATGGATTAGAAATAAGTTCATGAATGGAATGGATCCTCTAGAGGCAAGAAACTTTTTGAATCATTATGATAAGATACTACCGTTATCTCCAGTAAGCTGGCAGCTTTTATTTGGTAGATTGCTGTTTCCGCTTCCTTATTTTGAAATAATTGAAGGATATTATTCGACATCAGACGAGAGGACAAAAGAGGGATTTGCCCAAGATTTCATTCATTATCTGGAACAAACAGAAGGTTATGAACAATTTTTAAGTACATTCTTCAAAAACGTCGCCTTGTCGTCAAGAAATATGCAAATTTTTGAAATTGAGTGGCTTCAAGGTGTAAAAAGGTAGTTGAATTATGTTAATATTATAAAAAGTACGCTGGCAGGGGATGTATCAATAGTGCGGAAGACACTTTGTTACATCCCCTGTCATAGATTGGACAAGCTTATTATTCGAGAATTCAATAAAATCTCTTGTAAAGAAACGGAATAACATCTATAATGTCCGTATGATAAAAACAGGTGTGTTTCAATCGTAGACATAGAGGAAGGGGAAATGAAATGTGAAATCAATTTCCATTGGATTATTGGGGCTAGGAACAGTAGGAAGCGGTGTGGTTCAAATTGTTGAGCGCCACCAAGATAAATTAATGCATCAGGTTGGATGTCCGGTTGAAATTACCAAAATCGTTGTAAAAAATTTAAATAAACAGCGGGATATTGAGATTGATCCATCCAAATTAACAACAGATCCAAATGAGGTTATCGAAAATCCTAATATAGATATTGTTGTTGAGGTAATGGGTGGAATTGAAGAAACAAGAAATTATGTGATTAAAGCACTTCGAAATAAAAAGCATGTGGTTACTGCAAACAAAGATCTAATAGCTGTATACGGTTCAGAGTTATTAGGGATTGCTGAAGAGAATGGCTGTGATTTATTTTTTGAGGCAAGTGTTGCCGGCGGTATTCCGATTATCCGTAGTTTAGTAGACGGGCTTGCATCTGACCGGATTACAAAAATGATGGGCATTGTAAATGGAACAACAAACTACATCCTTACAAAAATGTCACAGGAAGGCCGTGCTTATAGTGAGGTTTTAAAAGAAGCTCAAGCATTAGGCTATGCAGAATCGGATCCAACCGCAGATGTTGAAGGGTTGGACGCCGCTAGAAAAATGGCGATTCTCGCAACGTTAGGATTTTCAATGCTCATTGATTTGGATGATGTAAAGGTGAACGGAATCTCAAATATCACTGAGGAAGATTTAGAGTATAGTAAACGTTTAGGCTACACGATAAAGTTAATTGGGATTGCCAGCCGTGAAAATGATAAGGTAGAGGTTAGTGTACAGCCGACATTGTTGCCTCATAACCATCCACTCGCTACCGTTAATGATGTCTTTAATGCTGTTTATGTGTATGGGGAAGCAGTAGGAGAAACAATGTTTTATGGGCCTGGCGCAGGCCAATTGCCAACAGCCACTTCCATCGTTTCCGACCTTGTTGAAGTGATAAAAAATATGAGATTAGGCGTGAATGGCAATAAATTTATTGCGCCACAATATAAAAAGAGTTTAAAATCCGATGAAGAAATTCTTTCTAAATATTTCATGCGCATACATGTTAAAGATCAAGCAGGAGCATTTTCGGCAATCACTTCTTTATTCGCCAGCTACAATGTCAGCTTTGAGAAAATTTTGCAGCTGCCATTAAAGGCTCATGGTTTAGCAGAAATTGTGATTATCACACATCATGCAACTAAAAAAGCCTACAATGAAATTATCGAAAAATTAAAGACTTTAGATGTAGTCTATGATATTAAGAGCAGCTACCGGGTTGAAGGAGAGGAAGTACTTTAATGAAAAGACAAGCATTTAGAATAACTGCACCGGGAAGTACAGCCAATCTGGGACCTGGTTTTGATTCCGTTGGAATGGCGGTCAACCGCTATTTAATATTGGATGTGATGCCAAGTGATGAGTGGATGTTTATTGCTAAATCAAACGATTTGGCTGGACTTCCTACCGGAACAGATAACTTAATGTATAAAGTTGCTTTGTCAGTTGCAGAGGATTTTAATGCTGAATTACCGCCGCATAAAGTTGAAGTAACAAGCGACATTCCTTTATCAAGAGGACTTGGCAGCAGTGCGGCCGCAATCGTAGCAGGAATTGAATTGGCCAATGTAATCCTTGATCTTAACTTATCTAATGAGGAAAAATTAAGACGTGCAAGCAATATTGAAGGACATTTGGACAATGTAGCAGCCTCATTATTTGGCGGACTTATCGTTGGAAGCCACCGGGAAGATGGCACAGATATGGTTCATGCAGGATACCCGGATATTGATATCATTGTCTACATTCCTACTTACGAACTGGAGACAAAAAAGTCTAGGAAAGCTCTTCCTGAGGAATTGGATTTTAAAACGGCTGTTCTTGCAAGTGGGATCAGCAATGTGCTTGTTGCTGCGCTTCTAACATCAAATTGGGAATTAGCAGGGAAAATGATGGCAAAGGATTTATTCCACCAGCCATACCGCAAGGAGCTTGTTCCAGAGTTGGATATGGTTTATGCCCTGGCTGACGAATTAGGAGCCTATGGTGTTGCTTTAAGCGGTGCAGGACCTACTATTATTTGTTTCGCGCCAAAAGGGAAAGGGGAGTCCATTCAGAAGCGTTTACAGCAAAACTTCCCTGATGCAGATATTGAAACTTTAAAAGTGGATCAAGCAGGTTTATCGGTAGACATAAATTGTACGCTTGATATGAAAAAACAGCCTTCAATGTGATTGAGGGCTGTTTTCCTTTGCTAAACTAGCTTTAAGCTTTTCCATTTAAAAAACCTGTTCTACTTCAACGATGCCTGGAACTTCTTCGATTAAAGCGCGTTCAATCCCCGCTTTTAAAGTGATAGTAGAACTAGGACAACTACCGCAAGCACCCATTAGGCGTAATTTAACAATTCCATCTTCGACATCTACTAATTCACAGTCACCGCCATCACGTTGTAGGTATGGACGAAGCTTGTTTATAACTTCTTCAACTTGTTGAAGTATTGTATTATTCTCACTCATTATAATCGACTCCTTTCTTACCTACTTATTATAATTGTTACCACTTTAAAAATCTATTCTAACACCTCCAACTTCAATTTATTTTCCAGTAAACTGGACTGTTTATATTCTTTTAGTTTTTTAGTAAAATAAATGAAAGAGACTATGGATTGTCCCAAGTTAAGCAGAAAGAGGTCGTAGTATGATTAATCCACTGATTGAGTTTTGTGTTAGTAATTTAGCGAGTGGAGCGCAAAAGGCAAAAGAAAAGTTGGAAAAGGATCCAAATCTCGACGTAATTGAGTATGGCTGTCTAAGCTATTGCGGGAAATGTGCCCATACTTTTTTTGCATTGGTAAATGGAGAATTTGTATCTGGGGAGACGCCAGATGACTTAGTAGAAAATATCTACAAATATTTAGATGAAAATCCTATGTTTTAAGGTGCTGACATTACACCTTTAACATACCAACCAGCAGTGAAGGTGGTAAAACTTATCTCCACTGCTGGAATACATTCATAAGATTTGTTTTGCTTGATGAGCTTCATCCTGTTTCATCGCATCCCTTGTTGCATACCATTGTGCCCTGGCCATGTCGACAAGTTTTCGCTCCATCGTTGTGTTTTGCTTATCAACCACTTTTGAAAAATGGGTGATTGCTTGACTGTAATGCCCTAGCCTCCTATTTAATTCACCGATTAAGTACAATACTCGCACTTCTGTCATGTCTGTATTGCCATAATTCGCTTCCATATAAGCTTGATTTAAGAATTCCAATGCCAATTCCATGAACCGATTTTCTTCTGATTTATTTTTAGCTTTCCGATAAAGCCATGTGAGTCGAAGTAAAAGGTTAGCAATTATAATCGGCTTTTCTTTCTTAAGTGTCGCACAATAGAATGCTAGTTTGTATGTTTGAATGGCTTGAAGGTTGGACCTTTCATTCCCTAATTCTTGTGGAACCCATTTTGCTGAAACGGATTTTTGAATAGCCTCTTTCGTGCCATCTGGGAAATAGGTTGCAAATTGGTCAGTAAATGAATAACCACATGATGGGCAAACTTTTACAAAATAAAGGAGCGGGCTAATCTGTTCATCTTGATAGTATGGGCAAAAGTCAGTATCCGTATGATCAAGTTTGATAAACCTTGTGCGGATTTTTTTAGTTGTAAAAGAAGTTCGGCAGTTTGGGCAAGTTTCCTTTTTATCGTATAAGGGTGTAATCATTATGTTGTTTGACATTCCGCATCCTCCCCTTTTTCATTCGTTATATTTAATGTACCACTAAATGCGACTATATGCCTATTTTTTTATGAAGTAAAAATAGAAAAGGCACCGTAAAATCCAAGGGATTCCGATGCCTTTCCATTCTAGAGAAACGGGGGATAAAAACCATTATGAACCAAAAGTCTTATATTTATACATTTAAAAAATAAAAATATGTTTTTCACGGTATTAAACATATTATACTATTATGTTTAATAAGCAGTTTTTTTGTAATTGAGGGTCAACATTAGTATACTGATATCAATCTATAAGCAGATATGTAAAATATTCCCTAAGCCGTTTATCCCTTCCTAACCCATTAATGATCTACGCTTGTCCAATCAAGATAGGTCGGAATAATCGACTTAAGGAATACCATCATGTGGCATATAAAAGGAGGTTTTTAAATAATGGAGCTTACAATAACAGAAGCAGCGGCAAGTCAGATTTTCACAATGATGAAAGAAGAGAGCAATGAAAATCTGTTCTTGCGCATTGGCGTAAAAGGTGGAGGCTGCAGTGGGTTATCATATGGAATGGGCTTTGAAGAAGAACAGTCTGAGCAAGATTTGCTGTTTGAACAGCATAATTTAAAGATTGTCGTAAATAAGGAAGACGCCCCTATCTTAAATGGTGTTAAAATAGATTATAAGCAAAATATGATGGGGGGAGGCTTTACCATCGATAATCCAAATGCTATTGCCTCTTGTGGCTGTGGGTCATCATTTAGAACAGCCGACCGTAATGGTACTCCTGAAGAATGCTAAAAATAAGAGAGGAGCTAAGGCAGGCTTAGCTCCTCTCTTATTTCATTTAAACATACTTGACGAATGCATTGGTTGCACTTTTGCATCCGGATCAATATATGTTTTGGCAACATTTACGGCTGTTGGGGCTTCCCCGAAACCAGTCGCAATTAATTTGATTTTCCCTTCGTACGTTGCTATATCACCAGCTGCAAAAATGCCGGGAATATTGGTTTCCATTTTTGAGTTAACGACAATCGCGTTTTTGTCGATGGTAAGACCCCATTCCTTTATAGGACCTAAAGAAGAAACGAACCCATAGTTGACAATAAGGGCATCGATATCAATGGTGACCTCTTCATTCGTTTGGGCATCGGTTAAAACTATTTGGGTAATTTTTTCGCCATCGCCAATTAACTGTTTTGGATTGTATGGTGTTAGAATTCTTGCTTTCGAATTCATTAAATTTTCAACACTATGCTCATGGGCACGGAATTTATCGCGACGATGTGCGATTGTTACCTCATTGGCAATAGGCTCCAGCATCAATGTCCAGTCAACCGCTGAGTCGCCACCACCAAGGACGACAACTCTTTGATCGGCAAATTTATTCATATCATCAACAAAATAATGTAAGTTCTTGCCTTCATATTGCGCGGCTTCTTCAAGTTCTAGGCGACGAGGTTGGAACGCACCGTTCCCTGCCGTAATGATAATTGATTTTGTATAATGAATCTCCGTTTTAGATGTGAGCTTGAATATACCATCCTCTTGCTTTTCAACCTTCTCTACAGATTGATTTAACGTAATCGTCGGTGCAAATTTACTCATTTGCTCCTTTAGTTGATTTATTAATTCTTGGGCACGAACTTTAGGAAATCCAGCTACATCATAAATGTATTTTTCTGGATAAAGTGCTGATAATTGTCCTCCTAATTGTGGAAGGCTTTCAATAATTTTAACACTTGCTTGTCTCATACCGGCATAGAACGTTGCGAATAGTCCACAAGGTCCGCCACCAATAACAGTGATGTCATACACTTTAGAATCAATTTTCACATTAATCCCCCCAAGTCGTATACATATCATGTGCTACTATTTATTCTAGCATACTCCTTGAATAATTTCTTTAATTTTCAAATAACTCAAACATTTTAATGTAACATTTATATTTAAAAAATTTAGAAAAGGAAAAAAAGTAGTTGATAAATAACTAAAAAAAGAATAATATGTTGTCTATACGAAATTGTTACTTAATTGTTACAAAGAGGGAAATATTTTGTGAACTAATGAATTTGTTTGAATTTGTTTGTGAAATAGTTAACATGTCATAAAAAAATAACTTTTAACCAAAAATAAAACAATAATGAAAAAAGGTGGATGTGATACATTTGAAACGACCAGATATAGTAATATTAGGAGCAGGTTACGGCGGCATGATGACTGCTGTCAATTTACAAAGAACATTAGGGGTAAACGAAGCAAATATTACGCTTGTAAACAAACATAATTATCATTATCAAACAACATGGTTACATGAGGGTGCTGCAGGAACCATTCACCATGATAAAATTCGCATCCCTATTAAGGATGTTATTCATCCAAGCAAAGTAAATTTTATAAAAGATACTGTTGTTGAAATCAAACCTAAAGAAAAAAAGGTTATCTTAGAAAATGGTGAGCTTACCTATGACTATTTAGTCATCAGCCTTGGCTTTGAGTCAGAAACTTTTGGAATAAAAGGCTTAAAAGAATATGCATTCTCAATCGCCAGCATTAATTCGGCACGTTTAATTCGTGAGCATATTGAGTATTGCTTTGCTAAATATAATAATGAGCCTGAAAAACGCGAGGAATTATTAACGATTGTTGTCGGTGGTGCAGGCTTTACGGGTATAGAGTTTTTAGGAGAGTTAGCCAATAGAGTTCCGGAGCTATGCAAGGAATTTGATATTGATCGTAAAAACGTGCGCATGATTTGTGTGGAAGCTGCGCCAACAGCATTGCCTGGATTTAATCAATCATTGGTTGAGTATGCGATGAACTACCTTGAACAAAGAGGGGTTGAATTTAAAATAGGCACAGCTATTAAAGAATGCACTCCAGATGGTATTATCGTTGCTAAAGATGACAATGTGGAAGAAATTAAAGCTGAAACAGTTGTATGGGCCGCAGGTGTACGCGGGAATTCAGTTGTTGAAAAATCTGGTTTCGAAGCTATGCGTGGCCGCGTAAAGGTTGAGCCTGATTTAAGAGCGCCAGGCTATGATGATGTTTTTATTATTGGGGATTGTGCTTTATTAATAAACGAGGAAATTAATCGTCCATACCCGCCAACAGCGCAAATTTCTATTCAAGAAGCAGAAACCTGCGCAGCGAACATTGCGACCCTTGTAAGAGGAAAAGGAGAATTGAAGAAATTTGTTCCGGATATTAAAGGAACGGTATGTTCACTGGGGCATGAGGATGCGATGGGGGTTGTCTTTGGAGACCGCCAATTATATGGAACACAAGCTTCTTTTATGAAAAAGGTTATTGATAACCGCTATTTATGGAAGCTTGGTGGGCTGCCACTAGTGCTGAAAAAAGGGAAATTAAAAATGTTTTAATAAACCACAAAGCCAGCTCACTAAGAGCTGGCTTTTTTGAAGTGCTTTCGCCCTTTTATCCGAAAATTCGATCCTTACACGACATAATCATTGACGGCTTATCTCGGTTTAAGTAAACTAACATTGATGTGTGTTGGGGAGGTGTAGCAGTGGGTATTCCACAGCTCTTAGTATCAGTTCTATTATTTATCGTATTATTCTTGGGAATTGGCTTTATTTTAAATATGTTATTAAGAAAAACATGGGTAATGGCCATCGTTTATCCAATTGTTGTTATTTTAATTGTTGATAAAGTTCGTTTTTTTAAATATTTTACTGAACCTGGTGCATCATTCAAGGCTTTGGGAAATAGCTTTGAATCCTTGGGATCAGCTGACTTGATTATTTTAATAAGCGGATTTATTGGAGCCATTTTGTCTGGAGTCGTCATTAAATTTTTACGGAAAAATGGTTATCAAATGTTCTAAAAAAGATCGTTTATATAAACACAAGGGACTGGCTAATTTGGTCAGTCTCTTTTCTTTTGCCAACAATTTACACTCTTTTCTGTATATTTATCTTTCATTTTGGAAATAAATAGTCCGAGAGAGGAGTGAAGAACATAGTGAAATTTTGGAAGAATACAATAAAACGGACGATGATGACGATTATGTTTATGACGGCCTTATTGACTACTTTTCATTCTATTTCAGGTGTTCAAGCGAAAGACTTTTCTATTTGGGAATGGTATCAAAAGAAATTTAGCAATCATGAAGCTACTGTATATCAAAACAAATCACATAAGACAAAGAAATTAGCCCTAAGTAAAAAAGGCTTGACCAGATATGTTGCTGAAAAGAAGGCAATCTCCAGCGAATCGATTGAAATGCCTAAACGACTGGAAGAAGCTTTTGATTGGTCCCAGTATCCGTCAAGGAAGGTAGTTGCAACTGGGTACACGGCCGGAGTTGAATCAACAGGAAAAGACGAAAATCATCCCGAATATGGAATTACCTATTCAGGGGTGAAGGTGAAACGCGACTTATACTCAACGGTAGCAGCTGACTTAGATGTGTTTCCAATTGGAACAATTCTTTTTATTCCAAACTATGGATATGGTGTTGTGGCCGATAAGGGTGCAGCCATAAAAGGCCATAAACTTGACCTTTATTACGAAACGGTTGATGATGTTTATAACCATTGGGGTAAAAAAGAAGTTGAAATCTACGTAGTGAAAAAAGGTGATGGGTCTCTTACTGAAGAGGAATTAGCCCGTCTAAATGAAGATCGTTCCTTGCAAGTATTTAGACAGCAAATAATAAAAGGATAAAATAATGGAGAGGCTAACTCGTGATGGAGTCAGCCTCTTTTTTTTCAATAAATAAGATAATATAAAAGCAATGTTAACAGAATACCGGTGAGTGCTCCGAAAAATACTTCCATTGGTTTATGGCCTAAGAGTTCCTTAAGCTCTTTTTTCCTTTCGTATTCCTCTTTTTGCTGTAGAGATTTCGCTTCCTTTACAAAGTTCTGAAACTCGACGACAAGCCAATTTAGAACAGTAGCTTGCTCTCCAGCATGATATCGTATACCGGTTGCATCGAACATAACAATAATGCCGAAAACGACTGAAACTGCAAATAATGGTGAGTCTAAACCCTGTTGAAGTGCAATCGCAGTTGATAATGCTGTAACTGCACCAGAGTGGGAGCTGGGCATGCCGCCAGTGCTTGTTAATAAGGACCAATCCACTTTCTTTGTAGCAATTAATGAAATCGGAACTTTAATAAATTGAGCGAAAAAGATTGCTAAGAGTGCTGCCCAAAGCGGGAAATTGTAAAATAAGCCCATTTCGTATCGTCCTTTCAAATACTAGCAGTGCCCGCTAATTTGGTATTCTTACCATAATTATATCATAATTCAGTCAAATCATTCGAATTTGCTTTTGTTTTCTAACAATTGGATAATAAAAAATGGAGGTGCATAATATGTTTAAGGTTATTAATGAATTGCCGCTAAATGAGGTGCAAGAGGCCCTGATCATTGGTATATTTGAGCCGCAAAAGGCAGAAGGGATTCTAAAGGAACTTGATGACATTTTTGATGGGCAGCTTTTTGAATTACTGCGGGAAGGTGACTTAAAAGGGAAGAAAAAAGAAATATGCAAAATACATACATTAGGGAAAATTGGCTTTAAACGGATTTATTTCGTAGGTCTCGGCAAAGAAAAGGAAGTAAAGTTCTCTAGCCTGCGCAAGGTCTATGGATGCCTTGTCAAACAATTGAATAAGGACCGTTTATCAAAAGTTACATTGGCTCTGGATACATTTATCTCAGATGATGTCGACGCTGTGGATGCAGCCCATGCCTTTGGTGAGGCTGTTGCTTTAGCAGGGTATCAATTTGAAAGCTATAAAAGAAAGCCAAATATTCCTGATAGGTGTTTAGAAGAGATTGAGATATTCACCGGGGAAGACCAGGATGATATTCGTGCTGCCTTAACCGTTGGTCATGTATATGGCAAGGGGACAAATACGGCCCGAAATCTAGTCAATCTACCGCCCAATATGCTTACAGCGTCGGATTTAGCGGAGTACGCGGTTGGAATAGCCAATAAGTACGGAATGGATTATGAGGTGCTTGAAAAAGAAGATATGGAAAGGCTTGGAATGGGTGCAATTTTAGCGGTAAATAAGGGCTCAGTGGAGCCGCCGAAGATGATTGTCCTAAAATACCATGGCAAGGAAAAATGGGAGGATGTTCTAGCATTTGTAGGCAAGGGAATCACCTATGATACAGGCGGCTACAGCTTAAAACCACGGGAAAGCATGGTTGGTATGAAAACAGACATGGGTGGAGCAGCAGCGGTCCTTGGTGCCATGGAAATTATTGGGGAACTTAAGCCGGATATGAACGTAGTTGCAGTTATACCATCTACAGATAATGTAATTAGCGGATCTGCTTATAAACCAGATGATGTGATTATATCCATGAGTGGAAAAACGATTGAAGTATTAAATACAGATGCAGAAGGCCGTCTTGCCCTTTCTGATGCGATTACTTATGCCAAGCACCAGGGCGCTAATTTTATCGTTGATATTGCGACTCTAACGGGCGGTGTCATCGTTGCTTTGGGAGATGAAACAACGGGGGCGATGACCAATCATGAGGAGTTTTATGAAGAAGTGTTGGAAGCTTCCTATGAAGCGGGAGAGCCAATCTGGCTTTTGCCTTATTTCGATGTTTACAAAGAGAGAGTGCGTAATCACAGCAAAATTGCAGATTTAAGCAATTCACCAGGCCGTGAGGCACATGCAATTATGGCGGGTGCATTTTTAGGCGAATTTGCAGAAGAAACACCATGGGTGCATCTTGATATAGCAGGTACAGCAACTTCCAAGAAGGATTATGATCTTGGCCCTAGTGGAGCAACAGGTGTGATGGTAAGAACGTTGGCGTTATTAGCAGAACGAATGGCTGAAGCGGAATAAAAATAAAAGGCTGCCTTGGCAGTATCTAGCATTCACAGGGGTACCAATCATTTGATTGGCATATGGATCATGCTAGACACTATCAAGACAGCCTGTTTTGCATAAAAGCTTAGGCAACCGTTTGTTTAGATAGTGAATTTGATTTTCGCACTGCTGCATAAATACGTGGCGAAATCGCACCTGCCACAATGGAGAGAATGATGTCCTTTGGGAGTGGAAACATCATCCAGCCCCAAGCTACCTTATAAGTAAATCCGTCCGGTGCATCCGCCCACAATTTATAAGCGTAATACATATAGTTTGTGCCAAGTACATAATTAATCACCATACCGATTAAGGATGCCACAACAAAGCGGCTTACTGTTGGCTTTTCCGCCTTTTCGATAATCAGACCAACTACATAAGATACAAGAATATAAGATAAAATAAATCCAAATGTCGGTTTAATTAAGATTGCTGGGCCGCCTGTAAATTGAGCAAATACCGGTGCACCAACAAGGCCGACTAATGTATAGACAATCATCGCTAATGCGCCAATCCGGCTCCCTAAAATACATCCTGCAAGAACGGAAAAGAATGTTTGTAATGTAATAGGCACACCGCCAATCACAAGAAATGATGCTGAATTCGCTCCAACCGCCATTAAAGCAACAAACACCCCTACCATTGTTAAATCAATTGTTCTAATCTTTTTCATACTTAAACTCCCCTCCAAACTCCTTAATCAAATAATAGTATGGAGTATATTTATTTGTCAACTTATAATGAATTATAGTTAACAATAAAAAATAGGGGTGATGATCACCCCTATTTTTGCGGACTTAGTTGAAAAATTCTTTGTAACCGTGTTGCTCTTTCTGTGCCATTGAAAAATCACTTGAAAATTCAGTTGTCTCAACATTTGTTTTCAGACCGTCATTGACTTTTTTCCTAGGTGCTTTTGCTTTTTTTCCTTTACCAGCATGTTCAGACATGTGCTCACCCCGTGTAATTAGTATTGAAAACGTAAAACGTTTCTCATTTAGTTTGCGATTTCTAATCGTCTTTATACTTTTGGAAAGATTTCTACTTTGTGGACAGAAGCCTAAACGATTTTTTTTTTTCAGTCATACACTAAAGTGTAGTCTAGAACACACAAGGAGGAAAAGATAATGGGTGGACCAATTGTAAATGATAGTCGCTTTTTTGGCCGCCCGGGATTTGGTCGCTGGGGATTTGGCAGACCGTTTTTCGGGGGATTTGGAAGACCATTTTATGGAGGATTTGGAATGCCGTTTTATGGGGGCTGGGGGGTTGGAAGACCGTTTGGCTTTGGTTATCCATATGGCTATGGCTTTGGATTTCCTGGATTTTTCTGGTGAGAGCTTTGCTCCACCTTTTTTTAATGCAAAAAAAGTGTCGGGCCTTCACTTATGGGAAGCCAGACACTTTTTAATCAGACTTTCATGCCGGTTGTTTTTGATATAGGTTTTGATTTAAGTGATTTAATAAAATATCGAGTTCTTGACTGCATTGGATTGTCATTTGACTGTTAATGCCGTAAATAGCTGCATAGTCAAACATCTGTTTTCTCTTTATCTCTATTTGCTGCCGCAGTAACAAAATAATTCTACCCGTTACGTTACTCATTCTTTCTTCTCCCCACTATTTCATTAATAATTGTAACAATCACTAGAATATAATGAACTAAATCTATCAATATGTTGATAATAGATTGTTAAATCTATTATGACAGATTTTAAAAAATAAGAAATAGCTTCGACAAAACTAGTCATAATGTATTATAAAAGACGAAAAGGTGGAATTAATTTGGCTAAGCTTTTATAATAGATATAAATAGGAAAAATAGTATTTGTTGTAAAAACTGTAACTATTTTGTTAATAAAGTCGGCATTTTTTACAATCAGTTAAGGTTTCTACAATATTTAAAAAGGAGTCGAATGTGAATGAGTGAACAATCTGCTAAAGAGCGTAATTTCACCCCTATTATTGTTATTTTGACGATTGTCGTCAATGCGCTTGTCGCCGTTCTCTACTTTATGCCGAAGCAGTATAGTTCTATTAGTGATGTGGATTTAACAATATTACCTTTTTTGAATGCGGTTTTTAATAGTTTTACATTTGTCTTTTTAGTTGCGGCCTTAGTATCAATTAAACAGAAAAACATTAAGCTCCACAAAAGATTTATATTAGCTGCTTTTACGACTACAGCTTTATTTTTAGTATCTTATGTGACGTACCATGGAATGGCGGAATCTACGCCTTTCGGTGGTGAAGGCGCGATTCGCTATGTTTACTTTTTTATTCTTTTAACACATATTGTACTTTCTGCTGTTATCGTTCCGCTTGCTTTAGTAACGGTAGCTAGAGGCTTTAATATGAAGATTGAAAAGCATCGCAAAATTGCACGTTGGACAATGCCATTATGGTTATATGTTAGTTTAACAGGTGTCATTGTTTATCTTATGATTTCCCCATATTATTAAGAAATCATGGAATACATGATATAAAAAAGCTGTAAGACGAATTCGTCTTACAGCTTTTACATTTTTCCTGTTCGTTAGCATGTCTTAAATTCTTCCGACTCTTGACATTTCAACAAGGGCAAATACGATATTGATCATTAAAATCGCAATTAACACTGGAATAAAGTTTAATAAATTAGTCTTACTGAGCTTTGCAGAAATGGCTCCAATTGCATATCCGCAAACGAGTAATGCCAGCAATGTTGCAAGCATCATAATTGTGTAAGTTACCGTCATGATACACTCTCCCTTTTAGGTATTTTTTATTAGAAATACCCTATTAAGTACATTATAAGGCATAAAAGCTTTGATTTTTTTGTCTATTTTGTGAATTATTATTATTGAAAAGTTTATAAAAGCCGATATAATGGGTTTTCACTAAAATTAATATAAAAAGTTTCGTAAGAGTATTCGATTATCACTTGTAGAATTATTATGGTATAATATGATTTTTGAAAAGCAGTTCGAAAAATCCTGCTTAAAAAAACTAAGGAGTGAAGATAGTATGAAGGAGAATTACTATTTGCCAAGGTCAGGCCCTATGCCAAGACCAACGAGTGTAGAGGAAGCAAGGGAAGTGTTGAAAAATGAGTCATTCCCTGCTCCCAATGTTCAGGAAATAACATTTAGAGCATTGGAATTCACAGCTGTTTGTCCGAAAACAGGACAGCCTGATTTCGGCCGGGTGGAAATTTCTTATGTTCCAAATGAAAAATGTATAGAATCAAAATCACTAAAGTTTTATTTATGGTCTTACCGTGATCATGGTGCATATTGTGAATCATTGGCTGCGAATATTGCAGATGATGTTGTTTATGCCATTCATCCGAAAAGGGTGGCTGTAACGGTATATCAGACTGCCAGAGGCGGAATTGAATTACAGACGACAGCAATTAGAGAAGCTTAACATTTTCATAAGAAAAAGGAGGAGCCGTTTGTCTCGGATCCTCCTTTTACTATTAGAAATTCCTCATTAAGTTCGCCATCTCAATTGCAGAAACTGCTGAATCCCAGCCTTTATTACCAGCCTTTGTTCCAGCTCTTTCAACTGCTTGCTCAATATTTTCAGTTGTAACAACGCCGAAAATAACAGGGACTCCTGTTGTCATACCTGCTTGAGCAACCCCTTTAGCTGCTTCGTTACATACATAATCATAATGTGTTGTAGCACCGCGAATGACAGTACCAAGCGTAATGACAGCATCGTATTTACCTGATTCTGCCATCTTTTTGGCTACGAATGGCAGTTCAAATGCCCCTGGTACCCAGGCGACATCAACGCCATCATCCTCAACGCCATGTCTTTTAAGGGCATCTTGTGCTCCAGATAATAGCTTCCCAGTAATAAATTCATTAAAACGTGATACAACAATCCCTATTTTTAACCCAGATCCTACTAAATTACCTTCAAATACTTTCCCCATTTATAAAACCTCCTAGTATGATATTGAAATTTTCATTTAGAATTTAAGCATATGTCCCATTTTTTCATATTTCGTTCTTAAATATTTAGCATTTTCTTTTCTAGCTGGCATTTGTAAAGGTACACGTTCTACGATTGTTAAATCATAGCCTTCGAGTCCGGCAATCTTGCGCGGATTATTCGTTAATAAGCGCATGTTTGTGATGCCTAAATCTTTTAAGATTTGTGCACCGATTCCGTAATCACGAAGGTCTGGAGCAAAGCCAAGCTTTTCGTTTGCTTCAACCGTATCGTAGCCTTCTTCCTGTAACTTATAGGCACGAAGCTTGTTCAACAAGCCAATGCCTCTACCTTCCTGACGCATGTATAAGAGAACACCTTTTCCTTCTTCCTCAATTTGCGCCAACGCCGCATGCAGCTGTGGTCCACAATCACAGCGGTATGACCCGAACACATCGCCAGTTAAGCACTCGGAGTGAACACGAACAAGAACAGGGTCGTCTCCGTTTACATCGCCCTTCACAAGCGCGATATGTTCTTTTCCGTCGACGATATTTGAATAGCCAAAAGCTTTGAATTCCCCAAACTCAGTTGGAAGGTCAATTTCAATTTCGCGTGTTACTAATTTTTCCTTTTTATTGCGATATTTAATTAAATCTTTAATCGTAATCATTTTTAATTCAAATTCGTCGGCAATTTTGCGAAGATCAGGGACCCTTGCCATTGTACCGTCTTCTTTGATGATTTCACAGATAACACCTGCGGGGCTTGCTCCGCAAAGTCTTGCTAGGTCAACAGCAGCTTCTGTATGGCCGGCTCTTCTAAGAACGCCGCCTTCCTTTGCAACTAGCGGAAAAATATGGCCAGGTCGTTTGAAGTCTGCAGCTTTTGAATTTGGATTAATTAATTCTTGTACTGTTTTCGCACGCTCGAACGCACTAATACCTGTTGTCGATGTTTTATGATCGACACTGACTGTAAAGGCAGTTCCATGCGGGTCTGTATTTCGGTTAACCATTGGCACTAAATTTAAATTACGTGCAATTTCCTCTGAAATCGGTGCACAAACAAGGCCACGACCATTGGTAATCATAAAGTTAATAACCTCCGGTGTTGCCTTGGAAGCCAAGGCAATGAAGTCACCTTCATTTTCACGGTCTTCGTCATCACAAACAATGACGATATTTCCTCTCATAAGCTCATATATGGCTTCTTCAATGGGGTCAAACATATTGATCATCCTCCTACCTTTATTTAAATCCATTCTCTTCTAAAAAAGCTTCTGTCATTGTTTTACCAGTTTCCTTTACCTTGCCTTTTGTTAAAAATTTGTCTATATATTTCCCTAACACATCGCATTCGATATTCACGATGTCTCCTGGTGTCTTTTCGCCAAGAATGGTTTCAGACATCGTATGGGGAATAAGCGAGATTGTAAAGGATTTATCACTTAGGCCAAAGATTGTTAGACTTGTACCATCAACTGTGACCGACCCTTTTAAAAGCATATAATGTAATAATTCCTCATTTACTTCTATTTCATAATAAACCGCATTGGCTACCGGCTTCTTTTTAATAATGGTGCCGGTGCCATCTACATGGCCGGATACAAAGTGGCCGCCAAACCTGCCGTTTGCTCCCATTGCTCTTTCTAAGTTTACTTTAGAGCCTGTTGTAAGATCGCGTAAGGAAGTTGCTTTCACAGTTTCCGGCATGATATCAACCGAAAATGTATTTTTATCAAAAGTCGTAACTGTTAGACAAACGCCGTTAACAGCGATGCTATCACCTAAATGGACATCCTCTAAAATTTTCGGTGCCTGTATGGACATCTTGATGGCATCTCCTGATTTTGTGATAGCTTTTATTGTCCCCTTTTCTTCAATAATACCAGTAAACAACTTTATCCCTCCCGCACCATAGTAGAGACAATTTTGATATCCGGGCCAATCGTCTCAACCGATTTTATTTGAAGTTCTAAAACATCACTTATTTTTTCAAAGCCTTCACCGCCAATTGAGGTTGGAGCTAATGCCCCGCCAATCATTTTTGGGGCTATATACGTAATGACCTGATTGATTGCCTTGGCTGTAACAAAGCTCCCATTAATTTGTGAGCCGCCTTCAACAAACAAAGATGTAATTCCTTTTTCACCTAACACTTTAAGTACACTCCGGATTTTAATTGTTTCCGTTGGCATTTTTATAACTTCAACATTTTTAGCCTCGAGTGCACTAACTTTGTCATCTGAGGCATTTTTTCCAACAACAATCCATGTCGGTGCACATTCATCATTCACAATTGTTGCAGTGAGTGGTGTTCTTGCATGAGTGTCAAGGATAATGCGAATTGGATTTTTGCCGCCAAGTGGAAGTCTTGTTGTTAATGAAGGATCATCTTTAATGACAGTATTAACACCAACTAAAATTCCATCATGGCGATGTCTGTATTGATGAACATCTAATCTTGCTGCTTCACTTGTGATCCATTTGCTTTCACCAGCAACAGTAGCGATCTTTCCGTCAAGACTTGTTGCTGATTTTAAAGTGACATACGGCATTTTAGTCGCTATGTAATGAAAAAATACTTCATTGAGCTTAGTTGCTTCTTCATTTAATATGCCCACTTCTACTTCAATTCCAGCGTTTTGAAGCTTTTCAATCCCTCTTCCAGCAACAAGAGGATTCGGATCTGTAGACGCGATAACGACCCTAGCAACTTGACTGTTAATTAAAAGATCAGCACATGGTGGTGTCCGCCCATGGTGGCTGCAAGGCTCAAGTGTTACATAAACAGTGGCCCCTTTTGCTTTTTCTCCCGCCATCTTAATGGCATGCACTTCAGCATGGGCTTCGCCTGCTTTTAAGTGGGCTCCCATTCCGACAATCTGGTTGTTTTTTACAACAACAGCACCCACAACTGGATTTGGGCTCGTTTGGCCGCTCGTTTTGGAAGCGAGCTCAATGGCAAGTCTCATGTAATCTTGGTCTGTCATCCAATCACCTTTTTCTTTCACAACTTGTAAATAAAAAAGACCCTAGGAAAAATCCAGGGTCTTATCATGAACGGAATTATTATGAATATAGATAAAGAAATACAGCAAATAAAGGTAGCTTACTACCTTCACCTTTTCTTCTCCCATCCAGACTGTAACTGTCGGCACTGGATTCTCACCAGTTCCTGCCTATAAGGCTCGCGGGCTTGTTAGCATGGACTATGCTACATCACCGCCGATTGGGAATTTCACCCGACCCTGAAGAAAACTATTTTGTTTCTTTAACTATATATTAAAATGGGTGGACATGACAAGTATTTCCACGCCGAAACAATTCGATATAAAACTACAAATTCTTCAGCTTTCGCTTCGACATGTATTTATATTTCGTGCTTATCAGTGTTTTTATAACGTAAATCCTGCAATCTCAATCATTAAATGTCCGTAATTGTCTGAATAATACGATGAGATGGGGGTGTTCAGTAGTTGTAATTGTGTGATTAATTAGTATAGTACTAAGTCATAAAGAAGGGAGTAATATCGTTGATTGAAATGCTTATTTGGGATGAAAATATTTCATTGAAAAACCTTGAAAATTTTAAGACATCAGTTGAAAGACTGCTTAAAGTGAACACAAAAGGTATGATTCTAAATTTAGAAAATGTATTATATATGAACGAACACGCATTAGGGATCATTGCAAATGCGGTTGAAGCGGCAAAAGATATGAACAAGGAACTTGTTATTATAAATAATCAAACAACACTTAGAACAATATTTGAGATGGTTCATTTTTACTCAATTGTACAAGTATTCTCACATGAACAATATGCTGAGAATTATTTGTACAAACTATTCCCCAACATGGCCATAAAGGTTGTGTAAGAAGAAAATAGAAATGACTCACCATAAGCTTCGAATCGAATCAAAGAAAAATAGTAAAAATCCGTTCTTACTCACTAAATCCAAAATTACCTTTTAATATTGCGCCTAAATAATAGTTTTTACCAAAATTTGTACCTTTTGTGAAAAATTACAAAGGAAGAGAGCTTTTAAGCCCTCTTCCTTTATAATTAATAATATTGATAGTGTTGAAAAGCAAAAATTGCTCATACAGGGAGAAGTAAGCCATGAATATCTATGACGGAAAGCGACGTTTACAAGTCAAAACAGTAGATGATATTTTTCTTGCGATGGCTATTACTGATAGGATTGCCCGGGTCAGTGGCTTCCTTCATAATGAAAGAATCTTTTTAAGATTAGTAACGGAAGAATCTTGTATGAATGCTTTTGAATATTGTCAAAATACGAATCAGTCGGGCTTTTTAATCGGCTGGGATAAGAGCCAAGGAGATAGTCTCACCATTTTCATTAAACATAAAGGAAAAAAATACAATATTACTCCACGTACAAATGAAGCAAACCGTGGTCTACACGGAAGAGGCTTGCTATTAATTGTAAATTTAATGGACAAAGTATTTATCGAGGAAAATGGAGAATATGTTACGCTTTTAATGAGAAAATATGGCAGCCACATTCTAAATGAGAGGGGACAGGTTTCTTATGATAGTAACTACTAGTGATCAAGTGATTCTATTAAACTGGCAGGAAGACGTAACGTTAAAAAATATCGGAAGTTTCAAAGAGGCTATGACAGAATTGATTCATTCAGATTCAGGAAGATTATTATTGCATTTAGACGGTGTCCAATATGTAAACAGTGGCGCATTGGGTGTGATTGTAGATTCAGTTCTGACGGCAAAGAAAAATCAAAAAGAGCTGGTGGTTGTGACAACACAGCAATCCGTAAGAGAAATATTTACGATCGTTAAATTCGGAACTTTTATTAAAATTTTTGACTCAAAAGAAGAGGGTTTACATTACTTAAAGCGTGATCGAGATGAATAGTCTTCCGAGGACGGTTGAAGAGCAACTGCAATTAGCCTCAAAAGTATTTACATTTTCCATTGAAGGTATATTTGTTACAGATTTAAGCTGCCGAATTCAGCTTGTTAATGAATCGTTTGAAAAAATTACCGGCTATTCCGCCGATGAGGTCTTAGGACAAAACCCAAGAATCCTCAAATCCAGCAAACATCCATTGGAATATTATAAGGGGATTTGGGAATCTCTCAAACAGGATGGAAAGTGGCAGGGAGAATTTATTAATAGAAGAAAAAACGGAGAACTCTATTACCAGCGGACAACGATTGCTACTATTAAAAATTCGAATGATATCCCAATCAGTTACTGCGCTATTATTAGTGATATTACAAAAATAAAAGAAGCGGAGCAGAAGCTGGCATCGGACTTGGAATTAGCAAGACAACTGCAAAAAAGCGTTTTAAGTAAACCAATCAAAAATGAGTACATAGATATTGATGGAGCTTATCTTCCTTGCGACGAGCTGGCCGGGGACATGTACGCTTGGTATCAGATTAACGAACATCAATATGGTGTGATCTTATTTGATATCATGGGCCATGGCGTAGCCTCATCCTTAGTCAGCATGTCAATTCGTTCATTATTAAGGGGAATTATTACAAACGTAAAGAAGCCGGAAAAACTGTTTACTGAACTAAATGAGCATATGCGGTTGCTTTATCGAAAAAATGGGATGGACCATTCCTACTTTTTTACCGCCATTTACGTGTTGATTGATGTAAAGGAAAAAGTTATCGAATACGCGTCTGCCGGCCATCCGCCGTGTTTCTTTATTCAGGAGGATGGAAAAGTGACCAATTTAGATATCGGCTGTCCTCCGATTGGACTGTTGCCGTCACTTGTGATTGAGACTGGAACCATTTCAATCCAAGGAAGATGTCAGCTTTTTCTATATACCGATGGTTTGACCGATTCATTTGGTAAGGACACGACAGGTAATATAGAAGAGCTTAAGGAGCTCGTTGTCAGTTTGAAAGACTTAGAAAGCACACCGTTACTAGAAGACGTGTTAACAAAAATGGCAAAGAAGACCAACCGCTATGACGATGATGTAACAATGGTGGCGATTACAATAAAGTAAAACTAAAAGGTATTTGAGCTAGTTCATAGAGCATAGCTTGTTTTTTAGAAATTTATATTCCGTTAGCGGTTATTGTGACCGAGTTTGATTGGACAACGTATTAGATTAATGGTTAGATCGAAACTTAAGTTTTTATGCGGACAAACACGCATACAGTCTAACTCCCCAGAAATACCCAGATGTTTATTCGTGTCCGCATAAAAACTTGCTTTATATAAAATAAGTGGATTGTCCAATCACTTTAGGGAGCGATAATCGCTAACGGATATTTTGGAAGGAATAACTTCTTTATTTAAAGTAATCCTTCTCAAGCCTTTTATACATTTCCAGTGAAGCCTTTGCCCAGGGGCTGTCTGTTTTTTCCAGTTCCTCCATTTCCTCATGAACCACTTTTCGTAATGAATCATAATAATCTGGAACGGTTTCTGTATAGGGCTTTACTTGCATTTTCGGGATATTCGTTTGTTCATTCAAGGAAAGCGCTCTTCGCTCATGGAAAAATAAGACGTCTGCTTGTTTAGGAGAGTGTAAATCCCCTTGCAGTGGGTGCTTTAAGACGGCTTTCACCCTAATTGTAATATGCTGCGGCTTAATGGCTGTCACTTCCCCGATATATTTACCGGTTTTATAGATTCCTGTTACAATTTGTCCAATTTGGAACTCTTCACTCATTTTGCACAACCTTTCTATGAGAAGTTTTGACATAACCCTGCCAAAAATCTTATCATATAGAAAGTGGAAATTAAAAATGAAAGGTAGAGATTGAATGAAAAAAATATTATTCTATTCAATGCTGGTCATCGTGATTGCAATAATGACTGCTTGCGGCGGTAATGGAGGAGAAAAAAAAGCAACCGAAAACAACGCTGCTACAAATGAAACCAAAAATACGGACGAAAATGCCGATACAAATGCAAATGGAATTACAAGCCTGCCGCAATTTGAGGATGTTAAAGCAGGTAATCCTGTCGTAACAATGAAAACGACAATGGGTGATATTGTGATACGGTTATTCCCTGACCAAGCACCTAAGGCTGTCGAAAATTTCATAACCCACAGTAAAGATGGCTATTACAATGGATTAACGTTTCACCGTATTATCAATGATTTTATGATCCAGGGCGGAGACCCAAATGGAAATGGCTCAGGTGGAGAAAGTATTTGGGGCGGACCATTCGAGGATGAGTTTTCACCACAATTAAGAAACTTCCGCGGAGCACTGTCAATGGCTAATAGTGGTCCTAACACGAATGGAAGTCAATTTTTTATTGTACAAGCTAAAACAGTTGATGAGGAATTAATCGGCCAAATGAAACAAGCTGGATTTCCTGATATTGTAATTGATAAATATAAGGAAGTTGGCGGAGCACCTTGGCTTGACGGAAAACATACCGTTTTTGGTCAAGTAATCAAAGGTATGGATGTTGTTGATAAAATAGCCAGTGTAAAAGTGAACTCTACTTCAAGTGCACCCCTTCAACCGGTCATTATCAATAAAATAGATGTAAAGGAATAAAATCGAATGTAGAAAAGGGCTATCAAAGGGATGATAGCCTCTTTTTTTTACCAGTTTAAAAAATGTTCATAAAAACAACTGATTATTGTCGCAAATCTGTAAGAAAACATGCATGTCTAGACTTGGTTTAGGGCTTACAATGAAATTATGAATTTAACTTTTTTTATAAGGTGATTTAAATGGAAGGGTCAAAGAAATTAAATGAAAAGTTGAAAGAGGTTATTAGTAAGTGGGACCCTTTAGGGCTCGGACCAGGAGCATATGAAGTAGAAGCAATTGACATTATTCAAGCAGTTCATGAAATTAACGATCTCAGATACTTGGCAAAACGGATCCAATTTATTTATGAATTTTCCTTTGAAGAATCAATTCCCCTTACCGAATGTCAGAAAGTAGCCAGAAGAATGTTGTTATTAAAAGAAACTAATCCCTATGCCATGTAAGAAAAGAACGAACCAATCTAGGTGAGTTCTTTTTTTATATATTTTTTTACTATTTTGTTCAAACTTACTTCTCCATTACTTCACAATTACTGGCTATCATGAGAGATAGAAAAAAGTGGATTGGTGGTGAGGAATTTTTATGCAAAGAGTTGCATTAATAGCCTTCATAATAATTGGAATCATACTTTTAATAAATCCAATTGTAAAAGCAGAGCAAATTAATAGTGAAATAGAAGTAACTGTAACCCCAGGTGTGAATATCCAAGAGGCTATTGAACAAGCACATAATGGCTCTACCATTTTTGTGAAAAAGGGACAGTATAACGGCAATATCGTCGTCAATAAGTCCATTCATTTAATAGGTGAAAAAGGTGCGATTATAGCTGGTAACGGAAAAGGCCATGTCATAGAAATAAAAGCTTCTAATGTGAGGATTGAAAATTTTATTATCGAAAAGAGTGGTAGAAAAGATACTGATGCCGGGATTTTTGTGGAATCATCCCATAACCTTATTCAAAACAATGTGGTAAAAGAAGTTCAATATGGAATATATATCCAAAAGGGGCGACAAAATCAGCTCCTAAATAATAGCATTACCGGGTATGCGGGCCATTTTTCAAAGAAGGGGAATGGCATTCATTTATTTTATGCAGAGGAAACAGAGCTGACAGGGAACAAGATCGCGCAGGTGCAAGATGGTGTTTATTTTGATTTTGCCACAGATAGTACTTTAAAAAACAATCGTGTTGAAGGGTCAAGATATGGCTACCATATTATGTATGCGAAAAAAGGACTGTTAACAGAAAATGTATCGACGAAAAATATTACTGGCATAATGATCATGGACGCCAAGGATTTTACAATCAATAACAATAGGATTACCGAAAATTTAGATTACCGCGGCCATGGTATTTTAATTTTTGACTCTGACAAAATCGAACTTACGGGTAATCGTGTGACCTTCAATAATACCGGATTAAGCTTGCAGGATGCACGTGATTGCAAAATTGAGAGAAATATTTTTGCCGGAAATTATGTGGGCTTGGATTTAAAAGATAAAAATGAACGTAATACAATGGCGGGTAATAATTTTCTCGGAAATATTGTGCAAACGAAAATTTTTACTAGTGTTGAGCCAATGGATTTAGACGGCCAAGGCAATTATTGGGATGATTATAGCGGCATGGATTTGAATGGTGATGGGATTGGGGAAATTCCTTATGAGTCAGGGAAGTTATTTGACAAATTAGTAGAGGAAAATCCGACATTGCAGTTCTTTTTTGAAAGTCCAACTATCAAACTATGGTCATCAATTGAAAAAATATTTCCTGCTTTTTCTGGTGATAAAGGGATGGACCGCTTTCCATATGTACAACCGATCCACTATGAGGCTGATTCAAAGGATACTTCCGTACATCGAAATTGGCTGGCAGCGTTAATTGGAATGATCATGATTTCCTTAGCAGGTACTATTTTTTATCGAGGAAGAGCTTCAAGGTAAAAGGGAATATAGTTTGGGAGGATTTTATAATGAAGATTAAAAATAAATGGTTTTCACTATTAATCATTGCACTTACCCTTATCATAAGTGCTTGCGGTAACAAGGCAGTGTTTGAGCCGAGAGAAGTAAATCCGAACATCGATGCCTGCGAAGTATGTAATATGTCAATTGCCCATACTGACTTTGCCACGCAATTGATTGAAACTGACGGCACCGTTCATATGTATGACGATATCGGCTGTATGGTCAAATATCTGGAAGGAGAAGGAAAGAATAAAGAGATTGCTGCAACCTATGTGAGAGACAACGACACAATGGACTGGGTTCCGATGGAAGAAGCCTATTATGCCTATCATCCAGAATTTTGGACACCAATGGCCTATGGTGTAGTCCCTTTTGCTACAAAAAAACTAGCAGATGCCTATGTTAAAAAGGAAGGAAAAGGTGAAGTACTCGATTATAAAGGCTTAGATAAAGTTGATTGGGTTATGCAGCCCCATTAATGTCTACGTGGCGGTGCAACTGTTTGGCACCATCTGCGTAACCGTGTCAGACACGATATAGGAGGATCATTCTACTATGAAAATGTTTATGATTGCTAGACATGAATTAAAAGTGATTTCGCGCAGCAAATGGGTGTTTAGTTTCACAATCCTTTATACTGTGCTCGCGATTACCATTGTATTATTTGGTGGCAGCGCCGAAACAGCAGATTTTAATGGCTTTAACAGGATGGCTGCGAGTTTATTAAATTTATCTCTCTTCCTCGTGCCTCTATTAACGCTGCTGATTGGCAGTACATCTCTTGCTGGTGATAAAGAAGATGGAAGCTTGACACTATTGTTTACGTATCCAATACCGGCTTCCCGAATATTATTGGGCAAATTTATCGGATTACTATTAACATTGTTTGCTGTTGTTACCTTTGGCTACGGTGCAGCAGGATTGATTCTATTTATAAGTAAAGCCAGTGTCTCTTTACATTTCTTCTTATTATTTTATGGATTCACAATGCTGCTCATGGTGTTGTTTCTTGGCCTGGCAATGCTTATTGGTGTTTTATCCGCCACTCGCTTTCAAGCACTGGGGTTGAGTTTAATATTATGGGCGGTTGCTGTATTGTTCTATGAATTTATTGTCATGGGTTTGGCAATGGTGATTAGTAAGCAAGCGATTCTTGGAATGTTCACGGCCTCCATTCTTTTAAATCCAGTTGAATTAATTCGCGTTTGGACGATTATTTCAATGGATAGCGGCTCGATATTTGGTCCTAATTTGTATGACCTTACCGTTTGGAGCGAAGGGAATTTTGGGCAAATAGCATTTACAATCAGTGCCATGCTTTGGGTTATCATCCCAATTTTCATTTCAAATAAATTGCTAAAACGGGGGATTCACCATGGAGCGTAACCGTATAGTAGAAGTAAATGAACTAAGTAAAATCTATAATGCTAGCAACCGGATTGAACAAATTACATTTGAAATCTTTCAAGGTGAATGTTTTGCACTATGCGGCGGGAACGGTGCTGGTAAAAGTACGATTATTCAAATGATCATCGGAAATGTAAAACCAACATCAGGAAGTATTAAGCTATCAGGGATTACCATGAGTTCAAACGCGGCGATGTATAAGTCTCTTTTTTCCTATATGCCGGATGCGATGGCTTTTCCTAAGGTGTTAAGCGGGTATGAAGTTTTGAGTTTTTTTGCTGATTTATCCAATGTTCCAAAAGCTAGGGTTGATTTGCTGCTTGAGAGGGTTGGACTATCGCGAGATAAAGATAAAAAGGTCCGCGATTATTCAAAAGGAATGCAACAAAGATTAGCGTTGGCGCAAAGCTTATTGCCTGAAGCACCATTGCTTATTTTAGATGAGCCGACCAACGGCCTTGATCCATACTGGGTGCGGGAATTTAAAAATATTATAAAAGAAGAAAAACAAAAAGGGACGACCATCCTGTTTTCTTCTCATATTTTAGCAGATGTTGAAGAACTGGCCGACCGGGTGGCATTTATGAACAATGGTAGGCTGCTTGTAACCGATACAGTTGAAGCATTAACAAAGGTAGAGAATGATGCTCACGCTAAAACGACGTTGGAAGAAGTATTCTTTACGTTGGTGAAGGCGGGGCAGACGGTATAAGGGACGTGGGGACAGGTTCCGCGTCCCAGTTCGTTAGTTTGGGACACGGAACCTGTCCCCACATTATGAGGTCAATCCGTTTTTCATTTTTATATAGGGACGAAGTAAATAGCTTGCCACTTTTAACGGGTTAATGGTTTTTGTTTGAATTAATTTTTCGCCCCAATATCCTTGCAGTAATCTAATTATTCTATCTATCCCTTCATTGGATAATTGCTCCATTGTTCTTCTTAACACAAGTGCATTTTCATAGCTTTCGCGAAGTGGTTTCATTAGTTCCTCATATTTGCCTAAGCCGCATAAATCATAGGCGGCATAAACTCCGCTCAAAATAGAGGCATACTGACCAAAACCCATAAAAGGCATCATGGTTCCGAAACAATTTCCAACGTAAAAAGTATTTCCTATTCGCGGCGACATGCAGATTCCCATCTGATAGCGGGTTATTTGAAACTGATCGGTTATTGGTAATTCCTGTTTTAGCTGTGACCGAACATTTTGGTAAAATAGGTCCCAGAGCTTGTTGATATTTACATTGTTGTTTTCAGGTAAATCCGGAAATGCTATGGAGATGTTTGCCTCTTTGTCTGAGTATGGAATGAGGAAGCAATACCCGTAAGGAGAAAGGTCGTAATTAATCCAGGCCATTACTGTATATCGATCAAAATCCCCTTCAACAGTTGCGCCTTTTATAGATACGGACAAATCTTCTCTGAAGTTTTTAGTCTTCTTTGAATAAGCTCCATCACCAGTTGCCAGGATTACATGAGTATATTCCTTAAGTAATTGTTCATATGTTTTCTTAGAGTTGTAATGAATGGTGGATTTAGTTTGTTGTGCTAATTGTGATTCAAAAGATTCCTGTTCTCTGCCACGAATATTTGTGAACCCGAGGGCTCCCTCGATAATTGCTTTTTCGTTTTTTGAAAATAGTTCCATCCTCTGAATATTTGATGTCGGTTTAAGAAATATTCCATACTGGTCTGATAAGGAAGCAATGCAATCCTGAATGGGCCTAGAAAAGATAGTAAGTAAGACCTCCCCATTTACAAACCTATCTCCAACTCTGCTTCTTTTCTCAAATATCGTTGGCATAATGCCGTTCTTCTCAAGGGTTATTGCACATGCTAAACCGGATAGTCCAGCACCCATTATAGCAACTTCCATTTCGTGATTCCTCCTAAATACTTGGTGACAATACGAGCATTCCCTAACGACAGAAAATAAATGCATTGATAATTTCCAAATAAACGTAAAAAAGCAGAGCCAAGTTCAACTAGCTCTGCCTTTTTGCTGGGAAACAATATCATCCACAGCAATTTAATTATTTCATTTGTCCATTCATTTGCATATCCATCTGTCCATTCATTTTCCCAGCGGCTTTTGCTTTTTCCTCTGATTCTTTCATTTTCGCTAATTTTGCTTTACGGCGTTCTAAGGCGATTTTATCAACGTCGTCCATTGAAGTGATTACCGGTGCGGCCATTGGATTTTCAGCTACGTATTTGTCAGCAGCTTCTTTCGTCGCAAATAAAGCAAAGCCCATTTTCATTGGTGTTTCAATGCTTGCTCTTACTGGTGTTGCATCATTTACTGGTACCCACTCTAATGTATTATAATCACGCACCCAAGCACCTTGCGGCTTCTCTTCAAGAGTTCGGATTTGATTCAATAAACAGCCTACATCATCCGTAAATAAATGCTTTCCATCTGCTGTTACAACTTGGCCAGTAAATTTGCCCATTTCATGGTCTTGGTGATAGACCTCCATGTTGCACATTGAACACATTTCACCATCACCAGGCTCTGTAGGTGTTGCGGTAGTTTGAGCAGCATCTTTCTGTTCTGCCGCTGTTTTATCTGCTGCTGCAGGTTCGCTTTGTGGAGTTTGTGTAGTAGCGACTTCAGTTGCCTTATTATCAGGTGCGGAGCTTTGGCTGTCTTTTGTATCTGTTCCACATCCTGCCATAATCGCTGTAATTAAACCGAAAGTCGATAAAACCATCAAAAATTTCTTCATAAACGATTCAAACCTCCATATGATTCAATAAATTTTTAATTCCAACTTCAGATTAATAGAAAGTTTTGATGAAATTGTGAGAAATCTATATAATTATAAGAAAGTTTTTATAAAATTTTAGACATATTCAGTTCATTCTTATTTCACATCCTGCCGTTATACTAAAAATAGTAACTTGAGATGGAGGTTTATAAAATGTATAAAAAGTGGTGGGCACTGCTTTGTGTCATCCCTCTATTACTAACAAGCTGCCAATTGAAACAATATGAAAAAATAGATGTAAACACCTCGCAGGTGATTGTAGTAAATCTTATGGATAAAAGCCTATCATTTTTTGATGAGAAAACAAAAAAAGAAACAGCTAAATGGTTTATGCCCTATACCTTTACAGGGGCAACCTTATTGCCTGATCAAAAGACGATTCTATTATATGGGAAGCATCTAAAAAAGATTTACTTGTATGATGTAACAACGGGTAGGGAAGTTGATCGCTGGAAGCTTGGGGTAGGCATCGTAAATGTCCAAATTTCGAACGATCGGTCGAAGCTCTACTTGGCAGATCAAGAAAGTGATACAATTCAAGTGAGAACACTAGCTGGAAAAAAATTAAAGGAAATACCTGTTGGTCATGCACCCCAGACGATATTGGAAAGTAATAAACGCAAAGAATTATATGTTTTGAATTTTCGTGATTCACTCATTTCTGTTATCGATAGCAGGACGTTTAAAAATAAAAAGGCAATCGAGGCTAAGCCCGCTGCAGTTGGTGCTGTTTTAATAGAATCCTCAGGTGAGCTCTGGACGGGTGGACACGGGGCAGGCCATATGGCGGAAAATGCAGTGACTGTCTATTCCGTGGATACGGGAGAAATGAAACAAGAAATAAAAGCGCCGATTATGCCGGTGGATTTAGAGAAACTAGATAACTATATTTACGTCGTCAGCCATGGCTCCAATCAGCTCCGGAAAATTGATGTAAATACGAAAAAAGTCATTGAGACGCTTGAAATTGGGGCAAATCCTTTTGAAATCTCAATTATTAATAATCTCATTTATAGTGCAAGTTATGATAGCAATGAAGTCATCGTAGTGGATCCGCTCCAGATGAAGATTGTTGATACATTGAAAGCAGGAAAAGGTCCTTTTCAAATCTTGTATAAAAGAGGTGTGAAACATGAATAAAGGTAGAGTATTAATTGTCGATGATGAAGCTGATATGAGGCGTCTTGTTCGAATGTATCTTGAAAAAGAAGGATTTAGTTGTTCAGAAGCAGAGGACGGACAAGTTGCCCTTGAATTATTAAAATCTAATTTCTTTGATCTTCTTATCGTGGATGTCATGATGCCTAGGGTTGATGGACTGACATTAACCATGAAAGTTCGCGAGCACTCATCTGTACCTATCATTTTTTTAACGGCAAGAGGTGATGAGTGGGATCGTGTATATGGTTTGAAAATTGGTGCCGATGATTACGTAGTAAAACCGTTTAGTCCCCATGAATTAATCGCCAGAGTTGATGCCGTACTCCGGAGGGCACACCCGGCTGTGCGAGGGGATGAGGATCAGTTAACGTTTGGACCGATTGTTTTAAATCTTAAGGGAAGACAAGTCTACCTAGATGGTGAATTGATTAATTTAACTTTAAAGGAATATGAGCTCCTGCTGTTTTTCTGTCGCCATAATGGACAGGCATTGAGCCGTGAACAGTTGTTGGAGAATGTTTGGGGCTTTGATTATGTTGGCGGTGTACGGACAGTGGATACACATATTAAAACATTACGCTTGAAGTTAAAACAATATGGTAATGTTATCCAAACAGTCTGGGGCATTGGCTATAAATTTGAGGTTTGAACATGAAAAAGCGTAGTATGTCATTAGGACAGAAGCTGTGGATTATCGTTAGTATCGTAATGTTAATCGGGATCTCTGTTTCGTACGGAATGACCCATTATTTATATAAAAAAATTTATGTTGATAAGGTTGAGGAGACGCTTAAGGATGAAGGGTTGCATTTAGCCCACGAATATAAAGGCGGAGAGCTCACAAACGCATTACAGGAAAAAATTCAATGGTATAACGAAATTTCTGATTCTGAAGTGTTCATGGTTAATGATCCAAAAGAATTAAGCGCTTGTTTGCCATTTGATGTGAATCATGAGGCATTGATTGGTGCAGAGGAACGGGAGCAACTAATTAACGGCGAAACAGTAACAAAAGTGGGCTTTGAAAAACAATTTGACAGGAATATCATGGGAGTCATCGTACCCCTTTTAGACGAAAAGCGGCTCAAAGGAATTTTATATTTATATATACCACTTGCTTCTGTGACTGAAGTGTTTGAGGAAGCAAGTCTCATTATTACGATTATTACGCTGATTTTGAGTTTAGTTGCTCTCTTAGTTGGTCAAGGAATCGTGAAAAAGCTAACCACTCCTTTAAACGAAATGGAACGGGTTGCTCAAAAAATGTCAAAAGGCGATTATAGTGAGAAAGTCCACGTCCAATCTAATGATGAGATTGGCAGACTAGGAACGGCATTTAATCAAATGTCTGAAGCCATCAAGGAAGAGGATGATCGGAGAAAGGAGTTTTTAGGAAATGTATCCCATGAACTTCGGACACCGATTAGCTATATCAAAGGCTATAGTGAGGCTATCTTGGATGGAACAGTATCAGAAAAAGAAGATGCCAAAAAATATTTGCAATTGATCAATAGAGAAGCGGGAAGAATGCAGCGTTTAGTTCGTGATTTGTTGGACTTGGCGCAATTAGAGGGGAAATCATTGCCGATGAGTAAAGAGCCATTGGCATTAGCTCAATTAATCGATGAAGCACTTGAAAAATTCACCCCATTTTTAAAAGAGAAAAAGATTGTTTTAGAGAAAAAGCTGAACCCCGAAGTCATTATTATGGGTGATCAGGATCGAATCGAACAGGTTGTTCAAAACATCATGGATAACGCCATACGCTATTCACCAGAAAACTCTTTTATTACTGTTACATTGGAAATGTCTAAAGGAAATACTTGCACGATTTCCATTAAAGACAATGGTATTGGGATACCGAAAAAAGATTTGCATCGAATTGGGGAGCGCTTTTTTAGAATTGATAAAGCACGAAGCCGTCAATATGGTGGAACTGGATTGGGATTAGCCATCGTCCAAAAAATAGTCCACCTTCATGAAGGTGATTTTTATCTTGAAAGCGGGGAAGGCAAGGGAACGACGGTTTTCGTAAAACTGCCATTATTGAAGGAATAACTATGACCTTTTACAACAATATTATTGTGGATATGTGATAAAGTTCATTTTGCACGCTAAACAATCAGAGTATTCTATTGATATCTTAGGACAATGGATTTAGATTGTTACCTTTTTCAAAAGGAGCTGATAACATATGACGAAGAATAAAGAAAAAACACTATGTAAACCACTTCGCCAACTTAAGGATAAACACGAATATTTATTAGGAGAAATGCACAAGATTTCCGAATTAGTGCGTGGATTGCAGGAAGGTTCCTTCGGTCAAGAATGGGATGAAAAATGGTTTCAGTTATATCAACATGTTGTTTTTATTTATTCTCATTTAAAAATCCATTTATACAAAGAGGAGCATTTTCTTTTTCCTTTAATCAAGCAGTACTATGAGGAAGATGACAACATGCTAATGGTGATGGATCATGAACATAAAACTGTGGAGCAAAAGTTGATTCAGTTTATGGAAACGTTTGAAAAGCGAAACACACCATTTAGCCCGATTGAGGCATTATCGCTGTTATCATGCTTGGAATTTGCTAGAACAACGCTGATTGATCACATCCATAAAGAAGAAAAGGCCCTCTTCCCATTTGCAGAAGAACAATTGCCTGAGGGAGAAAAAGATAATTTATTGAATAAAATGGAAGTGTTTTCTTAAATATTATCTATACGCCTGCTGGTTTGGTTAACGGCAGGCGTATTTAATTTTTGGAGAACATATTGCATAAATGGGATGTGAATTTTAGAATAATTATAGAGTTTCACAAATATATTAGAAATTCGGTTAGTTTTTGATATAATTGGACTCAAAACTATATAAACCTAGGGAGTGTCACCCATGAATCAAAAAGAAATTGAAATTCTAGAGATTCTCGAAAACAATGGCCGCTTGGCGATTGAAGATCTTGCTAAGATGGTCGACCTATCTGTAAAAGAAACAGAAGAAATTATTGAAAAAATGGAGAACGGTCAAATTATCCTTAAATATTTGACTGTCATTGACTGGCAGAAGGTTGAAGATCGTGACCCAGGTGTTACGGCGATGATAGATGTAAAAGTAACACCTAAGCGGGATAGAGGGTTTGACGAAATAGCGGAAAGAATCTATCGTTTCCCAGAGGTGCAATCCTTATATTTAATGTCAGGTGCTTATGATTTATCTGTCGTAATTGAAGGAAAAACGTTGCATGATGTATCACGTTTTGTTTCTGAAAAGCTGTCTGCTCTAGATTCAGTTGTTTCAACAACGACACACTTTATTATGAAAAAGTATAAGCATGATGGCACAATTTTCGGCAATGATGAAAAAGACCGTAGGATCGTGGTGACACCATGATGGAAGGGCAACAATATTTATCAGATAAAGTAATCAACCTTAAACCTTCTGGAATTCGCCGCTTTTTTGATTTGGCCTCCGGAATGGAAGGGGTTGTTTCTTTAGGTGTCGGCGAGCCCGACTTTGTAACGTCATGGGCTATTCGTGAAGCAAGTATTCGTTCATTAGAAGAAGGATATACAGCCTATACGGCAAACGCTGGTTTAATTGAGCTTCGCCGTGAAATTTGCAACTATATGGACCGTCGCTTCAACGTTCACTATGCACCAGAGAACGAAACGATTGTAACCGTTGGGGCAAGCCAAGCGCTTGATTTGGCAGTTCGGGCAGTTGTCAACCCTGGCGATGAAGTCATCATCGTTGAACCTTGCTTTGTTGCTTATGCATCCATCGTTGAGCTTGCAGGAGGCATTCCAGTCCCTGTAAAAACAACGGCCGAGAATGAATTTAAGCTGCAGCCTGAACAAATTGAGGAAGTCATTACACCAAAGACAAAAGCAATTCTAATTTGTTCACCTAATAATCCAACGGGTTCACTTTTGGTAAAATCCGAGCTTGAAAAAATAGCCGAAATCGTAAAGAAACATGATTTAGTTGTTTTTTCAGACGAAATTTACGCAGAATTATGTTATGTAGAGGGCTATGCCAGCTTTGCAACCATTGACGACATGTGGGAGCGGACCATTGTCATTAACGGCTTTTCAAAAGGCTTTGCGATGACAGGATGGCGCTTAGGCTTTGCTTGTGCTCCAAGTGTGTTCATTCAAGCCATGCTGAAAATTCATCAACATACAATGATGTGTGCGCCAACAATGGCTCAACATGGAGCGATTGAAGGATTACGCAATGGGATGGATGATGTGGAACATATGCAAAGAAGCTACCTCCAACGCCGCAATTACTTTGTTAAGTCACTTAACGAAATTGGTCTTGATTGCCATATGCCTGGTGGAGCGTTTTACGCGTTTCCTTCTATTAAACGAACAGGTCTAACATCAGAAGAATTTGCCGAAAAGCTTTTAATCGAAGAGAAAGTTGCCGTTGTTCCAGGTGATGTATTTGGAGATAGCGGTGCTGGACATATTCGTTGTTCCTATGCAACATCAATGGAACAATTGAAAGAAGCTATTAAACGGATGAAACGCTTTGTTGAAAAAATGCAAGTAAAAGCATAAAGCATAATCATAAAAAGCAGCCCGCGTTGTGGGCTGCTTTTTATAAATAAAAATGCATTTGTTTGTATAAAATAGTAATGTGATGATGTTGTTTTTGATAAAGTAGGTAGTTTGTGGTATACTTTTAAAATGCGCAGAAAAAATGTATAAATTAGGAGTGTTTCCATGTCAGAAAAGTATGAAGTTGGTCGTGAATTAGTAGGAAAAGTAACAGGTATTCAGCCTTATGGAGCATTTGTAGCTCTTGATGAGAATACACAAGGTTTAGTTCATATTTCAGAAATTACTCATGGCTATGTAAAGGACGTAAGTGAACATTTAGCTGTGGGAGATGAGGTGAAGGTAAAGGTTTTATCCGTTGATGAAGGTGCTGGAAAAATTAGTCTTTCTATTAAAGCAACGCAGGAGCCACCAGAGCAAACAGAAGCACCTGCACGTCCGAAAAAAGAAAGAAAACCTCGCCCACAAGTAAGTACAACAAGTCAACAACAACTTGATGCTGCTAATGCTTCAGGATTTAACACTTTAAAAGACAAGCTTGAGGATTGGATCAAACAATCTGCAGATCGGGAAAAATTATTAAAAAAATAAATGCATACTAAAAGAAGGCATTCATTATGAAGTGCCTTCTTTTTTTACTTATATTTGGCAAATATCGTATAATATTGGCATAATAGTATTCTTCTAGAAAGGAGAAAACAGCGATGCAAAACTTTATGTTTTATAATCCAACGAAGTTGATTTTTGGAAAAGATCAATTGGTACAGCTTCCAGAGGAAGTCCATAAATATGGATCAAGGATATTATTCGTATATGGCGGTGGAAGCATTAAGAAAAATGGTCTATATGGAAAAGTTACACAATTACTTAAAGAAATAAATGCGCAAAGTTTTGAACTTCCAGGTGTTGAGCCTAATCCAAGATTATCTACAGTACATAAGGGCATTGAGATATGCAAAAAAGAAAAAATTGAGTTTATTTTAGCTGTTGGCGGCGGCAGTGTCATTGATTGTTCAAAAGCAATTGCTGTTGGAGCGAAGTATGATGGAGATGTTTGGGACATTATTACCCGGAAAAGTACGGCGGAAGATGCTTTACCTCTTGGTGTGGTGCTGACACTGGCTGCAACAGGGTCAGAAATGAATCCAAGCTCCGTTATAACAAATTGGGAAACAAATGAAAAATATGGATGGTCGGCGGGCTTTTTTACCTTACCTAAGTTTTCAATTTTAGATCCTGAGTTTACGTTAACGGTTCCTAAAAATCAAACGATATATGGCATTGTGGATATGATGTCACATGTTTTCGAACAATATTTTCATCAGACACCGAATACAGCCCTGCAAGACCGGATGTGTGAAGCAGTCCTTAAAACAATCATCGATACCGCACCAAAGCTTGTCAACGATCTTGAAAATTATGACCTCCGTGAAACAATTCTATATTCTGGCACAATTGCCCTAAATGGCATTTTAGCGATGGGGGCTAGGGGCGACTGGGCTACGCATAATATTGAACATGCAGTTTCAGCCCTATACGATATCCCACACGGCGGAGGACTTGCGATTATCCACCCGAATTGGATGCTCAATGTTTTAGATGAGAATGTGAAAAAATTCAAACAGCTGGCTATCCGCGTTTTTAATGTAAACCCAACTGGTAAGACGGACCAGGAAATTGCAATCGAAGGAATTGAAAAGCTGCGCGTGTTCTGGACATCTATCGGTGCTCCGGAGAGACTTGCCGATTATAATATTGATGATTCAAAGCTAGAGTTAATGGCAGATAAAGCGATGGCACGGGGAGAATATGGTAACTTTAAAAAGTTAAACCGGAAGGATACGCTTGAAATTTTGAAAATGTCGTTATAATGGGGGAGAATGAATGAAAAAATTAAACTTTGATTATTCCAAGGCATCGGCATTTTTTCGTGGGCAGGAGCTTGATTATTTAAGTGATTTTGTAAAAAACGCCCACCATTCCATTCATGAGAAGACAGGGCAAGGGAGCGAATTTTTAGGCTGGGTTGACTTGCCGGTCGATTATGATAAAGATGAATTTTCACGTATTCAAACAGCTGCTGCAAAAATAAAAGCTGACTCAGAGATATTACTTGTCATCGGCATCGGCGGCTCATACCTTGGAGCAAGGGCAGCAATCGAAGGTCTGACCCACTCATTTTATAATGGGCTAGCGAAAGAAAAGCGGAAAACGCCGCAAATCTACTTTGTCGGAAACCATATCAGCTCAACATATGTCCATGATCTTCTCGAGATAGTAGAGGGCAAGGATATCTCAATTAATGTGATATCCAAATCGGGAACAACAACAGAACCTGCGATTGCATTTAGGATTTTCAAAAAATGGCTGGAAGAGAAATATGGGGCCGAAGAAGCTCGAAAGCGGATTTATGCAACAACTGATAAAGAAAAAGGCGCACTCAAAACATTGGCTGATGAGGAAGGCTATGAAACATTTGTAGTCCCTAACGATATTGGTGGACGCTATTCTGTGCTGACAGCAGTAGGGTTATTGCCGATTGCGGTTAGCGGCGTCAACATCGAAGACATGATGGCAGGGGCAGCACAGGCACGAGAGGATTTTAGCAAATCCGAACTAGTGGAAAACCAAGCCTATCAATATGCAGCCATTCGCAATATTTTATACCGTAAAGGGAAAACAATTGAGATGTTGGTCAATTATGAACCACGCCTCCAATACTTTTCTGAATGGTGGAAACAATTATATGGCGAAAGTGAAGGAAAGGACCAAAAAGGGATTTTCCCTGCTTCCGCTAACTTTTCAACAGACCTTCATTCGTTGGGACAATATGTACAGGAGGGACGAAGAGATTTATTTGAAACAGTTTTATATATCGAAAACTCCCAGCATCAAATCCAGATTGAGAAAGAGGCAAATGATTTAGATGGGCTCAATTACCTCGCTGGTAAAACGATGGACTTTATAAATAAAAAAGCATTTCAAGGAACGCTGTTGGCACATACTGACGGAAATGTGCCGAATTTAATTATAACAGTTCCAGAAATAACTGCCTTTACCTTCGGCTATCTTGTTTATTTTTTCGAAAAAGCATGCGCTATGAGTGGCTACTTGCTTGGGGTCAATCCATTTGATCAGCCAGGTGTAGAAGCATATAAGAGAAATATGTTTGCCTTATTAGGGAAACAAGGATATGAAAAGGAAAAAGATGAATTGGAAAAACGGCTTCAGTAATTATTATTATTGAACAATGACCAATAAATCATCGTTAAAGTCAATTGTAAATGTTGGAGAAGGGTATATAAAAAACTTTTCTCCTTTTTTTATGCCAATCAGCAGCAGTTCTTGCTTAATTAATAATTCAACAGCCTCGGCAAAGGTTCGGTCCACTAATTTGTCGGTAGCTGTTATAACAGCTAGACGACGCTCCTGGGTAAGCGTCAGCAAGGATTGGATAGGGGTTGAAAGTCCGTGTGAGCGAAGGCTGGTCACCATAATGCTGCTAGATAGAAGATAGGTTTCCACTAATTCGTCAGCACCAGCCCTATATGCATTATTAACCTGTTCATGGGTTAGGATTTCAACTAAACAATAGATTAGCGGGTTTAGCCCTTTTATAGCTAAGAGTGTCAGAATGGAATGCATGTCTGCCTCATGTTCATCTAGATGCTGGTCGGCTGTAATAAGTACAGTTCCAGCTTTTTCAATATTTGCACGCTTTAGGGTTTCGTCTTTCGTTGAGTTCCCTTTTACAAAATAAACATTTCTGTTTGTCATTGGATTTTCGTTTAATGAATCATCAATTAAAACGATATGGATATTAGGATTGATTAACAGCAAATGTCGGATTGTGTTTCTAGCTTTTTCATTCCAACCGACGATGATCATATGTTCTATCCCTTTATAGGCGGCGCTACCCTCTTGCAGAGCATTTAGGGTCTTAAAGATGGCTGACGCAATGGTAGCCATATAAAATGTAACAAATGCTACCCCTATTAAGATCATGCCAATCGCAAAAGCTCTGCCCAGCACAGTTTTAGGAACATAGTCTCCATAACCAATGGTTGCTGTTGTAACAACAACCCACCAAATTCCGTCAAAAATAGTTGGAAAACTTTCAGGCTCAATTAAATGGATGCAGATACCAAAAGCAATAAATACAAGGATGACGATAACCAGTAAGCGGACAACGGTATTTAATTTTAGAAACCGATTTAAAAATGCTCGTAACATGAAATGCCTCTCCATTTCTCATTTTTTACCTAGTATTAACCATTAAAGTTGAATATAAAATGATTGAAAACTTTGAAAAAATTCATTGACCATGCCTACAACGTGTTATATAATAAATAACAACAGATAACAACTGTTATAATACAACATAATGAGAAAGGGAGCTATAACCATGGAAATGTATCAAATGGCTTATACAAACTATATTAAAAATTGTGAGAAACATGGAATTGACCGCATCATTGATTTTAAACAATTTATCGAATGGCTAACGATTGAACAAATTGAAATGATGGTCAGTGAAGTACACTAAGGAGTGAAAGAATGAAAAGTGAGGCCAATGTCTGTATTATAAAAGAATATTTACGCAGTTCATAAAATCGCCAGTTCCTTTATTTAATAAAAGAACTGGCGATTTTTTCATTATTATCCCTTTTTTTAAGTTATAATTAAAATATTCAAAAATATTATGTAGACATATAAAAAATGGGGGAGTATTTTTGAAAGCAATCTTAATTGGAATTATTTCTTCGTTCTTTTTTGCCTCGACCTTTATTTTAAATAGATCAATGGATCTGAATGGGGGAAGCTGGATTTGGAGCGCATCTTTGCGATATCTTTTCATGCTTCCATTTTTGCTGCTTATTGTTGGGATTAGGGGGAATATCAAGCCTGTATTTCATGAAATAAAGCAAAAGCCAATACCATGGCTGCTTTGGAGTACCATTGGCTTTGGTTTGTTTTATACGCCTATCACATTTGCTGCTGCATATGGTCCTGGTTGGCTTGTAGCAGGTACGTGGCAGACGACTATCATTGCCGGGTCTTTACTCGTCCCTTTTCTCCAAAAGGATAAAATACCCTTTCAGGAGTTGCGTTTTTCTTCGCTCATTTTGCTTGGCGTTATTATTATTCAAGCCCAGCAGGCCACACATGTGAATCTAAATGCCACGTTATTAAGTACTTTGCCGGTGATCATGGCTGGCTTTGCCTATCCGTTAGGTAATCGAAAGATGATGCAAATTTGTGACGGCAGGTTGGATACGTTTCAAAGAGTACTAGGGATGACGCTGGCTAGTCTCCCATTCTGGCTTGTGCTGTCGACTATAGGATTCTTTGCCGATGGAACCCCATCCAATGATCAGCTTTTTCAGTCCTTTTTAGTTGCCATTTTTTCAGGGGTCATCGCCACGGTGCTATTTTTTTATGGTACAGACCTTGCTCGACGAAGCTCGCGTCAACTTGCCGCAGTTGAAGCAACCCAATCTGGGGAACTTGTCTTTGCTGTAATTGGCGAAGTGGTGTTATTGCATGCTGATATTCCGGGTGTTTTAGCGCTCTTAGGGCTTAGCTTCATTGTGCTTGGGATGGTCCTACATAGTTTATCTTCACAAAAAATTCAAATAAAAAGTGAGTAATATCACACTATTTTTAAGAAGGTTTATATACTCTTAAGATAGCTGATGACAAGAAAACTTAAATTCCGGATAAATTTCTTAGGACTGGAAATAGTAAGTAAGTATCCTTTAGTCAGCCATTATATAGTGATCTTTATTTTACTTACATTCAACAGGAGTGAACCCGTATGGAGCAACAGATAAATGAAATACTTGCACTACTACATGAAATGAATAGGGATATAATGACGAAGTTGGAAACAATCGAGTCAAGGCTGGCAAGATTAGAAAAAGTGGATAGCATTGAACATCGAGTTAGTGTTAACCAAATTGATTTATCTGATATTAAGGAGATTTTGGAACGAATAGAGGAAAGTGGTCAATGCACTACCACAACGAATCATGAACCAGAACTAGAATCTACTAGTGAGTTCGTTGCTAGAATAAATAAGCGTCTTGATTCCCACTTGCTCAGAATAGCGAAAGTGGAGGAAGAGCTAGAGCTTATAAAGGAAAAATAAAAGAAGGGGCAGTCACCAAAGTTGGCTTGTCCCTTCTTTTGTATTGTGTAAACTATTAATCAATCTCTACTACGCCATCATCGCTGCCATCTGCATAGAATGTGTCTAGTCTGCTACCGTCATCAGCGTCTTTAACAGTACCATCTACTTCGGCTTCATCATATTCATCTAGAATATCATCAACGATATCTTGAAGGAAGCTAATTTTCTTAGAATTAGATAAGTTGTCCCAATCATCGCCATTTACTTCAATAGTAATATCGATATTATCCTTATCACCATCAAGTGTAATATCAATATCATCCAGATTAGTATAGTCATAGTAATCATCATTTAATTGGTCTTCTAGGTCACCAACGTCTGTAGTGTTAGTATCAAGACTCACATTATCTTTGGAATCGATATCAAATGAAGCTACTTCTTTCCCATTATCGGCATTTTTAACCGTACCTGTGATATCGGCATCCTCGAATTCATCTAAAATATCATCTACGATATCTTGTAAAAAGACTTCTTGTTTGCTTGTGGAAAGATCATCCCAGTCTGTTGCATTCACATCGACACGGACACTGATTTTTTTCTTATCACCACTTAAGGTAATTTCCACATCATCAAGATTCTTATAATAATCAACGTAATCATCATTTAATTGCCCTTCTAAATCATCAAAGTTTGCATCGTTTTGGGAAGCTTTTAATTTATCAATCTCTGCTTGAAGCTGTGAGATTTGGGCATCTTTTGCTTTAATTTGGTTTGTAAGCGCATCGACCGTTGATTGAGCAATAGGCGGTGTTTTATCAGTAACAAATACCGTGTTAGTTGTTCCACTCCATTGGACCGTTTTATTATACAATTCCCCCATCATTCGAAGTGGTATGTATGTTACACCACTTAAGATGAATGGCTCAGTCTTTGAATCAACTGCAACTTCCTGGCCATTATTAAAGATTTTAATATTGTTATATTGGGCATCAACTTTTTTGACACCAGTCGATGCATCTACACTAGTTGTGAAAAGTATACCGCTTAAGAGAGCAGTTGCGGATAAAACGCTTAATGGTTTTTGCCATTTTTTCATAATAATGAATCCTCCTTTTGATAGATTGATAGTTCTACTTTATTATAGACGAATTTCAACATAAATTGGTTTCACATTTAGACAAAAAAATGTAATTTGAGTAAAAAGTAGCAAATTCTATTTTAGTTTTTTCGCTTCCATTAATTTATAAATCATCGACATCGCTTCAGCATTTGTCAGTTTCCCTTTTGGATTGAAATTACCGCCTGGTGCATTGACCAATTTCGCATTGGTTGCTTGTAAGACCGCACTTGCGGCCCAATCGGAGATTTTATTTGCATCCTTATATACTTTTTTGAGCTGTGTTTTTGGACTTTCAGGTACTGCAGCTGCCCCTTTTTTCTTTTTCGTAAATTTGGAACTTGTTGAACTAGTTCCTTGGTTATCACCGAGGGTGATTGCTCTTGCCAAAAATGCGACAGCTTCTTCACGTGTCAATGTTTTCTTTGGTTCCATCACCATATAACCAGTTACATTGGATTCCTTGCCAAACACAAGTCCATTCATGACACCGGCCATTAAATAGCCCAAATCATTTTGGCTATAGTCGATATTGTTCACGTCGGAAAATACGCCGGTATAATCCAATGGTTGGAATCCTAGTGCCCTTGATAGGAGAACTGTATAGGTAAAGCGATCAATCGGTTTGTTTAAGTTTGATAATAAAGCTAGATCTTTTTTATTAATATCCGGTTGAATAACGCCTTTATAAGCAAGACCTAACACTTCCTTTTTCGCCCAGCTTTGCTTTAAACCATAATCTTTGTAGACTAAGCCGATGGCATATGTCCCAAAATCGTCAAATATGGATGTTACTGTTTTTTTCACAGGGTCAACCACTCCGCCAATAGGCACCCATTTCCCGTAGGTATTTTTCAGAACGGTAAGGTTATAGCCTTCCATTGCTTTCGGTACGACCCCTTCGTATTTAAGGGTTATATCACCCCATGTGCTAGGCTTTGCATATAAGCTTTTGTTTGCATCATCGACTAGAAATTGCTGGCTTAAGAATACTAAGTCCTTGGTTGGTTGTGGTTTTTCAATAACAGTTACTGCTACTTTTTGGTCTAATAAAATAGAACCGGATAAGCTGCTATCAGAAATGAAGCTGTTTGCAGGGAATCGCAGCATTAATTTATCGCCAAACATTTTCATATCCGTCCCAGCTTTAAAATCGGTATACAGCTTGGCGTTATCATGATCAACCTGATAATAGTTTAATTCAATATCAATTTTGCCGCTTTCTCCTTTGAAGTTGCTCAAGGATTTGTCAGAAGAATCATCATTTTTGATTTCAATCGGAACCTTAAAGCCAGTTTTGGTTTTCGTCAACTTTGTGTCTAAGCCGTGAATCGTATAGACCTGATGATACCGTTCTTTTGTAATCGTCACATGTGGTGCTTTTGTTGATAAATCGAACGTCCCATAGGCAATGCCGTTATAGCCGAAGTTTGGCTGAGTTTTGTCCTTGTTATACCATAGGACGGTAAAGGTTAGATCATCAATAATATTTGTGCTGATATTATTTGATTTTGGATTATCTAACCGAAGGTAAAAGCCACTGGATTTATCGAAAAAATAGTGGTATCCATCCTTATCATTATAGATATGCTCAGCATGACTAGTAGCTGGAACGAGAAATATAGTTAAAGAAAGTAGTAGAATCAATCTCTTTATCACGCTTGTCCCATCTCCTCTCAGAAATTGTTATATAGTTATTGTAATATAAAATGGCAAGTTTTTCTTTGTCTTTTACTCCTGAACGGCTTCCAAGACAACATCCACTAGTGCCACCCGTGAGGCAGTACCTTTTGCTTGGATATTTTTAATCTCTAATTTTTTAATTCCGGTGATATCAACTTCAAACGGCACTGGTTTTTCAGCTTTTGTGCCGGTTGTAATTGTGGCGAGTTCTTTATCATCACCGTAAAGTTTTATGATGCCAATTCCCTTCGCATCAGGATTGGTGTCATCTACCCCTGCAAGACCGCGGATGAGATAGTATTTGTTATCATATAAATTGTAGGAAATAGAACTGGCATCTAGAAAGGCAATGGAATTGAGGGTACTGAATCTTTGTTTAAATAATGAAATTTCACCGCCTTCATCTTCAGACTCTATATAGTATTTTCCGCCATAGCCGCTGTTCAAATAATCATCGTTTTTAAATCCGCTATTGCGATAGGTTTCTCCGTATATAGGCTTCAACTGGGAAAGTCCAATAGAGGGACGGAAGGTTTTTTGTCCTTCTCCAATATAGATGGCATTATTTTTACTATCCCATGTTACTTCTTTTCCGAGAGCCGCCCCAATGTCTCTTAGTGGTAAATATGTTTTTCCTTCAATCAGTAGCGGCTCAGATTGCAAATCACTAGGCTTCCCGTCGACGATAATATTAATAGTAGCAACCGCTGCTTTAATATTTTTATAGAATGGTTCAAAGGCATCTACTGAAGATATTGATGTAATGAATATCGCTGTACCGACGATTCCGGTTGCCAAACCTTTTAAGTATGATTTTTGGTTCATTGTATAAGACCTCCTATTCTACTATAGTATTTCTCTATTAATCACAGTTTTCCTTTATGAGATTTATTTCAACAGCCAATTATTGTGACCAATCTTGATTGGACAACGTAAAAAAAAAGGCTGTCGCGAATGGTCCGGCAAACACGCTTTTATAACGTGCAATGCCAAACACATAGTAGACAGGCCTTTATTAGGCTCTCCAGCGGAGCAGATGTTTTTCAAGTTTATTAAAGAGAATCATGATGACTGTAACGATAATGCCAATAAAAATGATCCCCGTGATTACTTTTGTATAATTACCGTAATCTGTAGCCATTTTAACATAGAAGCCAATTCCGGCAGAGGAGCCAATCATTTCAGCTGCCGTAAGCAAAATGAATGATAATACTAAGCCGACTTGCACGCCTGAGAATATGGATGGCAATGCTGCCGGGATAATTATTTTTGTAACCATGGTTGTTGGCTTTAAGCCAAGTGTTTGTGCCGATTTAATATATCTTTGGTCAATATTTGTGACGCCGTTTAAGGTGTTAATAAAAATTGGCCAGAAGGCACCAATAAAAATAATAAAAGTAGATGATGCCTGGAATGATGGCAAGATGGCAAGGGCATACGGAATCCAAACAATCGGCGGGATTGGCGATAAGACGTTGGCAATTGGCCTAACGACGAATTCCAGCCGTTTATTGGATGCTGTAAAAACTCCTAATGGAATCCCGAAAAGAATAGCTAAAATAATGCCGCTTCCTAATAGTTTGATTGAGGCCAGTAAGTGAACAAGCAATTCTGCGCCGTCATCTTTAAATTGATGGATCACAGACTGTAGCGAAGGATACAAGAATTCAGATAAGATCCCCAGCTTTTGTGTTAACAGCTCCCAAGCTAGAAGCAGCAAAAATACGATGATGGTAATGTCTGATGCAGCTCGTCTTTTCGCACTGTCATTTTTAAATAAAATCATAAAATAGACATAGCCAATCAATAATACACTAAAAAATAGTTTAGTTGAAAGATCGCTGTTCGCACCTTGTGCCGGAATCAAGGTAATCAAAAGGAGCGACAATAATCCGAATAGAATGGTTGTTATACTATATCTATCAAGTACATTCTTCATGCTGATACCTCCTAGTAGTCCCCAGAAACAGCTTTTAAAAGCTGATGGCGAATTTTTGAATATGATTCCTCTTGGTCAATGCTTAGCCGATTTCTAGGCCGTTTGAAAGGGATAGAGATATCTTCTTGAATTTGACCGTTATGAAGAACGACAACACGATCTGATAGAAAGATAGCCTCATCAATATTATGGGTGACAACAAGCACTGTTTTCTTTGTTTCCCCTTCCTCCCAAAGCTTTAGCAATAAATCTTGAAGCTGATTTCTGGTGATTTCATCGACGGCGCTGAACGGCTCATCCATTAAAAATACCGGAGCATCAAGGATAAACATCCGTGCAATCGCAACCCGTTGCTGCATTCCTCCAGAAAGCTGTGATGGAAAAGACTTTTGCGCTTTTTCATTTAATCCGACCTTTTCGAGAACATCTTTTGCCTTTTTGGTAATTTCTACTTTTGAAGCATTTGATTTTTGCTTCAATGCAAAGGTGATATTTTCGAGGACCGTCATCCATGGGAATAAGGAATAGCTTTGAAAGACGACACCGCGGTCTAGTCCTGGTCCTGTAATCTCGCTGTCATTTATTTTGACCGTCCCTGATGTGGGCTTTAAGAGCCCAGATGCTAAATTAAGGGTAGTAGATTTCCCGCATCCGGAGGGGCCAATTAATGAAACAATTTGGCCCGATTGGATGGTTAAATTTAAATCTTGTAAGGCATAGTGATCCGTTTTTTCGTAAATGACATTAATATCTTCAAATAAAATTGTGCTCATCGTTTATCATCCTTATTGATCGTTTTCCTCATAACGAGTTTCTAGTTGTTTATAGAATGCATCATCTGGATTTTCGGCTAGTAGTTGATCCAATGCTTCTTTATAAGCTTCTGTATGAATAAGTGGTGAGATATCCTTTTTCTCTTTTAGATAGCCGATATCAACCATTGTATCTCTCATGGAAAGAATTGCTTTTTTATTTGGATCAGCGCTTTGGTCTACATAGCCACCATAAATATCTTTTTCAATAATCTGTGGATCCACATCTACATATTTGTTAATATCCTCAATTGCTTTTTGCTTGTTCTTTTCGTCTTTTTCAAATTTCTCAGCCCGAATATTCGCTCTTAGGAACTTGACATAGTTTTCTTTGTTTTTATCAAATTTTGTTTGATCAGCAATAATGCGGCAGCAAACATGGTTTGCATGGTATTCTTGTGAATACTTAACAATCTCCAGGCCTTCTTGTTTCGCTTTCTCAACGAAAGGAGCCCAAACAACACCTGCATCCACTTCACCTTTCTTAACAGCAACAATGACATCTGCTGGAGAGTTCATTTCAATAATCTTCAAATCCTTTTCCCAATCGATGCCTGCCTCATGAAGCGCTCCACGTAAAATAACATCCCCTGTTGCTAGTTTCACTGTTGCTACTCTTTTCCCTCTGAAGTTATTAATATCTTGAAATTCCTTTTTCAATTCCGGCTTTGAAACGACTCCTGCGCCATTTCCCATCTGACCGCCTAGGAAGACGATCTTGGCACCTTGCTCCTCGAAAGTGAGTGGTGCTGGTGTTCCAAATGTACCAACGTCTAATTTTCCTGCCGTTACTGCGTTAATTCCTTCACCACTATTAGAAAAAGGATGTAGTGTGACATTTAATCCTTCTTCTTTAAAATAGCCTTCTTCTTGTGCGATGTAATACAAGCTATGGCCTGTTGTTGGCAGATAGCCGACAGAAAAATCTACTAATTTATTCTCTTGCTGCTTTTGTTCAGTCGCTGAAGCAGCCGCGTTACCAGGCTTCTCTGCATTATTGCACCCAGTCAATCCAATTAATAATGATAAAGCAGCTCCACAAACAATCAATTTCTTTTTCATAAGTACGTTCATCCCTTCAGTTCTCAATTTTGAAACTAAAAAACCTCTTCCAAAGGAAGAGGTTTGAAAAAACTACTCTTCCTTATCTTCTAACCAAGTCAAAAGACTTGTTACTGGAATTAGCACCTTTTGCATTACTGCAAGGTTGCTGAAGGATCATCGAGCCAGTCTCTTCCCTTCTCTGGATAAGGCATCCGTTTCGCTATTCGTTTTTTTGTTATGTTTGTGATTTTACGAGAGTAAACTATACTTTGTCAATATGAATTATGTGAAAAATTATATTTTTTATTTTTTTACGAAAACTGGTTGTCAAAGTTTTTGATTAATGATAGAGTTAGTGACATAATTTCAAAAAGTAAAAATATTTAAAGTTTTGCTTATCTAGAGTGGTGGAGGGAAAGGCCCTATGAAACCACGGCAACCCCAGTCTTATTAATTAAGATGGAAGGTGCCAATTCCTACTGATGCAGTACGCATTCAGTAAGATAAGTGAGGGACTCATCGTGAATTAGTGGTCTTTCCTTATCATAAAGGAAGGACCACTTTTGTTTTATAAGAAAAATAAAACAGCATAGTTTTCCATTTCAGGGAAAGCAGCAGAGGGCCCCCTACGTATATTAAACAAACTAAACATATTTGAAAGGTGGATTTACTATGAGTTTAATTAAGTTTGAGGAAAATGGAAAGATTGGAACAATTACATTAGATAATGATAAGCAGCGTAATGCACTATCACTTGAATTAATCAGAGAGTTGGACGCAAAGTTAACTGAAATTGCAAATGAAAGAAAAATCAACGTTGTTATTATTCAAGCAGAAGGGAAAGTATTCAGCTCAGGTCATAATTTACGTGAAATCGACGGAGCACCAGTAGAGGAGGTTGCCAACCTTTTTGCTGAATGTCAAGCATTAATGCAAACAATTAGAAATATACCACAAGTTGTAATCTCAAAAGTACATGCAATTGCAACAGCAGCAGGGGCCCAACTGGTAGCTGCATCAGATCTTGCCATCGCAAGTGATAATGCTCTTTTTGCAACACCAGGAACATTGATTGGTTTATTCTGCCATACACCTGCAGTATTTGTTAGCCGAAATCTTGATCGCAAAAAAGCAGCGGAATTATTGTTTACTGGTGATTTTATTTCTGCAGAAGAAGCAAAAATTCACGGTTTAATTAATAGAGTTGTACCGCTTGAAAACTTGGATGAGGAAACCGAGAAGTTTGCAAATGCTGTTGCTCGTCATAGTTTAGCAGTTTTAGAGGCTGGTAAAAAACAATTATATACACAGCTTCAAATTAATAATGATTTTGACGCATTAACATACAGCTCTGAAGTAATGGTAAAAAACAGCCAAAAAGAGGATGCAGTTGAAGGGATACGGGCATTTTTAGAAAAAAGACCAGCTAACTGGTCAGATCGCTAAGAAGGAACAACGAGGGGAGAACGGTACAATGACTACAAGCGTAAAATCTGAAAATCCATATTTATATGGTTGGCTATCTACAGATGAAATGAGAGAGTATCGCAGAAACAATAAATCTACGAGAAAAGTTGATAAACGTGTTTCGTTAAAAGAAGCAGTAGAAAAGAATGTCAGCCAGGGTGACTATGTTGTCTTCAGTGGGATGGGCTCTGTTCGTAATCCAATGGCTGCTGTTTATGAAATTATCCGCCAAAATATTGGTGATTTAACAGTTGCCGCAAAAGGGTCCCAGCATGATTGGCAGTTACTAGCAGCTGCGGGTCTCATCACAAAGGCAGAAATTGCCTACGGATTTGGTGATGAAATTCGTGGATTATGTCCTGCATCTCGTAGAGCTGTCAAAAATGGCAAATTAACGATTCTTTCAGAAATGACAAATGCAGGGTTCCAATGGCGTTTCTCAGCTGCAGCAAGAGGAATTCCATTCTTCCCAGCAAGAACGGCGCTTGGTACGGATACATTACATTACAGCGGCGCTAAAGTCATTGAAGATCCATTTAGCGGTGAAAAAATCAATCTATTGCCTGCATGCTATCCGGATGTAGCGATTATCCACGTCCATCGTGCCGACAAATATGGAAACTGTCAAATCGACGGAAATATTACAGTGGATATCGATCTTGCACATGCGGCTAAAAAGGTTATTATTACAGCTGAAAAAATTGTTCCGGAAGAAGAAATTCAAAAACGTCCAGATCTCACAAACATTCCATTCTTTGTTGTCGATGCAGTTGTGGAGGCACCATTTGGTTCACATCCTAACCAGGTCCCATATGATTATTCATTTGATGAGGACCAATGGATGGAATGGCTTAAAGCCTCCGAAACGGATGAGGGAGTACAGGAATACTTAGACAAATATATTCGCTCAACAAAAGACCATTATGAATATTTGGAAAAAATCGGTGGTCTTGCAAAACTACGCGAACTTGAAAATATCGAAAAGGGATTAGTTCCATATCCAACAGTTTCAACGAGAGGAGCGTTAAAAAAATGACGACAACAACACAAGCAAAAGCAACAGCCGCAGAAAGAATGATTATTGCAGCTGCTAAGGTTTTAGAAGATAATAAAAGTGTTTTTGTAGGCACAGGCATGCCGTTACTCGCTGGTATATATGCTCAAAAAACACATGCTCCCGGATTATTAACGGTCTATGAAGGAGGCGGGATTGGCGGCACGCCATCACAACGTCTGCCTATTCAAGTAAGTGAATCCATGACATTTGAAAATGGTACGATTGTCGGCTCTATGGATTATGTAATGAGCTTAGCGCAGGCAGGCTTCATTGAATACGGATTTTTAGGTGGGGCACAAATTGATGCATATGGTAATTTAAATTCAACATTAATAGGGACGTGGGAAAATACGAAAGTTCGTCTCCCTGGCTCAGGCGGTGGTGCTGACATTGCTTCCTTCTGTTGGCGTAATATTATCTTGATGAGCCAAGATAAACGCAAATTTGTTGAGAAACTTGATTTCTTTACAAGCCCTGGCTACTTCTCTGGACCAGGTGAACGCGAACAGCATGGGTTGCCAAAGAATACCGGTCCATACCGTGTAATCACACAATTAGGTGTTTATGGTTTCTCTGAGGAAACAAAACGAATGAAGCTGCTTCATTTGTATGAAGGTGTAACATTAGAGGAAGTTCAAGAAAACAGCAGCTTTGAAATTGAAATTGATCCAAACTGGAGTTATCTTCCTGAACCAACAAGTGGGGAACTTGAAATCCTACAACAGTTGGATGCAACTGGCATTGTTTTAGGGAAAAATTAAGCTTTCACAAATAAATATTCCAACAGCCGATTCACAATAATCGGCTGTTGAAATTTAATAAATCATATAAAATTGCCTATTTTATAAATCTCCGAATTCCTTCTGAAATAGAATCTGTTAACACAACAAGTAGAATATAGCACACTAAAAATAACGTTATGTCTGAGTAATGAAACCAACTCATGCTTAGCTTAAACGCCTGGCCTAGCCCACCGGCACCCACAAAGCCGACAACAATCGTTGTTCTGATAATAACTTCCCAGCGGTACAAAATATACGTTATAAATTGAGGTAATACGGTTGGAATCACGCCATAGATGAACATTTGAGCTTTCCCGGCACCTGAAGAAGCCAAACTCCGGATTGGCCTTGTATCAACATCTTCAATAACCTCAGCGCAAAGTTTACCTAATATCCCGAAGTTGTGTAAAGCTAGGGCAATGGCTCCGGGAAGAATCCCTGGTTTAAATATAAAGATAATCATCATCGCCCATAATAATTCAGGGACAGACCTTGAAAAAATATAGAGCCCGCGTATGATTCCATAGACAATTTTACCATACCAGTTTCTTGAAAGTGTTAGTGTCCCATCAGCAACATTGCGCGCTGCCGGAATAACTGTCAAAATCATAATAATAGTAGAAAAACCAATCGCCATGATACTCATTACTAAAGTCTCAAGCGAAAGCGTTAGGGCATCCATCCAACTTTCCTTATTAAAAAAAGCAGGATTTTCTTCACCGACACCGAGTAAACCATTGATAAATTTTTGAGTATACTGGAGGTTTTCATGGGAAAATAGCGCAAAGAAATTGGCATCTTTACTATTGAATATAAAAAGCCATGAACTGAAGATAAGTGCAAAAACTAAATAAACGGAAAGCTTAATAACTCCAACCTTTGCAGGGCGCTTATGTGTAGTGTTATTTTTCATGCTACCAACCTCTTTCGCAAAACCTGGCTCCAATAGTCGATAAGTAAAACCAAGGCGATTAAAAAGTACATAAACGTCCATACTTCATCATATTTTAAATCGTTAAGGGATAATTGAATTTGATAGCCAAGTCCGCCCAAACCTATAAAACTCATAATCGCTGAAGCACGGATGGCACATTCGTAACGATACATAATGTAGCTGATCATTCCCCCTGCTGCAATGGGGAAATACCCATATAATAATGTTTGCATCCTGGATGCACCACTTGCTTTTAGTGCCTTGATAGGTTCTTCCGGAACATCATTCAGCATATCAGCAAAAATTCGCCCTAAAATACCGCCATAGTGGATAGCAATCGCAAAAATCGCCGCATATGGGGAAAGTCCAAGTGCTGCTACAAACAACCATGCCCAGACAAGCTCATGAATAGCCCGCATAAATCCCAAAATGCCACGGAAGGACGTCTTAAGCAAAACTTTTTTAGAACGACTTACTGCTACAACACCAGAGGCCAACACACCGAACACGACGCCTATTATGGCAGCTAAAGACATACCGGCAGTAGCATATGCCAATGTAATCCAAGAGGATGTTAAAGCGATTTTAATAATATCTGTGGATAAGTCCGGTTTAATAATTCCTTCTAAAATTTGCATGGTTGTTACCATGCCTCCCGAATGTAACAGGTCAGGTCCCCACTCGACAGAAAATAAGCTCCCGATCAATACGGCAGCCATCACAATGGTTAATAGAGTCTTTTTATGAAATGGCGGTTTTGTTTTCATCATCATTCAACTCCATTAAATAATAAAGATCTGTTAACATTTGTTGGGTTACCTTTTCAGTTGGGAGGTCAAAGAAAACTTTTCCTTCTCGTAATGCAATGATGCGATCGAAATATTTTTTAGCGAGTTCAACAGAATGCAAGCTCATGATTAATGTTTGTTTTTGCTCCGTTGCCAATTCTACCAACATTGAGATAATATCTTCGGAACGAGCAGGGTCAAGTGATGCCACTGGCTCATCGGCAAGAATAATTTCAGGCTTTTGTACTAACAGTCGCGCTAGTGCAACTCGCTGCTGCTGTCCACCCGAAAGATTGCTGGTCTTTTCATATAATTTATCTACTAGGCCTACTCTTTCCAATGCTCTACTAGCCATATCCTTGTCTTGGGGAATAAAAAAAGAAAGAAGCGATTTTAAAAATCCCCATTCACCTAAACGGCCGGCTAAAACATTATGAATGACCGGCAATGTTGGAACTAAATCAAATTGCTGACGGATAATGCCTATCTTTTGTGAAAGGCTTTTTCCTGATTTATATTGTGGGGAAGGTTTTCCATCAAGGAAATATTCCCCATGATCTGGTTGAATAATCATCGCCAAAATATTAAGTAACGTAGACTTGCCAGCACCGCTCGGGCCAATTAAGGCGATGCGTTCTCCTTTTTGAATACAAAGAGTAAGGGGAGATAATGCTTTATTCTCCCCGTACGTTTTCTCAATTTTATTTAAAACAAATTGTCCGTTTTGTATGGACATGTTTGATCACCTACTACTTTATAATACCTAATTGTTTCGCTACCTTTTCTATTGCAGCATAGTTTTCATTCTTTGTTTCAATAAATTTGTCAGTTGCAAATAAATCAAGAATGTCCTTTTGTTCTGGACCCATTGAAAGCAATGCTTGCTTTAGTTTTTCTTTTGTACCTGCGCCGTATACTTCATCGACATTGCCAACGACCCAGTGGTAATCGTAATATGGTGGAGTTGTATAGAATACTTTAACTTTATTCACGTCAACCTTGCCTTCTTTAACGGCTTCTTCCCATACCGCTTCATTTAAAGCACCGGTTTGGTATGCTCCTGATTCAACCAACTTATAGGTTTTATCATGGGAGCCGGAATAGTTAGGCATTCCATCAAGATCTTTATCAGGATTAATACCAGCCTCATCCATGAAGTAACGTGGCATTAAATGTCCGGAAGTAGAGCTTTCACTGCCAAATGTGAAGCTTTTTCCTTTTAAATCCTTTAAGCTATTAACAGGTAAATCCTTTTGGGCAATAAATACTGAATGGAACTCGGCATCGCGCGGTCTTTGGACAATTGCTTCGGCTTCAGGAACAACATTTCGAACCTGTACACCAGTCAGTCCCCCAAACCATCCTAATAAAATTTCACCCCGTTGAAAGGCAGTAATTAATGCAGCGTAATCAACTGATGGCACATACTCAACATCAAGACCCGTTTCTTCGCTAAGGTATTTTGCCATTGCACTGAAGCTTCTATTTAAATCAGATGCATTTTGGTCAGGAATTGCACCGATTTTCAATACTGGTTTTTCAGTTGATTTCGCTGTTTCCTGGTTATTTTCCGTTTCTTTATTTCCACTGTTGCCTCCACAAGCAGTTAATGCAAGTATCAGAACTAAGGAAAAAAGGGTAAGTAAAGTTTTTCTCATTAGTCTCTCTCCTTAATAAAAAAATTTCATAATAAATATCAGAAATAATTATAACGATATAAAAAACAAAGGTAAAGTAATTAAACTTATCAGAATAGTAGTAATACCATCCATTTATAACAATTTACAAATTTGAAAAAAAGTGTACAATCTTTTTATTATAAGTTTGGTAGAATGAAGTCGTATAGAATTTAATAAGAGTTGGAGGATGAGCATGTTTTTAAAAAAGTGTCGCATTCAATTTGGAATTGTTTTACTCGTAATATTTTCTTTATTGGCTTTAACAGCCTGTAATCAACCTAAATTTGAAGCCACCTATGATTGGCCAATGGCAGATTTCACTGCAGTCAATCAAGATAATGAACAAATTCAACTTTCAGATATGAAAGGTAAGATTTGGCTAGCAAATTTTGTATTTACCAATTGTGAAACAGTATGCCCACCAATGACAGCAAATATGGCTAAATTGCAACGGCAAATGACGGAAAAGAAAATAGAAGGTGTTGATATCGTTTCATTCAGTGTTGACCCTGGGAGAGATACGCCTGAAACATTAAAAGAATTCGCAAGCAAATTTCAAGCAGATCACTCGAACTGGCAATTTGTCACAGGATACACAGCAGACGATATAAAAAGAATTGCAAAATCTTTCAAAACATTAGCAGAAGCAGAGCCAGGAACAGATCAGTTTATTCACAGCACAAAAATATTTTTAATCAATGAAGAAGGCATCATTGTAAAAGGATATAATGGCTTGGAAGTGCCCTATGAGGAAATCATTTCTGATTTAAAAGCATTAACGAAATAGTCTTTTTATCCAAGTTTGCTAGTTTCCGGATGGAAGCTAGTTTTTTTTTTGCAAAAAAGAAGAATATGAAATTTTCGTCCAAAATGTGAAGAAGATGTGAAACAATTGTGAAATATAGGGAATTTCGGTGAAAACGTGATAATTATCACGTTTTTTTGATTTCCCAACAATTAAGATAAGGAACGTAATCCAATAATTTTCCTGGAAAGGGGGGGACGGTATGAAAAATGCAATTATTATATTTTTAGTTTTCGCATTAGTAGGCTTCGGCGGTGGTTATTTATTTAGCCAATCCAAGTCGTCTGAACAAGCAGCTGCTCCCGATACAAAGGCAACTACAGAACAAGCACAAGGAAATACACAAGGGGCAACGACAGAAGATAAGGCAGCACCCGCACCAGAAACTGTTGCAGCATCTCCAGAGGGTGAAATCTTCAAGCAAAAAGGTTGTATTCAATGCCATTCAATCGAAAAGCTTGGTATTAAAGCTGGTCAAGTTGGACCTGACTTATCACAAGCATATAAGAATGTACCAGGCAAGCATGGCAAGCCAGTCAACGAATTCTTGAAAAAGCCAACTTCTGCAGTTATGTCAGGTGTAATTGGCAGCAACCCACTAACTGATGATGAAATCAATAAAATCGTCGAAGCATTAAAAATAGCTAGTGAAAAATAATAGGAGGTGCATTTTATGAAGAAAGGCATTATTCCCGCTATTACTGGTTTAGTTGCAGGTGTATTAGCATCAACAGTATTCTTTGCACAAACAGATGTTGGTCCAAAATCGGTTGCTAATACAGCATCGCCAACAAAAACAAATGCTGAAAAAGTTTATGTACCATTCGGCCAAAAAGATGAATATTATCTATTTGCGTCAGGTGGTCACTCAGGACAATTGTTTGTCTATGGTGTTCCATCAATGAGACATATTCGTACAGTACCTATTTTCTCGCAAGACTCTGCAACTGGTTATGGTTGGTCAGAGGAATCAAAGAAACTTATGGGCAACTATACATGGGGTGACTTCCACCACCCAGCATTTTCTGAAACAAAAGGTGAATATGACGGTAAATTTATGTTTGCAACAGATGTAGCAAATAGCCGTGCTGCAGTAATGGATTTAAAAACATTTACTGTTAAGGATATTCTCGATGTACCAAATACAAGTGGACCACACTGTGCAGCGTTCGTTACTGAAAATACAGAGTATATGTTCCTTCCAACTCGTTTCTCAGTACCATTAGGCAGTGCATATGCATCACTTGATGAGTACAGCCAAAAATATTATGGCGTTATGAGTGCTGTTAACTTTGATCAGAAGAAAGAAAAACTTGGAGTTGCTTGGCAAGTGGCCCTTCCACCATGGAGCTATGACTTATCAGATGCTGGTAAAGGTCCTTCACATGGCTGGGGTGTAATTACAACTTATAACACTGAAGAAGCAACAACGACAATGGAAATCAACGCGTCTCAAGCAGACCGTGACTATATCGTTCTTTTCAACTGGAAAGAGTTAGAGAAGATGGTAGCAGAAGGAAAATATCAAGATATAAATGGTCAAAAAGTCATCTTCCCTGAAAAAGAAAAAGGTGGACTTTATTTAGTACCAGTTGCGAAATCTCCACACGGTGTTGACGTAACACCAGATGGTACAAGATTTATCGCTTCAGGTAAACTTGCACCTGCTATGACAGTATTCTCTTTTGAAAAAGCATTTAAAGCAATTGAGAATAAAGATTTCGATGGCGAAAAATATGGTATGCCTGTATTAAATTACAAATCAGTAATGGAAAGAGAAGTTAACCCAGAAAACGCACTTGGACCACTTCATACTCAATTCGATGATAAAGGAATGGCTTACACAACAATGTTCATTTCTTCTGAAATCGTTAAGTGGGATCCAAACACAGGCGAAACGTTAGACCGTGTACCTGTTCAATATTCACCAGGTCACTCAGTTGCCGCAGAAGGTGACTCAGCATCTCCAGACGGTAAGTATATTATCGCATTGAATAAACTTGCGAAGGATTCTTACTTAGAAGTAGGTCCATCACATCCAGAGTCAATGCAATTAATCGACCTTTCTGGTCCGAAGATGGAAGTAATTCAATCAGCTCCAGTTAACCCAGAGCCACACTATGCACAAATGATTAAAGCTGATAAGATTAAAACAATTGAAGTCTATGATAAAGATCCATCAAATAAAGACGCAGTATACAGTCAAGATAAGACAAGAATTGAACGTAAAGGTAACGAAGTACATGTATACGGTATCGCAATGCGTTCAAGATTCGTATTTGATTCGAAAGCAAAACGTCCAGATGTAATTGAAGTAAATCAAGGCGATAAAGTATTTATCCATTTAACGAATATCGACTTTGATGAAGATATTACACACGGTTTCGCAATCAATAAGTACAATCTAAATATGGAAGTACAGCCAGGTCAGACTAACACAGTTGAATTCACTGCCGATAAAGCAGGAACATATCCATTATATTGTACTAACTTCTGTTCTGCATTACACCAAGAAATGAATGGTTACTTACTAGTTAAACCAACAAAATAATAAAGGTGGAGGAGTACTTACCGGTACTCCTCTGTTTTTAAAAATAACTCTTTGGGGGGGATCGGAATGTCTAAAAAACTATCTGTATCTTCAATGGTTCTATTAATTATTGCGGCAGGACTTTTTGTCGTTTCTATTTTCTTTCCATGGTGGGGAATGAAGTTTTTTGCGCCGCAATATCCAGAAGGATTGGATATTATTGTTTATCCAAATAAATTGGAAGATGCAAATGATGTTGCCATCATCAATGGATTAAACCACTATGTTGGTATGAAAGAATTTAGTGAAGCAAACTTTCCTGAATTAAACTACTTAACTTATATTATTGCTGGATTGGCCTTATTAACTTTAATTGTTGCAATTTTACGTAATAGGAAACTACTGGTAAGTTTAATTGGTTTATTTGTAGTCGGTGGTGGCCTAGGGGTTTATGATATCCACCGTTGGTTGAAAAGTTATGGAACAGAATTAGACCCAGCGGCACCAATTGATGTACCGCCATTTGTTCCACCTATCATTGGTGAAAATACAATTGCCAATTTTGTAACACATAGTTATTTTTCTACTGGATTTTTCATGATTGGCATTGCATTTATTCTAATGATCATTCCCCTTTGGAAGGATAGAGTACGATGAGCAAAGATTTAAGCACCTTTATTAAAAATTTCAAAAACAAGAATAACGGTAAGGTGCAAATCTGTAACAATCGAGTTTGGATTTCACCATTACTGGTGAAAATCCAAGCCCTTGTCATTGTTATTTTTGCTATGTTTGCTCTTAGTAGTGTAGCTTTTGCAAAGGAGTCGCTGCAGGCTTTAATTGATGCAACTCCGGCAAATGGAACGCTGCAGCTTGAAGGAAAAACATATGAAGGCAATATTGTCATTACATCCCCGATTACTATCATTGGCACAGGGAAAACAATTATAAAAGGGGAAGGGAAAGGCAACGTTATAACGGTTAAGTCTTCTAATGTCATATTGAAGAATTTTGCTGTTACCCATGGTGGACAGGACCGGAATTCCGGGGAAGAATATGCGGGCATTAAACTTATGAAGGATGGAAACACCGTTGATCATATTAAAATTACTGATTGTTTTCATGGTGTTTATTTAAGTCAATCCCATCATAATAAAATAAGTAATGTTACGGTTATTGGCCGGAAAAATGGTGAGATTGCAGGGCAAGGCAATGGCATTCAACTTTATTACTCCAATCAAAATGAACTTATAAATAATACTATTGATGGAACTCGTGATGGAATTTTCTTTGACTATGGCAATCAAAATCTGTCAAAAGGAAACGACATTAAGCATACGAGGTACGGTTTGCATTATATGTATTCCGACGAAAATAAATTTTATAATAATATATTTACCTATAATATTGGCGGTGCAGCCATCATGGAATCTCGTGGAACGATATTAGAGGGGAATCAATTTACCTTAAATCAAGGTACACGTTCATACGGTGTGCTTTTATTATCAAGCGATGATACGGTAATCACAAAAAACCTCTTTTTCCAAAATCAACGCGGAATCTATATGGATCAATCGCAAAAAGCAATTGTAAAAGATAACGAATTTTTACAAAACCAGATAGGTGTAGAAGTATGGGCTTCCTCTTCAGATCAAGTATTTAGCGGCAATAAATTTACGAATAATATTGCCTCTGTCTTAGCACTTGGCGGCGAGGATCACAACCAGTGGTTTGAAAATGGACACGGAAATTATTGGGGTAATACAGTTCCAGTTTTGGATTTAGATCAAAACGGAATTGGCGACTATCCTGTTGAATATAAATCCTCTCTTTATCAACTCGTAGAGGACAATGAATTAGCCTATTTATTCTTAAAAAGTCCGGCTATAAGTATCTATGAAAAAATGAATGAAGTTTTAAATAAACAACAAGTCATGGTTACTGACCAATATCCGTTACTTGATAAAGGAACAACAAACGGAAATCGTTATTTATACATCTTCGGTTTTCTAGTACTCATTATTTTGGGAAGTAGTTACTGGAAAAACAAAAGGAGAAGTGCACAATGAATTATATTTGGAAGGAATGGAAAGAACAATCAAGAGGCAAAGGGATATGGCTAGCACTGGCTATGGTTATTCTTCTATCAGTTTTTATCCTTTTGGAAGCACGATCATTACCGTCTGAGCAAGGGTTTACCGTCTTTCTCTTATCTCTATTTGAAATGAATGTGTTTATCCTGCCGTTGTTAAGTATATTTATTGCTTCCTTTTCTATTATTCAAGAGAAGGAATTAAAAACTTTAATGATACTAACTACGAAACGGGAATCATTTCAAAGCTTTTTACTAAAGAAAAGTGCAGCGGTGCAAGCTGTAATCTTAGGCGTATTTATCGCCTGGTATTTTGTGTTTGCGGTTATTATGAAATTTTACTTTTATTTTAATGTAAGTTATTTTATCGCATTTTTATTATCTGTCATCTTCTTGATTATTATTTTCAACCAAATTGGTATATTATTGGGAAGTATTTGCCATACAAGAATGCAGTTGATTGGTGCTAATATTTTCACTTGGTTCTTATTCGTCTATTTAGCAGATTTATTATTTCTATATATACTGCCAACTGTATCCTATGATAACGTTCAGACATTTTCGATTTTTTTCTTTTTAGATCCTATTCATGCGATTCCTTTCTATTTAGAAACGTCTTTGGGCGTTATTTCGACAGACCATATGTCACGTCTCATGGAGAAAATGGTCTGGGCATCACCAGTATTGTTTTTAGTCATTGATGTCATTTTTTGGGTGGCACTTTCTTTCGTACTAAGCATCCTATTAAAACGAAAGGGTGAAAGAATATGATTGAGATCAAGAATGTTTCCCATTCATATCAGAAAAAAAAGGTATTAGATTCGGTGAATCTCTTTGTTGAAAAAAATGAATTATGTGCCCTCGTAGGGAGAAATGGTGCCGGAAAGTCAACGATTATTCAACTAATGTTGGATTTACTACCACTCAAAACAGGGTCTATCAGTTTAAACGATATCCCTGTTCAAAAAAAGGGATGGAAGAAAACCGTTTCCTATTTACCAGAGAAATTTCAATTATATCCAAACCTTACTGGAGAAGAGAATATGCGATTCTTTGCTTCATTGGAAGATGGAAATGTCGATGAAGCGAAGCTGGAGGAAAAATTGAAGCTTGTCCGCCTCTGGGAGGATCGCAAAGAACAGGTATCAGGTTATTCAAAAGGGATGCTCCAGCGGCTTGGCTTAGGAATCATGCTCTATTTTGATACGGAACTATTGATATTGGATGAACCGACAAGTGGACTCGACCCAATTGGTCGAATTGAGATTTTATCTATTTTGAAATCATTAAAGGATAAAACGATTCTTTTGTCATCACACCATATTGATGAAATCAACCAAATTTGCTCCCATGTGGCCTACTTAAAGGATGGAAAAATAGAAAAGTATACTATTGCAGATTTTGAAACAAAGATATTAAAAGAAGGAGCACTCGCATGAAAAAACTATTAACCTTTTTAATGGGATTATTTGTACTATCTGGTTGCGGCGGCAGTAACTATAATGTCAATCTCGTGGATACACCGGTGTTTATGCCGGATTCAGCTTCTAAAGTATCGTTCAAAATTATGGAAGGTGAGAAGCCTTCAACTGGTTTGAATGTAAAGGCAAGCTTTGAAATGGAGAAGATGGACCACGGCTCCATTAATGTTAAATTAAAAGAACAAGGTGAAGGCGTTTATGGTGGTGAAGTGATGCTACCAATGGAAGGTGACTGGCAAGCGCTGTTAACAATAGCGAATGGAAAAGACACAAAGGAAAAACTAGTGACTTTTACGGCAAAAAAAGCTGAAGCAGCAAGTACAGCTGACACAGCAAAAAATGCCAAGACTAATTTGGCGACTCTGCCTAAGGATGTCATCGCAACTATCAACGGAGAAAAAGTCACAAATGAAGATATAGAATTTTATGGGCTCATTAATAATATTCAAATGGAAATGTATCGTGAAGCTGATCAAGCCAAGTATAAAGGAAAAGAATTAGAAGAGGCTATGAAATATTGGGATAACCAAGAAGCGGCTATTAAAAATAAGAATACATTATTAACACAAATTATCCGCTTACGAGCAATGACTTTATTAGCTGAAGAAAAAGGACATACTGCGACAGATGATGAAATCCAAGCAAAGCTAAATGAAACAAAAAATGCATATCGAAACAGTCCTGTAGCTCAAAAAATGATTAAAGATTACGGTGAGGACCAATTTTGGGCCATCCAAGAAAAACAGCAAAAAGCCATTGTGTTAGTTTCTAAAGTGCAGCAAGATGTAATCAATAATGTGAAAAAAGCAAATCCAAAGGCAGAAACAAAAGAAGTTAACATGCTAGCAGAAAAGAAATACGAAGAACTATTAGTTTCACAGGTTGGTACTTTGAATATTAAAATTAATAATTCATGAGGAAGCAGGAGATTGTCTCCTGCTTCTTTTTGGAATAAAAGGGCGGTTCTCTTGTTCCATAATTTTTCACTTTTTTAGAAAATTAGTGTGAAACCAATCACGACATTAACATTGTGCAAATAGTAAAATTAGTAGAAATGCAGCTAAGAATTGGAGGAAGATGTTGATGAAATGGATATTTGCTCCTGGATCTTATATAATAAATAAATTTAAATTCTCTGGTAAATTTACTGTTTTAGCCCTACTAGTTCTTATTCCATTAGTCCTTCTTTCGTATTTTTTGCTTCAAGAATTGGACCATGATATCGATCAAGCAAAGGACGCGGTGGAAGGAGCAAAATATAATAATGAAATAAAAACCTTTTTGCAATATACTCAGCAGCATCGCGGCCTGTCTGCGGGTTTTTTAAACGGTAATGATGCATTTAAAGAGCAAATGCTCGAAAAGGAAAAACAGTTGGCAGATCAAGTAAAGAAAATTGATGAAATTGATAAGGTAGTAGGTTCTAAATTTAATACGACAAAGCATTGGGATGAACTTAAAAATAAGTGGAGCAACATTGCTGCTACTATTTTTTCAACAATGAATACGAAAGAAAGTTTTAACGAGCATACAGAGACTACGTTAAAAACAATTGAATTAATAAAAGATACATCTGATTCATCGAAGCTTACAACTGTTCCTCAATTAAAGGAGAGTTATTTAAGAGATTCGATTATCAATCAATTGCCATTGTTAACCGAAACAATGGGGCAGGCTCGGGCTAAAGGTACAGTTGCTGCAGCTAAAAAAGTCCTTACTGTTGATGAGAAGATGCAGCTTATTTCCTATACAAGTTCGATTCGTGATATTTCTAAAAATATAGAAAGAGATTATAACATTATTCAAGCTGAGGATCCTATGTTAGGTAAGAGTTTAGAACAAACCTACGCAGCTTCACAGCAAGCAACAACGCATTTCCTAGATGTATTTGAGAATGAAATAATCAAAACTGTAGGCATCGAATCAAGTCAGTTTTATACTTTAGCAACGAAGTCCATTGATGCAAATTTTGCTTTGTATGATCTTGAAACAAAGGTTTTAGATAAGCTTTTAATAGATCAAGTAAAGCAGTTGGAAATGAAAAAAATGGTGCTTTCGATGATTGTATTGGCTCTATTTCTTATAGCAGGTTATTTAGTCATTTCATTTTTTATGTCTGTAAAAGAAACGGTTACTTCTTTAGTAGATACCTCTTCAGAAATGGCCAAAGGGAATTTGACAGTAAAAACAAATGTAAACTCAAATGATGAGCTACGGTTAGTTGGGGATGCCTTCAATCATATGGCTGATTCCTTCTCTGCGATGATTAAAAAGAGTCAAGAAGCGGTTGAGCAATTAGCAAGCTCCTCTGAACAACTTTCCGCTAGTGCTGATGAAACAGAACAGACTTCGGTACAGATAGCCAGCACGATTAACGGTGTTGCTACAGGTGCAACAGAACAATCAGATCATACAACAACCATTTTGGAGATGGTTAGAAATACAAAATCACAGGTTGATGCTGGCGGAGTTAAAGTAACCGAAACATTGAAGCAGGCAAAGGCATCTACCCACTTTGCAAGTGAGGGAAATGCAGCAATTTCAGAAGCCATTCGTCATTTGGGTGATGTGACGCGTACAGTTCAATTTGCTACAGATTCAATTGAAAACCTTGGAAAAAGATCTACTGAAATCGGAGGCATCATTAAAGTAATCACAGAGATTGCGGATCAGACGAATTTATTAGCGCTAAATGCAGCAATTGAGGCAGCGAGAGCAGGAGAGCAGGGCAAAGGCTTTGCAGTTGTAGCAGCTGAAGTGAAAAAATTAGCTGAGCAATCCAATACGGCAGCAGGTCAAATTGTTGCGTTAATTGATTCTATTCAAGCGGAAACTTCAGAAACAGTGCGAACAATGGAGAGTAATTTGACAGCTGTTCAAGGCCAAGTAAATATCATTCAGAAGGGAGGCGAATCTCTTAAAGAGATTGTCCGAAACGTGGAAGAAACTGAAGGAAGCGTGCAAGACCTCCATCAAATCTTATTAAGTTTAGGGGAAAATGCGGATGAAGTTCTACAATCGACTCAAGTAGTTGTTAGCATCATTGAAGATACAGCGGCATCAGCAGAAGAGGTGGCAGCCTCTGCTGAAGAACAATCGGCAACTGTTGAGGAAATATCGGCAAGTTCGCAAGCATTGGCTAAATTGGCGGAAGACCTTCGAAATGAAATTAGAAAATTTAAAGTATCATAAGAGTACAAATTCTATCAGAATTTAATGGCGTAACAATAGGTCAGGCCCCCACTGGAAGAAGTAGTGGTGGTGGAGCCTGACCTTGCTACATAAACTTAATCTTATATTCGCAATCCTCATCACCATTGACATTACATTTGATCTCGCGGACATGGATTTCCCCATTGTAAATGCTAGAAAGTGCTCCTTCTAAAATGGCTCCTTCCAAATCGCAAACCATATTTCCTTCGTGGACGGGAAGTCCTTCGCAAAAGCAATCCTCAATCGCAATATGAAGTTCATTTTCGGTTTTCGAAATTACACGTGGAATCCCAATTTTTAACTGCTCAAAAAGTTCAAGGATTTCTTCTAAGGAGGAAGCCTGCATACTTTCCCCAATCTTCCGTCCCACTGTCATCGTCGTGTTTTTCCCTTTCATCGGCAGTCCTTGGTACATACCGATTAACCGTACCGACCGAAAAAGCTCCAAAGGGACCGAATTCCCCAAGGTTTGACGTTTTATCTTTTTCATATCATCAAAAGTAAATAAATTCATATGTATACGCCCTCCTTTTTATAATGATAAACGTTCTCAAAAATAAAAACCTTGATTTAAATCAATTACTTTACAAAATAATCGCAGTATCATAAGGACATGAGCAGGATTGTAACTGGAGGTGGAGCCTTGAAAACAGCGCCAATGCCATATAAAGAAGCGCTTGAACAATTTAGTGATGGTATTCTCATCGTAAATAGCGATGGTTGTATTCAATTTGCGAATGCTGCTTTCTTCAAAATGAGCGGTTATCGAGAGAATGATGTATACCATTCAGATATAAATATGCTTTTAAATCTTACTGTAAATCCAATAAATAATTGGCAAGGGGCAGTGGATGTCAAACTAAAAAATAGCAATTTGCATACCAAGTGGCTCGTAGTAAATCCGATCAAAGGCCCTTCAGGAGAGACAGACAATGCAATCCTACTGTTTTCAGGTTTTCAGAAAAGCGGGTTGGATCCCTTAACAAAGCTGCCTAACCGCTATTTATTACAAAACCATTTAAAACAAATCCTAGTGAACTCCAAAAAGAATGAACAACTTTTTGCTGTTCTCTATATAGACCTTGACCGCTTTAAGTTTGTCAATGACACGTTGGGCCATTCGTATGGAGATTTATTGCTGCAGCAAGCTACAGAGAGACTCAAGAGGAGTATTGGCGAGGGGCATATCTTAGCAAGAATGGGTGGAGACGAATTCGTTTGTATTTTACAAAATCTATCTTCAGAGAACGAAGCTGAAACTATTGCTAAACAAATTGTAGCCGACTTTTCCATTCCTTTTACATTGCACGAAATTGAGATTCACATTTCATCAAGTATTGGCATCAGCTTGTTCCCTTATGATGGGGACGATGAGGAAATCCTTCTAACAAATGCCGACTCTGCGATGTATCGGGCAAAGAAAAAAGGGCGGAATCAATACGAAAAAGCAAATGTAGAGGTAAATGCCGGTAGTTTTGAACGTCTCATCATTGAAAATAATCTGCGTAAAGCTTTGGAGAAAAATGAGTTATCATTGAATTTTCAACCACAATTAGATTTAAAGAATGAAAGAATTATCGGATTTGAAGCTCTTTTAAGATGGAGTCATCCTGACTTAGGAAATATTCCTCCCTCTGAATTCATTCCAATTGCGGAGGAGACTGGATTGATTTTGCCGATTAGCGATTGGGTCTTGAAAAATGCCTGCTTAAAAATAAAGGAATTGGAAAGAGCGGGGTTCGGTCCTTTGCGAATGGCGGTCAATTTATCAGCGCAGCAATTTTTGCAAAAAAATTTCGTTGAAAAAATACAGTCAGTTATTCATGAAACTGGTATAAATCCAGAGTATCTAGAGCTTGAGCTTACCGAACGCGTCTTAATTCACGATATTGATTCAGCCATTTCTTTGCTGCAGCAGTTAAAGGATATAGGCGTACTCCTTTCAATTGATGATTTCGGCACAGGCTACTCATCATTGAATTATTTAAAAAAATTACCGGTTGATACACTAAAAATCGATCGCTCTTTTATATTTGATATAGACACAAACCCTAGCAGCAAGGCACTTACTGCGGCCATTACAACCATGGCCCATGACTTAAAGTTAAACGTTATTGCTGAAGGGGTGGAAACATACAAACAACTGTCTTATGTGAAAAGGTCATCTTGTGATGCAATTCAAGGCTATTATTTTAGCAGACCGCTAAAGTCTGATAGTGTCATCGATTTTCTAAAGAATACGAACCAGGTGGTGGAGAAAAATGCTTGATATTAAAGTAGAAGGAAATAAAGCAATTATTGATGTACGAGAAAATATTTTAAGGGGGGAACATCCACGAGGTGAAATCTTGGATTATGTAAAAAGTTCCCCAAATGGGACAATTTTTGAAATCCATTTGCCACTTCGTCCGCAACCATTAATCAATGCCTTAAGCGCATTAGGTATGAATGCAATCATTAATGAAATCGCGCCACAGCATTTTCGTCTTATGGCTGTAAAAATTAACGAAGAATAGGTAAAAACACTGTTCTTTATCCGAAAGGGGAGTCTGTTTACGTGTTTACTCCCCTTTTTTTAATCAATAGATAAGCCAGCAAGGTCTTTAAGCTTATGTAGATTGATTACCTGAATGTCTCTATGCTGTTTTACTGCAATAATTTTTTGTTCTGTAAATAATAGTAACTTCCGGCTTAAAGTTTCTGGTGTTGTTCCAATCAGGGCAGCCAAATCCTTTTTGGAAATGGGTAGGCGAAACTGATTATTTACAATGTTTCCTTTCTCCAAAAACTGCAAAATAATCCGCGCCAACCGTTTTTCAACTTCCGTTAAGCTAAGTAGACTCATCCACTCATCGGCAACAAACAATCGATTATTTAAGGCGTTAATAAAGTGTAGTGCCATCGTTGGATTCTTTTCTAATGTATGTAAAAAAGTCTGCTTTTCAATTGAGCAAATGGTGGTCTGTTCAAGAGTCACGGCATTTGCATAATGATTGCTATTTTGCAGCAAGGCAAATTGACCGAAAAAATCCCCGGAAAATAACAGGCGAATAATTTGTTCTTTTCCTTCCTCGTTAAGCTTAGTTAACTTTATTAACCCTTCATGAACGATGAAAAGCTTATCAGAACTTTCGCCCTCACGAAAAATGAATTCTCCTTTTTTGTAACAACTGCTCTTTGTAACAGCTTGTAATGTTTCAAGCTCCTTATCCAGCATTCCTTGAAAAACCGGAACAAGGCTCAAACAGGATAACTGATGATGGCAATTTTGGGTGCAGCACATAGTAATGTTCCTTCCCTTGTAAGTATTTCTTCAACAAATTCCATTGAAGTCCATTTCTAATGTACTGTGTAAAATTCTTGGATGTCGTGATATAAATCACCATGAGGTAGATTATGTGGGTGTGAGATTAATGAAGTAGTCTTTTGCTGAAGAATTTTATGGAATCTTTAAACCCAATCATATATAGTTTTTCTTTAATTAAAACAGTCAATAAAAATAGCTCTAAGCTATTGCGAAGTCCTAATTTAATTCTTGTTTTTTCTTCTTCAATCAACTCAAAATAAATGTCTTCAATTTTTTCATTATTAAAGAAGCTTCGATCCTTCTTTTGTACTGTTAAAATACTTTCAATTTGAGCAACTAAATCACGGTTAGATAATTTTCGAATCAACGTACTCACCTCAAATATGTACTATTAACATTTATCATATCTATATTATAGGAAAAACCATTCAATAGTGGAGTTAACAATGTCACATATTTTTGAAAAAATAAGGAATTTGTCGAAGAGAAACGAATAAAAGTGTAGTGGTAAAATTTAAAATCTTCTAAAAACTATTGACTAATTTATGAGAGGAGAGTAAATTTATGTAAAGTAATTAATTTAATATGTATTAATTCTTATCCAGAGAGGTGGAGGGACTGACCCTGCGAAGCCTCGGCAACCGGCAAAATTCTGCACGGTGCCAATTTCAGAGGAATAACATGAAGATTCCGAAGATGAGAATGAAGGACGTACTTTTATCGAAGATGTAAGCCCCTTCTCTCATCAACTTTGAGAGGAGGGCTTTTTTAATGCCATTACTGAATGTCGTAAAAACCTAATCATTTATTATTAATAAACCAACTTTTCGGATTAGAAAACTTATCTATAAAGGGGAGATTATAATGGGAAAAAGAATTTATTTAAATGCATTTGATATGAATTGTATCGGTCACCAATCACCAGGGTTATGGACACATCCAGAGGATGAGTCCCAGCGTTATGCTGAAATTGAATATTGGGTTGAATTAGCCCAGTTATTGGAGAAAGGGAGGTTTGACGGACTTTTTCTTGCTGATGTTGTTGGCGTTTATGATGTTTATGAAGGAAAGCCAGATGCAGCCATTGCGAGCGCTGTTCAGGTCCCTGTTAATGATCCGTTATTAATTATTTCGGCAATGTCCCATGCAACGAAACATTTAGGATTCGGTGTAACCTATGCCTTAACCTACGAATACCCATATATGCTGGCACATAGATTGTCAACATTGGATCATATTACAAAAGGGCGGATCTCTTGGAATATTGTGACCTCGTATTTAAACAGTGCAGCCAAAAGTTTTGGATTGACCAAGCAAATAGCCCATGATGAACGCTACAATATCGCTGAAGAGTTTATAGAGGTCTGCTATAAGCTTTGGGAAGGAAGCTGGGAAGCTGATGCAGTTATAAAAGATAAAACAAGAAGAATTTATGCGGACCCAAGAAAAGTGCATGCCATCAACCATGCGGGTAAATACTTCAATGTACAGGGAATACATCTAAATGAGCCATCGCCACAAAGAACGCCTGTACTTTTCCAAGCGGGCACATCAACAAAAGGCCGTGAATTTGCGGCGAGACACGCTGAGTGCATCTTCTTAAATGGGCTAAGTCCAGAAATTGTCGGCAACAATGTTAAGAGATTAAGAGAGGAAGCAAAAGTCCAAGGAAGAAGTGAGGATGATATTAAAATCTTTACAATCTTCACGCCAATTGTTGGTGAGACAGAAGAACAAGCAAAAGAAAAATATGAGGAATTAAAAAAATATATTAGCTATGAAGGTGCGCTTGCCCTTCTAGGTGGGTGGACAGGAATCGATTTTTCAAAATATGATCCTGACCAAGAATTAGAATATATTGAAACAGATGCAATTCAATCTGTTCTTGAGGGATATACAAAAGCAAATCCGAATAAAAAATGGACTGTTCGAGAAATTGCTTTAGAAACAGGGGTTGGTGGTTTTGGCCCAGTTGCCGTAGGTACACCTGAACAAATTGCTGATGAAATGGAGCATTGGATTCGGACGACTGGGATTGATGGGTTTAATATCGCCTATGCCCTTGCCCCTGGCACAATAAAGGATTTTATTACTTACGTGATTCCAATTTTACAAGAAAGAGGTCTTGTTCAAACAGATTATGAAGAAGGCACCTATCGAGAAAAACTATTTGGTCAAGGGAATGGCTCCTTACCGGAAAATCACCCGGGATCTAAATTTCAGATTACAAAAAGCATCGTTTAATAAAGAAAAAGAAGCAGGGACAGGGTTCCCTGTTTCTTTTTTGCTGTCTAAAATTTTTAATTTTGTCATAAAAGTGTAAGTAAAGTTTTTAGAAATATATTACAATAAATATGTAAAATAGTAGCAAGACTTGTCAAAAGACTCGAAACAAGCAGATGGCAGAAAGGATGTGAGGTCTATTTTAAAAGATAAAGAGATCATCCATATTGTCTCAGATTCGGTTGGTGAGACGGCCGAATTTGTAGTAAAAGCTGTGGCAACACAATTTAATAGTGGTTTTATTGAGATTAAACGGCATACGTATGTAGAGAGTTTTGAAGATATTGAGGATTTATTGGCAATGGCACTGCAAAGCCCATCAATTATTGCCTATACAATAGTCATTCCAACTTTAAAGGAATACTTGGATAAAAGAGCAAAAGATGAAGGCGTTTATGCCATTGATTTACTAAATCCACTAATGGATGCTTTTGAAAAAAAGTTCAACAAAAAGCCAAATTATGAACCAAAACTGATGCGAAAGTTAGATGATGATTACTTCCGGAAAATTGAGGCGATTGAGTTTGCCGTTAAGTACGATGATGGCCGCGACCCACGGGGGATTTTGAATGCCGATATCGTTTTAGCCGGCGTTTCCCGTACATCAAAAACGCCGCTTTCAATGTATCTGGCACATAAACGCTATAAAGTTGCCAATGTTCCGTTAGTACCAGAGGTTAAACCGCCTGAAGAGCTTTTTAAGATACCGAGAAACAAATGTGTCGGTTTAATTATTTCCCCGGACAAACTGAATGCTATTCGAAAAGAACGCCTAAAGAATCTCGGCTTAAAATCTGGAGCGAATTATGCGAGTTTTGAACGGATTCTTGAAGAATTGGACTATGCTGAGGAAATAATGAAGCGAATCGGCTGTCCCATTATTAATGTTTCCGATAAGGCCATTGAAGAAACCGCTGATTATATTTTAGATATTTTGAAAAAAGAGAGGAGTTCTTGATTGTGAAAAAGTACGTGTATCTCTTTAATGAAGGAAACGCTGGTATGAAGGAGCTTTTGGGAGGAAAAGGCGCTAACTTGGCGGAAATGACAAGAATTGGCCTTCCTGTGCCATCCGGTTTTACAATTACGACAGAAGCATGTAATGCCTATTATGATGCAGGGAAAACAATCGCACCGGAAGTACAGGACCAAATTTTGGTAGCACTCCAGCAGCTTGAGGAACAAACAGGAAAACGATTAGGTGATCTAAAAAAACCTCTTTTAGTATCTGTACGATCAGGTGCTGTGTTCTCGATGCCTGGAATGATGGATACGGTGCTCAATCTTGGAATGAATGATGAGACAGTTAAGGGAATGGCTGCTTTAACAGACAATCCGCGTTTCGCATATGATTCCTATCGCCGCTTCATCCAAATGTTTTCCGATGTTGTTCTTGGTGTTGATGTGTACTTCTTTGAACAGCTTTTAGAAGAATACAGGGAGCAAAAAGGCTATACATCGGATCCGGAGCTAACGGCCGAGGACTGGCAGGAAGTCATTAAAGGATACAAGGATATTGTAAAAAAACGTACGAAAAAGGATTTTCCACAGGATCCAAAGGAACAGTTATTCCTTTCCATTAACTCCGTTTTTGATTCATGGAATAATCAGCGGGCCATTGTTTATCGCCGCTTGAATAAAATTCCTGAGCACTTAGGAACTGCGGTCAACATTCAAATGATGGTGTTCGGTAATATGGGCGATGATTCTGGAACAGGTGTGGCCTTCACTCGTAACCCTTCTACGGGCGAGCCAGTTCTCTATGGCGAATACTTAATTAATGCCCAAGGGGAAGATGTTGTAGCCGGGATTCGTACACCTAAGCCAATCTTAACTTTGCAAAATGAAATGCCTGGAGTATTCCAGCAATTTGCCGATACTTGTCGCCAGCTTGAGCAGCATTATAAAGATATGCAGGACATTGAATTTACCGTTGAAAGAGGCAAATTGTTTATGCTGCAAACGCGAACTGGAAAAAGAACGGCTCAGGCAGCGATTACCATAGCTGTTGATATGGTGGAAGAGGGGATCATTGATAAAAGGACTGCCATTCTCCGTGTAGACCCCGATCAGTTAAATCAACTGCTGCATCGCCGCCTTGATGATACAGTTGAACGAACTCTTCTTACAAAAGGGTTGCCAGCGTCACCAGGTGCAGCTACAGGTGAAGTTGTTTTTGATGCGGATGAAGCAGAGGTTTTAGGAAATGAAGGGAAAAAAGTGATCCTAGTCCGACCGGAAACAACACCGGACGATATTCATGGCATTGTTGCGGCTCAAGCCGTTGTAACAAGCCGTGGCGGGATGACGAGCCATGCAGCTGTTGTTGCTCGAGGTATGGGAAAAGCCTGTATCTGTGGCTGTGAGGACTTGAAAATCGATCTAGGTAAAAAGCAGTTTATTGTTGGTGATACGATTGTGGGTCATGGTGATGTGATTACGATTGATGGTGGTACTGGAGAAATCATGCTTGGCAAGATTCCAATGATTGATCCAGAGCTTTCCGCTGAATTTAAGCTTCTCTTAGAGTGGGCAGATGAAACGAGAAAGCTCGGTGTCCGTGCTAATGCTGATAATCCTGTAGATGCGAAAAAAGCATTTGATTTTGGTGCTGGCGGAATTGGTCTATGCCGCACAGAGCATATGTTTATGGATAGCAAACGGATTCCAATTGTCCAAAAAATGATACTTGCTGAAAACTTCGTAGAGCGTAAAGAGGCTTTAGATAAGCTCTTACCAATGCAACAGGGTGATTTTGAGGGGATTTTTGAGGCGATGCAAGGCTTGCCTGTTACGATTCGCTTGTTGGATCCACCTTTACATGAATTTTTACCGGACAAAGAAGAGCTTTTAGTGGAAGTGACGAAGCTACAACTGACAGACCCAAACAGTGATGAACTTGTCGAGAAGGAAAGGCTGCTTAAGAAAGTAAACCAGCTTACTGAATTTAATCCAATGCTCGGGCTCCGCGGTTGCCGACTAGGCATGATTCATCCGGAAATCTATGAAATGCAAGCAAAAGCGATATTTTATGCGATTGCAAAACTAATGGATAAAGGCTTGGCAGTAAAATCGGAAATTATGATTCCACTTGTCGGTCATGTAAATGAATTGAGGGAAATGCGCCAGCTTGTTGTGAATGCTGCCGCCCAGGTTCAAGAAGAAACAGGAAGGGAATTCCATTACCTTATTGGTACAATGATAGAAATTCCACGTGCTGCCTTGACAGCTGACAAAATAGCTGAGGAAGCTGATTTCTTCTCATTCGGAACGAACGATTTAACACAAACGACCTTTGGCTTTAGCCGTGATGATGCGGAAGGAAAGTTTTTACAAGCTTATGTAAGTCAAAAAGTTCTTCCGGAAAACCCATTTGTTGTGCTTGACCAAGAAGGTGTCGGAAAGCTTGTTGAAACCGGGGTTACCATGGGAAGACGGACAAATCCTACATTAAAAACCGGTATTTGTGGTGAACATGGCGGTGAAAAACAATCGATTGAATTCTGCTACAATGCAGGGCTTGATTATGTTAGCTGCTCTCCTTATCGTGTGCCTTTGGCAAGACTTGCGGCTGCACAAGCTACGATTCGTAAAGAGGATGCAATCGTTTCGCTTGCTTCTCAAAAGTAAATAAGTCAAGAAAAAGGAAGCAGGAGAATGTCGCTGCTTCCTTTATTCTTCTTGATGCACTTCCATATACAACACCTGAATAAACTTCTTAATATTAATTCTTGCATGCCCACTTACATCGGGCTGTTTGCCCTGGAGTTCGAGCATTTTCATCCGTACTTGTGGAAAATCAAAATAGGCGCTCGCATAATGCTCAAAGGTGGGATTTGAAAAGTCATCTACTCCCAAGGAGGCAATATGTGTAAGGGACTGATGAATCGCGCGTCTTACCCTTTGCTCTGATGCTTTTGCTTCCTTTGTAATTTGTTCGCAATCTAAGGAGCCGAGCCTTTTTGAAGCAACTTCTTCAAAAAGATCCTTTAGAGGGGGAATTTCGGAATGACCTTCGAGTTCGTGCGCCTGTAATACTTCTAAAATATCCAATAAATCTTTATGTCCGCCTTCACTAAGAATTCCCAAGTCTAATAGGATATATTTAGCTGAGTCAGAAATCTTATTGACCCTCTGATGTGCGCTTCGGCTTGCAGGAACACCAAAGGTTGTTTTATTTAGCAGATTTAAGGACTGTTGAATGTTTTGAATAGAACGTTCAAGGAGAATTCGCTCCTTTACTTTTGTTAATACATTGATGACTTCGAGCCTATTAATAGGTTTGGTTATATAATATTCAATCCCAAGAGAATAGGCTTCCCCAATTAGCTCTTTTATTTCTACTTGGGAAATCATAACGACCTTCCCTTGAAAAGCGGGTCCAATTTGACGGATTGTTTCAATTCCATCACGCTTTGGCATTAATAAATCAATAATTAAAATATCAATGTTTTTGGCATTTAATAGAGGATCGGTTACTTCTATGCCATCATTCGCCTCCCCCTCTATCGTTCCCAATTGTTCCTCTTCTATAATATCGGTAAGCATCGCGCGGATGGATGCATCATCATCGGCAAGAAAAAATCGCAATTTATTTACCCTCTTTCCATTAATTGTTCAATCGGAAGCTGAATGATAAAGGAGGTATTCATAATACCTTCAGCGTTTTGTAACTGGATGCTACCATTTAAATGTCCAACTACATCTTTTACAAATGTTAAGCCAATGCCATTAGAGGCTATGCCGGTCTCATTATATTTTGTTGTAAATCCAGGTTCAAAAATCAACTCTTTATGCTTAGCGGCAATACCAGTTCCATCATCTGAAATTTCCATTACAAGTTGATCCTCCATTTTTGAAATAGATAGTGAGATATGTCCTATTGCTTTGCAGGCTTCAACTGCATTGGATACAAGATTATTAATAATGGAAAGGAGCAGAAAGGTGTGATAAGGCTCGTGCTCCCCCTTTATATCAACAGCAAATTCAATCGTCTTTCCTAAGACCTGAGCATAACGCTGATTCGTAGTTACGATGATGGCAACAATCTCTGCCAACGTCATAAAATCATTAAGATTTTCCTTTTCCATTAATTTTGATAAACCAGCATGTACCCGTTGATTGTCCTTTTTTATTTCATGAACCTGGCCGGCAATCGCAAGTACTGAGGTTGTAAAAGAATTGCTAGGGTAGGCTTCTTTCATATTTCTATATAAGTTGTAACAGGCTTGCGTAACCTCTTCGGCATTTTTCATAGATTTCTTTAGTTGAATACTTTCGACATATAAATTAGAAATGTGCATTAGCAAATGCTCATTTCTTTTCCTTTGCTCTTCTTCAGCAAGTTTGGCTTCACGAATAATAATAATGTTGAAAAAACCTAGTACAAAAAAACTCCGAAAAATTGCAATCATTCCTATTACCATAAAGTTTTGGAAAGTTAAAGGGTTGTCAGAAAAAAGTGACCGCATGGCAATTTCCATTAGGCTTGAGGCTATTTCAATAACAACCCCAAGAACTCCGATAAAGAAGGGTCTATCGTAAAATGTTTTGACTTTTAATAGAAGAAATAAACAAGCAAAAGTCATGTAATAGAAAAAGACTGGAACATGTAATGGAATTGCTTCATTCCATAAGAACGGGTCATTCCATAGTGCTTCAAGAAGAATGCGAAAAAGAACAACACTGTTTCCAACAATAAAACCTGCCAGCACAGGATGAATCTTTTTCGACCAAAGCAAAAAAAGAAAAAACACTGGTGTCCCAAGACTCACCCGCAGGTCGCCTGTAAAAGGATAAAATTTAAATTCTCCTGCAAGCGGCACACTAATAGCCATGATTAGGTATATGAATAGTTTTTCTCTCATGATATTTTCCCTCAGTTTCTACCATCTACGTATATTTTAATGAATTATCAGTTGGATAGCTTTTTTAAATATGACATTTTTTTGGACAGTTTATACATATTGAGGCTTTTTGTAGTTTTTTGTAGGGCGGTTGTTATCTTTTAAGTGTAATAAAGATAGTAATTCCTTAGCAATATTTAACTTAAGTACAGATAGGAGGGAAAAACGATGTTCTGGGTTCAATTTATTATTCTGTTAGCTTGTATATTTATCGGTGCTAGGCTTGGTGGTGTCGGCCTTGGAGTAATGGGTGGCGTCGGCTTAGCGATTCTTGTGTTTGGGTTTGGACTAGAGCCAACTTCTGCACCAATTGACGTTATGCTTATGATTTTAGCGGTTATTACTGCAGCAGGATCCTTGCAGGCATCAGGTGGTATGGAGTATCTTGTTTCAGTGGCTGAAAAAGCTCTAAGAAAAAATCCAAAGCGAATTACCTTCATGGCACCAATTATTACTTACTTGTTTACATTATGTGCCGGAACCGGACACGTTGCATATTCTGTATTACCGGTTATCGCCGAAGTCTCAAGGGAATCTGGTGTAAGACCTGAAAGACCGATGTCAATTGCCGTTATTGCTTCACAGCAAGCGATTACTGCAAGTCCAATCTCTGCAGCAACTGTTGCAGTACTTGCACTTTTAGCAGATTTTAAAATTACTCTAGCGGATATCTTACTGATCTGTATTCCATCAACATTTATCGCATGTATGATTGGCGCTTTTGTTGTAAGTAAAATGGGCAAAGAGCTTCCAGATGATCCAATTTATTTAAAACGTTTAGAAGAAGGCCTTGCGCCGATTCAAAAGGATAAAAAAGCATTTGTCGCTACTAAAGGTGCGAAGCTTTCAGTTGTATTATTCCTATTAGCTGTAGTTTTCGTTGTTCTCCTTGGTTCATTTGAAAATTTAAGACCAGGCTGGACGATTGATGGAGTATATACTCGAATGGGAATGCCTGTAGCAATTGAAATAGTGATGTTAACCATTTCTGCACTTATTATTATCTTATGTAAACCAAATGTTGAAGAAATTGTTTCAGGCAGTGTCTTTAAAGCAGGAGCCACAGCTGTTGTGGCCATCTTTGGTATCGCATGGATGGGTGATACATTCTTTAAGGGAAATGCCGAATTTATTAATAACTCTATTTCTGATTTAGTAACAGCGGCCCCTTGGTTATTCGCAGTAGCATTATTTGCACTTTCAATCTTGCTATATAGCCAAGCTGCAACAGTTCGTACATTAATGCCGCTAGGTGTGACACTTGGAATTAATCCAGCGTTATTAATTGCCATGTTCCCGGCAGTAAACGGATACTTCTTTATTCCAAACTATCCAACTGTCGTAGCTGCAATCAACTTTGACCGCACAGGAACAACTAGGATTGGCAAATATATTTTAAACCATAGCTTCATGGTGCCTGGTTTAGTTGCAACGGTTGGTGCCATTGCAATCGGTATTTTGATCAGCTCCTTCGTTCTATAAGTAATGATATATTTACAATTATCGCTAATTACTGAAAATTAAAACATAATTTTATAACTAGATTATAAAAATAATAGGAGTATAATGAAGGTGTAAATACTTCCGGTTTGATTAATATAGTTTTTTAACTATAAATGTTAAGGGAGAGAACTCTAATGGGAACAAACAAACAATTTCGTTTAGAACATGATTTTCTTGGAGAAAAAGAAGTACCAGTCAATGCTTATTATGGTGTTCAAACCATGCGTGCAATTGAAAACTTCCCAATTACAGGGTATAGAATAGATGAAGCGTTAATTAAAGCAATGGCCATCGTTAAAAAATGTGCAGCCCTTGCAAATAGTGAAATCGGACAACTTGATGAGAAGATTGCCAATGCGATTGTAAAAGCTGCCGATGAAATTATTGAAGGAAAATTACATGAGTATTTCATAGTTGACCCAATACAAGGTGGTGCGGGAACATCAATTAATATGAATACAAATGAAGTGATTGCTAATCGTGCATTAGAGATGATCGGTGAAGAGAAAGGGAACTACAAAATGATTAGCCCAAATTCACATGTGAATATGGCACAATCAACTAATGATTCATTCCCAACAGCGATTCACCTATCAACACTTGCAAGATTAGATCAACTTCTCCTAGTGATGGAAGGATTACATGCAGAGTTTTTAAGAAAAGCTGAAGAGTTTGATGATATTATCAAAATGGGTCGTACACACCTTCAGGATGCAGTACCGATTCGTTTAGGACAAGAATTCGAAGCCTATGCGCGTGTGTTAAGACGTGACATTACTCGTATCAGCAGAACTCGCGAAAATTTACTTGAAGTGAATATGGGTGCTACTGCCGTTGGAACAGGCTTGAATGCTGATCCTGATTACATTGAAAAGGTAGTAGGTTACCTTGCGAAATATAGTGGCCAATCTATAAAGGGCTCTCAAAACCTAGTAGATGGAACACAAAACACAGATTGCTATATGGAAGTATCTGCAGCACTCAAAAACTGTATGATTAATATGTCCAAAGTAGCAAACGATTTACGAATGATGACTTCTGGTCCACGTTGTGGTTTCGGAGAAATCAACTTGCCTGCACGTCAACCAGGATCTTCAATCATGCCAGGTAAAGTAAATCCAGTAATGGCTGAAGTATTAAACCAAAGTGCATTCCAGGTAGCTGGCAACGATTTAACAATTACATTGGCTTGTGAAGCAGGTCAATTCGAATTAAACGTTATGGAGCCAGTCATTGTCTTCAACTTATTACAGTCAATTAAAGTAATGACAAACGTATTTACTGTCTTCCGCCAATATTGTTTAAGCGGAATTACAGCAAATAAAGAAAGAATGCAAGACTATGTGAATAATAGTGTTGGTATCATAACAGCTATTAACCCACATGTTGGTTATGAAACAGCTGCTTCTATTGCTAGAGAAGCAATCCTAACAAAACGCCCTGTAAGAGAAATCGTTCTTGAAAGAGGCGTACTAACAGTTGAAGAAATTGATACAATCTTACAACCATTTGAAATGACACATCCAGGCATCGCTGGGAAAGAAATTTTAGATGAGCATCATCAAGAACAAAAAAATAACAATCTTGTTACAATTTGAACAAAGTAAAGCAGGAGGCTGTTCCCTTTTGGGAGCAGTCTCATTTTTTGTGTATATATTTTCTAGTATGATTTTCTTTATAAATTAACTAAAAATTTGTATAATTAAGAAAATACTAGAAATGGGGATGAAATAATGGGGGAAAATGTAAATAAAAAAAAGATAACGTATTTAAACAGTGAAACAGGTAAAAAATTAACGACAGCGGTCGAGACGGATGAAACAGGATCACAATTGGAAAACTATGTGAATGTCCGCAACAAGCTGCTGACATTAGTCATGATGGAAGTACAAAATGATGTTACCAACCGTAGGGACTTCGACGTAGCCGTCGATAAAATTCACGATGAATTTAAAGCTAAATTTGAGCATTTAAACGACCCTAACCTTTTGAATTTATTGGATCATGTCATTCAGGATATAAGAAAAATTGAGTTTCAGGTGCATGATTAAGTAAGTGGAATTTCAATAATTTTAAATAATGGGAAAATTTATATTGACAATCGGAATACTTGGATTTAATATAAAATTACATTACAACACAACTTCATAATTAACTTATCAAGAGCGACTGAGGGAACAGGCCCAATGACGTCCGGCAACCTCCATAATGGAACGGTGCTAACTCCTGCAGAATGATTTCATTCTGAAAGATAAGGTGGAAAATGACATTGTCTAATTAAACCTCTTTCATAATGAAAGAGGTTTTTTAATTAATTAAATAAGTGGGAGGAGTGGATTTGTTTGTCATTAAATACACGAATTGACAAGCAGGTAATTGAAAAAATTATTCATACATTAGAAAATTTAGAGTTTGGAACCGTTCAAATTACTGTTCATGATTCACAGGTGACACAAATTGAAAAAGTTGAAAAACATCGCTTTTCCCTACAAAAAAGCAAAAGTTCAAGCAAACATGAAAAATAAGTGGATAAAACTTAATACTTGCCGATCGGACAGCCGAAGGCTCCTTTAGTTTTCTTGTACGTATTTACGTGCTAAAACTTAAGGGGCTTTTTTGTTGTCTTAAAGCTCTTAAAGCCTCTTACAAAATAAAAGAATGGGGTGGAAATTTTGATTGAGATTAAAAACCTAGTCAAAAGTTATCATTCAAAAAAAGGTATAGTAGTAGGCGTTGACCACGTCTCACTTAAAATTGAAAAAGGAGAAATCTTTGGCATTATTGGGTACAGTGGTGCTGGTAAAAGTTCACTTCTACGCTGTTTAAACTTATTGGAGAAACCAACAGCTGGTGAAATTTTTATAGAGCAGGTAGAGCTTACATCGTTAAATAAGGCAGAACTGCGAAAAGCAAGGATTAAGATCGGTATGATTTTTCAACATTTCTGCCTAGTAAGTTCGAAGACAGTGTTTGAAAATGTAGCATTTGCGTTAAAAGCTGCACAAAGGTCAAAGACTGAAATCAGTGGTCGCGTCTTGGAGCTCCTAAGGATGGTAGGTCTTGAGGATAAAAAGGATGCCTTTCCATCACAATTAAGCGGCGGTCAGAAGCAACGTGTCGCTATTGCCAGAGCACTGGCAAATGAACCACATGTTCTACTTTGTGATGAGGCAACATCAGCATTAGATCCAACAACGACGAAGGCAATTCTAAAGCTATTAAAAAAGATTAATGAAGAGCTTGGCTTAACGATTGTTCTGATTACCCATGAAATGGAAGTGGTAAAGGAAATCTGTGACAGGGTAGCAGTTATGCAGGATGGAAAGGTCATTGAAGAAGGGACAGTATATGAAGTATTTGCAAATCCGAAACAGGCATTAACAAAAGACTTTATTAATACGATTTTACAATTTGATTTGCCGGATCGTCTGATTGCCAATAAAAAAGGGAAGATTGTCAAAATCATTTTTAAAGGGACCGTTGCCGAGGAATCAATTGTGTCTGATATGCTTCAAAAATATAAAATCAAGGGAAATATTCTGCATGGGAAAATTGAATATATTAAGGAAATACCATTGGGTATCTTCATTATCGAAGTAACAGGTGAAGCAACTGAAATCGAGCGCGCCCTTGAATTTATTAAAACGCGTGTTGAGGTATTGGAGGTGTTCGGTTATGCTGCTTGATTCTATGATTACTCTATTACCGGAATTGAATAAGGCCTTCTTTCAAACGATTTATATGGTAGCCATTTCTTTAACCGTTGCAATTGCAGGAGGATTGCCATTAGGTTTGCTTTTATTTGTCACAGATCGGGGTTTATTTTTAGAAAATGCCCCCATTCAATCATTCGTGGGGATTCTTGTTAATATTGTTCGTTCCATTCCCTATATTATTTTGCTTGTCGCCTTATTGCCGTTCACAAAGCTGATAACAGGAACAACAATTGGACCCACAGCAGCCTCCGTTTCATTGTCTGTTGCGGCAATACCCTTCTTTGCAAGAATTGTAGAGGCATCATTGCGTGAAATCGATAAGGGGGTGATTGAAGCCGCTGTGGCAGTTGGTGCAACACCTTGGATGATTATTAAGGATGTATTATTGCCAGAAGCAAAGCCGAGCATCATTCAAGGACTGACGCTTACGACTATTAGTCTAGTTGGCTATTCTGCAATGGCCGGTATTGTAGGCGGTGGCGGTATTGGTGATTTGGCAATACGATTTGGCTATTACCGTTATGACAACACCGTAATGGTAACAACGATAGTGATTTTAATCGTGCTTGTACAATTTGTTCAATTGGGGGGCGATAAAGTCGCAAGGATTGTAGATAAACGCTAATAAACCAAGTAAGAATATAAATTTAATGTAAATTAATGAATGGAGGGTTAATGATGAAGAATTTTAATAAACAAGTTGTTTTACCATTGTTGGCGCTTGTACTGCTTTTAAGTATCTTATCAGCTTGCGGGTCAAGTGGTGCGGAAAATAAGGCAGTCAGTGGGGAAAAAGCAGAGGATAGTAAGGAACTAAAAATAGGTGCAACCGTTGGTCCATACAGCGATATGGTTAGTAAAGCTATTAAACCAATTTTGGAACAAAAAGGCTATAAGGTAGAGGTTGTAGAGTTCAGCGATTACATCCAACCGAATATAGCTCTTGGCAATGGGTCATTGAACGCGAATTTGTATCAGCACAAAATCTATATGGAGACCTTCGCAAAAGACAATCAATTAGATCTATCAGAAGTGTTGCCAGTACCTACGGTGCCAATGGGGATTTACTCTAATAAATATAAAACCCTTGATGAGGTGAAGGAAGGGAGCACAGTTGCCATTCCCAATGATCCTACGAATCTTGCAAGGGCGCTCTTAATCTTACAAGATGTTGGTCTCATAAAATTTGATGAAAACGCCAATGCACTGACTGTTTCCGAAAAAGATATTATCGAAAATCCAAAGAATCTAGTGTTTCATCCAATTGAAGCTGCACAATTACCACGCTCTTTAGAGAGCACAGACCTATCCGCCATAAATGGGAATTTTGCATTAGCGGCAGGGCTTCGCTTACAAGATGCGCTTCAACTTGAGAACATTCCTGCGGATTACTTGAATCTTGTTGTTGTCAATACAAAGGATTTAGAAGCTCCATTTGTTAAGGATATTCGTGAGGCAGTAGAATCAGCCCAGTTTGAGAAAGTAATTGATGAACAATTCCAAGGGTACAGTAAACCGGATTGGATGAAAAAACAATGACAAAAATACATTTTGAAACAAAAAACCGGATTGCCATTCTCACTATTGATGCACCGCCGGTGAATGCATTGGACGAAGAAGTATTATTGCAGTTGTCAAGTGCTTTAGATGGAATCAATAGTGAGATCGATGTTGTTATTATTTCGGGAGCAGGAGAAAAAGCTTTTGTAGCAGGTGCAGATATTCGTGAATTTCCATCTCTAAATAGCGAATCTGGAGAAGCACTGTGTAGACGAGGACAAAGCATTTTTACCAAACTTGAGAATTTGCCACAGCCTGTCATAGCTGCCATCGATGGTTTTGCATTGGGAGGTGGTTTGGAGCTTGCGCTTGCCTGTGACTTTAGAATCGCCGCGACTAAATCTACATTTGGATTTCCAGAAGTAAAGCTTGGAATCATTCCAGGATATGGTGGAACACAAAGACTAGCACGGCTTATTGGCATCGGGAAAGCAAAACAGATTATTTATTCCGGAGAGTTTTTCACAGCAGAAGATGCTTATCGCTTTGGCCTTGTAGAAGAAATTACAGAGGGACCTGCGCTTGATAAGGCCACAGAATGGGCTGAAAAAATTACCAGAAGAGGACCGTTAGCTGTTGCACACGCAAAAAATGCTATTACGACTGGAATTGATTTGCCTTTACAAGCAGGCCTTGAATTGGAAGCCCGTTTATTTGGGGAATTATGTGATACAGCTGATAAAAATGAAGGTGTAACAGCCTTCCTAGAAAAAAGACAACCAAATTTTATAAAAAGATAGGAGATATGAACAATGACTAAAAAAATCGCAGTAATTGGATTTGGGACAATGGGATCGGGAATTGCCCAAGTATTTGTTGAGGGAGGCTATCAAGTTGTTGCCCTGGAAAAGGAAGATGAGTTTTTTACACGTGGTTTCAAACATATTCAGAAAAACTGGGAGCGGGCGATTGAAAAGGGCAGGCTGGATGGGAAAAAGAAAACACAATTTGAGCAGCTGCTAACATTAACAACAAATTGGCAGAAATTAAAAGATGTTGATTTTATTATTGAAGCGGTCAGTGAAAATATTGACTTAAAAAAGAATATCTTCAAAGAAATGAATCACATTGTCAGTGAAGAAGTGATCATTGCCAGCAATACATCAGGACTTAGTATTACGGAAGTTGCGAGTGTCGTCAAAAATCCTTCGCGTGTCATTGGCTGCCACTTCTTTAACCCGGTACCTGTAATGAAGCTCGTTGAATTAATTCGCGGCTATGATACGAGTGAACAGACGTATGAGAAGACGAAGGAGATTGTTTTATCACTTGGAAAAGAGTCCATTGAGGTAAATGAATCACCATTGTTTGCAGTTAACCGAATTTTAGTTCCGATGATCAATGAAGCAATTTTTGTACTGCAAGAAGGGGTGGCAAGTGCAGAGGATATTGATCGGGGAATGAAGCTCGGCGCCAATCATCCTATTGGTCCTTTAGCATTAGCCGATTTAATTGGGCTTGATACTTTATTATTTGTTCAAGATTCGCTCTATGAAAATACGCAAGACTCCAAATATAGATCAGCCCCATTGTTGAGGAAATTGGTAAGAGCAGGTCATCTCGGCCGCAAGACAGGGAAAGGTTTTTTTGAATATAAATAAAAGGGTGGGAGTAGGATGAGTGTAACGATTGGTAGTTTAATAGATTGGTCTGCAGCAAATTTCCCGGAAAAGATTGCCCTTGTATATGATAGAAAAAATCAACAGTGGACCTATAATGAGCTTAGAGATAAAGTCAATCGCTTTGCTGGGGCATTGCAGAAATTAGGTGTGCAAAAAGGAAGTGTTGTCTCTACTTTTTTGTATAATACGAGCGAATTTGTCATTGCTCTCTTAGCCTCTGCAAAGCTCGGTGCAATTTTTAACCCAATTAATTACAGATTGACTGCACATGAGTTGCAGTACATCTTAAAGGATGCTGAATCGACGGTACTTTTATTTGAAGAAGCTGTTGCAGAAACCGTTCGAAAAACGGCTGAATTGGGAGTAAATGTTAACCAGTTTATATATGTTGATGAAAATGAGCCGCCTTTTTCACATAATTTTTATGAGCTCATCAATCAAAGTGTAGGCTATGAAACAGCTGCGGTCAGTGAAAATGATCCTTACATTATGATGTATACGAGCGGAACAACTGGTAAACCAAAAGGTGTGATCCACAAGCATCGTGATATGATCCATCACAATTTTTTAATGATGCAATGTCAGGGATTCACGAAGGAGGATATTGGACTTACCATTGCGCCTTTAAATCATACGGCAGAGCTTCATACTTCGTTTTTACCGAGGTTACAGGTAGGGGCCACCAATGTTCTGCTTCATCATTTCGATACGGAGCTTGTTTTGAAAACATTGGAAGATGCAAAGATTACCCATATGTTTGCTGCTCCAACCATGGTGAACATGCTTTTAAATGATGATGATTTTGATAAATATGATCTATCGAAGCTAAGATTATTAGGCTACGGTGGCGCATCCATGGCACCTGTCCTGATAAGGGATTTTCAAGCAAGAACAAACGCTGGACTTGTGCAAATGTTCGGGACGACTGAAATGGGTCCGGTAATGTCGGTTCTATACAGTGATGAACAATTACAAAAGGCCGGATCGGCAGGTAAGGCTATTTTAACGCATGAAGTGCGGATTGCAAGAATAAAACATAATGGACCGACACATCCTGATGACTTATGTGATATTGGAGAAGTCGGAGAAATTTTAGTAAAGGGACCTTGCGCCATGGAGGGCTATTATAAACGTCCGGAAGCAACAAAAGATGCGCTCGCCTATGGCTGGTATCATACAGGTGATTTAGGATCACTTGATGAGGAAGGTTATATTTGGATTCGCGACCGCATCGATCACATGATTAACTCGGGTGCGGAAAATATTTACCCGCGGGAGGTAGAAGATCAACTATTAGAACATCCCGAAGTACTTGAAGTTGCCGTAATCGGTGAGCCGGATCCAAAATGGGGACAAATTGTTGTCGGCCATGTAGTTTTAAAACAAGGCAGTCAACTAACGGCAAACGACCTTGATCAGTTTTTAGTAAATGGGGAAAAACTAGCACCGTATAAACGACCGAGAAAATATCGGTTTTTAGATAGCCTGCCGAAAACACCAAGCGGGAAGATTCAAAAATTTGCACTGGAAAAAAAGTCTGAACAAATTGTATAGAAGGAGGTTCAACCATGCTTTTTCAATTACCGCAAGACTATCAAGAAATTAAGGAAAGTATCCATCGACTTGCACAGGAAAAAATCAAACCCCGCGCCAATGAAATTGATGAAGCCGGCGAATATCCAATGGATATTAAAGAACTGTTGGCTGAGTACGGCTACCTTGGTGCAAATATTCCAGAGGAATATGGTGGGTCAGGTCTAGACCTGTTAAGCTTCTGTATAATTGTTGAGGAGATTGCCCGTGTTTGTGCATCTTCTTCACAGGTTGTCGTTGTTCAGGAGCTAGGTACGTTGCCTATTTTGATTGGGGGTTCAGAGGATCTGAAAAGAAGATATCTCCCAGATGTAGCCTCCGGCAAAAAGATTGCGGCTTATGCGCTTACAGAACCAAATGCCGGCTCCGACGTACAAAGCTTAAAAACGTACGCCAAAAAGGATGGCGATGATTATGTTATTAATGGGCAAAAAATCTTTATCTCAAATGGCAATGTTGCCGACTTTTATACGGTATTTGCTAAAACTGAGAAGGGGATTACCGCCTTTGTTGTCGATCGTCATACCCCGGGATTAGAGGTTGGTAAGCTCGAAAAAAAGCTGGGCATTAAAGGCTCTCCGACAGCACAGCTATATTTTGAAAATTGCCGGGTACCTGCTCGTAATATTATCGGTGAGGAAGGTCAGGGTTGGCTTTTAGCCATGAAGACGTTTGATAAATCGAGGCCAACAGTGGCGGCTCAGGCCTTGGGAATAGCTCAAGGAGCACTTGATGTTAGCTTAGCCTATATTGCTGAAAGAGAACAGTTTGGCAAGAAAATTAGCTCGTTTCAAGGCATCCAGTTTACGGTGGCCGATATGGCATCGCAAATTGAAGCGGCGCGTGGACTTGTTTATCAAGCAGCTGCTAAGGTTAATGATGTAGCTGTGGAAGGCAAAAATCCGGAGGTTACAAAGTTATCATCCATGGCGAAGCTATATGCCTCCGATGTGGCAATGAAGGTAACCGTCGATGCTGTTCAATTACTGGGCGGGTATGGCTATACACATGAATACTCCGTTGAGCGAATGATGCGTGACGCAAAAATCACCCAAATTTACGAAGGTACAAATCAGATCCAACGGATCATTATCGCCAAAAGCATATTGGCAGGTACTAAATAATGGCCATTTTAAAGCTTCTGTTTATTCACGGTGCAGGTGCAACAAGGAGTAAGTGGAGAAAACTAAAAGAGGGGCTTGATCGTTCAGGAGTTCCTTATAGTTTCATAGATTTACCGGGACATGGGCAAGATACACAGGAGGTTCCTGAAAGCATTGAGGAATTTGCATATATAATAAGGAAAGAAATAGGAGAAGATACCATTATCATCGGTCATTCAATGGGTGGTTTAATCGGCATAGAAGTTGCTGCAGGAAACCCTTACATAAAAGGTCTTATACTAGTTGGCAGCCATTATGAGCTGCCCGTTCACCCAAAAGTGTTAGACAATTTATCTTCTAGTACTAGTTTTCCTGAATCGTTTTTTAGGGCGTCCTATGCTCAAGATATTGACTATGGATTATTAGACGAGGAAAGAAATGAGCTGACTTATAATTCACAAGCAACCATTGTAAAGGACTTCATCAGCTGTGCGAATTATAAAAGTGGTAGAAAGAAAGTAAGTCAAATGGAAGTTCCAATCTTAGCTGTATATGGTACAGAGGATCGGTTAATTCCAAACACTGCCGAGGAAGACATGCTGGCAATTGCAAGGAATATTACAACAATAAAAATAGAAGGGGCAGGTCATTATTTGAATGTGGAAAAAGGCGAGGGATTGTTAGAGGTAATAATTTCCTTTTATAAATGTATTTAATTAGACAGAGTAGTCCTTCATCGCAAAGATGAAGGACTTTTTGCGTTGCCTATCCCAGTTTGATATTCTCGTGCAGCTGTAGTGCTACTTGTAATGACTGGTCAATATCAGCAATCAAATCATCTACATGTTCGAGCCCGACCGAAAGTCTTAAAAGACCATCTGTTATTCCTCGCTTTTCTCTTTCTTCTTGAGGCATTGCTGCATGGGACATTCTTGCGGGATAAGAAAGAATGGATTCAACAGCACCGAGACTTACAGCGAAAACAGGGATTCGCATATGTTCAACGAATACTTTTGCCGTTTCTCTATCAGGTAAGCGAAATGACAGGACGGCTCCGAATCCCTTTGCTTGTTTGCATTGAATATCATGCCCTGGGTGAAAAGGGAATCCAGGATAAAACACTTCCTCAACAAGTGGGTGTTCATGTAAATAGGCTGCTAATTTTAGTGCAGATTCAGATGATTGTTTGAGGCGGACTCCTAATGTTTTAATTCCTTGAAGTAACCGATAGGAATCCTCTGCGCCTAAAATGGCCCCAAAGGAATTTTGGATAAATGCCAGCTCTTCTCCTAGTTGCTCATTCTTTGTTACTGCCAAACCAGCAATAATATCGCTATGGCCAGATAAGAATTTAGTGGCACTATGGAGTACAACATCTACACCTAAATGCAGCGGGTTTTGATACAACGGTGTCATAAAGGTGTTGTCTAAGAATGTTAAGCAGTTGTTTGCTTTTGCAATTTTAACTACTTCTTCAATATCCGTAATGTTTAAGCATGGATTTGAAGGAGTTTCAATATAAATGACCTTGGTATTGGGCTGTATCGCTTTTTCAATTTCATTTAAGTCAGTCATATCTACAAAAGTATGGTTGATCTTGAATCGATTTAATACTTTTGTTATAAACCGGTACGTTCCCCCGTAAACGTCTTCGGAAATGACGACATGATCACCAGCAGAAAGCAGCATAAAAGCAGAGGAAATGGCCGCCATACCTGATGCAAAGGCAAATCCTTTTGTTCCGCCTTCCAGTTCGGTAATTTTTTGCTCAAGAGCCTGCCGTGTTGGGTTTCCGGAGCGGCTATAATCAAATGGTCCAAAATGATCAAAGTTTGATTGGTGAAAGGTAGATGATGCATAAATCGGCACGTTTACAGCACCTGTTTTTTGCTCAATGTCATCACTAAGGGAGCGGTGAATTAATTTTGTTTCGAAGTTGTCTTTGTACAGACTCATGCCTCAACATCCCCTTTTTCTAATTTCGAAAATACTTGACTTAGATCTGCTATTAAATCCTCGGCATTTTCAATACCAACGGAGAAACGTAAGAGCCGGTCACACACACCACGCCGTGTACGTTCTTCATATGGAATATCGGCATGTGTCTGCGTAGCGGGATAAGTAATAAAGCTTTCGACACCGCCAAGGCTTTCGGCAAATGTAATTAATTGAAGGTTTTTCAAAAACGGTGCCACCCATTTGCTTTCTTTTAAACGGAACGATAGCATGCCGCCCTTGCCGGGATATAAAACGTCGGTAACTAAAGTTTGATTAATCAAGTATTTAGCGATTTTTTTTGCATTTTCATCATGCTGCTTCATCCGTAAATGAAGTGTCTTTAACCCTCTGATTAATAACCAGGAATCAATGGGTGAAAGAATTGCACCGGAAGCGTTATGATTGTATGCTAACTTTTCACAAATGGCTTTGCCTTTCGCAACGACTAATCCCGCTAATACATCATTGTGGCCTCCGATATATTTAGTTGCACTATGAACAACGATATCTGCTCCGAATTCTAGTGGTCGTTGAAAATAGGGGGTTAAAAAGGTATTGTCAACAATCAGTAATAAGTTGTACTTATGGGCTAGAGCTGCGAGCTGTTTAATATCAATTTCTTGCATTAATGGATTCGTTGGAGTTTCGATAAAAATAGCTTTTGTATTTGGATTAATTAACTGCTCTAGTTTGTTGCTCCCACTAAATTCAGAATAGGTTGCTTTAATATCATAAGTATTTCTATATTGCTCAATCAAACGGTATGTACCGCCATAAATGTCCTCTGCAACTAGTAATTCATCACCTGTTTGGAATAGTGACAGAACAAGTTGAATCGCAGCCATCCCGGAGCTACAGGCATAACCCAAATCGCCAGCTTCTAAGCTCGCAATTCCTTCTTCCAAAATTGATCTGGTTGGATTTTTTGTACGCGTGTAATCATAACCTGTGGACACGCCAAGTCCTTCGTGCTGGTAGGCTGTTGATAAATAAATAGGTGGATTTACTGCACCTGTAGTTTGATCGCTTTTGTTCCCTATCTGTACTAGTTTTGTTTCAATCCTCTTATCCAACATGAAAATCATCCCTTTCCATATGATTAAGGGCAATAAAGAAAGGCCCTCTTATAAGAAGAAGGCCTCTAGTAACGGAAACATTCTTCTTATCTTTAAGGCATCTATCGCCTATTGGAATTAGCACCGTGCCCATTTTGGGCTGGTTGCTGAGACTTCATAGGGCCAATCCCTCCGTCTCTCTTGATAAGAATGAGTATGTAATTATTAATAATGTATTTTTTTTAATATTATTATTGATTCAAGAATAATACAAGAGAAATTTTGAAAAAATATCCCCATTTCTTTCTTATTTTTATTCGTAGTTTTTCGGTCGGAATAATTAGATTTTTTTCTTGACATCTGATTTTAATGCTAGTATCTTATAAATTAACATTGATTAATAGAGTTTTAAGTTTCTTATCAAGAGAGGTTGAGGAACTGGTCCAATGACACCTCAGCAACCTGTTTTATATGACAAGGTGCTAATTCCAGCAAGTGTAATGAACTTGGAAGATAAGAGGCGACTACTGTCGTAAAGCAGAGTCTCTTCTTATAGGAAGGGACTTTTTTCTTTAGGAAACCTTAAAATATTACATAGGGGGTATGAAATAAAGGGTTCATTTGTTATTAATTTTTGGAACATTTAAAACTATTTTAAAATAGAAAAGGAGATTAATAAGATGAAAAATAAAAAGTTATTAAATGTGATTGCAACAGGATTAGCAGTAGTAACACTCCTAGCAGGTTGTGGATCAAACGAATCGTCTAGTGCAAATGCTACTTCAAAAGCAAGTAATGATACGAAAGTAGTAAAAGTTAAAGTTGCCTATGACCAGGCATCAAAGCCGATGTCATGGTTAGATGAAAAAGGAAATCCAACTGGATATGATGTAGAAGCTATGAAACTAGTGGATGAGTTGCTTCCGCAATATGAATTTGAATATGTAGGGACGTCAAGTGATGATTTATTGGTTGGGGTGCAGCAAGGGAAATATCAGGTAGGTGTCAAAAATGCCTTCTTTACCGAAGAAAGAACGAAGAGCTTTCTTTATCCTAAAGAATTTCTTGGATTAAGTAGTACTGGACTCGTATTAAAGAAAGAAAACCAGAATATTAAGACCTTGTCAGACTTTGCATCAGCAGGATTTTCTTTAGCACCAATTGCTGCCAATAATGCTCAATATACTGTAATCGATGAATACAATAAGGCCCATCCTGATAATCAGGTTAAACTCGAAGCTGGTGATGCCTTTACAGTTGATGTTGTTCAATGGGTAAATGAAGGCCGTGTCGATGGCGGCGTTATCATTGAAGGGCAGTTTGATAAACAAGTAAAGGCGGAAGATGGTCCATATCATAACTTGGCCAATGATGTGGTTTACAATGAGTTTGCTGTTATCAAAACATGGCCTCTTTTTAACAAAAAAGAACAAAAGTTTGCAGATGCCTATGATGAAGCCGTCAAAAAATTGAAAGCTGAAGGGAAGCTAAATGAATTGAGCAAACAATTCTATGGCAGAGATTTGTTCGAAGTATTAGATAAAGCAGAAAAATAAACACGATTGCCTGGAAGAAAAGGGGAGATGAAACATGGAAAAATATTTTGATGCAACCTATATTGTAGATGCAATCCCTATGTTACTTCCATTTTTGAAAATGACGTTTTTCGTGGCAGGACTGTCTGTCGTATTGGGTACAATTTTAGGTTTAATCTTAGCTGTGATGAAACTATCTAGAAGTAAGATTGCTCAAAAAATTGCCCATGGCTATACAACCGTCTTACGGTGTACACCATCGATTGTCCTGCTGTTTCTTACTTATTATGGAATTCCAGCTATCGCAGAAAACTTTGGCGTAAATCTAAATGATATTGACACTGCCATCTTTGTTATTATTACTTTTACACTCCAATTCGGTGCTTTAATGTCTGAGGTTATTCGAACTGCCTATCAATCAATAGACCGGGGGCAATTTGAGGCTGCTGTCAGCGTTGGTTTAAGTGATTTTCAAGCATACAGGAGAATTATTTTACCTCAGGCATTTGTAGTAGCGTTGCCAAACTTCGGAAATAGCTTGCTTGAGCTGCTGAAAGAAGGGGCATTAGCATACACGATTGGATTGATTGATGTTATGGGAAAAGCAAATCTCATCATTGCTGCTAACCTGAATGCCCATGCATTAGAAATCTATATCGCGTTATCCATTATTTATTGGGTGTTATCGATCGCAATCGAACAACTATTCTTTACATTGGAAAAAGCCTTCAGTAAAGGAAAACAACTGATTAAAACAACGTAAGGTGGTGGGAAAGTGTCCGAGGGTCTAAACTATGAGTTTTTAATAGATACATTTTTTGTTGCATTGTCAGGAGTACCTACAGCACTTCTCATTACTGTGGTTGCCTTACTGATAGCACTGCCACTAGGATTTTTGTTGGCTTTAACAAGGATTAACAAAATCCCAGTTGTCCATCGTTTTGCCCAAGTTTATGTTTCATTTGTAAGAGGGACGCCTGTTATTGTCCAAATTTTCATTATCTATAACAGTGTTCCCCTCCTACTGGCATCAATATTTAAGGCATATAAGATTGAAATGAATGTGTATGATGTTAATCCGATATGGTATGCCTTTATCGTTTTTTCATTAAATACAACTGCTATTCTGATTGAAGTATTTCGTTCAGCGCTTGGTACAGTGAGCAAAGGGCAATTAGAAGCTGCCCAGTCAGTTGGGTTAAGCAATGTTCAGGCATTTAGACGAATCATTATTCCGCAGGTATTAGTGGTTGCTTTACCGAATATATGTACAGCCACCGTCAACCTAATTAAAGCAACATCGTTAGGATATGCCATGTCATTGAAAGAGATTACACTCAGAGCTCAAGTAGCTGCAAATGTCGGCTACAATTATATTGAGGCCTATATTGATATTTTTGTAGTATATTTAATCGTTTGTAGTTTAGTTGAGTATGCCTTTAAACTGTATGAAAAGCGCTTAACTTCATTCCGCAGAAGTGTAACGCTTCCATAGGTGGCGAGGTAATGGAGTTTGTTTATAAATTCAAATTCCGACTGAATGAAGTTAAAGCCTCCGGCGGATGCCTCAGATTTTTAGAGGTAATTTATCGAGCAAGCTCGATAAAAATCTGGGCGCAAATACACCGAGGTGTATTTGATCTAGTATAAAATGGCAAAAGCCTGAGGCACGAAGAGAGGTGGTTCGATGTTAGAGATTAAAAATATTCATAAGTCCTTTGGGAAAAATGAAATATTAAAAGGAGTCGACTTGAAAATCGATAAGGGTGATGTCGTCGTCATCCTTGGGCCAAGTGGCTCAGGCAAAACAACATTGCTGCGTTGCCTAAATTTTCTTGAAAAGGCAGATCAAGGCCATGCAAATTTTGGTGAGATTGATGTAAACCTTAAAACAGCATCGAGAAAAGAAATTCATGCCATTCGGCAGAAGGTTGCCTTTGTTTTTCAAAATTATAATTTGTTCAATAATAAAACAGCGCTAGAAAATGTAACAGAAGGACTTATTATTGGGCGGAAGATCCCAAAAACAGAAGCAATTAAGATTGGGAAAAATGCCCTCGATAAAGTTGGGCTATCTGAAAAATATAATTCTTATCCGAGTGAATTGTCAGGCGGCCAACAGCAAAGGGTCGGAATTGCCAGAGCAGTTGCCTTAAATCCTGACATTATTTTATTTGATGAACCAACATCTGCGCTGGACCCGGAATTAGTTGGTGAGGTATTAACAGTTATGAAAAATATCGCAAAAGAAGGGACGACAATGTTAGTTGTCACCCATGAAATGTCTTTTGCCAAGGATGTGGCGAATCGAGTCATCTTCATGGATGGGGGCGTGATTGTGGAAGAAGGCACACCGAAAGAAATTTTCACCCATCCAAAAGAGGACAGAACGCGGCAGTTCTTAAAGAGAGTCATTCCTGAAGATTTCACTTTTTACATCTAAAGTTTACAAATACTAAATCATAAAAGGGTGGATAAGCATATGTCAAAAAGAGAAAGACTGTTGAATGCATTTAATAATAAACCTGTGGACCGGGTACCAGTTGGATTTTGGTTTCATTTTCTTCCCGAAGAGGTCCATCACCATGGTTCGTCAAATCCAGCATTAATCGAACAAAGCATCACTCTTCATGAAAAATTTATAAAAGAAGTACAACCTGATTTTGTGAAAATTATGAGCGATGGCTATTTCCGTTATCCGAGTGATGTTTACGAAAATTTATATACTGCTGCTGATTTAAGAAATTTTAAGCCGGTAGGTAAAGAGCACCCATGGCTCCGGGGGCAGGTGGAACTAGCCAAAAAAGTAGTAGGCTTTTTAGATGATACAAGTGCATTTTATAACGTCTTTTCACCTGCAACCTTTTTGAGATTTGCCATTTCAGATGAAAAATTTGTTGAGTTATTTAGACAAGACCCGGAAGCGGTAGCCTTTGCGCTTGACGTAATCGCACAGGATTTAGCCCAATTATCGGAACTAGTCATTAATGAAGCGGGCTCAGAAGGTATTTACTTAAGTGTTCAAAATCCGCTGAATGGTGCATTGTCCTATGATGAATATCGTACATATATAACGCCGAGCGACAAGCTAGTGTTAAGCAGGGCAAACGAGGCAAGCGCTAATAATATTCTTCATTGCTGCGGCTATGCCGGCAACAAAAATAACCTGGCTGTATGGCAGGATTATGACGCAAAAGCAGTAAACTGGGCAGTAACAATTGAAAATGTTAGTCTTGCAGAAGGTAAGAAGCTTTTTGGCGGTAAAGCCGTTATCGGTGGATTCGATAACCGGCCAGGGAAATTATTGCATACTGGATCAAAAGAGGAAATCGAAGCATTTTCTGAGGATCTTATTGCAAAGGCTGGAAAAACAGGTGTTATTATTGGTGCTGATTGCTCTTTACCAAATGACATTGACTTTGAGAGAATTAAATGGGTGATAGATAAAGCAAGTATTCTGTAATATAAAACTATAAAACTACCAAATTCCGCTGGTTAGATGGTTCCAGCTTGGAAGTTGGTAGTTTTTTTGTGTATATATTTATTTTTGTGTAATAGCTTTATCCGCCAGCAATAAGATTGTTGCATCGTCCATTGGTGGGTTATGGAGGCCTGCACGGACATCACGGTAATACCGCTGCAAAGGATTCTTAGCTGATAAGCTTTGGGCTCCAACCACTCTCATTGCAAGATCCACAACTTTGATAGCGCTGTTTGTTACCGCAAGCTTCACCGCAGCTAATTCAGGTTTTAATTGATTCCGTTCTTCTTCACTTGAATGATCCCATTGTTTAGCAACCGAATAAAGAAAATGTCTCGCCCTCATTATTTCTAGCTCCATTTCCCCAATTTTTTGTTTTACATACGGTAGATCGACGATGGAGCCGATAATACTATTTGGGGAATAGTCCTTGGCAAAAGCAATCGCATAATCTTGTGCAGCTTGTGCGATTCCTAAGTAACATGCAGGGATATGAAGCAGCCACCCTGAAGCAGAATTTTTAGATTGCTCAACCCACTGAACAAGGTTGTCTTCTTGAATCATTACGTTATTTAGGATTAGATCATGACTCCCTGTTCCTTTCATAGCGATACTATCCCAGGTTTCTTTAATTTCTAGGCCAGGTGTTGACCTTGGAATCAAAAAGTACCCAACCTGCCCTGTCTCTTCAACAGTAGCCGTCACATTAAAGTAATCAAGCACAGGGGCCATTGTTGAAAATGTTTTCCGACCGTTAATTACCCAATGGTCGCCCTCTTTGACGGCAGTGGTTGTGGGCTTTCCGCCTCGGGTTGGGCTTCCTGTCTGTGGTTCAGAGGCACAAGTATTGATAAGTGCTCCTCTTTTTACGTTCTCGCACAATTCTTGGAATATGGATTCTTTCCATGAATTTTTTTCACCAAGGTCTTGGATAATCCCCATATGCCAGCCGATTGATAGAGCAGTTGCGCCATTACCTTTAGCAATATACTCTTGAAAGCGGACGAGATCGGAAAGAGAAATTCCTTCCCCACCATATTTTTTCGGGATGGTTAAGGCTGTGTACCCTGAGTCTTTTAACTCCGAAATATCTTCAAACGGAAAGCTTCCTTCCTGATCAATTTTAGCAGCTCTTAATAAAAAACGTTGTGATAACGTGTTCATGAACTCGAGCCTTTCATCCATTGTGCTTAGATCTTGAAACTTCATTTCGGTATCATTCCTTTATCATGATATAACGCTTATAATTTTAACTAAAATAGCAGTTATATAGCTTACTATTCTTATAGGATTTTATTTATTTATATATTTATTATATAACTTCTTTTCGTAACATTCCAATAATTACTGACGTAGAAAATTGGCAGTACTTGCTGATTCCCTTTTATTGCATGCAAATAGCAAAATTTCATAAAATTGTAATTTGTATTAAACCTATATGTGAAGTAAAATTCCTATATACAACAATTGGTAATCTACTAGTTTTATCAAAAAGAAAGGGCATTAAAAATGATTACAACACCCGCTATACAGCAACTTATAGAAAAAGATGAATTTTACCATTATGCACAGTCTTTGTACAGCACAAATGATTGGTCTAGAATTGGGGCAGAAATTTTGCTGCGTTCAAACCTGGGAAAAGCAGATATGATTTTTATGCAAGCAAAAATTGTTCATAAACTTTTTGAACTAGAAACAAAATCAATCTCTAAAGTTCTGCAAATCTACAACTCTGATGAAAATGCATTAAAAGACCTCTTATTTATAAATATTTTTCCATCAACGATTTTGCATGCTGAATTCCCCGATTTTATAAACAAGATGGCCGTGCAATATGCATCCATCACACAAAAAATTGTCTTCGAAATAGTCAATACCGATTATGTAGAGGATATTGAAACATTAAAAGAAAGAATATACCATTTAAAAGAATTAGGATATTTCATTGCGATTGATGATGTTGGAAAAGGTTGGTCAACACTCGACATGATTATCGAGCTGGAACCGAATTACATAAAGCTTGATCGCTTCTTTTCACGAAATCTGACCAATTCACTACCTAAACAAAGAATGATTAAAGCGCTCATAAACTATGCACACCAATCAAATATTAAAGTGGTTTTAGTAGGAATTGAACAAGAAACGGACTTGTCCATTGCTAAATTTCTAGGTGTTGATATTTGCCAAGGATTTCTACTAGATAAACCGAAGCCAATGTAAGGTGAGCAAAAAAACTCTGTTGAACTATGTTATTGCAGTTCAACGGAGTTTTTTGTTTTTAACTTAACGATAACGGGTGTTTATCAACACCAAAAAGAGTAGAATCCAAGTTTGGTGGTGATAACGAGTGTTTATCAACACTAAAAAGAGTAGAATCCAAGCTTGATGGTGATAACGGGTGTTTATCAACACCAAAAAGAGTAGAATCCAAGTTTGGTGGTAATAACGGGTGTTTATCAACACTAAAAAGAACAAGAACCAAGTTTGGTGGTAATAACGGGTGTTTATCAACACCAAAAAGAGCAAGAACCAAGTTTGGTGGTGATATCGAGCAGATTTACCATCACCAAAAAGTATTAGTACTCATTTGAAAGGAAATATCAGGCTAGGGCCATTCCCCAGCGTAGCGTTATATTCCTTATTTTTCCACATAATAACAACCTTTATGTTTTCCAACAGGTTTATAGCTATTAGTTAGCACTTTTCTTATTGTAGTCCCTGATTTGATTATCTTACACCATTCATAAATAGCAGTAGTGGTTATTTTTTCATTAGGAAATAGAATTTGAAATTCTTTAATGCTCCGTAACACCGCGCCCTCGATATTTTCTCTAAATTCACATTGATTGCATACTATTGTTTTTAGGCTGGAAAATAGATTTAGAGAATGGCAGGATTTACATGAAATCCCCTTTGCAAGTTGCTCAAAAGTATATTCCGGTTTCTTTATAAAAGGCGATTCATCCAAATGATAGGATAATAACTTTTGCGCGAATTGAATATGACTCTCTTTTAATTTCGATTGCTTTAAATGCAAATTCATTTGACTTAAAAAATATTCAATCTGAGTTGGAAAAATGATTGGTGAGTGAAGTGGTGCTTGATATAGGGAAAATCTAGGATTAATAAAGATGAGGTTTGAAACAATGGTGTAGTCATAGCCTAAGTTTTGAAACATCTGTTTTAGGAGGGTCTCACAACGTTCTAATTGATGGATGGGGTTTTTGATTCCTTTTTTTAACTCTTTTTTTCCACCTTTATTTGTTAATAACCACCATTTATTATCGGAATCAATATAATAGTCACCTTCAAAGTTTTTAATATCGAAAAGAAATATACTTTGGGAGGACAGCACCATCGTATCGATTTGGAAATGAGTATTATTAATTTCAAATAATAAATCATTTAATAAAATAAATTCACCTTGTAGTAGTTTGGTCAGAATGTCAAAATTTAGTTCTCCCTGGTATCCTTTTTCAAGTGCCCAATAATGGGTTGATTCATTTTCAGATAAAATCATTCTTGAATTTAAATATCGATAGAGCAGTAATTCCAGTGATTCACTCCGTTCTTTAATGATCATATAAACTCTCCTTTCATATTTGTTTATTCTATTTTAGGAGAATTTAATAGATTATTCAACAAAAAGGGTATTTTATTTGTGTTTTATTACAAAATAGTGCTGTAAACGTTTTGAGCATTATCATCAACATAAAAAGACCACCATTCCTTAGTATGAATAGTGATCTTTTTTCGCAAAATCAAAATAAGTGGTATAAGAAAAAATTATGGTATTTGGCGTCGACGTTTAACTTATTTTGGGAAGCAATATATTTTCAACATGCTTTCAAAAGGGTTTTAATCAACTGGAAATTCATCATTAAGAAAATCATAAGTTTCCTTCATTGTTGCATATGTACCAATGTTTTCTATTTCTTCAATAGGTTGATCGTTGTAATAGTTATAACAAGCGAAATGAGTTAAGCCGGTAAAGCTATCTAGGATCACATATTCATGGTCTTTAATTTCTCTTTCACATACTGGACATTGAATCATAAATATTTCCCCTTCCTTCATTCGATTTATTATATTATAACACGACATTGTTTTTATTGTAAGAATATTTTAAAAATTAACATTATAGGTTGATGAATATTTTGTACATTTCAATTAACACGAAAAAAGGCCACTATTCATTTTCTGAATAGTGGTCTTTGTTTGAAATGATGGAGACTACCGGGATCGAACCGGCGACCTCTTGCATGCCATGCAAGCACTCTCCCAGCTGAGCTAAGCCCCCGCATAAATCTATAAAATTATTTTAATAGCTGAAATTTAAATTGTAAAGCACTAGTCCATGTGTTAAGAAATAATTTTATTATAGATAGAAAGGTAACATTACAAGCCCATGATATTATGCAAGATATCCACAGAAATGAAAAATTACCAACAATACCCACAGGTTATATACAATAATCGTATTCATATTTTAGTTAATTCTGAAAACAAACATACTTATGCACAGGTTATCAACATGATTGATATATTTATCAACAGATTATTACTAGTTGTACACAAATTATGCACATATTTTATATACTGTAAGTGTAAACCGAAAATTCGTATGGTTTCAGAAACAATACAAACAATAACAATCAAAGACGATCATTAGTATGAAAGGGTGCGAATATTTGTTAAAAAATATCGTATTTCTTCTTATATGTAATGTATTAACTTTTGAAATCCATATTCCTTTATCGAGTATGGAAGAAAGGAAAGTTTTAAATCCAAAAGTAATTGATATTGAAACCAGTCCTGTACCTATAATCAATCAATGGGTGACATTAAGACAGCGTTCCACGGGGGAATTACTAATCAAAGTTGATGCAATTAATACGAGAGAAGTTAAGTTTTGGACAGTACCTGTTAAAAACAAGTCTTGGCAAGATTCATGGGACAAAAAGAAATTATTAAGTATCGACCAGGATGGTAGTGACGGTTGGTCTACCATTTTCTTTTATGGGCAAGAAAATTTACTGACCTTTATTGTTGTAGAAGCTATTGGTCATAATGGTCAAACAGATAAAAAACCGTTTTATGTTGTTTACCGTAAATAATGTGTGAGGCACACTCGTTCTTAAATAAAGAAAAGAGGCTAACCACATAAGAAACTTAGTGGTTAAGCCTAATTACTCAACATTGTCATCTGTATTTATTGACTCTTCTTTAGGTATAGGTGTTGCAGCATACTTATCTAAATAATGAAATGAAAAAATTAAAGCCAACAATCCTCCAAAAGGTATTACATAACTAATGATGTTCTTAATCACGGTCTAATTACCTCCCAAACTGATTTTGATTTGTTTGTCTTACCAAACATTTGAGTTTGTAAGTGCTATAGTAATTTATTCATAATTATATGAAAGCGTTACCAAAATATACAAATTATATGCATAGAAATTTCAAAAAAAGTTCACAATTTAATATTGACCACGCTTGATTATGATGTTATATTGGAAAAGTCGCTTTTGCGGCATAGTTTTTTAAGTGTTTTTGAAAATAAAAGAATAAAAGTTGTTGACTTCAGCGTAAACGTTTGTTATGATAAGAAATGTCGCTGAAAGACAGTGGCTAAATGAAATTGAAATGATCTTTGAAAACTAAACAAAATGTCAAGCGTGCAAACAAAGTTGAACTTTTGAGTTCAACACAAGTCAGTTTAATTTTGAGCAATCAAACACTTTTTGGAGAGTTTGATCCTGGCTCAGGACGAACGCTGGCGGCGTGCCTAATACATGCAAGTCGAGCGGATGACGAGGAGCTTGCTCCTCTGATTCAGCGGCGGACGGGTGAGTAACACGTGGGCAACCTGCCTGTAAGACTGGGATAACTTCGGGAAACCGGAGCTAATACCGGATAACTCATGAGACCACATGGTCTTATGATAAAAGATGGTTTCGGCTATCACTTACAGATGGGCCCGCGGCGCATTAGCTAGTTGGTGAGGTAACGGCTCACCAAGGCGACGATGCGTAGCCGACCTGAGAGGGTGATCGGCCACACTGGGACTGAGACACGGCCCAGACTCCTACGGGAGGCAGCAGTAGGGAATCTTCCGCAATGGACGAAAGTCTGACGGAGCAACGCCGCGTGAGCGATGAAGGCCTTCGGGTCGTAAAGCTCTGTTGTTAGGGAAGAACAAGTATCAGTTAACTGCTGGTACCTTGACGGTACCTAACGAGAAAGCCACGGCTAACTACGTGCCAGCAGCCGCGGTAATACGTAGGTGGCAAGCGTTGTCCGGATTTATTGGGCGTAAAGCGCGCGCAGGCGGTTCTTTAAGTCTGATGTGAAAGCCCCCGGCTCAACCGGGGAGGGTCATTGGAAACTGGGGAACTTGAGTGCAGAAGAGAAGAGCGGAATTCCACGTGTAGCGGTGAAATGCGTAGAGATGTGGAGGAACACCAGTGGCGAAGGCGGCTCTTTGGTCTGTAACTGACGCTGAGGCGCGAAAGCGTGGGGAGCAAACAGGATTAGATACCCTGGTAGTCCACGCCGTAAACGATGAGTGCTAAGTGTTGGAGGGTTTCCGCCCTTCAGTGCTGCAGCTAACGCATTAAGCACTCCGCCTGGGGAGTACGGTCGCAAGACTGAAACTCAAAGGAATTGACGGGGGCCCGCACAAGCGGTGGAGCATGTGGTTTAATTCGAAGCAACGCGAAGAACCTTACCAGGTCTTGACATCCTCTGACAATCCTAGAGATAGGACTTTCCCTTCGGGGACAGAGTGACAGGTGGTGCATGGTTGTCGTCAGCTCGTGTCGTGAGATGTTGGGTTAAGTCCCGCAACGAGCGCAACCCTTGTCCTTAGTTGCCAGCATTCAGTTGGGCACTCTAGGGAGACTGCCGGTGACAAACCGGAGGAAGGTGGGGATGACGTCAAATCATCATGCCCCTTATGACCTGGGCTACACACGTGCTACAATGGATGGTACAAAGGGAAGCAAGACCGCGAGGTGGAGCCAATCCCATAAAGCCATTCTCAGTTCGGATTGTAGGCTGCAACTCGCCTACATGAAGCCGGAATCGCTAGTAATCGCGGATCAGCATGCCGCGGTGAATACGTTCCCGGGCCTTGTACACACCGCCCGTCACACCACGAGAGTTTGTAACACCCGAAGTCGGTGGGGTAACCTTTTGGAGCCAGCCGCCTAAGGTGGGACAGATGATTGGGGTGAAGTCGTAACAAGGTAGCCGTATCGGAAGGTGCGGCTGGATCACCTCCTTTCTAAGGAAAATAGAAAAGCGGAAGCGACCGTTTAGCGACGTATAAACTGGAGCGCATCGACTGAGATAAAGGAAACACGACGAACGAAAGTGAGTCGATGTTGACTTATCGTAGGGAGATGAGCGAAGTTTACTAGTCGCTGGGAG